>NZ_OX366383.1:0-1345841 GCF_947251845.1 Wolbachia endosymbiont (group B) of Athalia cordata
TGAAAAGAAGTAAAGCAAAAATAGCAAGAATCATCAGCCAGAACGAGTCAGATGAAAAAGTTCCTATTTGGTTAATGCGTCAGGCTGGTAGGTCTCTTCCTGAGTATCGGAAGGCAGTGGAAAACATGAATAATTTCATGGAGATATGTTATAGCACAGATTTGGTAACAGAGTTAACGTTACAACCAATAAGAAGGTTCAACATGGATGCAGCGATAATTTTTTCTGATATTTTGATAATAGCTGACATTTTAGGCTGTAATGTAAATTTTATTCGAGGTGTGGGTCCAATAATAAGACCTATAGAAAGTGCTAAAGACTTGAAGAGTCTACAAGGAATTGAATCTAACACATTACCAATCCTAAATGCTATAAAAGAAGTAAGAAGCCAGTTGCCAGAAGAAAAATCGCTTATAGGCTTTGCTGGAGGGCCGTGGACGGTAGGTTCATACATCATAGAGGGCGGTGGTAGTAAAACTTTTTCCAAGGTGCTAAATTTCTGTCCATTGGCACTAGAGGAAATAATAAACAAAATAACGAAAGCGACAATTATTTATCTGATCAAACAGATAGAGTTTGGAGCAGATGTTATTCAGTTATTTGACAGCAATGCTGGTGTATTGAAGGAAAAACTGTTTGAAAGATACATCATCAAGCCAACAAAGGAAATTGTTTCGGCAATAAAGAGTAGATTTCCCAATTTTCCAATAATAGGTTTTCCGCGCTCTGCTGAAAATCTTTATACAGATTACTGCGAACAAACAGGCGTATCTGCAGTAAGTATAGATTATAATGTTCCAATAGAATGGGCGAAAGAAAATCTAAAAATTCCTCTGCAAGGGAACCTTAATCCTAGTCTTTTGGCCTACAATAAGTCAGAAGCAATTGAAGAAGCAAAGCGTATAATAGATTGTTTTAGAGGGTTACCTTTTATATTTAATCTTGGACATGGAGTGCTTCCTGATACTCCGGTTGAAAATATTGCTGCATTAGTGGACCTAGTAAGAAACTACTAAAACTCTTGTATGAAAAGCCTTTATGAGGGTGGTCAGCCAAATCGCTCTTACTTTAAGCGTTAGCACATTATTACAGTGCCAATTTACATTATTAAAACTCGCTATACAGGGATTTATTTGCCTTTTTCAATTTATTAAGCTTTTTAATATCTATATTTAAGAATACAAAAATACCAACCTTTATGTAAAATAATAAAACTTCTAGCTTTTTTGTTGTGTAGAGTTTATCATTTTTATTTAACTTTAGTGAGATTATGTCAGACCTTGCAAAGAGGATGTCTCTGATAAAACCGTCGCCTACAATTGCTGTGACCGATAAGGCAAACAGATTAAAAAGCGAAGGAAAGAAAATTTGCGTTTTAGCTTCGGGAGAGCCGGATTTTGACACTCCAGATCATATAAAAAAGGCAGCTATTCAATCGATAAATGAAGGCAAAACTAAATATACTGCTGTTGATGGAACGCATGAGCTTAAAGAGGCGATAATCAATAAGTTAAAAAGGGATAACAATCTAGAATATACACTGAACCAAATTTGTGTCGGCGCAGGCGCTAAGCAGGTGTTATTCAACTTATTTATGGCAACAATTGACCCTGGAGATGAGGCTATAATACCAGCTCCTTATTGGGTTTCGTATGTTGATATGGTAAATCTTTTTGACGGACTGCCAGTTATTGTAGAGTGCAAACAAAACTTTAAGCTTACACCGGAGTTACTGGAAAGCAATATAACTAAGAAAACTAAGTGGTTAATTCTTAATTCACCAAACAATCCAGTAGGAATTGTCTATACACGTGACGAATTGAAAAGCATAGCCCAAGTGTTGCTTGAATATCCACATGTGAATGTTGTTACAGATGATATTTATGAGCACATAGTGTACGACGAAAAGTTTTTTACCATTGCTCAGGTTGAGCCAAAGCTTTACGATAGGGTTTTTGTGGTCAATGGAGTATCAAAAGCCTATGCAATGACTGGCTGGAGAATAGGTTATATTGCAGGTAGGAGTGATATAGTAAAAGCTATTTCTACACTGCAGTCTCAAAGTACTTCTAACCCAAATTCAATAGCACAAGCAGCAGCAGTTGAAGCGTTAAACGGTGATCATAGTTTTTTGAAAGAAAGAACAAAAATCTTTAAGGATCGTAGAGATTTTGTAGTAAAAAAGCTAAATTCTGCTTCAGGATTGTCAGTATCTATTCCGCAGGGTGCATTCTATTTGTTTGTCTCATGTGAAGGTTTATTGGGTAAGAGTACGAAAAGTGGTAAAGTAATAAATAGTGATCTTGATTTTGCCGAATATTTATTAGAAGATCATTTAGTTGCTGTTGTTCCAGGAATTGCATTTGGTCTGAAAAATTTTATCAGAATTTCTTATGCAACCTCTCAGGAACAATTAGAAATTGGATGTGATAGTATTACTAAAGCATGCGAAATGCTAAGTTAACTTTTTAATATTCCTATATATAATATTTCAGTAAGATAGAGTTGATTTATGGCTTGGGTGTATTTGCTATTAGCTGGTTTGGTTGAAATAATATGGACCACAGCACTGAAATATAGCAATGGCTTTACTCGTGTTATACCTGTAGTAATTATTTTAGTTAGCGGTTCTGTGAGTCTTTACTGGCTATCGTTAGCAATGAAGTCTATTCCTCTTGGAACATCTTATGCAGTTTGGACTGGTATAGGTTCTATAGGTGCAGCGATAATAGGAATAATGTTTTTTAATGACCCAGTAAATTTTGGGCGTTTATTTTCCCTTGCTTTGGTAGTGCTGGGTATTATAGGATTAAAAGTATTTTCCAATTAGGAAAAGTTAAGTATGTCTATTTTACCATCTCAGGACTTTCTACTAAAGTTTCCTTGGATTTTTCGGTTCTTGAAGAGGGCATTCCTATTGATTTGGCAAGTACCTTTCTAATGTTCAATATTTCATTTTTCTCATTTTGTTGAGTTAAGTTAATGTCGTTTATTTTATTCACTAAATCTTTTCCTTCCTTTAAAATTTTTAAATCGCTTTCGTTGATATGATGTTCATTTTTAAATTCTGCAACGATTTCTTTCTTCTTTGGATGAGTATTCAGAAATTCTAATATCTGATTTTTAACAACAGCTTGAATAAATTTCTTATCGTGAAATATTGAATTGTTATGTAGTTCTTCTAGGCTTTTATCATATTGTTTTGCTTCGTTTACAGTAAGTTTTATTATTTCTTCTATGCTGTTTAAAAGTTCCCTGTACAACTTGTCGTATCTATTGCCTGTGTGTGCGGCAAATGTTTGTTCAATGTATTTTGTTGTGTAGTTTTGTAGTGTGTTGTCTGCTGTGTTTATGTTCATTCACTCACCTTGCTTTTATATTATATTTTACACACGAAAAGGTTAATATTTAGTTAAATGCAGCGTTTCTGATACTGAATTTCATTGAAAATTATATTATTTAAGATATAGTTACTGTCATGAAATAAAAGCGTAAGTAAAATGAGCTTTATAAAAAAAATAGATTCTCTACTAAGAAAGACAATTGTTTATATAGCAAGGATCAAAAATAGTAAAATCATAAACGTTCTTATCATCTGTGGTGTAATTTTTTTCATATATCTTATTCATGAGCCAGTTATAGATATGCTGAAAGGTATTATGAATAAAATAAAGGGTCTCTTTTAAAAAATATCCTCAGAGTTAGAGTAGATATTTACAAAAGTGTTGCTCCTTGCTGATAAAATACCTATAATTCCGTTTTTCAGGTAATATTAGAATTGCAGAGAAATTTTTTCATATGGTTGCTAGCATCACTATTTTATGCATACCAGTATATATTGCGTGTAATTCCAAATATAATTGCGCCTGAATTAATAACAAAATTTAACATAAGTATTACAGATGTTGGTCAATTTGGTGGGCTATATTATATAGGCTATACGCTTGCTCATATACCTGTTGGTCTTGCCCTTGATAGATTTGGGCCAAAGTTTGTTTTACCTGCGTGTATTGTCTTAACATTTGCTGGAACATTACCACTAATATGCTTTGATGAGTGGTATTACTCAATACTTGGTAGAATGATTGTTGGAGTTGGGTCATCTGCTTCGGCAATTGGGCTCTTTAAAGTTGCAAGTATGTATTTCTCACAAGAAAAATCAGCAAGGATGGCTAGTTTATCTATAATAATAGGGTTACTGGGAGCTATTTATGGTGGATTACCTCTAGACTTTTTGCTCAATAAATTTGGTTGGAATTATGTTATATACACTTTCTCAGCATTTGGTTGTTTACTTGCTCTGCTATTGCTTTTAATAACGCCAAACAGTAACATAGAGGAGAGTAGAAATGATAACATACTTCAAGATTTAAAGACTGTACTTTTCAATAAACATATCATTCTAATCAGCTTTTTTGGTGGCTTAATGGTTGGACCACTAGAAGGTTTTGCTGATGGTTGGGCGAAAGCGTTCTTATGTGAAGCATATCAAATGACGGGAGATTTGGCATCTTCACTTTCCTCTCTCATGTTCATAGGCATGGGGGCTGGATCATTCTTTCTCGCTTATTTACTGGAGAAGTATCCAGACAAACATTACGAGGTGATTATTGCGTGTTCTTTTGCAATGATCGCTAGCTTTCTTTTGCTTTTTACACAAATTGGCGGTTTATATATTGCATTACCTACACTTCTTGTTATCGGCTTTGCATCTGGGTATCAGGTAATTACTATTTACAAGGCAATAAGTTATGTAAACAATAACTTGGTAGGCTTAGCCACAGCCATATCAAACATGATAGTTATGGTTTTTGGCTATTTTTTTCATACTGGAATTGCAAAAATAATAGACTTATGTTGGAATGGAACGGTAATACAAGGAAATCCTGTGTATGGTACTGAGTTACTAGTAAAAGCAATATCAATTATTCCTGTATGTTTGCTTTTGGCTGTTTTTGGATTTATGTGGTTAAGGAAAAGGTCTTATGACAATTGCTTCAGAAAGGATTTGTAACTCTGAAAATAATTTAAAGTCTTTTGATAATGAAGTTTATCTCTCTATAGAGAAGGAACTGCAGCGTCAAAGATCGCAGTTGCAATTGATTGCATCGGAGAATTTTGCAAGTAAAGCAGTGATGGAAGTACAGGGTTCTTTTCTGACTAATAAATATGCAGAAGGTTATCCTGGTAAAAGATATTACTGTGGCTGTGAGTATGTAGATGAAGTTGAAAATCTGGCTATAGAAAGGCTTTGTAAGCTATTTGGTGTTAAATTTGCAAATGTTCAACCTCATTCTGGTTCTCAGGCAAATCAAGCAGTGTTTGCTTCACTGCTTGCTCCGGGTGATACAATACTTGGATTGTCACTGAACTGCGGTGGACATTTAACTCATGGTGCAGCACCAAACCTTTCTGGTAAGTGGTTTAAGTCGATTCAGTATACAGTTAATAGAGACACTTACCTGCTTGATATGGATGAGGTGGAAAGGCTAGCGCTGGAGCATAAACCAAAATTAATTATTGCTGGTGCTTCTGCTTATCCAAGAAAAATAGATTTCGAGCGCTTTCGTGAAATTGCGAATAAAGTTGGTGCATATCTGCTTGCAGATATTGCTCACTATTCAGGGCTTATTGCTGCAGGTTGTTACCCATCACCTGCCAAATATGCGCATATTATAACTTCTACAACTCACAAGACTCTACGTGGTCCTCGTGGTGGAGTGGTAATGACAAATGATGAAGCATTACATAAAAAAATTCAGTCTGCAGTTTTTCCAGGATTGCAAGGTGGGCCACTTATGCATGTGATAGCTGCAAAAGCTGTTGCATTTAAGGAAGCATTAACGCCAGAGTTTAAAACTTATAGTAAAAAAGTTGTAGAAAATGCAAAAGTGTTAGCTCAAGCGCTGCAAGAACATGGACTTGACATTATAACTGGCGGCACTGACTCTCATATAGTGCTAGTTGATTTAAGATCACGGAAATTGACTGGAAAAGACGTTGTGAATAGCCTTGAAAGAGCTGGCATTACCTGTAATAAAAATTCTGTGCCATTTGACACAGAAAAACCGACCATTACCTCAGGGCTCCGTTTTGGTACTGCTGCTGAGACAACTCGAGGACTTGAGAAAGAAGATTTTAGAGAAGTAGCTAATCTAATAAATGAAGTAATTCAGGGGTTAATTGATGGAAATAGCCCTGATATTGAAAGAGCAGTAAAAAATAAAGTTGAAAGTATTTGTAGTAATTTTCCTATTTATTAATTTATTTGGCATTTAAGATCCCTTCATTTGTATACTTTGCTTTGGGTTAAACTATTATATAGTAACTTTATAGCTCTTTAATTTTATGATAAATGTACCTAGCATAGAGAGTTGTGATTTTCACAATAAAAATGTTCTACTCAGGGTCGACTTCAATGTTCCTATAAAAAATGAAAGAATTTGTGATACCACTCGTATTTTGAGAGCTCTACCTACCATTCAATATTTAGCAAATGCAGGTGCAAAAGTTATTATTATCTCACATTTTGGGCGTCCAAAAGCAAAAGACAGTAACCTATCGCTAAAAAACGTAGTCGAAACTTTATCGCAGCTGCTGAATAAAGAAGTGAAATTTATTGATGATTGTATTGGTGAGAGAGTACAAAGAGCAATAAATGCGATAGATAGAGGAGATATAATATTACTAGAGAATCTTAGATTCTATAAAGAAGAAGAACAGAATGACTCAAGTTTTGCTAAACAATTAGCATCTCTAGCAGATATATATGTCAATGATGCGTTTTCTTGCTCTCACAGAGCTCATGCTTCTATTTCACGCATCACAGAATTTTTACCTTCCTACGCGGGATTCTGCTTGCAAGATGAGCTAAAGTATCTTGAGCAAGCCATATCGTTTAACGCTAAACCTATTACTGCGATAGTTGGTGGAGCTAAAATATCCACTAAAATAAAAATGCTTATAAAACTAGCAGAAAAGGTTGATTACCTTATTCTGGGTGGCGCAATTGCTAATAATTTTTTGTTATTTAATAAAGTTAATATAGGTAAGTCTTTTTTTCAAAATGCTGTTGATGATCTTCTGCACGATATTGTTGAGACAGCAAATAAAAACAACTGCAAAATAGTTGTGCCAGAAGACGTTTTGGTTGCAGTAAATTCTGATTATAGCACTGGCGTTTTAAGAAAAACTGAATCCATTTTGGACGGTGATATAATTTTAGATATCGGACCTCAAACTTTAAGCACAATAAGCGGTATAATAGCAAGCAGTAAAACTCTGCTGTGGAACGGACCTATTGGTGTTTTTGAACATTCAGCTTTTGCAAATGGTACAGTAGAGGTGATGAGAGTAGTAAGTGATTTGACACACGAAGGAAAATTAACCAGTGTAATAGGAGGAGGAGATAGTCTATCTGCAATAAATACTGCAGGTCTTGCCGATAAAGATTTTACATATATTTCAACTGGTGGGGGAGCGTTTTTAAGTTGGCTAAGTGGTGATGAGATGCCAGGACTGCGATCAACATTAGATTAAAACTTTTTTAAGTTGTTGCTTATACCCTAGCTTCTTTATGAATATTATTATGTCGAAAATAGCTAAGTTAATCTTGTGCTTAATAATACCAGTAATAGGATTTGTTTTTTACATTAAGGAGCATTATCTCAATGATGCAAATTCACAAATTGGCTTTGAGCCGTTTTTCAAAACAGATTCTTCAGATCCAGACTATATTCCACCACTTCCAGAGCTGACTGATTTTGATAGAGGAGTATTAAGGGTTTGTGGAGATTGGGGAGTACACCCTGATGAAGAAGATTTTAGAATTTTGCTCGATTGTCCGCAGCATCAAGAAGTGGTGAAAAGGATATACGATAAGCTCGATCATCAAGTGGCTACACCAAATGCAGGCTTGGGGTTATTTAAAGATGAATTGACTAAGATTTGGTTTACAAATAGCGGAGTTGAGAAAGAAACTATAGGATTTGGACATATTTTTTGTGGTGAACCAGATAGATTGGGACTTGGTGGTATGCATTTTGTAGGTAGATATGTTGAGGCTCAAGAAAATAAGTGGGCGGGTGCAATTTGGGGTAATAAATCTCTGTGCAATAAATTAGATATTAAGCCACCTGTTTACACGTTTGGAATGAAATACTTAGGTAAGGGTGGAGAAGTAAAAGTTAAGTGCCCAAATGGGTATGCACATAACCTTCATGCTGATGATATTTTAGTTTCTGCAACTAAGGCGTTTAAGGAATTGGGAGAAGATGGAATGTGTCTGTATAAAATGGAAGATGCCAATTATCAATCAGTGTTTGTGAGAAAGAATGACGCTATACTTACGTTCTATCCTGACTTAACACCAAAATGTAATGATAAAAGTACTAATTGTAGCTGTAGCAAGCCTTGATTAGCTGAAAAAAAGTAAACATTTTATGCGTATTATGTTAATTTAGTTATATTGTGGGCAATTTGTAAAGCTGCATGAGACTTATAGTAAAAAAATGTTTGTCTGTTTTATTTCTGTTGCTGCTTGTAGCGCCTCTTGTATATGGACAGCAATCTTGCTTAATTGATATCGAGAACGATTTTCAAGATTTGAAAACATCATTAAAAAATCCAATATTTTTAGATCCTGCGTCAAATTCAAATTATGATGATAGGGAAGGCAAAAAAGTGTTGATGGTGGTGGTGCATCATACCGAATCACCAACATTAAAAAGCACAAAATGCGCATTAAATTCTTCAGGTATATCAGTACAGCTTATTGTTGATAGGGATGGTAGCATTACTCTGATGGTTCCACTCGAAAAACGAGCGTGGCATGCTGGTATAAGTTATGCGAAAGTTCAAGTAGATAATGTGATTGAAGAGCTACGAAAACTGAATGATTATTCTATAGGTATAGAGATTGTAAACACAGGGCTTGAGCCTTTTCCAGAAGAGCAAATGAAATCTGTCAAAGATCTGATTTTGTACCTCATGAAGCGCTTTAAGATTAGAAAAGATATGATATTTAGTCACGCTGAAATAGGTACTATAGTATATAACTCAGCAATTGAAGGCTACGCAATGCGTAAACCTGACCCACATAAGTTGTTTGATTGGGAGTTATTGGAGAGAAATGGCATTGGACTGCATATAGGTGATAGAATCAGTTCTCAAGACGCAAGACAAAAAGTAGAAGAGGTTTTATATAAGGTAGGCGATAAGAGTGAAAGTATTTTGAAATTAAAAAAAAGGTTGAACAATTTTTTTTATAAAATACTGCCTTGGAATGATAAAGAAGGTAACGCTGACAATAATGCTGATTACTCAAATGAGTTTGATGAGAATTTTGCGTGGGTTATTAATCAGTTTTCAATGCATCATTTGCCGAAAGAGATTAGAAAAGACTTGCCTCTAAAATTAGAACAGGAAGATATTTTGCCTGAATTTTTAAGCGAATATGGCAATTGTATTTTCAACAGATTCACATCTTTTAATAATAAAATTGAATCAAGTTTACAACCACCATTTTTGAATGAAGAGGATTACAAGCGTTTATTATCTTCTCTTGCAGAATATGAAAATAATATTTCTTCTAGTGCATTTGCTACGCTCATGTACAAGATTAAGCTATATTACGACTCTTATCTAAGGTATAATATAAGATCCTCGCTTTATATTCCATTTAAGCTTAATTTATTTGAGAAGCTAGATGTTTTAAAGAATGAAATATTGTCTTTTAAGTCTATAAGACATGAAAAGGCTATAGAAGTTTCGAATTTAATTAATGAGTTTAGGTCGAAAATTTTACCTGATTTCCAAAATTTTGAAAAACAATGGTTCCAAGAATTTAAGGACACTTGGAAACAAAAGTTTATACCGAATATGGAAAAGCAAATGTCTTGGACTGCGCTGCATGAAACTGTGTTGGAATATTTAGAAGAGGCAAAGAAAGAAGTCTAACAAGTATTAAGATGGCCAGATGAATGGGCAGAGAAAAATAAAGGCACATGTATCTGGAAGGATACAAAAATTTCTAAATGAGGATTAATATAGTATTGGGATGACAGAGTTTAAAAAATAAGTTACTTTTTTTATTTTTGGTAAAAAGTAGTCTATGGGTATTAAAATTGCACCTTCTATACTTTCAGCAGACTTTGCAAAATTAGGAGAGGAAGTAAAAAGAATTAGCGACTTGAATGTAGATTATATACACATAGACGTTATGGATGGAAATTTTGTTCCAAATATTACAATAGGTCCGAATGTTATCTCTGCGATACGTAAATATAGCAATCTTCCTTTTGATGTACACTTAATGATTAAATCTCCTGGTAACCATATTGAAAGTTTTATAAATGCTGGTGCTGATATTATCACTATACATGCAGAAGCAGAGATACATCTTGAGAGGCTAGTAAGAAAGATAAAATCATACAAAGACATAAATCATACAAAAAAAACAATACAAGTTGGAGTTTCAATTGTTCCTTCAACTTCTCCAAGCGTGCTTGAATATATAATACATGAGCTAGATATTGTACTAATTATGACAGTCAATCCTGGATTTGGAGGACAGGAGTTTATTCATTCGCAGTTGAGTAAGATATCTACCGTGAGGAAAATGATACAGGACCGTAATCTTAAAACACAAGTTTCAGTAGATGGTGGAGTTAACTTTTCTAACGCAGCTGATATAATAAAAGCAGGTGCAAATATATTAGTTGCTGGATCAGCAATATTTAAAGCTGAAGACATGAAAAAGGCTGTAAACGATCTTAAAAATCTTTCGTTATAACCCTACAGATAACACAAACCATTTTTGTTATCTTGTCAGTTTTAAAAATTTCTATTATCCCAGTGCTTCGACACTGAGATAATAGAAAGTAAGTTCAACCTCAATAGAAACCTGATGATGAGTCATTATTACCAAATTTTGGTCTGTTTCTATTACTAAAACCAGAACGAGGACGAGTAGGTCTATTACTATGATAATTATCTCCAGGTTTTTTATTAAACGAGTTGTTATAATAATTATCCCTATTATTTAAACCATCTCTCCTTTCTTCATTGTAAAGCTTACCTTCAAAAAATTCACCTGTTTCTTGATCAACACGACGTCTTGATAATTTTGGACATCCACCTTTTTCAAAGTCAATTATCAAAGCTTTGAAGGTATCACCCTGTTTAAGTATATCCTCAATGGACTCTACATGTTGATTAGCTACCTCGCTTATATGCATTTTTCCTTTTCTTCCATTAAGAAGTTCTAGCTCTACAATAGACTTCTCTATCTTTACAACTTTAGCATCAATTATAGAACCTTGTTCTAGCTCTGTTATTGAATCAATCATCATATTCTTTGCAGCTTCAGCTTCAGTACTACTAATGGCAAAAACAGAAACTTTACCGTCATCCCCTATTTCAATTTTTGCATTACTTCTTTCACATACACTGCGTATATTTTTTCCTTTAGCACCAATAGCTGCAGAAATTTTATCTTTATCTATATAAAACGATAACACTCTTGGTACATGATCTTTTATATCCTTACGATGTTCTGAAATTACTGCATTCATTTTTTCTAAGATATGTAATCTTCCGACTTTTGCTTGTTCTAAAGATTTTTCAACAATTTCAAAGCTTATACCAGGAATTTTCATATCCATCTGCAGTGCTGTAATCCCTTCGCTAGTTCCTGCTACTTTGAAGTCCATATCACCAAGATAGTCTTCATCGCCCAGTATATCAGAAAGTATTATATGCTCATTTTTGTCTTTGATGAGACCCATAGCAATTCCTGCAACAGGAGCCTTTATTGGCACACCTGTATCCATTAATGCAATGGAAGTTCCACAAACTGTTGCCATAGAAGAAGAACCATCAGATTCCATAATCTCAGATACTACCCTTATTGTATAAGGAAATTCAGATTTATCAGGTAAAACAGGATGAATTGCTTTCCAAGCAAGTTTACCATGACCAATTTCTCTCCTTCCTGGTGCGCGTATAGCAGAAGCCTCTCCAACAGCAAATGGAGGAAAATTATAATGCAACATAAAATGTTCACGTCTATCCCCTTCAATGTCATCCACAATTTGCTCATCTTGTGTAGTACCAAGAGCAGTAACAACTAGTGCCTGAGTGCTACCCCTTGTAAATAGCGCAGAACCGTGAGTCTTGGGTAGAATGTCAGCCTCAATTTCTATCTGGCGTATTTCATCATACTTACGGCTGTCTATCCTCACACTTTTCCTTCTAATCATTTCACGCACTAAAGATCTTTCAAAGCTTTTTACTGCATAAGTAATTAACTTTTCGTCTTTTCCAGCCTCTTTAAGAGTATTCAATATATTATTCCTGACTACTTCTAGAGCTTGAACTCGCTCTTGTTTTACTGTTTTTGAATATGCTTCTTCAAAGTCTTTTCGATATTTTTCAAGTTCTTGAGTTATATCTGATATATCAACAGGAGCAAAGCTTTCAGGTTTATTGCCTACTGTATCAGCAAATTCTTTTATAAGCTTAATAACAGGTTGAAGATGTTCATGGCCGAATTTTATTGCACTCAAAACATTTTCTTCAGAGAGCTCTTTGACTTCCGATTCGACCATTAAGATCGAATTTTCATCACCAGACAAAAACAGATCCAAGTTGCTTGCCTTCATCTCTTGAACGGAAGGATTGACTGTATAATTGTTATTTTCATCACAACCGACCATAACTCCAGCTATAGTAAAGTGGAAAGGAACACCAGAAATTGCAAGAGCTGCGACGGTACCTATCAATGCTGGTACTTCAGGAGAATTGACCGTATCGTAAGTTAATAGATTACATACTACACTAATTTCATCATGAAAACCTTCAGGAAATAACGGCCTTATACTTCTATCTATTACTCTTGAAATTAAAGTTTCTCTATCAGATGGTTTTCCTTCTCTTTTAAAAAAACCACCAGGAATCTTACCCATGGCATAACTTTTTGCAATAAACTGCACATTTAAAGGGAGAAAATCAACACTTTCTTCCTTCTTTTTTCGTACAACAGTGACTAAGATAGAAGTATCTCCATAATTTACAACTACTGAACCATCAGCTTGACGTGCTATTTTCCCAGTTTCTAAAGATAAGGTACGCCCCCCCCAATCTATAGATTTTTTTATAATTTCAAACATACAAAATTCCTCGATTATTTTCTAATGCCTAACTTCTCTATTAACTCTTGATAGGCTTCATTACCAAATTTACGTTTTATATAATTTAAGTGCTTGCGCCTTCTACCTATCAATATAAGTAAACCGCGCTTAGAATTATGGTCATGCTTATGCGCTTTAAAATGCTCAGTTAAATTACTGATCCTCTCGGTTAAAATTGCACACTGTACAAAAGATGAACCTGTATCATCTTCTTTAATTGCATATGTACTAATCAAACTTTTTTTCTTTTGGGATGTTATTGACATCTAAACCTCATTTCAAAATATTAAAAACACGAATAGGCTTCACATAACCATGAGTAAAACTGCAAATTGCAATAGGTAGATTACCCACTATCGTACAAAAAATATCATAATTCTTTAAACCACGCAAGTTATTTAATATAATTTCTTGACCTTTTCTGATTTTCTCCGCTTCCTCTAAGGAAATTTCAACTTTGAACATCGATTTTAAAGCCGATTCAATGGGAATGATGAAGCCTTTTGTATTACCTCCATCATCTCCTGCCATCCCAGTGCTTGACACTGGGATCCAGTCTATTTCATCACGAACATTGTTTTTGACATATGCTCCTAGAATCTTTTGTCCATTACATGATTTGTAAGTATTTGTATCCAGTGTCAAGCACTGAGGAGAGTAAGTTGTTGTGTTTTTTTTAGTAAGTTGCTCAATTGTCACTGATTCATCTTCCTTGAAATTACCTACCATCGTTCTTCTTAATTGTGTAATATGTCCAAAACAATTTAATTCAATTCCAAGATCTCTTGCAATTGATCTTACATATACGCCGCTACCGCAGATCATAGAAAAATCAGCACTATTATTTATAGTGTCCAAGAATATCAGCTTCAGTTCATGTATTTTGACTTGCCGGGGCTTTATATTTACCTTTTGCCCACTTCTTGCTAATTTATATGCTCTTGCTCCCTTGATTTTCACTGCTGAAAATTGAGGAGGAGTTTGTGTTATCTCACCAATAAAATCCTTAATCGCACAGTTTATTTGGTTATATTCGGGTTTTATATCGCTAGTTCTAATGATATCACCACCCAAATCATCCGTAGTTGTTTGTTTTCCCCATTTTATTGTGAAATTGTATGCCTTTAAGTCACAAGATAAATACGGTATAGTTTTTGTTGCTTCACCAAGAGCGATCGGTAATATACCTGAAGCCAAAGGATCAAGTGTTCCCAAATGTCCGGCTTTTTTTATTCCAAAAATCCTTTTAATTTGAGTTACAGCTTGTGCAGAACTCATTCCTGTTGGTTTATCAAGATTCAGCCAGCCATTTACCATGTATCAATCTTATATAATTAGTAACAATTTAGAAAGTAGATAAAATATTAAGTTGTTAATAAAAATGCTTGACTAGTGTGTATTGTTAATATACAATTAACTTTTTATTAACCTTAATTAAGGAGGAAGTAATTATGACTACTATATGGAAATTGAAAAATATAGCACCCATAACAAAAATGAGTATTGAAAGTACAGTTGCAACTGCATCTTTAGCAGCAGCAATAACAACATTATTGATTGCTACTAAAGTAATTGCTGGACCTGCATCTTTAGCACTTATTGCTAGCCCTGCTGGAATTGCAGTTCTATTTATTGCCGCTGTATATTTTGCCGCAGCAGCTTATGCTTCATATCAGCAAATGAATGCGATTGGTGAAAAAGGACCTCAAGGTGAAAAAGGACCAGTGGGCGATAAAGGACTTCAAGGTGAGAAAGGCCCACAAGGTGAGAAAGGTGAACAAGGACCTCAAGGTGAAATTGATGAAGAAGTGCTTAAAACTATGTTGCAAAAGACTGAAGTTATGAAAATACTTGAAGATAAGTTTCAAGAAAAAACAACACAATAGGTTATATAGGAGGTAGATTTTCTACCTCTTTTTTTCTCCTTTCATCTGGATGTGTAAAAGTTACAATAGCCTATCCCACATTTCAACTACATCCTCATCAAAGTCTATTACTTCTGTTTTTTTGAATCGGTAACAGTTGTTTATGGATTGAATCCCTAGATCTCCTATAAAAGGAGTGGCATCATTACCTAAAATTTTACCACTGCGGCAGATTATCAGCCTATCGATTAAATCGTGCTTCAATAACTCTGTAATTAACACTCCTCCACCTTCAACTAATAACCTTGTTATACCAATTTCTGAAACAAGTTTTGATGCCATGTCTTTTAGGCAGACTTTGCCGATAATATCAGGTTCTGATGTCATTCCAGTGCTTGACCAGTTTTCACTACTCAATTGCTTGAAGTTTTCTGGATCCCAGTGTCTGGGCACTGGGATGACAGGAGAAGGCATTGGAATGACAGGAGGTTTGTGGTTTGAATTGACTATCAAATAATTAATGTTTTTTATTTTTTTCTCTATTTCTCTGTTTGTAATCACCCAAGTTGTTATTTTGTCTGCAGTTTTTGCAATATTATGCTCTTCCTTCAATTTCCCTTGGCTATCGATAATTAGCCTTATTGGCGACCTGTCTTCGAGTCCTGGTAATCTGCAAGTTAAGAGTGGATCGTCACTAACAAGGGTATTGCTGCCAATCATAATTGCGTCATATTTTGCTCTGAGCTCATGTATCCAATTTCTCGTATCCTCACTTGTTATCCATTTGCTATCACCTGTAAACGTTGCGATTTTTCCATCGAGAGTTGTTGCGATTTTGCAAGCTATAAATGGTCTATGGAGTTTCTTGGTGGTAAAAAAGCCAACATTCAGCTTCTCTGCTTCTTTCTGCATAATACCTTGCTTCACTTCAATTCCTGCTTCTTTCAGAGCTTTAATTCCTCCGCCTGAAACTCTACTATCTGGATCAATTGCTGCAATCACTACCTTTCTTATTCCTGATTTTATGATTTCTGCAGTGCAAGGTTCTGTAACTCCAAAGTGGCAGCATGGTTCGAGAGTGACGTACATAGTTGCACCATGAGTTAAGTCTTTAGCATTTTGTAAAGCAACTACTTCTGCATGTGGACGTCCACCGATTCCTGTGTAGCCTTCACCGATCACCATACCGTCTTTTACAATGACACATCCAACAGTGGGATTTGGTGCAACACTTCCAAGACTTTTTTCTGCAAGCTTTAATGCGATCGACATGAAATAATCGTCGGTCATTAGAAAGAAGTCATTTCGTATGAGGTATCAAAGATTCTTCTATGCTCGTGTATGGCAAATCTATCTGTCATACCTGAGATATAATCACATATTATTACTGAACGCTGAGATTCACAAGCAAGCTTGTTCCACTCTGTGGGTAATAACCTTGGGTTTTCATAAAAACATTGAAAAAGCTCCTGTACTATACGTTTTGCTTTGTTCATTGTTCTGGCCAGTTTATAACTTCTGTATATTTTTTCCATGTTAAATTTTTTCATCTCTTTTGTGGCATTTGCAATTTCTGGTGAAAATGTGACTAGCATTGTATTTAGACCTCTTACATCTTCTACGCTTTTTATTTTATAGTCTTTAATATTTCTTTCAGTCTGAAAAACGACATCATTTATCATAATTCCTATAGTTCTACTCAGTGATTCATGTATGAGTTTGCTTTGAGCCAATTCTGAATATTCGCTTTTTACTTCTTTGAACATTTTGCCAATTAAAGGAACATCGAGCAAATCTTCGGTTATTACTAAATTTGCCCTGAGTGCATCATCAAGATCATGAACACTATAAGCAATGTCATCAGCAATCGAAGCAACTTGTGCTTCAAGACTTGAAAATTCTTCAAGCTTTAGATCATATTTTTCATTGTATTCTAATAGTAGCTGATTATTTGTGTGGGATACCGTATTTTGACCGAGTAAAGGACCGTTATGCTTTGCAACGCCTTCAATCACTTCCCAACTTAGATTCATACCATTAAAGTCAGCATGTTTTTGTTCAAGATAAGTTAAAATCCTTATAGCTTGAACGTTATGATCAAACTTATACTTCTCGTTATCAATTTGAACTAGAGCATTCTCACCTGTGTGACCAAATGGAGGATGACCAAGGTCATGTGCAAGCGCTATGCATTCAGTGATGTCCTCATCTAAGCCAAGTCTACGAGCAATGGATCTTGCAATTTGTGCAACTTCAAGGCTATGAGTTAGCCGAGTACGATAGTAATCATGCTCATAATTGATAAAAACTTGTGTTTTGTACCCCAATTTCCTAAACGCATTAGAGTGAATAATGCGGTCCCTATCACGCTGAAAGCAGCTGCGATTTTCATCTTCTGGCTCTTTAAAATTTCTTCCTTTTGTTTTATTTGGAAAGCACGCGTAACTTAATAGAAAATTATTGTTTGACATGTAAAATTTCTACTATAATAGGTTATCAATAATGAACGGTGGTTGTTATGTCAACAGATTACAATATTAGCTTAACTGACAATGCATTAAGGAAAATCCACTCCCTTGTAGAACAGGAAGGAGATGAGAGTTCTATTTTGCGGGTTGCAGTTTCAGGTGGTGGATGCTCTGGCTTCAAGTATAATTTTCTTATGGATCAAATAAATAAGAAGATGTCTTTGGATGACGATTTTGACGATGATGAAGACGACGATTTTGACGATGACGAAGATAGCGAGGATTATAGAAGCCACTCCAGTTTTAGTGAAAAAGGTAAAGATATAGTAATTAATGATGAGAATGGAAACCCTGTATTAATGGTTGATAATTGTTCAGCGAAATTTTTAAATAACTCAACTATAGATTATACTGAAGATCTAAGTGGTTCTGGTTTTCAAATCAAGAATGCTCTCGCTAAGTCTCGATGTGGTTGTGGTAACAGTTTCTCGGTCTAATTCTCCCTCCTGGATCTTTTTATAATATGGGTGGTGGTGTAACACTAGAGCTAGCTTCTGTAAGTAAGAGCTTCAAAAAAAGTCCTGCTATTGTAGAAGATATCAATCTGAGTCTTACAAGAGGGCAAGTAGTTGCATTGATCGGCAGTTCAGGATCAGGAAAAACAACTATATTGCAAATTGCAGGCCTATTGGATAAGCCAACTTTAGGTGTAGTGACAATAGATGGAGTAAATTGTACGCAAGCCAGCAATAAATATAAAACTCATGTAAGAAGAAATTTTCTTAGCTTTGTTTATCAATTTCACTATTTATTACAAGAGTTATCAGTGTTGGAAAACGTTATGCTTCCTCAGCTTATTGCAAGAAGAAGCAAAGCTGAAGCAAAAAAAAAATCGCAAGCAATATTAGAAAAATTTGGTCTGGAAAATAAAGCAAGTAGTATGGTATCTGAAATTTCTGGTGGAGAAAGGCAGAGGGTTGCAATTGCAAGAAGCATTGTAAACTCTCCAAAGCTTTTACTTGCAGATGAGCCAACGGGAAATTTAGACCCAACAAATTCTTTGAATGTATTTTTGCTGTTACATTCATATGTCAAGGAAAATAACAGCTCTATGCTTATAGTAACACACAACTATATCCTTGCAGAAAAAGCAGATCACATTTTTCAGTTAAAAAACCGATCATTAGTAAAGCTGTAAATGGAAGAAACAGTACAATACAAAGCTACCTATAACTTGTACTTATTTAACCAATGGTCATTAACGGAGTATAATTCGCATGAAATGCTTTCATTATTTTTTATACACGGACTCTTTAACTTACGCTGTTTACTTAGAAAGCATCCTGACAGCATAAACATTGCTAAAACGAGAAATAATAATTGCCTAAACATAACAAGACTTTTTTTATTTATATTAATACGTTCATTTCTCTCATTTGTAAAGTTAGGCATATTCTTTTACCCTTATCTCTTTTTTAACTTTTTTGGAGGAAGTGACTGCACTGTTTAAGCGTAGTTTTATATAATTATCTATAATTTGAGCTACTTCCTCTTCTTTATCCCTTAAGAAGTGGTTAGTATCGTCTACTATATGGTATTCCATATGGTTATTTTTTACCGAATTTATTAACCTTTGTGCTAATTCTGTTACATCGCTTTCTTCTGAAATTGTATCATTATTACTTTGTATTATAAGTCCAGGAACTGGGCAAGGAGAGAGAAAAGAGAAATCGTACTTAGTTGCTGGAAGAGAAAGGGCAACAAAACTTACTATCTCTGGACGGCGCATTGTCAACTGCATAGCTACCCATGCTCCAAAAGAAAAACCAACTATCCAAATTGGAACATTGTTAGAGTTATGCTCCTGAAGCCAATCAATAGCTACTGCAGCATCAGTTAATTCTCCTATACCCTTATCAAAAGTTCCGGTAGATTTTCCGACGCCACGAAAATTAATTGTCAATGCAGAAAAGTTATTATCGATAAAAGATTCATATATACTATGTATAATCTTACTATCCATACTACCACCATATTGGTGATGGTGATGTAAAATTAGCACAACCGGTGCATTGGCATCTTTGCTTTGATGGTATCTACCTTCTATCTTTTTTGTTGAATTATTTAAAAAGACTTCTACCATGATGACTCCTAATAAAAACCTGTTTTAACAGGGATTGATAATGTAAATTGTTTATTAATTATGTATTAATTTCGCTGTTTTTGCAATAAATTTTTATCGTGTTAAAGTTAACATACATAATTGGTTGATGGTAAGTGAAAAATAAGCCTGTGAGTTTATTCTCTCTGGAAGATAGTAGTTGTGTGTATGCCGATTATAATGCAACTGCTCCAATGAGTAAAAATGTAAAAAAAAGTATACTTGAGATTTTGTCAAAACAAACACTAAATCCATCATCGCTGCATAAAAGAGGACAAGAAGCGAGGAAGATTCTTAAAGATGTAAGAGATAACGTACGTGATGCTCTTAGCATTCCAGATGATAAAGAAATAGTTTTTACGTCTGGTGCAACTGAAGCAAACAACCTCGTCATGAGAGGAATGAAAGGCTATCTGCATGTAATTTCAGCTACAGAGCATCCTTCAATTCTTAATTCTGCATATAATCCACATATAATACCCGTTAATCAAGAGGGTATTGTTGACTTTTTAGAGCTAGAAAAAATTCTAAGCGAACTTGAAGGGAATAAAGTAATAATTTCAGTGATGATGGCTAATAACGAAACTGGAGTTATCCAGCCTGTTAAGGAAATAGCTAAAATGGCACATAAATTCGGGGCAATCTGTCACACTGACGCTGCTCAAAGTGTTGGGAAAATCGAATTAAATATGGAAGATTTAGAAGTGGATTTACTTACTTTATCTGCTCACAAATTTGGTGGTATAGCAGGTAGTGGAGTTTTAATATTTGACAAAAAGCTTGTAATAGAACCTACTATAATAGGTGGTGGGCAAGAAAAAGGATTGCGTGGTGGTACAGAAAATATTATTGCAATAGTAGGTCTTTCTGCTGCATTGCAAAACATTCCAGATCTTCTATCAAAGATGGATGAAGTAGAGAAGCTGCGTGATCAATTGGAGTGTGGGTTATTAAGTCTTGTCAGTGATATCAAGATCTTTGGCAGAAATTCTAAAAGATTGCCAAATACAAGTTTCATTTATATGCCGAGAGTGAAGAATGATCTGCAGCTCATGCACTTTGACTTAAATAATATTGCAGTCAGCAATGGTTCTGCATGTTCTTCTGGAAAAGTTGGACCTTCTCATGTTTTGCTTGCAATGGGAGCAACAAAAGAGCAAGCAGAGTGTTCAATTAGAATCAGTATAGGTCCAGAGATTAAACCGCGAGACATAGAAAAAATAGTGGATTGTTGGTATAGTATCTATAAGAAGAATGCTTTAGTAAATGCAAAAACTACTTTCACCATTCCCCTTAAATCATGATAGAGGGAATGGTGAAAGTAATTTCTATTGCCAGAGGTTGTTATAATAGTTAAATGCTGCTGAAAACCGATTTGCTTATAGTTATGGAAGAAATTCTCTAATTGCATACCACACCATTCAATTGTAGTATGTCATTTTATACTTGATAAAAACGCTGTATTGTATTATAATATATCATCAAGAGATAATAAGGAGTTACATATGTCTTATATGAAAAACGAACAGGATATTCGCTCTCAGGGCGTTTATTATAGTGCTGGACTCAGGAGTTACCTAACTAAAGTATACAATTATATGGCTTTAGCTTTAGGTGTTACAGGGCTTGTTGCGTTTTTAACAGTGTTTTCTGGTCTTTTTCAGGTGATTTATTCTAATCCTGTTCTATCGCTTGTGGTAATGCTGTCTCCAGTTGCATTGGTGTTTTATATGTCTTTTAGGCTTCAACACCTAAGTGCTCAGTCAACACTTACTGTATTTTTTCTATTCTCAGTTTTAATGGGAATTTCTTTATCTCATATCTTTATAATTTATACTGCAGAAAATATAGCGAGAGCATTTTTCATTACATCGATCATGTTTGGTTCTATGGCTTTGTATGGTAATACTACAAAAAAAGATCTGACCAGTATGGGTTCTTTTTTGATTATGGGAATCTGGGGATTAATCATTGCATCTATAGTTAATCTGTTCCTTGGGAGTAGTCCACTCTATTTTGCAATATCATTTGTGTCAGTAATAGTGTTTACTTTAATGACCGCATACGATGCTCAGAGAATCAAAGATGTTTATTATAGGTATAATGATGGCTCAGAGGTTGCAACTACTAAGCTGGCAGTACTTGGTGCAACTAATCTTTACTTTGACTTCATCAATATATTCCTCAATTTACTCAGGTTACTTAATTTATTCAACAATAAGGATTAGATGATTTCCTTTTTAAGGGGAAACAATAAAAGTTCTATAGCTTTCCTCCTAATATCTTTAGTGGTATTGATGCTGTGTCTTGCATATGCTTCAGTACCGTTGTATAGCATCTTTTGTAAAGCTACTGGATATGGTGGCACAACGAGAAAAGTAACTAATGCAACAATAAATGCAACTGACCAAAAAATCAGGGTTCACCTTAATGCTGATATAATATCAGGTCTCCCTTGGGAATTTAAATCAGAAACTAACTACATCGATACAAATATAGGGCAACAAAGTTTAGTATTTTATTATGCAAAAAATTTATCTGATCAGCCTTCTTTTGGAATGGCAGTGTATAATGTCACACCTTTTAAAGCAGGTAAATATTTCAATAAAGTTGCATGCTTTTGTTTTGAAGAGCAAATGCTGCTACCAAAACAAAAAGCGGCTATGCCCGTATCCTTTTACGTAGACCCTGAAATAATGCGTGACAATAGTACAAAAGATTTAAGTGAAATAACACTATCATATACGTTTTTTAAGCTTAAATAACAAACCTTTTCCTATTGTAATCCGAACAAGGTTGTACGATACATCTATTGAATTGAGCAGGAGCTCTTATTTGCTTTTTGCACACTGACTACTTGTGTTTCAGTGTTCGTTGTTGCTAATTCCCATCCTTCATTATTTGCTTCACAAGCATTCCAGTACTCAGTTAACTCTTTATTACTTTTTACAGAGACTGGCATTTCTATGTTGGGATTTTTTTCTAATGTATGCTCAATTAGAATTTTACAGCAATCCTTGGATTTCGTTGACTTATCTCTACCATATAATTTAGCAACATAGTCTAAAGCGGTATTTCCACCATAGTTTTCATTTGGGTTATCATTTACTCCCGCTTTTATGAGAGCTTTTAATATATCTGGAGAACGAGCCAAAACGCAGGCATGTAAATATCCTTTTTCATTTTGCACATTAGCTCCTGCTTTTATTAAAACTTGCGCTAAATTTGTTAAAGTGTATAATTTATAATTAATGGCAATAGAAAAAAGACTATCTATTGGAAAGCCATCATAATCTTTCAAGTCAAATTGGTGATTAATATCAAATCCTTTTTTTCCCAAGAAGTATATAAATATTTACAATAATCTCTTTTTTTATCTGATTTTTGTATTCTATATTCTAACCTTTCTTTTATTTTTTTTATTACATTGTTAACATCCAAATCATTATCTTCATCCACTTTGCACAACACATTGAATAAAACACCATAAAGCCAAATTTCTCTGTTCATGATAATTTGTGCCTCAAAACTATTAACAATACGCTTATGTAGTGTATAAACTCTAAATAACATTTTGCAAAATATTAATTGCTAGATAACATAATTAAAGTTTTTGTCTTACATTTATCATGGTTAGAGCTATACAAATTAAAAAAACTGGGGGGCCAGAAGTATTAGAATTTGTAGATAAGAATATAGGTGAGCCAAAAGGCGAGGAAGTCTTAATAAGTCATACAACTATCGGCTTAAATCGTTATGATTTAGAACACAGAAAAGGTACACGCAAAATTAAAGATCTGCCATCAGTGCTTGGAGTGGAAGCAGTTGGGGTTATTGAAAAACTTGGTAAAAAAATCAGTGATGGATTCAAAGTTGGAGACAGAGTTGGATATTGCACAGCTCCTCCAGGGGCATATTGTGAAAAGCGCATTGTACACCAGAAATATTTGATAAAAATTCCGAATGACATATCTGATGAGGTTGCTGCTGCAGTGTTGTTTAAAGGTATGGCAGCTCACTATTTAGTTAATCAATCTTATAAAATCAGGCCTGGTGCTTTTGTCCTGGTTCATGGAGCTAATGGTGGTTTAGGGCAAATAATATGCCAATGGGCAAAGGATAAAAAAGGTGTAGTGATAGGTTCTGTGAGCTCTGATGAAAAAATGAAGATAGCTTTACAAAGTGGCTGCACATACGCAATCAACTATAACGATAAAGACTTCGTTTCTAAAATTATGGAGATTACAAAAAATAGAGGAGTAGGTGCAGTGTATGACCCTATAGGTTACGCTACAAGCAAGCTCTCTTTTGAATCTTTAGGTAAGTTTGGCATATATGTTTCCTATGGGCAGATATCAGGTAATGCTCCTCTTAGTTTTTCTTTACTTAGTTCACGTTCGTTATTTGCAACTGGAACTTCGATATATCACTATAAGTATGATAGATTCACATTAGTGCTTACTGCAATGGAAATTTTTGAAATGATAAGAAAAAAACTTTTAATTGTACGAATTAATAAAAAATATAAATTTGATGAAATAATAGAGGCTCATCGTGACATAGAAAATAGAAAAGTAAGTGGGCTGAATATTATCAAAGTTTCTTAAATAACTTAGTAACCTAAAATAATTATTCATTAAGTCATATCAACAAGAATTTCACATGGTTAGTTTTCTTATAACAAGTTAGTTTATTTGATGCAGGTGTAGAAGTTGATGATGTGTGTTCCTAGCTTTAGCTATTAGTCAATTCTTTCCATCCAAGAATCATTTTATTAGCTTGCCTCAATGTTTCAATAGAAGGCAAGTCTTCTGTGCTTAGTGGTAGACGAACAGTTTTGTGTTCTATAAGACCAATGTCATGCAAGAGTGCTTTAGTAGGTATTGGATTGCTGGCAGTAAATAGAGTTTTGCAAGCTTGTTGCCAACTGTCTTCCTGAGGGTTCTCGCCACTCATGCATTGCTTAACATATTCATGTACTACACGTGGCCAAACATTGGCAGCAACAGAAACCAGACCAGCCGCACCCTTAGCAGCCATATAGGGTATCATATTATCATCTCCGCAAAAGACCTCAATATTTGGTGCAACTTTCTTATACTGAGTTAAAGTATCAACGGTGCCACTTGAATCTTTGATAGCCCAAGATTTTTCGTGGCTGGATAAGTTGCGTACAGTTTCAGCGTGAAGACTCACTCCTGCTCTTGATGGAATATTGTAAAGCATGGCTGGCACATGTGCTTTTTCAAGCAGCTTTTCAAACCATAAAGTTTGCCCCATGATTCCAGGCTTTGTATAAATTGGAGTTATCATTAGATAACCGTGAATAGGCATACCCTTGCAAAAATCAAGCCATTCAAGAGTCTGATATAGATTCACTCCTGGTACACCAATTATAATTTTCGTATTTAATTTTAGCTCACACACAAATTCAACTAATGTGCGCTTTTCAGAATCAGTAAGTGATAAGCTTTCACCTGTGCTACCTAGCAACACTACACCATTTTCAGCTTCAGCTTGCATTGTTAGTAAACGCTGCAAGCTTTGGTAATCTATACTATCTCCACTGCAATTAAAAGGAGTAACACAAGCAGTCCATAAAAATGTAGATTTCAATTGAAGTTATTAAAATGGTATTTCATCATCGATTAGTTCGTCTTTTATATCGTTGTCAAAACTTCCGTGTTTATCTTTTTGTTCTGTTTCATTTTGTTTGTATTCACTTGGCTTGTAATCAGAGTTTGACATACTGTTTCGTGAATCTAAAAGGGTAAGGGCACTATTAAAGTTATATAGCACCACCTCTGTCGTATACCTTTCACTACCATTTTGGTCAGTCCATTTTCTAGTTCTCAGAGAACCTTCAACGTAAACTTTACTACCTTTGCGCGCAAAATCCTTAACAATTTTTACTAATCCTTCGCTAAAAATTACAATATTATGCCATTCTGTCTTTTCAGAGCGCGTACCAGAAAATTTGTCAGTCCAACTTTCAGACGTGGCTATTGAAAAACTTGCCATCTCTTTTCCATTTTGTGTAGTCCTAATTTCAGGATCTTTTCCTAAATTACCAACTAATATGACTTTATTTATAGTACCACTAGACATAATTATGCTTTAAAATAAATCTCTTTATTATCTTATGTGAGAGTATTATTGTCAAATTTAATTAAAAACGCGCTTGGAGGGATTCGAACCCACGACCTTTGCCTCCGGAGGGCAACGCTCTATCCAACTGAGCTACAAGCGCAGATGTATTAGATTATTTAATAGATAAACTATCTAAATCAAATTTTTGTTCTGGATAAAGCGTAAACATAATACCTCCATGTCCAAAATGTACATTTTTAGAATTGCTTATCCGTTCTTTTGTTATCTTTTGGTTTACAGCCCATGAAAAAGTTACATAATTTTCAGTTACTGAGTGCACTTTTAAATCCTTAGTATTTATAAACAACTTTCCATTTACCCATATTTTCCATGTATCGGGGGAAAAGTATAAAATTGAATCTAAACTGACTACTTTACAATTGAAATTTTCTTCCTCTGTAACTCCTGAAGACTGTAAGTTAAACTTTTCCATCTCACTAACTATTCTATTAACCTGCTCTTCATCAAAAAAAATGCTTTTTATGCTACCATATTGCGATAAAGTACTCTCTGCTGCCTCTTTTATTATATCGTCTCGATCTATATAATAATTGTTGATAAAAAAACACTCCTTCGCACGCAAATTTGCTATATCAATGAAGTCATTTATTTCTTGATTTCCAACTTTTAAAATACTTTTTAAGTACTTCTTTTCTATAATCATTCCATCATTAGAATGATGACAGACCATTTCATCATTGCCTTGTCTTTCTATATATACACATAAATTTTCACTATTTAAACCTAATATTTTATGCTCAATAAAATCTTCATTACTAATATGCTGTTGGCAAGAATATTTTTTACAAATCCCTATATTTTCTACAAGATCTTCGCAATTGCAATATGCACTAAAATTAAAAAATAGCAGCGTAAAAATAAAAAACAACTTTATATTCATCTACTTAATATGGTATACCAATCAAAAACTATACTAGCTCTCACTATCTCTATCATATTACCACTTAAAATCTGGTTTATAACTTTAGCATCTATATTTCTCTGCTTATTCAAGGTAAGAGATCTGATCATAACATAACCAGGAAGATTTGGAATAGACTGTAGAAATAAAAAAATATGCTTATCGCTAATTGAGCTTAAACTTAGAACCACTTCACTTCTTATTACTTTTGTATGTTCACTTTTATTGTGGAGTTCAGCTTCTTCAGGTATAGAAATTGATATTTCAGGTTCTAACATGTAGTGTTTTTTATATAGCTTGTTAAGCTCAAAATTTAAATTTGTAATGTATCTGCTACTATGTAAGTTTGAAGAAGAAATTCTTTTCCATAAATCTAGGTTTTTATTTAGAACGACTTCTTTCTTTTGAATTTCAATGATCTGTAAATTAATAGAGCGTATTTCCTCAGCTGCAGTTTGATTTTTATTATAAACCTTTTTGTTATAGATAATAAAACACGTTGATAACCCTATTAATACAATAGATAACAATAAGTAATATATGCACTGAACTGTAGCTTTTCTTTTTAGTTGAGAGATAGTCATCAATCTACATTGCCTCTCCTATTTCAACATCAATAGATAGATTTTTCTCTTTAGTAGTAGGTAAGCTAGAAATACTAATATCATGAGTACGGAAATTATCGTTTAAATTTTTCTGTAGTTTCTCGTATTGATAAGAAATGTCTTTACCAGATTGAAAATTAAACCTTAAAGTTGTGGTAATATAACTTTTTGCCTCATTATAATTCCACTCAAACGATTGAAGCTCTACACCTGGTACTTTTAACTTTTCTACATACTTAATTTGTGTGAGAGGAGAGTACTCTATTTTTGATAAAATATTATTTATATTAATAAAATCGTAAACTTCATCTATCTTTTTTACATTATAGCTTTGGCTAAGTGTTATTAGTTTGTTATTTAAAGCACTCCGCGTTGCAGATAAATTATCAGCAACATTAAAATTTGAATACAAATTTTGCAAACAAAAGGTGTTAATTACAACTAAAACCAAGAGTAGGTATAGAAAAATTTGAGGAGAATTTAAATAAAGATAATTAAATAGATAAAATTCTTTAGTTTCTTTTGTGTTAAAAATATTTATTGGCTTATTCTTAAAGCTATGGAACAAAATTGTAGTATCACAAAAGCTATCTTTTTCGCATATAGCTAATTCTGCTCCCAATAGTTTACCTAGCTCATATGGAGTCAATATGTTCACACTATTTTCTGAAAAATTTATAACTGATAAACTAGATTTAATAGCTTCTGATACTATGATGCAAAGGTCGATAGGGTCATTTTTTTCAAATCCAAACTTAGTTAAAGATTGAATTGTATTTTTCACTTCCTGATATATTTCACCAGCAATGATTCCTGGTAAATTATCATTAGTAAATGGTATTAAACGTGTAAATATCATTTTGTTCTCTTTAAGAACCACTTGTCTATAGCCACCTGTTTTAGTTGCAGCAACTATAATTTTCCAGTTACTAGGATCTTTGTGTAGAATCTTTTTTGCTATACTGACTAGTTCTATAGGAAACATTAATATTCCTTTAAAGTTAGAGCCTATTTCAACAAACACGTCCAACCAATATTCTATTAAATGATTTGCTTTTGATGAAACAAATAGATACCACCAGTTTTGATTAAATTTATTCGGCTTTTCGACCAAGAGAATAGAATTTATATCGTTATTATGAGCAAAATGCTCTACTTTTGTTTTTGCTGATAGATAAGCACTAATCCTATTTACTCTTGGGATAGACTGTAGCAAATAGTTCTGATCAGTGTGATTGAGAACCAGATATAAGGGTGCTTTTTTATCTGATGAGAGACATGAAATTAAGTCAGAAACAACTTTATTATTTTTGTCCTTAGCAAAATATCTTTTATTTAAAGTATCATTTTTAAAATATAGTAACATTGTGCCTTCTTTTCCTATAGAAAGCATAAACTTACTTTTGGGTTTTGACCCAAACATATTAACAAAGTGTATACTCATCTAGAATTAAAAAGGTAATTTATTGAAATTCATTAAACATTAGATGACAATATTACTTATATTATAAGTTTTTGATAAAATTAGTAGTAATATTAACCCTTTTGTATGATGAAGGTTTTTTATATTTGTGCTAGACACAACTTAACCTGACAAACGAGGATTAATTATATCTCAGCTTGATATTTTATTCTCCAACAGACTGAAAATTGAATTGAGCTAAAGACTTGATTTGACGCACGTTGTTGCACATTACCATTTAGTATACTTGAACTGAACATTTTCAGTGAATCCATCTGGCATGACTGAAACTTTTGTATTCATATTTATTTTTAAGTAATTTACTAGCTCATCAACTAATATATCAGGAGCAGAAGCACCTGCAGTAATTCCTATTTTTTCTGCGCCCTGCAACCAATTTTTGTTCATACATTTATAATTATCAATCAAATAGGCTCTTTTTCCTGTGGAAATGCACAGGTCTAATAAACGGTTTGAATTTGAACTGTTTTTGCTTCCTACAATTAACACTACGTCTGTAATTTTAGCCAATTTTTTAACAGCGTTCTGCCTATTTTGTGTTGCATAGCATATATCTTTTAAGTCGGGGCCTGTAATGCTTGGAAATCTGAGCTTCAGTGTAGCAATAATTTCTTTGGTATCGTCAATACTTAACGTGGTTTGTGTTACATAAGATAAATTATCTGGATCTTTGATTTGTAAATTGTATACGTCTTGCATAGTTTGCACTAGAGATATAGGATTACTTACTCTTCCTATAATTCCTTTAACTTCTGGATGATTTTCATGTCCAATTAGAATTAATTCTTTACCACTATCCTCATACCTTTTTGCCTCTTTATGTACTTTGCTAACTAATGGACATGTTGCATCAATCACTTGAACACCCTTTCTTTTTGCCTCATCCTCTATACTTTTCGACACTCCATGTGCGCTAAAGATCAATATTCCTCTATTGTCTTTAATGTCTTCTATGCTGCTTACAAAAACCACTCCTTGTTTCTTGAAGTCCTCTACTATATACTTATTATGAACGATTTCGTGTAGTACATAAACTTGGCGTTCATTTTTGTATTTCTCTAAAGTGATTGCTAATATGTCTACAGCTCTTTTAACCCCTGCACAGAAACCGCGTGGTTCAGCTAAGATAATCTCCATTTTTTAAGTAAGTATGTAAACATTGCTAAAAAGTAAGCTCCGCTCACTATGTTTCATATCATGACTGCTTTACTATAATTTCAAATTTATCATTACCAAGATTCTTATTAATATACCAGGAACCGTCATCTTTAATTACAAATTCAGGACTCTTGAGGTCTCTTTTTATTGTCTTTCCATCTTGGCCATCCATAGCAATATGGATATCGAATGTAACGATGTCTAGATTTACCATAGCCTTTTTCCCACTTTGTGAATTTAGGCTAAACTTGCCCAACATGACATCATTAATACTCACTTCTCCTGCATAAGTATCACACTGACCATCTATACAACACTCACTTTTAATATAAAAAAAATCTAACATATTTAAATCTATAAAAAAAAGAACTAAATTTATATACTAAATACAATTCATCATTAATAAGCAACTATAGATTACTTTGGCTACAGCAATAATGCAACTGGAAGTATAACATAATTAATTGTATAAGAAACTACACTTTAGAGAAATGGTTGTTTGGTTTTTTTATTAATTTTTTTCACCATACTGTCAATCATGTGTTTTATTCCTTGATATACAGAGTGTGTACTTTCATCACTACGCATATAAGCAGAGCAGGAAAATATATTATGCTTTTCGTCTTCTATTGATAGCTTTGTATCGCATGTTATATGTTCGCCGCCGAGCTTCTCTATCAACTGGTCTTTGTCGTTTCCTATAGTTACCTTAATCTTACTTTCTTCTTTACCTATCTTGCTACTTAAAATTAAAACAATAATGGCTGGAGATATACATATAGTTCCTATTGGCTTTTTTGCAACAAAGAACTCTGAGACTAATCTTTCAAACTCAGGCATTACTGTTTTATTTTCAGCTAAGTCAGATAAATTTTTCGCAACTCCATATCCACCAGGTACGACTAGCATGTCAAAATTTTCAGCTTTAGCTTCTCTTAAATCATTTATCTCACCTCTTGCAATTCTTGCTGCTTCTACAAGTACATTCCTTTTTTCTTTTACTGCCTCTTTTGTTTTGTGATCCATAACTTGTGTAATGTCAACGTCAGGAGCAAAACATGTGACTTCGACTTCCTGCTGATCAAGCACAAGCAAACTTAAAACTGCTTCTCTCACCTCTGTGCCGTCGAGGTGGCCGCATCCTGATAACACCACAGCAGCTCTTAATTTTTTCTCACCCATAAAATACCTTGATTTCATATAATCTAGGTATTGTAATACAAATTCCATATTTGGAAAGGAGTAATTATTTTATGTCAATTATAATATAATTAATAATTAGTATATATAATTAGGCATATTTATAATTGATGGGAATTGAATATGGTACAAGGTGGTGCAGCAAACTCAGCTATTTACGAGAAGTTAATTGAAAGTGTAGTACAATATATTAGTGGAAAAAAAGATTTGTTGCAAGCATTGGAGACTCTATTACAAGCAAATGGATTTATAAAAGAAGGTGAAATTTCTAATGAATCAACCATCAAGAATATGTCTAAATTTCTGATAGAAAGGAAAGATGTTTTTGGGGATGTAATAGGTCTTATATTGGAGGATTTTGAGAAAAACAAAGTTGAATCAAAAGAATTTTTGGAGCAAGTAAGTAAAGTAAAAGGCATGGAGAAAGAGCTTGAAACTTTAGGCAATCAACTGTTAGCTCAAGAAGTTATAAGTGTAGCAGCATTTACAACATTGACGGGTGCACTAGCAGGTTTATTAACAGTAGGAGGAGTGACCGGTGCATTAATTGTTGGTGGAGCAGCATTTGTAGGATTTATGGCACTAGTTGCTATAGCTGCTATTGGTTATGCCATATATCAGGATAGAAGTGAGATAAAAGAAGGAGCGATGAAAGCAGGAAAAGCAGTGAAAAGTTTTGTGAAAGATGTGATCGATAAATTACCTACAATTCAAGCAAGAGAGAATAATTTTGATAGATTACGTAGTGAATTGCTTGTAGCTATTGCAGACAATACTAAGTTAAAAGCAGGGCAAAGCATTGAAGACGCTAATAATCAGAACAAGATAGTAGAAATGCTTCGAAATCAAGAGCAACTAGCAGCCATAGGAAAGTTAATAGGGGGAAATAAGGCTGATCTTTTGAGCAATCTCATGAGCAAGGGTACTAGTACTCATGAGGAAGATATGGAGAAACTTGTAGGTTTTATGAGTGAATTTCAACCTGCAATTATGGCCATTGGTGATAATGACATAGAGAAGGTAAGAGAAAAAGTTAATGAGAAAGTTAAAGAAATGAAGCCAAGTTCTAAAGTGAAGGAGTCAAATTCTGAACAAGTTGATGGAAACAACATTGCAAAATAGAATTGATGCATTTGGGGAGCGTTTTAATGTATCTGTCTATCTTATTTTGCCACCCTGCTAAGCGGACACAAAAAATTACTTCCGCATATTTTAAATCTCATTATAATTACAAATAGAGATATTTTAAGAGCTCAAAATCTATCTTTAGTCTGCAGACTTTTTAATCAAACTTATTAAAAATGTATTCTTCAGTGTATATCTGTCGTATGTGCACTGCATTTTTTTCTAATCTTTTTTACAGGGGGATTTTATGTCCAGAATTCCAGATATTTGACCTTTACTTTAGCTAATAAAAACCAACTGGTACCTGCGGTTTTTATAGCTACATTTCTCAAACAAGTTTCAAAATAAAGCAGCCATTTAACTGTTGAAGAAAAAATATGCCACAGAAAATGAAAGTCAGTAACCAAAACGAATATAACAAATTCCTTGAAAAAAGGGGGAATATTTTTCGTTACATCGATGAAGCTATCGAAAATTGGTATGAAAATAGTCCAAAAATGCAGGGCGGCAACTATATTTATAGTGATAAAGTTGTGATTTTGGTGCATATAATCGTTAATCTTTTTAGAATTGGCTTAAGACAAACGGTAGGGTTTGTAAAAGGATATCTGCAACAAATAGGAAAAAATTTGCAGCTATTCACAAGCATCAAAAAAAACTTAATATTAAGATAAATGATTGCAGGATTGATAAAAGCAACATGGAAAATATTGAAATTATCATAGATAGCACAAATTTACAGTAACACTCCTGGCCACAGTAAGGAAAACAGTGCAGATAGAAAGTACCGAAGCTACGAGCAAGTAAGAAAGTTACATGTTATGTTAAGTGTGAATAGTAAAAAAGCTATAGCTGCAAGATACAGTAATGGCGTCTACTCTGACCACTTGCGATTTGCTTGAAGAAGTTAATTTTCAGCACAAAATAAAAGCATTATATGCAGAAAAGCATTATATGCAGATAGGGCATACGATAGGCAAAAACTTTATAAATTGTGTAAGAAATACGATATAAAGACAAAAGTTCTACCAAAAAAGGATGCAGCAGAACATTCAAAAATAGATTATATGTCTGACAGAAATGCTGCTATTAGGTTAATAAAATTATATGGACAAGATGGTGTAAAAGAGTGGAAAAAGGAAGCAATTTATGGAAAAAGATCTTACATAGAAGGATTTTTCTCAAGGTTGAAGCAAGTATTTATTCTTGAGACTAAACCCAAACGTTTTTTTCAACCTATAGAAAAAACATTCAACAAAGGATCTTAGTCCATATTTTGTTTCTTGTGTCCATTTCTTTATACCGTTCTCATAGTTTTCACATAATTTAATCACATTAATGTTGCTATTTCTTTCTAATTGATAATCAATTTTCTCATAGATTTTCGCACCTTTTATTGGTCGAATGATTGGTTTTATATTATGTCCTTTACACACTTTATACATACTAGCTTTATCATAAGCTGCATCTGCGCGAACAGATGAAATATTATATTTATCTACTGTTCCCTTTAACATATCGCATGATAATCAAGTGTAGTACCATTAGTGTACTTCATATCTATAACTTTTTTATTATTTATACTTAAAATAATATGTAACTTTCTTACTTGATCATATCCATTATATTTTCTTACTTTTGCATTTTCTTTATTACGTTGATGGGTGTTGTTATAGATACAAATACTGGTGCTATCTATAGCTATTTCAATGTTTTCCATACCATTTTTATCAATTCTACAATCATCAATTTTCAAGTTAAGCTTTTTGAATCTTCTAGAAGCTTGAGTATAGCTAATGACTTTGAGGTCTTTTCCCATTTGCTCTATACAACCTTTTACGAAACCAACTGCTTGTCTTAAGCCAATCCTAAAAAAATGGACTACTATATGTATCAAAATTACAACTTTATCACTATAAATGTTATTGCCACCTGCAACTTTTGGACTATTTTCATACCAATTTTCTATGGCTTGATTAACAAAATGAAAAACATTTCCTCTTTTTTGAAGAAATTTGTTATATTCGTAGCAGTTACTGACCTTCATTTTGACTGGCATATTGGTGGTTAAATACCTGTTTTATAATGATTTCTGTCAGTAACTTCCAGTTTTTTTTACTTGAGCCATGCAACAAAGCCATCTCGGGGCGGAGAGATTTGAACTCCCGACCCTTTGGTCCCAAACCAAATGCGCTACCAGGCTGCGCTACGCCCCGACTTCTTTACTAAGAGTATCGATAGTTCGGAAAAATGCAAGTTTCATTTATTTCTTTTAGGAAAAATATAATGCAGATTTCTTTATATAGAGTGTCAAGTTGCACGAGCCATATTAAAAAATCTAGCTATACCAATTGGTGAAGGTTAATGCAGCAACTACAGCAGTATCAACTCTCAAAATTCTTTTTCCTAGACTCAGTTTCTGACAAAATTTATTGGCAGAATCAAGTTCGTAAGATGAAAAACCACCTTCGGGGCCAACAATAATAGCAACGTTTTTCTTGCCTTTTAGAACTTTATTAGGAGGTTGTCCTTCACCTGTTTCATCACACAAAACAAAATTTTTATTCTGGGAATCGGATAATTCACAAAAATTAATAGGAAGAAAAATCTGTGGTATACTTGTCCTACCGGATTGTTCCGCAGCTTCAATTGCCTGTAATTTCGCTCTACTTAGGTTAATGTTTTTTACTACTGTACGTTCTGTTGAAATAAATTGAATGCAGGTTACTCCCATTTCAGTTGCTTGTCTTACTATGTTGCTTAAGGCGCCGCTTTTTACCAGAGCACAATACAAATATAGATTTTTTTCATGTTGTTGTTGTTTAGTGCGTTCTTTTATTATAATTTTTGTCGATTTACTTGATATATTCACTACTTCTCCTAACCATTCTCCATCCTTCCCATTAAAAAGATAGATGTTATCATGCTTCTTAAGCCGCATTACATTGTAAATATAGTGACTTTGTCGTGGATGAAGCGCCAAACTTACATTTTGTGATAAAGCTTCTTCAACATAAAGCCTAATTTTTTTCATTCAAAACTTTAGTTATTTGCATTCTGTTTGAGTGACTCTTACGGGATTTGAACCCGTGTTACCACCGTGAAAGGGTGGTGTCCTAACCACTAGACGAAAGAGTCGACTTGAATCTAACTGAGTTATATCGATTATACATATAAAGTCAATTCAATTATTTTGAATCACACAGTTAGAGTGATATATCAGTGATTTTATATCGACAGCCTCCTATTACCCCATGTTCAATGCTTACTGAACCTATCTCAGATTTAGGAGCTTTAGATCCTAAATCTAATTTTTGTTCAACTTTTGTATCTGAATCATAGCCAGAATCGTATCCAGAATCTCTACGCTCAAAATTTTGCCTTATTTCTTTTACGTTAAAGCCAGCCTTGGTCTTGATTTTCTGACTCGCTGGCTTATTAGCACTTTGCTCATTTAGTTTTACTTGCAAATTATTCACTTTATCCTTCACTAATCCATGATAAGTCCCAGAATTATCTTTTATATGTTTTGCTTGTCTTTCTGATCTCTTTTTCGATAAATCTACTTTAGCATAAATAGGCTCTGGTTGCTCTTTATGATTTAAGCTAGTGGGCTTTTTTTGCTCTGAGAAATCATCTACATCTTCATAAATAGGTTCTCCTGATATACTAGAATAACCACTATCTTTCAATGATAAATTTTCAGTAGATCTTTTATGCAAATCATATACTTCAGCATAAATGGATTCTTCCGATACGCTCAACTCTTCTAATGAGTTACTAACCTTAGCGTCATATACCTCATCATAAATGGGCTCTTTTAAAAGTAAAATATCATCATGCTCAAAAATTCTAGGAGGTTTTTTAGGTGAGTTGGCCTTAAATTTTAGCTCTACTTCCTCTTTAAGCTTGTCACAACTTTCCGTTTGTTTCAAAATCTCCAATATTTCTTTTCTTTCTTTTTTTATTAGCTCACCAAGCACTAAACAACATTTTTCTTTACGATCTTTGAGACTGTCCTTATCTCCGTACTGTATAGCTTCTGATGCTATTTTGTATTGAAGGATTACATTTCCTATACTATTATTTATTTCATTAATATTTGCTCCAGCACTAATAAGTAACGTCATTACATTATGATCAAGATTTGTTACTGCATACTCTAAAGCTCGATTTAAAGTTTGATCATTATTCAAGTCAAATGACCCCTTGTTCCTAAAAGGATTAATTCTAGAAAAGAGTTTTTCAAAGCTGTTTACTATATTATGAAGACTTAAAGCTAGCCTCACGCCTCTTATATTGCTATTTCTAGCGGATTTAATTAAAAAACTATCTACTATACCCATGATTGTACCCCTCTATACAAAAGCTCACCATTGTGGTACAATTTTAAACTATAACGATTTATTTTATATTAATAACCGCTTTTCACACCCACTTGACAAGAGGCGGCATCGACATCATAATTGCATCGGGGTTACCATTAGTCATTAAACCAAACCTTGTACCACGATCATAAAGAAGATTGAACTCCACATATCTGCCACGTTTTATCAATTGTTCTTCTCGTTGTTCTTTTGTCCAAGATTTTTGCATATGTTTGTGTATGATGTGTAAGTAAATTTCTAAAAAGGCTTCACCTACTGCTTTTGTGAACTCAAAATCATTTTTCCAGTTGCCAGAAGTTAGATTGTCATAAAAAATTCCACCAATACCACGTGGCTCTTTTCTATGTTGTAAAAAAAAGTAATCATCACATTGCTTTTTAAATTTCGGATAATATTCAATGTTGAACTCATCGCAAGTTGCTTTAATTGATTCGTGAATATACTTGCAATCTCCCTCATCTTTATAAATTGGAGTAAAGTCCATTCCTCCACCAAACCATTGTTTTGAGGTATATATCAGCCTTGTGTTCATATGTGCTGCAGGGATAAGGGGAGATTGCATGTGAGACACTAAAGATATACCGCTTGCCCAAAACTCTCCATTGCTTTCACTTGCACCAGGAATTTCATTAATGGCTGAGTCTGCGAGCTTTCCGTATACTCTTGAAACGTTTACTCCAACTTTTTCAAAAATATTACCAAAGATAATTGTAGATTCACCACTTCCTCCACCTGGTCGGTTCCACTTTCTTTTTTCGATTTTTGGTTCTGTGAATGACTGTACCTCAATTGATAAGAAAGATTCGGTGATCTTGTTTCTCAGTGCGCAGAACCATTCAAATGCTTGTGTCTTTTGTTTTTCCATAATGCCTTCTGTTGGCTTATTAATATTATTGTACTCTATATTTACAGGACTTAATTAGATTGGGACAGTAACTACCCATCAAGGATGTTAATAAATCTATAATAATTAAATCAATATAGTAGAATATTTTTATATGCGCAAGGATGCCAAGCAATAATAATGAGTAAAAGATACATAGATAACAAAAAAGAGAACAGAGTTGACTTCATACTAAGAAATTATGGGATGTCAATTATTGTGATGGCAGTCATTATGTTCTTACCTCCAATAGCAATATCAGTACTCTATTTTTCTAATGTATATAGTCAGCATATTAATATAGAGATTAATTTATTAATTAGTACTCTAATGACTCTCTTTGTGGTATATAATATAAAACGTTACAAGTATCTACTTAATATCATAGAGTTTCAAAATGCAATATTTGCAAATGCGCTGAATCATAATACAGAGTTTTGTCTCATTTTACATAAAGATGAGGGTATTATTTATGCTGATGCGAGGTTCTACGAAAGGTTTAAAGATCACATAAACGATGATGTTACGCTAGATAAAATTCTTGAAGCAGGAGATGTTTCAGAAAAAGACAGAAAATCACTCTATCATGCGTTAAGAAATAACACTTCTGTAAAAGTATGCATTTCCTTAAGCAAGAAGAGTAGAATATCTAACTTTCTTTTGCTCTCTGAACCAATACCGGATAATCCACAAATTGCTATAAATAGTAATAAGATTTTAAATTTATCATTAGCCCCAATAGCAAGACCGAGTGGGTATTTTGTACTGAAGGCAACACAGGTAAACAAAGAGCAGGTATATGAAGAGTTGATAGAGAAACACAATATAGCAACTTACGTTGCAAATACAAAAGGAGGTATCTTATCTGTAAATAAAAGATTTTTAGACATGTTTGAACTAAAAAAATTGGAAAAAGGTAGCTCAATCAATGATTTTATATCTCAATCTAAGTATGACGATACAATAACCAAAAATGAAATTATGTTTTTTACTATAAGCGGTGCTCCATTTAAGGCTTATATGAGTACTGCTATATTTTGTGATAAATACAATCATAGCTATATACACGGCTTTATAACACCAACTGAATCAAATATTGTTGATTATCAACTACACCCTTGTTTTACAAATTCGTCAATTGCTATTGCACAATGCGACATAAATGGCAATTTTATAAAGAAAAATATAGCATTAGTAAAACTTGCGGGGTCAAATAATGGTTCTATCTTTGCATTGATATCAGATGGTTATCATATGAAAGTGCGTGAATATTTTTCAAGTAATAGGATAAATAATGCGTCCTTTGATGTGCAGCTCAATGGCGGTAATAACATGAAAATATATTTTAATAAGTTTCTTCATAATAAAGTGATGTTCATACTTTGTTATTTTATTGATAATACTGAACGTAAAAAACTAGAGATAAAACTTGAGCATTATCAAAAGGTGCAAGCTATAGGGCAGTTAGCAGGTGGTATTGCACATGATTTCAATAATATATTAACCGGAATAATAGGATTTTGTGATTTGCTTTTACTCCAGCACTCAGCTAGCGATCCATCTTTTGGAGATATAATACAGATACAGCAAAATGCAAAACGTGGGTCAAATTTAGTAAGACAACTGCTTGCTTTTTCAAGAAGACAGACTTTGCAGCCAAAGATTATTAATGTAAATGGTACGATAGCTAATCTTTATGAAATGATCAAAAGATTAATAGGTGAAAATATAAAATTTAATATTTATTATGGTAGCGATTTGGGTGCTGTTAGGGCTGACCAAGGACAATTAGAGCAAGTTATGCTTAACTTAGCAGTTAATGCTGGTGCTGCTATGGAAAAGGGGGGAGAGTTAACTATACGAACCTTTAATCAAAAGGTTGATTCATTAAATTCTACACCTCAGGATATGTTTTCTCCAGATAAGGAAACGATTGAACATGGGAATTATGTTGTGATTGAAGTGATTGATACTGGATGTGGAATGACGAGTGATATAATTGAAAAGGCATTTGATCCATTTTTTTCTACCAAAGATATTACTTCTGGTACAGGTCTTGGCCTCTCTACTGTATATGGCATTATTAAACAAACCGAAGGATACATCTATGTTGCTAGCAAAGTGAATCATGGAACTAAATTTAGCATATTTTTGCCCATAGTTTACATATCAGATGAAAATGATGAAGAGGAAGATAGTAAAGAAATAGAGAAACCGGTAGAGATGAAAGGTAATGGTATAATTTTATTAATTGAAGATGAAGATTCAGTAAGGGAATTTACTGCTAAGGCTCTTACAAGAAAAGGATTTAATGTAATAGAAGCGAGTATAGGCAGCGAGGCACTAGAGATCATTAGAAAAAAAAATCAACACATAGATCTAATAATCACTGATGTAATCATGCCAGAGGTGAGTGGTCCAGAAATAGTTAAAGAAACATTGATACATAGGCCAAACATCAAAGTTATTTTTATTTCTGGGTATGCAGAGGATGCTTTTTTAAAGAGCGATGAAATCAATATAGAAGACTTCCATTTTTTACCCAAACCATTTACTCTGAATGAGTTAGGAAATAAGGTTCAAAGTGTGTTACACAAGACAAAAAAAGGCAGTTTACTTTGAGCATGATTGGCAACAAAAAAATTTTTCTAATGCAAAAATTTCTTGCATATATACAATAGAGTTATTTTATACATAAGATGAAAGGCGTGAGCAAGATCATTGCAATAGTAAATCAAAAGGGTGGAGTTGGTAAAACCACAACTAGTATAAATTTATCGACAGCCTTTGCTGCTGTGGGAAAAAGTACTTTATTGGTAGATCTTGATCCCCAAGGGAATGCTAGTACAGGGCTCGGGGTTTCTTATCGTAGTAGAGAAGAAAAAAATATATATAAAATACTGCTGAGCAACGAAAGTGAATTGGTAGAGTCGGCAATTTTTCATATAAAGGAAATTCCAAATTTATCGTTAATTTCATCAGTGGTTGACTTATCAGCTGCAGAAATTGAGCTATCACAACTTGAGCAGGGAAAATTCGTACTAAAAGACACTCTAGAGAAAGTGCGTGATAATTATGAGTACATAATCATCGACTGCCCTCCATCACTTGGTCTGCTTACTATCAATGCTCTGACCGCTGCTGACTCGATTATTGTTCCTCTTCAGTGTGAATTTTTCGCTCTGGAAGGATTGAGCCATTTAGTTAAGACTGTAGAGCTGATAAAAAGAAATAACCTAAACCCTTTCCTGGCAATAGAAGGAATATTGCTCACAATGTATGACAGACGCAACAAACTTAGTGAGCAGATTAAAAATGATATTTGCCAATATTTAAATGATAAAGTATATAAAACTATTATCCCCTTGTATGAGACCATTATTCCACGTAATGTACGGTTATCAGAAGCGCCTTCTCATGGAAAACCTGCTATTGTATATGATCTTAAGTGTCCTGGTGCACAAGCATATATAAGTTTGGCAAAAGAAATTTTAAAGAAACACATGAGCATCTGTAAAGAGAAGAAGCTGATAAGTGAGGGTGCAGCGTGAAGGACAATAGGCGCTTAGGTAGAGGTCTTGCTGGCCTCATAGGCGATAATTATGATAATAAAGAAGATCGGTTACCTATTTCATTACTACACCCGAGCAAATTTCAGCCGAGAAAATATTTTGATGAGGAGTCATTGAAAGGACTTGCAAGTTCGATAGAGAAAAATGGCATTATACAGCCTATTGTGGTGCGCAAAGATCCAAATGATGACGATTATGAAATAGTAGCAGGGGAACGTCGTTGGCGGGCAAGTAAAATTGCAAATCTTGATAGTGTGCCAGTCATCATAAAAGATTTAAATGACAAGGAATGCTTAGAAGTATCGATAATTGAGAACATACAGAGGCAAGACATTAATCCAATAGAAGAAGGTGAAGCGTATAGGAAACTAATAGATGAATTCTCCTATACACACGAAGAACTAGCTTCAACTTTAGGCAAAAGCCGCAGTCACATAACCAATATGACTCGAATGTTATCACTCCCTGATGGAGTGATAACAATGATCAACGAGAAAAAATTGTCTATGGGCCATGCAAGGGCATTGATTAATGTTGAAAATGCGGAAAGTCTTGCAGAAAGAATAGTTTCTCAGGGCCTGAGCGTTAGACAAACTGAAAAATTGATAAAAGACTTACAACAAAATAACGACCGAAAAGAGCATAATTGTACTAAAAATCAAGATATGGCAGCATTAGAAGGAGCTATATCTTCTCAGCTTGGTTTAAAGATCAAAATTAATGACAGTAATTCTAAGGGTAAAGTCATGATACGTTATAACAACTCAAATGAATTGGATTTTATATTGAAAATTTTGAATAGAAGACTTGAATCAGCTATTAATGTCGAAAGTAGCTCATAGAAATTTCTTGACAAACCTTCCCACTTTCCTTGCAATGGAAGTGAAATGGTGGAGTTTGTCAAGTAAGTTATTTCGTTTCTACCTTCAATAAAAATTTGCACGCAATAGCACAGAAGCATACGTTGCTATTCCCTCATTTCTTCCAATAGAACCTAATTTTTCCGCTGTGGTTGCTTTGATATTTACGAATTCACCATTAATTTCTAATATTTTTGATATGAATTCCTTCATTCCTGCTTTGTAAGGCGATATTTTAGGCTCTTCACAAACTATAGTAATATCTAAATTAGACACGCTATATCCTTTTTCCTGTGCTTTTTTAGCAGCAAAGTCAAGAAAATGAGATGAATTGCAATCCTTCCATTTAGAGGAATTAGGAGGAAAATGTTCTCCTATATCGCCACATCCTAGTGCTCCGAGTATTGCATCAACGATTGCATGTATTGCAACATCACCATCGGAATGTGCCTCTATTGCCATATTATGCTCAATTTCCACACCGCAAATTTTTATAAAGCTCTTAGCATCATTTTGAATTTTAACAAATTTATGTATATCATAACCGGTTCCGACACGGAATTTTGGCTCTCCAAAGAGAAGTTTTGCCATATTGATATCCTCTTTTGTAGTTAACTTAAAATTCTTTTTCTCACCTTCAATAATCGCAACATGTTTTTTATGCTCCACCATTAGTGATGAATCATCAGTAAATTCTTTGACTGACTGATGGCACGATAATAATTCTCTGAAATTAAAAATTTGAGGGGTTTGTATGGCTCTAAGTTTTTCTCTTGAAATCGTAGATTCAACGAAATTATTACTCACCAACGATATAGTATCCTCGACTTCTATTGCTGGAACTACTCCTGTATATTGACCATTAATCATAGATTCAATCAAGTTATTTATTAGAATATTTGATACAAAAGGCCTACAAGCATCATGTATAATAACAAAATCTGGATTGATCTTTTGCAAACTCTCCAGTCCAAGTTTAACTGAACTCTGCCTGCTTTTTTCTCCACATACTGGACTCAGCAATTTAGTATCTATAGTTGATGACGTAACTTCTTTATAGAAATCTTTTTGACTTTCATTTACTACCACTCTTATGTAACTTATGTACTGATTAGCTAAGAATTTTCTAATTGTGTGAAATAAAACAGACTTACCTGCCAGTTTTATATACTGTTTAGGGATTTTGGCATTGCATCTACTGCCTACTCCTGCTGCAACTATTAATGCTGCTATCTTGTATTCCTCAAGTCTGTTAGTGTACATGCTTATCATTTTCGTTGTTAATACAAGTTATCTAGCATTTTAAAAAAGTTTGATCCAATTCTCAAAAAAGAATATTCTTTTACTAGGTGTAATATATGTTAGAGGGAAATAATGCACGTTGCTAAGTATAATAAAGAAAATGAGATACATCTTATATTTTTTCATGGAATAGGTGATAATTATAAAAATGCGTTCAGGTATATACAAGATAGATCTACATATCTCCATAGGTCTAATTTCTACACTCATGCACATAAATACCCAATTGCATTTCAAAACTATATAACTTACGCAATAGCTAGTTTCTTATTTTTAGGAATATCCATATTATCACCCACTCTGATATTATTTACCAACCCAATGACGTCTAGGACAGCGAATTCAGCAATATTAGCAGCTTTGATTTGCACTTTTTTGTCTATATCAATACTCATGATTCCATTTATAAATAAGAATAAAAGCTTATCTCAGTCTTCGATAAAAAAAATCAATGAATTAATGGACAAGGGTGTAAAACCTGAAAACATCATACTTTTCGGCCATTCCTTTGGAGGAGCAGTTGCATCAGAAGTATTAAAATATTTTACAGACAAAAATATTAAACTTGGAGGCGTTATTTTTACTAGCACTTTCAGCTCTTTTCATAATGCAATAAAGCATTTTCCAATTCCTCAAGCAAAAATTTTAAGTGTACTGCCCTCATGCTTATTGAAAAAGATGCTTAAGGTCCTAAATTTAGATTTTGATATAGTAAGCAATATACAAAAGCTACAAAATGATAATATACCAATAGTAGTCATTAATCATGAAAGAGACACCTTAATACCATATCCTGCACAATTGGCAAAGGCAGTAGATGATCTATTGTTAAATAGAAATTCGATTAAGATCGTTAATCTGAGAGGCTTTACAGATAACCCGCATAACGGAGTTTTATCTAGTTGGCAATTGAGTGAAAATTTGGCTGATCTCATGCCTAATAAAATAATGAATAGATAGTACTTACAAAAAACTTTATATTTTTCGGTAAATTAACTATTCTAAACACATGCAAAAACGTCATATAACTATTTGTTGTGTACTGCTTTTCATAATAGGGGCATTATTTTTGATGCGTCCTATGATTGTTCCGTGTCTAATATCTGTTTTTGTTGCACATCTATTTAACCCGCTAGTAACCAAGTTTGAAAAATATAGAATACCACGTTCATGTTCTGTAGTTTTTATAATACTTACCTTATTGATAGCTTTTATATTAGTTATCACATTTGTTTTACCTATTATATATTTTCAAATTACTTTAATATTAAATTTCTTAGTGAATAAGATACCTTCATTAAAGCTTAAAGTGATTCCTTCTGTGCTAGAATTTCTTAATATAAAAACTGAAGATAGTTTATTTGATCACTTGTCTAAAAATCTAGTAGAAAATTACAGTGATTATATATCTTATTTTATAAATGCTCTTAGCATGGGCAGTAATCTTATAATTCAAGTGCTAAGTGCGTCCAGAGAAGGCGAGTATTGTTCAGTAGGAAATAGACCTACCAGGATAAAAGTCGGAATCCTGTAGCTTGGGTAGCAGCATAAAGGGAAACCAAAATGTTGAAGCCTACCGACAACATTATCGTAGGATAATGGCGAATTACCAGGCCGTAGCGAAAGCGAATGCACAGATTGCCTCGAAAGGAATATTCTGAAGGTCGAGCCATCTTGGTACTGGCGAAGACAGAATAGACCAGACGAAAAACGAATGAAACGATTGGTCTACTTCAGCGGGGTGTTAGTAACAGCATGGCAATGAGGACATACAAAGCAACTGGAGAAGCCCTCCTCATCCCAAGGAGAAACACCTTGGAGAGGTAGGTTCTATAACTGGAAAACAGGAAGTGAACTGAAGATGAGAGGGTGACGGATGGGTGCGTAGTAGTGAAGAAGTGAGGTAACGCTCATGGAGCAAAGGCACCCTACTAGCAGGGATCTTTTAACAAAAGGAAGGTAAAGGTAAAAATGACAAAAATGCCGATAAAATTACAAGACCTGAGAAGAAAGATATACACCAAAGCGAAGGCAGAACCGGAATGGCGATTCTGGGGAATCCATGTTCATGTCTGTAAAATGGAGACACTGGAGGAAGCTTACAAACTAACGAAGAGGAGTAATGGGGCACCAGGGATTGATGGGGTGACATTCGAATCGATAGAGACAGAGGGCTCAAGAAAGTATCTTCAACGAATAAGACACGAATTAATAACCAAGACCTATAGCCCAAATAGGAACCGGAGAAAGGAAATACCAAAATCTGGAGAAAAATTCAGAACGTTGAACATACCCTGCATCCGGGATAGAATAGTGCAAACAGCACTGAAGCTAATACTTGAACCGATATTCGAATCAGACTTCCAAAAAGGATCATACGGGTATAGACCTAAGCGTAATGCGCATGAAGCAGTACAAAAAGTAACGGAAGCAGCAATCAAAGGCAATACAAAAGTAATTGACGTAGATCTAAAATCCTACTTTGACAGTGTGCGACATCATATTCTGATGGAAAAGATTGCCAAAAGAATAAATGACAAAGAAATCATGCGCATGATTAAGCTAATCCTCAAAATAGGAGGAAAACGAGGAATGGCACAAGGATCACCACTTTCACCACTACTAAGCAATATATACCTAAATGAGGTAGATAAAATGTTGGAGAAAGCAAAAGAGGTGACCAAAGAAGGAAAGTACCAACGTATGGAATATGCCAGATGGGCAGATGATTTGGTGATACTGATCAGAGAATACCCGAAACGGGAATGGCTAGAAAGAGCAGTATACAGAAGGTTGGAAGAAGAATTAGCAAAACTAGAAGTGAGAGTAAATGAAGAAAAGACAAAAGTCATTAACCTAAAGAAAGGAGAAACATTTAGCTTCCTAGGGTTTGATTTTCAAGAGAATATCACAAAACAAGGAAAGTGGAATGTCAGGAAAACACCGCAGATGAAAGCACGAACAAACCTGCTACGCAAGTTGAAGGAAATATTTCGGCGCCATAAATCGCAACCGATAAAAAGAGTGATAAATGACATCAATCCGATATTGAGAGGGTGGGTAAACTACTTTAGGATAGGAAACTCTAGTCGAAAGTTCAGTTACGTAAAACACTGGGTGGAAAAGAAGGTAAGACGCAATTTAATGCGAGCCAGGAAAGCAAAGAAAGGGTTTGGTTGGAAGAAATGGAGTAGCGAATGGATATACAAAACGCTGGGTCTATATTCAGACTACAGAATAAGGTATTACAGACCGAAAGCATCACCAACACAATATGTGATAAACTTTGGTAAAGAACTTGCTAGGAAAGCGTAGTGCGGGAAAACCGCATGCTGCGTTTGACGAGGCGGGAGCTGGAAACGTTAACATGGGAATTTGGATTGAGGCCCAGGATGAAAATAATGGATCAGCCACCAAACCCTAAAGAGGCGCGCCAGTTCTCGACCCTACATTCAAGCTTTAATTTGATTTACATGGTATCATTAATAGCTATTACGCTTGTGGTGTTTTTTTATGTATTACGTGATTGGCCTGCAATTGTAGAAAAGGCTAATAAACTAATTCCCATTCTTTACAGAGAAAAAGCTGCAGGTTATTTTTCTAAAGTAGATTTCATTATATCTAATTACCTAAAGGGACAGTTAAACGTATGTATAGTCATGATGATCTTTTACTCCGTGGGCCTTAGCATAATTGGGCTGAAGCATTCTGTAGCTATTGGAATTTTATCAGGAACATTAACATTTATACCCTATATAGGGCCATTATTATACACTATTATCGGATTTTTGAGCGCCATTACTCAATTTAGTGGATGGTTTGAAAGTACTGCTGTCTTGCTATTATTTAGTGTTGGTCAATTAATAGACTCAAGCATATTAGTGCCTTTATTAATAGGAAAAAAAGTTCATATACATCCAACTATCATTATTTTAGGAGTTGTCATATGCACCTCATATTTTGGGTTTATAGGTATATTATTTTTTATTCCAATAATAGGAATGTTCAGTGTATTAGTAGAATATGCAGTCAATAAATATTTTGAAAGTGAGCTTTATAAAAATGGCTAATTAGTTCACGATAAAAAGAAAAAGGACCTCTGATACATTTGAGAGATGCAAGTAAATTTTTATGCAAAAATTATTATCAAAAAGTAGTAATGTAAGAGGCTTTACGTGCAATTAAATTTATTTAGCAATAATCAAGTTGATTATTGCTGGCAAAACTATATCACCTTAGACGAAAATAAGCACGTATATAACTCAATAGTTAACGATTTATCTTGGAAATGCCTGATTCTTTTTGGACCTAACAGCTCTGGAAAAACTCACCTTGCTCATATTTGGCAATCAATAAACAATGCAATTTTTATCAATGTGAATAATTTTGTAAGCGAAATTAGGTATAGCGATGCGTTTATTTTAGAGGATGTACAAAACATTAAAGATGAGGAAATGTTGTTACATTGTTATAATTATATGAAAGAAAATGATAAGAGACTGCTAATCACTTCTTCAATTTCACCAAAAAAGCTTAACTTCAAACTAAGAGATTTAAGCTCCCGAATATTGTCAACTACCAGCGTAAAAATTTTGCCTGCAAGCGAGGAATTATTAAGAATTATGCTAATAAAACGATTTTCAGATAAACAGTTAAAAATTGATTTAAAAGTGATTAATTATATTCTAGCAAGAATAGAACGTTCTTTCCACAGCATTAATAAAATTATAGAAAAAATAGATAGTGAATCCATAGGATCAAATGTAACCATTCCTTTTATTAACACTTTATTAAAAAAAAGTCCCAAGTGATTCCTTCTGCTGCAAGACATTTGTTATATATATTAAAGATTTATTAATACCCATACAATAATGAAGTCGAAATCACTATCTCTTTATGTTAAAATTATAATAAATACTATGATGTAATAAGCATAAACAGACATAGCTAAGGGATATTTTATATGATAGTAAAACTTACTTTACAGGATGTTTTTTATAGATTTGATGTTATAATTGAAATATGGTAAAAATAAGATCAAATTTAAAAAAAAGGTTAAAACAAAGGTTTGTAGTACTTACTTTATTGATAAATGTTTTATTTATCTCATATTTTCTTATAAAAAATACAAAAAATACTTTTAATCAAATTATAGTCAAAGAAATAAATATAGGAGCTGATAATGAAAAATAAACAACCACAAAATAAAAAAGAGGATCTTTACATAACGTATTACATAGATACTTTGGTTTCCGAAAAATCCTCTACACAAAATACTTTGGAAAGTTATCGTTCAGATTTACACCAACTTGAAAAATTTTTATTAGAAGGAGGCACTACCTTAGTTGGTGCAAGTAAAGCTAATATTAAAGATTATGTAAACTTTTTACGTACACAAAAGAAATATAAAACTAGCTCTATATCAAGAAAAATATCTGCTATCAAAAATTTCTATAAGTGCCTATTTAATGATGGAATAATAGATTTTAATCCAGCACCGGCCAATGATAATGAATTAAGAAATCCAAAGGTTTCCCGTCCTTTGCCTAAGTATTTAAGTGTTCAAGAAATATTTTTGCTCATGGAAACAGTAAAAAAATCAGCAAGCGGATCGAATAAAGAGATAAGCAGTAAAAGGCTATGTGCAATTTTAGATATTCTTTACTCTTCCGGGATGCGTGTTTCTGAACTAATCAATATGAAGTTATGTGAAGTATCACATTTAGTAAACAGTAATGGTAAGGAAGGCTACATAATAATAAAGGGAAAAAGTGGCAGAGAAAGGCAAATCTTTTTTAATCAACAAGCATTGCAAAGCCTTAAAGATTATTTATCAATTCGTGACAATCTTCTCCCTAACAACAAAAAATCTGATTGGCTATTCCCAGGTGATAAACCTAATAAACCAATTACAAGGCAAAGAGTTGGTCAATTAATAAAGGAATTAGCAAGAAAGTGCGATATTGATGAAAATAAAATCTCTCCACATGTGATTAGGCATTCTCTTGCTACCCATCTACTGAATAGCGGAGCAAATATTGTGCTGATACAAAAAATTCTTGGCCATACTAATCTTTCTACAACACAAATATATACTCATATTGCTAACGAAAAGTTAAAGGACAAATTAGCTGATTCTCATCCTATTACTCAGATGATCAATAATTAAACTTATTGCTTTTAGTTTTGTAGTAAAGTTAAATTCAAATAAGTTTACGTGTGTTTGTGATTGCAAGTTTATTATTTAATTTACTCCTTATATTATGGGAAGTATTCTATACTTTAATTACTCTCCCTGTAATTTTCTTTCCTGAGTGTGTAATAACCATTTTCCTTGTTTGCTCGGTGAGAGTTGTATTATTCATGTTGCGTTTATTATGTGGCATTAAATATGAAGTGAGGGGAATGGAAAACATTCCTAAGCAACCTTTTATAATTGCATCTAAACACCAATCTCCATTTGAAACATTTATTTTTATACTACTCTTTAGAAAAGCAGTTTTTATTTTAAAACGTGAATTGAAATGGATTCCATTCATTGGTTTGCATCTCATGGCATTAAAAATGATTTTTATTAACCGCTCAGATGGTATTAGTTCTGTGCGTCATATCATGAAATTAGCAAAAGTGTGTATAAAAGAAAATAGAGGCATAATAATATTTCCTGAAGGTACAAGAACAACTATAAACCAAAATATAAAATATCAATCGGGTATTGCTGCTTTATATAGCGTATTATCTGTTCCTGTGTTACCGATTGCTTTAAACACTGGTTTGTTTTGGCCAAAAAGCATACTTTCTCTGAGAAAGAATCCCGGAAAGGCGGTAATAGAAATATTACCTCCCATATATCCTGGGTTAAACAAAAATGAATTCTTGCAAAGTTTAGAAAAAATCATTGAAGAAAGAAGTAGTAGATTAATTGCAGAAAAAACTGATATTGCAAATTAACAAAAAAACTTTATAATTAAAAGAAAAGTACAGGTATTAATATATGGCAAATCATAAGAGTGCTAAAAAAATGATGAAGGTAATAGCAAAGCGTACTTTAGTAAATAAGATGCGAAAAAGCAAAACTCGTACTGCTATTAGAAGATTAGTTGATATAATCAAGTCTGGTGATAAAGAGAATGTTGTCTTGGCATTTCGGAATGCTGAATCCAATTTACACAAATGTGTAAATAAAGGTGTCATTCATAGGAATACCGCTGCGCGTAAAATAAGTCGCTTAAATGCAAAAGTAAAAGCATTGATGACCGCTTAATACGGTTAATGTAAAGTTAGCTGTATTAATATATACTCTTCAGTTTGTATATTCTGTATAAAATTAAGTAGCTCAAGTGATGGATAAAAAAGCATTATTGGAACTAAGTGATGGGTCAAAAATTGATCTGCCCGTATTAAGTGGAACAGTAGGTCCTGATGTGTTAAATATTAAGGACTTATATAAGACAACAGGATTATTCACTTACGATCCAGGGTTTGTTTCTACAGCTTCATGCTCTTCTACAATTACATTCATTGATGGAGATGAAGGAGTTCTTAAATATAGGGGACATAATATAGCTGATTTGGCAGAGAATAATAATTTTACTGCTGTGATTTATTTATTGCTCTATGGTGAATTACCCAGTTCAGAGCAACACAAAAAATTTCTTCTCAAAATACAAGAATCATCCAAAGTATCAGAGCAAGTTACAAATGTAATCAAAGCATTTCCAAAAACTGCTCACCCTATGTCGATTTTAGTTGCATGTTTTGCAAATTTGTCAGCGTCTTACCATGAAATGCATGGCAACAATGTCAATGGTGAAGATTTAGATTTTGGAATTTCTGCAATAGCAAAAGTTCCTGCAATTGTTGCAATGATTTATAGACATATCAACAATCAGGAATTCATAAATGCTAATAATAAATTAAGTTATAGTGAGAATTTCTTAAATATGATATTTGGCAGTGCTGTTAATAATACCCTTTTTGTAAAAGCTCTGGATAAAATATTTACTCTTCATGCTGATCATGAACAGAATGCTTCTACAGCAGCTGTCAGATTGGTAGGGTCAGCTGGTTCTAATCTATTTGCAAGCCTGTCTGCAGGAGTTGCTACACTTTGGGGTCCAGCACACGGTGGAGCTAATGAGGCAGTTATAAATATGCTAAAAGAGATAGAGCAAAGTGGAGATGTAGATAGATTCATTGAGAAAGCTAAAGATGATAAAGATCCATTTAAGCTAATGGGATTTGGACATCGTGTTTATAAAAACTATGATCCGCGCGCGCTTATATTAAAGGATGCTTGTCATGAGATTTTAAGCAAACTAGAGCAAAACAATGAATTACTTGAAATTGCAAAAAAACTTGAAGAAATAGCTTTAAAGGATGAGTATTTTATTACACGTAAGTTGTATCCAAATGTTGATTTTTACTCAGGTATAATAATGAATGCTATCGGTATCCCTTCAAGTATGTTTACACCCATTTTTGCACTTGCAAGAACCACTGGTTGGGTTGCCCAGTGGTATGAAATGGTAAACGATGAAGAAACCAAGATTTGTAGGCCAAGGCAGCTATACCTTGGCAAATAAACTTTCATTCACAATTCGTCCTCAAATAGTCTAATTTTCTTGAGCTATAAAATACAGCAATCTGATTTTTTACTAGTTGATGTCTGCTTTTTTGCAGAATGCTGGTCAGTCTGTGATACAGACGGTTGGTTAAATGTTGTTTTGGGCTTATTAAAAGAAGATCGTGCTGAAGAAGCGCCAAAGCCACTATCTTTAGCCGAAGCATCATCCCCACCTTTACCTTCACCATAGTAGTCGGGCCTAAGGAATTTGCTTGAGTTTCCAGTATGTGATTTACCTATAACTGAATTCTTAGGTGAACCACCAAAACCACTATCTACACTTGGTTCATCCATCCCTACTTTTTCTTCAGAAGGGGCAAGAGTTTGTGGTTTCATAGCTGGCACACGCGCAGGATCAATGGACAGTTTATAATCCTCCTATGATCTTATCCATCACGCAGTAAGCAATGTCTCGGTTAAAAAAGTCTATTGCATATATTCGTCCGTCACCATATGTTGGCAGACCTCTTTCTGCAATATCATCTTTTACATCACGCAATACTTTTGTACCACCAAACACCTTATTATTAATATGATCAACTTCTTTTTCATTTAAAAACTCTATGTAATTATCATAATCAATAACAGGAGCCAAAATTGAATACTCATCTTCACTTTCTTTATGGGAAGTATGCCACATAGAATCAATTGGTAGGTGCGGTAGTGCCTTACAAATTAAATCAACAACTGCGAACTTCAGAGTGTCATTCATTTCATCCTCGGTACTTGAAACTTCCAAATCACGACAATGAAAGGATAATTCATGCTTTGCTATGTCTTTAATGAGCTTAGGATTATCAAAAATGCTTTTCTTTAGATATACATAATTTCCTTTCTCTTCTAAAAAATCCTTAGTTTTTTTAGGACCATTTTCATAACCTTTTATCCTCGATGAGAGCAAATCTACAAAAGAACGTTGCAAATTTCTATCAACACACTCCGCACCATATAGATAAGATCCCTTATCAAAGACTTCATCAATTATATAATCTACATGATTTTCTATCTCCTCCTCTATATCATTTGATAGATCCTTACAACCTAGTTCCGATTTTTTGTCTTCTTTTTTTTGCTCTTTAATAAGATCTGTTGCAAATCGCGCAATTTCATTAGCTAGCAAAAACTTTAGATTAGAAACCACCTCTTTCCTCATTGGCACCAAAAATTTATTACCTTCAGACAATTTCTTTTGGTAAGAGTTAAAAGGAAAAAACTCTGTATAAAAACAATCATCACTATTTGATGCTTGTGAATAGCTGCAAATCTCTTCCTATTTGTTGCAGATATCCTTTTACAAACCCTACCGTTTGTCTTAAGCCAATTCTAAAAAGATTAACGATTATATGCACTAAAATCACAACTTTATCACTATAAATATAGTTGCCGCCCTGCATTTTTGGACTATTTTCATACCAATTTTCTATGGCGTCATTGATATAACAAAAAATGCTTCCTCTTTCTTGGAGAAATTTGTTATATTCATGGCAGTTACTGACTCTCATTTTTTGTGGCATATTTTTTCTTCAACAGTTAAATGGCTATCTATAATGAATTTTGTCAGTAACTGCCAGTTCTTTTCACTTGAGCGATGCAACAAAGCCATCCCAGACTGAAATGACACCCTTCTGGTGGGGATTGCTCTCAGACTACAATGTTCGTACAGTTGTACTGGGATTCAAGTATAAAAATATTTGGAAATTATACAATGGACAATGGATTCTAGGAGTATATGTTAAAAGTAATGTCCATAATGAAATAAGCTGGATTCCAATGTCACGTACTGGAATGACAACATATAGGTATTGGAATAACAAAAGAGGAATATTATGATTTTATATCATTTTCCTCTTTGTCCGTTTTCACGAAAAGTTAGAGCTCTTCTCAAGGAAAAAAAGCTGAGTTGTGATTTGGTATATGAAAATCCATGGGAAAAGCGGAATGAATTCATGGAGATCAATCCAATCGGACAAGTACCAGTATTAATAGATAATAACTTTGTAATAGCGGATAGTAATGCCATTTGTGAATATATAGAAGAGACTTACAATAGCGACGTCAAATTACTTGGTTCATCCACTATTATTAAGTCTAAAATACGCGCTTTAATCAATTGGTTCGATAGCAAATTTTACAATGAAGTTACTAAGTATATTATGAATGAAAAAGTAATTACTAACTGCAGCCCTGACTCTAGATTTCTTCATGCAGCTCAGAATAACCTGCCTTGCCATATGGAATACATCGAACACTTAATTAACAAGAACGTTTGGCTTGCAACCGATAAGTTCACTTTAGCCGATATTACTTTAGCATCACATATTTCTATAATAGACTACGTAAATAGTTTCCCATGGGAAAAAAGTAAGATTTTAAAAGAATGGTACTCCATTGTTAAGTCAAGGCCTTGTTTTCGCGAAATATTATTAGAGAGAGTTTTTGGCTTAACTCCCCCTAGACATTACGCTGACCTTGATTTTTAACTTGCGTGAGTTTTAAAGCTACAGTCATTCCTTCGTCAGTAGGAATCAATATGGAGAAATATTTTTTTTCATCTGACAATCTATCGTTAAACTCTCTCATAGCATGCCATGACTTTTCTGATACTTCTTTTGGAGGAGATTCTAAAAATACTGTATCAAATAATAGAGTGTTATCTGCAACGATTAGCCCATCTTGTTTAATGTATGACTCTGCCCAATCTAAATACTTAGGATAACTACTTTTGTCAGCATCGATGAATATCATGTCAAATGGTGCCTTTGCTGATAATTCATTAATTTTTTCCAGTGCATCACCTTCTATTAGAGTAATTTTATCACTTAGATTAAAAACACTAAAATTTTTTTTTGCTATTCTTGAGTGTTGAGGATTATTTTCTATTGTATATATATGACCATCTTTCGGTAAAGCTTTTACCATACAAATTGACGAATAACCATATAACGTGCCAATTTCAACTATGCTTTTAACTTTATGGATTTTGATAAATAAATTTAATAATTTTCCTTCTTCAGGAGTGATTTGAATACGTTGTTTCTTATCAAGAGTACAATGTTCTTCTATTTTTTTATACTCTTTTGCAAATAAGCTTCTTATGTACAACGATTTTCTGCTAAAGTTATGACGCATTAAGTTTTATAATATAAACTAAGGAGGTTTAATCTATATAAGATTTATAAATATAACAATAGAGTTAAGAATAATAAAATTTTTTTATTTTAAGTTGTTATTTTATAAAGTAAAATTTTAAGTGACAAAGATTATTATATATTTTACTATGGTTAACTAGTATAATAACCAATTGTTATACTAGAATTAAGGGATCGTTTATTTACATCTCTCTTAAAATGTAATTTTTATAATCAATTAGAGGGGGTTATATGTCTTATAACATTGCTAACGAAGTTGAAACGTTAAGCAAGAAATCTAATAATAATGAAGGAGTGAAATTACTGCACAATCCAGCTTATCGCGAGAAGTACAAAGAACGCTTTAACGAAGCTCAGAAAAAAGTTATGGATATGGTCCAATTTTATGATGGGACGATAGTATTAATAGAGAATAAAATTGCTATGTATTATTATGCTTGGCACAGTAAAAAAAGAGAGTTTGAGCGTAAAAAGCAACAAACAGTATCAAAAAATAATGATTCAGCATAGGGTTTTTATATGGTAAGCTACAGTGTTATTACTTCACTATAGCTTTTCCATATAGCTCATCTATTACATTAGTGAAGTATTCCAGCTCTCTATATCCTTCATGTTTGATTTTACCATTCTCTACGTATGATTTGTCATCGTTAAGCTTGATGATGAATACAGGAGTAGCTGTGATATCAAGTTTATTAATTGCAAGTGATTTATCATTTATAATTTTGTCCATCATCTTTTTATCATTAATGCATTGGTTAAATACATCTTGCTTCAAATTGCTTAGTGCAGCAATTTTTTGTAGTATAGTTAAATCACTAAAATTAGAGTAGTTCCACGAGTCTATTGCATTAAACACAGCTTTGTTAAAATTAAAATAGTCTTCTTCTTTTTCATAGCAATAACTTAGCATTGCAGCTTTTAATCCTCTGTAATCTAGAGGAAAATGACGGAATATGTATAACATCTTACCTGTATCTATGTACTTCTCTTTGATTTTAGGAAAAACTTTCTTATGAAAAAGAGAACAGTGATAACAAGTGAGCGAGGCGTATTCTATCATTAAAATTGGTGCTTTTCGATCTCCTAATAATTTATCATCAGGCAATAGCGACAGTAGTTCTTTTGATGTTATTTCATCAGTTTTTTGAGTGTTGGGTAAGTTTTGTTCAATAGCTGCATAAGAACTAACACTTATAAAAATAAGTAAGAACAATAATCTAAAAATCATTACAATGGAAACACTTAACTTATTAAAGAATTTATGCATTTATATAAATGATGTCAAGATAACTTTTGTTTAGCAAGGCTTTCTACTCTGTCTTTAAATGCAGCAATTATTCTGCTTTGTGTGTATTTATACACTGAGTTTAATAAAGTGGAAAACAAGTTGGATTTAAATTCAAACTCTATATAGAACTCTACCATAGTTTTACTTTCGTTCATAGGAGTGAATTTCCATTCGTTGTATAAATGTTTAAATATTCCATTTGACGACACAGCTTTTATCCAACCTTCATTTGTTCCACTTGGAGAAAGGAAGGTCACTTCTGATGTGTAACTTCCTTTAATGCCATGAAAAGCTGCAAGGAGGTCCACAATCATTTGGCTATCAGTTTTTTCTTTTATATAAACAGCTTTGCACCAAGGAACAAAATCAGGATACTTCTCAACGTCAATTACAACTTGAAATATCTCATGAGATGAACAGAAAAAAACACCTTGTTCTTTATATTGGTGTAACATAAACCTAAATAATGGAAAAGGGATCCATATCTACCGTCAGTCTTAGTAGATTCCTGAGACCTAAAGTTAAGGTGGGCATCACGTACTAATTTCAATGAAATTAACAGAGGCAATTCCCTTGATCAGAAATTATCGCTCGGGAAATTTAACTTAACTCATAACGCATAGCACAGACCCCTAAATTAATTATAGATTATTTATATAGAGTATGTCTATAGATATATTAAAACTAGCGATCATTATTTTGCCTTTGTTAAATTTTGCATTTTAAGTATCATAGCTAATAAATATATCTTATGAATCTTATTAAGTTCTTAACCATTTTTATTATAATCTCCTCAAGTGCTTACGCGAATTGTATAGGGCACAAAACTTTTGTGCTTGCCATGAAGCAGCAAGTAGACAACACGTCTATGAAAGGGAATAGAAAAAATCTAGAACATGTACAAGAAGAACTTCTGAAAATTATTCAGAATAATGTTGACCTCAAAGGAATATCTCGATTTGTCATAGGGAAATATTGGAATTTATCTACTCAGAAAGAAAAAGAAGAGTTTCTAAAAGAATATGAAGTATATCTCGCGCGCTTGTGCGCTAAAATTTTGTATAAATACATAAATAATAGTGAAATGATCATAATGAGTACAAAAGCAGTTGACGATGAAACTTGTCTGATAGGAACAAGATTTTCTTATGGTGATGAGGAATTTACAAACATTGACTTTAAAGTGACTAAAAGTGACAATTCTTTCTTAATAAACGATGTTGTAATGAGTGGGATAAGTATTGCTATTAATCAACGTTCTCAATTTAGTGAAAAAATCGACACGCACGGCATGGCAAGTGTAATAGATGAATTAAAATGTAACAATAATCTATGATATACATGCCTCATTGGCCTAAGCCGCTTGGCAGTAGACCAAAGGATTTTTCTCTTGATCGCATAAAAAGTTTTCTAAATAAATTGGGTAATCCCGAGAAAAAAATACCGCCAATAATTCACATAGCTGGCACTAATGGCAAAGGATCAACACTATCATTTATAAGATATATAATGCAAGCAGCAGGGTATAAAGTTCATACCTACACTTCTCCACATTTAGTGAATTTTAATGAAAGAATAGTTATTGCAGGCAATGATATCGATGATAGTGAATTACATAACTCACTAGAAGAATGCCGTATAGCAGTCGCAGAACAACCCATCACTCTATTTGAAGCCGCAACGACTGCAGCCTTCTTAGCTTTTTCTCGTCATAAAGCTGATATTACTTTAGTTGAAGTGGGTCTGGGTGGAAGGCTTGATGCAACAAATGTTATAGATAATCCAATTCTAACGATCATCACTTCAATTGCCTTTGACCATACAGAATATCTTGGTCCTACTGTAGAAATTATAGCAGGTGAAAAGGCTGGAATAATGAAACCTAATGTTCCTTGCATAATAGCACCACAAGAAAAATCTATAACGAACACATTAGAACATCATGCAATAAATAAGAAATCTCCTCTGTATAGAGGAGGACTTGAATGGAATTGCGAAAAACAGAATAACAGGATGGTCTTTCAATCGACTATTCAATCAATAGAATTTTCTTTGCCATCTTTAAAAGGAGATCATCAAATAATCAATGCAGGAAACGCAATTGCAGCATGTAGCATTTTAAGTGGAAAATATGGCTTTGATATTGGAAAAGAGGACATTGCTTCAGGTTTACAGGGCACTTATTGGCCTGCGCGGCTAGAGTCTATAAAAAAAGGTAATTTAATTTCTTTATTACCAAAAGATTGGCAATTATTTCTAGATGGTGCACACAACAATGATGGTGCCAGAGTGTTAGCTAAGTGGATAAAAGACAATTTTACTGAAGGTGTCTATATGATCTTTGGCGTTACTCGTAACAGAAACGTGGCAGAGTTCTTAGAGCACTTAAAGCCATATATCAAACTACTATGCGCCGTTTGTGTTAAATCTGAGCCTAAAGCAACAAGTACAGATCTAATCAGAGAAGGAGCTAATAATATAGGAATAAATGCTATTGAATGTGAATCAATCGGCGATGCGATATCAAATTACATATTGAAAGCCTCTATTCAAAACGTCAAAACCATACTAATCTGTGGCTCATTGTTCCTAGCTAGAGACTTCGCTATGGAGAATAGCTAACTTTGATGATATTAACTGACCGATGGGGAAATAACTTTGATTGCTCATAGTACTGCTTGGCTTTTCGTTATCGACTTCTATAAACTGATCATCACCTTTAAATTGCTCCTCAATTGAATTTATGACTGTCTTTTTGAGAGTATACTCACTTACAGCATTTAAAACAGGTGAAGTAACAATTAAAAGCGTGAATGGTAATGAAAGTAATAATCCGGATAACATCATAGAGTTAGTTATACCAAAGCCGCTGGCAACTAAATCTAATCCCACACCGGAAAACATTAAAGATGCACAGATTATGTTGCTCAAAATAAGTGAATTTTTTAGCCACTTTAATTTAGTTCTATCGCTTTCTGAAAAATCTTTGCATTCTTGGTCAAAGTTAAACAATAATAAAATATTAGTCTGATTATTAAACTCTTTTCCATTTCTAGTATAAACGATCGAAATAGCTGAACTCAAAACAAATCCTGTTAACAAAGGAGCAAAGAAACCTACTGCTAAGGGGACATTATAGGTAACACCATTGCTTATAAAAAATGCAATGGATGTGAAGAATACTAAAAGACTTCCTAAGAGATTTGAATAAGAAGAATATTTTGAATAAGCAATTATATTATCGTTAATTGACCGCTTCTTATTAAAGACCCTACTTCTACTCTTATCATCTAGATATTTTTCTAATTCTTCATAACTATGGTTCCATAACTTACCACGTAATTCTTTCGTTAAATTATTCCTTTTGTTTAAGCCCTTCTCCAACGGCTCTATTACAAATTCTTCAAAAAATGGTTTATTTTGTGCAATAACCTTAAATTGCTCCTCTGCTTCTTTATTATCTGGATTTTTATCTGGGTGATATTTTAACGATAATTCACGATGTTGTTTTTTAAACTTTTTCTTAATATTCTCAATATCAGAATTTACCACATCCTGCTTTTGAATATTAAATATTAAAAACAACTGCTTAAAAGTTTGATACTCATTTTCATTTAAAATTTTTCTAGCCATACCCTATAAATAAATTAACTAACTATTAATACTTTATAATATATAAATTTCCAAATCATGTCAATTATTTCATTCATGCTTATTGTATGAATTATTTCTTTCACGATTACCATGACAAGTGTATGAAAATTATCATTTAGTGCATAATAGTGCTTCAATGTTTAGGGTTACAGTTTTCATTGGTCATTTGAGTTACTCAAATCCAATTCATGCCAGTTCTATCTATCTTGTCACTTAAGTAGCCCTTTTTGTGTAATCCCAGCACCCTCTCTGTGATGTCATCCCAGTGCTTGACACTGGGATCCAGAAGACTGACCAGGTAATAAGAAGCACTGGAATGACATCTCTATAGGACTCCTAACTAATCAAAAATATTAAGAAATTTATACCAAGCAAAAAAAAGGCAAAAGAATTCCCGGTAGTGAGTTTTAATAATGTAAATTGGCGTTGTAATAATGTGCTAACAAGCGCGATTTGGCTGAATGTAGAAAAAATTTAAAAGACATGCAGCCGCTATAATTTTTATGTAATTTGCCAATAAATATCTGAATTTTGCTGTTAAATCCGCGGAGATTAAAAACAAGGATAAATACTCTTACTTTCATAGTAAGGGGGATGGCGTAATTTGTCAAGTTAAATAAGCTAATTTATTAACATGTGATAATTAGACAGCTATCGTGGATTGATCGTTCAAATGACTACTAGATTTGAGATTATTACTTTCATCTATTTGCGGCTGACTAATCATAGTACAAACGAAATTGGTTGCCATAAAGGTACAGCCTAGAATAAAAAAAGCAACGGAAATAAAGGGGATAATAGGAAATTCAAGAGGTAATATAGATGTAATTCCTCCTATTAAAAATGAAACGTTAGATGTAATGTCGAGGCAGATCTTCATTAATTTATCTTGCCAAGAGGTATCGAGTTGCTTATTAAGGCCACACTGTCTAAAATGATCAGTTAATGACCATATATTTAAAGCAAGCGAAAGTGCACTTAGCATAGTGCTGACAATAGTACAGTACAAGCTTAAGGAAGAAATATTTAGGGCTAATGCTGCTGTATACCCCATCAAAGAAGCAATAGATAGTGCAGTAACCAAGCGTTTTGAATAAGTTCTTATTTTCTTTCTGTAAACAAGCTTTTTTTCTTCATAACTCATAAACTTAGTAGTAAATACATTATATCATAGCATTAATTGACTCAAAAATCAATATAGAGTGCCCGAGAGAAGACTTGAACTTCCACAACTTAAAAAGTTACTAGCACCTGAAGCTAGCGCGTCTACCAATTCCGCCACCCGGGCTTTTTGTGATTTACTATGTTAAAATTAAATAATATACTTAAACAATTTTTAGCTCAAAGGTAATGCCAAATCTAGATCAAATATTTTTTGCTCAAAACAATGTTAATATTAATAATGTATATAAAATAGTCAACAACGCTTTGAGCGATAGTGATGGTGGTGAATTATTTTTAGAATTTTGCCAATCAGAGTCCCTGGTTTTTGATGATAACATATTGAAACACATGGATTTGAATATCAGAAGGGGATTTGGGTTAAGGTCCTTTTGTGAGGATAGTACGTCTTTTGTTTGCTCTTCTGAAATTAGCGAAAAGGAAATTAGTAACGCTGCTTCTATGGTAAAAAGTTCAGCATCTTTAAGCAAAACAAATTCAATAAACTTAAATGAGGAGACAAAAAGCCTGTACTCAACGACTAATCCCATAAATGAAATGGATCTGAACTCAAAAATTAAACTACTTAATGAGGTTAATGAGTATGTAAGGTCGAAGAATAACTGCGTGAAGCAGGTAAAAATAACTCTAAGTGGAGAATGGCAAGTTGTACAAATAATAAAAGATGATCACAGGTTAAGCGATATTAGGCCTTTGGTACGTTTTAATGTACTAGTCATCGTAGAAAAAAATGGCCGAGCGGAGAAAGGTTCTGCAGGGCATGGTGGAAGAGACGCTTATAGTAAGTTTGTTTCTGAGAAGAAGTGGAAAGAAGTTGCAAACCAAGCGTTAGAGCAAGCGCTAGTAAATCTTGAGGCAATTCCAGCTCCGGCTGGAGAGATGACAGTTGTTTTAGGTTCAGGTTGGCCAGGAATATTATTGCATGAAGCTGTAGGTCATGGACTTGAAGGTGATTTTAACCGTAAAGGAATCTCGGCATTTTCAAATTCTATGGGTAAACAAGTGGCAGCCAGTAACATTACTGTAATTGATGATGGAACTCTACCTAATTTGCGTGGTTCTATTAGCATAGACGATGAGGGTACTTTACCTGGCTATAATGTACTTATAGAAGATGGAATTCTAAAAGGATATATGCAAGATCATATGAACGCTAAACTTATGGGTGTAAATCCAACTGGTAATGGTAGAAGAGAAAGTTACAAAGAAGTTACTATGCCACGCATGACAAACACCTATATGTTGCCAGGAAAATATACACCAGAAGAAATAATATCCAGTGTAAAGAGAGGCCTATATGCAGTAAATTTTGGTGGTGGACAAGTTGATATAACATCAGGAAAATTTGTTTTCTCATCTTCGGAAGCTTACCTAATAAAAAATGGTAAAATTACACAACCAGTCAAAGGAGCAACGCTAATTGGTGATGGGCCAACAGTACTAAAAAAAGTATCAATGATTGGTAATGATCTAAAGTTAGATCCTGGTGTTGGTACGTGCTCAAAAGACGGACAAAATGTGCCTGTTGGAGTTGGTCAGCCAACACTCAAGGTCGATGCAATAACTGTTGGTGGAACTGAATATGTAGATAAGGGCTAAGCGAACTCAGCTCATGCTGTACAATTATATTGTAACCATTATTCAAGTAGCTCATATAGATGCAAAAACTACTTAACAAATCTCTCTGCCTTCCTTGCCATAACGTGTATAACAATCTCACAAAAAATAATATCATAGAATTCAATAGATGATCTTTAAAAAATCCTTAAGGAAAGTAAAATACTGTTTAAATAGGCCGATATAGATGGTTTTACGATATAATAAAATTATTATAAACAAGAACTTATAAACTCTAGCAAATGAATTTGTGAGTTTAGTGGTGTTAGGAATACCTGGCTCTTTTATGTGGATTGACATTCTCAATAACCTGCTCTAGAGATAGATTATATAATTTTGACAAGGTTCTTGGCATGTGATATTTTTCTCGAATATAGGGAATGGTATAAATGACTTTATATCTATATCCAGCTCTAGGGGAAGATCTTCAATGTTTACGTCCATCCCTGATAAAGGATATTCTATGTCCATGTGCAGCTTTGGGGGATAGTTCTACTTTGAAGATTTCTTTCACTTTTACTATTGCGGCTGGCTTTGTTGCATGGCTCAAGTAAAAAAAACTGGAAGTTACTGACAGAAATCATTATAAAACAGGTATTTAACCACCAATATGCCAGTCAAAATGAAGGTCAGTAACTGCTACGAATATAACAAATTTCTTCAAAAAAGAGGAAATGTTTTTCATTTTGTTAATCAAGCCATAGAAAATTGGTATGAAAATAGTCCAAAAGTTGCAGGTGGCAATAACATTTATAGTGATAAAGTTGTAATTTTGATACATATAGTAGTCCATTTTTTTAGGATTGGCTTAAGACAAGCAGTTGGTTTCGTAAAAGGTTGTATAGAGCAAATGGGAAAAGACCTCAAAGTCATTAGCTATACTCAAGCTTCTAGAAGATTCAAAAAGCTTAACTTGAAAATTGATGATTGTAGAATTGATAAAAATGGTATGGAAAACATTGAAATAGCTATAGATAGCACCAGTATTTGTATCTATAACAACACCCATCAACGTAATAAAGAAAATGCAAAAGTAAGAAAATATAATGGATATGATCAAGTAAGAAAGTTACATATTATTTTAAGTATAAATAATAAAAAAGTTATAGATATGAAGTACACTAATGGTACTACACTTGATTATCATGCGATATGTTAAAGGGAACAGTAGATAAATATAATATTTCATCTGTTCGCGCAGATGCAGCTTATGATAAAGCTAGTATGTATAAAGTGTGTAAAGGACATAATATAAAACCAATCATTCGACCAATAAAAGGTGCGAAAATCTATGAGAAAATTGATTATCAATTAGAAAGAAATAGCAACATTAATGTGATTAAATTATGTGAAAACTATGAGAACGGTATAAAGAAATGGACACAAGAAACAAAATATGGACTAAGATCCTTTGTTGAATGTTTTTTCTATAGGTTGAAAAAAACGTTTGGGTTTAGTCTCAAGAATAAATCTGAAATAAATCGTGAAAAAGAACTACTAATTAAGTGCTATTTGCTTAATAAATTTACTGATATAGGTATGGCTAAGTTCGAATTAGCTGCATGAATTTACTGTACCTACCTGCCTTATCAGGAGCTATGCAACAAAGCCAGTATCTCTTTATTATGCTTACGCAAAACCTTCACAAATTTATTTAAATTACCAACTGTTTTCTGCACATCTAGCTTTAAACGAAGAAGTTCAAGTGTATTATCATTCATATTTTCGCTGAAAATAGCATATATTGTTCTACTTACGTCTGTACAAATTTCATCAACTGTATCACGAATTGGTTGTTGTTGACCTATACCCATTATTGCCTCTATTAAAAATTACTCAAAAATTTGTAAACAATTTATGTAAATACAAATATTGCTATACCTATAGCGCTAACATTTCTAGTGTCAACAACTTTTTCTAAGTAAAGTCAATACAGATTAAAAATTGCAGAGAAAAAAGTTAAATATAAACCTACAACTGAAAAAATCAGCTTAAAGGTTTATTTACTACTATTACTTCTGCTTTCTTCTTTACAGCCACCGTCTTTGCAATTTTATCATGAAGAAACTGCTTGCGCCTGTCAAATATTGCACATACAAAAATTAGTATTATAGCTATAAGGATTAAGCCTGATGAAGGGTCAATCCACCACTCAGAAGTATACTTATTAAAAAATTCCCTTCTCGTAATAAGTATAGGGAAGTGAATAACTTCAATCAAAATATACCTAATTATTGCTTGCACTAGAGTAACATTTTCAAGTGTATTTGCATCTTTTATATGAATACCACATAATAATTGTCCTGGAGTACCACCAGATTTTTTTACCATGAATACTCCAAATATCACTGATAGCAAAAAAGATGAGCAAGTATGTATAATTAATGATTGAGGTATAGTAGTGCGCAAAATTGCCCATACAAAAATCACATAGACTAAGGAAATTCCCTTAAGAATAAAATAGTCAATAATGTCCGCTATAATGCGCCTAGTTATTCCCACATAGTTTAAATTTAAATGACATTCTTCAGGTTTATAGTCTATCACTACCGTATTTGCAATTTTATCGTGAAAGAACTGCTTGCGTTTATCAAATGCTGCAAATATTAAAACCAAGATTGGTAAAATTAAAAACCACTCAGAAACATAGAGAAGTACAAACAAAAGTGCCTTTATGGTGCTTCTTATCACTACTTGCATTAAAGTAGCGGTTTTAAGTGTGTTTGTATCTTTTATGTATATGCCAAGTAGCAATTTTCCTGGAGTCCAACCAAGTTTTGTTAGCATTAATACTTCTAATGTTACATATACTAAACTTTCTAATAATATACCTAAGTTTCCTAATATTTCATGTCGTTCTGATATAAGGCCAGTATCAGTGTTGGTATCAGAAAAGACATAATTAAAAAAGTTAGTAAGAGATTCTTCTGGTAATATAAATGAAATTAATAAAAAAAAGAATGAACAGCAGACTAAAAATATTGTTTGGTCAACTAAATACGCTGCAACACGTTTAGTAATTTCTGCATAATTTACTTTAACATCCACTCTACGCCTCACATAATCATTTAATACTAAAATATTAGCAATTAAATAATAGTAAAAGTTGGTTAACCTACTTACAGTAAAATTGATTATTATTGTCAAAGTGCGCTATAAAAAGACACAATTTTTCAAAACATACCTCTCTCTACTGTCAAATTAAATTCTTTTATTTACTTGTTTACTCTATAATTCTCTCTCAATTGTTGCAAAATGCCATATATTGTAGAGAAATAGAGAGTATGATTAACAGATTATGTAAAAATATAGAGTTTTTATGGGTAAACATTTGAAGTGAAATACCTTGTTTGTTTGCACAGTTTTTAGTGTATTTTTGTATTTTAAATTTTGGCTAAAAACTCTGGATTTAGTGGGCGATGACAGTGCCACTGCCATTAAGTTAAGGGGAAGTGATGGACTGTATTGTAAAATCAGGTAAGATCCACAAATTAAAAGAAGTAATGACATGAGTAAAAAAAAGAATAATCATGTTTATAAAAAATAAATTGATGAGTTTAAACTTTATAAACGCACACAGAGCATCCTCAAAAGACTTCTCACGAAAAAGAAAGCTGCCCTTCATTAATGTATTTCTCCTGATTTTTAGAAAGAGTGTAAAGTCATTACAAGTAATGCTTAATGAGTTTGTTCTGCATACAAGAAAAGATTACACAATTACGGCAAGTGCATTTACTCAAGCAAGAAAGAAGCTAAAGCATACTGCGTTTTCAGAGTTAAATGATGATATAGTTTCCCTATACTACCAAGATCAGGAATTTAAAACCCACCATGGCTTCAGAGTACTTGCATTTGATGCTTCAATACTGATTCTGCCAAAGAGCGACAAAATAATAGGCGAGTTTAGCTCAAGAGCAGTATGGAATGGAATCCAGAGATTTGAAGACTATACAAGTGCAACCTTTGAAGTTTGCTACGATGTGCTAAATAATATTGCAATAAAATCTGTGCTAAGTAGAGGTGACAGCTATGAGGTTGATTTAGCGATCGGTATGCTTGAATCCATAAAATCAGACGATTTGTTAATCTGTGATAGAGGATACGTATCTTATCGATTTCTTGCTGAGCTTACAGGAAGGAAAATCAATTATATAATTCGCTGTCCAAGTTCGTCTTTCAATGAAATAAACGCTATGTTTAAGCCGGAAAGCCCATCTAGTACGGTGGTAGTGTCTACCGCACCTATTAAAGTAGCAAGACAGCTACGAAAGCTAGGATTACCTGATGAGATGAAATTCAGGTTAGTCAAAATAATACTTTCTTCTGGAGAAGTTGAAGTGTTAGTAACATCATCTGTTAGATGAGCAAAGTTTTACAGTCGAAGAGTTTGAGAGATTATATTACTTGCGCTGGGGAGTAGAAACATTTTTTTCTAGGCTGAAGGGAAGATTAAATTTAGAGAATTTCACAGGAAAAAGTATTGAAACTATCAAGCAGGATTTTTGGTCAACTATCTTCATCAGTAATCTAGAAAGTATCATGATAGAAGATGATGAAGAGACATTGAGCGCACAGAATAGTAAACTAAAAAAAAGCATCAATAAATCTGTCTCATTTAATGCGATTAAAAACTTAGCCTTTGATATTTTTTCTACAGAGTCAGACATAGACTGCATTATGGATCGACTATCACAGTTATTTTTGATGAACACTTTAGTGGTAAGAAAAGGGAGAAGAGTTGATCGTCATAAGATATCTGATATTCGTTCACTCAACTACCAGAAAAGAGCTAGAAAACATGTGTTTTAAATTCAAGATATCTTTTCAGTATCATTGTATTAGTACATTCTTTGCAAAATAACCTGCAATTATTACTTTTTTAAATAACTTGCACTTTTCAGACTCCCTTTTCTTAAAAATTCACCCTAGTATTTACCATAATTATCAATCACTTCAAATTTTTTGTCCAATCTTAACTTCTCTTTCCCTTAACTTAATGGCAGTGAGTCTGGGATGGCTTTGTTGCATCGCTCAAGTGAAAAGAACTGGCAGTTACTGACAAAATTCATTATAAAACAGCCATTTAACTGTTGAAGAAAAAATATGCCACAGAAAATGAAAGTCAGTAACCAAAACGAATATAACAAATTCCTTGAAAAAAGGGGGAATATTTTTCGTTACATCGATGAAGCTATCGAAAATTGGTATGAAAATAGTCCAAAAATGCAGGGCGGCAACTATATTTATAGTGATAAAGTTGTGATTTTGGTGCATATAATCGTTAATCTTTTTAGAATTGGCTTAAGACAAACGGTAGGGTTTGTAAAAGGATATCTGCAACAAATAGGAAAAAATTTGCAGCTATTCACAAGCATCAAAAAAAACTTAATATTAAGATAAATGATTGCAGGATTGATAAAAGCAACATGGAAAATATTGAAATTATCATAGATAGCACAAATTTACAGTAACACTCCTGGCCACAGTAAGGAAAACAGTGCAGATAGAAAGTACCGAAGCTACGAGCAAGTAAGAAAGTTACATGTTATGTTAAGTGTGAATAGTAAAAAAGCTATAGCTGCAAGATACAGTAATGGCGTCTACTCTGACCACTTGCGATTTGCTTGAAGAAGTTAATTTTCAGCACAAAATAAAAGCATTATATGCAGAAAAGCATTATATGCAGATAGGGCATACGATAGGCAAAAACTTTATAAATTGTGTAAGAAATACGATATAAAGACAAAAGTTCTACCAAAAAAGGATGCAGCAGAACATTCAAAAATAGATTATATGTCTGACAGAAATGCTGCTATTAGGTTAATAAAATTATATGGACAAGATGGTGTAAAAGAGTGGAAAAAGGAAGCAATTTATGGAAAAAGATCTTACATAGAAGGATTTTTCTCAAGGTTGAAGCAAGTATTTGTTTAGGAATAAATCTGAGATAAATCGAGAAAAAGAACTAAATGCTATTTGCTTAATAAATTCACTGATATTGGTATGGCTAAATTTGAAATCATTACATAAATTTGTCGTAAACCATCACTGCTTAAGGTGCTATGAAACAAAGCCATCCCAGTGTCAGCTACTCTGATGACACCAAAGGGGCACTTGGATAGAGGCTACTTGAATAACACCATCATAAGGTGAAACTAGATTCCAGTGTCAAGCACTGGAATGACATAATCTGCTATGCAATTTACTTTCAAAAATAAACGTTCCAGAATTTCCTTCTGCTGTCATGACATCTCATTGAAGATCAAGATTTTGAATGATTTTAATGAGATGTTCTATAAAAGTGATGAGTTTGTATAATAAATATTATTATTAATATATTAATTGACTAATGGTATAAATTATTCTATTATTAAGATATATAGTTAATATCTTAATAAACAATATGCCAAAATATGTTAATCGCATTGCTCAATCTATTGTATTAAAAGTCTATACTGATAAAAAACATCCTAGAATTAGATTGTTTTTTAAAACTAAGAATGGAAAAATTGAACAAGCATTTTCAAAGGAAGAAATTGCGGATTTTTTAAATAAATTTGACACCATAAGGAAGCACAAAATGGCTATCAGCAAAAACATAGAACGTGGTATCATTAAAAACATAAAAAGTATACGTAAAGAAAATGGTAGATATGTGTATAAAGCACCAAGTTTATCAGCTGAAAGACAATATAATAAATTATTTGAAAGTGAGAAAGCTATTCAATTTGATTTGAATAATTGCATGTCAGATAGTATATCTAAAATTGTACAATTAAAAGATAGATTTGAAGAAGTTTTAAGTTTTGATCCCAAAGAAGGGTTATGTCACTCATTAAATTACCTTATTACTTTTATGAAATTAGAGAATAGGCAAGATTTTGTTCAATTCCTCGAGTCTGGTAATATTATATCTGAACAAGATTTTATGGACTATATTGATGGAAGAAAAGAACAAACGATTAAGTTATTAATGATGCAGTTTTTATCGCAATTCTTACCTATTATTGATGTTCAGGGCATTAAAAGGCGAGAAGGAGATCCATTTTATTATGATGAGATAATATATAAGCAATTATGTAACGATCTATCTTCAACAAAAGTATGGGTCTATACTAACCAAGAACAAATCAAACGTTTCTTAAATGATGTGAAGATAGGATGCTACTTAGAATTTAGTTATTTTTGCTATGCTTGTAATGAAGAAGATGTCATTGAGGATGAGGGGCATTCTATGTTGGTGTATAAAGCAGAGAATGATAAATACATATTTTTTGACCCTAATAAAGGAGCGGTTGGCTTTTGTCCTGATACAGGAGCTGCTAATTTTACATTAGAGGAAGTTTGTAGGGTAATGGAACTTGCTGTAAACCATTATTCATATGATATGTATGTTGAAAATTTTGCAGATTATTGCGAAGTTCATATTGGACTTAGAAATGCAACACTGATTTCAAAGAAAGCTGAAAAACTTTATGAAACAACAGAAAGAACAAATTCAAAAATAATTGATATATCGATTGATAAAGGTATGAATAAATTGTTGCTCACACCTGCAAGTCTGTGAAAGGACATAACTCGATCTTTTTGGCTATTTACCAAGTATAGACATCAGCTCATTCCATTCTCTTTTACCAATGCCACTTTCTTCTCTCGTAACATTTTCTCCTTTTATTAGCTTGCGAATTATTTCAAGACCAGTTTTTGAAATGCAGGATGATTTTAGCGAGTATTCAACAAAAGCATTATAGGCCAGCGGGACCCATTTCTTTACTATGTCCAACATAACTTCTGCATAGACTCTAATTTCATATTGGGCGTGCTGATCAGCTCTAAGCCTTAAAAAGTGAAAAAGGTTATGTAAATCTATTTTCCAATAAAACTGAGTATAGTAATTAAGTGTTAGATTAGTTCGGGCAATTTCCCTTGCAAGGCCCTGTTCAATAAATTTCTCATAATGAGAATATACTAAATTAGAATCATTTATTAGAGAATCTATTATTTCTTTTGAAGTACTTGAGTCAAAAGCTTCACCGCTGCCTTGTTTATTATTATCAGATTGTTTTGCAACCTGTTCTGGTATATAAAATTCATTATCAAGTATCGAATACCTTCCGGAATATTCATTCACATTTGCAGTTCTGTGTCTTATCCACTGTCTTGCAATAAAAATTGGAAGTTTCACGTGAAACTTAATTTCACACATTTCAAATGGAGTTGTATGATGATGTCTCATCAAGTATTTTATAAGCGCTTCATCTTGATTTATCTGTTTCGTTCCTTTTCCATAAGAAACGCGAGCAGCTTGAACTATGGCGCTATCAGAGCCCATATAATCAATTACTCGAACAAATCCATGATCTAACACCTTATGTTCTTCGTATAGAATTTTATCTATCTCTTTTACTGTAGTTCGCTTAGTTGTCTCATTCATAATATATTCTCAAGATGAAACAGAGATATCAGCTCCACATGAATTGAGTTTTTCGTGCATTGCCTCATATCCTCTCCATAAATGATGTGAGTTATTTATTGTAGTTTCTCCTTTAGCTACCAAAGAAGCGAGAATTAAAGCTGCTGTTGACCTTAAGTCATTAGCATGCAGATTAGCTCCAGATAGGCTCTTTGTTCCACTTATAGTAGCTTTACTTTTTTCGATGCTGATATTAGCGCCTAATTTTCTTAGCTCATTTGCATGTGCAAATCTACTTTCAAAAATGTTCTCTTCAATGATTGATATTCCATCTGCAATGCACATTGCAGACATTAGTTGTGGTTGCATATCACTGGGAAAGTTGGGATATGGATTTGTTGCAACGTGAGCAGATTTAATAGAGCCATTTTTTCTAGAAATAATAATACCATCATCATGTAACTCAACTCTGGCTCCTATAGTCTTCAATTCATTTGCAATACATTCTATATCAGACAAACTTACTCCTTCTAACTTTAGCTCGCCGTCGGTAATGATAGCAGCCAAAGCATAAGTACCGGCCTCTATGCGATCTGGTATTATTTTATGCTCACACCCATTTAATGCTTCAACACCTTCTATTGTGATTTTTGTATTATTAACTTCAATATTGGCACCCATAATCTTCAGAAACTCTATTAAATCAAGAACTTCCGGTTCGATTGCAGCATTGTTTATTATTGTTACTCCCTCTGCAAGTGTTGCTGCCATTATTATATTTTCTGTTGCACCAACACTTACTTTTTCAAATGTTATTTCTTTGCCTTGCAATTTCCCCTTTGTTGTTGCAGTTATATTACAGCTATCAATTTCAATTTTAGCTCCCATTGCTTCAAGTGCCTTAATATGAATGTCAACAGGACGTTTTCCAATATTACATCCACCAGGAAATACTGTTGAAACTCTACCAAATCTGCTGAGCATTGGACCTAGCATTAAAAAAGATGCTCGCAGTCTGCTTGCAATTTCATGTGATATTAAATAGTTATTGATATTGCTACAGTCAATTTCCAAAGTGTGATTTGCTTTATAGTCTTTATTGCATATAAAATTTACTTCTGCACCAAGACTCTTAAGCAGCTCAGACATCAAATGCACGTCAATTAAATCAGGTACGTTATGCAAAGTTATTGAAGAATTACTAAACAAGCTTGCCGCCATTATTGGCAAGACGGCATTCTTTGAACCATTAATCTTGATTTTTCCAATCAAGGGCTTATGGTTACTTCTTACTAATATTTTATGCATTTAATCAAGCGATAGAACTTATCAAGTAAGTATAATAGGTTAGCGGTAAAAGGCAAAATTTTGCTTTTTCTTCTTCTGTCATTCGAGTAGTTGACACTGGGATCCATTTCTTCATCATCATCAAAATGTTATATTTCAACATTACTTTTATGCTGACCAATTTAACTGGATTCTAGTTTCAGCTACTCGAATAACATTTTCGTAGTCGATTCAAAATAGCATAATTAACTACACCTTTCCAAAGATGAGAGACGCGTTGGTACCACCAAAACCAAATGAATTAGAAAGCGCATATTGAATTTTATGCTCTTGAGCTTTAAGTGGTACAAAATTTAAATCACACCCTTCTGAAGGTTTGTGTAGGTTTAAAGTTGGTGGAACAATTCCATTGTTTAATGCAAGGATACTAAATATTGCTTCAACACTTCCTGCGGCACCAAGTAAATGTCCTATAGAAGATTTAGTCGAGGAAACAGGTATTTTATAGGCATAGTCACCGAATAACTGCTTCATTGCTATTACTTCTATTTTATCTCCAAGCGGTGTCGATGTACCATGTGCATTGATATATCCAATTTGACTTGGGCTGATTTGTGCATTCTTTAAAGCAAGCTCCATTGCCTTAAATGCGCCTCTTCCTTCTGGATGAGGTGCTGTGATATGATGTGCATCTCCTGTTAGTCCATATCCAGTGAGTTCCGCATATATTTTTGCTTTTCTTTTTTTTGCATGTTCATACTCTTCCAGCACTAATATACCTGCTCCTTCGCCCATGACAAATCCATCACGTTCTTCATCCCATGGCCTTGAGGATTCTTCAGGATTATCATTGAATTTAGTTGATAACGCCTTCATCGATGCAAAACCTGCAATTCCAACTCTGCATAACGCACTTTCTGCTCCGCCTGCAATCATAATGTCAGCTTCACCGAGTTTTATAGCTCTTGCTGAGTTTACAATCGCATGCGCACCTGTTGCACATGCAGTTACCGCTGAGTCATTTGGACCTATAAATTCGTATTTAATAGAAATATGACCAGATATCAAATTTATTAGACTTGCAGGAACAAAAAATGGGCTAACACGTCTAGGCCCCTTCTCCTGCATGGTAATTACATTTTCCTGAATTGATGGAAGACCACCTATACCAGAACCAATAGCTACACCTATTCGCTCTTTATTAATATTTTTATTTTCCAAAACTAGTGAATCATCTACTGCCTGAATAGCTGCTGCAACGCCGTAGTGAATAAAGCGATCTGTTCTTTTTAGATCTTTCTCAGAAATATAATCTAATGGATTGAAATAGTTCTCAATATCATCAGATTGCATTGGAACTTGCCCTGCAACTCTGCAAGCAAGATCAGAAGAATCAAACCTATTTGTATTGATTGCTTTGATGCCAGATTTACCTTCTTTCAGCTTTGACCAGGTGTTATTAACATCTGCTGCTAGTGGAGTAATTAAGCCAACACCGGTAACTACTACTCTTCTGCTCATTCAACATCAATTGTTTGCTTTGTTTACTACATATTCAACTATCTGTTCCATAGTTTCCATTTTTTGTGCATCTTCATCAGGAATCTCTATACCAAATTCTTCTTCAGCTGCCATGATTATTTCAACTGCATCTAAACTATCTGTGCCATGGTCTGAAAGCTTTGAAGAACTACCAAATCTCTCTACATCCTTACTGATGTGCTCTAGTATAATCTTCTTTACTTTTTCTTCTATATCTTCCCTAGTGCTTTTTGCCAATTCGCTCATTTCTTACTAAAAAATAACCTATTCTCTGATGTTATAAGAAATTTTGATGTTTGCAATAGCTTTTATGATTATATAAACTATTAAAAACTTCCTATCTCTTAGCACTCGATAGTTAATAAATTTAAAAATGCTAGACGAAACAACAAAAAATTTGCTTGTTGTAGAAGTGAATAAGCTCTTACCTGAAAATAGCGAGAATAAATTTATATCAGCTATGCGTTATGTGCTTCTTGCTCCTGCAAAACATATACGTTCTTTTTTAGTTATAGCATCTTCGTCGATATTCAACATAAAGGTTGAAAAAGCAATAACAGCAGCAGCAGCAATTGAATTTATTCATGCTTACTCTCTAATTCACGATGATCTACCATGCATGGATAATAGTGACACTCGAAGAGGCCAGCTGAGCTGCCACAAAAAATTTGGTGAAGCAATAGCAGTACTGGCCGGAGATGCACTACTTACTTTGGCTTTTGAGGTATTATCTTCGTTAAATTGTGAGATCATCAAAGTGCTCTCTCAAGCGATAGGAGTTAGGGGAATGGTGGGAGGACAGATTTTGGATATAGATGCAGATTTGAATAAAATAAAGGAAATTCATTTGATGAAAACTGCAAAACTATTTGCAGCTTCATGCGAAATAGGGGCTATAATAGGCAATGCTACAACCAAGGAGCGGAGAGCGTTATATAACTATGGAATAAATCTGGGGCTTATTTTTCAAGCTAAGGATGATATTGAAGATTATGAGCAAGATAAAACAAACAATTTAATGTCCGTGCTTGGCAAAAATGAAATGGAAAACTATATAGATAGTCTCTTTAAACAGGCCTCAGATAATTTAAGTACGCTTTCAGGGAATACTAATGACTTATATGATTTATTGAATCAAGTAAAAAAAGATGGTTAAAAAAATTATATTACAAATATTTATCTTTCTAGTAATGGTTCTCACTTTAGCTTCTGTTTTTATAATCACTATTGTTTATATAAATAAAGATAAACCGGAAAAAGAGGACAAGCTTTACGAGATAAATGCCACACATGATGGTTTAACACAGACGATAGCACGTTATCTAGTAAAGCCCATACTTGAATCAGCACTTGATCGCTATATTGAAAAGCATGGGCTAGCAGAATATTTAGAAGAAATAACACAGCAAAAGGAAGAAGAGACGATAAAATTTTATGAAATTACTGAAGGCAGCGGCAGTAAGGCTTTCTGTGGCCAAGAAGTCCTGCTACAAATGTACAAAATATCCAACAATCTGGCAGCATTACCAAGTCAAGTCTCTGATATTACTCTGAGAATAGGTGAAAAAGAAGTGAGTTTAGGGGTAATAGGTATGAAAGAAGGTGGAGAGCGTGTAGTTACTATTGCCGCTGATGACAACAAAATGAGTTTTAACTCTTATTACATCAAACTGATTGAAGTAAAAGATAAATATCCTGATTCAGTAAATAACCTAATGATTTTTAATGACTTAATTAACAAAACTAGAAAACAAGTAAAGTGTGGTGATGAGATATCGGCTCAATATAGCATAAAGAGATATAATGGTGAGTATATAGTCAAAGATCAAACAGTGCAGTTTAAAGTTGGTGACAGAAAAATGCCGCTTGCTATAGAACTTGGAGTTGTGGGAATGAGAGCTGGTAATAAAAGAACAGTTCTTTCTCCACCTGATCTTTTAACTGATGTGTTAACAAAAGGCATAGATTGTGATATTGCAATAATTGATTTAAGCTTGAATTCTACTATTGAAAAATAGCTTAAAGAATTACGAAGTAAGAAAAAATAAAACTTCTTGAGTGCTATATATTACTTAAAGAAAAAGTTTCTTCTAAAGTATAAACTTAGATAAATCAAGCTGCTTTGAAATTGATTCAAGCTTATCTCTTACGTGCTTGCTATCTATAACAAATTTCTCATTATTTTTTTCAGAAGCGATAAAACTTATTTCATCTAAAAGCTTCTCCATGACAGTATGAAGTCTTCTTGCACCTATATTTTCTACTTCTCTATTAACTGTAAAAGCTATTTCAGCTATAGTTTCTATACCATCATCAGTAAACTCAAGTGTTACATTTTCCGTTTTCATTAAAGCTATGTACTGTTTTAACAAACTAGATTCTGGTTCCTTTAATATTTTTATTAAATCCTCTTGAGTAAGTGCCTTAAGTTCCACTCTAATTGGCAATCTACCCTGTAATTCTGGTAAAAGATCGGATGGTTTAGACAAATGAAAAGCACCAGATGCAATAAATAATATATAGTCTGTTTTTACGGTGCCATACTTAGTTGAAACAGTTGTTCCTTCAAGTAGTGGTAACAGATCACGTTGCACTCCTTCTCTGTTGACTTCACCTTTTATTTCTGTACGTGCTGCAATTTTATCTATTTCATCCAAAAACACTATACCTTCATTGCTAACAAGATCAATCGCTTCTTTGATTATCTTGTCTTCATCCATTAACCTTTCGCTTTCTTCATTAATCAATATTTCACGCGCTTCTTTCACTTTAACTGTAATAGTTTTTGTTTTTTTGTTCCCATTAAACATCTTACCCACTATTTCTGTTACGTTCATCACGCCAATTTGCCCACCTGGCATACCAGGTATATCAAAAGTGGGTAGCATACCCTTGCTCTCCCTGACGTTAATAGAAACTTCTCCATCTTCAAATTCCTTATTTCTCAGTCTTTCTCTGAAAACTTTTTTGCTTTCCTCGGTTGCATCTTCACCAACCATGGAGTTGACTATTATCTTTTCAGCCAAACCTAAAGCTTTTTTAGTTAAGGCTTTACGTGCTTTTTCCTTAACTAAAACTATTGCTGCGTCAACTAAATCACGTATTATCGAGTCAACATCACGTCCAACATATCCTATTTCAGTAAATTTCGTTGCTTCAACTTTTATAAAAGGTGCACCAGCAAGCTTTGCTAAACGGCGAGCTATTTCAGTTTTACCAACTCCCGTATGGCCTATCATGAGTATATTCTTAGGTATAATCTCTTCACGTAGTGGAAGTGGTACTTTATTTCGACGCCAACGATTTCTGAGTGCAATAGCAACAGCACGCTTTGCGTCATTCTGCCCGATTATAAATCTATCCAACTCTTTAACTATCTTCTGTGGTGGTAGATCATCTAATAAAGCTTGTGAGCTTTGGATGCTGCTACTTTCTGTACCTTCATTTTCATAGAGGCCGTTTTTTTTATTGCAGTCATCATTATTATCAGATTGACCTACTACAGGTTGACCAGAAGAATTGGTACACAAAGTTCTTGACATATTACTCCTTTATTTTTTCAATAATTAGATTATGGTTTGTATAAACACATATATCGGCAGCTATCTTCATAGCCTTTTTTGCAATCTCCTCTATTGATATTCCTTCAACGTCAATCAAAGCTTTTGCTGCAGATAAAGCAAAATTTCCTCCAGAGCCAATGGCTGCAATGCCATCTTCAGGTTCAAGAACATCACCCGTTCCTGTAATGACCAATGAAATGGACTTGTCTGCCACGATCATCATAGCTTCTAATTTTCTCAGATATTTATCCATTCTCCAGTCTTTTGCAAGTTCAACACATGCCCTCATTAACTGTCCTGGGTGCTTATCAAGTTTAGATTCTAGCCTTTCGAAGAGAGTAAATGCATCAGCTGTTGCTCCAGCAAAACCGGCAATTACGGAATCACCAGAAAGACGCCTAACTTTTTTTGCTCCAGATTTTATAACGGTATGGCCTAGCGAGACTTGCCCATCACCTATTACTACTACATTTTTGTCTCTTCTAATTGACAGTATAGTAGTACCATACATTTTACTGCTGTCATGATGAATCATTTTTTTGTTATTTTAATTCGTTATATTATATTAAGATTATAACTTATAATATAGTACTTTTCTTATAACATTTAAAGTGTAGATGCAAAACATAATTCATCCAAATCTGGAAAAAGATATAAATAATTGGTTCAAAACAAAATTTAATGGTTTTACATTACCATTTTATAGCTCCATAGATCTTAGGAATTCAGGCTACAAAATTGCTCCAGTAGACGCCAATTTATTTCCTGCAGGGTTTAATAACCTAAGTGAAGTATCAAAAGTGATAGCAGCAAAATTGATAAAAAGCTACTTCGAAACAAAACAATATAAAAAGGCCCTTATAATACCGGAGAATTACACACGAAATAAAATGTATATAGAAAATGTATTTGCCATAGAAAAGGTACTGCAACTCGCAGGTTTTGAAACTAGAATTGGCCTCTTTCATAATGAAACGTACAATTTAATAGAACAGTATGAAACTGTTGTGAAAGAAAACTCTTTGCTGAAGACAACTTCAGGATTTGTGCCTGATATTATTATACTGAACCGTGATATGACGAGCCACATTCCAGACACGCTAGAAAACGTAAAACAAGAGATAGTGCCAAGTCCATTATATGGCTGGCACAGTAGGCAGAAATTTCAATATTTTGAAATCTATCAAAAATTAGTGTCCGAATTTTGTGGCGAATTTAAAATGGACCCATGGCTTATTTCTGTGCTTACAGAAAGCTGTAATGGAGTTGACTTTAATGATGATTCATCACTAGGAGCAGTAGCGACTAAAGTTGACCAAATATTATCTCTAGTGCAAAAAAAATATGAGGAATATGAAATAAAAACACAACCTTACGTTTTTATCAAAGCAAGCAATGGCACATATGGAATGGGCATTATAACAGCAACAAGTGGAAAGGAAATATTAAATCTCAATAAAAAAAAGCGTCATAAAATGAAAAAGATAAAAGAAGGAATAGCAATCAATAGTGTTATTATACAAGAAGGTGTACCAACTATTGACATATTTAAAAGTAGTTCTGCAGAACCGCTAATATACTATATAGGAGATACTCCAACATGTTACTTATACCGATGTAATAGCAGGAAAGATGTATATTCTAGCTTGAATTCCACTGACTGTGAATTTTATGACATCAGCCAAGAAAATAAAACTTTGCCACTTTGGAATATTGTTAGCAAATTAGCAGTGCTAGCATTGGCAGTAGAAATTAAGTCTTTTCATCTCGAATAATTACTTTCTACAATGCTGCCATTATGCTGAATATGGTGAGCGTCATCAAATCCAGTAGAAGGATCAGTACCATTATTAGGTTGATTGACAAACTTATCGATGTTTGATACTAGATATGCTATACTTAGTATCAAACTGACCGTAACAGTTAAGTTGAAATTATAGATTATGCCACCACCCAAGTCTATCGGTATAGTTGCAATTTCCATTCTCTTTAATGTAAAGCTTAATAAGCCTAATGACAAAGTGAATGTGCTAAACATAACATTCTTCTTGCATTTAGCAAGCTCAGCTTCACATTTCGTAAGTTCGTCATCACCCTTTTTGTATTTTTTACATGCTTCTTGATATTTTTTATGCACTTCCTTATATTCTTCGCACTTATAATAACAGCTTACGAATTCTGAAAATAGAAACAGAACTGCTGATGTTAAGCTAATATAACTTATTATATCTTTATTGTTCCCAGCTAGGAAATGAATGATTTTTGTCTGCATCAATATTCCTATGACACAGTTTGCCAAGAAGGCTGAGCTACCCACAACCTGTATTGGTTTTTCAGGTTCATTTCCCCCTTTACCATTCTGAAGTTTTTTAGATTTATATCCAGCTAAATTGAGACCAAAGTGAAGAGCAAATATTATTGATGTTGGTAGTTTTATGAACTTAGAAATATCTAATATAGTACAAATATTGGATCTGTTGTTATCAATAAACTCGCAACAGAATTGCAATGAAATTTTACACAATATGCCTGTTAAACCTACTGCAATACAATACATCTTTCTAATATCATGATTGTGAGCATCATGTATACTTTCTATAAATGTATTTGGCTTACCTTTTGGCATAAGTAGATAATAAAATAATAACTTTTTAATATTATACTATAAAAATCTAAAAAGAAAAGTGCTATAAATCAGTACTTTGAGAGTGATCTAAACATAAATCGGCCAAGCACTTGATAAATAAGAGATCAGTACTGAGAGTTGGTACGCGAAAGTAATATCCGTCTTTGATAATTGCTTTATACTCTATATCAAGTTCAACCAGTGTTTCAGAATGCTCAGAAACAAAAGATATAGGTGATAAAACTACAGGTATATTATCGTCTTTTGCGCGTGATAGCTCACTTTCAGTGCTAGGCTCCAACCATTTTACAGGGCCAACCTTACTCTGATAACATATTCCCCAATCAAGATCTTCAATATTCAATTTTTTTACTATTAATTTTACTGTTTTTTCTATCTGTGAAGCGTAAGGGTCGCCTTTTTTAATGATACTAAGAGGTAAGCTATGAGCCGAGAATAGGACTCTTGGCTTACCGATTTTGCTAGCTAATTTATAATATTTAGACGTCAGATTAACATGAGCTTCAATAAAGTCTTCATTGTCATAATAATGGTGAATTGTTTTTGTGTTACATTCCAGTTTGGCATTTTTTTGCCAATTCTCGATGGATGATAGAGTTGTGGTGGTTGAATATTGCGGATATAGTGGTAACAGAATGATTTCGTCAGGGTCGAATTGCTTTACGCTTTTAACAACTTCATCAGCAAATGGATGCCAATAACGCATGCAGATGAATATCTTATATACATGGTTTCCATTTTCATTTAATTTTAGTTCTAAAGCATCAGCTTGTGCTTTCGTATTCTCCAAGATTGGCGATTTACCTCCAATGTGCTCGTATATTTCTTGTGCAGTACTTTCTCGCCTTTTGGAGATAAACTTTGCTAAAAGGAAGCGAAAAGGATTTGGTAGATTTATTATTCTTTTATCGTAAAAAAGATTAAATAAGAAAGGACGGACCGCACTTAGTGAATCAGGTCCGCCTAGGTTAAATAAGATTACTGCCTTCTTCACTGACAGCACCTTTCTTCAGGTTTGCCTATAAAATCAGCTACACACTCATCAAGTTTAGTTACAGGCACTAAATTTCTCACACTAGCATACAATAGATGGCCAGATCTCTTCACGTTACTCTGTGTAGATACAAAGTTTCTATCAAAAACCACATCAACACAAAAACTTGGCACTGCTTCAAAAAGTTCAACAGCAGCCAAAGATATCATTATGCAGCTTTGTAGAGCCTTCAGAAAAATCGTAAGGGGAAAAAGTAAAACCCTAACAAAGAGAGAGGGAGGACTTTCACTCATTAGTTGTCCTGGATTATGAGAATTATACTCAATATGCTGTCTGTTTTTATCAAAGATAGGAAATTTTATAATGTCTTTCTTAAATTCCTGCTCTATTTCTTTCTTGGTATGATTTTCATTATTAGTCATTTTTTTCAATAACTTTTCACGCAAGTGAAAGGTTCTTACAACAAAACATGTTGCAACCATCAGTGCAGCACATATAAGTGCGCACTCGATAAGGCTTATGTTGCCTACCATAGCTGGTAATACAAAGCAAAAAAACAGCGGTATGGCAATCATTTCACCAAATGGAACAACGTTCCTTTTCATCGCAAAAGCGGCACCTCCTTTTAATTTTGTATTATTGTGTAAGCTATACTCTAAATAACTTAAAAATGCCAAATTAAAGGTTAAAAAACCTTTTGTTCCGCAGAAAATTGATGATTTAAGATTATTCACTAGTTTCTTACGACAGTAAACCATAAACTACCCCTTGATGTTTTATTCTTGACTATAAATAAAAAATCTCTTTGATGGAACAAAAATTCACAATAAAGTAAATATACGATCTTAATATAAGGAAATAATATGGCAATTGAGAGAACACTTTCAATATTAAAACCTGATGCAGTAAAAAATAATATTACAGGCAGTATAAATTCTTACATTGAAAAATCTGGACTAAAAATTATAGCACAAAGAATGATGATGCTGACAAAAAAACAAGCAGAGCTGTTTTATGAAATTCATAAGGATAGGCCTTTTTTTGGAGAGTTGGTGGAATTTATGACTTCTGGGTCTGTGATAGTTCAAGTTTTAATCGGTGAAAATGCAGTCAGTAAATACAGACAAATCATGGGTGCTACAGATCCAAAACAGGCAGATAAAGGTACAATTAGGGGTGATTTTGCTAATGATATTAGTGAAAATAGAGTTCATGGTTCTGATAGTCTAGAGAACGCTCATAGAGAAATAGCTTTCTTTTTTGCTGAATGTGAATTGGTGTAGTTTTACTTTTTTACATATTAAATTTCTGAGTTTTATGTTGAACTGTATAATATTAGCCCAATTTTTAGTTTAAGCAATATTAAGGGAAAGCTTTTTCATGCACTATAGATAATATTTAAAATGGATCATGTTGTTAACGCTTATAATAGATCTGAAGCTTCTATAGTTAGAGGAGAAGGAGTATATCTCTTCGATAAGGATGGTAAAAAATATTTAGACTTTGCTGCAGGAATTTCTACAACCTCTCTAGGGCATTGTCATCCATACATTACAGATAAACTGAAGGAGCAACTGGATTCATTATGGCACTGCTCTAATATTTTTACTATTCCTCAGCAGGAAAGGCTTGCTCAGCGTTTAACAGAACTTACCTTTGCCGATAAAGTTTTTTTCTGCTCAAGTGGACTTGAAGCAACAGAAGCTGCAATTAAATTTATTCGCCGCTATTTCTACTTAAATGGACAAGAAAAGCGCAGTCACATCATTACAATTGAAGGAGGTTTTCATGGCCGCAGTATTGCTGCAATTTCAGCTGGGGGAAATGAAAAATCACGCGAAGGTTTTGCTCCACTCCTTTCTGGTTTTGATAAAGTTCCAAGAAATAACATTGAAGCATTAGAAAAGAAAATCAATAGCGAAACAGCTGCCATATTTTTAGAGCCCATACAAAGTGAAGGCGGAGTACATCCATTGGACGTAGAGTATCTTAAAAAAGTAAGAGAGATAACAAAAGCTCAAGGAATAATTTTATGCTTTGATGAAGTGCAATGCGGATATGGACGGATTGGCTCTCTATTTTACTATCAAAATATAGGAGTTGAACCTGATATGCTCACTTGTGCGAAGGCTATGGGTAATGGGTTTCCTCTGGCTGCATGTTTAGTAAAAGATTATATAGCAGAAGCAATCACTCCAGGAACTCATGGGTCAACTTATGGAGGTAATCCACTTGCCATGACTGTTGGTAATGCAGTACTCGATGTAATGCTAAAGGAAGGCTTTTTTGACCATGTTAAGAAGGTCAGTAAATATCTAAAAGAAAAGTTGTTGCCTTTGACTGAAGAATTTCCGAAGATCGTTTCAGAAGTTCGTGGGGAGGGTTTATTGATAGGGATAGAGCTTAGAGTACCTTTGGCTGATAAAATTGTTAAACAATCTCTTGACAAAGGCTTAATAATGACTAAAATTTTAAATAATAGGGTAATAAGAATAACTCCTCCACTTGTTGTTGAGAATATGCATGTGAATGCAGTGTGTGATATATTTCATGATTTATTTTTTTATATTAAAGATATATAGACTTGCAAATGCTTCTTACAACATATAAAATCAACTCTGTTTCTATATCGCAATAACATCATACTTTAATGGATTGGTTATTGATTTCAGTATTGTCAGCAATTTTTTTCTTATTGATTTTATCGTTTTTGTTCTCAGGAGCAGAAATAGGGTTAACCTCAATTAGCCGATCCCGAGTGAATAAACTAAAGCTAGAAGGTAACAAAAAAGCCAAGATAATAGAGCTTTTGTTAGGTAAAAAAGAATTAACAATAGGAACAATATTACTGTGTAATACAATTATTAACATTACTTGCTCTGCTTTATTTACAGTAATATTTATAAATTCTTTTGGGAGTGAGGGCATATTTCTTTCAACATTCATGATGACGTTTTGTATTTTGCTATTTTGTGAAGTTTTACCAAAAACTTACGCCATGCAAAATCCTGAAAAATTTACATTACTTTCTGCTTATTTTATGCTGTTTTTTGTCAAGGTTCTTTCTCCATTGACATTAGGCATTCAGTTTATTGTCAATATCATTCTGAAGTTATGTGGGCTTCATAAGAATAGGGAGGTAATATCTGCAGCAGATGCAATGCGTAATATGATTACTCTTCACCGCAGTGAGGGCACTATGTTACAACAGGATTTAGATATGCTAAATAGTATACTTGATTTGGCTGAGACAGAAATATCACAAATTATGACCCACAGGAGAAACTTATTTTCTCTTGATATAGATCGAAACAAAGAAGAGTTAATAAGAGAGATTTTAACCAGTAGCCATAGCAGAGTACCTTTATGGCAAAAAGAACCAGATAATATTGTTGGAGTGGTTCACGTGAAAAATCTAATAAATGCCTTGCGTGAAAAGGATAATGAAATAGAGATTGCCAAAGTTATGTCAAAGCCTTGGTTTATACCAGAAAGTACGCCACTCAGTGTACAACTTCACAACTTCCGTAAAAACAGGAAACACCTTGCATTTGTTATTGATGAGTATGGAGCACTACAGGGAATCGTAACTCTTGAGGATATACTGGAAGAAATAGTTGGAGAAATTTCAGATGAACATGATTTGATCACAGAGAATTTTATAAAAAAGATATCCGATAATATGTATCACATAGAAGGAAAATCTACTATTAGGGATATTAATAGACAGTTACATTGGGATCTTCCTGATGAAGAAGCTACAACTCTAGCAGGTATGATTGTAAACGAGATAGAGCGCATTCCTGAAGAAAATGAAGAGTTTTCCATGTACGGTTTTTACTTTAAGATTTTAAAAAAAGATAAAAATATTATTACTATGATTGAAGTACAAGTAAAAACTGATAATACTGTAGTAGCAATTAATTAGTTGGGTTCTATGGAAGATACAGTAAAAATAACGGCTGAAGATTTGAAGAGCTATATAGAGAGAATCGAAAAACTTGAACAAGAAAAGAGGGATGTGCAAGATCACATTCGTGATGTATATGCAAAAGCTGCAGATGAAGGTTGGGATATAAAAGTGATGAAACAGATTATTAGGCTAAGAAAGATGGATGATGATGACAGGGAGGAACAGGAAATATTACTTGATACCTACAAACGTGCATTGGGAATGAATTACGAAGGTGAATAGTAGGATTGTAATTGGAATAAGTGGAGCATCTGGTTCTATTTACGGTGTACGGATTCTAGAGGCACTAAAAAATACCAATCATGAAACTCATTTAGTGATCAGCAGTGCTGGAAAAATAACTATAGCTCATGAGATTAAAGAAAAACTTGAAGATATTATGTCGCTTGCAGATTTTTACTATTCTGAAGAAAAAATAGGAGAAAAAATAGCAAGCGGCTCATTTAAAACCTCAGGTATGGTTATTGCTCCATGTTCTATGAAAACAATGTCTGAAATAGCATCGGGGGTGACTTCCAATCTATTAACAAGGGCTGCAGATGTAACTCTAAAAGAAAGAAGAAAATTAGTTCTTATGGTGCGAGAATCTCCACTACATCTTGGACATCTCCGAAATATGTTAAAACTAACGGAGATGGGAGCAATTATTGCTCCGCCAATGCCTGCTTTTTATATTAAACCAAAATCTTTGGATGATATTGTAAATCATTCTGTTGGTAAAGTATTGAATTTGTTTGATATCGCATTACCTGATTTCAAGGAGTGGCAAGGAAGTGACAATGATTATTGACGGTAAAAAAATAGCGAATGATCTCTGTGAGAAGCTATCACAAAAAATTGATGTTTTAAAGAGAGAGCATAATATTTTTCCTTGCCTTAAAGTAATTCTTGTGGGTAGCAATCCAGCAAGTCAGGTCTACGTTCGTAATAAACAAAGAAAAGCGGAATCAATGGGTATAAGTTCTGAAACTATTGTGTTGCCTGATAGTATTTCAGAAGATGAATTGATTGAAAAAGTTAATACATTAAATGAAGATTCATCTGTTCATGGAATTTTAGTTCAGTTACCTTTACCAAAGCACATCAGTGCAAGCAAAGTAATTAATACAGTAAGTGTTGAAAAAGATGTAGATGGCTTTCATGATGAGAATGTTGGCAGGTTAGTTAAAGGTGAAAAAAATTGTCTGATACCTTGTACTCCTAAAGGTTCTTTACATTTAATTAAGTCAGTTGAAAATAATCTGTCCGGTAAAAATGCGGTGATTATTGGCAGATCAAATATTGTGGGTAAGCCGATGTTTCACTTATTGTTGCAGGAAAATTGTACCGTTACCATCTTGCATTCACAAAGTAGGGATTTAGCTGATTATTGCTCTAAAGCGGATATAGTAGTTGCAGCAGTTGGAAAGCCAAATTTTGTTCAAGCAGATTGGATAAAAAAAGGTGCAATAGTGATCGATGTTGGCATAAATAGCGTTAACTTGGGAAATCAAAGTAAGCTTGTGGGTGATGTTGACTTTGAGGGAGTAAAAGAAAAAGTCAAGGCTATTACTCCAGTACCCGGGGGTGTTGGCCCAATGACAATAGCATTTCTTATGATGAACACTGTAATTGCTGCTTGCTTGCAGCGGGGAGTTGATGCTTCTGATTTTATTGCTTAAGGTTTAGCTTAATGTTAGCATAAACAGAATACCTTTGCAAATAGCACATATATAGCACCAAGCATACAACTGTGTATAGGGATTCAAAGTGTTCATAGCTTAAAAATTATAACGTATGCCTACTTCTATGATTGCATCTGGTATTTGTACTGGTGGCTTGAAGCCACTGAATTGCCCACTTGCAGCAATAGCAACTGTAGCAACTATCTGCGGAGTAAATTCATAATCAACACCTACCTTTAGTTTATAGGAAATAGAACTCAGTATTTTGTCTACTAAAGATGGATCAGACGTTACTTTGCTTCCATCAGCAGCTAGTAGAGCTGGAGCTTCTTGACTCTCTTCTTCCTCTTTCCTTTTATTATCGTTTTTTGTACCATCTTTATCCACAATGTTACCTGAATCACCTCTATCTGCAACATTTTTGCCTGTAGTTTCACCTGTACTACTGCCACCGAAGCCAAAAGAAGGCAATACTTGGATATATCCACCTAAACCTACACTAGCATATAGTTTAATAGGATCAATGTCAAAATCAGGGTAATAACGGTAATTTGCCAACAAACTAGTTCCTACTTTTCTTTTTACTTTATCAGTTATATCACTTATGTTAGCAAGAACCTCAAGTTCAAACTTAGAATTTTTGTTATGATGATAACCAAAAACAACGCTAGGTTTCAATTGAAAGCTTGCACCCCATCGAGTTCCAAAGTTTAAACCTACATAACCTACATAGTACTGATCTTCGTACCGGTCTTCGTATTGCTCTTCATACCGATCTTTGTACTGGTCTTCATACTGGTCTTTGTGTTGATCTTCATATTGGTCTTCTAACTCACTTGTACCATTACTAGCTGTACTTGCTAAAGCAACCAGCACAGCTAACACTTTCGTCGTTCTCATATAATTCATACACATTACTTCCTTAAAACAGGCTGGAATAAGTGTTCAAACATGCTAGCAGCAAGTTTTGAGCATCGCTTGTGGTTACACCTAAACATGTACACAATGCCATCCAGCATTAAAAACTATAACGTACTCCTACTTCCAGCATCGCATCTGGTATTTGTTTTGCTTTTAAACCACTCAGTTGCCCGCCTACGGTTAAAGCAGCTGTACCAACTATCTGTGGAGCAACTTCATAATCAACACCAGCCTTCAGTTTGTACGAAATAGCACCCAGTATTTTATCTAGTGTTTCAGTGCCAACAATGTCAAAAGGATATACTTGTAGATGTCCTCCTAAACCTCCACTGACATATAGTTTCACAGGATCAATGTCAACGTCAGGATAATAACGGTAATGTGCTAATAAACTAGCTCCCATTTTCTTGTCTGCTGCACCAAACATATCACTTACGTCGGTGAGAATCTCAAGTTCAAACTTAGAGCTTTTATCATAATTATAACCAAAAACTAAGCCAGGTTTTATTTTTAATCCAGTGCCCCATCCACCACCAAAGTTTAAACCTGCGTAGTACTGCTCTTTTGCACTATTACTAGCTGCTTTATTACTAGCTGCACCACCTGCTAGAGATGAAGTGAGCAACACAGCTAAAACACACAATCCTTTTATTTTCATATAACTACCCATACAAAAAAATATATAATGCACAAGTATATATCCTTTATATTAAAAAAGATATAATCTCATATCAAAAAAAGTATACCTACGAAATTAGGGACATGCTACTCAAAATTTTTATATAACTATGTTTACTACCTTATTTGGTACAGCATATATAGTGCGAATTTTGCTTTGATCGATTTTGTTAGATACAGAATCTGTTGCTATTTTCTTCAATTTTTCTTGAGGTAAATCAGTTGCCACTTCAATGGTCGCACGTAACTTTCCATTGATCTGCACTGCTACAGTTACCATATTATCAATTAGTAGTGATTCATCAGCTTTTGGCCAAGGCTTTAGATATAGCATACCTTTGCCTCCTATTTCTTGCCATAAATTTTCAGCTAAGTGTGGCATGAATGGCTCAATTACTCTGATTAGTATGCATATACCTTCATCAATAAGAGATTTTCCAGTTTTTACGTCTATTTCAGCTATTAAATTTGTCATTTCACGAAACTTTGCTACCACACAGTTTAATCTGCAGTTTTCCAAGTCATCTGTAAGTCCGTGTAAGAGTTTGTGGATTTTTTTTCTGTACTCTAGGAGTTTACCTACAATGTTTTCATTATCATAGTGTATGTTTACGGGCCTAAGTTGCACTACCATACGCCACAATTTATTTATGTAGCGAAAACAACCTTCCACGCCATCATCAGACCATTCCATATCTTTTTCTGGGGGGGTATCGGATAATACAAACAAACGAGCAGTATCAGCACCGTATTTTTCTATGATAAAGTTTGGGTCAACTGTATTCTTCTTTGACTTACTCATCTTTTCGACTTTTCCAACTTGGATCTTAGCACCCTTCGCAATCAACTCTTTTGCTTCTTCGGGAAAGAGCCATTTGCCATTCTCATCTTTATAAGTTATATGGCAGACCATTCCTTGAGTGATTAAAGTAGAGAAAGGCTCTTTAACGTCAAAATAGCCACATTTAGTTAAAGCACGGCAGAAAAACCTTGAGTAAAGCAAATGTAGAATTGCATGTTCTATTCCACCTATGTAATAATCAACAGGCATAAAACGATTACAAGTATCTTTATTAATCGATTTATTTTCACTGCAAAATGCAGCAAAATACCAAGAAGATTCAAAAAAAGTGTCAAATGTATCAGTTTCACGTTCTGCTTGCTTTCCGCACTTTGGACAATCAACAAATTTCCAGGTTGGGTGCTTATCCAGGGGATTACCACCACTTGTAAATTCTACATCCGTTGGTAGAACAACAGGGAGGTCTTTTTCTGGAACTGGAACAATTCCACAATCTTTACAATGTATAATAGGTATAGGACATCCCCAATAACGTTGCCTTGAAATTCCCCAATCGTGTAGACGATAGTTTATTGTTTTCTTACCTATTCCTTTTTCTTCAAGTTTTTTTATGATTACTTTTTTTGCCTCATTAATCATTAGTCCGTTTAAGAATTCAGAATTGAACATCACTCCATCACCGAAGTACGGTTCTTTTAAGATCTCTGTGGTCTCTTCACAAACTACAGGAATAATCGGTAAACCATACTTCTGTGCAAATTCAAAATCACGCTGATCATGTGCAGGGCAACCAAAAATCGCACCTTCTCCATACTCCATCAACACAAAATTCGCTATATAAAGTGGTAATTCTTTATCAAGAAATGGGTGTTTTACGTTTAATCCAGTGTAAATTCCTATTTTTTCATCATTCTCCCCCTTTGCCTTCATATTACCAATAAAGTCTCTTATTTCTTTGTCTTTAAGGTCTTGTACAATAGGGTGCTCTGCTCCTACTGCAAGAAAAGAAGCTCCAAATAAAGTATGAGGAGAAGTTGTAAAAATCTTTAACTTCTTATTCAAGCCAACTATTTCAAAATCTATAGTTGCCCCTTCAGATTTTCCTATCCAGCGCTCTTGCATAGTTTTGACTTTTTCTGGCCAATTTTTTAAACTTTGCAGACAATGAAGCAAATCTTCAGCAAAATCAGTAATCTTTAAAAACCATTGGAATAACTTACGTTTTTCAACAACTGCACCTGATCGCCATCCTTTTCCATCAACCACTTGCTCATTTGCAAGCACTGTTTGGTCCACTGGATCCCAATTAACCCACGACTCTTTTCGATAGGCAAGACCATGCTTTAAAAAATCCAGAAAAAATTTCTGTTCGTGTTTGTAATAATCAGGCTCACATGTGGAAAGCTCGTGATTCCAATTGTAGGAAAGACCTATAGATTTTAGCTGTGCACGCATATTGTCTATATTCTCTTTTGTCCACGCCGCAGGGTTAATATTATTGTCCCTTGCTGCATTTTCAGCTGGTAATCCAAACGCATCCCAGCCAATTGGGTGCAAAACCTCAAATCCATGAGCTCTCTTGTAACGTGCTATAACATCTCCTATTGCATAGTTACGCAGGTGCCCCATATGAATCTTACCAGATGGATATGGAAACATTTCCAACACGTAACATTTCTTCTTTTTACTATCTTTGCTTACAGAAAAATCCCACTTATTTTGGTAGAATTTTTCAACGTTTTTAAAATTATATTTCATAAATTCAATCACAGTTTATATGTACTAAAGGATCGACTGCTTGACCATTATGCCTTATTGTGAAACACATCTGCGGATCTTTATCTTGTGTGCTTGATTTACCTGCAGATCCAATTACTTGACCTTGTTTTACTTTATCACCAATTTCAACTTGTATGTTTTTTAAATAGGAGTACATAGTCATGTAATTATCTTTATGTTCCACTATAATTAAATTTCCGTACCACCTCAGGCCTTTGCCTACGTATATTACTTTGCCAGGTGCAGAAGCAATAACCTTTGTTCCACTTTGAGCAGTAATTTTTATGCCATCTTGACATATTTTATCAGAAGAGGTAACTGCACCTTTAACCGGTATTACAAATTTACACATGCTTTGTGCATTATTGTTATATACCTTATCTACAAAGGCTTTTCTACTTTCTTTTCGCAGCGAAGAATCAACATTTTCTTTAATCAAATGATACTCCCTTGTGTACTCTAGGTCTCTTTTCCCATAAAATTCTTCGCCTTTAAGTAGTACAGGTGCAGGTTTTTGTAGGCCACAGCTTATCAGTATTGCTGATAATATAAAGAACAAGGCTATACGACACATACACTTATCTCTAGATATATCAACTTTCACAAAACTTTATAGTGTTTTTCGTCTATTTATTACTTTCTTCATTTATTTTATCAGTCAAATAGTCTCTTAAATCGGTAAGTTCTTTCAACAAATTTCTTGAATAATGATCAATTCTTACATCGTTACCAAATTCCTTTTGTACTCCTTTTATTGTATATCCTTTGTCATATAGCATATATTTTATTTTCTTTATTGCCTCTATACACTTATGATCATATAGTCTTCTTCCCTTCCGTTTTATGGGTTTAATTTGATGGAATTGACTTTCCCAGAATCTTAAAACATGCTGCTCCAAATGTAGTTCTTCAGCTACTTCTCCAATTGTGTAAAATAATTTTTCCTTATTCATCGGTTGTTTATTAATTTCTTCATCATTTTTGAAGGTCTAAAAGAAATTGATTTTCTCGCTTTAATTACTACCCTTTCCGATGTCTTTGGTATATTTCCTGGTCTTTCTTTCTTGTTTTTAACCAAAAATGTTCCAAATGAAGATATTTTTACTATTCCATCCTTTGCTAAGCTCGTTTTTATCTCATCCAATATATCATCTATTATTGCAATAGAGTCTTCTTTCGATAATCCAATTTCCTGGTTTATACATTCAGCTATTGTTGCCTTAGTTACTGTTGTGTCTTTTGTTGTCATAATTTATTACAGTATGTTAATATAATATAACAATCGACTCAAGATTCAGCTACTTTATTTTTATAGTATGTTTCTTTTGTAGCATAATTAAAAATACTAGCAAATGTTAACATTGCAAATATTGTGAAAAGCGCCATTTGATGATCTGAAAAAAGTGCTAAAATTGACACTAAAATTCCACTCATAACAAACATAAATCCATTGATAATGGATGATGATGTGCTAATATACTTCTGCTCAACAATCTCACTACCAACAGTAAAATTAAGCATATGTCCTCCTGCAAAAAAACCAAACATTAACATACAAAAGTATATAATATGAACTGTTAAATTACCGCATAGTAAAATAATAGCTGAAATACTTTGCAATGTGGCAAAAGCAGAGATTACGTGCCTTCTATTTTTAAATAGATTTGAGATTAGATCTGCAATTGGAGCACCAACTGCAAGACCAAGCCACAATATTGCAGTTGCCACACCTAACTCCATTGTATTGAGTTCTAAGTTGCTTAGTAACCTTGGTGCCCACAGCATATTAAGCGCTAAAAATGTTCCAAAAGTAATAGCACCCACTATTGAGGTTATCCAGATATCTCTTAATTTTAGCACTGTTAGTACAGAACATATTACTGTTTTTATAGAGCTCTTTATTGTGTATTCCCCCAAATTTTTTTTTGAAAGTCCTTTCGGATAAAAAAACATAAGTACAAATATCGATACGCCAAATAATATTACGCATACAATAAGATTTTTCCAATCTGCACCTTCGGCAAGCAAGCTAGAGAAGCACATTTGAATCATCAAAGCAGAAAGACTTGAAATTGTCTGCACTAGTGAGAACATCAGTCCAAATTGAGTAAGGGGAAAATATGTGCTACTTACATGAGCAGCGCCAATAAAACCAAACGATGCTCCAATTGCGATCAAAAATTGAGATAAAATTAAATGGGCAAAATTGTCACTCTTGATAAGGACAAAAAAACCAAAGAGCATGATTGACAATGAGAAAAAATAAATTTTTTTGCTGGAAAAAACATTAAACATTGCCCCACTAAAAAATTGTGAGATAGCAAAAGTCCAAGTATATGCTGAATTAGCTAGTGCAACTTGCGCGATTGTGAGCCCAAGTTCTTTTTCAAGATTCACGCTTATAAAGGTGTAGATTATCTGCATATTGCTGAATACAACAATCAAGTTACTGATTAGCCAAATGAACCAAGCTTTATTTTCCATAAGATTTTTTATAAATAGTCCATTGATAATAAACCTCTTTTAGGCTCTGATTATTGTTAAAACAGTTGCAATTGTAGTATGATATAAAAGCTATGAAACAACAAATTTGTTGTGAGATTTAATTTGTTAGAGTCTGTACATAATCTCAAGAAAGAAATAAGTTCAACAATCATTACCTATAAGATAAAAGGTGAAAATTTGAAATTATCATGAACTGGCTCATTTTTCTGCCACTCGAATGATGTTTTTTCAAATTGTTGATAAATCAAAGTCAGTTTAGCTATTAATTATTCATCTTTTTTCTAATTATGCAGTGGATCTATTATTAAACCTTTCAATAATACTTTTTATTTTTGCTGCCTCTTCAAACTCTAAATTTTCAGCATGCTTCAACATTTGTTTTTTCAAACTGCTTAGATCATTCTGACTAAAATCCTCAATCACCACTTTTTCCCGTAAAGTATTTGATATAGGCTTTATTATAGTTTTTGGTACAATATTATGCAGTGTATTATGCTCTGTCTGTTTCTTTCTTCTCCTTTCAGTTTCTTTCAGTGCACGATCCATAGAATTAGTAATTTTGTCTGCATATAAAATTACTCTGCCTTCAACATTTCGTGCAGCACGACCTATCGTTTGAATGAGCGAAGTCTCTGATCGTAAAAACCCTTCTTTGTCAGCATCTAAAATTGCAACCAATCCACACTCGGGAATATCAAGACCTTCCCGCAACAAGTTAACGCCAACAAGAACATCTATTTCTTTAGATCTTAATTTGCATATAATTTCAATTCTTTCCAGTGCACCAATATCTGAATGTAGGTAAGTTACTTTCATACTGAGCTCACTCATATGCTCAGCTAGTTTTTCAGCCATTTTTTTTGTCAATGTGGTAATTAGAATACAAAACCCTTTTTTTATCGTCACTTGTGCCTCATGAATCACATCATCAACCTGACTCCCTGTTGGTTTTATGATGCAGATGGGATCTGTCAATCCTGTTGGGCGGATAACTTGCTCTATAAATGCGTGATTAGTCTTTTCTAATTCATATTTTCCTGGAGTAGCCGAAACGTAAATAGTCTGTGGCCGTATTGCCTCCCACTCTTCCAATTTTAATGGACGGTTATCAAAAGCAGAAGGTAGCCTAAAACCATAATCTATCAATTTCTTTTTACGTGCTTCATTACCGCTATACATTGCACCTATCTGGGGAACGGTTACATGGCTTTCATCAACAAATAAAATTACATCTTTAGGTAAATACTCAAACAATGTAGGCGGTGGATCTCCGGCTTTCATTCCGTAAAGATAACGCGAATAATTTTCAATACCTTTACACACTCCCGTTGCCATCATCATTTCAATATCAAAATTAGTACGCTGCTCAAGGCGTTTTGCTTCAACAATTTTGTTCTGTGAATAGTAATAATCCAGGCGTTCATGTAGTTCTTTTTTAATCAATTGAACTGCTTGCAAAAGAGTCTCACGTGATGTAGTGTAATAGCTATTTGGAAAAATGGTGACTGTATCTATGCGTCTGATAATATTGCCGTTCATGGCATCAATCTCAGAAATTTCCTCTATTTCATCACCAAACAATGATAAACGCCAAGCTTTATTTTCATAATAGGCAGGAAATATATCAATAATATCGCCGCGCACTCTGAAATATCCTCGCTCAAATCTGACATCAGAACGTTTATATTGGAGATTAACTAAATTATTCAGAAAGTCATTAACATGAATCTTATCTCCAGCACTTAAAGTCAAGGTCATGCTGAGATAGCTCTCAGGCGAACCAAGACCATATATACAAGAAACACTCGCAACTACAATCGTGTCCCTACGCTCCAAAAGAGAGCATATAGCAGAATAGCGTAGCATATCAATTCTTTCATTTATTAAAGAGTCTTTTTCAATATAAGTGTCTGTTTGTGGCGAATAAGCCTCAGGCTGATAATAATCATAATAAGAAATGAAGTATCCAACAGCATTGTGAGGGAAAAATCCTCTCATCTCCTCGTAAAGCTGCGCCGCTAAAGTTTTATTATGTGCCATAATTAATGCAGGCCTGTTTGTTCTTGCAATAACATTTGCCATAGTGAAGGTTTTTCCAGAGCCAGTAACTCCAAGCAAAACCTGATCTCTTTTATTACTATTTAACCCTGCAACTAAGTTGTCTATTGCCTGTGGTTGATCTCCAGCTGGCTGAAAATGTGTAACTATTTGAAATTCCATACCTTTATATTTTCATAATGTATTTATTACTATACAATACATTTGCTAGTGTAAATAAGGTATGAAAGAATGAACATAAAAAACTCTATTTTTTCTTTTTATAGAGACTGCTCCAAATCCTGTTGTTGGTTAATACAAAAAACACCGTCAAAATTATAAAGTATGTCACTATTTTTAACCCAAGTTTATGTCGGCGTTCCATTTCTGGCTCTGCTGCCCATTGTAAGAAATTTACCACATCATATGACATACTTTCAACTGTAGCTTGCCTTGCACCATCATATTCTACCATTCCTTCAGATAATGGTGGTGCCATAGCTAACCTGCCTGTTGAAAAATATGGATTAAAATATAAACCGTTCTCATCGTGTTCACCATTTTGATAACCAATGAGCAGTGAATAGATGTAATTTGCACCATCGTGCCTTGCTTTAACAATGAGTGATAAATCTGGTGGAATTGCACCATTATTACTTGCTGCAGCTGCTTCTTTTGTATCAAAAGGTGCAATAAAATAATCCGAAGACACTCCCGGCCTATCAAACATTTCACCCAAATCATTTGGACCATCTTTCACTTGGTAAGAGGCTGCAATTTGTTTTACATCCTCTTCGGAAAAACCAACATCTTGCAAGTTACGAAACGCTATTCTATTCATTGAATGGCAAGCAGCACAGACTTCCTTGTATACTTTATAGCCACGCTGAATTGACTCTCTATCGAAAGATCCAGTAATTCCATCAAAACTCCAGTCGATTTTCTTATTTGGTAAAGGTTTAAACTCCTCTGCAGATAGAGAATTAGCGAAAAATAATACACAAAACACAGCAACTTTCACCAATAGCATCACTTCATCTCCGGCACGGAATCGCTTATTGTTTTTGGTAATTTTTTTGGTTTCTCATACTTACTAAGTAAAGGTAAAATTATCACAAAATATGAAAAATAATAAAGAGTTGAAAGCCTACTTAAAGTAATGTAAGGCTCCTTAACTTCTTGTCCCCCAAGCCAGGCAAGAAATGCAAAATTTATTGCAAAAACCCAAAAAAATTTCTTAAATAATGGACGGTAGGAACCACTTTTAACCTTTGATTTATCGAGCCAAGGCAAAAGAAACCACACTAAAATAGATCCAAACATGGTAAGTACACCAATAAGTTTATTTGGAATTGAACGCAGCATCGCATAAAAAGGTAAGAAATACCACTCTGGCACTATATGTACTGGAGTTACCATAGGATCAGCCTCTATATAATTATCAGGATGCCCAAGATAATTAGGGGCATAAAAAACAAATGCAAATAAAATTATAAAAAATAAACCAAAAGTTATGCAGTCCTTTGCTATATAGTAAGGATAAAAAGGAATGGTATCCTTATCTGACCTGACTTCTATTCCACTTGGATTATTAGAGCCAAACCTATGCAGAGCAACAACATGCAACATAGCTAAAGCGATAATAATGAAAGGCATAAGATAATGCAGCGCAAAAAAACGATTGAGCGTTGGATTATCAACAGAGAAACTTCCCCATAGCCATATAACTATTTTATCACCAATTAAAGGTATAGCCGAGAATAAATTAGTTATAACTGTTGCACCCCAAAAACTCATTTGTCCCCATGGAAGAACATATCCCATAAAGGCAGTTGCCATCATTGCAAAAAATATAAATATGCCAATAAACCATACCATTTCTCGCGGTCTCTTATAAGATCCGTAATATAATCCACGCATGATATGAACATAAACCACCATAAAGAAGAGCGACGCCCCAACAGCATGAGTATAACGTATCAGCCATCCATAACTTACGTCACGCATTATACGCTCCACACTATTAAATGCATGATCAACATGCGGAGTGTAGTGCATGGCAAGAAATATACCTGTTATTATTTGTAAAATCAGCGCTATACCAGCTAAAGAACCAAAATTCCAAGCATAATTTAAATTTTTTGGTACTTGATAAGAAGCAGTATGTTTTAGAAAAGAAAATATAGGCAGTCTATACTCTATCCAACCTAATATACCTTTTTCTTCTATTATTTCTTTTTTGCTATCATCTTCCATAACTTAAAGCTTTGTCATCTTAACTCATTGTATTGTAACAATTTAACGCTAATAAACAATAAAAAGTTTAACTTTAAAGAGTAGATTTCACAAAAACAAGCACTCAAATTTGAGTGCTTGTTTTAAAGGGACTTTTGATGACATACACCTTTAGATATTGTTGAATTGCTTAATGAACTTCGAGGACATTGATAAAGTTTTTCACAATTACTAAGTGCCGTCTCGAATTTTTTTTCTATAATGTCAAGTTCTCTTTCTTTATTTTTTTCTGCTGTCAAAGGTGAATCGTCTAGTGGCCTAAAATGTTGTTTTCTTGTGAACTTACTTATTGCTACAGCAGTTAGCAGAACTGTTCCATTACAATCAATTTGTGAAGAACCAATTGGGCTTCCAGTTAAATGTGCAACAGATTGCTGTACAGTAGGTAAAGCAGGAGCGCTGCTGAATAAGCCACTGATGGTGGTAGTTATCCAACTAAATATACTATTAATAAAAGAAGAAGGTTTTACTGCATTGCTTGCAGTGCTGCTAACTTCTTCAAAATTTTCTCTGATAAGAGTGAAGGAAGAATTCACTGTTCTACTTGTCAAGTCTGTGGTATTACTAACTTCCAATTCTATCTTGATTGCTTTGGTAGGGAATAATGAAAGATTCGCTGCACTACTTACAGAATCTGTGGCGTCATTAGCGTCTAACCCTACCTTAACACCTGCTTTTATAGAAGTTAATTTTGCTTCACAATCATCTTCAGTAGCACTGCTCAATACATATTCTATCTCTTGAATTTTACTATTGCTATTACATCTATCTTTTCTATAACCTCCAACAACATCTAATGCTGTTTTGCCGTACTGACTTTGAATACTAGCATCAGCACCTCTACAGAGTAGGAGTTTTACCATATCTAAATGACAATGGTTAAATGCTAAGTACAAAGGTGTAAAGCCTTTATAATTTGTAGCATTGATGTTAGCATCACGATCAAGTAAAAACTGTGCTATTTCTAGTTTGCCATTAATAGCAGCAATGTGTAAGGGAGTACTCAAATATCGACTGCTAATAGTAGTATTAACATCAGCACCACTGTCACACAAAAACTGCAATACCTTTAAGTTACCTATGTAAGTAGCAGAATGCATAGGCTTCATACTATATTTTTCATTATTCAAAATCTCATTTTTTATGTGTCTATGTTCTGCCTCTTCAATATATTCTTTAACTTTCTCAAAATCATCTCTGTTTATAGCAGAAAATAATTTTTTTCTCAGGCTCTCAATTATTTCTTGTCTTTCCATCAAATACCTCCTAAAAGACAACGTTCCCGGCTTTATATCACACAATTTAGTATGTGCAAGTGAAATTTACAGAGAAAAAATTTCAATAGTTAAAAATTAGGTCTTCAGCAATCTATCACTTTAACTTTCGCACAAGACATGCTGAGCTTCCTTATTCAAATTTTTTTGCTCTTAATAAGAAGCAATATGCTTTAGAAAAGGAAATAAGGGATAAGTTTTGTAAATAAAGCACTCGAATTCGAGTGCTTATTTTAACTGATTTAGAGGGACTTTTGATGCATACCTTTAGGTATCGTTAAATTGCTTAATGAACTTTCAGGATGTTGATAAAGTTTTTCACACTTACTAAGTGCTGTCTCGAAGTTTTTTTCTATAGTGTTAAGCCTTCTTTCTCTAATTTCTTGTATTGTGAGAAGTGAATCTTCTAGTGGCCTTGAGTATTTTTTCTCTGTGAACTTTCTGATCATTACATCAGTTAGTAGAGCTGTTGAATTAAAATCAACTTGTGAAGAACCAATTGGGCTACCAGCGAAGTGATCAACAGATTGCTGTGCAGGAAGTAAAGTAGGAGAACTGCTGAATAAGCCATTGAGTGTGGCAGTGGTTACCCAACTAAATATACTATTAATAAAAGAAAAAGGTTTTACTGCACTACTTGGTTCAGGATCTGGAGTATCACCAGCTTCTAATTCTAACTTAGTATTTATTCTAGCAGAAAGTAATAGTTCTGTACAATTATTTTTATGAAATCTTAACACAGCTAAGAATATTTTTTTTATGTCACAGCCATCACTGCAAAGACTTTCATAACCTGGAATAACCTCAAATGCTATTTTGCCATTTGTACTTCTAATATTAATATCAATATTATTATCAAGCAGAACTTTTGCTATATCTAATCGACACTGATAAAGTGCTAAGTGTAAAGCTGTAAAATTTTGCATTCCTTGAAAGCTAGTGTTGCCGTGAATACAATCAAATACAACTTTCTCCATATCATATGTTACAACAATGGATACGGAAGGAACAATGCACGCATCACTCACAGCATTAACACGAGCACCATTGTTAATCAAAAACTGCAATATCTTTGAGTTAGCTCTGTAAGTAGCAAAATGTATAGGTGCCATGCCATATTGCTTACCATTAATAATATCGTTTTGTACACCTTTAATCTTTGCCTTTCTAACACATCTTTTAACTTTCTCAAAATCAAGTTTGTTTATAGCAATAAACAATTTATTCCTTAACTCTTCTATTCTGTATTTTCGCATCAAATACCTCCTATAAGACAACGCCCTTGGCTTTGTATCACATGATTTAGTATTTACAAGTAAAATTTACAGAGAAAACAATAGTTAAAAATTAGGTCTTTAGCAATCTATCACGTGCTGCGTTTAACTTTTGTGCAAAATATTCCGAGCCTCCCTTGTCTGGATGGACCAGTTTCATTAAATTTTGGTATGCCTTATTGATTTCATTTTGGCTTGCCTCGGAATTCAGCCCCAGTATTTTTAATGCTTCATCTTTGGACATATTATCACCAGTGTAATTTTTGGTGTAACTTTTACTGCTGTTAAATTCGTTCAAAAACTTACTTAATATAGAGTTCATCATAAAACTTATGTTATTTCTCTTTGCCAAAAAGAGAAAAAATACAACAACGCTAGGTAAAACAAACGTGATTATTGTGAATATCAAAAAAAGGAAGAAGATGAATGACATGTATATTTTTTTATCATTTTATGATTAAATAGTAACAATTATAATTGTCATGGTAAATAACATGTTTATCCAGATTGAAGAAACACCAAACCCAAACACGCTGAAATTTCTTCCTGGTTTTGAAATTCTGAGCGAAGGAGAAACAGCTGATTTTTCAAATGCAGATGAAATAAAGAACTCCAAACTAGCAGTAAATCTTTTTCAAATAGAACATGTTGTAAGAGTATTTTTTGGTCATGATTTTATTTCGGTAACAAAATCAGATAGAATGAATTGGGATATAGTAAAGGTGGAAATTTTAACTACAATTATGGATCACTTTACTTCTGGTGGAAAAGCATTTGATAAAGAAGGAGTAAGTGATAATAAAATGCTAGAGGAAGAATTCTTTAATGAAAATGATATAGAAATTGTAAATAGAATAAAAGAATTGATGGAAAGTTATATTAAACCTGCAGTTGCTCAAGATGGTGGTGATATCAAATTTCGTGGCTATAAAGACGGGATAGTTTATGTTGAGTTACAAGGAGCTTGCTCCGGATGCCCAAGTGCTGCAATTACTTTAAAGCAAGGAGTGCAGAATATGCTAAGCTATCACATACCAGAAGTTTCAGGTATAGAGACTATGCTATGACTAATCAAACAGTTAGAGGAACGAAAGATCTCCTGTTTGATGAATGGTATAAATCTAAATACATAGAGCAAACAGCAAATAGAATCTCAAGTTTATACGGCTTTTTGCCTGCTCAAACTCCGATATTTGAATATACGGAAGTTTTCACAAAGACTTTAGGTGATAGCTCAGATATCATCACTAAAGAGATGTACACCTTTAATGATAAAGGGGGAAAGAGCATAACTCTGCGTCCTGAGTTCACTGCAGCTATTGTTAGGTTACTCATTGAAAAAAAACTGCAAACGCCGATAAAATTATTTTCAATAGGGCCTGCATTTCGCTATGAAAGACCGCAAAAGGGAAGACAAAGGCAATTTCATCAGATAAATTTTGAGGTTTTTGGCATAGAAGATCCAAAAGCTGATATTGAATTGATATCACTCGCTCAGCACTTACTAACTGAATTTGGCATCAATAAAAATGTAAAGCTGGAAATCAACTCTCTGGGTGATAGTGAAACAACAAGTAAGTATAGAGAAGCTTTGATATCGTATTTAAAAAAGTTTCAAAATGACCTATCAGAAGATAGTCAAAATAGATTGATTAAAAACCCACTCAGAATATTAGACTCTAAGGATAAGACAGATAAAGAAATAATCTCTGACGCACCAAAAATCAGTGATTATTATACAAAAGAATCTTCATATTTCTTTGACCAGGTGTTAAATGGACTCCAAGCTCTTGGCATACCTTACACTGTAAATAGCAAATTAGTTCGAGGTCTAGACTATTATTGTCACACAGTATTTGAATTTGTCACAGAAGATTTAGGTGCACAAGGAGCAGTTTTTGCCGGTGGAAGATACGATAATCTAGTATCTTCAGTAGGTGGAAAACACACTCCAGCGATAGGATTTGCAGGAGGTATTGAACGCATAATGGAATTAATCAACTATGCTGAAAAAAAAGAGAGGCCTATTTATATAATTCCAATCGGTGGAGAAGCTGAAGAACATGCTCTAACACTTGCAAGTGAATTACGCAGAAATGGTTTATACGTAGTTTATGAACATAGTGGAACTCTAAAAACCCGAATGAAAAAAGCAAATCAAGCAAATGCAAAAGTTGTATTAATCTTTGGTGATGAAGAGCTAAGCAGTAAAACTTTAAAAATTAAAAACATGGACACGGGTGAAGAAAAAATGATTGCTCGCGATAAAATCGTAGAAAATATCTAATCAGAAGCAATAGGAGTGTTAGCTATAGAAGAAAATTCCTCTGCACAAGAATTTTTCATAGCATTTAATGTATCATAATCTGTAAAATCTAATTTTATCGGTGTAATAGTAATAAAACCTCCTTTTATTTTATCTACACTACCACTGCCTGAGTGTTCCCGAGACCAATTTAAGCTCAAAGAACCATTTAAGTTTTCAGTAAAAGTTAAATCACCATCAATGTTATATTCACCTTGTTCAGCAAATTCTACTCCTTTCACTTTTTCTGTAGCAGGAAAATTTATACTCATCACTATATCTTTAGGCCAACCAACTTTCATTAGCTTGCTGATAACCTTTGGTGCAAAAACTTTTGTATTGTTCCAGTCTATTTTATCATGATAAACTTGGCTCAGCGCAATAGAAGGTATAGATCTTGCAGCACCTTCCATTGCAGCACCGATTGTGCCTGAATAACAAATATCATCTCCGACATTTGATCCAATATTTACTCCAGATAATATTAAGTCTGGTTTCTTATTCATAATTTTATTTAACGCGATAATAACACAATCTGAGGGAGTACCAGACACACTAAACTCCCTTTCACTATGTTGGTTTATTCTAATAGATTGTTTCACTGGGTAATCAAGAGATCTTGCAGATCCACTCCTGTCAGTATCTGGTGCCACTATCCATACTTCCGATGCAAAATTGTGTGCAATTTCTCTAAGTAGTCTTATTCCTTCACTTTCAAAACCATCATCATTTGTTATCAATATTATCATATGTAATACTCACCTATCAAAGTATACTAATGAGGTTTCTTTTCATAACCATAACAAAGAATCTGCTACAAATCAATAAGGAAAAATTAGAAGACGGCCAGATTGCCATCGTTTAGTTTGCTGTGAGTTAATTGTAAATACCAATTTTAGCTTCACGCCTAACTCACAATCAAAGCTTAGGCAAGTCTCAGAGCTCTAAGCAGCAGAGAATCTTGTATGCCCTGCAAAAAATGCTTTCATCTTTTCAAGATAAGTAGATGGTTCTGCAGGAACTTCTATCTCATTTATCTGATAAGATATTGCTGCATCTATGACTTCATCTGTTATTAATTCTCTTAGCTTTTTTTATTATATGCATAAATAAAAATATGCTTAAATTAAAAAAATGCAAATTTTGTATAAAAAAGATCGATTGAAATTTCTGAGCTTCAATTATATTATTAATCTATTAAGATAAAGATTACTGTGTCAAATAAGATAGGTTTTTTTGCTATTTTCGCCTTGGTGATTAGTAGCCAAATTGGCTCTGGAATTTTCATGCTTCCAATTAGCCTCGCTCCGTATGGCGCTTATAGCCTTATAAGCTGGGTAATCTCAGGATTTGGTGCTATATCTCTAGCTTTGGTTTTTGCTTCACTCTGCGCAAAATTTCCAGAAACGGGCGGTCCTCATATTTATGTGAAACATGCTTTTGGTTCTACAGCAGCTTTTTTTGTTGGTTGGACATATTGGGTAAGTTCGTGGGTTAGCTCAACTGCTGTAACGATTGCAAGTATCGGTTATTTAGCTCCACTTTTTCATAATGATATACAAGATATACGTTTGCTTTTAGAAATAATATTAATTTTAGCTATTATGCTAATAAACTTAAGAGGAGTAACTACTGCTGGCCGTGTTGAGGTTCTGCTGACCATTGTTAAAATTATTGCACTTCTCGCAATACCTATTGCAGGGTTGTTTTTCTTTGATAAAAATAATTTTATTGTAAGCGAGGAAGTATCAAACTTTACAATATCACAAACTCTTGCTCGTTCTACACTCCTTACTTTATGGTGTTTTATTGGGCTTGAATCAGCAACAGCACCTGCAGGATCTGTCAATAATCCCTCTAAAACAATACCAAGGGCTATAGTGCTTGGAACAGTCTGTGTTGCTGTGATATATTTCATCAATAGTCTTTCAATTATGGGATTGATAAGTGGTAATGACCTAGCTAGTTCAAAAGCACCATATGTTGATGCGATAAAAATTATGTTTCCAGGTAATTGGCATTTAATTATTTCTGTTGTTGCCTTTATCGTTTCTGTAAGTAATTTAAATGCTTGGTTTTTAGCTGATGGACAGGTCACCTTAGGCCTTGCAAAAGACAAGTTAATGCCGCAATTTTTTGGCAAAAAAAATAAGCATGATGCTCCATTATGGGGAATAATACTCAGTACTTTGGGGGTGTTAGTTTTACTTATCCTAACGTCAAACAAAAGTTTTGCTGAGCAAGTAACTTCAATAATTGATATCTCTGTGGTGTCATTTTTGTTTATCTACTTAGCATGTAGCCTTGCTTTTCTCAAAGTTAATATACAAGACAAAAGCTACTGCAAATTTTTAATTGGAGGTGTGGCTGTATCTTTTTGCTGTTGGGTAATATACGAGACTTCTATAAAAACATTGTTAATATCAAGTCTATTCCCTTTAAGCGGAACACTTATTTATCTACTTTGGTATCATAAACTAAAAACTTAACTTAAATTTTTTATTTGCTAAAATTCTTAAGCTATACTACTGGCTTACATTAATAGAATTAAGAGGTATTGTGTCAAATAAAATAGGTTTTTGGGCTGTTTTTGCTTTAGTCATTAGTAGTCAGATCGGCTCTGGGGTTTTTATGCTTCCAATTAGCCTTGCTCCATATGGCGCTTATAGCCTTATAAGTTGGATGATATCAGGAGCTGGTGCTGTGTCTCTTGCGCTAGTTTTTGCTACGCTATGTGCAAAGTTTCCAGAAACAGGAGGTCCTCACGTTTATGTGAAACATACTTTTGGTCCTGCTGCAGCGTTCTTTGTTGGTTGGACATATTGGGTAATCTCATGGGTTAGTACAACAGCTTTAATAGTTGTGGGTGTTGGCTATCTTACACCATTTTTCCATGAAGATATCAAAAGTATGCGTTTATTTTTAGAGCTGTTGTTATTTACAATCATTACATTAATAAATTTAAGGGGAATAGCCACTGCAGGGCGCGTTGAGTTTCTGCTCACGGTTGTGAAGGTTGCTGTATTGCTTGCAATACCTGTAGCAGCGTTGTTTTTTTTCGATAGAAATAATTTTATCATAAGTGAAGAAATATTAAGTCTTACAACATCGCAAATTCTTGCCCGCTCTACACTCCTTACTTTATGGTGTTTTATTGGACTTGAATTGGCAACAGCACCTGCAGGGTCAGTTGATAATCCAGCTAAAACTATACCAAAAGCTGTGGTGCTTGGCACAGTTTGTGTTGCTGTTATATATTTTATCAACAATTTTGCAATTATGGGATTGATCAATGGCAACAATTTAGCAAGTTCAAGAGCACCATATGTTGATGCGATAAAAATTATGTTTTCTGGTAATTGGCATTTAATTGTTTCTATAGTTGCATTCATTTTTTGTGTTGGCAGTCTAAACGCTTGGGTTTTATCTAGTGGACAAGTTGCTTTTGGTCTTGCAGAAGATAGACTAATGCCAAAATTCTTTGCTAAAAGGAACAAGCATGGCTCTCCTTTTTGGGGAATAACAGTTAGTTCAATTGGAACTGCAATTTTACTAATTCTCACTTCAAACAACAATTTTGCCCAGCAGATTACGTCGATTATTGACTTTTCTGTAATTTCATTTTTGTTCGTTTATCTTGCGTGCTGTTTTGCCTTTCTAAAGGTTATTATACAGGAGAGGAGTTGTTATAAGCTTTTAATTGGTAGCATAGCAACAACCTTTTGTTGTTGGGTGATATTAGAAACCCCTGTAGGTACTCTGCTGACTTCGAGCCTGTTCACTGCAAGTGGCATACCCATTTATTTATTTTGGTACTGCAAAACTTCTGTGCAACAAATTCAGTAGTGAGAGATACACTTTAAATGGTTAATATTTATGGGCCAAGATTTTTTTTCTCTTTATCTACTTGTTCAATATTACCATTCTCAAGTTTGCTACCTACTTCTTCTGTGCGTTTATTATCTATGTAGATCTCATTTTTTGCTTTATTAGAAAGACCTATTTGCGATTGCAGTTTTTTATACTCTTCTTTTTCAGGCGTGAAAATTTTCACTAAAGATCTTCCTATTATTGGTATTGAACTTAAAAAATCTCTTAATCCAAAAGATTCTTGCTTCTTGTTTGAAAGATGCTGGTCTATCTTAGAAATTTTCACACCATACTTTTTATCATCAAAATTTATCGCTGGCTTGCTTTTTTTCGAAAGAACATTTTGAATCTCTAATCTATTGATTTTTTCAGGCTTTTGAAATGCAGATACTGCAGGTTTGACCTTAGTGTCATCATGTTTTTTACTCATTTCATTCTACCATGCAATATTACTAGTGTCTTATAATTATAACTAAATTATGGTTAATTGCAAGGTAAAAATATTAAAGTAATTGTAAATTTTATCAGTAAAAATATAATATAGCTTTAAAATCAGAGGTTTATTTATATGGGATGTAAGATTGCAGTTATTGGAGCAACAGGAAGAGTAGGATATGAGGTATTGACCATGCTTGCTGAGTTTCAAAAAGAGGGAAAATTTTCGATAGATTCTGTTGTTGCTTTTGCATCGAAAAAATCAAAGGGAAAAAAGGTGAGTTTTGGTGACAAAGAGTTAACAGTTTTATGCCTTGAGGATTATGACTTCGTTGGAACTAATATAGCCATTTTCTGTGCAGAATCTCATGTTTCTGAGAGATACGTACCAATTGCAACTGAGGCTGGGTGCGTTGTGATAGATAACACTTCCTATTTTAGGATGAAAGAAGGCGTGCCACTAGTTATTCCAGAGATCAACAAAGATAAAATTACGGAATATAAAAACCATAACATAATATCTAATCCAAACTGTACTACAATACAAATGTTGCTGGCATTACATTTATTACACAAAAAAGCAAAAATAAAGAGAATCGTTGCTTCAACTTATCAATCAACTTCTGGTGTAGGTAAAGCAGCAATGGATGAGCTTTACAATCAGACAAAAAAAATCTTTATGAATGAAGCTAAAAAACCTGAAATATTTCCTAAGCAAATAGCATTTAATTGCATTCCTCATATAGGAGAGTTCATGGAAGATGGTTCTACAAAAGAGGAGTGGAAAATGCAAGAGGAGACAAAAAAAATTTTAGAAGAGGATATAAAAGTAACTGCAACTTGTGTCCGAGTACCTGTTCTTGTTGGTCATGCTATAGCAGTAAATGTAGAATTTGATCAGCATATAACTGAAGAAGAAGCTCGTGAAATGCTCAGTGAAGACGATGGAGTTTTAGTGAAAGATAAGCGCGAAGATGGTGGATATATGACTCAGATTGATGTTGTGCAAGAGGATGCCGTATACATATCGCGTATTAGACAAGACGATACCGTTAAACACGGATTAAATATGTGGATAGTAGCTGATAATCTACGCAAAGGTGCAGCACTAAATATAGTGCAGATCTTGGAGATCTTGATCAAAGAGCATTTATAGCTCAATAACTTAAATCTATATTGACATGTCCCATTTTACGCTTGTCCCTAACCTCTTTTTTCCCATATATGGTTAAACTAGCTCTTTCGTTGCTCAAATATTTGTGAGAATTATATATATCATTACCTATTATATTTTTTGTCATGCAAGGAAAGCGTAATACTACTTCCTGCATAGGTAATCCGCATATTACCCTCACCAGCTGCTCGAATTGACTAACGTTGCATGCATCCAAGCTCCAGTGGCAAGAATTGTGGGGTCTTGGGGCCAATTCATTAACTAGTAATTCATGATTTTGAGTGATGAAAAATTCAATAGCTAGGATTCCTACTACATCAAGCGCAGTTGCTATTTTCTTTGCAGTTTTTTGTACCTCTTGGGCTAATTTATTATCTATTTTAGCTGGTGCTATTGAAGTATTAAGTATTCCGTCAACGTGGTGATTCTCTGCTATAGGAAAAAAAGCTACTTTACCGTTTTTATTTCTTGCAACGACTATTGAAACCTCTTTCAGTAAATCAACACTTGCTTCAAGAATGTACTCTTTATTCCAATCGAAGGAAGCAAATTGCTTCAGTTCAGAATCATTTTCAATCACATATTGTCCTTTTCCATCATAACCCATTTCTGTTGTTTTTAGCCTCACTGGATAGCTAAAAGTTTCACTACTTTCTAGTAGCTGATTATAATTTTGTATACTTTTGTAATCAGCAGTTTTTATGCTTAAATCTCTAATAAAATCTTTCTCTCTCAGCCTATTTTGCGAAATGTGTAACGCCTTTTTGCCTGGATAAAAATCTGCGTGCAGCGACACAATATCAATTGCACTACATGGAATATTTTCAGACTCAATAGTGACTAAATCCACACTCTGTGCAAAAGATTCAAGTGCCCTCTTATCACAGAAGTCTGCTATTGTTAAATCATCAGCAACAGAACAAGCTGGATCGTTTTTAGCACTGGCAAAAATATGCGTTTTGTGCCCAAGTTTTATTGCAGCGATAGCAGTCATTTTACCTAATTGCCCACTTCCTATTATTCCTATCACTTTTTTATCCAGTGGATCTGTTTTGTTCATCATGTAGATTAATATTTCCTAGTTAGAGTACGATAATATGCTTGGAAAATCTATGAAAAAAGTGTATAATTGAAGTGTGTTAAATTTTTATCATGAACACTTTACGATGACCATGAAATACACACTTATTACTAATTCTGTTGAAGTTACAGTTTTGCCAATTTACATTGAAGAGCAATCCATTCCTTATGAAAATTGTTACGTATGGATGTATAATGTTAAGATAAAAAATAAAAGCTCATCAACCATTCAATTATTAAGTCGCTATTGGCGAATAATAGATCATAAGGGCAAAATAAATGAAATTGCTGGAGTTGGTGTTATTGGAGAACAACCTGTAATAAAATCTGGAGAGGTATTCAAATATACAAGTGGAACATACTTAAATACACCATCAGGAATAATGCAGGGTAAATATGAATTTCTGAGCGAAGAGAGCATAAAAACCTTTGATGTTATGGTACCACCCTTTTCCTTAGATAGTCCATACGTTAACACTAGACCTCATTGATCATCAAGATAGTGTATTTGTTTAAGTGCATCTGAAACCAGTGCTTCTTGTTTTGTCATTTGAGCTTCCATAATGTCATCCGAGTAGCTGATACTGAGATTCAACTAAGTTGATAAACACGAAAGCACTGACCATTTGCTTCTATAGTTGTCTTTTTTCGTCTATCTTATTTTGTTACTCTGCTGAACAGATGCAAAATAGTTTATTTTTGATTCTTATCATCAAGTGTGAATAAGATTATTGTAGAGGTTAAACCTATAATAACTATCATTAACGAAAATGGGGCAGCTTCTCTGTAACGCTCATCGCTGACAAGTTCATATACTCTAGTTGATATAGTTTCAAAATTAAATGGTCTGATAATTAGTGTTGCCGTGAGTTCTTTTACCGTATCCATAAACACGAGCAGAAATCCCGATAGTATGCTTTTCTTGATAAGGGGAATATGAATATTCAGGCACGTGGAAATAGGCCCATGACCCATAGTATATGCAGTCCATTCAATTTCATTTGGTGTTTTTTTGAGTCCCGACTCTATCGCCTTGAAAGATATAGCAAAAAAACGAAATAAATATGAGTAAACTAATGCACCAATAGTTCCTACCAAGCTAATTTCTACAATATATTGAGTAATGAAAGAAGATATTCTGCTTAAAAACATTATTATGCTAATTGCAATAATTGCATTTGGAATTGCATATCCAAGAGAAATGAGACGTGCTACGTTGCTTATTACCTTGTTTCTACGCGCTGTATATCCAATAATTATCGCAATGCTAATTGAGATTAATGCGGTAATAAATGATAAACCAACACTATTTGCTATTATATTGTAAAATCTTGCTTCGTATATGAAAAAGCCTTTCTCTATGCTCCAATATATAAGTGGAATCATTGGTAAAATAAAGCCTATTAATATCGGCAATAAACACATAAGATAAGAAAAGATCAACGATATAGAACCGTTTATAATACGTTTATTGTGATAATCTGCATTAGTATTGATTGAAGAGTAAGATATTTCTCTTTTTTGTAGTTTTTTCTCGATAACTATTAGTGTTGCAACGAAAATCAGTTCTGCAACTGCCAAAACAGTAGTTGAATATTTGTCATGCAATAAAAACCAAGTACGGTATATTCCTGTCGTGAAAGTATCGATAGCAAGAAACTGTGGTGTGCCGAAATCTGTAATTACTTCCATTAGTACCAAGGATAACCCAGCTATAATTGATGGACGTATGGAGGGTATGATGACAGAAAACAGACTCTGTAATGAGGAGAACCCAAGTGTTGATGCAATAGTGACTGAGTTACTAACGCTCTTTAGACTTGAGCGGACCAACATATAAACGTATGGATATAGACTAAATCCCATTACTAATATTCCACCACCTAGGGATTTGATCTCGGGAAACCAATAGTCACCTTTGCCCAATTGAAAAGTATCTCTTAACAAGCTCTGAATCGGACCTGAAAACTCTAACGTGTTTACATAAACAAACGATACTATATATCCAGGAATTGATATCGGAAAGAATAAGGCAATCTCAAAAATTCTACTTCCGGGAAACGAAAAAAATGTAGTAAGCCAAGCTGGAATTACTCCAAATATAAAGGATATTAACCCTACTCCTATCATCAAAATCAACGTATTGAGTATATATTCAGGAAAAAGTCTACTAATTACCCATCCAGAGTTTGCTGATTCTGTAAATAGAATCGATATTAACGATAGTATAGGGCAGACAAATAATACACTTACTAAAAACAAGAATATATTTTTAAATACTCTCAGAAACATTAACTTGAATCTATATTTGATATTAAAATGTTATATGCAAAAACTAAAGATATCCAGTAATTAACAGCCGTCCTATTGAATATCTTCATAATTTTATATATTATGTTTTAAATCGATAAACTAATTAATTATGAGTTTTGTCATTGCAACTTTCTATCATTTTGTAAAACTCTCTAATTATTATGACATGAAAGACGAAATAAAAGTTGCATGCGACAACGTTGAATTAAAAGGCACTATACTCCTTGCAGAAGAGGGTATTAATGCAACTGTATCTGGAGAAAGAAACGCGATTGATAAAATATTCGATTTTCTATGTTCTGATTATAGACTAAGGGACCTTACATGGAAAGAGAGTGCAGCAGAATATCAACCATTTAGTAAGATGAAAGTGAGATTAAAAAGAGAAATTGTGAATCTTGGTGTAAGTAATCTCGATACTTCCGTTAGAGGCCAGTACGTTGATCCAGATTATTGGGATGATTTTATCTCTCAACCTGATGTTTTAGTGATAGACACACGAAATGATTACGAAGTAAAACTAGGCAAGTTTAAAAATGCAATCAATCCACATACTCAGCGTTTTCGCGATTTTCCTCAGTGGGCAGAGTCTTTCTCTGAGAGTAAAGATCTGAAAGTGGCTATGTACTGCACTGGTGGAATCAGATGTGAGAAATCTACAGCATATATGAAAAGCCTTGGATTTAAAGATGTTTACCATCTTAAAGGCGGTATTCTTTCCTATCTTGAAAAAACTGGTAATAAAAGTGGTAATTGGGAAGGCGAGTGTTTTGTTTTTGATGATAGAATTGCTGTTGATCACTCACTCGCCCCAAGTGATAAAATAAAATGCATATTCTGCTCAAGTAAAGTTTCAACTGATGAGCTGAAATCAGTTCCACGTGGCCAGGTAGTTTGCTCTGATTGTAAATCTTTAAGTATTGAAAGAAATTCAGAATACAACACGAACCTTTAATAACTCCTTTCTCTTTGCATATTTGTAACCTTAATTTTATCAAGGCATTTACCTACAACATAGCCCGCTCCAGCTCCAAGTAACGCACCAACTATAGCAAATGCAATCAACACTACACCAGAACCGCCAATAAGAGCTAAAGTTTCTTGCCCTAAACAACATGCTGCAACTAGACCAGCAACTAAACCAATTCCTACACCTATACACCTAAGTTTCATATTATTACTAATATTGTAACCTCTTCTATGCTTTAGGTTATGACTAGTATTGTTACTTATCCAATCAAAGATTTCGACATTTGGGTTTTTGTCCACAAAATCGATAAGCTTACCTATTGTTTTGTCACGCAAATTATCTAAAGATATAACGCCATTGTTTACATATTTTTCAAATGTCATTTTATTTTTCCATACTATTAGAATATGTTCTTATTACACTGAGCATCTTAATGATTGGTAAATTCCCATACAAGAATAAGTAGATAATCTTACCACTATAGGTGGGACTAAAGCGCTGTAAGATTAAATTCCTGAAAAATTTTGGTAAGAAGAGCTTTTCCAAAAACAATAAAGTTAAGAGTTGAAGAGATAGTGAAAGAGCGACTTACAGTTAATCCAATTGATTTTGGTGAATCGTTTTGTTACAAACTCAAAGGATACAGAAGACTGAGAACTGGCGATTATCGTATCATGTAAATGCTGCAAAGTATGAAGTGTTTCAATAAAACACAGAAAAGACATTTACGAGTCTGAGGCTCCATACTAATATCCTTCCAGTATTAACTGACTGTAACCTTTCCGGTTGAGCCACTGCGATTCTTTGCAACGTTTATCTCTAATTCGTTATTAGCGTCGATTTTATAGTCTGTAGAGTAGTAAAATTATAGGGGTATAGCAAAAAATGAGTTATTTTTGAGCTGAGCAAGCCACCTAAGGTGAAGAGGAAGGAGAGGTGTATAATATAATATTTATAATTTACTTACGTAACTTAACGATTATTGAAAAACATAGTTCTTAAGTACCTTCAAAGCTTTCTCGTAAATGGTATCCCTATGTCCTATTGTAATAATAGTTACTTCATGTTTTTTGGTGTCTGCACAATACATAATACGGTAATCGCTGACTCTTAGTCTTCTAAACCCTTTAAAGCTATGGTATAAAGGCTCACCAATGGATCGACTGTAAGGCGTTCCTGTATTGCTTTATTTACTCTTGATTCTATTTTTATCGGTAAAGCTGGAAGATCTTTTTCAGTGACATTCTTCAAAAATTTAATCTTGTAGTCCACTTGATCTCCACTTTACATCTTTGTAATCAACTGTTTCTGCACCTTCAATATCATATTGATCAGCAACTACAGATAGTAAAAAATCTTCCATTTCACTATCTATTGCTTCTTTAAGTAGTTTTTCTGCTAATGCTTGAGCAGGTTGCTTAGTAAGTTCAGATAATTTAGCAAGATGCTGTAAGGTTTCTTTACTGAAAGCTAAATTAGCGTTTGCCATGAGTTTTACCGAGTTCTACTATTCTATAATTATACAACATTTTCCTGAAATTTTCAATAAAGAAAGCGAAGTGATTATGCTAGTATTAATATAATATTAATACTGATATGTTAAAATGTTAATCTTTGAGAGAATATTATGTCAATAGGTAGATGGAAATGGGTAGATGGAATTAGAGGGAAGGTATTGTTGAAAAATGAATCTGGTGGTAATAGGGAAAAGTGCGAGAAGATATGTACCCGCCGCGGTCGTTTTCCTGATTGGGACTGCGCTGATGAATGTGAAAGGCAGCTCCTTGACCCATCATATCATGGAGATGCTGGTAATCACGTTAAATGCTTAATAGAAGATGTTGAGGGAGAATGTGGTTTAAAAGTTATAGATGTTAATTGTATGACTGGATCCCAAGATCTACCTAAAACTTATGCAGTAAGTGAACCTAGGTTTCTTCCGAAGGTAAAATTGTTGGAGAGCAAAGCGGAAGATCGTCACAATTGCCACAGAGAATGTGAAGACGTTTTCGATAAGTGGTATTTTGCGATTGATAAATCACGATGCAAGATAAAATGTAATAAGAGGTATCCTACTGACGATGAACAGTGTGATGAGGTAATGTTTGTTTCACCAGACTGCGTTAATGAATGTAAATCTGCTATGTCTACTATTCATAAATTATCTCAGGAACATGCAGCAGAAATGGACACTTATGATTCAATATCTGTTTAACAAAAAAGAGTGAGGCTTCTTTTGTCTTCCGAAATTTTCAATAAAAGCAACCATACTATTGTTAGTATAGTATTAATGCTTATATGTTATAATTATGTTAATTTTTTAATTAAGGAGAATATTATGTTAGGAAATTTACAAAGAGGTATTGTTGCTACAAATTCAGGAAGGTGGGGAGATAATATATTCAAAGCTCCAGAGAAATCTCAGAGTTCTGAATATTCTTCACAAGCTAGTGACATAAAGAGTACATTAGAAAATATTGGAGATAGTTTCTATACTCTCGCAGATTCAGTTTCTGTTCTGTAGTAGATACAGTAAAAAGCGTGAGGCTTCTTTTGTCTTCCGAAATTTTCAATAAAAGCAACCATACTATTGTTAGTATGGTATTAATGCTTATATGTTAAAATTATATTAGTTTTTTAATTAAGGAGAATATTATGTTAGGAAATTTACAGAGTGAAAAAATAGGAGTAGATTTACAACAAAAGTTGGATGTACAGTATGTGAGCGCATGGCATCGCAATTGCCTCAACAACTGTGAAAAAAATTCATGGACTGTGCCCGATGAGGCAGTATGCAAACTCAAGTGTGATTTACAGGCTTCCCCATCTGATTCACACAAGTCAGCATCTATTGATGTAAGTGATACATTAAGAGGTATTGGAGACAATTTCCATGCTCTCGCAGATTCAGTTTCTGTTCTGTAGTAGATACAGGTTGAAAAAATGTGAGGCTATATTATGACTCTGAAAAATTGCGGAGCTGAAGTGCTAATGCTATATGGTTATTACGTTCAAGAACAAAACCTATGTTATACTAGAAATAATGTGCGGAAAAGGGGGGATTCGAACCCCCGACATATTTTCATATGTGCACGCTTTCCAAGCGTGTGCTTTAGACCGCTCAGCCACCTTTCCATACTTATTCATAATATTAAAAATTATGCTGCTAAACAACTGGTATATATGGTTCGCCACGGAAATTCACAGTATTGTTAAACTTGTTTTTGCACGTTAAAAACGCTTTATCACAACCTGCAAGTATCGAATATTTATCTCCGGTAGAAATTTGATATGGAGGAGAAGCAAATAATGTAACTACTTTATTTTTGTATTCTTTAACTACAACTTCAAATGTTGCTGAACTAAACACTCCGTGCTTATAATATCCATCGCTTTCGATTAAATTAGTGTCTTCAAATCTTCTTTCATCTATCACTTTAGTAATTGTGCTCATTCTACTAAACTTTTTAGCATCAGCTTTACATCTATCATCGCAAAATTGTGCCCTGCATACAGGAGAATATAGCTCTGTTATGCTTCTCTCAAGCTTTGTCGCAAGACCTCTAATTTCAGCGATAAACCTCCCACTATTTAATGTTACTTTACCAAAAGTTCCTGCATGCAAATTCATAATTCCCTGACTCAAATCTTTATAATTCACAAGAAATATTTCAATATTTGCAAAGTCATGCCTTCCTGATAAAACATCTTTTTCTTTAATATCAGCACTATTTAATATTCCTTCAATTTCTAGATTATCAGTTCTCAAATCGCTATTTAATATTATACTGCTGGCTATAAAACCGCTTGAAGATTTATAGAGTATATTATTGAGATTTAAATCTTCGTCATAGTCGGTAAATCCCATTACTTTCCCACCTACAAGTGTTAATTTCCAGCAAGTAGCGATGGTAAGTAATTCTCCAGTTAAATGGTTTTTTAGTTTGGTTTGCATAGTTGCCTCTTATAAATAATGGCATACCTGCATTTAGCTACACTTGTTTTTTCAAATCTCTATAAAAATTTTCGTGTGGAGCAAATGCAAGAAGTGTTAATATGTTATTTTGTTCGTTGTGAATATAGGCTAATAATGTCAGTTGATTAAAAATAGAGAATTTATACACGCGAACACCTGCAAGATCGCCTGACTTTAGCTCTCCAATATATGGGTTACCTTGAATTTGTTTGATGGCTTCTTCAAGTTTGGGTAGTTGATTATTGTGCAGCTTCTTCATTGACCGCTTAAAAGTGTTGGTGAGAAGAATCTTCAAAATTTTGTGGACTTATACTCCTCAACATTACCTGACTTGATATCCTCAATGCCTGAAAGGATTTCTTTGATAATATTATAGCTTAGCTCAGGGTTATCTTCAACAATCTGACCAATCTTAGCCCAATGCTCGATTTGTTGCGGTACAGAACGATTTTGCAATACGGAATGAGACTGCACTATCTTCTCAAATTCCCCATCAAGATTTACTGTTATACTCATTAGATTATTACTTCCTAGTTTTAGCTATTATATCATATATTGGAAATTTTTTCAACATTTTGAAAGTGCATAGTGAAAACACACACCACATTCAAGTTGTGGTGTGTATTACTAGAACAAATTAGAAAGAAAACTTCACACCAGTTAGTAGAAGAATTCCTTGGTTAGAAGGTACATCAGTACCCTTTTGATCTTTCAGCACACCTTTTTCATCAGTCATAAAATAATGTAAGGCTGCATAAGGAACAAACTTGCTCTTATTGCAAGAAGATAGATCATACTGAACACCAAGTGCAACATCATGAAGCATATCTTTATCATTCATTGTACTGCCAAAGTATGTCAAGCTTGTATAAACATTCTCATATTGATAACCAGCACCTGCAGTCCAATACATGGTGTCCTTGTCATTAAATTGCTTTAAGCCATTTTTTCTAGCAATATCAGTAGTCTCTTTATATTCTTTTGAAGTAGGGTTGAGTTCCTTGATACTCTTCGGTTGACCAGATTTGCCTAAATATGCAAAAGAAGCAGCGAATTTTATATTTTGACCTTCATCAATCTTATAATCAGCGCTTACACCCAAATTAACACCCATCAGGTCATTGTACTCTACAAATTCCTTATAAAGATGCTTATCTTTACTCGGTTGCTTTGAAAACCCATATTCACCAACTACGGAAGTTTTAACTTTTACATTATGTTTACTAAAGTCATATTCATATGACGCACCAGCACTTATTATATGCTGGTAATCTGGTCCAACATGTCTTAACGTTTCCTCATTCTTTACCCCTGTTACCTTATTACTTGAATCTTTGAGGAAATCTGGAGCTATTTCTTTTACAACGGATAAACCACTATCGTAGCGAGGTGAGTAGCTAAGACCAAATCTTGCACCCATATAATTCGGCGAGTAGTAAGCAGCTCTAAATGGCAATGTGGTCATAACCTCTTTGTTGTATTTTCCTGCCATACGGAAGGAGAGTTTTTCGCTCTCGCTCGAGAAGCTTTCAGTGTAAAGACGTGGTGTTACGTAAAATGGGAAGTTTGCAGCACTTCCTTCTAAGTTTACTTTTCTGAACCAGTCACTATCTGCAGCTCCATCAACAGTTGCAATTCTTGTTGCATCAAGTCTCATCAGAGACTCAGGACCAAACTGATAGCCAAGTTTCAGATCACCATATTTTGAATTCAAAAACACATGTGCACTTCTACCTCTTGCAGCATTCACGCCTTGTGAAGCTCCTTTACCTTCAGTAACTGGAACATGGAATTGTACATCGGCACCATAACGAAGACCAATATCCTCATTTTTATTTTCAGCTCTTAAGTGCAATATTGCATCTGAAATCATGCCCATGTTTTCACTGTAATCACCAATATTCCCTATCCCTTTAGGAAATATTGGATTTGCTCCTTTTATACTATCTGGAGTATTGTTAAAATAATCTGTAGATTTACCTGGCATAACATTATAATGGTTATAGCCACTTAGCCCATGGTTACCATAACCTTGAGAATCAACAACGCCACCGAAAGTTATTCTTAAACCATCCCCTTGATTGGTATTGATAATATCAATACCACCAACTGAAACAACAGGACTTGCCTTACCTTTTTCCTCTGTATTGCTGTTAACAACTTTTACATCCTTTTTTATATCTTTAGCTTCAATTTTAGCATTCTTAGTTTTAGAACCCTTAATTTTTGACTTTTCTACATTAGAATTTTTAACTTTCAGGGCTTTCGCTTTTGAATCTCCTATAAGTTTTGCTTTTTTCTCATTTGCTAGCCTAATTTCATCTTTTTTCTTTTGTTTTGCTACTAATTTTAACTCTTCTTTTTTCTTCTTTTGTTCAGCTGCTAATTTTAACTCCTCTTTTTTCTTCTGCTCAGCTGCTAATCTTAATTCTTCTTTTTTCTTAAGCTCCTCAGCTTTTTTTCTTGGATCAGCATTACATATCCTGTCCATTTTTTCTTTTAGTTTCTTATTTGACGTCTTCATCACTTCCATCTTTCCAGAAGTTTTGATTGACTCGTTACTCTCTTGCTTTTTTACTTCCTTCATACTCTCGTCAGAAAAGTCAGCAGCAAAGCCACTGAAAGAACATAAAGTCAATAGAGAAGCTAGAGCAGTTCTAGTATAAATAGATTTTTTCATGAAGTGCCCCCAAAAAATTTTAAAATCATAACATAAATAGTATAAAGGTGTTGAAAATCCAACTTAAAGCAACCTTATAGCGAAAATAAAAGTAAAATGCAATACTTTAAAAGCAACTTTCTTAATACGCTCAACGTGTATATTAACCAAAATTTAGTACAGAGGTTTGCTTGTTAGTGTATTATAACTCTATACTTATTCTATGGAAGTAAAATTTACTCAAAGCGAGAAAATTAAAATATTAATAAAAAGTGTTGACAATAATATTAGTTTGTATTATAGTTAGTAAATTATTGTTTAGCTGTTAATAATTAAGGTATTTATGGATTTTAGTTTTTTACGCAATTGGTTTAGCACCACAGGTGCTGGTATAGATTCACAATTAGATAAACCTGAACAGTCAAGAGCCATTTCAGTAGATGACGGAAAATGTGAGATGAAAGGATATGATGATGAATTTGAGATCATTGAAGATTATGAATTTATAAATCGTGCTGATCCAAATGAGCCATGTTCTTTACCTTCTGACTATAAAATAGATGAAAGTATTGTAAAAATTGCAGGATTTGATCGAGAGAAATTATTAGAAATGGGTAATTTCTGCAATATAAGCTATGGCGATGATGATGATAAATTAAGTAAAAAAAGATGTAACAATCTAGCTCAAAGAGTATACAAAACTGAATTTGAAATTGTAGAAGATTTTGAAATTGTTCCATCTACTGAAAAAATGTATAAAACTAGAGCTGAACTCATCAGCGAAGGTTATGAAATTATTCCATTTGGTAATAGCTTTGAAAAAGACGCTGGTCATGTTTTCATAAAAGATAAAGAAATAACAATAGCTTACCACGGTACTCGTCTGAGCCATGGTGCAAATGATGGACTTACTGATATAAATGTACTTTTTACTACTTCAGAATTTTTACCTGAAGGTGGAAGAATGCATAGAGGATTTTATAATTCATTTACGGATTCATGGCCTAATCTTTATGGCATTTTGAAATCTCATGCTGAAAAACAAGGATCAAAAATCAAAGATTTTAAAATTAATCTCACAGGTCACAGTATGGGAGGAGCTATTGCCAAGATAGCTGCTTTATGCCTAAACAAAACAGAAGGAGCTGAAGATGTCCATGTTGCAACTTTTGGTGATCCACGAGTTTTTGATCTTACTGCTAGTGAATTTTATAATGATGTTCTTCAAGAAAAAACCATTAGAGTAACTCAACATAGACAAGACCCAGTACCAGCGGTATCACCTGGTATTTGTGGTTATGCTCATGTAGGTGCACAATTGAGAATATCAGTACCTGAAGGATATTTTGTTCATCAAATGGATGGTTATCATGAAGCCATTAAAATAATGGATGAAAATGACTTCCGATCAAACAATAACGTTTCTCTCTTTTACTACCCTTCGAGAATATTAAGCCGAATTAACTGTGCAGTTTTAGGTAACGTTCAATATTATGCTGCTAATTTAGGTAATTATATCCTTGGTGGACAAAACTTTTTCGAAGAAGTAAAAAATAAAAATTTTTCTCAGCTTGAACAAGCAGAAGTTAAGCAGATAGGATATGAGGATTCCTTGTCTACTGTAAGGAGTTTATAACTACTATACAGAGCAATCATTAGATTGCTCTGTAAGCATCTATTCATTTAAATTCAATATAAAAATTTTCACCAGAAGTTATTTTCCATTCTTCTTTAAATTTCTTTAGGTGTTCTTTTTTTTCGCATTCTAAAAGCAGTTCTTCTATGCTCTTATTATAGCTTTCTGTAGTAATTCTTCCTTGATGATGCATAAACCTCAAATAAATCAAATAAGTGTTAATCACATCTGTTTCACAATAATCGCGAATCTCTTGTATTTTGCCACTATCATATAAGTCCATAACTTGTGAACCATCAACTCCAATCTTACCGGGAAGGTTAAATGCTGCGCAAACTTCGTTCATCTTCATTCTTGCAGAAGCTCCAAAATCAGAGAGAGATTCAAGCAAATCACAATGCCAATCACTACTGTACCTCTGATTGTAACTATTCCACTTATCGCCAGCTTTGTGAAAATATTCTGCTTGAATGCCATGAACCATAGCACGGTACTTCAGTACCGGTATATCAAAAGTGCGTCCATTGAACGAAACTAGTCTTGGCTTTTTCTCTGATATGTAGTTAAAAAATCCCTTTACTAGCTCTTTTTCATTGGAGTTTACTGTGCCTCCAGATCTTATTTCTTGTAGTGTGAACATTTCATAACCGCTCTGGCGTGTTATATTACAAAGTAAAAAACTAATGACTACAACAAGGTGGAAGGGCTGACGCAGAAAAGAGTTTTGCCCGTTTGTTATTTCAAGATGATATTTTGTTAATGCGTTCCTCTTTTCTTCTACACTGCTATCATCACTAATATTTAGTAAATTCTTGCAGGAATTTACATCTGGTATAGTTTCAATATCAAATACCAACAAAGAATTAAGCATTACTTATATATTCCTCAGGGCGATCAGTCCAAGGTCGCACTTTTACGAACAAAAAGAGATGAACTTTACACTCAAATAACTTTTCCAATTCTGTACGCGCCTCGATATTAATTTTTTTTATGCTACTGCCGTCTTTTCCTAGCACTATTTTCTTATGATTATCTTTCAATACAAATATGATCTGTTTTATGACTAAACTCTTATCTTTTTTTTCCTCAAATTGTTCAGTTATAACAGCTGTAGAGTATGGCAATTCTTCACGTAGGTTCAAGAATAACTTTTCTCTCGTAATTTCCGCTGATAAAAAATCAGCTGAGGAATCAGTTATTTGATCTTTTTCATAAAACCAAGGGCCTATCGGTGCAATTTCAGACAAGTAACTAGTCAGATCAGAAAGTCCATCATTCTTCAGTGCCGAGATCGTAAAAATTTTTTCAAACTTATAAAGCAAATTTAGGTGCTCATGTGCCATCTTGAGCCCTGATTTCTTTACTAAATCAGTTTTATTGATAACCAAAATGCACCTGCCTTTTGTGCGCTCCAGTCGTGCAAATATCGTTTTTATTCTTTCTATATTTTTTAGGTAATTGTTTACATCAACAAGCAACAAAGTAATGTCACTATCCTTAACTGCTCCCCATGCAGATTTGACTAAAGCTTTTTCAAGATTTGTTTCTGCTGAAAACACTCCCGGAGAGTCAGTAAAAACAATTTGCGCATTGTTGCATATAGCAACACCCCTTACCTGCGTCCTTGTTGTCTGCACCTTAGGAGTGACAATTGCAATTTTCTTGCCTACGATGCTGTTAATTAGCGTTGACTTTCCAGCATTTGGCAAACCAGCTATCGTTACAAATAAGCATTTTTCTTCTTTCACAAAGGAAATTATAAAGAAAACTAAACGTTAACGTCAAACAACTTTTTTTAATTATTCTTTAACTAGCCCGTTTTCTTCCTCTTTTGAAGAAAAACATTTTCCAACTTTTTCAACTATAGGTGATATGATATATTCATTCACTTTTTTAGCTATTGGTTCAATAATATAATCTGTTGCAATTGTCCCTGCGATTGCTGATATGGACGCTATTATTGCACCTGCTAAAGCTGCAGATCCCATTCCAAGAGTTACACCAGGGAAAATAGCCATTGCAGCTGCAGCAAGACCAACTCCAATTGCAGTACCTACAGCACAAAAACAAGCATTCTGAAAAAAGGTTTCTTTGGAGAGTCCTCTAATAGAGATTATCAGACATGCAAGTAAGGCTGCCGGAATTGCAGCAACAATTCCACCCATCACCAAAGGTGACAGAGCTGTAAAACTGATTCCCAAACCTGTAAGTGCTCCTATTGTTGCTCCTATGCCTAAAGCTATTAAATAGGCTATAACATCATCTTTTTTCATATCCCCCCCCTAAATAATAAATTTCTAAAAAACTTTTAGCTACTTTGAGTATAGCTGAACTAGTTGAACAGGGGAAGGAAATTTTTTATGTTAAAATTAAAGAGCGGGAGAAGGGGTTCGAACCCTCGACCTCAACCTTGGCAAGGTTGCGCTCTACCAACTGAGCTACTCCCGCAGTTAAATTCTGCTTAGATTCTACTTCTAATTATAGGTACATATTACAATTTGTAAACCCTACATGCATGAAAATCATGAGAGCCAATTTTCTATGATCTTTTCGTATACTTAAAACTCATTTTTGATTATTATATGTGTCATAAAATATATTAAATTTATGAGAATATTTGTATATAAAGACGACCTGCCAGCCAGTGCAATACCGAATGATATAAAATCTATAGCTGTTGATACAGAGGCAATGGGGCTACTGCATAGCAGAGATAGATTATGCCTTGTGCAGCTTTCTTTTGGTGATGGCAACGCTCATTTGATTCAATTCAAAAACGATTATACAGCTCCAAATTTGAGAAAAATATTGGAGGATAAAAATATAACCAAAATATTTCACTTTGCGCGATTTGATGTGAGTATAATACATTACTACCTGCAAACTTGGGCACTGCCTTGCTATTGCACGAAAATAGCCTCACGTTTAGTTCGCACCTACACAGATAATCATAGCTTAAAAGAGTTGTGCTTAGAACTACTTGATATAAAATTAAATAAGCAACAACAATCTTCTGATTGGGGAAATGAAATTTTAACAGACAAGCAAAAAAGTTATGCTGCATCTGATGTTTTATATCTCCATAAAATAAAGGAAAAGCTAGATTTAATGCTAGAACGTGAAAATAGAAAAGAATTAGCCGAAAAGTGCTTTGAATTTCTTCCTACTCGTATTGAGCTAGATTCAATGGGTTGGGGGAGTGTAGATATCTTTAATCATCATATGTAATCACTTCACTTGAATCCAGAAAAATTTAGTTGATCAGCTGTTAATTGATACGCTATATTTATAAAAATTTAGGTATTTTATGAGTGATGATATTAAAGCGGTAAATGATCAAAATTTCGAATCTGAAGTTGCTAACCACAAAGGATTTGTGCTGGTAGATTTTTGGGCAGAATGGTGTGGACCATGCAAAAGTCTGATGCCACGTATCGAGCAGTTAGCCAAGGATAGAAAAGACAAGATCAAGATCTGCAAGTTCGACATAGATGGAGAAACTGAGGTGCCAAGTAAGTATGGAGTTCAATCTATACCTACTTTAATCATATTTCAAGATGGCAAGGAAATTGCACGCAAAATTGGCGCAATAAATGATTTACACAGTTGGGTTGATAGTGAAATAAGCGAGTAGACAAATTTCCTTTTGCGTGTATTATAGGTGTTGATAAAAGGGATTGTAGCTCAGTCGGTTAGAGCAGTTCGCTCATAACGAATTGGTCGTAGGTTCGAGTCCTACCAATCCCACCACTATTGATACAATTGCAAGGCCTACTCTCTTAGATAAGCTTTTTGCCTTATTAAAGTACTTGGTTGTTAGTGTTTGAAAACTCCATGATATTAGATTCCTTGCATAACTGGAATTCAAAAGTTCCAGCGCGTTTTTCTTATTGGATCCCAGCTGGGATGACGCCTGGTTATGAAAGAAATCTATTGTCAAAAAAAATTACTTCCGCGTATTTTGAATCTGATTATAATGACAATTAGAGATATTTTAAGAGCTCAAATTTGTCTGCAGACTTTCAATTAACTTTTCAATAAAAAACGTAGCGTATCTTTTTCAGCGTATACACACTTCTGTCATATGTGCGCTGCATTTTTTTCTAATTTATACAGGAGGATTTTATGTCCAGAATTCCAGATATTTGACCTTTACCTTAGCTAATAAAAACCAACTGGCGCCTTTGGTTTTTATAAAGAAAGTGTAGGAAAAACTGTTTCCAGGCATAAATTTGCCATGTATACCTAAAAAGTAATGATATTAACATAATGTTCATATTTGTATGCTAATATTAATATTATTTAAATTAAAGAATATTATGGAACAACAAGCATCAAACAAAGAGAAAGGGATTGAATTTAGATATAATCAATGTAAGCAGAAATGCTATTCCTACAAAACAAAACGGACAGACCAAGAATGCCTAGATAAATGCTATGAGAAGTACGTTTCTAAACTTTATCCACAAATTAGTGAGAAATTAGCAGCTAGTGAAAACAATCTCTATGATGAAAGCACAAAATTATCACTTATGGCAGATACTCTAGATGCAATGTTTTTTTAATCACAAAAGAAACACTTATTTCAATATTTGCGGGTATGTTAGCTTTTGAGGTATACTCTGACTTATTGAATAATTCTTTAAATTGGTAAAATACTGTTTCTTTTCCTCTATTTCTTTTTCACTATTCTTTTCAAATATCACTTCTGTTTTTATCTCTTGATTGAGCGAGCCCTTCTTTTCAAAATAATTATCTGTGGATTCTAAAAAGAGTGAAATTAACTCAGGAAGAGTGTATTTATGTTCACTTGATGAGCACAATTCTGTAATCGGAGAAAAGTGAATATCATCTGCCTTAATAGGTAGTAACGATAGAAACTTATTCCAGCATTTTCTCATTACTCCAACTTCAGGTTCAAGGTTTTTTATTTTAGCTAAGTTGGCATACTCCATAAAAAACTCTTTATATTGCTCAAAACCTTCAAAAGTTTCTTTTTTTTGGTAGTTTTTTTTCCTATGACTTTTTTCTATGTCAGCAATTTTAGTACCTATATTTGCCTGCTTACTAATAAAGCCATCGTTCTCTAAGTTAAAACAAATTGTGTATGGAGTAATGTCGTTTACTATTGTGTGTGGCTTAAAGTGCCAACCAAAGCATTTGAGTATGAATTTTATTATAGGAGGAAATAGCCATTTAGGTTTTGATATGTGTAGTAATTTCACTACAAGTTTTTTGAATGAGCTAAAGGATTTATTGATAATGCATCTTAAATGAATATTGTCGTCTTTTTTAAACTTTTTATAAACCTCCGCAGCTATTGGTCCTCCAGCACAGCTTCCATACAGTACTATATTGTCTGGGTGAATGCCTTGCTTTAGAAGATCTGAAATGACTCCAATTCCTGCATTTACTCGATTTCGACCGTTTAAAGAATGGCCTTTGCTTTTTCCAGAACCAGGAAAATTAATAAGGTGAACATCCATACCTGCTTTAGCTGCCCAATTCCATTCACTTTTGTCTTCATTTGGCTCTTTTTCAAAAGTATATGTAAGCCCTGGAAAGTAAACTATATGCTTTTTCTTTCTGCTATCTGCACTGCTCTTCGAGTTTGACATCACTATCTTTTGAATTCGCATTCCATTTTGAACTTCTACGAACTCTTCCCTAATTTTTATTGTATTTTCTTCTGTTACTTTCATTTTGCGTTTTTCACTATATTGATTTAATAATACATGAAATTTTAGAAAAAATCAATTTTACTAAAAAATTAACTTATAGCGTATCTATCTTTATATTTATCGGAATTAAAGTAGTAGTGAGAAATGCCTCTTGACATTTGATAAACCTAAACGTAGCCTAAAACAATTTACTGTTTATTTATGACATTTGTTCAATCACTTAATAATCAATTAGATAGTTTACACTTATTAAAACACCCGTTTTACGAGTCATGGAATGAAGGTAGCTTAAGCCTGCAGGCTCTGCAAACCTACGCTAAGGAATATTATCACCATGTTGCTGCTTTTCCTCGTTATATCAGCGGTATACATTCCTTGTGTCCGAATTTGAAAATGCGGCAAGTTTTACTTGGTAATTTAATAGAGGAAGAACAAGGCGACGAGAATCACCCAGAATTATGGCAGCGTTTTGCTGAAGGACTGGGAGTAGCACGTTCAGAACTTTGTGAAAATGCACAAATTAAGGAGACACGAGAATTAGTTGATGGTTATTTTGACATTGTAAAATCAGATTTTGCAGCAGGTCTTGGAGCTCTGTACGCTTATGAACGTCAAACTCCAGAGGTTTCTAAGTCTAAAATTGAAGGTCTGAAAAAACACTATTCAATAAATGATGAGCGTTCTCTCAAATTTTTTACCGTTCATATGGAAGCTGATGAGTGGCATTCTGAAGAATGTGCAAACCTTATTGCAGATTTAAACGAAGAAGAACAAGAGAAAGTTATGCAAGGCGCTGAAAAAGGAGCAAAATTCTTATGGGGTTTTCTTGATGGCATGATGAATGTTGATGTTTGTCATTAATTATAAGTAGATACTAAATTCAGTGGTAGCATGTAATCTTCTTATATCTGATTTACGGCTTTGGGTTCATTTGGGATGTAGTGCAGAAGAGAAGTTTTCTCCCCAATTGGTGAGTATTGACGTTGATTTCACTTTTAAATCTCCTCCTTCAGGGCTTACAACTGATCAACTTAAAGATACTATCTGCTATTTGGAAGTAGTGCAAAATATTCAATCTCTTGTTCAGGGCAAGCAATTTAATTTAATCGAGCATTTAACTCATGAGATATACAGAGCCATTAATAACCTTTTGCTGCGAAAGAAGCATATTATTTCTTCTGTCAGGGTGACTACTCACAAAATCGCACCACCAGTTCCTGGTGTGCATGGGGGCGTTTTTTTTACTTACTGTAATGAATTGCAAGAATGATCTATATTTCTATTGGATCAAATATAGGGAATCGCCTTTCCCATTTACAAGGAGCTACTGAGTTACTAAAGAAGCGCTATTTAAAAGACTTAAAGTCTTCGATCATTCTAGAAACTAAGGCTATTTTACCAAATGGTGCTCCACCTGATTGGAACAAGCCATTTCTCAACATGATTGTCTATGGAAGTTGTTCTTCTTCTCCTGAGGAGCTACTAAAAGGCTTAAAACAAATCGAATGTGATATTGGTCGTCCACAAGTCTACGAAAAATGGGCACCTCGTGTTATTGATTTAGATATTTTGTTATGGGATGATCTAACGCTTGATATACCTGACCTTAAAATTCCTCACCCAGAATTAGTAAATAGACCATTTTTGCTCCACTTGATGGCAATGGTTAACAAAACCTTTGCTTTCAATGTTCAAGACTGTTTTTCAAAGAGTTTTACGCTTTCACCAAAGCTTATGGGTATCGTCAATATTACCCCTGATTCATTTTCAGATGGTGGTCTTTATTATGATGCGAATCGAGCAACCAAGCAGGCATTGCAGTTGGTATCAGATGGTGCAAGCATAGTTGATCTTGGAGCTCAATCAACAAGGCCTGGAGCTTCAATAAAGACGCCAGAGGAAGAGTATGAACGTCTAAAACCAGTACTTGATAATCTTAGCGACTATATGAAAAATGGTGATATTGAAGTCAGCATTGATAGTTTTTGGCCAGACGTTATTTTAAACGTTTTGAAGCACTACAATATTGCCTGGGTAAATGATCAGAAGGGAGATCTGAGTAGTAATACCTTAAAAGAAGTTGCTAGCAGTGGGTGTAGTGTCGTTATTATGCATTCACTTTCGATACCACCACATAAGGACAATATTATTCCACATGACACTGACCCAATTGATATCATAAATAATTGGGCAGAGAAGAGCATTAACAAACTACTAGGCCTGGGTTTTGATGAAAATTCAATAATTATTGACCCTGGTATTGGTTTTGGCAAATCTATGTATCAGAATATTCAGATTTTACGCAGTATAGAAACTTTACAAAATTTTGGCTGCAAGGTTTTAGTTGGCCATTCCAGAAAATCATTTATTTCTTCTTTTTCCATAGAATCTCCCTCTAATAGAGATTTAGAAACAATTGCTACATCTGCTATACTGCAAAATAAGGTTGATTTCCTTAGAGTGCATAATGTGCGTGATCATATGCGATTTTTTGTAGCCCAAGCTGTCTTAGAGGGATGAAGATTATTGGAATTATGGCTGTTGACCCTAATGGGGTAATTGGAATAAATAATGATTTGCCCTGGCGTTATCCAAGTGAATTCAAACATTTTTGTCAAGTAACCGACAAGCAAGTTATTGTGATGGGAAGAAAGACATTTGAAACCGTGCCTCAGAGCATACTAAAGAATCGTACACCTATTGTTTTCTCCCGTAACAAGTGTTTTAATAGAGGTCCAAAATGTACTGTTGTCTCTTCCATGCAAGAATTTCTGTCAATTCAAAGTAGTTCTCAAGTCTTTGTGATTGGTGGGGCACAAATAGCACACCTTTTTTTAGAGCATAACCTAATCTCAGAATTTATTATAACTGAAATTCACAAGCCCTATAAGGGTGATACATACCTCAATTTAGCATTTTTTGATGGATGGAATAAAACTATTCTCGTCAGAACAGAAGACTATACTATATTCAATTGTATCCGTTCGGCAGAGTAGTAAAATTATTAGCATAAAAGTAATCAACGTTTCTAATGAAAGCTGGATCCCAGCATCAAGTGCTAGCCTGAAGCTTTAGCTATAAATATTAAGAAATTTACCAAACGAAGAAAAAAGGCAGAAGAATCCCCGTGTGACGAGTTTTATAATGTAAATTGGCGCTATAATAATGTGCTAACAAGCGCGTTTTGGCTGAATGTAGAAAAAATAAAAAAAGCCGCTATAATTTTTGTGTAATTTGCCAATAAATATTTGACTTTTTTACTGATTTTGTGATTGAGCCTGCAGGTCAAAAATAAGGATAAATACTCTTAGTATCATAGTAAAGGGAATGACGAAATTTGTAAAGTAGTTTTCACTCAAATGACGCCCAGGCAAAAACTATATGGTTATGCAAAAAATCTATTTTTAAAACTGTTAATATAACATAGAAAAAACCTCACCTTCATTAATAATAGATTACTTACCAATCGGATAATCACCAGTGAAACAAGCATCACAATATTGCGGTGTAGCATTGTTACGTTTTTCTGCTTTAACAGCTCTGTATAGCCCATCAATACTCAAAAAGGCTAAGCTATCTACTCCTATACTTTCCTTTATCTCTTCTATAGATTGAGTCGCAGCAATTAAATCTTTGCAATCTGGTGTATCTATTCCATAAAAACAAGAGTGCTTAATTGGTGGACTTGAAATTTTGAGGTGAATCTCTTTTACTTCTGCATCCTTTAGCATAACTATTATATTTCTGAGCGTACTACCACGCACTATACTATCATCTATTAAAATTATGTTTTTGCCTTTCAAAGTGTGCTTATTAGCATTGAATTTTAATTTTATTCTAACTTTACGTACTTCAGCGGTGGGTTGTATAAAAGTTCTTCCTATGTAATGATTACGAATTATCCCCAGTTCCATAGGTAATCCTGAATGCTTTGCATATCCAATAGCTGCAGGTATTCCAGAATCAGGTATTGGTACAACCATATCTACATTGTTTTTTGGTGGGCTCTCTTCTGCAAGTATTCTTCCTATTTCTTTTCTTATATCATATATGGACCTCTTCTCCATTATGCTGTCTGGTCTCGAGAAGTAAACGTATTCAAAAATACAAAAACTTGATTTTTGCTGTGGGAAAGGAAACATTGAGGCTAGCTTACTATCCGAACTGATGGTAACTAATTCGCCTGGTTCTATTTCTCTAATAAACTCTGCATTTATTATATCAAGAGCACAAGTTTCAGATGCAAGAACGTAAGAACCGTTTAACTTTCCTAAAACAAGAGGCCTGATTCCAGATGGATCACGTACTCCAATAACTACTTCTTGATTGATTGCCACAAAAGAATAAGCACCTTGTATTTGCTTTAATGCATATATAAAACTCTCTAAAAAGCTATCTTTTTCACCGCTTGCTGTCAGATGCACTACTACTTCTGTATCAATATCTGACTGAAAAACGCACTCTTGTTTAATTAATTGTTCGCGTATCGGAGAAATATTAATTAAATTACCATTATGTGCTATGGCAAAATCCCCAAATTTGCCACTTTTGCCAAACATGGGCTGCACTCCAAATTTACTACCACTTGTTGAGTATCGAACATGACCTATTGCACAATCTCCAGGTAAGGATTTCTTTATTTCATCTATATCATCAAATACACTGCTCACTTGACCCTGAAAGTGATAAGAGTGCAGCTTATCGTTGTTACTGGTTACTACGCCAAAAGACTCTTGACCTCTATGCTGCAAAGCGTGGAGAGCAAGTATAGAGTTAAAAGCAGCACTTTGGTTGTAACTTATGCCAAATACCCCGCACTCCTCATGTACTTCATCAAGCATGAAAAATATTAAATAAAGCCTGATTGTACTTTAGTAGAGGTAAAGTACAAGAATTTTATTTGTTAATCCCTTTTAAAGTTGAAGCTTTCTACGGTAGTTTTGATGTATACCAGAAAGTAGGTTATATGCAATTAACCAATTTTGAGATTTTTGACAATTTTTTAGCACTGAAGAGAAAAAGATATTTTTATTGACTTATCTATGTATTGAAGTAATCACTAAAAAGTTTTAGTGGTTATGGTATATAATATGTCTAAGCAAGTAGGTAAACAAGGTGAAAGTAATCTTATTTTAGAGCCTGAACATTTCTCTAACAGCTTCTTCAATAGTCAACAGAGTAGTTCATCAAATCCAAAATTACCGACTATAAGTCGTAAAGATAGGCATATGGATTTAATCAAGAAAAGGTACGCAAAAAACAAAGATGTTGCAGAATATCTAAGAAGTTATGACTTTATTAAAAGAGCAGAAGAATTGTCAATAATTTATCTTTTTGAGCGAGACTCATCTTCTACGAAATTGCAAATACCATTGACTACAGATGAACAAATTCTAGTTAAAAAATTTTGTGATGAGATGATAAAAGGTATAACAGAACACGATGAGCAAGAAAGCGTTTTAAAGTACATGGAACGCATAATAGAGGGTTATTTAAATCAAGGAATAAGATTAAACTCATATTACGGTAAGGATAATAAGACTGTAACAAATTTTATATTTGAAAAAATGGAAGAATTAATTAATCGCTTTCATGCAAATCCACACAATTCAACTACAAAAAATATCATACAAAAGATCACTCGTAATTTAGTGTTAAAAGGTGGGGTAGAAAAAGGATTATCTTTTTATAGCGATATTGAAGGCGGATATTACGGCTCTAATTATTTAAATGATCTTAACGAACAATGTAAGAGTAAGAAAAAAATGCTAGAGGGTCTAGCATATGAAGGTATTGTGAAAGAAAATAACAAGCAAATTGATAAATATGATCTTGAAGTAGAAGTAGATAATAAATATTTTTATATTAAGTATCCACAAGGTAGTATTGTTGAAACTGCGAGAACTTTAAATAATGAAAAAGCTAAGGATTTAGAAGTTGGCATATTTCAGATTGAGGAAAGTATAGTAAAAGTTGAAATTACAGAAGATGGAAAAAGAAATTACACAGATATCTTAAAAGGTGGTATTGAAATATTTTTTACTACTAAAATAGGAGAGATTAGTATTTATCTACGGAAAGATGGTAACAAAATGGTAGTAGAAATTGATGAGAAAAGCAAAATAAGGTTTAGCAAGTTAGAAAACAAATCAAGCTTTGGAGGGAATTGTCTTATACAGGGGAAAAGTGTTTTAGAAGTTATGGGCAAGAGTTTTGAAAATATTCCTGAGGAGTTAACTCAGACTATTAAAAACGTTCCATCTACTAGTCTTATGCAAACATGTTTACAACAACAAGAAAACTCTAATAGGGAATTAAATTAATGTATTTTTAGGATAATAATTAAGAAATTAATTATAAACATTCATACGCATTCGATTGTAGTAGAGGATATGGGGCAGCAATTAGCACAAGAACTAAAGGCAAATGTGGTTGGTTGTCAAATAGTGATTGATTAAATCAATTTAGAGAGGTAAATAGCAGCTTTGCAGCTTGTTTTTATGAACAAAGATAAAACGTTGTAGCCAAGTGCGCTTTCGGCATTGTGCTGAATTGCAATATCTCTGTGCTCTAATTCCTCATCGCGAAATTTACTTATAGTTTCTCTTAATTCCCCATCTTCTAAATGTAAGACTTGCTCCTTGTAGTGCTCTCCGATCACTTCTTCAACTGCAGCAGTGCAAGCCATAGCGGCTTTTTTACCCATCATGGCAGTTACAACACCAAGTGATACCCCTAAAGCACCCCAAACTGGCAACAAAAGAGTAGGACGAACTCTTTGCTCCTTGATTTTCTCATTAAAATAGTGGAAATGTTTTTTTTCCTGCTCCTCCATTTCAATTATTTTGTCAATTATGGAAGATTTTTTAAGAATAAATTTTTGACCGGAATAAATGCAAATGGCTCCATATTCGCCAGCATGATTTACTCTAATTGCTTGTTCTAAAAAATTTCCTTTCAATTTTTTTATATTGCTTTCCAATGTCTCCTCCCTTTATTTCTGCATTAGTACTACTATAAACCAACATATTATAGAGTAAATAAAATTCCATGCGTGCATTGCACCAACATTGTGATTACAGGAACTCAAGCAGCTATAGCAACGGCAAGAGTTACTTGACGGACTCCGCCATTCTCCTTAAAATAAGGGTAAAGATATATTATTTATCTTCAGTCTGTGCAGATAAAACGACAAAAAGCTCAATATACTTGATGTTTAATTTTTTGCACTATGTGCACTCTATGTCTTTATAAAACTTTTACCCACATAAGCTAAAATGCGCTTATCAAAGCATTTAATACAATGAAAAACGCCAATTAAAAAAAATAGGTAGTAGCTGATAGATTTTCTTGTGCCTTTTTCTCTGTTTAGTAAATTTTTCAATATTTAATGCAATTAGCCGGCACTGGGATGACAACGAGTAGTGAGCTAAACGTCCGTGTGGTTATTGGTATTATCAAGATATTCTCTAATCTTCTTTAAATCTTCCCAAGCTAAGCGTTTTTGTGCTGGTTGACGAAGTAGATAGGCTGGATGAAATATAGCGGCTGTGGTAATTGCATGAGATAAATATTGGTTAGTATAAGTATGAAATTTGCCACGCAAGTTCGATATAGTCTTTGTGTTATCAAGAAGGCTATAACATGCAATTCCTCCAACTAAAATTAGAATCTGCGGTAAAACAAGAGCAATATGCTTCTCAACAAATGGTCTGCACATATCAAGCTCTAGATCAGTTGGTTTTCTATTACCTGGTGGACGCCAAAACACGGTGTTGCTTATATATACCTTAGTGCGGTCCAGATTAATTGCACCGAGCATCTTATCGAGCAGCATTCCGCTTGCACCACAAAATGGTATGCCTTTCAGGTCTTCATTTGCTCCTGGTGCTTCACCAACAAGCATGATTTTTGCATTTGGATTACCATCGGAAAAAACAGTATTAGTTGCAGTTTTTTTTATTTCACAACCCTCAAATGACTTAACTGCACTTCTTAGTTCATCTACACTACCACATTCACTTGCAAGCTTCCTTGCTTCAATGATCCAGTCACTTGGGAACATGGCTTTTTTCTGCTCGATGACAGAAGACTGTGCAGCTCTCTCATTTTCCACTTTTTTTTCCTCTTCACCTTCAGTTAGCGTGCAGTCAACACCCACTTCATGATAGAACTTCAACAATTCTAGATCTTCATTGTTCATAGTGCCTCTTAACCTTTTGAGCTTTTTTCATAGCCATATCGTACTTCAATTTAGACAAATGTCTAACGTATAATATACCATTTAAATGATCTAACTCATGCTGAATACACCTTGCAAGCCAACCACTAGCTTTTAGCGTCTGTTCTTCGTTATTTAAATTTTTATATTTCACAGTTAAATATTTTGGACGCTTAATTTCATGGCTTTGCTCTGGAATTGAAAGGCACCCTTCTTTGAGAATTACTTGTTCACCCGATAATTCTGTAATTTCAGGGTTAATCATACAAAACTTGCCAACTGAGTCATACCCTGCTAGCTCATCTCCAACCTTTTCTGGCTGAACGTCCATGATAAAAATTCTCTTCAGCACTCCAACTTGTACTGCAGCAAGACCAAGACCTTCTGCATCGTACATAGTTTCGAACATGTCGTTTACTAATTCTTTAATTTTATCGGTTATATCTATTACTTCACTGGCACGTGTAGTTAACCTTTCATCAGGGGCAATTACAATTGGCAATTTAGACATAAAATTAAAATTTTATGTTTTATTTTTTCCTTTGTACAGTATTTTGGGTATATTAAAATGTTGCTGTATTTTTAATAGAAATATAAATTATTAAAGGAAGCTACAATTTGAATGGAATTGTGTCATAAGGTCAACTAATGTACTCTGCAGTAATAATAAAACCAAAGCGAAATGTTTTTGCCGTTTTAGACGTAGGTACAACAAAAATTATCTGTCTCATTGTTAAGATCAATAGCAATTTCAGCTATAAAATAATAGGAACGGGTTATAAAAGTGCAGAAGGTATAAGCGGTGGATCAATAACTGATGCAAAGCATGCAAGTTACTCTATTTCATCAACTATAGGTTTAGCTGAGCAAGTATCAGAAGAGACTATAGACCAGATATATGTGAATGTAGCCGGATGTGGAGTCTCATCTTTTAACGTATATAACGAAATTATTGCAGCTAATCACGAAATTTCAGACCGAGATATAAAACGTGTAGTCTTTCAGACGTTTGAGAAATATATCGAAGAAAATGTTATCATTCACAATATACCACTGAAATATCACTTGGATGACATGACTGATATAAAAGAGGTTGGTGGATTGTACGGAAAAAGACTATCTGCTGATGTTAATGTCGTCACTGCTTCGCGTCCAGCGCTTACCAACATTGAAAATTGTATAACTAATAATAGCGGGATAAGTATGGCTGGTTGTATTGCTTCCGCATATTCTTCAGGCCTTGCCTGTCTAAGTGAAGATGAAAAAGAGCTAGGAACTGCCATTGTTGACATAGGGGGTGGGTGTACTGCAATTGGAATTTTTAAGAGAGGAAAGCTTATATACACAAGCAGCATTCCAATTGGTGGCATTCACATTACTCGAGATATAGCTTATGGACTATGCACAAGTATAGAGCATGCTGAACGCATAAAAATACTATACGGTAGCACTGTCGTAACTTCAATAGATGAGAACGAATATATTACACTGCAAAACAGTGAAAATGATGAACCGACTCGAGTACCCAAGTCCGAACTTATTGACATCATAAGACCTAGAGTTGAGGAGATATTTGAACTGGTAAGAGAACAATTTCAAGAACAAAAAGATCCAATCAATAAAGTAGTGCTCACAGGTGGAACCAGTCAACTCACAAGCATGAAAGAGATTGCAAGCTATATATTCAACAAACAAGTCCGCATTGGATGCCCTGAGTCTCTCAGTGGCCTTGATGGCGAGTATGATAAAAATCCCGTATTTTCTGCTGCCATAGGCTCTATCAAGCTAATAGTTGACACTTTTTATAAAAATAACTCTGGAATGCTCGGTCAAGATGGTAAAATGAGTAAATTGTATAATTGGGTTAAATCGAAAGTCACGGTTTGATTTTACCAAATAAAGTTTTGATATCCGTCAAAGGAAGTATAAAGAAAATTATTTCAAGATTGATAAATTGATTCGTGATCATACACCTGAAATTATGCGCTCCCATGGAATGATTGTTTATGATATGGTAATGGAAAAAGATGAATATGCTGAACGTCTCATTCTATGATAAAAGATAAAACAGGCTGGATCCCAGTGGGCTTTGTTGCATCGCTCAAGTGAAAAGAACTGGCAGTTACTGACAAAATTCATTATAAAACAGCCATTTAACTGTTGAAGAAAAAATATGCCACAGAAAATGAAAGTCAGTAACCAAAACGAATATAACAAATTCCTTGAAAAAAGGGGAATATTTTTCGTTACATCGATGAAGCTATCGAAAATTGGTATGAAAATAGTCCAAAAATGCAGGGCGGCAACTATATTTATAGTGATAAAGTTGTGATTTTGGTGCATATAATCGTCAGTTTCTTTAGAATTGGTTTAAGACAAACAGTCGGGTTTATAAAAGGGTATTTGCAACAAATAGGAAGAGATTTGCAGCTATTCACAAGCATCAAAAAAAACTTAATATTAAGATAAATGATTGCAGAAAATAATATAGAAGATATCGAAATTGCTATAGACAGTACAGGAATTAGTATATACAACAACACACAGCAAGGAAAATAGCACTGACAGAGTGGCTATGAGCAAACGAGAAAATTGCACGTAATGTTGAATATAAACAACAAAAAAGCCATAGCTGTAAAATACAGTAACGGTGTCTACTCTGATCACTTGTGATTTGCTAAAAGAAGTTGATTTTCAGCATGCCATAAAAGCACTATATGCAGATAGAGCATGTGATAGGCACAAGTTTTATAAGTTGTGTAACGAATATGATATAAAGACAAAAATTCCACCAATAAACAATGCGGCAGAACATCCAGAAATAGATTATATGTCTGACAGGAATGCTGCTATTAGGTTAATAAAATTATACGGTGAAGATGGCATGAAAGAATGGAAAAAGAAGTAAATTATGGGAAAAGATCTTATATTGAAGGGTTTTTCTCAAGATTAAAGCAAATATTCGGATTTAGTTTTAGGAATAAATCTGAGATAAATCGAGAAAAAGAACTAAATGCTATTTGCTTAATAAATTCACTGATATTGGTATGGCTAAATTTGAGATAGTTACATGAATTTACCATAAATCACCATCTCATAAAGTGTGATGCAACAAAGCCATCCCAGACTGGGATGAAAGGAAAAAAAGGCATTCTGATGACACTATTTTTTGTACTTTTGCATTCAATATTCGTACAATTATGTGTCAAGCAGTGGAATGACATTATCTACTATGCAAGATGTGAATTATAATAAGAAATGGAAAATATGAACATAACTATACATTCACAAGAAGACTTTGACTTTATGCGTAAAGCTGGCAGGCTTGCAGCTGAAACCCTTGATTTTATTGCACCATACGTCAAAGTAGGCGTAACAACTAATGAATTAAATGATCTATGTCATGATTTTATAATCAATGCAGGTGCAATTCCAGCACCACTGAATTATAAGGGATATCCGAAATCAATTTGTACTTCGAAAAATGCTGTTGTATGTCATGGTATTCCTGATGATAAACCTCTTAAAGATGGAGATATTTTAAATATTGACGTTACAGTGATTTTAAATGGCTGGTATGGTGATACAAGTCGCATGTTTTGGACTGGTAAACCCTCAATAAAAGCAAAGCGTTTGTGTAATGCTGCCTACAATGCGCTAATGGAAGCGATAAAACAAGTTAAGCCCGGCAATAAGTTAAATGAAATAGGATTTGCTATAGAAAAATATATTGAAGATTTTGGATATTCTATCGTACGCAATTATTGTGGACATGGCATAGGAAAGGTTTTTCATGCTCCACCAAATGTTGTACATTTTTATGATGAAGGTGAGGATCTTATCTTAAAAGAAGGCATGTTTTTTACGGTAGAACCAATGATCAATGCTGGAAAACATGAAACTCTGCTCAGCAAGCTAGATGGCTGGACAGTGACAACACGTGATCTTTCACTTTCTGCACAGTTTGAGCATACGCTTGGAGTCACAAAAGATGGAGTTGAAATATTTACACTATCACCTAAAAATTGGCATTTTCCACCTTATGATTAGATTTTTTAAACACTTGGTTTTTGAAAAAATCTAACTCTTAACTTGTGATATAGCAACTAACCCAATTAGTGCACAGAAAATCATGTAAAAACTTGCTAAAGTTCCTTGTCCTGTAACTTTGATAATAGTTGTGCATATAAATGGTGCAAGACCACCAAAAAATCCCGAAGCTATATTTCTTGATAAACCAAATCCACTGTATCGTACCTTTATTGGGAATAATTCGCACATAAACGCGCTAACAGGACCAAGAGAAGCAGCTATTGGGATTATAAAAAGAACGTGCGCCATTATGGTGAGCAAATTATTACCACTTAGTATCATTGAAAAAACTGGATAACTTACTACTATAAAAGTCACAAATGCAAATTTCATGACTTTCTCTCTTCCTATCTTATCAGACAGTATTGCAAATAGTATAGTCAGTCCTCCAAGTGCAATTTGGTTCAATATTTCTACTGCGTGATTAAAGTGAGTGTTTATTGTTGATGCAAGTAGATTAAAAAACACTAAATATATGTAAAGAGATGCATTCTCAACTATGTCAACTCCAATTGATATTAGAAAAGGTTTTTTATAGCCATTTAACAGTTCTTTTAACGGTAATTCATGTGGCTTTTCCTGCTTTTTATATTCTGGGCTTTCATCGAGTATATATCTCATATATATACTGATTAATCCTATTACAAAACTGAAAATAAAAGGCAATCTCCATCCCCAAGATTCAAAATCGGATACTTTTTTGCATATAAGCACCACTATAAGACTTAATATTGAGCCAAGAATTGCGCTCAATACTTCAATACTGCCAAAGAATCCTCTTTTATTTTTAGGAGCATGCTCTATTAAAAATGGGGCATTTCCTGCCTCTCCTCCAAGAGATATACCCTGCAATAATCTTAAACATACCACCAGTACTGATGCGAGTACCCCAATGTTCTGATACCCTGGAACAAATGCAATAAGTACGGTTGATAGAGTCATCAATATGATAGAGAGAAATAGAGCAATCCTTCTTCCATATTTATCGCCAATGTGGCCAAATATAGCAGCACCAATTGGTCTTATTAAGAAACCCACTGCAAACACTCCAAAAGCTTTAAGTATGCTGACTAATTTGTCGTCTGATGGAAAAAACACATCTCCGATTATGCTTATTAGATGGCTGAAAAGCATGTGATCATACCACAACAAAGTGTTACAAATTAAACTTGATAGTATTACTTTTGTGATTTGTTGCACGAAATCTTCCGTAATTTGTTTGATATTATAGTAATATTACTTACTTTTTCAAACGTGAATTATGTAAATGTTATATTAATAATATTATCTTATTAAATTTTTATATCGTTGATTATATTTAAATATTCTTATACTATACCTATATATTTCCATATATTTTTTGGCGAGAAAGTTATTTTAATTTAAGTGCACAAAGTCTCTTGATATGACACATATTCCAGTTTTGTTAAAAGAGATGCTACTGCAATTGTCACCACACAGTGGTGGTATATATGTGGATGCCACGTTTGGAGCTGGAGGATATAGCAAAGCAATATTGGAATCCGCTGATTGCAAAGTGTATGCAATTGATAGGGATGAAACAGTTACCAAATTTTATGATGATCTGAACGTTAAATACCCTGATAGAATAAATCTATTTATTGAGAAATTTAGTAATATTAAAAATTTATTAGATAGTAATAATATTAAAGGTATCAATGGAATAGTTTTCGACGTTGGAGTTTCATCTATGCAGCTTGATAATGGAGATAGAGGATTCTCATTTCTACGTGATGGCCCACTTAACATGAGCATGGATAACTATTCTCATATGAATGCTTCGACATTTGTTAACGCTTTACGTGAAGAAGAGATTGCAAACACTATATATAATTATGGGGGTGAGCGTCATTCTCGTAAAATCGCAAGAGCGATAGTAAATGCGCGGAAGAAGAAAATTATCAAAACTACATTTGAACTTGCGGATATTGTACGTTCTGTAGTGTTTCGTGGAAAAAGCAAGATTGACCCTGCAACTAGGACATTTCAGGCAATCAGAATATGGGTAAATGATGAGCTAGGAGAGCTTGAAAAGGGTATTAAAGCTGCATCTGAGATTTTAAGTGAAAACGGCAAATTAATTGTAGTTACCTTTCATTCTCTAGAAGATCGTATAGTTAAAACCCTTTTTAAAGATTTGTGTGAACCAGGACCTACCAAGACATTCTCCCTTTTAAACAAAAAAGTGATTAAAGCAAGTGCGGAAGAAATAAATGCAAATCCGCGTGCGCGTTCAGCAAAATTAAGAGCTATACAGAGGTTGTCATGAGAACCTTCTGTATTATTTCAATAACTATGTTTTTACTATAGGGTTATTTAAGGTAAAATTACATGTCCACTCACTAAATAAATAGCTAACACAAATAAAACGTGAAATTAATTTAGTGCAAAGCAACATAAAAGTTCTTCAAGCAGAATGAGGTTATTTGAGTAATCCAAAAAAACTTGCAGTCTTACGGAGAAATACCTAAAAAATAACTCTTTGATACTAGCTAGCCAGGTTCGACTATCTAAATGACCTTAGTGTGTTAGCAAAATCATAGTAACGATTAGGTTTAGGTTTTTAGATAAACACACTACGATAAAACTTACTTTGATACGAAATTATTTGCATAAGATTTTGGCAGTCTTTTAACATCTTTTGGCATTTCAATTGTGTACTTTGTGTTGTGTTTCTTTGCGTAAGATATTGCTTTTTCAAGAGAATCAAACTTTAATACAATCTGTTTTTGGGGATCTTTTGAGCCAACCCATCCCATCAAAGGTTCAATATAGTAAGAACAAGGCTCAATTTTTAGGTACCAGAATTTTGTATTACCTAAGCCAGATTGTGTTGCAGTTTTTGTTGGCTTATAAATCTTAAAAACTACTTGATCGTTAATACCCATAGCTCTTACTACGTAATCTTAAGTATATATCTAAATAAATTTTTCCACAAAGAATTAGTGTGAAAGAATGAAGTTTGAAATAAATATTTTTATGTTATATTATTAAATTATATAAAAAGGATTAGCTGAATAGGAGTAATCGATGGCACAGCAAGAAATGGTAACAATTAATGCAGAGTTACGTGATGTAAAAAAAAAGAAAGCGATTCAGGCTCTGAGGGAGAAGGGAAGTATACCTGCAGTTATATATGGTAAAGGGCATGATAACGTAAATTTGACATTGTCTGCAAAGGAATTTACTAAACAATATAAATCAGGTGCTCTTTCTGCACATTTAATAGAACTAGATATTTCAGGGAAAAAAGAATATGCTCTTGTTCGTGATATTCAATGGCATGTAGTAAAGGATACTGTGCAACATGTTGATTTTCAGTTTGTTGATAAAGGTAGTGAAATTAAAATAGATATACCTTTATCATTCATCAATGAAAGTAAATCACCAGGAATCAAATTAGGTGGAGTGCTTAATGTTCTGTGTCGTTCTATTACTGTCAAATGCTCTCCTGAGAAAATACCTCAAGTCATAGAAATTGATTTGTCTGGCAAAATGATTGGTCAGTCTATACATATCAATGATGTAAAATTGCCAGAAGGTGTTAAATTTGTAGCTCATGAGGAAGAAAATTTCACCATTGTAACAATCTCTGCTGCCGATAGTGATGTTGAAGAGACTCAAACAAAAACAGAGGAGTAGTGCATTTAATAGCTGGGCTTGGTAATCCTGGTAGTCAATATGAGTTAACTCATCATAATATTGGTTTTATCGTTATTGACGCAATCTACAAATATTGGAATTTTCAGTCATTTTCTAAGAAAGCCGATTACTTGATAACCTCTGGCATAATTAACAATAATAAAGTTATGCTAATAAAGCCTTCTTCATTTATGAATAATTCAGGTATTCCTGTTGCAAAAATAAAAAATTTTTACAAATTATCGCTAGACAATATTGTTGTCATACATGATGATGCTGACTTAAAATTTGGAAGAATAAAAGTAAAAAAAGGTGGTAGTTCTGCTGGACACAATGGACTTAAGTCTATAGATAGCTTTATTGGTAACGATTATTGGCGTTTAAGATTTGGAGTAGGCAGGCCCGAAGGTCAGAAAAGCTTAGCAGATTATGTATTATCAAAATTTGAAAATTTTGATAACGCTATCCTCTTAGTGGAAAAAATAGCAAAGAATATACATCTAATGCTGCAAGGAGATAACGCAGCTTTCATCAACTCGGTTGAGAGTGAAACTTTAGTGTAGCAATTGAATACTGCCCAATACAAGCATCTAGATTAGAATACTGATTCTTCTAGAAGTTGTTCACGCTCCTCTTCTATTGCAATAGAGTTATCGTGATTTTTAAATAAATCTCTGATTTTTGTTTCTATTTCATTTGCAATTTCTTTATTCGCCTTGAGGTAGCTTTTTACATTTTCTCTTCCTTGCCCAAGACGCGTATTGTTATATGAATAATAAGCGCCTGCCTTTTCAAGGACACCAAGTTTTGCTCCTATATCTATTATTTCCCCAAGTTTTGATATGCCTTCATTATACATTATATCAAATTTTGCCTCTCTAAATGGAGGAGCGACTTTATTTTTTACAACTTTAACTCTCGTTTCATTACCCGTAATATTCTCTTTATCCTTTATCGCACCAACTTTTCTTATATCAAGTCTTATAGAAGTATAGAATTTTAACGCATTTCCACCAGTGGTAGTTTCAGGATTTCCATATACTACTCCTATTTTCATACGAATTTGGTTGATAAATATCAATATACAGTTTGCTTTTGAAACTACAGAAGTTAGTTTCCTGAGTCCATGGCTTAGAAGCCTTGCTTGCAATCCCATGTGCTGATCGCCCATATCCCCTTCAATTTCAGCTCTTGGAGTTAGTGCTGCAACAGAATCAATAACTATTACATCAACTGCACTAGAACACACTAAATACTCAACAATATGCAACGCCTGCTCTCCAGTGTCTGGTTGTGAAATTACCAAATCATCAGTTTTCACTCCAAGTTTACGAGCATATATAACATCCAGTGCGTGTTCCGCATCGATAAATGCACATAAACCTCCTTTTTTCTGTGCTTCAGCAATTACATGCAAAGCAAGGGTAGTTTTACCAGAACTCTCAGGGCCAAATATCTCAATTATACGTCCTTTTGGCAATCCCCCAACACCCAGAGCTGAATCAAGTGCAATCGACCCTGTAGATATCGTGTCTATTTTTTCTACAGGGTTTTGCTTTAGCTTCATTATTGCACCTTTACCGAATGCTTTTTCAATTTGACTTATTGCATTATCTAGTGCTTTTTGCTTATCATTATTTCTTTCTTCTGGATTATGTGCCATGGATCATTTATTAACTTGTATAGTCTCCATGGTAATTGAACGCAACCAATCTGCCAAGGGTTTTTTAATAACGAAGAACGTTAGTTACCTAAAATTAGATAGATAGACTTTGTAGTGCGATACAAAATAACGATAGAATACAATGGTAGTGGTTTCTCTGGCTGGCAAAAGCAACAACACTCTGCTAACTCAATTCAGGAAACCATAGAAAACGCTATATTTAATTTCAGTGGCGAGAGAGTCTCTTTGCATTGTGGTGGCAGAACTGACACAGGGGTTCATGCTTTAGGGCAAGTTGCTCATTTCAATATGGAAAGGCAATTTGAGCTTTACAGAATAAGAAATGGAATAAACTATCACTTAAAAGCTATTCCTATAGTTGTGCTTAGTGCAGAAGCCGTAGATGATGCATTTCATGCGCGATTTTCAGCAAAAAAAAGATATTATGAATATAGAATAATTAATCGCTACGCTCCTGCAGCTCTGGAAATCGGTTATGTGTGGCAAGTATTTAACCCACTTGACGTAAACATCATGCGTGAAGCTGCTAGACACCTGCTTGGAAAACATAATCTTTCAAGCTTCCGCTCAAAAGATTGTCAAGCTACAAATCCGGTCAGAACAATCGATGATATTGATATAGTACAAAACGGAAGTCACATATACATCAAAATATCTGCGATTTCCTTTTTACATAACCAAGTGAGGATTATTGTTGGTACTTTAGTTGAATTTGGAAAAAATAGAACTAATCCACAAGAAATGTTAAATATATTAAGTCAATGCAAAAGAAACGCCGCTGGAATCACTGCACCGCCTCACGGCTTATACTTAGTAAAGATAGATTACTAGCTTAAGTCCTCATTGGCATTACTATATATAGTGCACTTGGATCATCTTCATCAGTGATAATTGTAGCACTATTACCATCTGATAAGCTGACCTTACATTTGTTTTTTATACAAGATAAAGCATCAAGCAAATAACGAGAATTAAATCCTACTTCCATAAGAGCTCCATCGTAATCCACCTCTATAGATTCAGTTGCATCACTGCACTCTTGGGAATTTGAATGTAGAGTTAATAAATTCTCTTGCAATGAAAATTTAATTGATTTTATTTTATCGGACACAACAACAGAAACCCGATCTATAACGCTAGCAAGCTTACTACTCTCAACAATCATTTGTTTATCTTGAGACGTTGGAATGACAGCTTTGTAATCTGGAAAAGTCCCATCTATCAATTTTGATATTAGAATATACTCACCACATGTAAATTTGATTTTTCTATCTGAAAGTTTTATATTAATCTCATTACAATCACACAATACTTTCAATAATTCCATGATAGTTTTACGTGGAATGATCACCCCAAATTCGCCGTTGATATCTTCAGGTTTAGGCCTTTTTATACATGATAAACGGTGGCCATCAGTTGCAACGCAGTACAGAAATTGTTCATCTGTATGCAGATATATCCCGTTTAAATTATACCTTGTATCATCCAGCGACACAGCAAACTTCGTTTTAGTCAATAAGTCTACCAAATCTGCACTTAGTAGAGTGAAATCGTATTGATGATCACCTTCTTCCAGAACAGGGAAGTTATTTGAAACTACGTTCGGTAAAGAAAAATTTGCATTTCCACAGGATATCAATAATTTTCCTTGATTATTCATTTCGAAATAGACATCCAAATTAGTTGGCAATTTCTTCACTATGTCATGTAAAGTATGTGCTGAGATTTTCACTTCTCCTTCTGCTGATACATTTGCAGTAAGTGAGGCAAATATTGAAATGTCAAGATCGGTAGCCTTTAGTTTTATGCTGCCATGTTGTGCTTTGATATTTATACACGCTAAAACGTCTATCGCGTTGCGCCTTTCAACCACCCCGCTCACTCTAGATAGCGTATTTAAAAGACTTGCTCGGCCAACGCTAAAACGCATTTGCTCACATACAACTTGCTCTTTACCTGCAACCTCTAACATACTAATTCTCAAAAGTATATTTTAAATGATATCCACATTCTATGTAAAGTGCTATTTATCTTTTTATCTGAGAGATAAAAACAGCCTATCTTATACTTTAGTAATCAATAATTTACTTTGTATGGCATAAGTCGTGCATTTTTTGGTAAGCTTTTTGAAACCCAAGCAAGGAATAAGTATCATCAACATTTGCTGTTTTTACTTTTCCATTAACTACCATTGATAATCCCTGCTTCATTTTTAGAATCAAATCTTGGTCCATTTTTGTATCATCTGTCCACGCAAGACTTCCCTGTATTATTGGCAATTGATATTTAATTTTTTTATCGATATTGAGAACTACAGGCTCATTATTATACTGAAAGCCAGAAGTGACGATCACCTCATCTGCTTTTTTATCAACGTAACTGACCATTACATACGGCTTGCGATCGGCTGTATAATGTTCACTTTTTTTCTTAGGATGAGATACAATATAACACACTTTTTCACCATCTTCCAATGCAGTATACACAAACCAGTCTTTATATTTTTCGCTATATTTTTCGCTCAGTTGTACATTACTAACCGATGCAAGAGTGTCTATTGAAAGAAATATTAGAAATACGAAAAGACTACGCATGTAAACCGAATTTCAAACTCTCTGATTTTATATGTTGTTTTACCTTACTCATCGCTTGCTCAGCCAGCTGTCTTATTCTTTCTCTTGAAACACAATATTTTTTGCTAAGCTCATCCAAAGTCTGAGTATTCTCAGACAAGTATCTGCTAATGAAAATGTCTCTTGATCTTTCATTAAGACTTGCTAATGCATTGCTTAAGATTGTTTCTTTTAATGCCTTTTCTTCATGATTCTGGTAAGCTACTTCTTGACTAACTAAATTACACGGAATCATATCTTGTAACTCCTTTTTAGAGTCATCACCTATTTTTATACAATTATTTAACGACTGATCCTTACAAGCCAGACGATAGCTCATCTGTACAACATCTTCTTCAGATACAGAAAGCTCATTTGATATTGCTTTTATTTCTTCTTTACTCAAAGTTTCTCTGTTTGTGTATTGTAAAATTCTTTTTTTTATTTTACGTAAACTAAAAAACAATCTCCTTTGTGCTTGCGTTGTACCTATTTTTACAAGTGACCAAGATTTTAATATAAAGTCTTTCATTGAAGCTTCAATCCACCATACTGCATAAGTTGAAAAACGAAATCCCAAGTCAGGATTGAACTTTTTCACTGCATGCATTAAACCCATATTTCCTTCCATGACCAGGTCCATCAACAATAGACCGTAATTCTTAAATTTCATTGCAATTTTTACTACCAAATTCAAATGGCTAGTAATCAACCTGTGAGCAGAAGAAATATCCTGGTATTCTTGCCAATTTTTTGCTAATCGCACTTCCTCTTCTTGGGAAAGCATAGGAAATTTTCGCACTTCAGCAATATATTGCATGAGATTAGTGCTACTATTAACACATAAATTTGCTACTGGGGTCAACATAATAACTTAAATTAAAACTCTATACATATAATATATTGATTTTCAGTGAAAAATTCAAGCTTTAATTAAAAAAGCACAATTTTACATCTAATTGAGATCTTAGTAGCAATACACTTCAGTATCAGCTACCTGATTAACATTGCTAGCGTGTAACGATAAAAACTACATTAAATAAATAATGTGTTATTCCAGTGCTAAAACACTGGAATTCACATTTCTTTTTTCTAGATCCCAGTGTCATGCTACTTGAATGACAAGAAAAACCCACTGGGATAATAAGACAAAGATAGACTAGAAATTAAACGCTACTCCAGCTTCTGCACCAACAGCGCTGTAAAGGACGTTGATCTCTTTAGTAGCTGATACTGTTTCTTTATTAAAACTAGCACCATAAGAACCAAAATAACGAGCTCCAGCATAAAGCTTGATTTCTGGGGTTACATCATAACTAACACCAGCTTTTGCTTGATAAGCAAAACCAAATCCTTTTTGATCTTTAACTGCACTAGCTTTTGAAGGATTGCTGATATATGCTGCACCAACACCAACACCAACGTATGGAGTGATAGGCATATCTTCAATCGCTATATCGTAATAAACGTTAACCAATCCTGAAAATGCTGTTAAACTGTCTGCAACATTTGTTTCAGAAGCATTTACTACAGCTGTATCTTTAGCCAATTGTGAGTAAAGCCCTTCAACATCAACTCTAATGTCATCCATTTTATAACCAAATGCACCACCACCAGCTAGAAAAGATGCTTTTAAGGGACTTTTACCTGATGTATGTGTAATACCATCAACTTTTGTATAAAAAGGTAAAATTTCACCGTTGTATTGTAAACGAACGTAGTAGCTAGTTTCTTCATCACTTATTGGACCAATAGGGTCTGATGAAAAAGCAGAGTTTGATAGGCTTAGCAACGTCACTAAAGCAGCTGCCGAAAAAAACTTTTTATAATGCATAATTGCCCTCGTTAAAAAAATTAAAATTCCACTTTAGCAGTCTAAATAATCACTAAAGTTAAGTCAAGTGCTAACTTAATAACACAAAACCTTCTGTATCTTAACTAACTTTTAGGAAAATACAAAGATTTTATTAATTAATAAATAGAGTTACTCTACTTTTTTTACTCTTGATCTTCTGACACCTATTTCACTAATGTCTTTTTATCTTCTGATCTGCATTCATCATTGTGAATTGCTGCATATTCATGCAGTAATATGAATGTACTTCATGGAAGTACTAGTATAAAAGGAAAACACTTAGTTACTGCATTAAGGCAAACTTCAGTAGTAAATTTAAAAAGGAAGTTTAAATCCAGGTGGTAACCCCATCATACCTGCAAGATCAGAGGTTGCATTTGCCATATCTTCTTCTGCTTTTTTAATGGCATCATTAAACGCTGCTGTCACTAAATCTTCTACTATATCTTTTTCTTCATTTCTCATAAGTTCTAAGTCTATATTTACCTTTTTAGCTTTATAGCCACCTATTTTTATAACTTCCACTAATATAGAAACTTTGCCACCACCAGAAATACCTTGAAACTCTTTTCCAATATATTTTTCTTGGGCTTCCGCAAGCTTTTTTTGCATTTCTTGCGCTTGCTTCATTATTTGACTGAAATCCACAACCTACTCCTTATTTTCTATATTAACTACCTTTGCACCTTTAAACGTATTTAATATATCCTTAACTACAGGTGCATAATTTAAATTGCTCACTTCCCTATTCATATAACTCGTATCAACTATAATAACCCACTCCTGATTAGTAGCTTGATTTAAGTAACTTTTCAAGTCATTACAAAAATTATTGTTCAAGTTAGATACAGCTTTTAATTTTAAATACCCAAATTTACAATCTATTAATTGTAGATTACTACACAGTTGTTTGTAAAGATAAATTTGGTTACTCCGCCTTAATAGTTGCAAAATCTTATCAAAATCGTAATTTTGTTGTTTATTTTTCACATGGATCCCAGTGTCGCGCACTGGGATGACAGAGTGGGGTTTTTCCACATATTTTTTTGGATCCGAGTAGTCAGCTACTTGGATGACAGATGGGGAAGGTGCAACAGGTCTGCCCTGTCTATTTCCTTGCTCTACATTCTGTGAAAGAATTTTTTTGATCACCTGTTCCGGAGAAGGCAAATCAGAAAGATAACAAAGGCTAATTAACATCATTTCAGCAGCAACCTCATTGCATGTTGAAATTTTTATATCTTGAATACCCTTAAGCAGCACCTTCCACAATCTCGAAAAAAATATTAAAGACTTTTTCGCACTCAAATCTTTTACTCTGCTCTTCTCATATTCTGTATCAATCTCTTTTGTAATTAAAAAACGGCATATTAACTGGATTGTTTGCAGCAGATCTTCAAAAATATTGAGCGGATTTGCTGTTTTTACCACATTGTCGAATACTAACAAAGCCTTCTGTAAATCACTATCTAATACTGCTTCCAGTAGATCAAATATAACGTTTCTATCTACTAGACCAAGTATGTCTGTAACACTTTGAGTGGATATTGTACCATCTTTGCTATATAGCACTGCTTGATTCATCAAAAATAAAGCGTTACGCATTGAATGATTGCAGTGGTGAGCAATTAATTCCGATGCTTCTTTTTCAATAAAATAATTTTCTTTTTGTGCAATATCATTTAAACGCTCCATTATCTTAGCTGAAGGAATGTTATGTAAGTCAAACCTTTGACAACGTGCAATAACAGTTATTGGTATCTTTTTTATTTCTGTAGTTGCTAGAATAAACTTTACGCTAGATGGTGGTTCTTCTAGAGTTTTAAGTAATGCATTAAATGCATTACTGGATAACATGTGTACTTCATCTATAATGTAAACCTTAAATTTAGAACTTATTGGTAAATAGCAAATATCTCCCAAGATCGCTCTAACATCCTCAACACTAGTGTGACTTGCCGCATCGATTTCAACTACATCTGGATGGCTTGAATTTTTTATTGCCAGACAACTTGTACATGATCCACAAGGTTCAAAAGTTGGCCCCAATGAGCAGTTCAAACATAAAGCTATTATTCTTGCAGTGGTGGTTTTACCAATTCCACTGCTACCAGAAAGCAGTATAGATTGTGGAATTTTGTTGAGAGTAAAAGCATTTTCTAGTATACGCACCAATATATCTTGACCTACTAAATCTTTAAAGCTACTAGGACGATATTTTAATGCTATGTTCATAGCCTAGAATAAAACAAATAGTACAAATAGGTATGCAACCCAAAAAGATTCTGATATGGTTGCTTCATTTCTGACCTGACCAAGTTACAGAATTTTTGCCTGCATACCTTATCAAAGGTTATACTTTTTTTTTTTTTTAGCAAGGTATATTCTATATTAGTCTTATAATTTATATGTTAGACCTTTTGCAACATTACTTTGGAGTAAACAGCTGTTACCTAAAATACTCTTCTTCTGTCATCCCAGTCTGGGATGGCTTTGTTGCATCACACTTTATGAGATGGTGATTTATGGTAAATTCATGTAACTATCTCAAATTTAGCCACACCAATATCAGTGAATTTATTAAGCAAATAGCATTTAGTTCTTTTTCTCGATTTATCTCAGATTTATTCCTAAACAAATACTTGCTTCAACCTTGAGAAAAATCCTTCTATATAAGATCTTTTCCCATAATGTACTTCCTTTTTCCACTCTTTTACACCATCTTGTCCATATAATTTTATTAACCTAATAGCAGCATTTCTGTCAGACATATAATCTATTTTTGAATGTTCTGCTGCATCCTTTTTTGGTAGAACTTTTGTCTTTATATCGTATTTCTTACACAATTTATAAAGTTTTTGCCTATCGTATGCCCTATCTGCATATAATGCTTTTATTTTGTGCTGAAAATTAACTTCTTCAAGCAAATCGCAAGTGGTCAGAGTAGACGCCATTACTGTATCTTGCAGCTATGGCTTTTTTACTATTCACACTTAACATAACATGTAACTTTCTTACTTGCTCGTAGCTTCGGTACTTTCTATCTGCACTGTTTTCCTTACTGTGGCCAGGAGTGTTACTGTAAATTTGTGCTATCTATGATAATTTCAATATTTTCCATGTTGCTTTTATCAATCCTGCAATCATTTATCTTAATATTAAGTTTTTTTTGATGCTTGTGAATAGCTGCAAATTTTTTCCTATTTGTTGCAGATATCCTTTTACAAACCCTACCGTTTGTCTTAAGCCAATTCTAAAAAGATTAACGATTATATGCACCAAAATCACAACTTTATCACTATAAATATAGTTGCCGCCCTGCATTTTTGGACTATTTTCATACCAATTTTCGATAGCTTCATCGATGTAACGAAAAATATTCCCCCTTTTTTCAAGCAATTTGTTATATTCGTTTTGGTTACTGACTTTCATTTTCTGTGGCATATTTTTTCTTCAACAGTTAAAAAGCCCACTGGGATCCAACTAAGTTACTTTACAACGTTTTTTGCACAAAAGGACTGTATTCTAGCGTCACGCGCTAGAATGACATCAACTTTTGAATTCCAGTTATGCAAGAAATCTATTCATTTGAAACTTGTTTGAGAAACGTAGCTATAAAAACCGCAGGTACCAGTTGGTTTTTATTAGCTAAAGTAAAGGTCAAATATCTGGAATTCTGGACATAAAATCCCCCTGTAAAAAAGATTAGAAAAAAATGCAGTGCACATACGACAGATATACACTGAAGAATACATTTTTAATAAGTTTGATTAAAAAGTCTGCAGACTAAAGATAGATTTTGAGCTCTTAAAATATCTCTATTTGTAATTATAATGAGATTTAAAATATGCGGAAGTAATTTTTTTAGCTATAAAATAATTCTGTCTTGTAAAAGTTTAACAAGAGAACCAAAAAGTTAGTGTCATAAATATTTTTATCAAAAACTATTTTAAAAAAATTTAAATAGAGTTGAAAAATTTTAAAGATGAGATACCCTACCTGAAATGCAACCCCTGTAAAATAAAGAAATATGAAAGGTGAAATAAACACTGCAGCAAATTTTCACGCAGAAGACCTTGAGTCTAAAAATGCTACAGATCTTGATTGTTTAGCTCACTCTCTAAATTCTTTGAATGCAAAGAGTGCTGAGATTAAAGATAAAAAGAACGATGTGCCTTTTTCCAGTAGAAGAAGCAGCTCGCATGTTTTAGAACTTTTTTCTAGTGAAAATGTTGAGATTAACATTCCAGATGAAACACCTTGTGCCACTCGGAGTGAATCAGGTATAGCTGAACTGTTTAGAGGTATAGCTGGGTTGTTTAAAGGCAGGGGTAGTATGAACATAAACCTTTATCAATCTAAAGTGAAACGTAGCTCTGCAATTGATTACAGTACTACAGAAAGTATAGGGTCACGGCTATTAAATATCTGTGAAGGAGAAGAAGAAGATATCTATTTTGACCAAGAGATTGATTCTCTATATAAAGAGGGCTGTTTGTATGATGCCTTATTGTTGCAAGATAAGAAAAATCAGGACACACCTTTACATTTGGCCATAAAAAAAAATCGTGCTGATTTTGTAAAAAAGCTTTTGTCTATTCTTAAGGAACCATACTGTTCAAATGAGTTTTACAAGCACAAATATTTTGAACGTAAGCAAGAGAATGAAAAGCCGCTTTCTAAAGTTATTAATACTAAGAACAAAGACGAAAGAGATGTAATTACTCTGGCTATTGAAGGTAATAATTCAAAATGCGTTTCAGTTCTTTTCGACTACTTAACTCGTGAACATATTAACAGAAGGAAAGATGTTGAAAGTGAGTACACACCTCTACACGAAGCTGTGCTTCTTGGCAAGAATGAAGTAATCAAAGAGCTTCTAAAATCAAGAGATATAGATACTGAATTTATGGATAAGGAATCTTACAAAGCATATAATTATGCTAATAACAAAGAGGCAATAGAATTGTTTATTAAGCACTATAGTAGTAAAATTAGTGAGTTGCGTATAAAATTAGAAGATAATAATAAAAAACTAGCGCGAATTAAGTGCGTCCTAAACAAAACAAAACTTACTTGCGTATGCTTAGCAGCCTTCGGCTCTTGTTTTAGAATGTATAAAAATTCTCATGACATAATAAATGAAGAAGTGAGTGAAGATATGTTATATTATTCTCTTGAATTGCTCTCCAACACTACAGGTCTAATATTATTTTTTAATTATTTGATCGATACAATACTTTCCAAGTATGAAGAAAAAAATTCTAGTTTGAATAAAGAATCGGACAGTTATGTGGAAGAAAGAAATATGTTGAAAAATAAATTACGTCATTTTCAAAAAAGAAGTACCGTAGTAACTACGCAAATGCGTGAGATAATTTCAGTTATACCTGAATCAGAGTTAGGTTACAGTAGATTGTGATTACATTAATTTTTTCAAGACAGTTCTAAAAAAAAGTGGGAAATCTTTTTCATAGCCAATCAAACTAAGCTTTCTTTACGAAAGGTTTGATGTTATCATTTTATAAACTATATCCTGAATTTGTTAAATGAACATTAATATAAAGAATTTAGTTCATGCTTTTTCTAAATTGCCAAGTTTAGGTCCATCATCATCACGAAGGTTAGTTATACATTTGCTCCAGAACAAAGAGAGAGTCATGCTACCACTTGCATCTTTGATTAGAGAGCTAGCAGATCTTATAATAGAGTGTAAGATTTGTGGAAACCTAGATACTAAATCGCCGTGTTCTATTTGTACTAACCCAAAGCGTGACACCAAGTTAATGTGTGTAGTAGAAGAATTGGGTGATCTATGGGCATTTGAAAAAGGGAATATATATTCAGGTATGTATCATGTTTTGGGTGGAAGGCTATCAGCAATAAATGGCATAGGTCCAAAAGAACTGAATCTTGATAACATTCCCAAAAAAGTTACAGAATTTAAAATTGAAGAGGTCATTATTGCAATCAATCCGACATTAGAAGGCCAAGTTACTGCGCAATATATAATTGAATTGCTAAAGAATTCGAATGTAAAAATATCGCGCCTTGCTTGTGGTATACCGATAGGTGGAGAAATTGACTACCTAGATGAAGGGACTCTGAAGATAGCGCTTACGTCAAGACAAGAGTATGAGTTAAATATAAAGTAAGGTATGTGCTTAAAAAAACTTACATCGCTAATAACCTTCAGAAAAAAAGAAGAGAAACAATTGCCTAAGGTAATAAATTGGGAAGGTGATTGCTTGGGTTATAAGCAAATTGCAAGTAAATTTAGTTCTATAATCAAGACAATCGATAAGTCTTTTTCAATCGTATCCTTAGAAGGATATGATAAGTGGGGTAAGACATTTTTTTTGAAAGAATGGGTAAAGGATCTAGAGCAGCAAAATGAAATTGCAGCTTATTACAGCGCATGGGATATTAGTGCGCTAGATCAACCATTGCCTTCTTTTTTGCATTTCTTGTTTGAGGATCTATTCGCATCATACAAAGTAAAAAGGAGTGTTATACAGCAGTTCAAAAACATAAACCAAGAACTATTTTCTCTCAATACATTAGGAAAGCTGATCAGTAAATCTCCACTTGCTATGCTTTCAGTATTTCTCGATGCTGCAAAAGAGGCTGATAAGAAAGACATTGGTTTTGTCTTGGGTGAATTAAATCTTCTCCAAAGGAGAAAAGAGAACATTAGAGACTTTAAGATACAACTAGCAGATGTGGTTAATAAAATCAGGAAAGACAAAAACATTTATATAATGGTCGATGATCTTGATATATGCCGTCCTAAATTCATTGTCGATTTTTTAGAATCCATAAAGTACATGCTTGATGTCGAGGGACTGGTTTTCATTATCTCTGTTAGTCAAGATAAAAGTAACGTGCAAAGAGCAATCAGCACAATACTTGGACCAAATTTTAGCCTAAAATCTTTTACTGATCTCTCTTTGCATTTGCCAAAACAGCCAACAGAGCAGTTTATAAGAAAACTGTTTGAAAGTTCTGAATTACCGAAAAAATCAAAGAGCTTAATTATAGATAGCTTTATATTTTATGCAGAAAGCTTCTCATTATCACTGCAGGCAATACAATACTGTATAAGGAGAATAAAGCTATGTTTTTTGAATCATGCAAAAGAAGAATTACTTGATCCGAATTTATTTACATTTTTAGTAATACTACAGTCAGTAAACACTGATTTGTACGAGGAATTATATTCATCACCTCAGAAAGTACTGGAGAAGATTGAGAGTGATTTAATGCCAAATGGTCAAGAAGAATGGAAAAAGCTTAAAATCTCTCTTGAGACTACTTTTAAAAAAAAAGAATCAAAGACTAACAAATCTTTGAAGCAAATAAGAGATATTATATTCTAGCACTTTCTTCTTAATTTGCATGACACAATGGTTGTACTTATTCCAGTTTAGCATTGGAACCATAAGTTGGCCCACATAAATTTTAGCATGTGTGACCTTGAAAGATCGCAGTGCAATACTTAAATTATTAGAGTAGTAGGCTAATAATGGAGCTCAAAATGCACAACATACAAGAAACTGAAAGTTTAAAATTTGACGCTGAAGTAGGCAAAGTACTAAATATAGTAATTCATTCACTTTATACTAATAAGGATATTTTCTTGCGTGAGTTAATATCAAATGCATCAGATGCATGTGATAAATTGCGCTATGAATCACAATTAAATGCTGATTTATTAGATTCAAGTGATGAGTTGAAGATTACTATTAGCTCCAGTAAAGATAAGAATGAGCTGTATATAACCGACAATGGAATTGGCATGAACAGGCAAGATTTAATAGATAATCTTGGCACGATTGCAAGTTCTGGTACGCAAAAATTCTTGGATGCAATTAAGAATAATAAAGATTCGAGCCAAGCTGTAGAGCTGATTGGAAAGTTTGGTGTTGGTTTTTATTCAAGCTTCATGGTTGCTTCAGAAGTTATAGTAGAATCAAGGAAAGCCGGAGAAGAAGAGTCTTGGGTGTGGAAATCTAAAGGAGATGGAGAGTATTCAATCAGCAAATTAGATGGTCAAATCTCTCGTGGCACAAAAATTACGCTCATCATGCGTCCTGAAGAAAGCGAATTTTTAGACAAATTCCGTATTGAAAACATTGTTACTACTTACTCTGACCACATAAATTTTCCCGTTGAGTTTGTAAATGAAGAGGGAAAAAGTGAAAAATTAAACAGCAAAGCTGCAATTTGGACTAAGCCAAAAAATGACGTTACTCAAGAAGAGCACAACGACTTCTTCCGCGGTGTTGCGCATGTAGGTGGTGAGCCTTGGATGATACTGCATAATAAAAATGAAGGTGCAATAGAATATACGAATTTGCTTTATATTCCTTCTATCAAGCCTTATGATTTGTTTCATCCAGATAGACGCTGCTCTGTAAAGTTATATGTCAATAAAGTATTTATTACTGAAGATAATGTACAAATTATACCACAATACCTGCGTTTCTTGAAAGGTGTGGTTGATTCACCAGATTTGCCTCTTAACATCAGCAGAGAAACACTGCAGAATAATCGCGTTGTTGAGCAGATTAGGAAATCCCTAACTAAACGCGCGGTATCAGAGCTCGGCAAAAAAGCAAAAGATAATTTAGAGGAATACACAAAATTCTGGGGCAATTTTGGTGCGGTGTTAAAAGAAGGTCTTTGCGAAGCTATGCCAACTGATGAAAGAGAAGCATTGCTTTCCATTTGCAGATTTCATAGCACCAGTGATGATAAGCTAGTTAGTATTGATGATTATATAAGCAGAATGAAGCCTGAACAGGAACATATCTACTATCTCACAGGAAATAGTCTCGATTCAGTAAAAAACAGTCCACAACTTGAAGGATTCGTCAGCAAAGGATTGGAAGTGCTTCTATTTGTTGATCCAGTTGATGATTTCTGGACTAGCGTGATTCATGAATATAAAGATCAAAAATTTAAGTCTGTAACTCGTGCAGATGTTGATTTAGAAAAATTCTCTTCAGAAGAAGGTAAGAAAGATGAAGAAAATAAATCAGATGAAAACAAAAGCGAAGAAAACGCGGATTCTATACTCGAATACTTCACCAAGGTTCTTGGAAGCTTAGTAAAAAGTGTAAAGATCTCTAAGAAATTAACCGATAGTCCTGTGTGTCTAGCAGTTGATGAAGGAACTATGGATCTCCGTATGGAGCGTTTTTTACGTGAACAGAAGCAGCTAAATTACCGCACGCCAAAAGTACTTGAAATTAACATTAAGCATCCTTTGATAAGAAACATAATGGAATCTCACGCTGAAAATGGTGAAAATCCAACACTTGGAGATATGATTTACTTATTGTTCTATCAAGCTTGTATAGTGGAAGGTGAAGAGATGGAAGACGTAAGTCTATTTGCTAAAAGGCTCAATAACTTGCTTGGCAAAATTTCTATTTAATGCTATACTTAGTTTAGCTAATAATTAGGGGGTAAAACATGGGGTGGAATTTACTTGGTGGGCTCATGCCGCCAGCAGTAGATACTGCAGAAGAAAAAGAGCGTCGCCATTCCAGAGATTCAGGTGCTGAAGAAGAATTCGAAGTTTTAGAACAAGAAGAAATTAAGGAGCATCGTCATTCTGGAGATTCAGGCAATTGTTCAGAGGTTGAGGAAGGACAAAATACTAACAGAGCAATTGAATTGGAATTTCAGCTAACACAATCTTTGCTAAGTCAAGTAAAGGCAGGTGAGAATGATAGGAATGCAAATTCTGGCAAGCAAGCACAACTTGATTTGGAAAGAATGGATTTTGTAATTAATGGGCAAACAATAAGCAAAGCGTATGTTCACGAGTCATATTGCCAGCACAATCACTTAATTTCGAGTGAAAATGCAAATTACCGCCTGTTTGCTAAGCAAGTTTTCACAGAAATGTTTAAATATGCTAAGGCAGAAACTCCAAATGACAATATATTAGAAGAGTTAATTACTAATTGCAATCAGGCTGGGTATGATGGCTCTTTGTTAATGCAGCTCTCTCCTATATTCTCTAAGCATAAACTAAGCTTGCCTCATGCCAACGATAGAAAGATAAGTATTGTATATAATAGCCAAGGTTCTCTCAATATTCAGTATTGTCCAAGTATGCCTGTTAGAGAACTTGATACGAATAAGGAAATATGCAGGGTTGATGCTATTTTAGAGTTCACCCTTAAGTTTCGAGATAGTAAGGTAGAGTATGAAAACGGCAAAGTAACACTTGCTATTCCTGAACAATTAGAGAATTACAAAGTTGATGGCAAAAGTTTGTTAGATGAAATAAATAGGCATTTCGAAGATGAGGATAATAGAATTACAGAGACTCTTGAGAAAAATATGAATGAAGGACCTAAGTCATTTGCTGCTGAAGACTTGTCTATTACTGAGAGTTCATCTGATAGTAGTGAAGTAGCAAACAAAGTAGTTACTGATCCAGGCATTTTAGGTAATGTTGCGAATGTATTGGTAGGTGTTGCAGAAGTTACAGCAGTTGTAGCAACAGAGTTATTTTGGCCTCAAGATCAGGTTAATATAGAACCAAGGCATAATGAAGAAGAATTTACCATTATCCCTGAAAATTTAACCTTTGATGGATTAATAGACGTTATAAATAAAGCAAAAAATTATGGTGATTACACAGGTTTAGATAAAACTATAAATAATATAGAGGAAAGCGATAGATTTATTACTGATTTGAATTGTGGTAATTTGAAGGATTTTTGCTCTCAACAGCTTAATTTGACTGATCATATGCACAATGTGCTGTTGAATAATAGCTATGATGAAACAAATGGTTATTATAATTATTCAGTAAAAGAGCTTTCACTACTAGCCATTGCAGCTGATGACACACTTGTGGAAAGGTATGCAGAAACGCATAAAAGTATATTATTTACGCAAGATGAAGGTCTCGATAGGCTACTTATTGGTGTTGGTGGACAGCGCTATACTAAGCTTTTATTAGAAGATTTGGAAAAAAATCGAAGTACTATTCTACCTTGGCATAGCATATGTGAAAAACTTCGAAGGGCGTTGTCTATTCGTAATCAAGAATGCGTGAAAGCGGTATTAGATAAATTTAAAGATACTGAAGCCAGGTCTAGAGTTTCTGATATGTCAGAAAAATTTTTGCACTATGCTATACAACAAGATTTTATAGATGTAGCAAAGACTATTATTAATCATAAAATTGCTGATATTAATAGTATAGACAATTCAGGGCATGCACCTTTGCATTGGGCTGTGGCACGTAATAATTTAGAATTAATGGGCTTGCTTATTGGAAATGGCGCTGAGATTAATATTCAAGATGAGAGGCATGGCAGAACAGCTTTACATTGGGCTGCTTACCATGATAAATTTGAAATAGTAAAATTACTTGTAAACAAGGGAGCTGATTGGAACATTCAAGATAGAGATGGCAAAACAGCTTTAGATCTGGTAGGAACGAAAAGTTTATATTTGGTAAGGGAAGAAAACAGGGAAAAATCTTCTAGTGAATCAAAAATCACAAAATTTCTTGAAGGTTTAGATGATAAAACACCTTTGCATTTAAATATTAAAAAAGATCCAGAATCCAAAAATATTGATAATCAACAGCCGCAAAGAAACATTGTTGATAAAGTAGAGAATATTATGAATAATGAAGAGGCTTCAATAGAAGAAGCTATAGGTAATAATTGTGAGGAGGGTAAAATGCCTGGAAATGAAAAAATTATAGGAGAAAAATTGTCTAATGCTGTCGATAGAATCAATCTTACTGGTTTGATACATTTATTAAGGGAATTAGAAGTCAGCACATATGAACCTACTGTACAGAAGCTCTTGGACCAAGCAAATGACAAAATTACAAATTTGGAAGAGGGTGAGCAAAAAGAGGCTCTTGAACAAATAATACTATTTCTTGAAAATGAGCTCAAGCACACTGCTGCTACATTACCAGTAGACAACAATGTAGAAGCTGCTGCAAGTAGCCAAGAAGCTCCTTTGGTAGAGTCTAAAGAAAGCTCACCATCACTGAGTTCTGAGGAGGATGATTTTTCTAACCTTGAAGGTAATAAAAGTGATTGCTCTGCCGGAACTTCCTCAGACTCTAATAGTAATTCTCCATTTGAAAAAATTAGTGAAGAAGGTCATGAAACAAGAATATCTGTAATTGACACAGTGGAAGCTGAAGCAAAAGCTAATGGTACTGTTTCTAGTAATTCTGTTCCTTGTACTTTAAGAGAAGAATCAACAAGTGATGATGAAGATGAATTCCTTTCGATTGAAATTGAAGATGTTAATAATGATATTAACGTTAATCAACCTACTGAGCATGTAGAACAAGTTGCTAACGGAAATGGACAGCCAAAAACAGAATTGCCAAGAATTAATGAGCAAAGCAGCAAAAGTGGCCTCAAAAAAAATCCACAAAATACAAAGAAGTATGTTGTAGCTGCTTCTGCGCTTGCGATAGCCGGTATTGTTTCAGGGGTGGCTGTTGCATTTTACTTGGAAATGTTAGCGGTAGGAATAGCAGTTGCAGCTTGTTGTCTTATTGCAGCTACAGTTACATACTGCTGTAGACCTAAAAGCTTAATTGAGAATGGTGAGCCTGCAGAGATTGTGTTCAAGGAAAGGTCTGTATACTAAATATAGTAGTCTATTATTTAATAATTTATTATAATTATATTGATTGTTAATAGATAAAAACTTGGTGGACTACGAAGAGATGCTTGCTAAGTTGACAAAATTGCCACTTAATGCTACACTTAGCTTAGCTACTAATTAGTGAGGAAAAACATGTTAGGTTCAGATTTTGTATCACAGGAATCAAACAAAATTTTAAAGAAATCAGATTCTAGGGATTCGGGAACTGAAGAAGGGTTTGAAATTTTAGAACGAGAGGAAAAAGAGCGCCGTCGTTCTGAGGATTCAGGTAATGAAAGTCAAGAGGAATCTGGCGTTAATAATTCTGATACTAAATCTAGTGCAGTAACTACGTTAGAATTTCAGCTAACACAATCTCTGCTGGGTCAAGTAAAGGCAGATGAGAATAATGAAGATGTAAAGTCTGGTAACACAGCTTATCAAGACCTATATAGAACGGATTTTTTTGTAATCAATGATCGCACTATAGATAATAGTTTCATTAAAGGATTATATGATAAATATAATGAGGGAAATGATAAACGTCTGTTTGCAAAGTATGTTTTTACGGAAATTTTTAAACATGCTAAAGTAGAGGTTCCAAATGATTCCCTCATAGAGGAATTAACTACAAGTTGTAATCAAGCGGGGTATATGGCTTTCCTTGCTACCCGAATACATAGTATATTAATAAAATATCAGGTACTTTCTAGCGATTCTTGCAAGAAGATCATGTACATCGATTGTTCTGATGAGAATTATGTACGCATTAACTATAAGTCATCAATGGTGGTACGCAATTCTTATAACCCAGAAAAGAAGATATGTGAATTAGACAGTTTACTTAGATTCACACTTAAATTTCATAACGGTGAAGTAGAGTATGAAAATGGTAAAGTAACACTTATCATTCCTGAGGAATTAAAAGCTGGTAGGGAAAGTTTACTAGACGATATTAATGAACGTTTCACAGATTATGATAATGATGGATTTATTCATTTACACGTTGCAGCACAAGAAGGTAATGTTAAGCTTGGCAGGCGTTTACTAGAATGTGGTGCAAATATTGAGATTAAATCAAAAACAAAAGTAGGTGGTGACACTGCACTTCATTTAGCTGCTAGAAATGGTCATAAAGATTTTGTGAAGCTTTTACTCGATAGCGGTGCAAATGTTAACTCAGTGAGCAGTACAGGCAGCAGAGTAACTCCTTTACATGAAGCAGCGTACGATGGACATTTAGATGTTGCGGAATTGCTAATAGATCGTGGCGCAACAGTTGATGCTAAAGATCGGCATAACTTTACTCCTTTGATGTACTCTTCTGCAGAAGGTAATTCGGCAATGGTGGAATTACTTTTACAAAAAAAGGCAGATCTTTATTTACAGGATAATAATGGTGAAACTGCATTGCATATCGCTGCTGATAATGGTCATTCTGATGTAGTTGCCATTTTGATAGGTGCAGCAAAAGATAAAAAAAAGTATGTTAATACACAAAGTAGGGATATTGGTACTGCGCTACATGTTATAGCTTATAATCGAGAAATAAATGAAGGGCATAAAAAATCTGCAAAATTGCTAATAGACAATGGTACAAGCCCGTATTTAGAAAACGATCTAATTATTAATAAACCATCAGATACTCTTTTGAAAGGAAGCTCTTTAGATATGGCAAAAAAACGAGGAAATAAGGGATTTTTGGAATTTATGTCATCTTTAGGCTATTCAGCAACCGTACCAAGCAATTCAAAGAATGATCCACAAAACACAAAAAAGTATGTCGTAGCTGCTTCTGCGCTTGCAATAACTGTTACTGCCTTAGGAGCAGCTGTTGCAGTTTACTTGGAAATGTTAGCAATAGGAATAGCAGTTGCAGTTTGTTGTCTTATTGCAGCTACAATTACGTACTGCTATAGGCCTAAAAGCTTAGTTGAGGATAACCAGGTCAAAAAGGTTATACAGACAGAAGAATGTCAGTCTAAGTAATAAATATAGTAGTCTATCATTTAATAATTTATTATAATTATATTGATTGTTAATAGATAAAAACTTGGTAGACTACGAAAAAATATTCTTAAATAAAATCAAAGATATAAAAGAAGAAGGGCGCTATCGTGAATTTACGCATTTTGCGTCATTACCTGGCAAACTTCCCTATATTATGGATTATGAAAGAAATAGAGAGGTTATTGTCTGGTGCAGTAATAATTATCTGGGAATGTCACAAAACGATAGTGTCATTGCTGCTATTCAAAATTCATCTGTTGGTGCTGGAGGAACAAGAAATATATCAGGTACAACAAAGGAAGTTGTTGAGCTCGAGAAATCTTTGGCTGACTTGCATCAAAAAGAAGCTGCTTTAACTTTTGCTTGTGGCTATCTTGCCAACCAAACTACACTTAGTACTTTATCGTCTGTTATTCCGGGCGTGGTAATTTTTTCAGATGAGAAAAACCATTCTTCAATGATAGAAGGTATAAAATCAGGAAAAAGACCGAAGCACATATTTAGGCATAATGATGTTGATCACTTAGAGCAGTTGCTAAAGTCTATAGATATAAAAACGCCGAAAATAATAGCACTTGAATCTGTATACTCAATGGATGGTGATGTAGCACCGCTTGAAGCGATATGTGATCTAGCAGATCAGTATAATGCAATTACCTATTTGGATGAGGTACACGCAGTTGGCATGTATGGACCGCGCGGTGGCGGAATTGCAGAAAGAGAAGGTTTGATGGATAGAATAACTGTTATTCAGGGTACATTATCAAAGGCTTTTGGAGTGATGGGTGGATATATAGCGTCTTCAAAGAGCTTGGTGGATGTAATAAGAAGTTCAGCCCCAGGATTTATTTTTACTACTGCTATGTCGCCCGTTTTAGCAGCAGCAGCAAAGGCAAGCGTTGAGCATCTAAAATCAAGCAACATTGAAAGAGAAAAGCAGAAGCAGGTGGTTGAGAAAGTAAAAGACTCACTGAGAAATGCAGGAGTGAATTTTATGCAAACAGAAACTCATATAATTCCAATCATAATTGGCGATCCTGAGTTGTCCAAAAAAGCATCAAAATTGTTATTTGATGAGTATGGAATATATGTACAACATATAAATTACCCAACAGTTTCAAAGGGGACTGAGCGCTTCCGTATTACTCCTACGCCTTACCATACAAATGAAATGATAGAGCATTTAACAAAATCTCTTGTAAAAGTTTTTGAGAAATTGTCTGTTTGTGTCTGTTGTTGAGTTTAAAGTTGCCAAGAATAAGGTATCTATTTAAAAGCATGGTTAATGTACAAAATCAGTGCTTTATTTCTTGTCATGAAAGTAGCTAACACTGGGATCTATAGCTCACACAGGTAAAGTTTACTCTTTTGTCATCCTATGGCTTGACCATAGGATCCAGTCTAAACAATCTGGATTCTAGTGTCACGTGCTGGAATGACACCTATTTGTTCCTATAGTTGTCTTTTCTCGTCTATCTTATTTTGCCACCCTGCTGCAATGAGGGGTAGGTAAGACCATTTATTATTTTCACTACGTGACTTTTGCTCTTTTGAATGAACTTTAGTTTATATCTCCAGCAATGACAAGCGCGTTATCTTCCCTTAATCTCCCACCGCTTTCTTGCAGAAAAAGCCTACCGAGTGAAGTTTTATATTTATTAATTCCAGAGTAAATTATTCCATTGTATCTTCCGGCAGCAAGATATGCAAAACCTAGTACCGTTGAGCCAAGGGAGCGTAGATTATTATTGTCAAGTGGTAATTTATTTAACAAATTACCACTTATGTCTATTATTCCCCCTTCACGAGCTTTCATCCGCATTTTTACATGGCGAGATTTGAAATCTTCAAGAAAAGCTCCTTTCTTTTCCTCTGCCCAGAAAGTTTCTCTAAGCGCTGGAGCATCAATCACAGCTGCTACAACTCTGTTTTTATGAATGAGACAAACTGATACTGCAAAATAAACCATACAACTAAAAAGGTTTTCCTTGCCTTCTATAGGCATAATAAACCAAGTATAACCGCCGTCTTTTAGATCTTGGCCCACATCGTCTTCAAAAATAAAGTCATAGTTCTGGTTGTAGTTTTTCAAGCAATCGTATATAAGTTGCTTGGATTTTGAATAAGTTTTATTGATAAAGTCTGCTGACTTAACGCTTGAAATTTGCAATTCATTAAAATCACGTATAAGCTGCTTGGAGGCACTGCGTACAGAATCAAGCATCACATTGATTCGTGGTGATGAAATGGCCATTTACTCTTTTACTCTTTCGTAATAGCTGTTATCAGGAGTATGTACTACAATTTTATCCCCTTCTTTTATAAATTGAGGCACGTTAACACGTATTCCGTTTTCCAAAATTGCAGGCTTATAAGAAGCAGTAACAGTCTGCCCTTTGATAACAGACTCTGTTCCTTTTACAGTTAGTGTAACGTGATCAGGCACATGTGCAGAAATTATTTTATCTTGATAAGTTACTACTTTAATTTTCATATTATCTTGCAAATAAGCCTTCTTTTCCCCTAATAAGTCTAAATTTATAACAATCTGCTCGTAACTACTTGGATGCATAAGATTTACGATATTCCCTTCAGTAAAGAGATAAACATATTCCTCTTCATCTAAAATTGCCCTTCTGATTGTTGCATCAGAGCGGAATCTTTCATAGTGCTTTGCTCCAGTTTTGATATTTTTCATTTCGGCTTGTATGTAAGCACCACCCTTACCAGGTTGAGTATGCATAATACTTATAACCGAAAACAATCCACCGTTATGTTCTAGTACCTGACCTGGCCTGATATCATTAGCCCTTTCTGCCATAATTACACTTTTAATTTGGTCTGATTATTATAAATAACTTTATACAAATATCAAAATTTTTATTGGCCAATGAATTCTGGCATGTTGATTACTATATACCTTTCCTTCATGTTGATGTATGGAAATACTTCTTTAGTAAAAGATAACATAATGTTTTTTTTTGTGCTGATAACCAAAATTTCTAATATATCCCCCGAGCCGAAATTATTCACAGACTTCACATAGCCATATAATTCATTACTCTCTAGTCTTACTTCCATATTCACAAGATCATCTTGGTAAAATTCATCCTCATCATTTAACTGTGGTAGCTTATCTCTTTCTATATATAACTTTTTATTTCTTAAAAGCTCTGCTTCATTACGGGAATTCACACCGCTAATTGTTGCTATTACTAAATTATTACTGACAACAGACACCAAGCTTATTTTATAATTTTCACTTCCGATTATTAGTTCACCATATAGGAAAATATTTTCGGGCTTTTCAGTAAAGGTTTTTATTTTGACAGCTCCTTTGATTCCATGGGGAGAAGTAATTATTCCGAGGCATATATTCATATTAATATGATAGTTGAAATCAGCTTTTTGTCCATAGAATTGACAATTTACTGAATTAACATACAATTAATATTGTAATAATTATAGCGGGTAATGTGTGAGTTCTATCAGTAATCAAGAAAGGCAAAGTATTATAAGTAGCTTAGAAAAAATCAACTGCAAGCTAAAAGGTGAATCTATAAAACTTGATGATACAAAGGAATCTATAATAGTAGCACGTCGTAAACCTGTTGTTGAAGGGGTATTAGAACATCTACGCAACCCTTCTACTACTAACTGTAATGTTATGATCGATGCAGAAACTGGATTTGGTAAGACTTACGACATTGGAATACTGAGTCATGTACTAACCCAAGCAGGATTTCATCATCTGGTTGCAGTACCAAGCAGTGATCTAGTAAACCAAGCTAAAAAAATGATGAGTAGTGCATTTACTGTAAACATTAGGACACCTAAAACTGCTGAGGAAATTAAAAATGCACTGAAGGCAACTAAACCTACAACAATTATAGTGACACATGACCTGTTATTACAGCAAGAAAATGATCGTAAATTTAAAGACCAAAATACCAAGTTGTGGATTAGTGTTGATGAAGCAGACAGTATTAACAAGCAGCAGGATTTTGAGAACATGTGCAAGCTTGATGAGAAATATCCTACGACTTACCTCACTGCAACACCAAAGAGAAGGATTTTAAATAGATGCGGAAAAGTTATCAGCCCGACAAGATTGAGTAGACGTTGTATTGCAAACGCTATCGAAACAGCAAGTGTTATTGCAAAAACCAATAGAAGAGCAAATTTCAATCAAGCGTTTGCAGTTAATGTTACTACCTCCATAATATCTTTAGCTATATTGTTTCCTATTATAAATAGTAATGTTGCTGCCGTAATTGGTCTCACTTCAGATTATTAGCTGTATTCTGCTTTGATTGGGCAGCTATACTATACAATTTCTATGTTTATATTTGGTATGGTAATGTTGCCAGTTTGGTGGGTGCTAACTAAAGCAACTGGAGTGGAATCAAGAGAACTGCTCTCTAGATTTCTTGCTAACGTGCGTAGCTTATTTACTAGAGAAAAATCCAGTCCAGCTCATGAGTATGTTGAAGAAAGCGAAGAAGTTTTTAATTACAGTAAACTTGTCGATAACAATGATTTATTAACTTCTATAAGATGGAATGTGCAAAGCCCAATTGGAGAAAGTGCTCTGCTTTTAGCTGATGATGTAAATAGTATAGTTAATCTTAACTTTGCGTTGCAGGGTAGAGATAATTTAGTATATGAAGGTAGTACACGTTATAAAGTGTATAATAAATTTCAGCCTGAAGGAATGTCATATCAAGACTACAGGCTCCAATTACGTCAATTAAACTTTATAAACTGCGTTAAAAAGCAACATCCTAGTTTGACAGAAGAGCAGATATCTGAATTAAAAGAAAAGGTGGATTTCAGTAGTACTGCTGAATATCTAAAATATAGAGTAATGCATTCAATGATCGATCTTACTCTCTTATATTTAATGAAGTGTGATAATATTACCTTAGATAAAAAAAGAAGAGAAGGTTTGAGTGAATTGATAGAAGATGTTAAAAAGAATGTTAGCACCACTAATGATAATAATATTATAAGCTACCTAGAGAGAAAAGGCTTTAGTGAGCAATTTGCTAGAGATGAGCTCTTACTGCAAATAAAGACAGTAATTGAAGCACTGAGTAAAAGTGATAATGAGCAATGCAGCTTAATAGTTGATAATTGGCGCTTAAGCAAAGAGCTCCATGAACTCATGGAAAGAGAGGAAGGTATACTACATAGTCTCATTGATTTCTGCAAACAAAATAAATGTATCTTTGCAGGAATTGGGAAAAATGATCTTGGTATTGGAGAAAACAGACTCTTTTCAGCGATAATACGTAATCAGATAGGTGAATATCGAACTCTTTATTGTGATTATGAAAAAAGAGATTTTGATTCATTGGCTAAATATGCGTTGACAACGGTTATAGATGGATCGAAAGGTCGTGGATTTGATAGTGAATATAATCATGTTGCATCAATATTTGCAGATTCGGTTAGTCAGTTCAATAATCCATCTGAAGCCCTACAGAATCTTGGAAGAAATAGAGAGCGTAATGAGAGCAGACAATCATGGTTTTTCGCTGCTGCAGGTGAAGAAGTTGAGCTATTTGTGAATAAGATCTTAGCAAATTTTAAAAACGAACCACAGAAATTTTGTCAGAAAGTTTTGTTTCCAGCTACTAATAAATACAATAAGTTGCTAAAAAATAGAATGGGAGAAGAACTTGGAAGAAAAATAGAAATCTATATTAGTAAAAATATTGATGCATTAGGAAATATTGATGATTCAGCTCTGAAGAAGCTTTCTAGTGATTTGATAAAAGAAACGTATGAAAAAGTTCATGATATAAATGATTTTGATGTCAAAAAGACAGAACAAGATTTACATAGGATTTTAAAAAGTACAGAGGCATACCTTCGTTCATATGAGAACAGAATTAAAAACAACGGTAAATTATCTTGCACACGCTCAGCTTTATTTTCTGTGGAGAGTGCTATAACAAAGGTAATGTATTATCTTTCGGCAGGGTTTGACTATTTAGTCTTTTTGGCTAAAGCGTACAATATAGATAAATCTGGAGATACCAGTGCAAGAGCGTATGTACACATAATCAGAAACTGTCACTGTGAAAGTAGTGTGAAGGCGCAAAATGTATTGGTTCATGCATTAGAAATTGCCAAAGAACATGACAGCAGTTTCAAAAGAAATAGTTTGTACGAAGGCAATGAGGATAGATGTAAAGAAAAAATCATCTCATATTTTCAATCCAAGCAATATATACGTGCATTAGATAGAACAATTGCTCAAATTGAAAATAAACACTTGGTAACAATTTTGAAAGCTGTAGGCTGCGAAGATGATGCTAATAAAATGGCACAAGAAATCAAAGATTTTTTATGTGATTTAAAGAATTTAAATTGTGTAGACTTGAGAGAAAAATATTATCAAGGCAACTTATATCAAGAAAGCAAATTATACAAAATCAATAATCAAGTTAGTACGATAATTGATGAAATTGTAAGGTGTCATAAGTGGCATCATGGAATAGAGGACTTAGAGCTAAAATTAAAAATCAACCATAATATTTTTGAAGTCAGAGTTAACAATGATTTTTCTAAGTTACGTGAGAAAAACTTTAACAAACGCTCTAAAGAAAGGACATATCTAGGTAGAGCTATGTTACTTATTGGGTTTATAATTTCAATGGAGCTTATAGGTAGAATATCATCAGGTCAGACCATGCCATTGCCTTTACTTTGCGGTTTTATAGTATTTGGACCACTGGCACTCTTGTGTGGTGCATTGTTATATGAAATAACGACCTATTTAGTGAGAGGAGCATTTTTTATTTTTGGAGTGCCAATTCTTTTAGGAGAACTGTCTAAATGTGTTTTGAGAAACGGCTCAATGAAAAGTTTGTTAGATATGACATTATCGCTTGGTAACTCGGCTTTTTTCAATATTCCGAAAGACATCGTGCAATCGTTTATATTTGAGGATATAACAAAATTTGACTCACTAAGTGATATAAATGAGCTTACACTGATAAGAGAACAGGAAAAGGCAAAGTGTACAAATGAAGTAGCTGATAAAGTTGTAGCTACTGCTTTATCTGCAATTTTGATACAGCCAACAACTAGTGAGCAGGAAGGTTTAGTTTTTAACTAGAACTTTTCAGATAAATACTGAGTGAGAATTTCAATGCCTTCATCAATCTCTTTTTCAGTGATAATGAGTGGAGGCAAGATTCTTAGAACATTATCTGATGTTACTCCAACAGTAAGTAAACCACGGTGACTTAGCTCTTCTGCAAATTTTTGGTTATTCATTTTTACTTTTATTCCTAGCATCAACCCTTTTCCTCTCACTTCTTCTATCATTGGAAACTTGCTTGCTAAGTCCTCTAGTTTGTTTTTTAAAGACTTACCTCTAACTTCAACATTTTCTAAGAAGCCAGGGCTGAGCAATTCATCCAATACAGCATTACCTACTGAAGTTGCAAGTGGATTACCACCAAAAGTAGAACCATGCATACCGACCGCCATATACTTAGCAACCTTTTCAGTTGCAAGACAAGCCCCCAGAGGGAAACCTCCTCCTATTCCTTTTGCAAGAGCACATATGTCAGGCTTAATTCCTATGTGTTCATATGCAAATAACTTTCCTGTCCTGCCAGCACCGCACTGAACGCAATCAAAAAATAGCAGTATGTCGTTTTCGTTACATAGTTCTCTTAGCTCTTTCATGAAGACTTCACTCATTACTTTAATACCACCTTGTCCCTGTATTGGTTCTATTAATATAACACCTATGCCATTAGAAATTGCTTTCTTTACACTCTCAATATTGGGCTCTATGTTATCACACCAGTCAATATAAGGATTCAGTAATTCAGAAAATTTCTGTCTATCGTTTGTTGCACAAGTTAAAAATGTCCTTCCATGAAATGCACCATGAAATGTTAGAATTCTATAGCGATTTTTATTACCTTTTCCATTTTGATAGGCCCTAGCGATTTTAAGTCCACATTCCACTGCTTCTGATCCAGAATTTGCAAAAAATACAGTATTAGCAAAGCTGTTGTTTATTAAATTTTCTGCAAATTTGTTGGCAGTAGATATATTATAGGTATTTGATATATGCCATAGTTTTTCTCCTTGTAATTTTAGGACATCAGTTAATCGTGGGTTGGCATGACCTAAACTGCTAACAGCTATTCCAGAGTGAAAATCTATATAGCGCTTATTATCGATATCATACAAGTAAATACCTTTGCCATAAGAAAAATTTATGTTAACAGGAGAATAAACTGGCAAGATAGGAGAAATTGTCATAAAAGTATGATATGCTAATTTTTTATTAATACCATAAAAGACGTTATTTCACAATGAGAAGAATATGTATAAATTAAGTAAATTAATTTTTACTACACTAAAAACAAATAGATATACAAAAATTATCTCGCTATTCTTATTAATTTTTGTGGTTTTATTGGGCACAATATACCTCAGTTATTCATTAAAGAATAATTTTCTTTCTTTTTACCGTAATGCAAATGCAAACTTAAAAGATCTATTGGAAAATAGTATAATAAAAAAATATCATTATTTACTAATAGAAAAACATCATATTAAATATAACAGTTTTGATTACATAAACCAGTTGGTAAAATTGCGTGCTGAATTGTTACAATCAGTAAGCAAAGTAAGAAATTTTAGCTTAATACTGTATGATCAAAATGCCAGAGTAATTTTCAGTAATTTTAATACTCAAGGTCATGACTATGAGCAGTTGCTTACAAATGATGAAATTGATAAATTGCTAAGCAATCAAGAAATATTTTACGCTACAGGAAATACATTAACTTCTACTTTCCCTATATTTCATGAAGATGACATTAAGCCTTCATTTTTTTTGAAGATCATTCAAAGCTATAATGACTCTTATATTATGGTATATAGTCTATTTTCAATATTAATGGGCTTATTACTGGTTATCTTAATACTAATAATGCTTTATTTGCACTTTTCCAATACCCAAATGCTAGCCAAGCAGCATAAAACTAATATTGAATTACAAAGGGTTAAAGAGGCATTAGAGCAAGAAAATGCAAATAAGATAAAATCTTTTGCAAGTGTTACACATGAGTTGCGTACACCTCTTAATGCTATTATTGGATTTGCAAAGTTTATCAAAAATGAAACTTTAGGTTCGGTAGATCACTCTAAATACAAGGAATACGTAGACGATATATATAATGCTGGTACACATTTACTTGCTTTGATTAATGATGTGCTCGATTTTTCTAAAGCTGAATCAAGTAGTTTAACAGTAGAGAAAGTGAAGTTTAATCTGAATAAGATAATAGATTCGTGCTTAAAAATGTTATCACCTAAACTAAAAGAAACAGGTATTAGTTTAAAGAAAGAGATATCTGATAAACAATTATTAGTTATCGCCGATCCCAAAAGAATGAAGCAAGTTATAATAAATTTGTTATCAAATGCAATCAAGTTCTCTCCTAAAGGTGGTTTAATAAGAATGGTTGTTAAAGAGAATATAGAAAAAAATTTATTAACTATTGAGTTTCATGATAATGGGATAGGAATAATGCAGCAGGACATATATAAAGTTATGTCCGTTTTTGGTCAAGCAGATTCGGGATATAGAAACGAAGGCACAGGTATCGGATTACCTCTAAGCAAGAAATTAGTGGAGTTAATGGGTGGGACTTTCAACATTCAAAGTGAAGCAAAACTTGGTACTACAATAACATTGAACTTCTTTTATGAAGAACAAACATGTGAAGATTTGATTGATTTTTAGTAGAATATATTTGATATTGCACTTTTATATCACATTTTCAACTTACAACATTCCTAAGTCATACTGAAGTGATACCTCTTGGCTATTAATCAGTAGTGGGATGTCAGTGAACTTAAACTACTTTAGCTATACTTCCTGAAAACACTTTATAACTCTTGAGTATAAAGAAAATTCCTTTAATAATAAAACATGCTAATCAGGAAGTTAATAAAACAAGCAACTCAGGTAGGAAGTGGTGAAAACGTAATACAATATGTCGAATATCTCCATCAATTTGAGAAATTTAGAAATACATTAAACCTCACTTTGTCACTAATAAAGCAAAATAGACTTTCATTTGAAATATGTCAAGAAGGATTATTGGATATGGAAGAAGGAGTGTGTAAGACCATTCGATCCTCTGGTCTAAATAAGTATGTCATTGTACTAAGAAGGTCAAATCCTTACATAATAGTACATGAACTTTCACATATGGTTGAAAATGAACTGAACTTAAGCTTAGAGCAAGAATTTCTCTATAAAGTTTATCAGGATATTGAGCAGAACTTAAAGCAGTCAAATATTCTGGTACAAAAAATTATTGGTCAAATTATATTTAAGGAGATACAAGTTTACCAAACTCCAAAATCACGTGCGTCTGAGTTATTCGCACGCTATTTTGAGCTGTTTGCTTGGGCTCAGGAAGTTTATCCTAAAGATAAAGAATATCTAATTCGCACTCAAGATTTAAACAGAGTATTTCTTGCTACTAACCAGTGGAAAAAGAGATGCCTGGATCCACAAATAATGAAGATAATAGATAAAGAAGTAAAGGAGTATAGCAATAAAACTGCCTTTAAAGATATAAACAAAGTACAAAGCAGTTGGACTAATAAATTTTCCTCTGGGAGTAAAAAAATTGGTTCTATATTTGGAGATGATAATTAGCTTAACAGAACAAAGTTCACTTCTTCAACATTTCAAGTTATAGTTCTCACAATTAAAGAGTTCAAATATATATGAAAACTATATTAGCTGTTGAAACAAGCTGTGATGAAACTGCAGCAGCAATTGTAAATAGTAATAAGCAAGTCCTTGCTCACGAAATTCTTTCTCAGGAAGAGCACAAAAAACGCGGTGGGGTAATACCTGAAATAGCGTCACGTGCTCATATGAAGCATTTAAGTGGTCTAGTAAAAAGCGCTATAGAAAAATCTAACCTTAACTTTTGTGATCTAGATGCAATTGCAGCAACATCAGGACCAGGACTCATAGGTGGACTAATAGTTGGTACAATGATGGCTAAAGCAATTGCGCATGTAGCACAAAAACCGTTTATTGCAGTTAATCACTTAGAGGCACACACATTAGTTATTAGGCTGCTATATGAGGTTAAATTTCCATTTCTAGTCCTACTTATATCGGGTGGCCATTGTCAATTTTTAATTGCACAGGATGTAGGTAAGTATATTAAACTTGGAAAAACACTTGATGACTCGCTGGGTGAAGCGTTTGATAAAATTGCTAAGATGCTGGATCTAAGCTATCCTGGAGGTCCATTGATTGAAGAGTTAGCTAAAAAAGGTGATGGTATGAGATTTAAGCTGCCAAGAGCAATGATAAAACGTTCTGGATGTGACTTCTCATTTTCTGGAATTAAAACAGCAGTAAAAAACTTAGTTAAAGAGCTTGCAATGAGCAAGCAAGATGTTTGCGATATGTGTGCTTCGTTTCAAGAGTGTATTAGCGACATATTACTCGATAGAGTCAGAAATGCTATTGATATCACTGCATCTTTAAATATTAAAATCAATGATTTTGTAATTACCGGTGGAGTTGCAGCAAATAATTTTCTGAAGGAGAGATTGAAAAAATACATAGATTTGAACGTGCTTTCTCCTCCAAGCAACCTATGTACAGACAATGCGGTAATGGTTGGATGGACAGGAATTGAAAGGTTACAGAAAAATTATATAGACTCTCTTGACTTTGCACCAAGGCCAAAGTGGGAATTAGAAAAATATTACTAGCACAAAAAATTATCTACTATATAATGCGGCCGCTGGTGAATTTTTGTAGGCTTAAAAATTACAGTGGTATCTACTAAAGCCTTATTCACTACCGGCATTATTATTTATGAGGTACAGTATGTTCAAAAATAAATTTGACACAGTTACTAATGTTTTCAAAGCTAAATCTAGTACAAGCGCAAAGACACTCAGGTCGGGTTTATTTGTTGCGGGAACCATTGGTATGGCCAGAGCAATTAGTGAGATAGACCTCTCTTTATTACAAGGCAATTCAGAAGATAAAGTCAATAAGCAAGATCTAATAATCATATATGATTATATTAATAAAGTAACTCAAGAAGAAAACTATAATATATGTACTAATAATCTTGATTATATAAAAAGCAGGATTTTAGAAGAAAATATAAGTGATTCATTAGCTGAAAAATTTTGTCAAGATGGATGGAATATAATAAGTAATGATGGTTCTTCGCTATTAACAGTGGCTATTGAAAGAATTAGGGAAAGACAACAAAAGAAAAATAGGAATTGTGATATTAAAATGGCTGTATCTCTAATTCTTGGTATGAAGAAAGAATTGATTACAAAACTGGAGAATTTTGCAGATAGTAATGATAAAACACTTCTACATTATTTAGCTGAGTTGGGTAAAGAAGATATTTTACGTTTTGTGATAGAAAATTCTAATTTTGACATTGAAGAAGCATTAAGGAATAAAGATAGAGATGGCAAAACACTACTACACTATGCAGCTAAATCTGGCAATAAAGAATGCTTGAAAATTCTCATAGAAAATGAAGTAGATTTTAGTTGCACTACCAATAATAAAACTGAGTTACACTATGCTGCCAGAAGCGGAAGTCCTAAACTCCTAGAATATTTAAAAGAAATATTGACAGCAAAAGGAATTTTTGATAGGGAGAAAATTAAAACAGATAAATATGGAAATAACGCATTACACTATGCTGTGCAATCTGGAAATACTGAGTGCATAAAATTCTTCATTGATAATCAAGTACAATTTTTAAAAAATAAATATAATGAGAATCCTTTTCATAAGATTGCAGGTAACTCAGAAACTCAAGAAAATGCCATAAATTTTCTTATAGAGCATCTAAAATTTTTAGGTAGACTAAAAAGTAAAATTAATCAAGAAAATGTAGATGGTAACACCCCATTGCATATAGCTGCAAAACATGGAAATAAACAGCTAATAGAATTGTTTATTAAATCAGGTGCAAAAATTGTTCAGAATAAACAAGGTAACACCCCCTTACATATTGCTATTATACATGGTAATACATATTGTATAGAGCTATTTTATGAAAATATAGGAAATAGCATACTTCAATCCAAAGGTGAGTATGGAAGAGATCTTGTACATTTAGCTGCAATGTACGGGAAGTATGATTGTCTAACATTTTTACTCAATAAATTTCCTGATTACGATTTAAGCACAGAAACACGCAAAGGAAATGTGGCCCTACACTTAGCTCTATCGAGTAATACAGAAACAGAACTAAGAAAAAAATGTGTGAGTCTATTAATAGACAGAAGCATGCAAGTAAATAAGAGTAATAATGAAGGAAACACTCCTTTACATTTTGCTGCCCAACTTGATTTATCGTTTTTAAGCATGATAGAAAAAAAGTTGGAAGAGAAGAAATTTGACGTTTATCAAGAGGTTTTGCGTGAGAATAGCAACGGTGACACCGTCTTTCATATGGCAGCACGTGTTGGTAATAAATCATGCCTTGAGCACCTTTTTAAAAAAGAGAGAGTGGGAGAAATATTAAGTAAGAAAAATAAGGATGGACAAACTTTACTACACTTATCTATCCTCAGTGGAAGAGTAGAATGCGTTAAGTATTTGGTAAAAAAAAGCCCAAAGGGTATTTTTTTAGAACAAAATACACAAAAAAAGTTGTTATTTGCAGCTATTTTGAGCGGCAATAAGGAATGTCTTGAATTTGTGTCAAAAGAACTTGTAGGTAAAAAGGTGGCTGCTAGCATCAAAGTGTTATATGATGAAAATGACAATACACCGTTACACATGGCTGCTCTTGCCGACGACATAGGACTCTCTCAGTATGTTATTGAAAGTATTGCTAAGTCAATTATTAGGAACACAGTACCACTTTTTAACACAAACAGTCAAGGGCTTATACCTCTACATTTAGCTGCCATGAGCCTTAATGCTGAGTTAATAGAATATTTTATGACAGATAATCATTACCCCTATAATAAGAAAATGTTAAATGTTGTATCTAAATCTGGAAGAACAGCATTACACTATCTTGTAATGAGTGATAATGATTTTGAAAAAACTATAAATGAGGATTTTAAGCAAGGTCAATTTTTGAAAAAGTTGGTTTTAGAAAAGCGTAAACAAAATGAGCGCTTAAGGGAAAAAGCTATTAAAGCCTTATTCTACCTAACAATCAGCACCGGAGAGAAAACTGTAAATAAGAAGATAAATTTTGATATAAAGGATAATGCAAAAAAAACAGCTTTAGATTATGCTTTTAAACATGGCGACACAAATATCTTGAGGTTATTTTTAGATTTCTTTTATGAAATAAGGGAAAACAAAAAAAGGAAATATGATAGACTTAATATGGAAGATCAAGAAAGAAGCAAAAAGCTTCTAGACTACTATAATCTGGCCATGTCAATATCAAGTGTGATTATTTCTGTTTGCGTTAAGTATAATAATGCAAAACCTGAAAAGGAAGAAATTCTTACCTGGATTTCCATTGCATTTTCTTCGATATCATTTTTACTTATCTTATACAACTTAGTGATTGGCCTTCAAAAAGAACCTGTTAAACGTAAGATAGAAAACTATACTGAAAAAATGAACAGAATTGAAGAGGCTACAGGAAAGTTAGCTAAGACAAAAGTAGGGGATCATGATTTGGAGGAATACAACTCAATATTGGAACTATTAATAAAGAATGCAGAAGATATTTCACGATTGGAAAATGAACTTTACAAGTTTACGCATGAAACTAGATTAGAGAGTAAAGACAAACTCAATATTTCTCCTCAGAAAATGAGTAGGGGTGGTAGTGCAGTACCATGTTCGAATAAGTCTTTAGAAGGTAGAAAAAGTTCACCTGTTTTGAATGATTTAACAGCAAAACTTAGTCTGTATTCAAGACGCAACAGTAGAGTACAAAATACAATGGACAAGTTAGATAATCCATCATGTGTAATTACTATAAATGAGCATCCAGAAATTAAACCAAAAGCTCCGAAAAACAAATTCAAGAATGTTGCAACCAAGCTAAAAATAGGCAATATCTTTAGTAAGAAAAAAGAAGATCTTATTGCTTCATCAAGCTTATCAGAAGGTGCTAATCAAGAGAATATTACAAAAATGAATGAAGAAAACTGTGGGTTGATAAAACGATTTGGTGATACCAATGGGTATTCAACATTTTCGACTCCTTTTAATCCAAGCGATTCAACCTCAAGAGAAGAGTGTGGTAACAATCATAGTGCAGTGCGTCATGTGAGTTATGGTAGTGCAAATAATCCTGTAAGTGATAAGGAAGTTAGTAAATCTCCATCTCTAATACTTTCTAACTTTGAGGAGGGGATTACTGTTGACTGTTTTAAATTCGAAAGATATAGACCAAGGGTATATTCAAGTCCATCTTGTGTGAGAAGAAGAGCAATTACAGCTAGATCATTGGAATATGTAATACTTCCTGATCATATAGAAAGAGGAAAATAGATGCAGATTGTAATCACTGACTCTGATAGCATCAACTTTCAGAGGAGTGATAGTAAGCATTCTAGTAAACTGTCATTGAGTAGTAGATAAGGAAAACATAGAACAATTGGCAAGGCTATCGTATAAGATTATAGTAGAGAAGGAATTAGATAGTCTTGCTATAAAAAAGTTTATGTTTTCCTATTCGCATATGTTAACATTTTATTATATTAACGATAGGGTAAGGCAATAGCTGTTAATACTTTTGAAATAAAAGTTATATATGGTGCATATAGTTAAGTTAAAAGGAAGATTGTGGAAATTACTCCATCAATAAAAAAAGAATTAAAGCAAAGTATACTATACACTTGTCTAGAGAAATGCAAGAGTGCGTTTTGGTTCATTTTCTGGTTTAGTTCAGGGATTAATGCGTTGATGTTATTTTTGCCACTCTATACTTCTCAGGTACTTGATCGAGTGATATCGAGCGAGAGTGTATCAACATTAGTTATGCTGACGATTATTACTTTATCTGCGTTTGCATGTTCTGCAATGCTTGAAACTTGTCGATATTTAGCCATGGCAAAAATTGGCGACTGGATTGATAAAACTGCAACACCAGACCTAATAGTAAGGTCAATTAGGCTAACATCAGTGCAGAGCTCAACTTCCAGCGGTGAAGCAATACGAGATCTTGGGGTAATAAAAAATTTCATTACAGGAAATGGTATATTTTCACTATTTGATACTCCATGGTCGTTAATTTACCTTGTTTTCATCTTTATGATACATACCTCTACAGGGTTTATAGCTATTGCCGGAATTATTATATTAGTTTCAATGGCAGTATGGAATGAACTTGCTACTAAGCGTATATTGAGAGAAACCAATGAAGAAACTATACGTAATATTAATGCTATAGATGTTGCAACACGAAATGCAGAGGTGGTTGAAGCTATGGGTATGTCAGAATTTATAGTTTCTGATTGGTGTAAACGGAATGATCAAAATCGTGCAATGCAAGTTACAGCGCAGAATCGTTCTAATGTGATTACTGGGATTACTAAGTTTTTACGCTCGACTCTCCAAATTTCAGTGATTGGAACAGGTGCATTACTCGCAATCACAGCTCACAAAACTGCTGGTAGTATCATTGCTGCCTCAATTTTGATGGGTAGAGTATTGGCTCCATTTGATGCAGCAGTTCATACTTGGAAATTTTTAAATCAAGCCAAAATGTCATATGGCAGGCTGCAAAGACTTATCCTAACATCACCAAAAAGAGAGCAAACTATGGCTCTACCAGAGCCTGAAGGGAAGTTGGAATTTGATAGAGTATTCTTTACTCCTTATGGGAGTAATAAGCCAACAGTAAAAGGAATATCATTTTTAATAGAACCAGGGGATGTAGTTGGTGTTATTGGCGCAAGCGCTTCTGGTAAGTCCACCATTGCCAAGCTAATTGTTGGTGTATGGAAACCCATATCTGGTGTAGTCAGACTAGATGGTGCTGATGTATACACTTGGAATCGAGAAAATTTTGGTAATTATGTTGGCTACTTACCTCAAGATATTGAGTTGTTCAACACTAGTGTTAAAGCTAATATTGCTCGCATGAGACCAGACCCAAATCCTGAAGAAATAATCAAAGCAGCAAAAATTGCAGGAATACATGAATTAATACTGAGCTTACCAAATGGGTATGATACAACAATAGGAGGACCTGGAGGAGTAATACTCTCTGGTGGCCAAAAACAGCTTCTTGGACTTGCAAGGGCTTTTTATGGTAATACTAAGCTTTTAGTGCTTGATGAACCGAATGCTAACTTAGACAGTAATGGAGAGGCGCGCTTGATTAATGCAATCAATGTTGCAAGAGAGCAAAATACTACCACTGTTATCATTACTCATAAGCTACCGTTACTATCCGTAGTTGATAAAGTGATTATCATGTCAGATGGTGTTATTTATGATATGGGACCAAAAGATGAGATTTTGAGCAGATTAGTTGCTCCATCACCAGATGCCACAGAAGATAAACGTTCTTCAGCAAGTGGTTAAGAAAGAGAGAAGCTGTCACACTTCTCTTTCTCTTATAGAGTACTATATGCACAGTTTATAAAATCTTAAGCAATTGTTATTAGAAAAATCCAATAATGATTAGCCGCGGAACCTATTTGCTAATTCTCTTACATTGACCTTAGACATTTCTGATGTAGGCTCTTGTGTATATGAGAAATCAGATTTAACGCCTTTTTTGTCATGACCTTTAGTAATAGAACATACTACAGTATCAGCCTTTACATGCTTAACACTTGGATCTGATTGAAACCCATGCTTTCTTTCCATTTGTGCTTCAAGCTTACTGCTATCATGTGTAACCCTACACCTTTCTAGATTACGGTCACGTTTGTCAGGAGCTACATATCCATCTATATCACTACATAAGAACGGGCGCACTTTGAACCTGTCTGAACTAACACCATTTTCAACACTTGCAGAATTATGAGCTTTTCTATTATTGCGCATTTTATCTACAGCTTCCTTTATTTTTTCTTTTGATGGTTTTGGCAGCAGTGCTGGCTTATATGCACATGCTGGTAGTTCTGGAAATGAGTCCTCCTGAAACAGCAAATGACTTTGGTTTCTCTTACTATCTGATTCTTCAATATTCTTTATTGGTGTCTTGAAAGAGTTTTCATTTTTCTTTCTTAGATCCAACTCATTTAATCCGCTTCCAACATTATTTTTTCTTGTTGTAGTGTGAATAACACCTGGAAGTTTCACTTCATACTTAAATTTTTTACCAATGGTATCTATTGACTCATTAGATGAGGAATCTATTTGAAACCTATCGTTTGAAAATTTTGATTTTGTAGCATCAAAAGATATACTACGTTTTTCTATCTTTTTATAAGTCATATTTTACCTCTAAACCTATTAACTAACAAAAGTATAAACTAAGAGGTATTAATTTTATTATAATAATAAAGGCTCAAGAAGCATCACCGTAGGGTTTTCTATATAGTACTTAAAGGCATTTAAAAATTTTGCTCCGAGTGCTCCATCAACTGCTCTGTGGTCAACAGAGAGAGTAACTGTCATTACCTCTGCTATCTCTATTTTTTCACTTATGACAACTGGTTGTTTTTTAGATGCGCCGACAGCCATAATGCAAGACTGTGGTGGATTGATTATAGCACTGAAAGTTTTTATACCAAACATGCCTAAATTAGAAATGGTAAACCCTCCTCCTTGAAATTCTTCAGGCCTTAATTTTCCAGATCGTGCTCTATTTACTAAATCTTTCACTTCTTTTGATATAGATAAAACACTTTTTTCATCAGCATTTTTTACTATAGGAGTAATAAGTCCATCCTCAAGCGCTACAGCAATTGAGATATCTATATTTGAATATTTTACTATCTTAGTATCTATCCACGATGAGTTTATGTCAGGAAATTTTTTCATGCTGAAAGCCACAGCTTTTATAATTAAGTCATTAATTGTTACTTTATTGTTCTCATTTGCTGAATTAACCTCATTTTTGAGCGATATTAGCTTATCAACGTGGCAGTCTACAGTTAAATAAAAGTGTGGAATATTTTGCTTAGATTCAACTAGGCGCTGCGCTATCACTTGGCGCATATTACTTACTTCAACTGTTGTATTTTCCTCAAATCTCTCATAGCTTTTAGTTTGATCTAAAAATTCTAATACATCAGCTTTGATGATACGACCATATGGACCTGTACCTTTTAATCGCTTTATATCAACACCTTCATTTTGAGCTATTTTTTTAGCTAAGGGGCTTACTTTTATTCTATTTTCTGTTGCTCTATCCTCTTTTTTAGATCCCAGTGTCACGCACTGGGATGACATTGAAGAGCTAGATGAAATCGAAGGGTTGGATGATACTGAAAAATCGGCTTCAACCTCCTTCTCAACCTTGGTATTGATGGCAGAAGCTAAATCAAGTGCGCTTTTATCTTCCCCTTCCTCTAACATTAGAGCTATCAGTTGATTTACAGGCACGCCACTTGTTCCTTCCGACACTAAAATTTTTGCCAAAACTCCTTCATCGACAGATTCAAACTCCATTATGGCTTTATCAGTCTCAATTTCAGCGATTACATCACCTATTTCAACTTTATCTTGTTCTTTTTTACACCACTTTACAATTTTCCCTCCAGTTTTACTCATTGTTGGGGAAAGAGCGGGCATCAATATTTCTATAGGCATTTATTCTGCATTAAAAGATCTATTTAATTTTTAATTTACTCTTTACCCTATGTCAATCTAATCGTAAATCATGATACTTATATCATCCTAGTACGTGATGCTGGAATCTTGGTTGACTACTGTTATCCTACTATTTCTATTGCTTAGTCCTAGACAGAGTACAAATAGTAAGATCATCATGAAAATAGACGAATCTGTTATAATGGAAATAGAAAAATGTAGTGCTTACTATCCTCTCACAAACATATAGCTTGGGTACAGAAAAAATTTATATGAGGAGCTGGTTAAATTGATAAAAGATCAGAATTAATAGTAGTTTCCGAATCTTCTGTAGCAGGCTCTTCATGTGAAGCAGAGGACAGACTAACTTCTTTATCCTCTGTTCTCTGTATAGAACTACCACAAAAACTCCTTAACATCTCTTCAGCAGATGAATTTAAAATCTGTATAATAGACTTTTCACTTTGTTCTTTCAGCGATTGATCCATTCTAGAAATCAACTCGGAAAATTCACTACCTTCTTTTCTAGCTTCACTTTCTATCTTATTTTTTATGCTTTCTATATTACTTTGGTTAATTTCTTCTTTCGTTATGTTAAATGAATTAGCAATACCTTGATACTTAATCTCACAATCGCCACAGCCAACTATGCAAAGAGCAATAGAATCGGATATTTCACCTACAGCCGAATTATGGATAGTGTAAGCTAAGCAATTGTCATGATATTTAATGCCAAGCTGTTGCTCTATCAACTCAGAAATTTCATTTTTTAAAGACATAAAGTACCTCCTTCTTACATTACTGTACCTACAACAGCTGCTCCTAAATAGCAATCCATATATGGTTTACTTTAATAAAGTATTAAAGTAAGAAGCTTTTACATCCTAAAACATAACTTAGATAGGCTAATGTAAGAAAATTTTTAAACGAATAAATTGAATTTATCTGTACTGTATATTACTTATTTGGTAAAATTACTTTGGTGAAATAGCATATAAAAGTTGAGGCTAATTATGAATATTAGAGGTTGTCCGGAAACTAGTAAAAGGCTATGATATTTGAAATTTTAGTATGGGGTAAAGATGAGAAAAAAGTATCCAACAGATCTAAGTGAAAGGGAGTGGGCACAAATAGAGAAGTACTTCAGAGTATCATACAAAAAAGGAGGAAGACCGCCAAAATATAGTAAAAGAAAAATGTTAGAGGGAATTTTCTATGTATTGCGTACAGGGTGCCAATGGCGGTATTTACCAAATGATTTTCCGCTATGGAAGACTGTATATGAGCAGTTTAGGCAATGGAAGAAACAGAGGATTTTTGAGAAAATGAACTATGATATCACTAAATATAGTAGGTCAAAAATGGGAAGAAATGAAGAGCCGAGCGCATGCATAGTGGACAGTCAGTCGGTAAAAACCACGGAAAAAGGGGGATCAAAGGTTATGATGGTGCAAAAAAGGTAAAGGGGAGAAAAAGACATATAATCACAGATACTCAAGGATTTGTGCTTGGTTGCTATGTAGGAGCTGCAAGCGAAAATGACAGAGATGGGGTGAAGATGGCATTGGACAATATGAAGAAAAAATACAGCAATATTAAGAAAATGTGGGCTGATATGGGGTACCAAGGAAAAGATTTAAAAACCCATATAGAGGAGGAATATGGGATAGACATTGAAATTGTGAAAAGGCCTCCATGTAGGTTTTGGGTGCATAAAGATACACCACTAGAACTATTGCCACAACGGGATCCTGGATTTTCAGTACAGCCGAGAAGGTGGGTGGTAGAGAGGACTTTTGCTTGGATCAATAGAAATAGAAGACTATCAAAGGAGTACGATTTACTTACAACATCTACTGAAAGTTTCATATATCTGGCTATGAGTAAAGTTATGTTAAGTAGGAAATATGCTTGAGTTTACTAGTTTCCGGACAACCTCTTAAAGAACGCAAGGATTTCCAGCAGGAGTTATTAGGAATTGTTTTCAATATACTCGTAGAAAATGAAGATAGCACCATAGAAACTATGGAAACAAGAGCAGTAGAGATAATTAAAAAACTAAAGGAACACATTAATGATGATATAGAGTATGGTGGTCAAAAAAAGCCAATTTTAGATTGGGTTATTGTTTGTGATTCTCAGAATAATGTCAGACTAAATAACAAGTCGCTATTAAAATTTGAGAAGGCAATTAAGGATATTAGAGGAAGAGCACCGCTAAATGAAATAGAAAGTATAATAAGGTTGTTAGTAGAACAAGCACAGCTAAATCATGTTAGAATTAGAGATGAAAGAGAAGTACCACTAAACCTCTTTGAGGAAAACATAATAATGAGAGAACGAAGAAGGGCAAGAGAACAACAAATGCGGCCAAATTTTGTTAGAGAAAGAGAAGCGTCATTGAATCTCTCTGGAAACAGGAGTGAAAATATAAGAAGACCAGGAGAACAAATGCAGCCAAGTGAAGTATCACTAAATCTCTCCGAAAATAGGGATGAATATACAATAATGAGAGAACGAAGAAGAGCGGGAAGGCGAATGCGGCCAAATTTTGTTAGACGTGAAAGAGAAGTACCACTTAGTTCAAAAATAGGACAATTAATTGGTGTAGTTTCATCCATAATTGTAGGTGCTTTCATTGGTATAATGGTTGGTATGGTCATTGCTGGTTTATGTATTGAGCTTTGTGTAATCACCACTGCAGAACCGATTCTTCTCATCATGGGTGCTACTGCTGTTATAGGAGCTATTGTAGCAGGAACTGCTCCTGTATTAAAGCTAATAGAGATGCAAGAACCTAATCTTTCTCCTAGTAGAGGTCTGGAAAGCTCTAATACTGAACATACTTATTTAAATAGGCAAAGAGTTATTTAGAAAAAAATTGGAATAATGTTCAGAAAAGTCCATTTATAAAATACATCGGCTTAACTATGATCTTATAACTTAAGCTAATTAATTAAAAATTTTTGTTTTAGCGGTTAAATAAAGCCAGATTTGATTAGAGAGAGGATCTCCTTACCTCTTCCTTACCTTCATTTTCATTTCTAACAATTTTTTTTCCACTTAATATGTCTCTTATTTCATCTCCTGTTAAAGTTTCAAACTCCAGTAGATTTTCAGCAATGAGCTCCAAGTCTTTCCTACGCTTGGTTAAAATGTCTTTTGCTTTTTCATAGCAAGAAAAGACAACTTTCTTTATTTCTTCATCTATAAGTCTTAACGTATCTTCAGAAATTGTCTCAGAATCATGTGTGATTTGTTCACGATTGTGATATATTGGCCCTATTTTGTCACTCATTCCCCATTTTGTCACCATAGCACGTGATAAATCTGATGCTAGTTTTATATCTGAAGATGCGCCGCTTGTGACTTTATCATAGCCAAAAATTAGCTCTTCTGCCACACGTCCACCCATTGCAACAGTTATATCTGCTAGCATCTTTTCTCTTGTGAGGGACACTCTATCTGTTTCTGGTAGTCTCATAACTAAACCGAGTGCTCTACCACGTGGAATAATTGTTGCTTTGTGTATAGGATCAGAAGCAGGCATATTAACTGCAACTACTGCATGACCAGCTTCATGGTAAGCAGTAAGCTTTTTTTCTTCTTCTGTAATGACTAAGGACCTTCTTTCCATGCCCATCATCACTTTATCACGTGCATACTCAAAATCATCCATGGTAACAATTTTCTTATTTCTTCTTGCAGCAATAAGCGCAGATTCATTCACTAAATTTGCTAGATCAGCTCCTGAAAAACCTGGCGTTCCCCTCGCAACTGTTTTTACGTTTACATCTGGTGCTATCGATATTTTCTTTATATGCGTATTTAATATTCTTTCACGCCCATTTATATCAGGTAAAGAAATAGTAATCTGTCGGTCAAAACGACCAGGTCTAAGTAGTGCTGGATCTAGCACGTCTGGACGGTTAGTTGCAGCAACTATTATCACACCTTCATTAGACTCGAAACCATCCATTTCAACCAGTAATTGATTTAATGTTTGTTCCCTTTCATCATTACCGCCACCAAGACCAATGCCGCGATGCCTACCCACTGCATCTATTTCGTCTATGAAAATTATACAAGGAGCATTTTTCTTACCTTGATCAAACATATCACGAACACGGCTTGCACCAACACCGACAAACATTTCAACGAAATCAGATCCAGAAATACTAAAAAACGGTACATTAGCTTCACCTGCAATTGCACGAGCAAGTAGAGTTTTACCAGTTCCAGGGGAACCAATTAAAAGACATCCTTTGGGTATCTTCCCACCTAACACTTGAAATTTTTGCCTTTGTTTAAGAAAATCAACAATTTCAACCAACTCTTCTTTTGCTTCATCAATCCCAGCAACATCATCAAATGTCACTTTTTTTCCAGTAGTCATAAGCCTAGCTTTTGATTTGCCAAAGCTTATAGTTCTATTACCTCCTGCTTGCGTTTGTTTAAAAAGGAAAAGTAATAAACCGATAAAGATAAGCGTCGGAACCCATTGAATAAGTAATCCACCAATTATACCTATTGCAGAGTCTCCAATTGAAAAGGAGAACTTCACTTTCCTATCATGCAAACTTTTTATTAAGTCACTATATATAACACCACTTGAGTTAAAGGCTGACCCATCCCTAAACTTCCCTTCGATGCTTTGGTTTCTTATTGTAATATTTTCTATATCATTATCTTCTAGTCTAGTTAAAAATTCTGAAAAAGGTATGGTTGTTTTACTCTTACCTATACTTCCGCTAAATTGAATATAAGCAACTGAAATAAGAACAATAATCACTAACCAGATCAATAAGCCTTCTAAAAATTTTTTCATTTACATTTCTAATTAAATACTAATCAAGCTTACCAAATTTTGTTTTATCGTGCTATTAATAATGAATCGAACCTTATCATCATCGGTATTTTTTCCGTTATAATTTACATCAGGATAAGCAAGCATCTTTCCATCTTTTTGTACTGTAGGCAAAGAATAGTAAACTTCAGAGCAATAATCATAATTTTTTAGAAATTCAGGGATTTTTTGTGTTTTCTTTAGTGGAGCAATAGTTACTGAACACTCCTGATCTCCAAATATTGTGCAGCTAAACCTGTTATCCCATTCAATAGAACCATTTAATGGTAAGTGTACAGTAATTTCCTGTATCTTTGACGATTCTCTCATTATCAGAATACTTTCTCCATATTTTCTTATTTTGCATCCATAGAGTGTGCAATTAACATCACTATTTTGTTGCAATATTCTATTAAATATTGCAACAAGGCTGTTGTATCTTGGTTTATAGTATTTACCACAGATTGCCATTATAGAATAAAGAAGGAGCCTTAAGGCTATTTCCTCTGGCAGTTTATAAAATTCACTTAGTTTAATTTCAATATAACCAAGATCATGAACATTAATACAGTCATTAAATGCAAGGCGTGTGTAGTGCATCAACGCTTTTGCAGCTCTTTTCATATGAAGGGCTGTAAGGCATATTCGCTCTGTTAGAACATCTTGATTATCACTTGCTTTAAGCAAGTTACGGTATAAAGTTCGCCTGTATTTCAAGTCATAATTGCTTCTATCTTCGATCCATCTTAACTGGTGAAGCTGAGCATACCTTTCTATTTTACTACGACTGAAATTTAACAATGGCCTAAATACATAAATACCATTGAAGAAAGATTTGTAGTCCATTGATGATAATCCATCTACGCCACTACCTCGCTCTAATCTCAACAAGAACGTTTCTGCTTGATCATTTTCGTGGTGAGCAACAAATAAATATTTAACATTATTGTTTTTACACCATTCTATTAATAACTTGTATCGTGCTTTTCGTGCCTGTAACTGAATATTGCCTTTAATATTTTTTTTCTCCCAATTTAATACGAATGACTCCCTTGCTCCAAGTTCTTTTGCGTAACTTATAGCAAAATGAGCTTCTTTTTGAGATTCTAAACGTAACCCATGATTTACTGTTAATGCTATAGGGGCTAAAAGCTTACTTTTTTTTGCCCAGTTAATCATTAAGTGCAATAAAACTACGCTATCTATACCACCTGATACTGCAACCGCAACTTGATTATCATGAAAAGCAAAGTTATTAACTATATTTTGAAATGACAGCTCCAATTGCATTATGTCTCGGTTAGGTAGTTTATATCTCTCTACATTATACTGCCCACAGGACTTCAATACAAGTTCAACTAACAATCAGTGGAAGCAACGGATTTGCACGTTGTATCATCCCAGTGCTAAACACTGGGATCCAGGTTTTAACGCAAGAAACTATTTCTTTATTCCAGAAAATGAAAATTCTACTCTACGATTTTTAGCATGTTCTTTTTCGTACTTAGAATTTTTAGAATCATCTTTTACGTCAACCAAAGGCTCAGTTTCACCTTTAGAAGCAGTTTTGATTCTATTTTCTAGGTAAGGCGTACAGCTGACCATAAACTTTTTAGCTGCATCTGCTCTTCTAGCACCTAATGCAAGATTATATTCATGAGAACCACGATTATCAGTATGACCAGTTAAAGTAACCTTCGCATCAGGGTTATCTTGTAACACTTCCATTGCATCAAGCAATGCATCTGCACTTATTTCAGTAATACTAGATTCATCGTAACCAAAGAAAACTCTTTTATCACCTATCTGCTTAACAACGGAATTCATTTTATTTGTTGCATTTACTCCTTTTTTAGGGCAAGAGCTTACGCCAGTAAGCAGTAAACAAAAACAACACATTATAACCAATCTACTCCACATTACTAAACCTCCATAAATTTTAAATATAGCGCATAATTTTAACTTTAGCACTAATGATCACTCTATACTATAATGTAGTCAAGAAAAATAAAATACTAAATATTTCACTTACAATACAATCTGACAATTAATTTTCTGATAAGATGCTCGATTTTTGTCGAAAAGTTCAATGAAGGAGTAAAAATACAATTTTTTATTGTACTTTAAGCAAATATACTTTTAACTTTATTATTAATCTATTACGATATTAAACAGATGTTTTCAAAACAATGAATAAAAATGAGATCTTATAAGTTTTTAGAAGAAGTATTACATAAGGTAAGGAATATCGAAAACACACTAAAACTACTAAGCAAAAGCCAATTGAATGTAGAGGACAAAGTTGAACAAATGTGTCTTCTAGAGGAAATCAGACATGAAATTATCTCTCATGATGCAATAAAAGAATCATTAGCTGACGCTCTTAGCAATAATAAGAGTGCAGACACTCCGCAGCTAAAGTTAATAGAGGGGATACATAAAAGCAATAGTGCTATTCCTGTTGATTTAGTAAAATCTTTGTCCAAAGCTAAGATTGAATGCCAAAACTTATGGAGGCTAACTAATTCTGAAATTAGTAACTTAGAAAAGCTGAAAGAATGCTTTACTAACCTAATTAAGCTTACTCGTGAAGCAGCTTCTATAAAATCGCAGCAATTAAAGCGCTCAAACTATGAGTCATTGCTTGCTGACTATGACTCTAATATCACAGAAAAGAACATAAAGGAAATATTTCCTAAGCTAGGTAAATTTTTTAGTGAAAATGTAGAGAAAGTAACTCAAAAGCAGAAGAAGGATAAGGTTACTAATATACAAAAAGTTACGGTTCAGAGACAGATTGAACTTGGTTCCTTATTCTTACAGCAAATGAGTGTTACACCAAATGAGATTTCCATTTCTTATTACGATTCTATCGATTATGATGAATCTGACCTTTGTTATGGTTTATTTTTACTTTTACGGCATACTGGTTATGCAATTCATCAAAAATGTTTAGCGCAAAATTCTATAAAGAGCTCAATTACAAAACATATTATGTATGAAACTCAAGGGTTATTCATGGAAAGGATCATTGGAACATCCAGAGAATTTATTGAGTTCATTCAACCACACATAAAGGAGAAACTTTCTACAAAAGGCAAAATTAATAGTAGTGTTGAAAATTTGTATTTGATTTTCAATAAAGTAAATCTTTCATCTTTTTTGAAGAATGCGGATGAATTTAGTTTATTGGCTCACATTATGCTAAGAACTAAATTAGAACAAGATCTAATAAATGGTACGTTAGAAGTTAAAGATCTACACGATAAATGGTTGGAAGGTATGAAGCATTACAAGATTTCAGTAAAAGCTAAAAATGAGCTAGACACTTATTTTCAAGATGAGTATTGGATAAGTGGTGTTATAGGCTACTTTCCTATTAAAGTCATAGCGTTAATCGCTGCTGTGCAGTTTTTTTCTTTCATTAAGAAAAATCATTACGAATTTTTAGATTCTATAGTAAAAGGAGATTTCAGTTTACTTATCGATTGGTTCTCTAAAAATGTATATAGTGCAAATTATGGCTTTTTGGAACAGCTAAAAAAGGTAACAGGTAGGGATTTAGATATTGAGTGCTACACTAGTTACTTATCTGAAAAGTATAATTTATCTCAATAAATGGTTTTCTTGAGTTGTGTATGAGTTTTGTTCAGAATTTAATCAGAAATTTTTTTACTTTCAAAGGTTTATTTGCTAGCGATATTGCTATAGATCTTGGTACTGCAAATACTTTAGTTTATCAGAAAAGTCAGGGGATAGTGCTTGATGAACCCTCAGTTGTAGCAAGAGTAAAAGAAAAAGGAAGTTACGTTCCTTATGCTTTTGGCAAAAAAGCTAAGATGATGCTCGGAAAAACACCTGGAGAAATAGAAGCGATAAGGCCCTTGAAAGACGGAGTTATTGCTGATTTTAAAAGCGCGGAAGAAATGTTAAAATATTTCATACGCAGCGCAAACACAAGATTCACTGTTAATAAGCCTAATATTATCATATGTGTTCCATCTGGATCTACCCCAGTTGAAAGGCGTGCTATACAAGATGCAGCAGAAAGTGCTGGTGCAAATGAAGTATTCTTAATTGAAGAACCAATGGCTGCAGCAATTGGGGCTGGACTTCCAGTTACCGAACCTGAAGGTTCTATGATTGTTGACATAGGAGGTGGTACAACTGAAGTTGCAATTATTTCTTTAGGTGGAATTGTTTATTCACGTTCTGCCAGAGTAGGTGGCGATATTATGGATGAGGCAATAAAGTCATACATTCGTGAAAATCATAAGTTATTGATTGGCGAAACAACTGCTGAAAAAATTAAGAAAAACGTCGGTTCAGCCAGTCTGCCAGTTGAAAACAACAAAGAGGGAATGATAATTAAAGGCAGGGATTTAGTGAGTGGTATGCCAAAAGAAATGCTTTTATCAGAATATCAAGTTGCAGAGAGCCTAATAGAGCCTGTACATCAGATAATTTCTGCTATTAGAACTGCACTGGAGAGTACTCCACCTGAACTTTCTTCTGATATAGTTGATAGAGGAATAATTTTATCTGGTGGAGGTGGGTTATTGCGCAACTTGAGTAAAGTTATTAGTGAAACAACAAAATTACCAGTTCGTGTTGCAGATGATCCACTTTGTTGTGTTGCCCTGGGTAGCGGAAAAGTACTTGAAAACATGGACTATTTTGGCCATGTTTTATTCAAGCAAGATTAAATTGTTTTTGAAGGCAGTTTATCGAATTGTTTTGATGGAATTATGTAATATAAATGAGATCCCAGTGTCACGCACCAAGTAATTTAAAGGCAACTTCCAGCAGGAAGGGGTGTCATCCCAGCGCTTGACACTGGAACTTGACTACAAATAAGTACGCTGTTTCGATGAAATTGTGTAATAGAAACTGGATTCCAGTGCTTGACACCAGGTTTGTGTTTATAAATTATATGCTAAAAGAATTTGAAATTGAACCTTTATTAAAAGATAAAGCTCCGCATCAAACTAAGGCTATTGTTGCAATGTCCGGGGGAGTTGATAGCTCCGTTGCTGCAGCACTGCTGTATAACCTTGGGTACGAAGTGATAGGTGTGACTCTTCAGCTATATGGCACTGATGGCAATGCTAATGCAAGAAAAGGTGCATGCTGCGCTGGACAAGATATTTATGACGCCAAACGCGTAGCTGAAAGTGTTGGCTTTCCTCATTATATTTTAAATTACGAAGAAACATTTAAAAAGGAAGTAATAGAAGATTTTGCGAATACTTACATGCGTGGGGAAACCCCCATACCATGTGTAAGATGCAACCAAACAGTAAAATTCCGTGATCTATTGCAAGTCACAAAAAATCTTGGTGCGGATGTGCTCGTAACAGGACATTACGTAAGAAGATTAGAAGAAAATGGTGAGGTAAAGTTGTGCAGAAGTGTTGATAAAAGTAAAGATCAAAGTTATTTTTTGTTTGCTACAACTGAGGAGCAGTTAAAGCTTTTGCGATTTCCACTAGGTGAGTTCTATAAAAGTGATATAAGAAAATTAGCAAAATATTTTAGCTTACAAATCTCTGAAAAGCCGGATAGTCAAGATATATGCTTTGTTTCCGAAAGCTATAGTAAAACAATAGCTAAATTAGCTCCACAATCTGTACAGAAAGGTAAAATAGTAGATATTCATGGAAAAGTGCTAGGTGAGCACAGCGGCATAGTAAATTTTACAGTGGGGCAGAGAAGAGGCCTCTGCATCGCACACAATGAGCCTCTTTACGTGATAAAAATTAATACAGAGAATAATGAGGTTATAGTAGGTCCGATCAACGCATTAATGCAAAAAAAAATATTGATCAAAGAGTTAAATTGGTTAGAACAACCAAAGGAAGGTATGGAAGTAACTGTGAAGCTCAGGTCATCACATGCAGGAAGTTTAGCAACAATACATTCAATTGACGAAAAAAATAAAGCCTGTGTCATTTTAAACGACGATTACTTTGGCATCAGTCCAGGTCAAGCCTGTGTAGCATATAAGGGCGAACAAGTTATCGGTGGAGGTTGGATATGCTCCTAACTTGGTGGTTTAATTTTTTAATGCAGAATGTAAACATACAATAAAATTTATTGCTGTTTTACCCTATATTCTTTATACTATAAAGATAATTATTATATTGTGGACTAGAGGGATGGTTAAAGAAGTTGAAAAATTAATCGAAATTGTTGGTAAAGGCAATTTATTAGAGGCCTTGTTTATTTTTTTAGGCAATTTTCAACATGCTAACTTAACTGGTAAAATAGACCACAGAAACCATATTGGTTTGTCTTCATTCGTTAGAAAAAAAGAGGAATCATTAGATAAATATTTTAACTTACAATTTAGTCTACAAGGGTTGTTCTTAATTTATACTCAAGCTTATAAAGCTCTTGTAGGGAATACTCAACTCAATACTCAAGAAGTAATTGATAAAATATATGCTGCAGTTGAAAATGATGGTGTGCTAGAAAGGCTGATAAGGGAAGTTATAGATCAAGCAGAATTAACAGAGGATCAAAAAAAATTAAAGCTTCTTAACGTTTTGGCAAATCCAAAGAGAAACCCAGTATTTGAAACAGTAGAAGATTTTGAAAATAAGGTATTTACTGACATCACAAAACTGTTAAATGAAAAATCTGATAAAGAGTTTTATTTTAATAAACTTGTTATCGATTGTTACTATTCTATTCATCAAGAGATAAAAGTAGATAGAGATGTGGCTTTATTATTTTCTCTATTATATTCTTTTGGAGGTGGTTATAAAAAACTTTTGTCACCTGATAAAATAGCAAAAAGAAAAGCTCTAGAATTAAATAGGAATCCGTTAATAAATGGTTATATAGTGTCTTTATCCAGTATACTACACCACGAAATTAATCTCACAAATGAAGATGGAATAACTAAGTATACAATCGATTATGATAATGTAGATAGGAAAGAGGAAGACTTGAAGTATGGATTCAAATTATATCCTATAAATATAAAAAACACCCTAGAGCAATTGTTAGAAAACCAAAATAGTGATGAATTTGAGCAATTAGTGACAAGCCCTGAGAATACATATTACTCAACCTCACAAGAAGAGAATAGATGTAGGCATTTCAATAAGAAAAATAAAGGCCATAGAAATACGTTCTGCAAACTAGCTTTAGGCATATTTGTATTGTCTGTTGGATTATATGCTACCGATTATTTCTTTATGGAGCAAAATTTGTTTAACTCAATGAGCCCACAAACTAATCTAATAATTGCTGCAGTACTGACTATTGTAGTAGTATATGCTTTATTTCAACTACTGAAATCACCACAAGATCCTCCACATTCAACGTTCAACTATTAATGGTTTTACAAATGGTCCTATGCAACCATAAACCTCTACTTATGAATGATAAATGTAGCACTTTTAAAGTGTATGCTATATAATATCTTCTCTTGAATAACGAGGTAATCCATGGATTTAAGCAAAATAACAACAAAACCAGATGCAATCAGTGTAGTAATTGAAATAAGTGCAAATGCTGAACCTGTAAAGTATGAATTTAATAAAGAGCTCGGATTATTACAAGTTGACAGATTTTTGTCTACCTCAATGACTTATCCTTGCAATTATGGATTTGTACCAAATACCTGCGCAGGTGATGGTGACCCTGCGGATGTTTTGGTGCTAACTCAATTTCCTTTAGCGCCTGGAGTTTTGATATCGGTGCGTCCAGTAGGTGCATTACTTACCAAAGACGAGAAAGGAGAGGATGAAAAAATATTAGCTGTACCTATCTCCAGTGTTGATAGCTATTATGACAATATAAAAAACTATTCTGATTTATCTAAAAACCTACTAGATAAAATAGCTCATTTCTTTTCTCATTATAAAGATTTAGAAAAGGGAAAAACGGTAACAGTTGGAGAATGGGCTGATGTGGAAAAAGCAAAAAAAATCATTGAAAAAAGTAGAAATTAGTTTGCATTAGAGCTGCTCAGAAAAATATTGTTGTTTTTTATGTTGCGGTTAAAAGCATTAGACAGGCAGTAAAGGTCTTGATATTATAGTAATAATTTGGAAGGGTGGCCGAGCGGCTGAAGGCGGCGGTTTGCTAAACCGTTATACGATTGAAAAGTCGTATCGAGGGTTCGAATCCCTCTCCTTCCGTATATTATTGTTTAGGTATTCATTACAGTAATTTCATCCTCTTTTTTAATTATTAAAAAGTTAGCTAGCGTTTATTCAGTATTTATTATAGAATTAGTTATTAGCTAAATAATTTTATATGCATAAAATACTAATTTTGATATTAATAATGCTGCCGCTTAGGTTACTTGCAACTGAGATTGAAATTGTTGCAGATGTAAATGGTGAGCCAATTTCAAATTTAGATATTGAAAGACGTATAAACTTCATAAATTCATTGCTTGGCACTCAGAAGATTAATCAAAAAGAGGTAAAATCTCAAATTCTAAGACAGTTAATAGACGAAATTATCATTGTCAGCGAAGCACAGAAGATGAATATAGAATTGAGTAACGAGGAGTTAAATAATGCTGTCACGTTATTCTTAACTCAAAGTTTAAAACTTGAGGCTGATGAAGTTGATCAATACGTAAAAAAGCATAATATAGATCTCAATACCCTAAAAAAACAAGTAAAGTGTCAGCTACTGTGGAACAAGATTATTGAAGTAGGAATTGTGCCACTTGTCAATATCAGCGATAAAGAAGTGGACGATGTAAGAAAACAAAAAGAGAAACCTGACTACCTTATTACATTTCAGGAGTTTGTAATTCCTGATCAGAAGATGGCTGAAGATTTAATAAAACAATTACGTAGCAGTAATAATCCAGAATCTTCAATAAAGATGAGCAAAGCAACCGTTAATTTAAGTCAGCTAAAAGGTAAACTCAGGGACGTTTTGGAAGGATTAGAAATCAGTGATGTAGCAGGTCCGGTTAGTTTAAGCGAAGGTTACTCTGTTATAAAAGTCATAGATAAAGTACAGCTTAATCATACAATGCTGAAAAGTACTTTAAAACTGAAACAGGTTGTAGTTGAAGGTTCAGAAAGTTTACTCTCTAATTTTAAGGAGCAAAAGGTCAGTTGTTTAAATTTTGACAAGTTAGCAGATGATTTCAAGTTGCCAAGCGTAAAAGAGTTTGAAATAAAAATGCGAAATTTAAATCCTGATTTACAGATTTTATTTAGTAAAACAAATATGAATGAAATAGTAGAATTAAGAGAAAATAGCACTGCAAAGTTGATGATGTTATGTGATATCAAAAATAATGCAATGGATATAGAAGCAATCAAACAGGAAATGTATCAACAAAAGATTATGATACAAAGCAACCTGTTATTGGATAATATGCGAAAAAATGCAGCTGTTAGTTATCAGTTTAATTGAAGTTAGAGAGGTTTTCTACTCCATAAAAAGTTTATGAAGAATATAATGCTCATTGGCGGTGGAGTTGGAAATGCAGTGTTATTTTCGATAGGGAAGGCATGTCTTGAAAACAATCATAAGGTTTTATATTTCGCTGGCTATAAAAAATTAAGTGATGTATTTAAACGAGCACTGATAGAACGTGCATCAAGTGCAGTAATTTGGGCATGTGAAGAAGGATTGATAGAAACAAGTAGAGATCAGGATAAATCCTTTCATGGTAATATAGTTAATGCAATAAGCTCATATCAGCAAGGAAAGTTAGGTAAAATTACTATTAGTTTAAACACTATAGATAAAATCATCACTATTGGTTCTGATAAAATGATGAAAGCTGTAAATGAAGCTAGAAAAACAATTTTAAAGCCATATCTGAAACCAAAACACATAGCAATATCATCAGTTAACTCTCCTATGCAGTGCATGATGAAAGAAATCTGCGCTCAATGTATTCAGCAACACATAAATAAGGAAACAGGAGAAATAAGTTTTGTTTATAGTTGCAGTAATCAAGATCAGGATATGGAGCTTGTTGACTTTGATTTTTTAAGTGAGCGCTTGAAGCAAAATAGTTTACAAGAAAAGCTCACTGCAAAATTGATAGAACATGTTCAAAGACACTAAACAGCACAAAGAGGAACTAAGGAAGCAATATAGAACCATAAGAAAAGATGTTGATGAAAGTTATTCTAGTTATGCAGCAAATTCTCTTATTAATCTCTTTAACAAAAACTTAAGTTGCGTTAAAGGTAAAACAATAGCAGCGTACATTCCAACAGACGGAGAAATTAATGTTGTGCCTTTGATGCATCATTTACTCGATTTAGGATATAAAGTAGCAATTCCTAATAAAAATAAGTTATTAAAATTTGAGGAATGGAATAAAGCAGATGAAGATATGATTCCCGACACAATCATTACCCCTATTGTTGCTTTTGATGATCATTTTAATAGGTTAGGTTTTGGCGGTGGTTGGTATGATGAAATGATAAAAAAATTACGGCCACTTGGAAAAATATTTATAGGTGTAGCCTATGAGAAGCAATATTGTAAAAATTTACCTGTAGAAAAACATGATCAAAAATTGGATATTATAATCACTGAGATGTGTGTTAGATGTAGAAGTGGATTGCTCAAAAAAGTGGATAGAAAGGAGTAGCATAGTCTCACTGCCATTAAGTTAAGGGGAAGTGATGGACTGTATTGTAAAATCAGGTAAGATCCACAAATTAAAAGAAGTAATGACATGAGTAAAAAAAAGAATAATCATGTTTATAAAAAATAAATTGATGAGTTTAAACTTTATAAACGCACACAGAGCATCCTCAAAAGACTTCTCACGAAAAAGAAAGCTGCCCTTCATTAATGTATTTCTCCTGATTTTTAGAAAGAGTGTAAAGTCATTACAAGTAATGCTTAATGAGTTTGTTCTGCATACAAGAAAAGATTACACAATTACGGCAAGTGCATTTACTCAAGCAAGAAAGAAGCTAAAGCATACTGCGTTTTCAGAGTTAAATGATGATATAGTTTCCCTATACTACCAAGATCAGGAATTTAAAACCCACCATGGCTTCAGAGTACTTGCATTTGATGCTTCAATACTGATTCTGCCAAAGAGCGACAAAATAATAGGCGAGTTTAGCTCAAGAGCAGTATGGAATGGAATCCAGAGATTTGAAGACTATACAAGTGCAACCTTTGAAGTTTGCTACGATGTGCTAAATAATATTGCAATAAAATCTGTGCTAAGTAGAGGTGACAGCTATGAGGTTGATTTAGCGATCGGTATGCTTGAATCCATAAAATCAGACGATTTGTTAATCTGTGATAGAGGATACGTATCTTATCGATTTCTTGCTGAGCTTACAGGAAGGAAAATCAATTATATAATTCGCTGTCCAAGTTCGTCTTTCAATGAAATAAACGCTATGTTTAAGCCGGAAAGCCCATCTAGTACGGTGGTAGTGTCTACCGCACCTATTAAAGTAGCAAGACAGCTACGAAAGCTAGGATTACCTGATGAGATGAAATTCAGGTTAGTCAAAATAATACTTTCTTCTGGAGAAGTTGAAGTGTTAGTAACATCATCTGTTAGATGAGCAAAGTTTTACAGTCGAAGAGTTTGAGAGATTATATTACTTGCGCTGGGGAGTAGAAACATTTTTTTCTAGGCTGAAGGGAAGATTAAATTTAGAGAATTTCACAGGAAAAAGTATTGAAACTATCAAGCAGGATTTTTGGTCAACTATCTTCATCAGTAATCTAGAAAGTATCATGATAGAAGATGATGAAGAGACATTGAGCGCACAGAATAGTAAACTAAAAAAAAGCATCAATAAATCTGTCTCATTTAATGCGATTAAAAACTTAGCCTTTGATATTTTTTCTACAGAGTCAGACATAGACTGCATTATGGATCGACTATCACAGTTATTTTTGATGAACACTTTAGTGGTAAGAAAAGGGAGAAGAGTTGATCGTCATAAGATATCTGATATTCGTTCACTCAACTACCAGAAAAGAGCTAGAAAACATGTGTTTTAAATTCAAGATATCTTTTCAGTATCATTGTATTAGTACATTCTTTGCAAAATAACCTGCAATTATTACTTTTTTAAATAACTTGCACTTTTCAGACTCCCTTTTCTTAAAAATTCACCCTAGTATTTACCATAATTATCAATCACTTCAAATTTTTTGTCCAATCTTAACTTCTCTTTCCCTTAACTTAATGGCAGTGACACTGGGATGGCTTTGTTGCATCACACTTTATGAGATGGTGATTTATGGTAAATTCATGTAACTATCTCAAATTTAGCCATACCAATATCAGTGAATTTATTAAGCAAATAGCATTTAGTTCTTTTTCTCGATTTATCTCAGATTTATTCCTAAAACTAAATCCGAATATTTGCTTTAATCTTGAGAAAAACCCTTCAATATAAGATCTTTTCCCATAATTTACTTCTTTTTCCATTCTTTCATGCCATCTTCACCGTATAATTTTATTAACCTAATAGCAGCATTCCTGTCAGACATATAATCTATTTCTGGATGTTCTGCCGCATTGTTTATTGGTGGAATTTTTGTCTTTATATCATATTCGTTACACAACTTATAAAACTTGTGCCTATCACATGCTCTATCTGCATATAGTGCTTTTATGGCATGCTGAAAATCAACTTCTTTTAGCAAATCACAAGTGATCAGAGTAGACACCGTTACTGTATTTTACAGCTATGGCTTTTTTGTTGTTTATATTCAACATTACGTGCAATTTTCTCGTTTGCTCATAGCCACTCTGTCAGTGCTATTTTCCTTGCTGTGTGTTGTTGTATATACTAATTCCTGTACTGTCTATAGCAATTTCGATATCTTCTATATTATTTTCTGCAATCATTTATCTTAATATTAAGTTTTTTTTGATGCTTGTGAATAGCTGCAAATCTCTTCCTATTTGTTGCAAATACCCTTTTATAAACCCGACTGTTTGTCTTAAACCAATTCTAAAGAAACTGACGATTATATGCACCAAAATCACAACTTTATCACTATAAATATAGTTGCCGCCCTGCATTTTTGGACTATTTTCATACCAATTTTCGATAGCTTCATCGATGTAACGAAAAATATTCCCCTTTTTTCAAGGAATTTGTTATATTCGTTTTGGTTACTGACTTTCATTTTCTGTGGCATATTTTTTCTTCAACAGTTAAATGGCTGTTTTATAATGAATTTTGTCAGTAACTGCCAGTTCTTTTCACTTGAGCGATGCAACAAAGCCATCCCAGACTGGGATAACAAGGGGAGAGCTACTAAATGACATCTTCAATTTCTGTGTGTCAAGCACTGAAGAGGTCTCTCCTATTTTCTCTTGATGAATAAATCTAAGTAGAGTATAGTAAAAATGCATTTATGTAGCGGTTAATGAGCAATTTAGTTTTAGTCTATATAACTTTTTCGAACTTGAAAGAGGCTAAGGCTATTTCTGAAGAATTGTTAAACGAGAAGTTAATTGTGTGTGTAAATATATTTCCTGAAGTAAATTCTCTGTATTTATGGGAAGGTAAAATTAATAGTAATTGTGAAGTAGTGGCAATTATGAAGAGTAGGAATGATCAGGCTGATAAGATTGTAGAAAAAATCGAGGCAATGCATTCTTATGATCAACCAGCCGTTGTGATAATACCCATAGGAAAAGCGAATAAATCTTTTACTAATTGGGTTAATAATGTTATTGATATAAAAAATATTGGGGTGTAGCCAAGTGGTAAGGCAGCGGTTTTTGATACCGCCACGCGAAGGTTCGAATCCTTCCACCCCAGCTTTATTGAAGTGTGCGTGAAATGATATCACTTTTTTATAAATTAAGGTTATTTAATTACATACTGGGCAGTTTGAAAGATATAGTTGTCAAGCTATTTCTTTTCACTCTGTATCTTTATACATCGAGCATTATGCTCATGTTTCTCACCAATGGTTTTTGGTATACTGTAGAGTTTAGCTCTTTCAAAAATGCATTTTACCATTTGTATCAATATTTAAAATGGTATTATGAAAATAGAGATGATTTGGGTTATGGAGTTTCTATTAGAATATTAGTAGCGTTTCTTACTCCGCATTTTCTCTACAAATTATTTTCTGGCACAGGCTGGAAGTCTTTTTTCAAGGAGAAGATAGTTCAGATACTCAGCACAAGAAGAAAAATGAGTAATAAACCAAATGGCAGTAGTTATGGTTATAGTAATAAGAACAGTTACGGTAACAATAATCTTCAAGAGGCAGAACGGAAAGTGAATATGATAAAGCAGCTATTAATCCAAGATATAGATGAAGCTATAGAAAAAAGATTAAATGATATTTTTCTTGGTGAGAGGGGTAAACCTCATTAAAAGGGCTTTATCTTTTTTAGAATTGGCTGTATTTTGTTTTTTACGTATAACGGATCGCAATCAGCCAGTATACATGTTTCAACAAAATCTTGACTGAAGTCTGATAGCCAGGAAATTGCTTTACGTTTCTCTACCAAGCTTTCTGTTTTTTTACAGTTACTTGCTGCATCAATCATTGCCTGTGATATCACTGATTGCCACAGTATGCAGTACCTTTGTATATCATCTAAAGTGCTATTTGCTTCGTGATGGTGAAAAAATTCTTTGAAATTGAAGTTATTTGACATTATGTACCTCTTTAAGTTGAAAATTAGAATTTGAAGTAGTGCGAAAGTTGTCTTGCTGAAGCGAGTAGCCTTTATGACAGTCAGACCGGGTTTTATGTGAGCTATAAATGTTTAAGAAATTATATCTGTTCAGATCTATGTGAAACCAGTGCTTCTTTTCTTGTTATCCGAGCTGGGATCCAGGTTGACAAAAGCGCTTTACAACGTTTTGTGTACAAAAACCAGTGTTGCATGACACTATTTGTTCTTATACCCTTTTTGTCTATCTTATTTTGTCACTCTGCTGAACAGATAATTTTCGCCAATAAGCTTTCTACTGAATTTTTGTTATTGAGCTCGCACAGATCAAAGACAAGTTTTGAGTCAAAAATACCCTTAATATTATAATAAGGGGCTGGTAAAATGTGTCTAGTAAGTTTTCTTCTCTATGCAACTGCACCTCAAGCTAATAATGGACCATCAGGCGTATTACCAATTACATTGATCTGGTTTAATATTTTATTAGTGGGGTAAAAATAATTTTTTATAAACTCCTTATATATAGCTGTTAATTTATGTATATCGTCTATTGATACGCATTCATTTACCTGATGTGCGGTTTTGTTGATCATACCAAATTCAATTACTGGACAAATATCCTTAATAAACGCAGCATCAGATGTGCCACCATTTGTACTCAGCACAGCATCAATGCCGGTAATTTTATTTATCGCATCAAGCATAATATCAGTATTTCTATCAGGAATAGAGAGAAAAACGTTTCTGCTGCTCTGCATAGACAGTTTATAATCGTTAGTTACACTAGAGCATATTTCATCAATCAGCTTATATAAGCCGTCAAGCGTCTGTATGTTGTTATATCGAATATTGAAACCTGCTGCTATTGAGCTAGGTATTAGATTATTAGTATTATTTCCAACGTCGATAGTAGTAATTTCGCAATGTGAAGGCTGAAAATATTTATTACCAGTATCAAAGTTGGTATCTTTTATCTTACTTAATATCGATATCATTTTATATATTGGGTTATCCGCTAGGTCTGGGTAGGCAACGTGCCCTTGTTTACCATGGCAAATCAATTTAAATGTTGCAGAACCTCTTCTACCTATTTTTATGGTATCACCTAATTTCTCACTACTCGTTGGTTCTCCAACTATACAAAAATCTATCTTTTTTTGCTTGCTTTTCATCCATTCCAAAACTTCCTTTGTTCCATGTTCTTCCGCGCTTTCTTCAGCACTGGTAATCAATGCACTGATTGAACCACTGAATCGAAACTTACCTGCAACTGAATCTACCATAGCAGCAATAAATGCGGCTATTCCACTTTTCATATCAGCTGCTCCTCTTCCATATAGCATTCCATCTCTAATTTCTGGCTTAAATGGATCAGATATCCAATCTTTTAACTCACCTGGTGGTACAACATCAACATGTCCAGCAAAACACAAGTTTGGTACTCCATTTATATATTTCGCATAAAGATTTTTAACTTTATTACCAAACTCTAAAATCTCACATTCAAAACCACTTTTCTTGAGAATGGCTGCTATATGCTCTATTGCCCCATCGTCTTTTGGTGTTATACTTTTAAAAGAAATTAATTTCTTAGTTAGTTCTACAGGGTCAATCTTCATACCAATCTTGAAATACTAACATTACCGTATTGTAAACATTCTATGCGATATTTAAAACAAATATTACAGCACACAGAACAAGTTCTTATTAGGGAAGTTGCTGATAATATCTATGAAATATGTAGACAATATGGAAATGACATTTTTCTGATTGCAGATGAAAATACAGCAAAACTTTTAAATAAAAACATATTTAATAAAATTTCTCACTTAATTATTCCAGCTACACCTGTCATTCCAGCGCGTGACTATGATGGATCGCAGTGTCACGCTACTTGGATGACACCAAATAGACTGAACAGAGCTGCTTCCCTCCAAGCTGTAAACCTAGTTAGAAATAAAGCAAAAGATAGTGACTTAATGGTTGCATTTGGCAGTGGCACTGTTAATGATATCTGTAAGTACGCAAGCTATTTAGAAGGCAAAGACTACATATCCTTTCCAACAGCTGCTTCCATGAATGGATACAGCTCTGCAAACGCTTCAATATTAGTTGATGGATATAAAAAATCGTTCGGAGCACATCTTCCAAAGGCAATATACATTGATACCGATATAATTGCCAATGCACCACCACGCCTCACATTAAGTGGATTTGCAGATTTCATCTGCCGTTCAACAGTACAAGCCGATTGGCTATTATCTCATCTATTACTTGGCACAGAATATAATGAACTCCCCTTTAAACTTGTTCGCAATCTGGAGGAAATTTTGCTCAGAGAACACTTGGCACTTGCTAAAAAAGATAAAAGAGTAGTTTTATTACTTATGGAAGCCTTATTGATTTCAGGACTCGGAATGGTGATGTCAAAAGGCAGTTACTCTGCAAGTCAAGGAGAACATATGATAGCTCATGCAATTGAGATGGTAACACAGGATTATTCCTCCTCGTTACATGGGGAAAAAATTGCTGTGACAACGATTACCATGGCTAACTTGCAAGAGGAGATATTGTCAATACGAAACCCGATTACCAAACCGATCACTTTAGATGTAAAACATATAACTCAGTGCTTTGGTAATACCGAATTTATAAAAATTCTAAAGCAGAAGCAAATGATGCAGCAAAAAATTCAAGAGATTATTTGCAAAGAATGGAGTAATATTTCTAGTTTAATTAAGCAAAATTTACTATCTGCAAAACACCTGCAGAAAGTATTTGAAGATCTATCAATTCCGTACTTACCGGAGCATCTTAATTGGAACAAAGAGCAATATTGCAAGGTAGTCAATCTTACATTTGCAACAAGAGATAGATTCACCTTTCTTGACCTGGCTGGTTGTATAGAAAAAAGTTAGATTTTGTGTATTCGTTCAGTAGGGTAGCAAAATAAGATAGACAAAAACACAGTAACAAATGGTGTCATGCAAGTAGCTATCCAGCCTTTCTTAACAACAAAAACTTAGCATGACTTTTGTGCTCAAAAAACTTCTGGATTCCAGCATCAAGTGCTGGAATGACATGGTAAAATATTATTCAAGTAGCCTCTGTCCCAGTACCTATTCGGTGTCATTCAAGTCAACTCTTTTCTTGTTATCCCAGTGCCTAGACACTGGGATCCAGAAAACTTCACTTTAAATGAGTGCATTAGATTGTCTTTATATAGATGCCAGTGTCAGCTACTCGGATGAAATTCATTTAGTTGTCTTTTCTCATCTACATTACCACTTTCTTGAACGGATACCATTAGCCATTCCCCTGAATAGATACAACAAATGTTGTATCTTTATCACTTCACATACATTATTCCATATACTATATGAACAACTGAAAAAAAACTTCAGTTAATTGACAATGAATCACGTTATTTTGTCAAGTGCGCTGCTATCGCCAAACCATAGCTTAGCTTGAGTGGCTGAGGAGGGATTTGAACCCCCGACCAAGAGATTATGATCCTCCTGCTCTACCACTGAGCTACTCAGCCTAATTAAAAACCTTGCTATATATGTAATCTATATGTTTCATATAATACTTCAAATCAAACAAAGACTCAAGTTTTTCAGAGTCAATAATTCCATGCAAGGATTTATCTTGTTTCAATTCGAACAGAAAATCACTGTTATCTTGCTTTACTTTCATTGCATTATTCTGAACAATTTTATATGCCTCTTCCCTCGCCAAACCACTATTTACCAACTCGAGTAATACTCGTTGTGAAAAAACCAAGCCTTTTGAAGAATTTAAGTTCTTTTCAATGTTTTCCTTATTGATCACCAATTTATCTATCAAATCTGTTAATCGTACTAAAGCAAAATCCATTGCTATACAAGCATCAGGAGCAATGCATCTTTCCACAGACGAGTGCGATATATCTCGTTCGTGCCATAATGCAACATTTTCTAATGCAGGAAAAACATAGCTGCGTATTAAGCGTGAGAGCCCAGTCAAATTCTCACTTAAAATAGGATTACACTTATGCGGCATAGCAGAACTTCCCTTCTGACCAGTGGAAAAATACTCAGAAATTTCTCCAACTTCAGTTCTTTGCAAGTGACGTATTTCAACGGCAATATTCTCTATTGAACTTGCAATCACTCCTAAAACTGAAAAGAATATTGCGTGTCTATCACGAGGAATGACTTGAGACGATATGGTTTCAGGTATAAGTCCCATTTCTTTCGCTACATACTCTTCAACAAACGGATCAACATTTGAAAAATTACCTACTGCACCTGATATTTTACAAATCGAGATCTCTGTTTTTGCGCTAATTAATCTCTGATAATTGCGTTTAAATTCAGCATAAAATCTAGCAAATTTTAATCCAAGAGTTGTTGATTCTGCATGCATTCCATGACTGCGCCCAACACAAACAATATTTTTATAGTCCTCAGCCTTTTTTTTCAGTGCTGAAAGTATATTTTTTAAATTTTCGAGCAAAATATCACATGATTCCTTTAACTGAACCGCAAGGCATGTATCTAAAACGTCAGAACTTGTCATTCCATAATGAAGATAACGAACATCAACTCCCGCTTCTTCAGCAACATATGTTAAAAAAGCTATAACATCGTGTTTTACAATGGATTCAATTTCGTTAATACGTTCAATATCAAATTCAATAACATCAGAGAGCTTCTGAGCAACACTATTTGGAATCACTCCTAACTCTGCTTGAGCTTCACACGCTAATTTTTCTATTTTGAGCCATATATTAAACTTATTTTTTTCTTCCCAAATGGAAGACATTTCTTTGCGGCTATAGCGTGGGATCATTTTTGATTTATTCCAATAATGGTGTCATTCCAGTGCATGACACTGGAATCCAGATATAAAAGTATTTGCAAATTATTCAATGGACAACGGATTCTAGAAGCATAAAATAATGTCCATGATGAAATAAACTGGATCCCAGTGTCACGCACTGGGATGACATGAGGGGAGCACTGGGATGATACCAGCTTAGCAATGGAAGACATTTCTTTACGACTATAACAAGGGATCATCTTTGATCAGCTATCATCACCATCAGTAGCTTCTTTACTCGCATCTTGCTCTGCCTCTTGTTGCTCAGATTTCTGATTTTGCAACTTTACTTGCCTCAATTCATGTGCATCTTTTTCAGATCTTACAACGTATATAGTAATTGGAACTATCACTTTACTATGTAATTCTATATTTACTTGATACTCGCCCAAATTTTTGATACTTATTCCACCAAAAGATAAACTATGATGACTTATATCATATCCTTCTTGTAATAAAGTTTTTGCAATTTCACGTGTGGTTACAGAGCCAAAAATCTTTCCATCCTCTGAAGCTTGCTTTATTAATATAATAAATTTATCATGCAGTGATGATGCAAGCACTTTTGCTGCATTTAATTTTTTGATATTTTCTTCTTCCAATAATAAACGCTGTTCCTCTAACTTTATTAAATTTTCCTTAGTGGCTTTCATCGCCTTTTTTTGTGGAAAAAGAAAATTACGTGCATAACCTGGCTTAACTTTGACAACTTCACCAAGCTTACCTAAAGTTGTTATATTTTCCTTTAAAATTATTAACATAAATTACCTAACTTTTTTAGTACAGTAAGGAGCAAGAGCTAAAAAGCGTGCTCTTATAATTGCTAAGCGCAACTTTCTTTGTTTTCTTGCGCACACACCTGTTAACCTTCTAGGTAATATTCTACCATAGTCAGAGGTGAATTTGGACAATAAATCTATATTCTTATAGTCTATGTCCTCATCTTTAGATGCAGTAAGAGGACAGACCTTAGGACGCCTAAAGCCAGTTCTGTTATTTACAGACACGTAAGAATTATTAAAACTATTTCGTCTTTTCATCATTATGCACTTTTCTCCTCAATTTGTTTATCCAGCATGTAAGATTTACCTTTAAAAAACTCATTAACCCGTACAGACAAGTGGCGAATAATATTCTCATTCAGTTTTACTTTACGCTCAAATTCATCCATAATGCTTGAAGTAAAACTTATACACATCATACAGTAATGACCACTTTTTATCTTATTTATTGGGTATGCAAAATCCAATAGACCCCAATATTCATATTTTATCAATCCTGAAGCTTCAATATTTTTCAAAAGCACTTCCAGCGTTTTACTCAATTGATTTGAGTCTACTATTTTTAAACTTTTTAAAACCTCTTGAAGGGGCTTTATTAGATGTTGTGAAATATTTTCCTTAAAAGCATTTACTACATTATAGATAAATGCACTTTTAGTGTTAGCTCCTGGAAGGTCCATAAAATTTTGTTTTATTCCCGTATCACTTAGTTCATTTTTCAATTCTTTATCGATTCTTGACTTTATTTCTTTTAAATTTGAAAAATCTTCTTCCAATTCAACCCATAAAATTTTTGTCAGAGTTTCCAAAAAATCAGAGTAAACAATCAGACTTTTTTTAATGCTTTCAGTACTTGCCTCTAGCTCTTGTTTTGTAACTGTGCTATGTTCTCTTTCTATGAGACCTTTAAACTCCTGAGAAATAACATCTGCTTTAATATTTTTCAACAAAATAGCCAATTCTTGGACCATTTCTTCTACTTCTTGCTGCAATAAGTTCGGTTGTGCTATAAAAGTAAATTCATAGAGATTCACTATATCTTCCTTTAATATCAATTAAACACTTTATTATATAAAACTTTTTTATATAAGCAAGTTATTTGTATTAATTTCTACGCCTTCAATCCAACTTAAGTGAGATATTTCATAAATAGCTTGGGGGGTGATTGAATATGTACCTGGCAACAAGATGCTGACTTTATGTTTTTTGAGAAGAAACTTTAGCATTATTTTGGTTTTGCCTCCATTTTTCAACACTGAATTCAACTCCTCAGCAACTTTTTGCGAGTCTGCACATACAGCAGTTAAAACTAATCCTTTCATTAGAGAAGTAACCTTTTCTGTAAATTCAGATATGTCCTTTCCTGATAGTCTCGTTGTGTTTTCTGAAATTTCAAGATCAATTATCACAAATGCTCCAGGTGAAAATAGATTCCTTTTTTCTTCTATTATTTCATTATTGTAGAATGCTATTTCAGAAACATTGTGGGGATCAGAAAGTGTTAGGATAACAAATCTTCCACGTTCTGAGGTTCTCATACGCACATTTAATATTACACCAGCAGTTTTTATCGTCTTACTCTCTCCGATAAACCCAATATTTAATTTTTTCAAGAGAGTTCTAAACTTTTCAAGTGGATGATTAGTTAAGTAAAATCCCAATGAAAATAACTCATGCTCTAATTTTTCCTCTTCATTAAAATCTTCCACGTTCTCAAGTTTTGGCTTCAGAATATCAAGATTACCAAATAAAGCAGCTTGATTTGACTGCCTATTTTTATTTGCAAAGTAAATCAATGTGTCTATTGACTCGTATAACTGCTTTCTATTTTTGTGCACACTATCGAATGTTCCAGATTTAATTAAGCTTTCTAGCGCCCTCTTATTTATCATATGACCAGAATTTTGAATAAATTCCCATATGTCCTTATAAGGTGCATTTACTATTCCTTCTGCTATAGCAAAACCAACATTACGCAAAGCAGCAATTCCGTAGCGTATGTGCTCACCCTCTATTGAAAATTCAGCCTTAGATTTGCTGATATCAGGCGAAAGAACAGCAACTCCACTGAATTTTGCAGCATGATAAAACAAATTCAGTTTGTCTCTATCATCAATATTGAGATTCATCAAGGCCGTAAAAAATTCTAGCGGGTAGTTAGCCTTAAGGTAAGCTGTTTGGTAAGATATAATCGCATATGCTGCAGCGTGGGATTTATTAAATCCATAACCAGCAAATTTTGCAACAAGATCAAAAATATAACTTGCCCTGTCGTAATCAACACCGTTTTTTGTTGCTCCTTGAACAAAAAGTTCACGTTGTTTATCCATCTCTGCCTTAATTTTCTTACCCATGGCACGTCTGAGTAAATCCGCCTCTGCTAAGCTATATCCAGAGAGAATACGCGCTATTTCCATTACCTGTTCTTGGTAGATTATTACTCCGAATGTTTCTTTTAACACCTCCTCAAGCAATGGATGAATGTAATCTGGCTTTTCAAGTCCATGCTTTCTTGCAACATAAGTTGGAATGTTATCCATAGGCCCTGGGCGATAAAGAGAAATTAAAGCGATGATATCTTCAATGCAGTCTGGCTTTAGTTTGATTAAAGCTTCTCTCATTCCCGAACTTTCAAGCTGAAACACTCCGATTGAATCACCTCTTGAGAGCATTTCATAGGTTCTTTGATCAATCAAAGAAACCGAGGAAATATCAAATTTTTTTTCATCACGATTAATTAAACGACATACATGATCTATTAGTGTTAGCGTACCAAGTCCAAGAAAATCAAATTTTATTAACCCAGCTTTCTCTACATATTTCATGCTGTATTGAGTGATTGGCAGAGCCGAATTTGGATCATAATAGACGGGAACAAAATTTTCTAATTTTTGATCGCATATTACAATTCCAGCAGCATGAGTTGAAACGTGACGATATATTCCTTCGAGCTTTAGTGATATATCAAGAAGCTTTGCAATTACCTCATCACTATCTCGTTCTTTCTGTAGGTTTTGATCAAGCTCTATCGCTTGCGATAAAGTTACAGGATTTACTGGATTAAATGGAACCATTTTAGATATTTTATCCACTTGAGAGTAAGGCATTTGCAATACTCTACCAACATCACGCAATACTGCCCTTGCTTGCAATTTTCCAAAAGTGATTATTTGAGCAACATAACCGTACTTTTTCTGAACATAATCAATAACCAGGTCCCTTTTCTCTTGGCAGAAATCGATATCAAAGTCAGGCATCGATACACGATCAGGATTTAAAAATCTTTCAAAGATCAGACCAAACTTTATTGGATCAAGATCTGTAATTTGTAAGCTCCAAGCAACAATCGATCCAGCACCAGAACCTCTTCCAGGTCCAACTGGAATGCCATTTGCTTTGCTCCAACGAATGAAATCAGAAACTATCAAAAAGTAGCCAGCGTAGTTCATCGAAGTTATTACGCTTAGTTCGTAATTCAGCCGATCGTAGTATTGTTTAAGGTCTATGTCCGTTTCATTTGCAATGCGGAATTCTAATCCTGCAACTGCCTGCTCCCTCAGTTCTTCATTCTCAGTTTTATTTTCTCGACAAGGAAATTTAGGCAAGATAGGCTGCCTGCTTCTTGGCATGTAAGAGCACCGCTTAGCTATCACTAAAGTGTTATAAATTGCTTCGGGAATGTCGCTGAACAGTTCCTCCATTTCTGCCACAGATTTGAAGTAATGCTCGGTAGTTAACTTCTTTCTGTTATTCTCCAGGGCATAACTGCCCTCTGATATGCACGTTAATATATCATAAGCTTCATAATCAGATCTATTTGAAAAAAACACATCATTCGTTGCAACTAGTGGTATATTGCGCTGATAAGCAAAATCTATTAAAGCTTCTTCAAGCTCTAGCTCTTTATTCAGACCATGACGCTGCAATTCAACATATAAATGACCATCGAATGCTGAGAGCAGTCTTTTTATCGTTTCTTTATCTTGCTTCAATAACAGTTGAGCCAATATGCCGTCATATCCACCAGTTAAGGCGATTAGGCCTGAACTTAAATTTAATAGCTCATCAAAATCAACGTAAGGAATATCGCTGTTATTCTTGCGCTTTTTAAAAGATTCACTCACCAAGGTGACTAAATTAGTGTACCCTTGTTCATTTTTTGCAAGTAGGAGTATTGATAAATTTTGTTCTAAGTTTCGAACGATAATATTGCATCCTATTATTAGCTGTATTCCCCTACTTGCTGCATATTCTGCAAATTCAAGCGAGCCAAATAAGTTACCTGAGTCAGTAACTGCAACTGCCGGCATTTTGTTCTGCAAACAAAGACCAATCAGCTCCTCAATTTTAACCGAACTCTCAAGCAGAGAATAAACGCTATGAACACGCAAGTGTATGAACATAAAAAACTTTAGATTAGCAATAAAAGGATAACATTAATTTGCTCGTAGGGATATGAAAAGGTCTAACACTGAAATAACACCAAAGAGGCTACTTGAATCTAATTTACTATTCACAATCCCAGTTATTAGCTTGTTTTAATTGACTTTTTATCATAATTATGTAATAATTAAACATATTGTTTAATATTGAAGGTAGAATTGTGATAAGAGAATATAAATCACTGGAAACAGTACTGAGGACGATTGATGCTAAGGAAGATTTAAATAAAGATAATATAATTAAGAAAATACAAGAAGAACTAAAGGAATATGATCAAGATTTATATGAAAAGTGGAAGGAAGGTAAATTTGATGTAAATCATGAATTTAGCTTAAATATTTCAGGGATAGAGTACTCAAAGATTCCGTTACTAATAATAGCTGCTAAGAATGGTTACAAAAAGACAGTAGGGTTTTTAATCGGAGCAAAAGCAGATGTTAATGCGAAAGATAGAGATGAGTGCACTGCTTTGCACTATGCTGCTTTGTGTGATCGCAAAGAGATAGTAGATGTTTTAATCGGAGCAAAAGCAGATGTTAATGCGAAAGATAGAGATGAGTGCACTGCTTTGCACTATGCTACTTACAAGGGGATAAAAGAGATAGTAGAGGTTTTACTCGAAAGAGGAGCAAATGTTAACGCAGTAGATCGATATGGAAAGACTCCTTTAGATCATGCTGAAATGCGTATTAAATGGTATGCTAAAGAGCGTGCTAAAGGGTATGGTGAAATTTATGCTGAAAGTTATGCTAAGAGTGAAACCATAGTAAAAGCTCTATTAGATGCAGGAGGACGTTCTTTTGTGAAAGCACGTAATAAGGCAATGATTGCTGGTGGAGTGAATACATTATTAGGCACTGCTATAGCAGTGGCACTTTTTACAACTGGAATAATTACAGCTGAGTTGATACCTATCGTTATAGCAGTGGTTGCAGTTACAGCAGCAGCACTGGTAGTTGGTTGTGCTACATATGCATTACTAAAGCCTAGTACTAAAGTTGATGGAGCAGAAAAACCATCTGCCGTCTTAACAACAAATGAACAGCAAGGAGCTGCTTGACAGTAGAGCGCGTGACGCAGGTTCCTGGATCCCAGTACTGGGATGACAACGAAGGGTTATTTGGATAATAGCCGTACTTGATCTGGATTCCAGTGTCTAGGCACTGGGATGACAAGAAGGAGGGCTACTTGAATGGTTGAAGGGAAAGTGCTGGAATGAAAGGAGTGTTGGATAAAGCTACTTGTATAACTGTTGCACATCCATAAACTCCTTCTCGTTTTGAATGCTGATGATAGTGTGAGTGTTGAGAGGTAAAGGGTCATTTGTATGTCCATGTCCTACCCCTTTTATTGTAAATACTGGAAAGTTAACACTTTTTGCAAACCTTTCTTTTACAATTTCAACAAGATTATCATTATAACAGTTAACAAAGTCACCGAATATTACTGCATCTACTCCATCAAAAATATGAGCTTGTTTTAGGTGATCTAAACTTCGCTCAATTGAATATGGATAAACTTTTATGTCTTCTAAAAATAGAATTTTGTTTTTTGCGTTTATTTGCCAAGCAGTTCCTATGCTATTTTCAACCAAAGTCATATTACCACCGATGATTTTAGACTCTAATTTGCCATTTTTTAGTCTAATGCCATTGTCGATCATTTTTAGGTTATCAAATCTGATAGAGTTGCGTTGCTTAAGAATTAACTCTTTTAATTTTTCAACAGAGCTTTCAGCAACAGAGTTATTTACTATCATTTCCAACATGGTGCCGTGAAGAGTTTGCCAATCATATTTAACTTGCAGATAAATATGTAAAGCAGTGATATCACTATAGCCTATAAGAATTTTTTTGTTTTGAGCAATTCTTTCTTTTTTATCATTGGGCAGCTTTTCTAGGTAAGGAATTAGCCGAGAAGCCCCTTCTCCTCCTCTGATACACCAAATTATTTTGCTATCATCAGTGAGCGCATTAACCAAATCATTCGCTCTAAACTCATCAGAGTTAGAATAAAATGGGTTGTCATTACTGTATATTTTCTCCGAAATGTGAGGATTAAAATCCAAAGTTTTTACGTATTCTCTTATAGTAGGCAGATCTGATTCTTTTCCTTTCGAAGAAGGAGCAATAATATCAACTTGATTTGCAGGATTAGTGAGTAAAAGGCATAGAAAATAAAGAATAAAGGAATACATTAAAATATCTTATGAAACTCTTGCTTTAATATATCATCTAATTCGCAAAGAGAAACTTTTACTCCTAGTTTTTCCATTGATGTAACGCCATAATCTTTTAGTCCACAAGGAATAATACCCTTATAGTGGGAAAGATTCGGAGAGACATTAAGCGCTATGCCATGATAAGTTACCCATTTTCTCAAGCGAATGCCAAAAGCTGCTATTTTTTCTTCTACTCCGTTGTTGTTCACCCAAATGCCTATTCTATCTTCCTTAAATTCCCCAAGTATATTAAAGTGTTTTAAAACATTTATGATCCAATTACTTAGGTCTCTGATATATAGTTTTATGTCACATTTGTTTCTTTTTTTAAGATTTAGCATTAAATATATAATGCGCTGCCCTGGTCCGTGATATGTATATTTACCACCCCTACCTGTTTTATATATAGGAAATAATTTTTCAATAATGTCATCATCTGTTGCACCGATTCCTGCTGTGTAAAGTGGAGGGTGCTGGAGCAGCCATACTAGCTCGTCAGATAAATTATTGTAAATTTGTTGAATTTTTGCTTCCATGAATTTTACAGAATGGTTATAATCAGCAAATTGGTTAGATATTAGCCATTTTGTCATATTCTATTTCTTTAGGTCTATCAATGTCATTCCAGTCTGGAATCCAGAAATTTGATTGTAGATAGCACACTGAACTGGTAAGCATAGCTGTTTTACGCTAAAAGGAACGTATTTGACTAAATTGTATAAAAAGATGGATCCTAGTGTCAAGCTACTTGGATGACAAATATGGGCTACTTGAATGGCACTATCGCAAACGAACTAGTGTCAGCTACTCAGATGATATCGTTCTTGTAACACCAATTGATATAATTCAACTATAATTTTAATCTTTTAACAAATTTAATTTTTCAGGAGGCACATATGAATTTTAACATTTTTCAAAGAAAGAAAAGCAGTGAATACTCTGCTTTGCAACTAATGATGGAACCAAGTTGGAGTAGGCGTGATTATGTAAGTTTTGCTGAGGAAGGCTACATAAAAAATGTTATTGCCTTTCGAGCAATTAATATGATCGCAAGTGCTTCATCTTCGGTACCTTTTACTCTCTGCCAGCTTACTGACCAGGGAAAATCACAACTAAAAGCGCATCCATTACTGAAGTTACTTTATTCTCCTAATCCAATGACATCAAAATCGGAATTTATTGAGGGGATTGTGACTTATCGATTAGTTAACGGCAATTCTTATGTATTGATGATTGAGGCGCAGAACAAACCAACGGAGCTTTATCTTCTGCGCCCCGATAGAGTTGAAATTATTCCAGGAAGAAATAACGTTCCTTATGTCTATCGTTATACCGTAAATAACAACAGTTATGACTTTAGAGTTGATAAATTAACCGGACGCTCAACAGTACTGCATCTTAAAACTTTTAACCCTTTGAATGATTGGTATGGACTTTCACCAATTGAGGCAGCTGCATATAGTATAGATCAGCATAATCAGGCTGGTGCTTGGAATCAGGCAATGCTGCAAAATGGAGCAAGACCAAGTGGTGCAATAGTTGTAAAATCAGAAAAGGATGGAAGTGGTGGAAACTTAAGTCAAGAGCAGTACCAACGCTTAAAAGGACAGATAAATGATCATTACTCAGGTCCTGTCAATGCTGGAAGACCTATATTGCTTGAAGGGGGCCTAGAGTGGAAGGAAATGAGCTTATCACCGAGGGATATGGATTTTATTGAGTCAAAACATAGCTCAGCTCGTGATATTGCGCTAGCTTTTGGCGTTCCGCCTCAGTTGCTTGGCATACCAGGTGATAATACTTATAGCAATTTAGTTGAAGCACGTCTTTCCCTTTGGGAACAGACGATTTTACCAACGCTAGAAAATATTATCTGTCACCTGAATTCTTGGCTAGTGCCAAAATTTGGTAAGGATTTATGTTTGTCATACGACAAAGATGCAATAGAAATTCTAATGGAAAAAAGACAAAAGATGTGGAAATACGTGCAAAACGCAAGCTTCATGACGCTCAATGAAAAAAGAGAGGCTTTTGGCTTGCAACCGTTACCCGGTGGTGATAAGTTGAATTGATATTTATATAGTGTAGATATTTATACTAAGCTGTAATAAATAGAGGGTATTTTATGTATCAAGAACAAGAAAATTTTACTCTTCCTCATATAGAATTGTTATCGACATGCAAAGCGAATGTTAATGCAGCAGATCATAAGGGTGCTACTCCCTTACATTATGCTGCTTGCGGAAACCGCTTAGAGGAAATGAAATTATTGCTTAAAAACGGAGCGAGTGTTAATGCAGTAGATCATAATGGCGCTACTCCCTTACATTATGCTGCTTGCGGAAACCGCTTAGAGGAAATGAAATTATTGCTTAAAAACGGAGCAAATGTTAATGCAGTGGACAATTCTGGTTTTACTCCTTTGCATTTGTCTGTTTGTGAAGGCTACAGGGAGATAACACAGTTATTGCTTGGAGATACAGAAAGTCCAAGCACAAGCTGCAGCGACGCAAGCATTGAGAATGTACAAACAATCAATCAGTTTTATCATTGGTGAGAGTAGAACATCTTTTACTAAGGTCTAACTTAAAGATAGATGGTCCCTTAAATCCTACATCTAAATGAGTTAACTATTTTTCTTGCTAACTAAGGTGTTGTAAATTTGGTCTACATCAAAACTCATCTTAGGGCACCAAATAGGGCCATCTAAGTGTGCCTCGATATAAAGAGGACTATTATGATTTGGTAGTATGAAAAAGAGTCTGAATATAGAAGTTAAGGAGAAATTAGATAAGATTAAATTAGAAGAGATAGAACCTGATGCTTGATCGGTACTAAACTGTGAACTAGTTGAACATACACCACTGTTAATACTTACTTTTCCATTAATATTTTCAAAAAGCGTACTGCCATTATATATATCAACGTAAGCAAGCTTGGAAATTTCAGGTTTATTCTTACTGCTTAACAACTTAGTGATGAATGAATTAAAATCCACATTTGTAAACTCTATTTTCTGTGCTTGAAAGTTTACATTTCCTGATAAGTTACTAGCCCAATCATCAAAGCTTGTCCCTTGAGTTTTGATTTCACCACTTAAGCTTATCTTGCCATTTATGTTATTAACTCCTATAACTTCCTTGGTGTCTAAATTTGCAATAGAAAATTTTGTGTGAATTGAGCCTGCTTTTAGATAACCCTGAAAAAACATTTGTCCATGTTCTAGTATGTAACTTATCTGTTTGATAGTGATAGTGTTGTTTCTTATCACTGTATCCAAGTTAAAATCTTTTAAGACGTTTTGCCCAATTTTAAATTCTGTAGTTTTGATTTGCACGTTTGCATCAAAATCTCCTTTCTCATCTAAAAAATTAAGCTGCTTTGTTGACCATTGAATTTGATTTATTTCATTTCTTGAGTTTCTTTTTACCTCTAATAGTTTTGGTAATTTAAAGATATTTCCATTAAATTTATTACCTGTAAGGTTTACGTCTAATAAAGGCTTAGTGTATTTTTGATCCACTAATATTTTTACACTACCGGTAATGTCGAAATTTTCTCCGAATAACTTTATTTTATCTGCAACTAGCTTGTTCTCTTGTATTTTTAATGAAAAATCCAAATCTTCAATTTTTGTACCATTGAATATAGAATCTTTAACACTAGTTCTTATATTTACATCATATTTAAGATTTTTCAGCCATTGCACTTTGCTGAATAATGAATAATCATATTTATCTATATTAATGTTATGTATGCTAAATTTACTATCGATCATATTGTGTTTTTTTGTGTGATTTAGCTTAATTGATCCTTGCCAAGATTCTTTGTTATTTAGCAATCTGATATCTGAAAGAGATAATATTCTAGGTGCTAAATATAGTTTAGAACTTGCTGTAAATTGACTTTTCTCTCTTTCTTGCATCTTGATAGAAGGTAAAATATGTGAAATGAACGACTCACCCTTTATCAATATATCACCATTAAATTCAGACAAGTTGCCATTGTTTGAAACTCTTCCTGATAAGCGAGATATATTATTGGTTCCAGGAAATTGAAGAAGAGTATCAACGTTTATTTCGCCATTAGCAAATTTTAGCGTAGCATGAAATTTGTCCAATATCCTGTTTTGATATTGAATATTTGAAGCTTCCATATTAAAATCCAAGCTCAGGTTCTTTGGTACAACCTCTCTAAAAGATTCTAAAAGACCCTTCATATCTGTTGTTTTGTGTGAGCCGTTTTTTAGGTCGACTTTACTAAAACTAATATTGATATTAGTATGATCACTTTTTCTATCATTTTGTATTATACCAGTGCCTTGCATGCTTTTGGACTCAATTTTTAAATCAGTTGCCGTAAACTCGCTTTCATTGAGATTGATATTGGATGATATCTCAATATTTTCGCTGGGAATCACATAAGAAAGGAAGCTAAGATTAATGATTTTTGCTAAATTGCTCACAGAACCGGAACTGTTATTGATTGTCAGTGTTAAATTACCCTGTTGATTTCTATTACCTTTAAATAGCAAATTTGCAAAATTTGAATCAACACTAATGTGTACATTATTTTTTGTGACATTAACCTTTCCAGAAAAATCGTAATTGTTGTCACCAATCTGTACTTCACCAAAAAACTGCTTATTTTTTTTTATAGCAACTTCCTTGATGTTAATAGTATCGGCGTTAAAACTTATTTGGCTGTCCTTTATTAATATATCAACTATATTATCATTGGCTTTCGTATTTATAATATTAAGTAAATTTTCTTTGTTGCTTTTCATGCCCAAAAATGAGATTGACTTTGGTTGCAATGAAAATGAAAACAACGATGGCCTTATTTCAATTTTTTTTGCACTAATTAAATCTGATAATTTTTGTTCCTTGTTTTTGTTATATTGTACATATACATTGTGAATAGTAAGTTTTGGAGTAATGAGCGAAACTTCAATTTTTCCTCCAACATGTACTTTAGCATCATACGTCTTCTCTAACTCTTTTACGATATATTCTCTGTAGCCACTCCAATCCTTAAAAGTTGCAGCAACGTGCATGAGAATTAATAGAAACAAGATTGATGATATGGCGTATAAAGAAAGTTTCATAATAGACCTCTCATTCCAGCATCCCTTCTCTTCTTGTCATCCCAGTCTGGGATCCAGGAAATTTGATTAGACATTAAGTTAATTAGCAAAAAAGTAGCTATTCTTATGTTAAAACACAGCATTTTTACATGAGAAGCTGGTCTGATGAGCACTGGGTTCCCAGTGGAAATTGCTCTCAAACCACAACACTCATACAGTTGTGTGTGTGACACTGTGATCCAGTGTGACTTAAATAAGGTTTTCCAGATTATATAATCAACAAAATTTCTGGATCCCAGTGTCAAGCACTGGGATGACAGGAATAGGTGCTGGGATGACAGGAATAGGTGCTGGAATGACAGGAATAGGTTATGGTATGAAAGGAGTGGATATTGGAATAGTAGCTGAAATGACATATAGCAATACAAAGGGTGTAATTTATACATATTTCAAATTATTCAAATTTCCTCTAAAAATTAGGTAAAGAGTGCTAGAATAAATAATAACACTCAAAGCTATTAAAGTTACTAAATAAACAATACGAGCTAGCCCTCTATCGAAAAACAACCCTGCTGATAAGTAATTAGAGAGATAAAGAACTATTGACATAACCAATGTTGCAGTGAGAATTTTTACAATATTTAGTAATAATGCTTGGCTAATCTTATACATCTTATTTATTGTTAAATAATTAATCAATAAAATAGAATTTATCCAAGTGGAAATGGAAGTAGCAATAGCAATTCCTATATGTTGGTATTTGTTCATTAATATGAGATTTAGTATTACATTAATTCCAAGGCACGTTAATGAGAACATAGTTGGTATTTTTAGCTTTCCCCTAGCAAAGAATGTGGGTAGCAATACTTTATTTATAATAAATGCGGGTAAAGAAAGAGAAAATGCTACTAATGTAGGAACAGTTTGCTGCACTGCATAATAATCAAATCGGCCGTAAGAAAAAAGCGTAAGTAAAATTATGTCAGGAATAATGATAAAAGCAGAAGTTATTGGCATAATTAATATTAACCCTATATTAAGGGCCTTGTTCTGTATTTTGACTATATTCTCAGTATCATTTATTCGTTTTGAAATCAGAGGAAGAAGTACTGTACCAATTGCAGTGCCAATTACTCCTTGCGGTAGTTGATTTAGTCTATCGGCATAATATATATAAGAAACTGCATTTGGTATAAAACTCGCCATGATTGTGTCAATCCATACACTTATTTGTATTACACAATTGTTGATAATTGCAGGTATCACGCGTTTAAAAAATAATTTTACTTCGTTACTTAATTCTAAACTAAAAGAAAAGAAAGCCTTTAATTTGTATGCACTAAATACTATTAAAAGTAGCTGCAAAATCCCTCCAATCAGGACAGCTATAGAAAGGTTATGAGCCGGTGTTTCAATGTAAGGTAAAAACAAACTGATGATTAAACAGAGGTTCAAAATGATTGGTGAAATAGCTGTTGAAGCAAAATGCTGTTTTACTTGCAACATTCCACCAATAAGTGATGCGATTGACACGAAGATTATGTAGGGCATCATAATTTTCGACAAAGTTACAGTAAAGGTAAATTTATTTTGGTCAAATCCAGGAGTGAAGATTTTGATCATGTAAGGGAAGAAGGCTTGTGTGATAAGGCAAAAAATTACTAGAATAATAAACGTAATGGATATTACACTACTTGCGAAATTAAATGCCTTTTTATTATCATATGACTCTGCAGAGTATAATGGTATGAATGAGGTAGTAAATGCTCCCTCTGCAAAAAACGATCGAAATAAATTAGCAAAGCGAAACGAGGAAAAGAATATATCTGCAAGAGAAGTTGCACCAATAACCGTAGCAATCAATACATCTCTTATTAGCCCTAAAATTCTTGAAATAGCTGTAAAAAAACTAAATGTGAAAATACTTTTAAACATATCACGATTTCAATACGATTAACTATAATGCTAAAAGCATAAATGAAAATGTTTATTCGCTAAACTTAAAACTCTATGCAAAAGTAGGTAGCCTAAATAATTAATTGACTATTTATGCTTGTGTGTTAGAAATTTTATACCTTGGCGGGCGTAGCTCAGTTGGTAGAGCGTCAGTTTGTGGTACTGAATGTCGCCAGTTCAATCCTGGTCGCTCGCCCCACTAAAATTTTCCACTTTACATAAATATAAACATTAGATATTTTTTCACGGCCGTTAGCATTCCTTGTTGCTCTAGTATTTAGATGGCGGAGGGGAAGTTTGCGATTTAGAGTAAAAATGATGCCTATTAATTAGTGAGAGGGATTGTATGTATATTTGTTTGTTAGCTTATAGTATAGTGTCAGCACTAGGAGTATTAGCTTGTTGGTTAAGTTTTGACACTTCATCACCTTTAGCCATAGGTGGAATTGCTGGTTGTATAGCTCCAGCATTGATTGCGGTTTTTCACGTAGGATGTTTGCTATATAAGTTTTGCAAAAGAGATCCTGTTGGGGAGGATCATGGAAAAGTAGCAAATTTTTTGAGTTTGATGATATCTACAAGCGCTGTAATTGGAGTTACACTTGCTGGAAGCATAGCTGCTATTTTTCCTAATCCAAAAATAGGATTTACATTAATAAGTGGAATGATAGGGCTGATAGCACCGATTTTAGGGTTCTTTGCAACTGTAGCTATAGTGCATTGTGTAGATGAAACAGCAATTAAATCTGCAGTAAGTGCAATTTCGATTACAGATTCTACATATGTCAAAATATCTCAGGAAGAAGAAGTAGATGAATGTATTACCTTTCCGGAAGAAGAAGTTAATAAAAGTATCATCTTTCCCAAAGTTGAAAAAGTTTTTTCTGCGAGAGAGACGGCAGTTTGAGCTAAGTTAGTGTGCAATGTTGTAATCTGTAAAATTTGACATCAATCACTGATAGTTGGAATATTATAGAGTAGGAATTACTCAAGAAGATGCATAAGTACGATGTAGTGGTAGTAGGTGGCGGTCATGCCGGGTGTGAAGCAGCTACAGCTGCAGCTCGCCTTGGTGCAAACACACTACTTATAACTCACAAAATTTCAACTATAGGAGAGATGTCTTGTAATCCAGCAATTGGAGGAGTTGCAAAGGGTGTTGTAGTTAGAGAAGTAGACGCCCTTGATGGAATAATGGGGAGAGCTATCGACCGAGCAAGCATACACTCGGTCGTTTTAAATGGCAGCAGAGGCGCAGCGGTATGGGGCCCACGTGCACAGGCAGACCGAAAATTATACAAAAAAGCAATACAGGAAATTATTCTAAATTATAACAACTTGACAGTAAAAGAAGAGTCAGTTGACGATTTTCTTATCGAAAGTGATAGCAATGGAGAATCTTATATAAAAGCTGTAATAACAGACTCAGGTGAACGTATACTGACAAGCAGAGTTGTTTTGACTACAGGGACTTTTTTACGTGGTGTGATTCATATAGGAGAGCAAACAACTCCTTCTGGAAGAATGGGAGATAAACCTGCAATAGAGCTTGCAAACACGCTAAAGAAGTATGATTTTAAACTGGGCAGATTACGTACCGGAACTCCACCGAGGCTTGATCGTGGCACTATAAACTGGTCGGTATTACAAGAACAAGTGGGTGACAATCCACCTACACCATTTTCTTATCTTACAGAGAAAATTAACCAGCCTCAGGTTTCATGTTTTATTACTCATACTAATGAACATACACACAAAGTAATTCGAGAGAATCTTCACAGATCAGCTTCTTCATATTTAGATAACGTTATTGCACCAAGATACTGCCCATCAATTGAAACTAAAGTTAAAAAATTTGCAGAAAAAAATAATCACCAAATATTTCTAGAACCAGAAGGGATTAATGATAACACTATATATCCAAATGGAATTTCAAATTCATTGCCCATCGAAGTGCAGTATGAAATGATAAAGAGTATAAAAGGGCTTGAAAATGCAGAAATATTAAGACCTGGATATGCAGTTGAATACGATTATATCGATCCACGAGAGCTATTTCATACTCTCGAAACTAAGAAAGTTAAAGGACTATATTTTGCTGGTCAAATTAATGGTACCACTGGATATGAAGAAGCAGCCGGGCAGGGAATTATTGCCGGAATCAATGCAGCATTCTCTTTATCTCAAAAAAGTTTTGTTCTTCATCGTACAGACTCATATATCGGTGTAATGATAGACGACTTGGTCACTAAGGGAATTGCTGAGCCTTACAGATTATTCACCTCGCGTGCAGAATATAGACTGGCAATCAGGTCAGATAATGCAGATAGAAGATTGACACAAAAAGGTTATGACATCTCTCTTGTGTCGCATGGGAGATACTCTGTTTTGCAGGGTAAACTTAAATCCATTAAGCAACTTGAGGAGAAATTAGAGAGCCTAACAATTACTCCTGAGCAGCTCAGGTCCTATGGCATTAAAATATCTTATGATGGAATAAGAAAAACAGCATTAAATTTGCTCGGTTATCCAAATATTGACTGGAATAAATTACGAGAAATATGGCCAGAGTTAAACATGGATTCCAGTGTCAGCTACTTGCATAACACCAAAGCACCTCTTCCTGTCATCCCAGTGCTTGACACTGAAAAAAATGTAGATTCCAGCGTCATGTGCTGGAATAACACTATAACTGATAGCATAGCCAAGAATGAAATATATGAAGCAGTTGCAATTGAAGCAAAATACAAGCCTTATTTAGTAAGACAAGAAGCAGATATGAAGTTTCTACAAGAGGAAGTTAATACTCAAATTCCAACTAATTTCAACTACTCACAGATTAAAGGCTTGTCAACTGAAGTGATAGAAAAGTTGCAGTCAATAAAGCCAGCAACAATTGGTATTGCGAAGCAAATACAAGGTATCACTCCAGCAGCGATAGTTAGCATATTAGTGTACCTTAGGAATAAGAAAACGAAAATAGCTGCTAATTCTGCGTAACATGTCAAAAATCAAAGAATTTCGCTCTTTTATGCACGAAATAAATGTTGATGCATTTATTTTGAATACTAAAGACGAGTATTTAAATGAATATTCAAAAGAGTTAGCAGAGTTATGTGGCTTCACGGGAACAAATGGGCTACTTATCGTTACAAAGAGTAATAAGTGCCCATTTTTTACAGATGGACGCTATATCACACAAGCTCGCAGTCAGCTCGATCAGGGCAGTTTTCGAGTATATAATATACAAGAAGAGGATCCACACAAATGGGTAAAAGCAAACTTAACATTGACTACCTCACTGGGTTACTATCCGCAATATTTTACTATGAAGGACATAAGAAAATATGAAGGCATTTGTAAACTAGTACCATACTTAATTAAAAAAGATAGTAGTCATAAAGCACAAACAATAGTCTCACATGTATCTGGTGAGAGTGGTAAGGATAAATGTGAAAGAGTAGCTAAAAACATAGAGGATGAAGCAGTGCTTCTGACTGATCCAAATTCAATTTCGTGGTTATTAAATTTAAGAAATGAAAGTTCTGAATATACTCCTTGTATATTGGGTCGTGCAATACTTTATAAAAACGGCAATGTTGATTTATTTATTCAAGATAAAGAACATTCAACTATAGAAGCAAATTTTGATAACCATATAAATGTTTTTGATATTAGTGAGCTAGAAAATTCACTACATAAGTTAAATTTGGTGGTGATAGATCCAAGCACGACTCCAATGAGCATTATGAATGCAATAGATCCCTTATATAACCATTATTTAAATGAAAAATCAGCTTCGGTGTCATTCCAGTGCTTGACCAGAAATAAAAAAGCATGGATCCCAGTGTCAAGCACTGGGATGACAATAAGTAATGAAAGAGGTCTAATAGAAAATAAGCAGATAATTGAGAAGGAGGATCCTTGTTTGATTCACAAAGCAGTAAAAAATCAAACTGAAATAACTGGAGCTATAAGTGCGCACATCAAAGATGGAGTAGCAGTTATAAATTTTCTATATTGGCTTGAAAACAATATTGACAGTGAAATTACTGAGCTTGAAGCTGAAGAAAAAGTTTTAGAATACAGAAAAGAGCAGAATTTGTTTAAGCAATCGAGTTTTCCAACAATTTCAGCATTCAACGAGAATGGAGCAATCATTCATTATCGTGCAAGCAATAAGACAAATAAAGCTATTAAAAAAGATGGACTATATTTGATCGATTCTGGTGGTCAGTACCTTGATGGCACAACCGATGTTACAAGAACTATAGCAATTGGTAGTCCAACCAATGAGCAACGAGCTCACTACACAATAGTATTAAAAGCTCACATTGCGATAGCAAGTGCGGTCTTTCCTTCTGGCACTACTGGTGGAGAATTGGACATATTAGCGCGTATACATTTATGGAAATTTGGAATGGATTACATGCACGGTACAGGACATGGAGTAGGAAGTTACCTTTCGGTACACGAAGGACCGCAAGCAATATCAAGAGGAAATAAAGTGGAACTCATTCCAGGCATGATACTTTCTAACGAGCCTGGTTATTATATTCCAGGAAAGTATGGAATAAGAATTGAGAATCTGATGTATATTGAAAGGCGAGAAAACGTCTTTTTAAGCTTTAAACAATTGACCTCTGTTCCTTATGATAAAAAGCTAATAGATATACAAATGCTTACTGAAGATGAAGTTAAATGGATAAATAGCTATCACCAATTTGTTTATAAAAATATAGAAAATGGCATAAAAGATAAGGAATGGTTAAAGAGAGTATGTGAACCTTTAAAATAGTTAATTTGTCATTTAATCAAGTATTAATATAGTTGTTCTTGTATTGTTTTTAATTAAAAACAATATATAATATTAGTTTCAAATAGGTGTAATTATGACAGATAAAATGCAAGATGATGAATTTATGAAGCAGTACATGGATACTTGCAAAGAGCAAATAGAAAAATTGGCAAGCGACCCTAATTTGCTTCAACAGACCTTAAAGCCATTCATGCAAATGTCTCAGCAACTTATGGCTGGCGGTATGCTAGAAGGAAATATGCCTAGCATGATACCTGATATGGGTGGTATGGATATCAACAAGATGATTGCTCAGATGAAGGAAATGTATGATTACATAAAGAGTAATCACAAAGAGCTCATGAGAAAAGATGCTTCACAAATTCAAGAGCTTGATGATTCCAGCAGAAGATTGAGAGGCTTGGTCAAGAAATTGATAGAGAAAGTTGAAGCTAAGTAGTATTTATTCATATCAAAGAGCTATAGCAGTAGTGAGGTTGCTCTCATTCCAATTTTAAATAAAAGGCATAAGTATTAAAAGAAAAAGTCTACAAAATGCTTTCATTCCTTAATAGGGATTAAGATGGTTTCGAAGTTTATTCAGGGGGCTAGTAAATGGTGTATAATTTTAACAATAAAGCAATACTTGATGCTTTGTTAGAATATTATGGTATAAATAGAGAAATTGAAGAAAGTGACAAATCTAATACTGTAAAAAATTTATTGAATCGTTTCACAAAAGAGAATCTTAATTATTTCACACATGTAGCTCCTTGGCTAAAAAATCTTGTACCAAAATTAGAAGGTGATACTCAAGAATTGAGACAACCTTCTACGTTACAAGCATTATCAATTGCACGAATAGTTAGAAGTCGTACTGAGCTACTTTTTAAATTATTTTCATCTGCCAAAAATGGTGATTTAGAGGCAGTGAAATACCTGGTAGAAAGAGCAGAAGTAGATGTTAATGCACAAGATATGTTTGAATTCACTTCTCTAATGTTTGCTGCTGCAAGTGGTCATTTGGATGTAGTAAAGTATCTAGTAAAAGAAGCAAAAGTAGATGTTAATGCAGGAAATGAATTTGGAAACACTCCTCTAATATTTGCTGCTGAAGATGGTCATTTGGATGTAGTAAAGTATCTAGTAAAAGAAGCGAAAGCAAATGTTAATGCAAAAAATGAATTTGGGGAAACTGCTCTAATGTTTGCTGCTAAAAATGGTCATTTAGGTATAGTAAAGTGCCTGGTAGAGGCAAAAGCAGATGTTAATGCAAGAAATGACTGTGAAGATACTCCTCTAATATTTGCTGCTGAAAAGGGTCATTTAGGTATAGTAAAGTGCCTGGTAGAGGCAAAAGCAGATGTTAATACGCAAGATAGAAAAGGAAACACTCCTCTAATGCTAGCTGCTCAGAGAGGTGATTTAGGTATAGTAAAGTGCCTGGTAGAAGCAAAAGCAGATGCTAACACAAAAAACTACTATGGAGCAACTGCTCTAACACGTACTACTCAAGATGTAAGAAAGTACTTGAAAAATCATGTACGAAAAATTAATGAAATAGAACTTCGGAAGGAGCGTGTCTGCATTAGCGTTTGTGGTGCAGTAGGTTTTATTACAGGTTTTGCGGTAGCATATAATACACAAGCAGCTATTGCAACGTGTGCAACATCAGCTGTTACTGGTTTATTATTGGGTGCAGTAGTTGGTTATTTAGCTATAAAAGTAAAAAGAGAAAAACGTGAAGATCCAGATATAGCTGTAGTTACTGCACTTAAAAATATCCTTACTATTCAATGGAGTACCTGGCCGACAGTATGCTAAGGACGAGAAGCTCGGATTTAAATAACAATAAAAAAGTATTTGAAAAGATATAGCTCTTTTGAGATACTGCTTTGTTTTTAAATAGGATTTTTATCTTTAAAATAGTATTTTACCTTTTTGGGTGATGTGGAAATTCTTGAATTTTATAGAATTTTGTTTAATATTGATGCATGAGTCAGTTTTACAAAAAAACATAAACACAAAAGAGATGATTGAACTTAAAAGCCAAGAAATTTGTCCAAATGGAAATAAGAAAAATTTGATTATTTTTTTTCATGGTTGGGGTTCAAGTGGCGATAATTTCGCTCACCTTGCTAAAGTTATGAGCAAATTTTTACCCGATTCATGTTTTGTGGTACCGAATGCTCCGTTTGAGAGGGAAATAGGTGATGGTTATCAGTGGTTTAGTTTAGAGGATCGTAGTGAAGAAGCACTATATAATGGGGTGAAAAATGCTGCATCAATTGTAAATCATTTTATTGATACAAAATTAAAGGAGCTTAATTTAAAAGATACTCAGCTTTCTTTAGTTGGATTTTCTCAAGGGGCAATGCTTGCAATACATGTGGCTCTTACCCGGCTTCAGTCTTGTGCGTCAGTTGTTGCGTATTCTGGTAGATTTCTTTCGCCTTCAAAAACTGCACCGCAGATAAAATCAAAACCCAACATATGTATTATTCATGGTGACGCTGATGATGTGGTACCTTTTTCGTCCCTTGATTTAGCGGTTAAAGCTCTGAAAGAAAATGGAGTAAACGCTCAAGGATACCCAATTCATGGATTAGGCCATATTATTAATGAAGAAGGAATAAGGTTAGGGGTTGAGTTTATCAAGAAGAATTTTGGAAATTAATTTCCATGCACTTGTTTTGCTTTGGTTACGGATATGTAGCTAAATTTCTATCGAAAAAATTGCTAAATTTAGGCTGGAAAGTTAACGGTACATCAAGAAATAAAGATATACAACTTTTTGATTATGAAAAGGTCGACCAAGATCTACTTAAAAGCGTAACGCATGTTTTAGTTTCTATTCCTCCAGACGGCGATGATGTTATGGAGAGATACGGTCATTGTCTGGAGAATATTAAATGGCTTGGTTATCTGTCTGCAACTAATGTTTATGGTGACCACTGTGGTAATTGGGTGAATGAGGAATCTGAAACAAAGCCTATAGAAATTAGAGGAGAAAAGCGCCTTGAGTCTGAAAAGAAGTGGCTAAGTAGCAAATTGCCTGTACATATTTTTCGTTTGGCTGGGATATATGGTCCTGGTAGAAATGCGCTAATTGACTTGCAGCTTGGCAAAGCAAGAAATGTGAAAAAAATTTTTTCTCGTGTTCATGTTGAAGATATATCGAATATTTTATTTTCTTCCATGCAAAATATAAAGCCTTATGAGATATACAATTGTGCAGATGATTTACCTGCTACGCAATCTGAAGTGGTCACGTATGCAGCCGAGCTTCTCAATATTAGCCCTCCAGAGCCAGTTGAGATTTCTTCCGTACCAAATTACGCACGGGGTTTTTATTTAGGGTCAAAAAAAGTAAGCAATACTAAAATTAAAAAAGACCTTGGTGTCTCTCTAGTTTATCCTGATTACAAGGTGGGTTTAAAGAGTTTGTATATATTAGAATAGAGAAAATAGATTGCCAGATGCAAAAAATTTTTCTTGAATGTTCCTTGTTTTGATGTAGTACCACTAGGCATACTATTATATAGAGGTAAATATGTTCAGCACTCAATCGCTCCCGGTTGAAAATATTCTATTACATCAAGCCGCTTATAATGGTAACATAAATGAAGTTAGGTTATTACTTAATGTAAGAACTGATATCAATATCAAGGATAAAAAAGGATTTACAGCCTTGCATTTTGCTGTTTATTCAGGACATTTAGACGTAGTAAAGTTACTAATCAGTAAAGAAGCTAATATTCATGCAAGAACTACTAAAGGCAGTACAGTTTTACACTTTGCTGTTGTAGCTAAAAGCAAAGCTATAGTAGAGGAGTTAATTAAAGCGGGAGCTGATCCCAATATAAAAGACTGTACTGATGGTAAGACACCTTTACATATTGCTGCTCAAAATGGACTTGTAGAAGTTGTAAAGGTGTTACTTAATACTCAAGAAATTGAGATTGATGCTAAAGACAATGAATTTGGTATAACAGCTCTGTACTTAGCCTCTCAGAACGGACATACTGAAATAGTTGAACTATTAATTAGCACAAAAAATGCTGATGTTAACATAGTAGATAAAAAAAATAATGTCACACCCTTGTATCTAGCTGCTCAGAATGGGCATGAAGCAGTAGTCAAGTTGCTTCTTGATAATGGTGCTAAGGTCAATGGCTGTAATGTCGATAGAGATCCTTTAAGTGTAGCTATCAAGAATGGCCATAAGAAAATAGTTGAGTTATTACTTAGTATAGAAGGAATAAATGTCAATATTGGCGATAAGATTGGCAATACACCTCTACATATAGCAGCTATAACAGGCCGCAAAGAAATAGCAAGATTACTATTAGCAAAAGGAGCTGATGCTAATATTAAAAACCATTCAGGAGATACTCCTTTACAAATAGCTGAGATAATTGAAAACTCTACAGTTTTTATGCTTGAAAAGGATACAAATTCAGTACTTCTTGTGAAAAAAGGAGTTAAGGAGCTTTTGTCACAACATGTGAAGAACAACAAACCTAGCTCATCAGTAGATAAAATTGACGTATCTGTTCAGCAGAGTAGCAAAATAAGATAGATGAGAAAACTAGTTTGTGACATTGGCGTCCAGTTAAATTTACATGGATTCCAGTGTCAGCTACTCGAATGACATTATGGAAGCTGTGATGACAAGGAAGGAAGCACTAGAAAGAAATGGGTGTCACGCACTGGGATGACATTATGGGAACTGAGATACAAGAAAAGAAACACTGGTTTGACATGCATCTGAACAGATACTCTCAGTGATGTAAATTCAACTTTACCCCATTTGCAACCATCAGGGTTCTTTGACTATAGACCTAACAATTCTTTTCTAATTTCTTCTTTAATTGTATCAATAATCTTTTGATCAAGTTTATTTATTAAGGAATCATCAATACCTGTGATGTCATCTGGATTTTGTATCATTTTTTCAATAGCATCATCTATTTTTTTTACTCTTTCTTTATTAATTTCATCAAATATAGGTTTAATTTTCACATAACCAGGAGCGCCCTTGCTATAATTTTTGCTGCTTTCGTTGATGCAACCGCCAGCACCATATGTTTTATTCACGTAGTTTTTACTACATTTTGTTACATCTTTATACCCAATATCACCATTTTCTATATATGCTATTTTATTATCTTTACTAGAGTTTAGCTTGTCCCCTTTCTTAATTTCTTCTTTTAATTTTAAACTTTGTTCATGAATTATTGTATCTTTGTAATCCCTTCCCCCATAGGTTCTGTATGTACCTCCGCCTGCAACAGTAATTAAATCTTTACAAATTGTTTCTGAAGAGTCTCTGCACATTTTTATTAAAGTTGGTCCCCCATCCTTGTTAGATTCATCATCTTCTTGTCCACCACCTCCTTCTGTCACTTTTACTTTAATATATGGATAACTAGGGTTGACTCTCAGTTTAGCTTTAATGTAATCACCTGGCATTCCTAGTCTACTTACAGTAGACTGAGCTTTATCAGCTATATGACCAGCTTCACCACCTCCCCATGCTTCTATTTCAACGTAATCATACATTGACAGATCATCTGTATAGCCATCTCCAAGCTCATAAAGTTTTTGATCCCTGTCTTCAATAATCTTCTTCTTATGTTTCAATTGTGCTATTATTATTTCACGCAATCTCTTTTTTAAACCATCTAAATCGAATCTGCATAATTTATCAGCAAAAAAGACTTCTGTTCTATTTGCTTTAATCGGTTGATTTTTTAATTGTGTGCACTTTTGTATTTCACCTTTCTCGTTTTTTACTGTTTTACCATCCTTATCCTTGCAATCCACTTCCTCATATCTTAAGTAAAATAGTTTATCATTCTTATCTACATACTGTGTTGAGCGACTACATACTCCATCAAAGCAGAGGCAACCATCATCACCGTGATTACAGTTTTTTTCTTCATACTTTCCATCTGTTAACTCATATACTATTTTGCATTTGTCACAATTTTGTTTTGTATCTACCTCTTTATCCTCTTTTGCCATGCAGTTATCTCTAGACTTATTTTCAGCAGGAATGGAAATATATCCTTTTTTATTAAATATTATTTCATTCAGTGCATCTTGTGGCTTTGCTAAAACCTCAATTGTTTCGTTACAGGGAAAATAATAAAGCTGATCAGACTCCTTTGAATAAACAGTATTGTATTTATTGTATCTTGCCCCCATTGATTTTAGCGATATTAGCTTACTTTCTTTTTTAAGAACAAACTCCTCTGGTTCTGGTTGCCACCCAGAAAGGCAGAGCATTTTACTTTTAGAATTTTCTTTATATTTTATTTCTACTTTTGGATATCCTGAGCCATCTAGTTTGCACTTACCATTCTGAAGCTCTTTACATTCTGCTTCGATATCGGGAACATACCCATATTTTTCTAGAACTTCAAATTGCGAATTATTTTTTAATATACCTTCTATTACGCTATCGATGTCGCTTTTACTGTTACTGCTATCAGTTGTTTTTGCCACTATTGCTGGCTTTACTACTTTTAAAGGTAGATGGCCAACATATGTAGGAGAATTTTTATTAACATAAAAAGTACAGATGCCATTACTGTGAGTTCCACGTGCGTCATAAGTACAAACGTTCTCACTCATCTTTATTTTTACTTTTAGCGTATTTTCGCCTTTACCCTCATTAGGCTTTGGTATGCTCACTTCTTCAATCTTTGGAGCAGGTGGCGCTGGGAAGCAGCGAGCAGGAAATTGTAATTTTCTTTCGGACTCTTCTTCCTCAGTACCATAGTATTCAGCGCAGAGCTGACCTTTTTTTCTATAGGTTTTGAGATAATGGATAGTATCTTTAATAGTAAATGGATAAATTGGAGTATTCTCACTATTTGAAAAACCGCGCGGAAAAGGTAGCTCCCTTCTTTCTTTCAGCTCACCAATAATGACTCCAACTCTTGGATGGAAATAATCATTTTCTTCATTTGTTATAGGAACAATTCTAACTTGTGGTGGTGACATCGCAAGTTGTTCGCAAAATGGAGGTGGACCAGGTGCAAGTTGCACAGGGGCACACTTTACTTTTGTTTGATAGCATGTATCACAAGCTTTTTCCATCTCTCCAGGACGAAAAATATTTTCCCCAGAAAATACTCTAGAGCCCCATGAAGAAATTCCTGACATACAAGCCCCCTTTTGACTACAAGCGCATATTTTAGGGGCATTAACAAATTTTACTTTTTCTTCATCAGTAACACCATCTGCCCATTCCCATTCAAGGCGTTTCGCAATTCCTTCTTTGATTTCTTTACTGTTATCTGTCTTAATTGTTCCATCAGCTAACATTTTATCTCCTTCCCAATCGATAAAAGCTGCTGCAGAAACTCCAGCACCTGTGGCTTGTGTGCCATATATTTTGTGGCAAGATGTTCCACTGGATAATATATAACAGTTGTCGTTCCCTTTGTAATTGCAGACCTTAATCTTTGGATCGAAGTAACCTTCTGGTCCCTGAGTATTTACTGCTGTAACTTTAATAAATTGCAATAATTTTTTGTCAAAGTCTAAATCGCTCCACTTGCCTTTAAAAAAATTTGCAATACCTTTTCCTGTTTTATTTCCTACAACCTCAAGTTCAGTATTGCTCTTTACAAAATACGGACAATCAGCATATCCTTGATAAGAAAGACAAAATATCAAGGAGAATATCAATAAAAAATTAAGCTTTACATTTTTCATAGAACGCCGGTAACCACTTACTCACTTTTTCGCCTTTTTCCTTTATTGCTTCATACATATACTTTATAGTCTCTTTATTAGCTGAAAGTACATGTATTTCTTTCATATTCTTCAAATCTAGATTTAAAGTTACTAAACCTTTGTATTGCTTTATCAAAAATAAACCTTCCTGTGTTGGTGTTTGCAAAATGACATTCAGTTCCTCTTTCGACAGAGAAAATGCTTTCATGTATAACCTGTTTGCATTTATGTTCGGCATCAGGATCCTCGTATCGACATGCTTATCTAAATATTGAGTAAACTTGCTAGCAAATGCTAGGTTTAAGTTTTCAGTACTTAGAATTACTACAACATTTAACTTTGTCATTCTTTGCATCCAGTCGTCAAACTCTCCCTCTGTAGGAAAAATATTACTTACCTCCCATGCTTCATCCAAAACAAGTATTGCAGGTGAGCCATCACATTTTGCTTCGAAAGAGTATAAGAAATAGTAAAGTATCACGGACATACATTCTTTTTGCTTAGTGAGATTTGCAGTATTGAGGGATATAGTTTTTGTTCCCCAGTCAATATCTGACTCATCACCATCTTGGAATAAGTAAGCAAATTCACCTTCACCACACCATTTACTTATTTTGCCTCCAAGAAGTAAAAGCACTTCAGAAATTTGAGAAATAGAGCGCGATTCTCTTGGTATAGCAAATATAGAATCTACAATTTTTTTTGTCTTTTCTTCTACGTCTACCAAACTTGCATCTGCAACCATCCTTTTGATCAATTCAACAAGCATATTGCGATTAGAAGCACTATCTTCAATGTTCAGTGGGTTAAATTTTAGACTTTTATCTTTATATTTTGGATCAATTATGTAATATTGGCCGCTTACTGCTTTAGTAAATATTATTGATTTTCCAGTATTATCCAATATAACAATCCTAGGGTTAAATTTTCTTGATTCCGAAAGTAAGAAATTGATCAGTGAGGTTCTACCTGAATTTGGAGCTCCAAGTATTGTGGTATGACCATTATTTTTCTTTCCATGAAAGTTAAAAAAGTAAGGACTGCCTTTTTTTGAAAAAAAAACTGTTACTGCTTCTTTCCATCTTCCTCCTTTCAACGTACCTGATGTAAAATCATGCAACATAGCAAAGCTGCAAGCATATTTTTCTAATATATTTTTTGGTTGTGTAACAAAAGCAAAGTTTCCAGGAAGCTGTGCCCAAAAATGATTTTCCATGTGCAGATCAGTTCTAAACATCATCAACCCGATTAACGACATTACAGAGGATAAATCGCTGATATTTTTAGCTAACCTATTCTTATCATCTGCAAAGATTGTAACAATAATTTTCTGTTGACAAAAATCCATAGCAGAAATTTTTTCAAGCTCTATTATTTCATTTATTCCTGAGTTTTGAAGTAAGGTATTGTCCTCACTGATTTGCAGTATATTAATTTGTTTTTTGAATTCTTTTACTGCTTTATTATTACTAGTAAATATTATTATTTCTGTGATGATAAGCTCAGAGTCAAGTTGCAAACACCTATCTATATTTTCTAAGGGGATTTCTCGATATTCCTTTATGCAAAAAATAGAACCAAACTTCTGTTGACCTTCAAACGATGTTTGAAATTTATTGAAACCGAAAGCTACTTTTAGGTTTTTCACATGCTGCGATAGGTCCCTTTCACATATTGGATAATCTTTGTGCGTTAATGTAATAATGTAATGGAGAAATTCCATCATTTGAGAATATATTTTACCTTCACTAGACCTAAGGCCCAGTTTTTTAGCTCCAAAAGGTTCTAAATCTTTTTGAATCAGGTCAGTTATTTTTTGTAATTCTTGATGATTTTTTTGTAAAAATAACTTGTGCCTATTCTTTATCCCGCCAAAAAAAAATGCATTATTAATATTTTTGCCAAAATCACTAAGTAACACCACAATGTACAATTCATTTATATACTGTAGTTTACTATCAACTAGTTTATTAAACCACGTTGAGTGTAGCTGATCGGAAAAGTCTGCAGTTTTATTCCACTGTAAGCTCAGTTTATTGCGCTTACGGACAGTGTGAATCCAAACGGTAAAATATAAACTCTTGATATTTTTTGATATACTTTTTCTAATTTCAGTTCTAAGATCACCATAGTTATCAACTGAAGAATAGTCTTCTAATTTGATTATTTTTAATAATTCCCCCTGTTTTGTTAGTATAGTTTCTTCATCGTAGTGGCAAGCATAAGGGATAAAATCTAAATTAATACTTTCTAGTAACGCTAAATTGTTCTTTTTTTCAGAATTAGAGCTAGTGGCTGGTACTTTTGGTTGCATACAATATCATGCGTATTCAATAAAAAGATAATAAAGAATCATCTATCTTACTTAATCCTTATCTTCTTTTTTGTTATTGGATTGTAACTGTATGTCCTTTGCAAAGTTGAATTTTTCTTTCAGGTAATCTGTTGCCTTTTCTGTGCTTCCAAACATCATGATCAGTACGCCAAATATTATCATGAAAAAAATTAGGCCTCTGAACACTACTGCGAGTATCACTGTAGCTATACATAAACCTATAATTGTTGAGGGACTCATATTTTCTACAGTATCTTTAACTGAAAATGAAGAAATAAGTTCTTTCAACGTTCCTGGTATATTTTTCAATTCATCACTTGCTTTGCTAGAACACGACATGAAAATAAAACTTAACAGGGCTACAATAGCAAAAACTCTACCCAATTGAATATGCATCAGCTAAATACCTTTAAGATACTCCTCAAATGTAACAATTTTTACATCAATAGGCAAGAACCGAATTCACTTGCTCACCATAAGTAACTCATATTTAATTTTTACCACGCCGCAAGCTTTTTATCGTCAACAAGAGGACTCACATTAATGGATGTCAATTTACTTGACAGAATATTTGAACAAAATTCAGCAGCAGCTGCTGTAGCAAACACTGCAGCCACCACAAACAGTCCTGCTCCTACTAATCCTGATGTCATTGCTCCTGCAACAATGCACCCTATTGCTAAGAGAGCAGAACTTGTTACAAGTGCGACGTGAAGATTTTTGTTTTTGATTTTACTATTATTTTCATAATTGTTAGATAGCATTGTATCTCTTACCTTACTGCTTGTCATTGAGATCACACAATGAGGTGATAGCTGAGCTAGCCCTTCTTGAACTTTTTCAATCTTCTTATGATATTTAGAAGGGGATCTTCTTCCACTTGGCCCTTTGGGCCTTGTTTTGGTTGGATGTGCTAATTTTGTCTCTTCTTCATCTTCTGGTTGCAAACTATTATCTTCCTCAGCAGGGTTTAATTTTAAGTGTACACTTTCCTCAGATGAAATGCTTGTTACTGAAGTTAAGCTTTTCCTTCTGCTACTTGATGCCAAGCTAGATGAATTTATTCCGCTATCTAAATCACTACTACTACTGAGTTTAGAAGTATTTGCACCGCTTGGCACTTCTACAGCATTCACAGTTATATTAGGCTTTTCATTTTTTAAATCTTTACTATCAATCGAAAGATCAGATTGACTATTCAATTGTGATTGTGCGATCTCCTTTCTTGCTTGCGATTGTTTTGATGTAAGAATTGTTGAAGCATCATAACTATCTAAACTTCTCAAGGAATTATATGTTCCAGAGATTCCTATTCCACTTACACCCTTAGCTAAAGAATCCTTTTCCAGAGGATTAATACCTGAATTTTTGGGAATTTCAACTTCACCAGAAAGACTTTGTTTGTTAAATAGTTCCATAGCATTACCTTGTCTATCTTTTTGATTTTGAATAACGCTACTAGAATTATTTTTGTCACTGCTTTTATTAGTAATTCCTGTAATCTCTAAAATTATTTCTAATATTTTTTCTCTTCTTGTTGGTGATCCTTGTGATTGTTCTATTTCATTCTTAAATACTGGAAGTCCGACCTCTGATCCCATTACTTCTTTTTCCAATGCTGGAAGAAATTTCTCGGTGTAATAATTATAGTATTTTTGATATTCTTCTTGCTCTCTCAGTAATTTTTCTAATTGAATTAATACGTTAGGATCAGCTCCTTTGTTGAACAACTCTATGCATTTTGTGATAGTTCCATCTCCATTTTTTTTTGGACTTTGATTACTATGTGTTTTTTTTGTTACCTTTTTGTATATAGTATTGTACAATTGTTGATTAATATCTTCATTACTCTTCTGATGTTTTGCAAAAGGACTTAGCATAACATTTCTCCATATATAACAAAATGTATGAATACCTCTTTAGCGTTAATTTTACGTTAAAACTGGGCAGTTATGCCTTATTGCGGATAATTATAGCAATTTGCTAACTATTTTCTTTGCTGATTACTGATTTTACATTTCAACATAATTGCTTGCCTGTTGAACTAGCATATCTATTACTTCTTTTACAGGCTTTTCTCTATCAACCATGCCAACACTTTGACCGGCCATTAAAGATCCTGTTTCAACATCTCCATCAATTACTGCCCTTCTTAAGGCTCCAGCCCAGAACTTTTCTATTTCAAGCTGCCCATTTTCTTTTGAGATTTCTCCATTTTGATATTTATCAATAATGTCTCTTTGATGCTCCATAAAATCGTCACTTGCTTTGTTAACTATAGCCCTTACTGGAATTACAGGGAAATCAGCACTAATCTGCACAGAAGATACAGCATTACGCGCAGCTGATTTGATGAATACTTCTTTAAAATTTTTGTGAGCGATTGACTCATTCGTGCAGACAAATAATGTACCTATTTGACAGCCACTTGCTCCCATTTCTAGATAGTTCACTATCATTTCGCCTCTTCCTATTCCACCTGCGACAAACACTGGTATTTGTTCATTTTTAAAATGAGGCAATATCTCTTGTGCGAGAACAGAAGTGCTAACTGGACCTATGTGCCCACCTGCTTCCATTCCTTCTATTATTAACGCATCTACTCCCATTTTTACTAACCTTTTCGCGAGGCTTAATGCTGGTGCAAAACACATAACTTCAATGCCCGCACTCTTGATTTTTTCTATATTAGGCTTCGTTGGTAGTCCACCGGCAAGCACTATATGGCTTACTTTCGTTTCAATGCACACATCTATCAACTCACTCAACTTTGGGTGCATAGTAATTAGATTTACACCAAATGGTTTGTTAGTTAATTTCTGTGTCTCTATGATTTCTTTTTTCAGTAAGTCTGGAAACATTGCACCGCAAGCAATCACGCCAAATCCACCAGCATTTGAGATTGCTGAAACCAAATTTCTCTCTGAAACCCAGCTCATAGCACCACCCATTATGGCAAATTCACTACCAAGAAAATTCGTTCCTTTTTTCCAGAGGCTATTTAACATACAACCTATATCATACGTTTAAAAATGTTTTGTTTATCTATAAATGTGTGTTTTAAAGCACCAATTATATGCAAGGCTATAAAGAGTATCATAAAATATGCAAGTATCGAATGTAGCTGATTAGCTACGCTAGCTAGCTCTTTGTTTTCATTGATTAACAAAGGGATGTGAAAAAAATATTTGATCTCTTTGCTAGAAGCAGAAGACATGACATAACCAGATAGTGGCATTAGCACCATCAAAGCATATAAACCAAAGTGTATCGTTTTGCTCGCATTGATTACAAATCGAGAAAAATTGGCTGGTAATGGCGGAACATAAGTAAAGACGCGAAAAAATATACGTACTATAATTAATCCAAGAACGGTGATACCACAAGCCTTATGAATAGCGTATATGCTGAATTTAATTTCACTGCTAATCGGCAAACTTTTCATGTACAGCCCAGAACAAAGCATGCCAATAATAAAAGCAGACATTAACCAATGAATGATCCTTAAACCTAAACTATATTTATTGTCTTTCATTAATTTTGATTACTCTAAAGTAGAATTTATATAGTAGAAAACTATTTCTCAATCAAAATTATCTATACATAATTTCGCTGCCTTGATCAACATAAGTGCAATAATTGTATGTGACACATAAACATTGTCTATCAGATCATGAAGAAGTGGTGAAGTTTTTGAGAGTTTTTCTATTGTAACGATGAGTTATAGCTTGTACAAGAAGCCTATTGACTTTAAGCACATTTTACCCTATACAATTCCAATACCTTAAGCTACCAAAGCATGCCTGATCTAAAGACAATGATGCTAAATTTTGGTCCTCAGCACCCAGCTGCACATGGGGTGCTACGACTTGTTTTAGAGATGGATGGTGAAGTGATCGAGAGAGCAGACCCCCATATTGGGCTTTTGCACCGTGGCACTGAAAAATTGATAGAACATAAAACATATCTTCAAGCTCTGCCTTATTTTGACCGCCTTGATTATGTGTCGCCAATGTCACAAGAGCATGCATATTCGTTGTGTGTAGAGAAATTGTTGCAATGTGAAATTCCAATTAGAGCAAAATATTTGCGTGTTTTGTTTTGTGAGCTGACAAGAATACTAAATCATTTACTAAATATATCTTCTCAAGCACTTGATGTTGGGGCGATGACTCCTCTTTTATGGCTCTTTGAAGAGAGAGAAAAAATACTCGAGTTCTATGAAAGGGCCTCAGGTGCAAGATTTCACGCAGCTTATATAAGGCCAGGTGGACTTGCAGCAGATATCCCAGAAGGTTTGATTGAAGATATTGCAAAATTTATAGAGCAATTTCCAAAGTATATAGATGATGTTGATGAACTTTTAACGGAAAATAGGATATGGAAGCAACGCACTGTAGGAATTAGTGAAATATCAATAAAACAGGCGCTTGATTGGGGCTTTAGTGGACCAATGCTACGTGCTGCTGGGCTTGCTTGGGATCTGCGAAAAAGCCAGCCATATGAGATATATGATCAGCTAGATTTTGATATACCAATTGGCCAAAATGGTGACTGTTATGACCGTTATTTAGTAAGAATGGCGGAGATTAGGCAATCTATCAGCTTGGTGAAGCAATGCGTAGAGAAGATACCTGAAGGGCCAATAAAAACTGAAGATAGAAAAATTTCTCCACCGCCAAGAGCAGAAATGAAAGAATCTATGGAGGCTATGATTCATCATTTTAAGCTTTATTCAGAAGGATATAGTGTACCAGAAGGTGAAGCTTACACAGCTGTTGAGGCACCAAAAGGTGAGTTTGGAGTATATATAGTTTCAGATGGTACCAATAGACCTTATAGATGTCGAATAAGAGCACCTGGCTTTGCGCATTTACAAGCCTTAGACTTCATGGCAAAAGGACATATGCTTGCTGATATTGCAGCAATTATCGGTTCACTCGATATAGTCTTTGGTGAGATTGACAGGTAATTATTGTAAAATAGTAACTCAACTAATGGTCAATACATCCTCTATTAAAAACTGCACAAATTCATTTCCATTCCAATAATTCATAGAGATTTTACCTAAAATTGATTTAACATTTCCCTGCATGATAGCAGAGCCAAGCTCAGTATTTGCACAGCGAAACGCAATAGCTTTTACCATAACATTATCATCAGCAATAAAACATTTTATATGATCAACTCCTATAACTTCCGGCTTTCTTATCTTTGCTCCTTGGATGATAAATCTCGGTTCAGGATTGCCAACACCAAATGGCTCTAAGCGTTGCAATTGATTCCACAGGGATAAGTTTATTGCTTTAGCTGTTACTATACCATCAGCTTTTATGATTTTGTCATTTGTAGAGTTTGCAAATCTTTCAGTAAAGAAATCATGTAGATCACTTATTTTATCTTCCTTAATCGAAAATCCTGCTGCCATACTGTGACCACCACCTTCAATGATTAGGTTGGTAAATTTTGCAGAAAGAACCGCAGCACCAATATCTACCCCAGAAATTGATCTGCAGCTTGCTTTTCCTATTCCATTATTTAAAGATATTACTATCGTTGGTAAGTGAAATTGCTCCTTTAGTCTTGATGCAATTATACCAATTATTCCCTGGTGCCAGTTGCCACTTACCATTATAAAATTTACACCTAATTGTGCAAATTTTCCTGCTTGTGTTGTAGCTTCCAAAATAGCCTCATTTTCTAGCATTTTTCTTGCATTATTTAAATCTATTAATTTTAGCGCGATTGAATGTGCATCATCATCATCGGTGGAAAGCAACCTTGCACCGAGCGATGCTTCTCCAATTCTTCCTCCGGCATTTATGCACGGTCCAATGCTAAACCCTAATCGTGAAACACTTGGTTTTTCAAGGATTCCCAAAGCGTCAAACAAAACACGTAAGCCAACATTTTTTCTTGCTGACATAACTTTTAATCCTTGTAAAACAAAAGCCCTATTTAGGCCTGTAATCTGCATAACATCGCAAACAGTTCCAAGAGCAACCAAATCCAGTAGATCAAATAAATCTGGTTCTTTTTTGTTGGTAAAAAATCCTTGCTCACGTAGGCTTCTATTAAGAGCAACAATTAGCAGAAATGACACTCCAACTGCTGCAAGATTAGTATAAGGAGAGCTCTCATCAAGGCGGTTGGGATTAACAACTGCTACAGCACTTGGTAATTTTTCTGTTCCAAGGTGATGGTCGACAACTATAATATCAAGTCCAAAGACTTTTGCATCTTCTATTGGTTGATATGCAAGCGTACCGCAATCAACAGAAATACATAAATCAATACCATTCTTTTTAAGTTGTAATAAAGCATCTGTGTTCAATCCATAGCCCTCATCAACACGATCTGGAATATAGATTATAGAGTGTGTCCCAATCGCTCTTAGGTACCTATTAATCAATGCTGATGACGTTGCACCATCAACATCGTAATCACCAAATATTGCAATATTCTCATTATTGTTTATTGCTTTTATTATGTGAGAAACAGCTTTATCCATATCAAGGAGGTGAAAGGGATCTGGTAATAGCGATCTGATTAGTGGGTGTAAGAAGTCATGTGCATTTTCTATGTTAACACCACGAGCAACTAATATTCTTGCTAATATTTCTGGCAACTCAAATCTCTGTATAAGAGTAAAAATCTCCCTTTGATCTGCTTCTTGTAACTTCCACAGTGCATTTGTTATGCTGCGTTTTTCAATATCAAGTAGCATATTTTTTGTAAATAAAACTACTTTACCAGAACTTTTACGCTTGTTCTATAATTGTGTTAGACTTCTGTATAACCTAAAGAAAGATATAGGAGAGTGTCACTCGAAAGGAATCACATTTATTTTGACAAAGAGCATCTGTAAAATCTGATACTTCTTCTTGCATAACATGCTCTTTAATTAGTATTATATCTATATTAGCATATAAGTGTGAATATTATATTAGTGTAATTACTTTTTGGTATACATGACAAATTTATGCCTGGAAACAGTTTTTGGTTACTCAAACCTTTTCTACCTTTATTTCATATTCTTTAAAGTATTTTTTGCACTTTCTTTATAAAAACCATAGGTACCAATCGGTTTTTAGCTTAAGAATAAAGGTTAAGTATCTGGAATTCTGGACATAAAATCCTCCTGAAAGATTAGAAAGAAAATGCAGCGCACATACAACAGAATTTGAACACGTGCTGAAAAAGATACACTACGTTTTTTTTTGAAAAATTGACTGAAAAGTCTGCAGACGAAGATAGATTTTTGAGCTCTTAAAATACCTCTACTGTTAGAGTAAGGAAAGCGAGAAGGTTTGTCAAGCAATCTTTATTGGCTGTTGTACTAGAATTCAGTTTTTCGTATAATTTGCTAGAATTTGTGTGAAGAATTTTAAATATGAAAGGCCTATATATTAAAACTTACGGCTGTCAGATGAACGTTTATGACTCCATTTTAATGGAGAATATAGTTAAGCCTTTAGGGTTCAACGTTGTTAGTGATGTAGAACAAGCTGATTTGGTGATATTGAATACTTGTCATATTAGAGAAAAGGCAGCAGAAAAGCTTTACTCAGAGCTTGGAAGAATCCATTCATCACAAAAAAATAAGGAAATGACCATAGTGGTGGCTGGATGTGTAGCGCAAGCAGAGGGAGAAGAAGTGTTCAGAAGGGTTCCTTTTGTTGATATTGTTGTTGGTCCGCAGAGTATTTCTGCTTTACCGGAGTTAATAGTCAAAGCAAGCAGAAGTAAAGGTCATGTAATAAATACTGATTTTCCAGAAGTTGCGAAGTTTGATAAATTGCCAGATGAATGCTATGGCAATAGCCAGGGTTCTTCTGCGTTTCTTGCCATACAAGAAGGTTGTGATAAATTTTGTACGTTTTGTGTGGTACCATATACACGCGGGGCTGAGTATTCACGACCAGTAAATGAAATATTCCGTGAAACATTGAAGTTAGTTGCAAATGGGGCAAGGGAAATCAATTTGCTCGGTCAAAATGTTAATGCTTATCATGGAGAGTGCGAAGGAGAGGTGTGGGATTTAGGAAAATTAATTAGTCACATTGCTAAAATTGAAAAGCTAGAAAGAATCCGCTACACAACTTCTCATCCAAGAGATATGCACGAATCTCTCTACTTGGTACATGCGGAGGAATCAAAACTCATGCCGTTTGTTCACCTACCTGTGCAGTCAGGTTCGAATAAAATATTGCATGCAATGAATAGAAAACACACGGCAGAGGAATATTTGGGAATAATAGACAGATTGCGCAAATTGAAACCTGAAATTGAATTTTCTTCTGATTTTATCGTTGGCTTTCCTGGAGAAACTGAAAAAGATTTTGAAAAAACTATGAAATTAGTAGAAAAAATAAAATATGCTCAGGCTTATAGTTTTAAATATAGCCCAAGGCCAGGAACGCCAGGGGCGGAAAGAAAAGATCAAGTACCAGAAGAGGTTAAAACAGAGCGCCTTCTTCGTTTACAGAAATTAATTAGTGAACAACAACTTGAATTTAACCAGAGTATGATAGGCAAAACTGTATCTGTTCTATTCAGTGATAAAAAAGGTAAACACCAAAATCAAATTATTGGTAAAAGCCCATACATGCAATCAGTATGCGTTGATGATCCTGACGATAAATACAAAGATAAAATAGTAAATGTAAGGATATTGGAAGCTCGGCAAAATAGTTTGTTGGGATGCGCTGCCTAATTAGAGAAAAGTGCTCCTATGCTCTCATGTAGAAGCACTTTGTGTGTTTTTATAAGTTTATAAGCTATCTAGATTTAATCCTTAAGGGACTACAACTCTCTGTTACGCAATCATATGAGACTTGATATAATAGATTTGCGGGATTTTTTTTCTTTTCCCACTGATAGTGTACTTTTTCAACCTTTCCAGAATTATTATATTCATAAGAAAGCGATCTCCAAATAACGCTGCTTTTACTATTATTTTTGTTAGCATCGTGAAATTTCTGATAAGGCCAACTGTTATTGTCTTTATTCATCTTTAACTTAAGTAAATAAGTCTGATTTATTAATATGCTGTATAATAATGTCAATACCTATCAATGTTTATAGAAACAGAGTTTTTGGATTTGTAATTTTCCAGAAAGCTCTATATTCTTTGATTTTATCCAGTTAAAATGAATATGAAGTATTATCCTGATACAAGCAGCAGTCCTGATTTTTCATTGCTAGAAAAGGAAATCATAAAATTTTGGCAGGAAAATAAAATTTTTGAGCAGTCAGTCGAGAAACGTTCCAAGGATCATTGTTTTGTATTTTATGATGGGCCTCCGTTTGCAAATGGACTTCCGCATTACGGACACTTGCTTACTGGTTTTATAAAAGATGCATTTGCAAGATATCAAACTATGCTGCAAAAAAGGGTTGAACGCAGATTTGGTTGGGATTGCCATGGGCTACCGGCTGAGATGGGCGCGGAAAAGGAACTTAGAATATCTGGTAGAACTGAGATAGAGAAATTTGGCATTGAAAAATTTAATAATAATTGCCGTACTTCTGTGATGAAATTTTCATCAGAATGGGAGAAGTATGTAAATAGACAAGCAAGATGGGTAGATTTTCACAATGACTATAAGACTATGGATAAGTCATTCATGGAGTCGGTCATGTGGGCATTTAAGCAGCTTTATGATAAAGGTCTGGTGTATGAATCAATACGCGTTGTTCCCTATAGCTGGGCGTGCGAAACTCCACTCTCTAATTTTGAAACAAGGCTTGATAATGCATATAGAGAAAAAATTAGCAAAGCTGTAACTGTTGCTTTTGAACTTTTAGAAAATCCAAAGCAATTTAAACAAAAATGTAGATTACTTGCTTGGACTACAACGCCTTGGACGTTGCCGAGCAATCTTGCACTGGCAGTAGGGGAGGATATTGAGTATTGTATGGTGTTAGTAAATGGTGAAGTCTGCATCTTTGCTGAAAGTTATTTAGAGAAATTTGTCAGCCACTGTGAACAAAGCAATATTCAATATGAAAACTGTAATACAAAACTTAAAGCGAGTGATCTTGCAGGTCTTTCCTATAAACCACTGTTTGATTACTTTAAAGATACAAAAAATGCGTTCCGTGTTTTCATTGCTGATTATGTTACAGGAGAAGATGGTACTGGTGTTGTGCACACTGCTCCTGGATTTGGTGAAGAAGATTTTTACCTTTGCCAAAGCCATGATATTCGAGCTGTTTGTCCAGTTGATAACGCTGGAAAATTTACTACTGAAGTTTCAGATTTGGCAGGAGTTCATGTTTTTGATGCCAATGATACAGTAATCAAGAAATTAAAAAGGCAGGGGAGCTGGTTTAAAACTGAGCAATATATTCACAATTATCCACACTGCTGGAGAACTGACACTCCTTTAATCTACCGCACTATGCCTTCTTGGTATGTTGCCGTTACAAAATTCAAAAGCAGAATGGTAGAGCTAAATAAGAGAGTTAATTGGATACCAAACCACATTAGAGATGGTCAATTTGGAAAATGGCTTGAAGGAGCGCGCGACTGGTCTATTTCACGCAATCGATTCTGGGGTACTCCAATTCCTGTGTGGAAATCAGACGATGCAAAATATCCAAGAGTGGATGTGTATGGCTCAATAGCAGAACTAGAGCGAGACTTTAATGTTAAGATAGATGACTTGCACAGACCGTTTATCGATACTTTGACGAGACCAAATCCTGATGATCCAACAGGAAAATCAGTTATGCGTCGTGTGCCTGATGTGTTTGATTGTTGGTTTGAGTCTGGCTCGATGCCGTTCGCGCAAGTTCACTATCCGTTTGAAAATAAAGAATGGTTCGAGAAAAATTTCCCTGCGGATTTTATCACTGAATATATAGCACAAACAAGAGGATGGTTCTATACGCTTTTTGTGCTTTCCACTGCTTTATTTGACAGTGAGCCATTTAAGAACTGCATATGCCACGGTGTGGTTCTTGATGTGAAAGGGCAGAAATTATCCAAACGTCTGAATAATTATGCGGACCCAATGGAAGTGTTTGACAAATATGGTTCTGATGCGCTGCGTTTTCTTATGCTGTCTGGTTCCATTGTCTGCGGTGGTAATTTACTACTCGACAAAGAAGGAAATTTAGTGCGTGATGTTCTGAAAAACGTAATAAAACCTATTTGGAACAGTTATCACTTTTTTACTATGTATGCAAATGCAGATGGAATTAAAGCTGAGATTTGTAGGGATTATCAGAATACTATTGATTGCTACATGATTTCAAAATGTTTTGAAGCTGTGGAAGGTATGCGAGCTTCTATGAACAACTATAACTCTCAGGAAGCTTGCAAAATCTTGACAGATTTTTTTGAAGTGCTAAATAATTGGTATATTCGTCGCAGTCGCGAGCGTTTTTGGAAAAGTGACTTAGATCAAGATAAAACCGACGCTTATAATGTTCTGTACACAGTTTTTTATTACATGCTTCGAGCTGCAGCTCCTTTGTTGCCAATCATAACAGAGACTATATGGCAAGGGCTTCAGTACAAAGAAACATCTGTTCATTTGGCTGATTTTCCACAATCAGATAGATATGACAGTGAACTCATTGCCAAGATGGATTTGGTAAGGGAAATATGTAACTCTGCATTATCCATCAGAAATACGTTTAATATACGCATCAGGCAGCCACTTGGCAGTATGACCATTTATCATAGGTCTTCCTGCGATTTCCTTGAAAATGAATATCAAGAGATAATAAGAGATGAGGTAAATGTAAAAAAATTAGAATTAGTAAACAGACTTGAAGATATTGCATCACTAGAGCTAAAACTAAATTTTCCGCTACTTGGTAAGAAGATTGCAGATAAAATCAAGAAACTAGTTCAATATGTCAAAGAAGAAAAGTGGAAGCAAATTGAGAATGAGCAAATATTTCTGGGGGATGAAACAGAGAACTATACTATAGAAAAAGGTGAATATGAACTATTGTTAAAAGCAAACAGTGAATATTCTTCTGTATTTGATAACAATAAAGGGATTGTTGTTCTGAGTACTGAGCTCAATGACGAACTAATTCTAGAAGGACTTGCAAGAGATGTTTTGAGGCTTATTCAAGAAACTAGAAAACAAGCTGATTTTCATATATCAGATAGAATTAGAGTAACAATAAAAACAGAAGATGAAAAAATTAAGGAAGCAATAAATACATGGGTTGAATATATAAAAGAGCAGACTCTTGCCTTATCTTTGGACATTAATAAAGAGATCGAAGCCGATTTCTATTCTAAGGAATACCAAGGTTTGACAGTTGGTATTAAGTTAATAAAGTTGCAAAGTTAGTAATGTTTATGCTATACTTAGATTGCTTAGGGTAAGGTAATAATATGAATCAAGTTGTTGCAGATAGCCATAAAGAAATTGTTGATTTAAACAACAATAGTGATGGTTTAGGTAAAGTAGAATCTATTTCCAATGTTGCTTTGGAAGAGGAAGAAGAGTTTTTTGATGCTGTAAGTAAGCAGGATTGGTTAACTGATTTTAATATCCCACTCAGTATATTTCATTATAAAGGTTATAATTCTGACTTTTTTACCTCCTGGTATAATATGTCAAGCGAAATATTGAAAGAGATAAACAGAGCTTGCCCAGAGAAGAAAGTATTAAATTTAGCTCTGTCAGTTTTAATGCTCCCTTATATTGCTTTTACTGCACTGGGGTTAGTCATATACAGTAGATTTAAAGCAAATAGCAAGACACAAGAAGGTGTAGTGGAAGATAAGACAAAAAAGAGTGAAACAGGTGTGCCAAAAAGATTGGCATATAGCGCTCTTGCTGCAATGGCAATTTTTGTTAATGTGACTGTGCTTGTAGCCTTAATCGTTCCTGCAACAGTTGCTTTGGCTACTTTTTATCTTTTAAATAGAGAGTTAGTCCATTCTTTAGTTACTGTTCTTAAAATAAGTACGGGGCAGTATTCTAATAAGCACCAAAATATTGAGGTATCTTTTCATGAGAAGGGAAATCCTGGACCAAATATTGCGTGGGATATGGAAATAAAATTTCCACCACAATTTAAACGATTACTTAGAGACTTATGTGAGAATGAAAATAATAAGTGGTTTAATGTGACACGAGATTCAGAGCATAATACCATACTGAAATTATCAGCTAATATCAATTTAAAAAATGGTCTTCAGCCCTTGCGTAATGAGATCGGAAGTGTAATTGCAACTTCGATTCAAGAATGCGCAAGAACTATGGAAGAGCTGGTGAATCTAGAAAAGAAAGATATTACACATGATAAACTGAAGGAATTATTGAGTAAATTCAGGCTGAAAGTGGTGAGTAGCATAGATTCTAAGTTGACAACTCACTTAATAGAAAATGCTTATCAAGTTGCTTTTATACAAGCAATTAAGTTTCAGCAAAATAGACGGGGAAAAGATTTTTCACTGGAGGATGAGCTAAAAAATACTTTAGTGAAACAGAAATTAGAAAGTCAAGGTAAGGAATTACCAAATGAGAAAGAAGTGATAATCAAAGATTTGAAAGAACTAAAAATAAAGGAGTCACTTAATTTGACTGATGAAGATGATCGGCTAGAGTCCCTTATGAAAGTAGATGATATAAGTGATGATGCACTTCCTGTATTTAAAGCAGAATGGGAACGGCTTAAAGAAGAAGGGAAAATAGCTGGGAGGGCAATTATTGATGTTTATGAGGATATAAATCCTGAAAAAACAGAAGAAGCTCTAAATAATGCTAAAAAAGGAATTGAGGATTTAAAGAAAAAAGGAGAAGAAAGATATACTAAGATACATAAAGAACTGAAAAAAGTATATGATGAAGAAAAAAATAACTTCACAAACGATAATTTAGAAAAGAAATTAAAAGATTTTTTAGAAGAGGAGGGACCAGATGGGATACACGAAAAATTGAAAAAAATATTTAAGGATATAAAAGAGAATAACTCAACATATGGTGTTTTAGAAAGCAAATTAAGAGGTTTTTTAAAAGAAGCAGGAGAAGATAAGGGACATGAAAAATTGAAAGGAATATACGAGATTATAAAAAAGAATAGCTTAGCGGAGGATAATTTAAGAAGAAGATTAGAAGGTCTTTTTAAGTTCGAATATGATAATCAAGAAGTTAAGCGAAGACTAGTAAAATCAGTAATGAGAAAAGCAAAGGGTGAGTTAAGCCTGTTAGGAATATTAAGCTTAATAGACCAGTTTCGAGATTTAGAAGAGGAGATAGAAGGTTCTTTGAATGGGGAAAGTTTAGAAGAAGCTTCAGGTAAAGTGAATGATTTTATAGCAAAGATGTATTTAGAAATAACGAAATGTAAAATGCAAAATTTATTTAAAGGTCAAGCAAAGGGTATAGAGAATTCATGTAAGTTATTAGAAAGGGAGGCAACAGATCTAGTAGAAAAGATTAATTCACATCGAGTGAGAATTGCAGAATGCTTAGATCAACCTATATCGTTAAGAGAAGTAATAGAAGAAAGTAAGGATTTAAATAAGTACTTAAAATATGAGCAAGAGAGAAGAGGAGAAAAGCATCCAAATACAAAGCTAGTACAGAAGCACTTAGAAAATAACAAAGAAATTCTAAAAACATTAGAACAGTTGAAATTGGAAGAAAAAGGATTATTGATAAATGAAAAAACAATAAATGATTATAGAGAAGAACTAGAATCTCGTGAAAAAATAAAATTTGCAATAATAGAAGATGATTTACTGAAGGCGTTCGAGCATGGAACTTTTAACGAAAAAGCAGTTAAGAAGGTATTAGAGGAAGCGGAACTTGAATACTATTTGGCAGAAAAGTGCATAAAAACTCCTATTATTAAAATAAAAAATAATATCAAACACTTTTGTCAAGATTTATTGTCTCCTCTAGTAGATAGATTAGCAAATCTTATAATAAATAATGTACCAAAAGATAATGAGAGTGGTTTGTGGAGGATTTGGAACTCTCTCAAAGTTGGTTTTAATTATAATGTGATTGGATGGTCAGCTACTGTAAACAAAGATAATAGCACAGAAGGGAAAGCATTGAGTGTGGCACATGATACTCATAAGGAAGTAGAGACATTTCTTCAATGTCTCAAGTCAAGTTATGAAGAATTTGGAGCTTTGTTGGGCAATTTATTTTCTGATGATGGAACGACATTTAAAAATGATGTATGGCCTAAAGTAGAAGAGCATTTGCATGGAATGTGGGATAGGTTTTTCAAGGATATTGAATTCAAGATAGGGAATAAATTGGATGAAGTAAACGTGACACAGCAAAATCAGGAAACGGCGATTACGGCTTAATGATGAGCTCTCAAAGTTCCTTCAGTATTTTCACACACTAAGTTTACTATCATATTTGATTCTTTTTGGATTTCCTCTTCAGTTAAAGTGTGAGTTGGAGAGCAGAAAGTAACTGAAAATGCTATAGACATCTTATTCGATTCTATATTGTTTCCATGATATACATCAAATATCAAAACTTCTGTGATGAGCTCTGAGCTTTTTTTCACCATATTGATTATACTGCCTGCTGCTACATCTTTATTTACAATAAATGCAAAGTCGCGTTTTACACTTTGATATTTATAATCGATAAATTTTTTTCTACTTATAGGTAAATTTTCGATATTTTCTAATATCAACTCAAAGCCTACAATTTTTTGTTTGATGTTAAAAAAATCCAATATACTCGGATGCAATTCTCCAAAATAACCAACTATTTTACTTCTAAAAGATAAGGAGCCTGATTTTCCTGGGTGATAATATTCTTTTTCTGCTCTCTCTATTGCTAAATTATCACAATTGACATTAAAAAGTTCCAAAGCTGTTATGAGGTCAGCCTTTGCGTCAAAAATATCTATTTTTCTATCAGTGTTATAGTGGTTTTTCGGCGAATTATTTCCTGATCTAATTCCACTTAAAACGTACTTAGACTGAGCCTCACCATTATAAATTGGTCCAATTTCAAAAATTGCGAGATCAGATATCCCGTGAGCAATATTATCTGCAGTGACTTGCAACAAATTTGGTATGACACTTGGCCTCATTATATTGAAGTTATTATTAAATGGATTATCGATAATGAATAACTTATTCAAGTAACCAAACTTTTCAGCTGTTGATTCACTCATAAAAGACCAAGTTATCACTTCATGAAACCCTCTGCTTGCCATTAAAATGCGCAAATCATCTTGTGTCTCTTCTTCTACTGTAACGTCTTCTGCTAGTTGCTCTTCCTTTATTTTATCATAGCCGTATATTCTTACTACCTCTTCAACTAGGTCAGCAGGTATGGTTATGTCTGGTCTCCAGCTTGGTACATGTACGCTCCAATTATTTTCAGTTCTTTTATCAATACTAAACCCTAATTTTGTTAAAATATCGAATACCTCATTAGGTGATGCAGATACACTTCCAAGTTTGTTTGCATCTTGATAATCAAAATTTATCTTGGTATCAGCCTTATTCAAATTGCCAGCAGACACTATGCTTGACACTTCTCCGCCACATAAATCCAAAATCATTTTGGCTGCAAGATTGAGTCCATCAAGGGTAAATTCAGGGTCAATTGAACGTGCAAATCTGTAACTTGAGTCTGTGGAGATGCCTAGCTGCCTTGAAGATTTAGTGATGGAGATGGGGTCAAACCAAGCAGACTCTAAAAAGATATCAGTAGTTTCAAGTGTACATTCGCTATACTTGCTGCCCATAATTCCAGCAATTCCATGAACATTTTTATCATCAGAAATAACTCTTATTTCTTTATTTAATGAATATTCTTTACCATTTAAACCAATAAATTTTTTTCCATCATTTGCTTTGCATACTATGAGCTCACCTTCTATTTTCTTTGCATCATATGCGTGCATTGGGCGGCCAAAAGATATCATGATGTAATTAGTAATATCAACTATTGCAGAAATGGAGCGCATTCCTATCGATTCCAAATTATCTTTTAACCATTTTGGGCTTTCTTTATTTTTTACATTGGTGATGTATATTCCACTAATAAAGCTCTCCCCGTCAGTAACTTTGACGTTTACTGGTGAATTTATAGAGCAGGCAAGTTGTGGAATGTTTAAAGCCTTTAACGTTCCAATTCCAGTTGCTGCTAAATCTCGAGCTATTCCATATACGCCTAAGCAATCTCCACGGTTTGGGGTGATGTTTATGTCAATTACAGGATCGCAATTGAAAAATTTATCTCCTGTTTTATAATCATCAGAAAGTTCAATTATTCCCTCACTTTCCTCTTGAGTGAGCGCAAGTTCGAAAGCAGAGCAGAGCATCCCTTCACTTAGCACTCCTCGTATTTTTGTAGGCTTAATTGTAAAGTCGCTTTCTGGCAATGTGCTACCAAGAGATGCAAGTACAGTCTTCATGCCTTCTTTAACATTTTTTGCTCCGCAGACTATCTGCAGAACTTTACTTCCATCATTTACTTTACATAATTTTAATTTATCAGCATTTGGATGAGGTGCGATTTCTAATACTTTTGCAACAACAAATCCAGCTAATTTGGTATTATCTACTATATCTTCGACTTCCAATCCTATGTGAGTTAGCTTACCAGTAATTTCTTCTAAATTGGCATTAGTTTCTAAGTACTCTAGTAACCAAGATAATGTGAACTTCATTTATCTAACAAGAAACAAAAATTCATAGTAATGTAAAATGTGATGTTTTTAAAGTTTGTTGTAATAAGTGGCTTCTATATTGCAAGAAACAACAGAGAAGCCTACTCTTTCTACAAAGAAAGAATTTTCTTTATATCACCTTTGCAGTCCATTTCCATGCAGAGTTGAATGTTCATATTGTGATCATCTATATGGAAATTATAAATGTAAGCATCACCAGTGAAATTTCCTATAACATCATGGCTTTCATTTAGCATTTCACCTGCCATGTGGAAAAGACCAGTGTCTGAGTTAGAAGAATAATCTGTAAACTTGATGTACCCGTTACCACATTCCTGTTCTAAATTTAAAGGTGGATTAGTAAAATCTATTTCGTTCATAATTGCCTCATATTAAAACTAAATTATAGTTAAAATAAGATGTTAAGTCAAGAATTTAGAATAAGATTGGTAGCTGACTATAATTTGCATTTTAATTGTATATTTTGTTAATATGTTAATAATACAGAGCTCCTTATCTTAATTCTTGACTTTATTCTATAAAATTTATACTTTATTTACTGCTGCAGTTTAAGTATACAGGGTCAAAATGGCGTTAAATCCGCTAGAACAATTTAAAGTATATACAATAATAGAACTACCAAAATTATTTGGGTATGACATAAACTTTACCAACTCATCTCTTTTTATGATGATCTCGGTGATATTAATGGTACTGTTTTTGCTCCTTGGAATAAGAAAAGGTGCAGTAATACCAGGATATTTGCAAGCTGCAGTTGAATATGTATATGATTTTGTTGTTTCAATAATAGAAAGTAACACTGGAAGCAAAGGTTTGGAGCACATTCCTTTGATATTTACAGTATTTATTTTCATTTTATCGTGTAATTTAGTTGGTGTTCTTCCTTATAGTTTCACAGTTACAAGTCATGTGATAGTTACCTTCGCTTTATCAATGGTGGTTTTTACTTATATAACGATTGTTGGGTTTAAAGAAAGAGGAGTAGAATTTTTACGCATATTGCTACCAAAAGGAACTCCTTCGTGGCTTGCACCTATAATCATCATTATTAAATTATTTGCTTATTTAGTAAGACCGATTAGTTTATCAATAAGGCTTGCAGCAAATATGATTGCGGGTCATACAATCATCAAAGTGATAGCAGGATTCGTCATAAATATGAACATATTTTTTACACCTGCACCTTTTTTGTTTATAATTGCACTAATAGGATTTGAAGTATTTGTTGCAGTTTTGCAAGCTTATATATTTACTATATTAACATGTGTATATTTGTCAGATGCAGTAAAGTAATTGACTTCCTTGCAGAATATTTTACAATTATATTATAAAGAAATAGTTAAAGGTAATATATGGATTTAGTGGCTTTAAAATTTATAGCAATTGGTTTGGCTGTATTTGGAATGCTCGGTGCTGGTTTAGGTATAGCTAATATCTTCTCTGCTATGTTAAATGGGATTGCGAGAAATCCTGAGTCAGAAGGTAAAATGAAAAGTTACGTTTATATTGGTGCTGCCATGGTTGAAATCATGGGGTTGCTTGCGTTTGTACTTGCAATGTTATTAATATTTGCTGCTTAACAGATGCCACAGCTTGATGTTTCAACTTTCTCTTCTCAAATTTTTTGGTTTTTAATTTTTTTCTCTTCACTTTTTTTTGTAGTGAGTTGTTTGTTTTTACCGAAGTTAGATGAAATAATAAGCACTAGAAGTAAAGAAGTGTTAGATTCATTTAATAGTTCTATTCACCTTTTAAGACTTACAGAAGAGCAAATTGCCAAGTATAATGCAGCTTTAAATCAAGCTAGAGTACGGGCAAAAAAAATCATAGATGATGCATTTGCTCAAGTAGAAGAAATGAGAGCGAATGTTAAGGATATATTGGAAGAGGAAGACAAGAAGATGATTAAACTTGTTGAAGAAAAGGTAGTACAATTTAAATCTAAGTATATTAGTGAATTAAAACAAATGGCTACTAGTATTGCTTTGATTTACTATACTAAGTTAACTAATTCTGAGATTGAAGAGGAATTTGTTGCTGACTTGGTGTCAAAAGAATTTTAGGGTTTTTATGTCTACATTACTAGTTATAAGCCTTGCTTTTTTAGTAGGTTTTATCCTCTCATATAAATTGCTAAGGAAGGTAATAAAAAACGCGCTTAACAATAAACGTAACAAAAGCAAGTTTTCAAGTGAAGAAACTGAAAAATTCAGAAAAGATATGTTGGAGTATTACAAAAAATCTTCTGAAAAATACAAAAAATTAGATGCAGAAGTTAACAAAATGATGAATGAAGCACTTGATAAGGCTAATAGTATTATTAAGCATAATAGACAGCAACTCGATCAAACGTTAGATGAAAATGCCCATTCTAATTTGAAGAAAGTTACTGACCAAGTTGAAAAAGCTCTTGGGGATTTACAAGCTAACACAGCGAGTATAGCTGCTGATGCTGTAAAAAAAATAATGCATGAACGTAAAGATGATAAGCGTAGTAGTGAGGTTATATCTTCGTTTTCACGTGACTTGAGCAAAAAGTTGCATTAAGTTTAATGCCTGTACTTCAAACTGATAATGTAGAAAAAATTAAATTTGATTCTAGTTTATGCAAAGAACAAGAGAAACTTTTCTACTATAGGTTTAATATAATTCCTTGGCAAAAATTAAATGATACTACTTTTTTTATGGTTGAAGACATAAGCCAAGATATCAACCTTTGGGTCGAATCTCATTACGGTATTGAATATGTATTGATAAAAGTAGATAGCAAACAGATTTTAAATCTTCTTAACTCACACTTTGGTATTTCAGAATTCGCAAGTAACTACTTATATTATAAGAATCCTAATTTTTCAGCTAAAAGCATTAGGCTCAGTTCAATCTTTTTTTCCTCTTTCTTTGTTATGATTTCGACTTTAACACTGACAAAAAAATATGCATATTTTGCTTTGGTGTTGATATTTATAATCGGATGTTCTAGTTCTTTATTCAAATTTGTAACTAAAATTTTTGGCTTGCGTAAAATTTCTAACCAAAAAGCAGATTATGATAAGATGAATGAACCTATATATACTATTTTATTGCCTGCTTTTAAAGAGAATGCGGTTATAAAGCAATTGATTAAGAGCATTGAAAGTTTGGATTATCCAAAATCAAAATTAGATGTAAAGCTTGTGATAGAGAGCGATGACCAAGAAATGTTAGCAGCTATAGAAAAATGCACCTTACCGCAGTATTTTGAAGTAATAAAAGTGCCTCATTCTCTGCCTAGAACAAAAGCTAAGTCATGCAATTATGCTATGAACTTTGTTAGAGGAAAGTATGTGGTAATATATGATGCAGATGACAAGCCAGATCCGTTGCAGTTAAAAAAAGCACTAATTGAATTTAATAAGGGCGACGAAAAGTTGGCTTGTGTACAGGCGAAATTAAATTACTATAACTTTGGTTGCAATTTTCTTACAAAATTCTTTTCTCTCGAGTATATGAACTGGTTTCAATATTTTTTGCCTGGATTTCAAAAAATGAACATGCCAATACCTTTGGGTGGTAGCAGTAACCATTTTTCAGTGGAAATTTTAAAGAAAGTGCTTTTTTGGGATGCTTACAATGTCACTGAAGACGCTGACCTTGGTTTGAGACTTGCGCAAATGGGATATAAAACCAGGATTATTGATTCAGAAACATTGGAAGAATCACCAACTACTGTGTTTGCTTGGATCAAACAAAGAGCACGCTGGATTAAAGGTTATATGCAAACTTATATCGTTCATTTAAAAAATATAAAATTACTTTTTAAGCACACTGGGCTTAAGGGAGTTTTGCTATTAAACCTTTTTGTTGGTTCCTCAGCTTTTATATTTTTCACGACTCCTTTTTTGTTACTTTCATTGGTTCTGACTCAAATTTTGAATGAATTATTCTTATATTATTTTATAATAGTATACGGTATTAACTTGATTTTTTTGATAATAGCTATCAGACAACAAAAAATGCCTTTTTATTTTTATATAGTATCAATATTTTTTCCCGTCTATAGTCTACTACATAGCGTTGCAGCTTTTCTCGCTTTGTGGGAATTTGTTATTCACCCTCAGCAATGGAATAAAACTCAGCATGGATTATGGAAGCAAAACCTGTAGCTATTTGGCTTTTTCTCTGCTCTCTCATGGTGATTTGCATGGTGGGAATTGGTGGATTTACCAGACTTTCAAAAGCAGGATTGTCAATCACGGAATGGAAACCAATTACCGGAACATTGCCACCGCTGAGTGAACAAGACTGGCTAAAAGAAAAATCAAAATATGAAGCTACACCTGAATATAAAGCATTTAATTATGGTATGAGTATGGAAGAGTTTCGCACCATATACTTAATAGAATATGTGCACAGGTTAATTGCAAGGCTGACAGGTTTAGTTTTTATCTTACCATTTATATACTTTACACTAAAAAAAAGAATACCTAAAAATGCAGTAATAAGGTTATCTACAGCACTATTATTTGGAATTTTACAAGCTTTTGCTGGTTGGTATATGGTAAAAAGCGGTTTGGTAGTCAATCCTCATGTTAGTCACTATAAGCTCGCACTTCACTTACTGCTTGCGTTGGTTATCTTTGCATTATTGTCGTATCAATTTTTTGATTACCAAATCAAACCAAGGCAAACTAAACTTAAGGTTAGTACATGTTACATATGGATAATTTTAATCCTAGTGACAGTACAAATAATCTTCGGTGCATTTGTTGCAGGGCTAAATGCTGGTTTAATTTACAATACCTTTCCACTGATGGATGGACAAATTGTTCCAGAAGATTTATTTTACTTACAGCCTACATGGCTCAATATCTTTGAAAATAGAGTAACAGTGCAATTCATACACCGGGCATTGGCATTGCTGATATTAGTTCTGACAGCAATACTCACAATAAAAAATGCTAGTGTAAAACCAGCATATATTATGCTACTCTCCGTCATTATTCAGGTAATTTTAGGAGTAGTCACTTTGTTGCTGCATATACCAATGGCCATTGCTATAGCCCATCAAATGTTTTCATTTATCTTATTTGGATCAGGTTTATACTGCTTGCGTTATTTAAGAAAGCAGATCTAATACTAAATCACCAGCCTGTACATTTTTCCCCTCTGTAACAGGGATATTTTTTATTACCATTTCTGATTCAGCACATATTATATTTTCCATTTTCATTGCCTCTACAACAAATAGAGGTTGTCCTACCTCTACCTGATCTCCAGCATTGACGTGTAATTTAACCAATAAACCAGATATTGGAGATTTCACAGTGTCTACTGAAATCCCTTCTGTTTTGTTGTTTAGCATTAATTTGCTTAGTTTAGCTACATGAGGTTTCAATACACAACATTTAGCTTTCATACCTGCGTGTCTTATAAAGTATTTGCTGCCTTGCCTTTCTATTTTAAGTGCTATGTTGGTATCGCCATTAATTATGATATGTAGCAATCTATAACTTGATTTCCACCTACCTACCACGGAGTATTTATTGTGGTTATATACTGTTGTTAATGTGTTATCTTGATATTTTGCATTTACGGAGTACTCATTATCGTCTATTTTCACTATGAATGCTTCATCTATTGACTTACTGTAATACTTTCCCTCATTTTCTAAGTGAACATACAGTGCAGTAAAGATAAATATTTTAATATATTCCTCTGTAATAAGATCGCCTTGAAACCCGCTAGGGTAATGATCTGGAATGAATCTCGTGTGAAGCTTTGCTGCAATAAAATTTGGATTATGGAAGATGGATTCTAGAAATTCTATGTTGTTTATTACTTCCCCTATATAGCACTCAGACAAAGCTTTTTGCATTCTGCTGATCGCCTCTATTCTATCTTTTCCATAGGTTATAATTTTTGCAATCATTGAGTCGTAGAACATGCTGATTTCTGAACCGCTAGCTACTCCATCATCTATTCTTACATCATCTGGTTTGTCGTAATATTTGATTCTTCCGCTGGAAGGAAAAAATCTCTTTGATGGATCTTCAGCGCAAATTCTGCTTTCTATTGCAGAGCCAATAAGTTTAATATCATTCTGACCAAATCTTAATTTTTCTCCGCAAGAAATTCTGATCATCTCTTCCACTATATCTATTCCAGTGACAAATTCTGTTACTGGATGCTCAACTTGTAATCTCGTATTTACCTCAAGAAAATAGAAGTTTTGGTTCTTATCTACAACAAACTCGACAGTACCTGCTGAAAAATAATCAACTTGCTTTGCCAAAGAAACACATTGAGCATACATTTTTTGTCTTACTTCTTCACTAATAAATGGGCTTGGTGTTTCTTCTATTATTTTCTGGTTATTCCTCTGTACCGAGCACTCTCTCTCCCCAAGACACACTATATTGCCGTATTTATCTGCAATAATTTGTATTTCGATGTGTCTTGGTAGTTCTATATATTTTTCTATGAAAATACTACCATCTTTAAAACTTTTCTCCGCCTCATTTGTTGCTGATGTAAATGCTAGTTCAATTTCTTTTTTGGAATGTACAATTCGCATTCCTTTGCCACCACCACCTGATGCAGCTTTGAGCATAACGGGAAAACCAATCTCTTCAGCAACGATGGCTGCGTGGGCAGCATCTTCGATCTTACCCATATATCCTGGCACTACATTTACTCCAGCTTTTCTTGCCTCTTCTTTTGCTGTTATTTTATTGGCTGTAACTTCTATTGTTTCTGCACTTGGACCAATGAAATCTATGTTATGTTTTTCCAGAGCACGGGGAAAATCTGGATTTTCTGCTAAAAACCCATAGCCAGGATGAACCGCCTCGGCACCTGTTTCAACTGCTACTTCGCATATTTTTTCGATATTTAAGTAACTAAGATAAGCAGGCGAAGGGCCAATGTGCCTTGACTCATCTGCTTGCTTTACATGCACAGAATTTGCATCTGCATCTGAGTACACAGACACACAAGATATGCCCATCTTGTGCGCAGTTTTGATTATCCTGCAGGTAATCTCCCCTCTGTTCGCTACTAAAATCTTACTATACTTCTTTCTTATCATCTTATCAGTATACTTTCTTAAGTTAAGAAAGTAAATTTCTATATTACTACCTGCAAATACTTCACACTGGGGCTAAACCACTATCTAAAAGTTGCATAACATCAGGATCTGTCACTATAGTACTTTCGTTATAGAGGCCATATACTTCATTACATGCCTTAAATAACAGATATGAAGATCCTCCAGAAGCTATTGTTGCTATTGAAGCCAATGCAAGAGATTGAGAAACTGAAAATAGAAGATACAAAGACACACACATAGTGATAGCACACACTATAGCTCCTACTATATATAAGCATATATGAAACTTCTTATTACATATAAAGCCACATTTTATATCTGCAATTTGCTTAACTTCCTCCCGCTCTGCAGGGTCCAAGAAATAAAGGGGTGATACTGCCTTCTTCCCGTCATCCTTAATATAGCTTTTATCAAGGAGTGCTTCCTTAATATATTTCTTATTATTCTTAAGTTCCTTTTCTAATCTTTTTACTTCTTCCCAATCTTTAGCTTTCTTGACTTTGCTCTCAGTATCTTCTTCTAAATACTTTATGATCTCCTTTAACGCAGATAATAGAAACCCTTTACTTGCTGCTATATGAAATGGGTTTCCATTTTCATCAATCCTATGCTTAGCTACACAAGCAACTCTTTTCTTGCAAGCTTCAATAAATTTATTTTCATCCTCTTTTATTACAACTCGTCTTGCAATTTCAAATAAATTATCCATATATACACCTCACTGCATTCACTAATATTAAATTATACAATGAAGTTTGTTAAAAATAAATGTAAATTGATCTTTCAAATTTACTATAGTTCCACGTTGTTGCAAGTGCAAATTTTAGTTATCATCGGTTACGTTATCACAACAGACAAATATGCCAGGTATAGTCACTAGATTCGCTCCATCACCAACAGGATTTTTACATATTGGAGGAGCTCGCACAGCTTTATTTAATTGGCTCTATGCGCAGCGTCATGGTGGCCAGTTTTTACTAAGGATTGAGGATACCGACAGAAAACGTTCAACACAGGAAGCAATTGATGCAATAATAGATGGGTTAAAATGGCTTGGAATAAACTATGATGGAGAAATAATATACCAATCGAGAAGAATAGCTAGACATATTGAAGTTGCAAATCTTTTAGTTGAAAAGGGTAGGGCGTATCACTGTTACTGCCCCGAGAATGAAGTTGCAGAAAAGAAGGCAAGAGCAAGAGAAGAAGGAAAAATATATAAGCATAAGTGTACTCATTCGACATCAAGCGCAAACCCTGTTGTCCGTTTCAAAGTGCCAGACTCAGAAGATATTGTTGTTGACGATAAAATATACGGCCAAGTTACAATAAGTAGCGATCAGCTTGATGACATAGTAATCTTGCGCTCTGACAATACTCCAACATATATTTTTGCTGTAGTGGTTGATGATCATGATGCTGGAATAACCGATATTATACGTGGCTCTGATCATCTCACTAATACCTTCAAACAATTACTGATATATCAGGCTCTTGATTTTGATGTTCCACGCTTTGCACATGTACCGCTAATTCATGGAGAAGACGGGAATAAGCTATCTAAAAGGCATGGGGCTACAAGTGTTTGCGATTATGAAAAGATGGGAATATTGCCACAGGCAATGCGTAATTACTTGCTAAGACTTGGCTGGAGTCATGGCAACGATGAGATTATTAGCGATGAGCAAGCAATAGAGTGGTTTAATTTAGAAAGCATCGGTCGCTCACCTGCACGGCTCGATTTCAAAAAACTGGAGCATTTGAATAACCACTATATTAGTAATATGAGCAATGAAGATATTCTGACTCTAATGCTTAGAGAAAATACTCTAACTGACAAAAAAAAGGGCTATTTACTGCAGGGACTGACAGAGCTGAAAAAAAGAGCAAACTATCTGACCGAATTATTGGATTTAGCAAAATTTTATATTCAAGTTGATTTTAGTGAAGAAGCTCAGCAAATTGTCAAATCTAACCTCGATGTAATTAAGTTACTTGCATCATTTCTTTCGAGTGTAGGTAGTGAAGATTGGAATAAGAATTTTTTATCTTCTCAGATTAAGGAATTTTCAAAATTACATAATATAAAAATGAGCGATATATACCACTCATTACGCGCCCCAATAACTGGAATAATGGATGCGCCTGGAATCATCGATATCATGGTAATTCTTGGTAAAGATGAGTGTATAAAAAGATTGCGAGCAGTTTAAATAAAAAATTACTTGACAGACTCTGGTGGCTTCATTATAGTGGAGAATGAAGATTTTTTAGGATCCAAAATCTATCTTCACCTGCAGGTTTTTTCACCAAATAATCAAATTTCAGCAAAAAATATATAAGTTTATTTTTGCTAGCTCTTTATTCATATAGGAGGGTTTATGTCTAGAATTCCTGATACTTGACTTTTATTTTTAAGTTAAAAAAACAATTGGCGCCTATGGTTTTCACATTAAATCATTTTAAATTGTTAAAGTTAATACGGGCTTTTTTTGCCTTTTTTTATTGGTATTTTTTTCATATTTTATTATATCATTATACTGTGGTACCATATAGACTTCAGTTTCATGATAAGGGGAGCAGGCTCCGTCTCTCAGCTATGGCATTAAAAAATGACTATGCATAAGATCTAATGGTGTGTCTAATCTATAGATAATTTTTTGTATTGCTAAGTTAATATTTTGCATATCTGTTCAGCAAAGTGGCAAAAAAGACAACTAAATGAGTGTCATGAAAGTAGCTTACACGTAGCTGTAGGAATTTCATTTTTTAAGGTAAATTACACAGCAAATATTGTCATTCAAGTACTGTAATTCCAGCTTCTATAATGTCATGCCAGTGCTCGACACTGGCATCGAGCAAAATTTATCACAAACAAGACAACATTTTCAATTAAAAAATCAGTGTCTGGGTGCTAAGATGACACCTTCATAAGGGAGCCAGCATCAGCTACTTTCATGACATTCATTTAGTTGTCTTTTCTCGTTTACCTTATTTTGCCACTCTGCTGAACAGATATTAAAATAGCAAGCCTCAAGGTCAGAAGCCTGCTATTACTTACTGGTTACTTTACATCAATTTTCTTGATGTGTTTCTCTGACTTAGGTATGGTTACATGCAATACCCCATCTAAAAAGTTGGCAGATACCTTATCTTGCTCTACATTTGTTGGAAGTTGAATAGATCTATAGAAAGAACCATAGTACCTTTCTTTATGGTAAAACTGCTTATCTTTTGATTCATTATTACATGTTTTTTCACCCTTCACTATTAAGTTATCGCCAGATATACTAATGTCTATGCTTTCTTTAGGAATACCTGGTAACTCTAATGATAGGCAATAGCTTTCCTTTGTTTCATAAAAATCACAAACTGGTAGTAGACTACTGCCTCTTTTGGAAAGCTCTGGGTTCCATCCTGTAAAAAAGCTATCAAATATGTCATCAACGGCTCTTTGTAACCCTCTTACACTAAAATTATCACGATTATTGTTTTTATTTAAATGAACTATATTACTCATGTTGTACCTCCTTTTACTAATACATGCATTACATAATCACTCCACTTATTAATTTCAATCCTAAATCTAAAATTTTTTAGATGCGAAAAATTTTCCCCGTTTACTATAACTTGATTATGAGAAAAAATCTTATTTGGATTACCACGAGTAGTTCTATAAACTAGATTAACTGTAAAAAAGGGCAAGTGTATGCAAATTTATTACTTCTCTTTCCACTTCCACAATCAAACAATTTTGAATGTTTCTTATTTGACTTGCCAACAATGAGAATTGGTATAACTGCTAGCTCCGTCTTTCAGCTATGGCATTAAACAATGACATGCATAAGATCTAATAATATGTATAATTTATAAATAATTTTTGAGGTAAATTGTGAAATTGGGCGTTAATATTGATCACGTTGCAACCCTTCGCAACGCACGTGGAGCTTCTTATCCAGATCCATTAAAAGCAGCAAAAATAGCTATTGATGCTGGAGCAGATTTTATCACCGTACACTTACGAGAAGACAGAAGGCATATCAGAGATGAGGATGTATTCAATCTAAAACAAAACATTAGCACTGAGTTAAATCTTGAAATCGCAGCTACGGAAGAAATGCTCAAAATAGCAAAAGAAGTAAAACCCTATTCGATTTGTATAGTACCAGAAAAAAGAGAAGAATTAACAACCGAAGGTGGCCTGAATATCGTGAATATGCACAGTAAACTTTCTGGTATAATAGAGGAAATGCATAGCTTTGACATAAAAGTCTCACTGTTTATCGATCCAAATATTAATCAACTAAAATATCTTGAGAAGCTAGAAAGAAAGCCTGACATAATAGAAATTCACACAGGGGATTACTGTGATAATCAATCAGAAGAAAAATTAAAACTTATTACTAACTCTGCAGAATACATTAATAAGCTAGGAATAGAATGCCACGGAGGGCATGGCATAAATTATAAACATGCTAAAAGAATAAAAGAGATACCTCACATCTCAGCTCTTAATATAGGCCATTCTTTAATCAGCGAGGCTATATTTCATGGCTTACATAGTGTAACTAAAAAGATGAAAATGACAATATCTAAGTAGCTTATACTTTCTCTTTGGTATTTAAAGTACTTGAAAGAGCTTGACTTGCTTTAAACCTTACTCTTTTCTTTTCAGGAACGGTCATAATCTCACCATTTTGAGGATTACAGCATTGTCTTTCCTTACTTATAGCAGTAGAGAATGTCCCTATTCCATGCAAACGTATTTCACCTTTACGATTTAGATCGTTCTTGATTGTTTCCATAAAAATATCATGAAGCTTACTCAAACTAGCTTTTGTTATATCTATACCTTGACTAGAGCACTCTTGACTCAGTTGGTTTACTATATCTTCTTTACTCATAAATTACCTTAATATTGAAAAATTACATAAACAGCATATTATGCTAATGCCAATAGTCAACTAAATTCGTCATAAAAAGAGAAAATGTCATAAACCCTTGTAAGAACTTGTATAATATTTACAAAAAAATACCATTATGAAACAATTATCTCTTAGAAAACTGACATTTTTTCCGAGCTTTATGTTGACCATATTTCTTACGCTCAACAACACGTGAATCTCTAGTTAGGAATCCACCCTTACGTAATATAGAGTGTAGATCTTGACTTATACTACTTAAAGCTCTGCTTATTCCATGAGCTAAGGCACCTGCTTGGCCAGATAGTCCTCCACCTTTTACAGTTGCAAACACATCATACCTGTCTAACATAGAAGTTACTATGAATGGCGCTTTAATCATTTGACACACTGATTCTCTTTTAAAATAAGAAATTAAATCATCTTTTTTATTAACACTAAATTTTCCACTTCCTGGCTTTATCCATACTCTTGCTACAGATTCTTTCCTTCGACCTGTGGCATATGAACGACCAAGTGAGTCAATCATTGCCTTTTTTGGCTGATCATTATTATTTATTTTCACTTTTTGCTCCATTATTTCTTATTTTTACGATTTAAAGAGGCAAAATCTATTTTTTCAGGTTGCTGTCCTTGATGCTTATGTTCTGAACCAGAATAAACATACAAATTTTCAAACCGTCTACGTGCCATAGGACCATCATCAAGCATTCTTTTTACTGCCATTTTTATCACACGCTCAGGGAATTTGCCATTTAAAATATTATCTGGAGTAGTTTTCTTTAAACCACCAGAATAACCTGTATGCCTATAGTAGATTTTATCTTTAAGTTTCTTTCCGGTAAAATGTACCTTTTCTGCATTAACAATAATTACATTATCTCCACAATCCATATGAGGTGTGTATTCAGGCTTATGCTTTCCACGCAATAGCGCTGCTACAAACGCTGCAAGCCTTCCTACTACTAATCCTTCTGCATCTATAACAAGCCATTTTTTATCGACTTGTTTCTCTTTTAAGAAAAAAGTTTTCATATATCAATACATAACAGTAGATTATGATATACTAAGTTGCTTGATAGTGTCAACAACATTAGTTATTGATTATTAAAGTAATTTATGCTAATAACTTTAATAATATGCTAGAAAGCAAAATGTTTCGATTGATTATTATATTTGTAATCGCTTTTAGTGCTATAGATTGCTATGCAATCGATTTGGAAGAGGCTATAAGCAAAGCTATCAAAAATAGCTCAAAAATAAAGTCTCAATTTTACCAATATAAAAGCGCAGAAAAATATTATAAATCTTCTGGGTTAGCTGGATTTTTACCTGACATTAATTTACAATATAATTTCGATAGTAGTTTTAGCCTGGAAAACTCTGGAAAGCATCTAATATTAAGTCAAAGAATAATAGATGGTGGTGGCACCTTTGCTACATTCAGCCGATCAAGTAATCTTCTCAAAGCAGCAAAAATGCAATTTCAGCAGTCAAAACAAGAGCTTGCACTTAATGCTGTGAAAGCATATGTTAGTGTTTTACAAAAGACAGAAATATTAAAGCTCAGAGAACATAGAGAACGCGTTTCTTTGGAACATTTGTCAGCTATGAAAAAACGCTTTTCCCTTGGAGAAGTTACTAATGCTGAAGTTTTGCTAGCAAAAGCAAAATTTTCGTCTTCTATATCCGAAAGAGTTGATGCTGAAGGTAAATTAAAATTGGCAAATATTGCTTATTATCATTTGATTGGCGAAGATGCTGATGAACTTTCTGAAGCTAATGATAAATTACCTTCTGTTCCAGAGCTAAATGAATGTTTACAATTAGCAAAAACCAATAATTTATCTCTAAAAGCAGCAGTTTATCAAAAAAGAGCTGCTGGAATGGAAGTGATCGCTGAAAGCTCCAAGTGGCTTCCTTCTTTAAATCTAAGAGCAAACAAAAATTTTGGGAAAGATGGTGTAAAATTAGACAAGCTATTAGAAAATGTTCATATAGTTTTTACTCTTGATGTTCCAATCTTTAAAAAAGGAGCGAATGCTTTTGGTGTCAGTAAAGCTAAAATGGATGCAAAAAAATCCACCTACGATTATTATGAAACGGTAAAAAATATAGAAGAAGCAGTTGTAAATGCTTGGAATAACGTGCTGACAGCAAAAGCTATTATTAAAGCAAGTCAAGAAGCGGAAAAAGCAGCAGCTTTAGCATTGGAAGGAGTTAAGCAAGAGGTAAACTTAAGTTTAAAGAGTACATCTGACCTTTTGGACACTGAAGATGCATTATTTAAAGCACGCTCCGATCTGGTTGGAGCAAAAAGCAATTATGTAATTAGTGTTTACAACTTGCTTTTTATGATAAATAGTATAAACCTTTAAATTTAATGGTATGAGCGATAATCAATCTGTAAAAGATATACTAGAAGATATAAAAAAAGCTATATCGGGTAAAAATCCAAGTGGCGATAGAGCAGAAATAATAGATGAAGATGATGACGTATTATGCCTTGAAGAGGAGTATCCAGAAGACATCGAAGAAAAAGAAAATAGTGAAGAAGAGAATAATTGCCAAAGTGAGAAAATGAATAACCAATTTAATAGCCATAGTTACAACTCAGAAGAGAAAAATTTGTATGATAATATCCAAATGAGTAATAACAAAGTGAGCTATCAAGAACAAAGTAACGAGCATTTAGTTTTAAAAGAAAATATGGAGGAAATTAAAACATTGCTTGAAAAGATGCAAAGCGAACTACGGCATAAACAACAAAAAAGAGCGGATCTTACTGTTGAAGAATTAGTTGTATCTCTTTTAAAACCTCAGCTTTCAGAGTGGCTGAATAAGTATCTACATGCATTGGTAAAAGAAGTAGTTGAAAAAGAGCTCAAAGATATAATCAATAATAAGTAGGTTATTAGTATAAAGACCAGAGTAAAAACAGCTAGAGGTAGAAAATTATCTTCAACAAGATGGCTACATCGCCATTTGAATGATCAGTATGTGCAAAAAACCAACAAGGACGGTTATAGATCGCGCTCGGCATATAAGTTAATAGAAATAGACGATAAATTTAAACTACTCCAACAAGGGCAAAAAATTATTGATCTTGGCGCTTTTCCTGGTGGATGGTCACAAGTTGCATCTCAGAAAGGAGCGAGTGTGATTGCTGTTGACATAAAACCAATAAACGCAATTAGTGGAGTAGAGTGTATACAGTGTGATATTATCAGCGAACTTGAAATTTTAAGAGAAAAATTCAAGGATCACAAATTTGATGTAATTTTATCTGATATGGCACCAGAATCTTGCGGTTTAAAATCGTTAGATCATATCAGAATTATGCTTTTATGCGAAGCAGCGCTCAATTTTGCAAAGCATTTTTTGAATCATGATGGCAAATTTGTAGTAAAAATTTTTCAAGGGGAATCTGATAAAGATTTCTGCAATGAGCTAAAAAAAATGTTTAAAACAGTAAGATACTTCAAACCAAAATCAAGTAGATCTGAATCTACAGAAATGTATTTGGTCAGCTTAGGCTTTATTGGTAGCAACCCTTCTATATAGAAGATACTTACAGAAACGTTGACGAATCTTATCCTATTAAACTGAAGATTAATAACGCTCGCACAAAAGCCCCTTTTTCTTGTTTATGATAGTTAATTAAATTCTTGACTTTATTGCTTAAGTATATAATAATTAAAGTATATTATTATTTTTATAGGAGAATTTTATATGTATTTAGCATTGTTCGAACAGATATTAAGTATAGTAAATCGTGAAAATGATTTGAATGGTGATAACATAGTTGAAAAAATAAAAGAGCAAATAAAAGAAAGATGCTCATCTACTTATGAAGAATGGAGCAACGAAAATTTTGATATAAATTATAAATTTAGTGATAATGATGGCTTTAGAAAAAAAGAATTAATATTATTACACATAGCATGTCTAAATGATGAAAAAGATGTAGTAAAAGCTCTATTAAATGCAAGAGACATAAATGTTAATTTGCAAGATGTATCTAAGGAAACCCCTTTACATTTGGCTATTGAAAAAGGTAACGAAAATATAGTAAAAGCTCTATTAAATGCAAGAGACATAAATGTTAATTTGCAAGATGTATCTAAGGAAACCCCTTTACATTTGGCTATTAAAGAAGGTAACGAAAATATAGTAAAAGCTCTATTAGCAGCACAAGGTATAGATGTTAATTTGCAAAATCAATCTCAAGAAACTTCTTTACATTTGGCTATTGAAAAAGGTAACGAAAATATAGTAAACGCTCTATTAGCAGCACAAGGTATAGATGTTAATTTGCAAAATCAATCTCAAGAAACTCCTTTACATTTGGCTATTAAAGAAGGTAACGAAAATATAGTAAACGCTCTATTAGCAGTAGAAGGTATAAATGTTAATTTGCAAGATAACGATAAAAAAACTCCTTTACATTTGGCTATTGAAAAAGGTAATGAAAATATAGTAAAAGCTCTATTAGCAGTAGAAGGTATAAATGTTAATTTGCGAGATAAAAGTGAAAGAACTCCTTTATATCTTGCTGCTAAGAAAGGCAAAATGGAGATAGTAGAGGCTCTATTAGCTAAGGGGCCTGATATTGATTTGCCAAATGAATATGGATACACTCCTTTGTATGTTGCTGCTGAGGAAAGTCATCACAAGGTAGTAAGAGCTCTATTAGAAAAAGGTGCTGATCCTTTAGTAAAAGGTCGTTGTAACAAAAATCTAGCAGAAATGGTTACTGAAGACGCGATTATGAGAGGAATAGTCTGTGGTGTTGGTATATTTATTATTGCATCTGTTGTAGCTGCTATAGCAGTTACTTCTGCATATTTTATTGGTGTGTCATTATCAGTAGGTGCTATGGCTGGGATAGCTGTGGCTGCTGCTGTACTCACAGGACTTGTTGCTGGTGGCATTATATATGAAGTGTTGAAGCCTTGTGATGAGTTAAAGGAGGCTATTGCAAAAGCAAAGTCAAGTCCTGGTAAGAAGCTAAATGGAGTTGATTTACAATCAGAAATTTCTTCAAAGTCAAGTGTAACAGTGTAGTTAAGTAGAAGGAAGAAGTCTCTTCTTCCTTTTCAAGTAGCTGACACTGGTTTCTTACCAAGAAAAACTTAGCATAACTTTTGTGCTCAAAAAAACTTCTGGATTCCAGCATCAAGTGCTGGAATGACATGGTGAAATATTATTAAAGTAGCCAGTGTCCATTTGGTGTCATTCAAGTCAGCTCTCTTCTTGTCATCCCAGTACTGGGATCCAGAAAACTGACCGGGTTGGTCACGCGCTGGCTCTCTAAAATTACTTTAGCTATGAATATTAAGAAATTTACTAAATAAAAAAAAGACAAAAAAATTCCCGTGTAACGAGTTTTAATAATGTAAATTGATAATGTGCTAACAAGCGTGATTTGGCTGAATGTAGAAAAAATAAAAAAAGCCGCTATAATTTTATGTAATTTGCCAATAAATATCTGAGTTTTTTACTGAATTTTGTCGTTGAGCCCAAAAACAAGGATAAATACCTTTATTAGTATAATAAGGAAAGTGGGAAGGTTTGTCAAGTAATAAAACTAGAGAGCTCAAATGGAGGAAGGTAAACTCTAAAGTGTACGTTCAGTAGCACTTTCTATAAGAGAGATTGTATTATCTATCCCATAAAGCTTGATAAAAGATCCCATTCTTGGACCAGTTTTTTGGCCAAGCAGCGTTTCATATAGCAACTGAAACCAATCGCGTAAGTTATTGTAATTATGTTTTTTTCCGATGGAGAAAACCTGAGATTGAATCTCTTCAGCAGTGGCTGTAATAGGCAGGGAATGTAGGTTGTTTTTTAAATCTAGTAACGCTTCTTTCTCTTTTTCGTTTGAAGCTTTATACGCTTTTGTTGGCTTGATAAAGTCGTGATAATACCTAACTGCAAAATCCGAAAGCCTATCTAGCATTTTGTTGCTTTCTGGTGTAACGTTTGGTGCATAAGTTGATATAAAACCCCAAAGAATCTCTTTATTTTCAGCATTACAAGCTGCTGCCAGGTTTAAAAGTAACGAAAAATTTATGCCTGAAGTTTCTACGTTTGGAACTTTACCCTGGTGGATGTGCCATACAGGGCTATTTACATCCTTTTCTTTACTTTCATTATAACGCTTAGCAAACTCTAAATATTCATCAGTTGATTTTGGTATCACATCAAAATATAAACGTTTAGCTTTTTTAGGACTCTGAAAGATGTATAACGCTAAACTCTCTGTGGGTGCATAAGTTAGCCACTCCTCAATTGAAATACCATTTCCTTTTGATTTTGATATCTTCTTTCCTTCTTTATCAAGAAAGAACTCATAGCAAAACAGAAGCGGTGGTTTTTCTCCAAGTATTTCACATATTTGGCTTGAAAGTATAGCAGATGGTGTTAAATCTTTTCCATGAGCTTCATAATTGACTCCAAATGCAGCCCACCTCATCCCCCAATCAGGTTTCCATTGCAGTTTACATTTTCCTTTTGTCACTGGAACTTCTATTTTTTCCCCGTTTGGGTCTTCATACGTGATTGTTCCTTTATCTGTATTTGTTTCAATTACTGGAACTTGTAAAACTTGGGAAGTTTTTGGGCATATCGGCAAGAATGGACTATAGGTTTGCTGCCTTTCTTCCCGAAATGATGGAAGCATTACGTCCATCACTTTATCATAATTTTTCAGCAGGAGTAAAAGTTTTTCATCGTAAACGCCAGATTTATAACACTCTGTTGCACTCCTAAATTCGTATTCAAATCCAAACAAATCAAGAAATTTACACAACAACGAATTCATGTGATGACCATAACTCTCATGAGTGCCAAATGGGTCAGGTATCATGGTTAATGGCTTGTTCAGATTCTCTCTTAGCATTTCCTGATTTGGTACATTATCTGGTATTTTTCGCAAACCATCCATATCGTCGGAAACTGCAATGATTTTGGTTTTTATACTAGGAGCTATTTTTTTTAGAGCGTTTGCAATAACTGTGGTACGAAACACTTCCCCAAAAGTACCAATATGTGGTAAACCCGAGGGACCATAACCAGTCTCAAATATTATCTCTTTTTTATTAGGGAATTCTTGTAGTATTTTTTCTGCTTCTTGAAATGGCCAGCTTATAATCATTGAATTTAAATTAATTATCTTACCTAAAGTGCTATTCATTTCAATAGATTTTTAATTAATGATGTAGTATTAGTGTTAGAGCTCTTATTAGAAGGTTAAAGATATGTCTACTGGCAGCATACAAACGAATCAATTATTTAAAGGTCTTACAAGACCTGCAATGCTCTTTGGTGTGAGTTATATGTTTGCAATATTAAACGTTCTAATTTGCATGCTAATTTTCATTAATACAAATGATCTTAGAGTAATTCTCCTGATGTTACCAGGTATACATGGACTTGGCTATATAGCTTCTGCAAAGGAACCGTTGTTTATTGAGTTATTTATGGTAAAGTTGGGAAAATGTTCCAAATGTTTAAATCGGTTTTATCATGGAGCCAATTCTTATGACATTACTTGATGTTATGCAATGTTGAGATTTAGAGCTATTCAATCAAAGAATAAATCTATTCTAAGTAGAGAGGTTCACGCTGCCGAATTTATACCTTATTCTTGCTATTGGAATAGTACAACCTTGATAACAAAGCAGAATTGGTTAGTTAAATTTATAAAATTAAATGGCTTTGCGTTTGAAACGGCCGATGATGAAGACTTGGTGATACAAAATAATATCAGAAATCAGATGCTAAGAAGCATTTCATCTCCAGCATTTAGTTTGTACTTTCATACCATCAGGCGTAAGAAGAATATCTTTTCTGATGAATTTGCAAACCAGAGTTTACCAAATTTTTTTGCTAACCATGTAAATCTAAAATGGAGAGAAAAACACGCAACTAGGCAATCTTTTATTAATGATTTATACATTACGATTATTCGTAGGGCAGATACAAAGGGAGTAGAATTTTTATCACATCTACTGAAAAAATTTGGGCATGTAACTTCAAAACATGCTTGGGAAAGTGATATGCGTGATACCTATGAAGATTTAGAGGAAACGACAAATCGTATAGTAACAAGCCTTAGGAATTATTCGCCTAAAGTCCTTGGAGTAAAAGAAACTCCAAACGGACTGTTTTGTGAAATAATGGAGTTTCTATCTAGAATTGTAAATTGTGGCTTTGTTACAAATACGCTTTTTCCACTAAAAACTGAAATATCAAGATACTTACCAGTTCATAGGTTATTTTTTGGCCATAAGATGATACAGGTTGTGACTCATAATGAAAGTAAATATGCTGGAATAGTTAGTATCAAAGAATATGGAAATAATACTTCCGCAGGAATGCTTGATTCTTTTTTACAACTTCCTTATGAATTTATTATCACGCAGTCTTTTCAATTTACAAATAGGCAAATGGCAATTGCGAAAATGCAGATACAGCAAAATCGTATGATACAATCTGCAGATAAAGCTATTTCTCAAATAGCAGAAATTTCTCATGCGCTTGATGATGCAATGAGTGGTAAAATTGCGTTTGGTGAACACCATTTAACTATCTTATGTATAGAAAAAAGCCCTAAATCATTGGACAATGCTTTATCATTGGTTGAATCGGAGCTTTCTAATTGTGGTGTTTATCCTGTTCGTGAGAGGGTTAATCTAGAACCAGCATTTTGGGCGCAAATTCCTGGTAATTTTGATTATATAGTAAGAAAAGGTACAATAAGTAGTCTTAATTTGGCCGGTTTTGCATCTCAACATAATTATCCTACTGGTAAAAAATTCAATAACCACTGGGGAGATGCTGTTACAGTTTTTGATACAACATCTGGCACTCCATTTTTCTTCAACTTTCATATAAGGGATGTTGGACATACTATGATAATTGGGCCAACAGGTGCTGGCAAAACTGTTTTAATGAATTTTTTATGTGCTCAAGCAATGAAATTTTCTCCAAGAATATTCTTTTTTGATAAAGATCGCGGTGCAGAAATTTTTTTAAGAGCACTTGGTGGTATCTATACTATAATAGAACCAAGAACTAAGACAAATTTTAATCCTCTGCAACTTGACGATACTCCTGATAATAAAACATTTTTGATGGAATGGATAAAATCTTTAATTTTAGTGTACAACGATAAATTCACTTCAGAAGATATTGCTAGAATTAATGATGCAATTGAGGGAAATTTTAAATTAAAAAAAGAAGACAGATTTTTGAGAAATCTTGTACCATTTTTAGGACTTGCGGGCCCTGATACTCTAGCTGGAGCAATATCTATGTGGCATGATGATGGCTCTCATGCTGCAATATTTGACAATAAAGAAGATTTGCTAGATTTTTCAAAAGCAAGAGTGTTTGGCTTTGAAATGGCTAGCTTGCTAAAAGATCCTGTTGCTCTTGGGCCGGTCTTGATTTATTTGTTTCATAGGATTAGTATATCGCTTGATGGCACTCCATCTATTATTGTTCTTGATGAAGCATGGGCGTTAATAGATAATCCAGTTTTTGCACCTAAGATAAAAGACTGGTTGAAAGTGCTGAGAAAGTTAAATGCTTTTGTGGTTTTTGCTACTCAGAGTGTTGAAGATGCAAGTAAAAGTGCTATTAGTGATACGCTTGTACAGCAGACAGCAACACAAATTTTTTTGCCAAATCTGAAAGCTACTAGTGTCTATCGAGATGTTTTTATGTTAACTGAACGTGAGTACATACTGATCAAACACACAGATCCAAGTACTAGATTCTTTTTAGTAAAGCAAGGAGTTAATGCTGTAGTAGCTAGAATAGATCTGAAAGATTTGGATGATGTGGTCAACGTGTTATCTGGACGTGCAGAAAGTGTCCTATTGTTACATGATATATTGAAAGAAGTCGGAGATGATCCAAAGATGTGGTTGCCTGTGTTTTATCAAAAGGTGAAAAATGTTTAAAACTAAACTGTCATTACTGTTAGTTGCGATATTTTTGTTAAATATAGATTTTTTGCTCTCATATCCAGTGTTTGCAGATACAGTAAGTGGTACTGACAAAACGGAATTTGTTAGCAGATTTAATTCTACTGGCAGCTTTAGTCGTGCTTCTAATCCTGACTGTAAGGCGTTTAAAACAGCTGCAGCAGTTGCTGGGATAGCAATTGCTATTGGTGCAATATTTACTGGTATTGTTTTGATTGTCTCTTCCGCTGGTGTATTTACTGCTATTGTTATTGTTGGAATGATAGCTGCAATTGTTGGAGTCTGGAAAGCAATAGGGGGGCTTGTTGTTTGTGAACATAGTTTTGTTAAACACCCAGTTGCACGTGGTCATGATGGAACATACAAAAATTTTAAAGAAGACACAGGTTATAGTGGCTGCACCAATAAAAATTACCAAACAGAAGATGAATATTTTTCTTGTTTGCAAGATAAAGCTCGGGAAAACGTGAACAAAAAAGACTATGACGGGAAAAGAGCAGAAAAAGAAGCCTTAAATTCTAACGTTCAGGAGAGTACAGAAAGTTATTACTGGCCAAAAAACGGTGTGCAATACAGTGAATATATAGAAATATGTCATCGAAATCCTTTAACTTTTGGTAATCTTTTTAACAAGAAAGACTTTGATTCCAGAGAAAAACCTGGATACATAGACTTTGATGTAAGGGAAAAAGATACTGGATATGTAGATGGGTCATGGTCCCCGACGGTCGATGGTGAGCTGAAATGTAAAGTTCTCAAAGCAGGACAGAGCGAACCCATACATGGATCAACATTTAAAGCAGTGAAAAAAATGGGCAGATTATGTGTGGAGTTAGCAAGTGTGAGAATGCTTGGTATCGAAATGACTCCTTGGCCGCAAGGGGTTGATATGGGGTGCACGGAATTGCCACCTGACCCACTTGCTCCTATGTGTGAAAAATCTGTGATGAAATTCAAAAATAAAGATGGTACGGATGAATATAATGTTGATCTTAGCGACCTTATAAATAAAGATAAAGATTACAAAACTATTATAAGGGAAAAGGAAAAAGAAGGAAAAATTTTTGTAGGTTATGACAATAAAAGCTGTTTTAGCTCGTATGTCTCTGAAGCTTGCTACAATCAAGCGGGAAGTAAGTCATTATCTCCTATTCCCATAACTTCTATGATAGTGCAATGTATTAAGGAGTCGTTAGATAATTTAGTGGCAGGTATTGATTCAAGTGGTAAATTACTTACAGACAAAAATGGACATGATAAGGGTAGTTTTTTGTCTGTAGCACAAAAAAGACTGAAGAACACTGTTACTGCTATCTTAATTTTAGCTTTGATATTGTTCTCTATAAAAGCCATGTCTGGTGGAATGCGTAGTCCACAAGAAATGTATATATTGATCATTAAGTTTGCTTTGGTGATTTACTTCACAACAGGTAGTACTATGTCTCATTATTACGGGGAATTAACAAAACTTTCGAACGGCTTATCAGAAATAGTGCTTAAAGCTTCATCTGAGAGTAAAAATATATGTAATTATGAGGCAGGTAAAGATTATGAATACAATCGTGAAGGGCAGAAGGTATCCTACAGTTATCTTGCACCTTGGGATAGGCTTGATTGCAGAATTTTATTTTATTTAGGTGCACCTTTAGATGGAATTGGTGGCAAAATTGGTACTGGAGGTGTTGCAACGTTAGCGGTTTTGCTTGGCGCTGCTCCTGTCTTGTTAGTTGCAGGTTCGGTGATTGGTATTATTTTCGCTGGTGGACAAATTTTAGTAGCTCTTGTCTGTATATTTATGGCCATTTTGCTGATGATGGTTATTTTGTGGATGTGCTATGTATTTATTTTATCTATAGTTGCTTTAAGTGTAATTGTTATTCTATCACCTTTGTTTATTCCTATGGTTTTATTCCAACACACCAAAGGATATTTTGATGGTTGGCTAAAAGAGTTAATTACCTACAGTTTATACCCAGTTATCCTTTTTGCATTTCTATCTTTTATGTTCATAGCATGTGATAAAATCTATTTTAAAAATTTAAATTTTAAACTGGACGAGTCATATAAAAATGAACAACCAGACAAGTCATATGAAAAGAAACAAGCAGAAATCTCATATAGTAAGAAAAAACAGTGGTTTAAATTGAAAGATGGGGAATGTGATAAAAATGAAACTACTCTCGCATGTATGATGCAAAATTATAGCTTTAAAAAGAGCAGCATACTTGGTCTATTCGACTTTACATACATGGAGTTTGGCAGCTCTCTAATCGGAGAATTATTAAAATTGTGTTTAGTATTATTCCTCTTTTACCACTTTTTAAACGTTCTTCCCGGCATGGCTGCTGAGCTTGCTGGTAATCACAGAGCAGCACTTGGTTCGGGTAGCACTCCTGCACAAATGGTGAATAAAGCTTTATCTGCTGCCAAAGCTGCTGCTGGAGGTGCTGGTCAAGTTGCTGCTGCGGCTGTAAATAAGGCAAGAGGGGCTATTGGAGGAGGTGGAGATGATAATAAGGGATCGGGATCTTCCTCTAGTGAATCTATAAAACCAGTGGAGAGTGAGCGCAGGTGAGTAACAGATGTTTGAACATTTGAGCAACCAAAACTTGGTTAAGCTATGCATAAGTTTTGTGATACTCTTTTTATTATCTGGGTGCGGGTGTATTAAGCCAGAAGATTCATCAGGCTTCCGTGAGAAATTGGATATAGTATCAACAGAGCAGAAATGGGTTGATTCTGGAGTCTATATTTCGGATAAAATAAAAGTAACAGAGATTAATATAATACCTGATAAGGTTAATTTTTGTTCGCAATATAAAGATTTTGCAATTGAACCTGGAGTAAGAAACGTTACATTACCGTTTGCGCTTAAAGCTGGCGATGCGATAAGCTTTAGTGTTGTTGGAAGTAAAATGTGTAAAAACGATAATGGCACGGTCACCTATAAAAAAATTGACGAGAGTTGCGGTGAAGGAGAGACGGAGTATTTTGCACATGTTTTAAATCAAGAGAATTGTCAAGGTGAAATATGCCCTAATAAATATATTATAGGTGACGCAAAATGGTTGAATGGAAAAGAATACTGGAATCCAAGTTTTGTAAAATCTGATCAAGATGAAAAGGAGATTGAAAATATCATTAATTCTATCAAACAAGGAGAAAATATAGAATGCAGGAGGCTTTCAAGCAGTCAGAAAGGTGAGATAGATACGTACCTTTTAAATCTTGCCTGTGAGAATATGTGTTACTATGCTAATCAAAATTGTGTTCTGATTGAGTCTAATACCATAGATGATGGCAGTGTGGCTAAAAAACTTGGTGATGCTTTAGTTATTGGTAATGCTGAGGCCAGCAAAATTATTAAAGAGATTGTGGAAAAGGAGATCAAAACTTATATTCCATCGTTAGTAGTGTCAATGGAGAAAGAAGAACTTGAACACGAGAGAGGCAATATACGTACTAATTATGATTATGAAATAAAGAACAATCACCCCCAAGGTGAGAAATTAACTTTCACCTTTAATACTAAGGGCAAGGGTGGTTTCAATATAAGAGTAACGAAGAACCATAGTCTAAAAAACAACTTATATATACATGTTTCTGATAAGTTTCCTGAGCACAATCCTGGTGAAATTCTGGGGGATATACCTGTGGATATCAGTGAAGTTCATAATACTGAGTATATGGAAAGATTAAAAGAAAAGCTAAAAGACAAGAGTGGCACTATATATTACGGAATAAGAGATCATGGCTGTGATTATAAGAAAAATGAGGGTCAGTTTAGTATTAACCTTACAACTAAAGAGCCACCTGTAAGAACTTTTAGTGCGATATATAATTTTTTTGATGAAAAAGTAAAAACTGCATTTTTCGGTTCTAGCTACAAAGACACTAACGCGATTCACTCTGATACTAGCCCTGTGAAGTCTCTTTATCAAAGTTTTGTAGCATCAAATAGAACAAATACCATCAGATCTACAATAGTGTCGTTATTAGTATTATATATAGTTTTATACACCCTTTATTACTTTTTTGGATTGTCTCATGCTTCTATATATGAATTTTTAATTATATGTGTAAAGATAGGAGTTATTACCCAATTGCTGAACGATAACAGTTGGAGTTTTTTTTATAACAATGCATTTTCTATTTTTGTTAATGCTCCAAAACAGTTAATAGAAATAGCAAATTTCAGAGGTACAACATCAAATGTTTTTGAATTTCTTGATTTACCGCTCAATAGGTTTTTATCAGCACACTCAGTGTTACTAATAGTATCTCTTATATTCTCTGGTCCTTTGGGTATTGTATCGTTTTGCTTGGTGATTTGGGGTTTGATAACAGTGAGCTTATCGATGTTTAACGCCTTATTTTCTTTTATCACATCTATAGCAATAGTTGCATTATTGCTTTCCTTGGCGCCTCTTTTTATTATTTGCCTTCTATTTGGATATACTAGACAGATGTTTCACAATTGGGTCAAAAATTTAGCAAGATTTGCAATTCATCCGGTAGTGCTTTTAATTTTTATATCATTAATAAGCCAGGTTATGGATTATATTGTGTATTCGGTCTTTAATTTTGAGGTCTGCCCTACATGTATACTTAATCTTAACTTAAGGATTTTTAATCCTTGTATTTTTTACGGTTATGCTTCCAAACATGTACCTAATATCACCGCTATGATGGCTTTTGTGATTTTGGGACATGCCATGAAAGCTTTAGTTGAGGCATCTTCAACAATATCTGATTCGTTGTTTGGTGTTTATGTAGCAAGCGAACCAGGAAGGCAATATCAGCAAAGCTTAATGGGAACAGTAGGTTTAGATGAACAAAGTATCCAAAGAAGAGCAGGTCAGCAATCTGGTACACCAAGTCGAAGACCTCAAATACCACAATCAGCTCAAAGATCAGCACCTAAAATACCGACAAACACAGGAAATCAATGATGAGCAGAAAATCATTATTATTGATACTATGTCTTGTAATTACTGGCTGCACAATGGATTGTGTTGAACCTGGGTTGCAGAGCAGAAATACTAGTGTCAGTATAGATGTTCCAGTGCGTGAAGCTGGCGAAGGAGTTAAAATTCATTGGGTTGATTCTGGTCAAGTAATTAGCAAGGATGAGAAAATCAAATTTACTCTTGGTGGGTCAGTAAATTTTTGTCCTCTTAAAGAAGGGAAAAATCCAAAGAGAGTACTTGTGCCTGCTGTATTTTGTGCTAATGATTTAATACCAAATTACAGTAATAAGTTAATTGGTAATGCTAGCCTTGATGAACGAGAAATATGTGGGGATATAGGCTTTGGAAATAATGAATTCTATAGCAATAGACGTTATGTAGATACTGGAATTAAAGCAAATCCTGGTGATACATTAAGGTTTAGCTTAGTTCCTAGAAAAATGACAATTAATTGTGATAAATTAGAAGACCTTAAAGGAAAGGTTATTTTTGATGACGATTATTACAAAAATAAGGATAGTAAAGCTAGCGCAGGAGAGGTATGTAAAGGAGGTAAGTTTTTTTATAAAGATGAGCAAGATAGCAAAAAGGAATTTGAACTTGATCGACTAGATAAAAGGAAAGATAAAGATGGGAAAGAAGAGGATCAACAGTATAGATACTTGGTTGGTAATGGCTACACTCCATATGATAATAAGGTACATTTTAATAAGGATTATATTCAAAATTCATGGATAAATGGCGCATTGTTAGATTTACGACGAACTAAAATAGGACTGAATGAATTATGTAATGGGAAAAGGTGTGATTTTAATGAGCTGAACAAATACAGTTCTTATGAACTTAATTGTTACTATCATAATATATGTTACAACGCAAAAGGTATAGGGGAGAATTGCGTCTCTTCTATAAGGTATGAGAAGTATGATAAAAGAAATACATGTGACATGTATTCTCACCTTAAACGTATTGAGGATGAACTAAAAGAGATTGAAAAAAATAAGAGGGATTCTAAGCAGATTGACATTAATTTAATATCAAATTCTAAATTAAACTTCAAAGAGGACAGAGAAGATATTTCTTGGGCTGAGGCTCTTGTTGCAAAAGTTGGCGATCTTAATAATCAGAATACTGCTAAAGGTATTCAATGTTTTCCAGAGAGAAAGGGTGCAAAAGGGGATAATGTGTGTTCGCAAATTGGTGATAATTTTGAACATTTTTCTTTGAAATTAAATCATGATTATAAAATAGATGAAAAAGATATAATACCTGGTAGTAGTTTGATGCTTGCTATAGCAAGTAATGGCAACTACCAACTTCATAGAGGTGGATATCATGTTGCAGTGACTAGATCATGTAACTTCGATAGTGGTGAAAAACTGTATATGTACTTGGGTGATAGCCCGCCAGGAGATCCATCTGTTCGAAAGACTAATAATTTCAAAAAAGTAAAGAAATTAGATAAAATAACAGAGGATAATGTAGACTATTACATAATAGATGGAAGTCATTTGGTAAATGAAGAGTCTAAGAAAATATATTTTGGTATTAATGTAGAAAACGTAGAGAAAGATGATATTACGGATAAAGATAGCAAATATTATGAAGATAACAAATACACAGTAAATTTATTTTTAAAAAGAAAAATAAACGATTTTATTTCATCAACTGTAAACAAGATTTTTGATTTCATAACAGACGGGAGTGAAGACGGAATTAAAATTCCATATGAAGGATATAGAAAGGGGCTTCTACAAGGAATAAGAGCTTTGCTTATTCTATACGTTATATTTACTGTTGTTGGCTATATGCTTGGAACAATACAATTAAGTAAATTCGATTTTATTATAAGAACATTCAAAATAGCATTTATAGCTTTTGCTTTTAGTGATAGAAGTTGGGAATTCTTTGGTACAACTTTGTCTGGGCTTTTTGTTGATGGTAGCATTTATTTAGTTGATAGTTTTTCTGGCTATATAGGAGAAGGAGGTAAAAAATTTGCATTCTTAGATTTAACAGCGGGAGTATTATTTACAGGAGAAACATGGCTGAAATTTTTGTCTTTAATGCTATCAGGACCTTTTGGCTTTATTGCATTTTTGGCAATACTTTATGCTACTTTTGTGTTTTTAAGATGCATTATTAGTGCTACGTTTAAGTATGTAATATCTACTGTTTTAGTGGCATTTTTATTGTCATTGGCACCTTTATTTATCGTATTTATTCTATTTCAACAAACTAAAACATTATTTGATAATTGGATAAAAACGCTGGCTCATGTTTCATTGCAACCAGTCATTTTATTTTCATCCTTGTCTCTTTTAAACCAGTTAATGTATTCAGTTCTATACAACCTCACAAATTTTTCTGCATGCTATCAATGCTTAATTAGTGTAAATTTTTTATCGTATGATCTGTGTCTTATGAAATCAATATTACCTCTTGGGTATAGTCCTGGTACTAGTGTTGATGTTGCGCTCAGTACTGGAGAAAGGGCTGTTGGGCACTTTGCAGCATTACCTATAGATCTAATCCAGGCATTTATATATCTCATCATTGCTAGTGCAATGGAAGCTTTTGTTTCTATATCAGAAACTATGGCGCAGGCGTTGTTCAGCTCTGGTTATGGAGTTGCTCAAAGTGTTAGTCATATTTCTAGGAGCGCATCACAAGCTATGCTGTCAACTGTTGGCCTTGATGATAGAACCCAAAATATGATACATAACATCAAGCAGGGAATGAGTAAAGATCGTAGCAAAATTGAAGCTAAATTGCCTGATACACCAAAGCAAGCAGATGGGAAAGGGAGTGCTGGCAGAGAAATGAGCAAATCTGAAACACTAAGCCAGCCAGATAAGCAAAAGGATTCTGATAAAACAAAAGGACAAGTCAAGGAAGATTGATGAGATATATGGAGTAACTAATTAAAAAGATATTTGAAGTAAGGTTTTAGAAATTTATTCTGTATTGGAAAAAGTTTAGGTATGCAATCACGCTTAGGCAAATGTTGGTTTAGGTTATTAATTTTGGTAATCTGTGTTCTGGTTACAGGTTGTAGTAAGAATGATATGCCTTTTCCAAGATGTATATCTGCTGATTATTTTGGTCCTGAACCCATTGCAATTGGTGCTCATTTTTCAAGAGATCATGATGCTTTTGTTCCAGAAGATGGAGAAATTATTGATCCTAATACTGGCGAAATTAATTATGGTTTTCACTCTAATCAAGTGGTGAAGTGGAAAGATACTGGATTTGAAACCAATGGAGATAGTTTAGTAGTACGAGTAAATGGTGCATGGACATCTTGGAGTAATAATAATAAGAAAGAATCTAAAGGTAGTTATAATTTGCAAAGCTTGGAACAGCTAAAATATGCGACTAAGTTTGAAGGCGAGTCAGGTGATAATAGTCTACCTGACTTTCACTTAGTTTGTAATGATTATAAACCTAGCATACAAAAATTTTCAAGTAAGCCTAAAGAAAGTTGCACTGTAAAGTGCAAGTGCATTAATGAAGATGATAGCGCAAATACAGTATCACGTGGTGCTCCATGTTGGTTTACCAACGGTCATGGTGCTTATCTTTTGTTTAAAACGGGGAAAGGTGATCCTAACGAAAATCTAAAGTTAATGCGCGATCCTCAATATCCTACTGTACATCTAGGTTACAATTCCGTAGCGGAAGATGGAAGTGGGCTTTTTACTTTAGACAGAGATAACACCACATTACAGGACAGAAATTGTAATAAGGTGAGGTTAGAAAAAGGATGGAAAATATATGTAAAGATATTAGATAGATATTATCTAGATAATGCAGGTGGCTACTCTTTTGAATTTTTGAGCGGAGTGCAGAAACCAAGTAACTTTGGATTTTTTGATTACGTTTATAACTATCTAAAATGTGTATTATTGATTAACGAAAATTGTAAAAAGCATTTTGATAGCAATGATCCTGCAGCTGCACAAGCGATGTTTCAAAATATAGCTGAAAAAAGTACGAGCTTTCACAATTTTGTTCTTTCCTTGCTTGTTCTATTTATAGTGATTTCATCGCTTCTTTATCTTTTTGGAATGATAAGAGAAACTAAGCATGATATGCTCATCAGAATGATGAAAATCACTCTAGTAATAGTGCTTATATCTCCTGGAAGTTTTAGATTTTTCTATGATCATTTTCTTGTTTTATTTGTTAAAGGTCTTGAACAATTGATAAGCATAATTACTAATTTTGCTCCCAACATGAACACCGGAGGTAATTCAAACGTTGCTCAAGGAAATGAAGCTAAATTGTTTAGCTTCATGGAGGATATGTTTAATAAGTTTTTTGCTTACTCTGTTTGGAAAAAGTTTGCAGCATTTTTACATTATCAAATGTGGGCAAGTCTCCTTATGATACCGGCAATTTTTATAGGGATTGTCTTATATTTCCTGCTGTGTATGTATGCTTACATAATATTCCTTTCTGGTTTTATGGGTATAGCTTTTCTTGTAGCTATAATGCCGCTATTCCTAATCTCTATTTTATTTTCACCACTGAAAAGTCTATTTGAGGGTTGGATAAAATTCTGTATTAGTTTCTGTTTGCAATCAATTATGATATTTACCCTGCTGTCATTACTTGCTGCGATGACAATGAATACCTTTTATAAACAGTTAGGCTTTACTGTGTGCTATAATAAATGGCTTGAAATAAAGTTATGTGCTCCAAAATGGGTATTTGGTGGTTTTTGTATAATTGATAAAGAATACTTTAGCTGGACTCCAGGGCAAATTTTTGTACCTTATGCTATTGGAGAGGCTTCTCCATTGAACGTAGATAAGAATATAGAAGGTATAGAAAAACTAAGCAGAATAGGTGGTACAGTAAAGTTTACTGGTGGCGCTGGATATATCCCTCTTCCACCAGATTACATTAATAAAGGTTTTCGTTATATAGATTACCCTTTCTTGAACCCAGTGCCTGGTACTGAGAAAAATCCAGCAGACCATTATATAGCAGAAAGTGATATAGTAGTTGATGCTAATTGTAGTGAAAAAGATCTAGTGCGTCTAACGAATAGTTTATTACATGCATCAGAAAAGGCTGATATCTTATTGTTAATAGATAATATAGATAGTAAGATAAAAAAGCGTTATTGTCAATCTCAACAGCATGAAGAAGAGTGCAGAAATTATGAGAAAATAATAGGCGATTACAAAAAGGGTATCATTCGACCAAATTCAAAAAGTGAAATAAAGTCTTTAGTGCAAGGTGTAATTACGCAAAGTGTAAGCTGCCAATCAGAGAATTTTTATGATATAAATCAAAACTATCAAGAAAATAGTGATTACCAAAGGGTGCAAGACATACAGAGAGGTTATTTAATCAACGCAGGAGAGATCTTTGTATTGTTCTTGCTTTCGTTTTTGATGTTTTCTTTGAAGGAGTTTGTACAACAGATGGGCTCAAGCATTGCCGGTGGTGGGTTTGGTGTTTACAATATATCTAGTATGTATCAAGCATCACCTGTGACTGGTTTAATGCAGGGATTAAAACAACAGATGCAAGATAAAATTGGTGGAGGGCTAGAGTCTTTAGGTAATTGGGCTACTCATGTACCGGACAGATTAGCTGGAGGTACAGCTAATTTGCTAGGTAGAATACCAGGAGTTGGGGGTGTGCTGAAATATTCTATTAATGTGCCACGTAAGCTTGTAGGTGCTACTATTGAAGCAACAAAATTTGCAACATCACCTAAAAATGATGTTGATAAGCTTGAGGAAAAAATCTACAGGGCGTTTGGAATTGATAAAGAAGATATTGCACATAGAAGAATTGATAAATATTTAGAATATTATAAAGGATATGTAGGATCACATTTGGGCTATACAATAGAAGATGCTATGAAGTTTACTTGGGAACATGGTCTCGACTCTATAGGAATTAACCCTGCTACAGGAGAAAAGGATGGTTACCAGCATAATCTACTCTATAGAGCAAAAACATATAGACGGGAATTTCTTGAGAAGCTTCATGACTACACTATTGGCCGCAAGAGAGAACCAGAAGAAGATGAATCATCAAAAGAAAATAAGCCTAATCAATCAAATCGAAAATTAGGTACGGAACCAGAAACCCTAAAAAACACTACAGAAGCTATACGTGCCGGAGAAGATAGAGAGCGTCAAGATAATGAAAGGAATGAGAACATAGAGAATGATGAAGAATCGTAATTTCAAAGGGCTAAGTTATTATGGTCTTCAGCAAGACGAAGATGGTAATATCAAGTTAAACGATTACAATGATGTTTTAAATGCGCGCAGAGCGAGGGTAGATTTGTTACTAGATAGCACTAAGCAAGGTGATGTTAGTCTTTCAAAGCTAAATAAAGCTCTGAATGAGAGACTTATAGATGATAAAGGGCTATCGTCAGAATTTGACAAAGAAGACAAAGAAATTGCACAGAAGGAGCTTAAGATGTTCTCTATTTTAGACGATCTTGATAATCTTGCAAACATTGAAAGTGAAGATCTATTAGAGGTTAGTTTGTTACTATCAGATCTTAGTTTTATAGAGAGAAATATTGTGTTGAATGCCGATCAGAGTTCTGATCTAATAGGGTTCAAAAGTCTATTTATAGAAAAAAAAGCATCTGGTGAGGAATATAGTGATGAAGAGTGTCACAATTTCCTCGATAGTATAGAGAAAATCAATACTTTAATTAAGTTAGAGTTAGAAAGTAGAATTGAAGGGATGGGTCATGATGAAAAAAACAACCATGATGATTTACAAGACGAGATTGGTCGTGCAATCAGTATAGAAAATAAATCAAAGAAAAGCGATTGATCTTGCGTTCCTCCACAAGCAACCTTCTTTCTATTAGACTGCTGAAGCTATGTTGACATTAAATGTGTATTATAAATAATTAGTTAACTTCGAACTTGTTTTATATGTTACGTGTTATTGCGGGTAAATATCGTGGAAGAAAAATAACTACAGGCAAGAATTTAGCTGCACGGCCCACTATGAGTAGTGTCCGAGAAGCAATATTTAGTATACTTTCTTCAAGAAAACCTATTTATAACCTAAATGTACTTGATTTATTCTGCGGAAGTGGCTCTTTTTCATTTGAAGCACTTTCTCGAGGTGCTAAACATGCATTCATGGTAGATTCAGATTATTACAATTTGCAACTGCCTAAAAAAACAGCAGAAGATTTTGGAATTACGAACGATATCACGTTAATTTGTTGCAATGCTAACGGATTACCAAGACCTATTTCAAAGTGCGATATAGTTTTTATGGACCCACCTTATAATATCAATCTGGTTAACTCAACTTTAGACGAGTTAGCTCACTCAGGCTGGTTAAATGATAATGCGTTAATAATTCTAGAAATGAGGAAAAATGAAGGTTTTGAGTGCAATAAAAACTTCAATATAATTGTGGAGCGTACCTACGGTATTGCAAAAATAATTTTTCTTTCTTCACTCACTTGAATTTCTTTTGTAAACATCTATAGCTAAGCTAAGTAAGATTTTTCCGAGGACTGAAAGAAAAAATCAATTCGTTTTGGTGGGAATAGGGTGTGTAACAGCAAATCAATACGAGTTGATATACTAGAAGAAGCAGTATGGAAAGAAATGAAGATGGTACTCAAAGAACCAGAGGTAATGACTAAGGAATATCAGCTCAGACTCGTAAAACATGAAAGTACGCAAGCAAAGGATTAACTTGAAAAGCGTGCAAGTAAAATAGAACAAGGTATAGAAAAATTAGCTTATGTATATGCAAGGGGTCATATAACGAAGGAAAAGTATGACTTAGAAGTTGAGAGCATGGAAAAGGAGTTAAAGGAATCAGAGATCAAAGGGAAGAAGCTATCGATGAAAAGAGGCTACAGAAAGAATTAGATTTTATCACAAACAGTGTAGAAAGTTTTTCCTCTGAGAGAGCTTAATCAGGCATATTCGGAAACTAAACTTGATATAATAAGAAAATTAGCTCAACGCATTGAAATTGACGATGATAACGTACATATAGTGTTTCGATTGAAAGAACTTGCTCGAAAGGGAGTGTTAAATAAACTGTGTCAAACCTCCATTTTATCAATTTATTACTTTACTTCTCGGTTTGACACAGTTTATTTAACACTCCCCAACATTCTATCGGGATGCCAGTGTCAGCTACTTGCATGACATCCTCTTGCTTCTATAGGTGTCTTTATCTCGTCTACTTTATTTTGCCACACAGATACAATGGTTTCACATGCACTTGGTAGGCTATCTATTTTGAAAAAGAAGGACCACCAACACCTTCAGCGTTTGCATCACTAAACTTGCTTGCTACTTTATCAATAGTCCAAACTAGTGGTGTAATAACAAGCGCAGCAGCCCAAATGACAGCACTAACAGCATAACTCAAAACTGTGTTAACAAATCCAGCTATCATGGCACTGTGGCTACTTGCTTTACGTGATAACATGCATGGATAATCTATTAACGATTTTGTGTTACGCTTAAGATCAAAACTATCTACTGCTTTCGCTAATCCTTTTGCTGGCCAATATGACAGATATGCCAATGCCAGATACAAAGATTGTAGGACTATATTAACTGGTATAAAAGCAATACCACAAACCATAGAATTACAACCAACTTCTGCTATATAACGGCCAAGAGCTACATTTTTCACTGGCCCAATAACACTGTTGATAAGGTAAACGGATTTATAGAAACTATTTTGTGGAATTTTGTTACATCCAACACTTTTGGTAGGAACATCTCCGAACTTAGCATATCCACTAAAATTCTTGAATAAACTTGACATATTACCCCTCTAAAATAAAAACATAATTATCTTACTAATATAGCTTGTTTCAGAATAAATGCAATCAGTACCTCAACTAAATTATTTATTGCGCAAAAGCACATATTACCATACCATCGAAAATAAAGAGGTCAGCATGAGTTTTACTTTACCTGAGCTGCCATATGATAAAGCAGCTTTAGAGCCTTATATATCTGTAAAGACATTAGATTTTCATTATGATAAGCACCATAAGGGATATTTAAATAAACTCAACGAACTGGTTGAAAACACAGATTATCAACATATGGAAATTGAGGAATTAGTAACGAAAGTTCATGGAAATAATAATACAGTTCCTATTTTTAATAATGCAGCACAAGTTTGGAATCACACTTTTTATTGGAATTCAATGAAAAAAAATGGTGGTGGTGAGCCTAAAGATGATGGTCTTCTAGCAAAAAAAATTCAAGATGATATTGGTGGCTTTGACAAATTTTGTGAAGAATTTTCAAATTATGGAGTAAGCCAATTTGGCAGTGGATGGGTGTGGTTAGTGCTTGAAAAAGGAAAACTCAAAATCACTAAAACTCCAAATGCGGATCTACCGCTAATTTATGGCCAGGTGCCACTACTTACTATGGATGTATGGGAGCATGCATACTATTTGGATTGCCAAAATCGCAGAATTGACTACATAAAAGTTTTTCTTGATCATTTGATCAATTGGGATTTTGTAGAAGAGAATTTAAAGAAGAATATATAAGATGAATATACCACAAGTAACAAAACTAGATAATGGTCTGCGCATAATAACTGAGCGAGTGCATGACGTTGATTCCGTAGCTTTAAATATACGGGTTGGTGTTGGCAGTAGAGCTGAAAGCGCAAGTCAAAATGGAATATCTCATTTCCTAGAGCACATGGCTTTCAAAGGAACGAAAACGAGAACTGCTTTTGAAATTGCAAAAGCTTTTGACGACATAGGTGGAGCCTTCAATGCCTGCACCGGTAGAGAAAGCACCAGTTATTATGCAAAGGTTCTTAAAAAAGATATAAAAACTGGCATTGATATATTAATAGATATATTAATAAATTCTACATTTCCAGAGGATGAATTGGAACGCGAAAAGGGTGTTGTAATACAAGAGATTTTTCAAACCAATGATTCACCAAGTGATATCATTTTTGATAAGTATTTTGAAGCAGCTTATAAAGATCAACCATTTGGTAGATCAATCCTGGGCACGCAAGATACTGTCAAATCTTTTACTCGAGAAGATCTGAATAACTACATAAAGGAGCATTACTTTGGCGGAAATATGATATTTGCTGCTGCAGGAAATGTTGAGCATGAGGAAGTTGTTCAATTAATCAAAGACTTTCTCTCAAAGATTCATTCAAAAGAGCTGAAAAAAAGCCAGAATGCAGGTTATACCAGTGGTGAGTATCGAGAGCATCGTAAATTAGATCAGGTGCACTTGTTAATTGGGCTACCTAGTGTTTCTCGTGATGATAATAAATATCACACATTTAAAGTGCTTGATTCTATACTGGGAAGTGGCATGTCATCACGCCTATTCCAGGAAGTAAGAGAAAAGCAGGGTCTTGCTTACTCCATTTACTCATTCAACTCTAGCTATGCTGATACGGGAATGCTTTCGATTTTTGCTGGTACAGATAGTAGTAATCTAGATAAGCTTTTAAAATCCATAACGACAGAGCTAAAGAAATTGTCTACAGATGATTTAAAGGAAGAAGAAGTAAATAGAGTAAAAGAACGAGTAAAATCTCAAATTTTAATGTCACGCGAAAGTGTTAGCTCGCGTGCTGAAACGTTAGGACACTACTACGGTAACTATAATAAATACATCAGTAAAAATGAATTAATAGAAAAAATTAGTGCTGTTACTATTTACGATATAAAAAAAGCAGCAGAAGAATTGCTATCTCAGCATGAGAGAATTACTTTAGCTGCGATTGGAGAAATTAAGTCACTGCCAAGTTACGATAAAGTTGTTTCTATGCTTAGTGTACTTTAATTATGTTGCTTATGCTCACTAAAAAGTTCAATGAATGGTTGCAAAATCCTTTCTATAAAAAGTTTCCTTTCTGGTTCATCGCGTATACCACTAATTATTTTATTGAAAGCTTTTTCGCTGTTTTGTAAAAATAAATAGCTTTCTACTGATTGCACAATAGACAAGGCAGTTAAAACTCCTCCTATCACTAAACAAGAAGCTATAGCAGGTACAGTACCCACTGCAATTCCAGTTGCGATTAATGATAAACCAGCTAAGAGTGTAAAGGCTGAAACGCAAAACGCTATTTGATGTTTTTCTTTATTTTTAACCATAAATGCCTCACAAAAATTATATTTCTAGTATATCCGTATATATAATGTACTGTCAAGTTTTTAAAGAAGATTAAAAAATGCAACGCACATGTGTAAAATATGAACTAGGTATATAATTCACAATGCAGCGGTATTTCACTAATCCAATTATTTTTTTCCTGATCTAGCCTATCATTCAATATTGCTTGTCTTATTGATTCCATCAACTTATTCATGAAGAAAACATTGTGAATGGTAACGAGTGTATAAGCCAGCAACTCTTTAGCTTTCAGTAGATGGTGTATATAAGCTCTTGAATGTTTTCTGCAGGTAAAGCACAAACAATCACTCTCAATTGGGTTATCATCTAGTTCGAATCGTTGATTTCGCAAATTAATATGCTCTTTGCACTTTGAAGAAATAGAATCTCTATTTTTTACTTTAACAAGCGCGCCACCATGTCTTGCGAGGCGAGTTGGATGCACGCAATCAAATGTATCAACTCCAAGCTCTACTCCACGAAAAATGTCTACAATTCCACCAATACCAAGCAAATGAGTAGGCCTATCTTTTTTTAAATGTTCCATAGTAAAGGAAACTACATCATACATCTGCTCTTTACTTTGACCAAGTGATCCACCTATTGCTTGACCAAAAAATGGCAAATCGTTGATAAAATCACAACTTTCTCTACGCAAATCTTGATACACTCCGCCTTGACTAATTCCATAAAGCACCTGTTTGCCATTATTATTTTTTTCAAATTCATTTAAAGAACGTTCAGCCCATCTATGGCTCATGAGCATCGATTTCCTTGTGTACTCCTTGCTGACGTGAAATGGAGTACATTCATCTAAAACTAAGATTAAATCTGCACCTAATTTTTGTTGAATTTGTATCGACTTTTCAGGAGTTAGACAATAAGTTTTACCATTTATGTAAGAACGAAAAATTGCCCCATCCTCGTTAATTTTGATCAGAGTTTTTTGTTTCTGTCTTACTCCCTTTATCTCTTCTGAAACTGATCCGTGTCCTAAACTAAATATCTGGTATCCACCAGAATCAGTGAGCATTGGCCCACTCCATCCCATCATCTTGTGCAAGCCACCAAGCTTTGCCACAGTATCCTCTCCCGGTTGGAGCATTAGGTGATAGGTGTTGGAAAGTATTATCTGAGTACCTGCTTCTCTGATTCTCTCGATATCTGCAGCTTTAATAGCAGCTTTGGTTGCACAAAATATAAATGCTGGTGTTTCTATACTTCCATTTGGAGTTTTGATCGTTCCAACTCTTGCAGAACCTGATTGCTTGGTTATCCTAAACGAGAACTTTTCCATCTATTTACTTGAAAGTTCTGCTATGATATTTTCCACTTTTTCAGGAGTGAGGTTTTCATAAAAATCGTTATTGATCTGTACAACAGGGGCATTAACACATGCACCAAGACATTCAACTTCCTTTAAAGTAAATAGATTATCTTTAGTGGTTTCACCGATATTGATTCCAAGCTTCTTTTTAAAGGTACTTAAAACTTCCTCGCTATTGCATAACCAGCAAGGAGTTGTTCTACAAACTTGTATTAGATATTTACCTACTGGCTTTAAATTATACATGGTATAAAAATTTGCCACTTCATACACGCGAATATGTGGAATATGAAGCATGTCAGCAACGTAGCGCATGGCAGATTCAGGAACCCATCCGCATTGTTCTTGTACTAGATACAGTAAAGGCATAACAGCGCTTCCTTCTCTACCTTTAGGATACATCTCTATAGACTTTTTTGCTTTGCTAAGATTGTCTGGTGTAAAACTAAACTGCTCTTCTTTCTCTTTCATCTAATAAGGTTCATGTAAATCTCAACAAATTATACTTGAAGAGTTAACAATTGCAATTAGACTTCTTGCATAATCTAAGACCTACTGTAAACCAAGCTTAGTATAATCCAATTTGACGTACCTTATTATTTTTTTTACTTTGTAATTGATCTACATGAGAAACTTTTTCACCACTTTGTAATCTTTCTCCCTGGAAAATTCCTGCAGGCCTTTCAAAGTACCCACGTTCAATAGCATTGTAAACTGAGTAACCACCAAATAAGCAATTTTTTCCTATTTCTTCTCCACAATCTTTTAATTCTTTCAACCTCTCTTGATCTCTTACTTCTACCTTTATCCAGTTTTTATTTTGCTTATCAGGATATAACCTAACGTCTAACTCTCCCTTAGTGGTAGGGAAAGTCAACACTATATCACTATCGTCCGCAAGATTGGTGTAATTCCTTATACCATTCTTTGTTATAATTGCTACCTCACTTTTACCAATCTTTATTATATCTCTTTCATAGTCTATGTTTCCCTGAGCTCGCCTTAACTCACTAGCTTTTTCTGTGAGCCTTGCAACATTTATTGTGCTATCCTCAGAATATTCTGAATACAAAGTGGTGTTATCCATTTTTGCATTTCTTACCACACCATTAATAACTGCTCCTTTTATAACTTCCATAAAATCTAGAGTGCTATATATATACTCGTAATAAGCTTCTATCATATTCCCTTTGTGCTCTTTAAATTCAGATTCTAGTGTATCAATTACTTTCATATTATCCTTATTATATAACACTGCCCCTATTGATACCAACTTGCATACTATCCTGCTTGCAACTTCAGGATTCTTTCCTAACTCACCAATCCTTTCCATAACACAATCTGTAAAGTTACGCTTCTTATCTTGAGAAAATCGTCTGTTAAATCTTCCTCCTGAGAGAATAGCTTCGTTTACAACTCCTTCCAGTTCATCCATATTTTGAGCTTTAGAAACTTTATCTAAAAATTCTTTTAGCTTTATCTGTCGATTCGGCGGTAAATTACTCCATAAATCCCTAGAACAATACTCCTTCTCATCATAACTTGACCATTGTAAATTGATTGCATCTGCTTTCAAAAGTAATCTTTTTACTTCAAACTTAAGTTGGTTTTTTGCTCTTTCATCAGTACCTGAACGAGCAAAAGAATCAAGATTTTTAGCATGTTGATGCACCTGTAACTCTCCTTCATTACTTCGAAGATTCAAAACCATTCTTAGATCTTGATCATTCCCAAAATCATCTAAGAATTCTTGTAGATCTTCAACAACTGAATCACCTTCTGAGTTGTTTACTATATCCAACAACTTTCTTCTCAAGCCCCCCTGTCTCTTAGTTAAAACGTAACCTGAACCATCTTCGAACCAATCTTTTGTTTCCATTATAGAGCGTAACTTATCACTCAACTTATCTCGCTTATAAGTCACAAAGTACTTTTCAATATGTTCATGATGATTATCACGTGCAACTTGCAGAGGAGTTTTGCCTTGTTTATCACCTTGATCAGAAATAGCTCCTTTCTCTAAGAGTAAAACTACGCCTTCAGAACAACCAACACTAGCAACATGATGCAAAGGCGTTTTTTTTTCATTATCTTCTGCATTAAGGTCAGCTCCCTTTTCTAAGAGAGCAGCTATACTATAAGGTCCAGTAGCATAGTGTAATGGTGTCCTTCCTTTATCATTCTTGATATTAGGGTCAGCTCCTGCTTCTAAAAGCAAACTTACGGCACAATCATATTGTTTTCTTGCCCAAGCCATACTTGATATTATGTGCAATATCGTCAAACTAGACTCTCCCCTCTCACAATTAAGAACGGTTTTTAGATCTTGATTATCTTTATTATTTAATAAAAACTTTTGAAGTTGTCGGTAACTATCTCCTGCACTCAAAGATCTCATTGCACTAAAAATAGATAGCAATTCCTCATCTAACTCTTCTTGACTGTCTGTCAACTCAGTTGTAACAAGCCACGCACACATTAAATTATCAAACGAGCCTTTTGTAGCTTCAGCAATATCTACCAAATGACGCCTATCAGGAAACATGAATAAACTTTTAATCAATTCATATTCATAATCTTGTTGTAGCTCGTTTTCTATTCTACTTTCCTTATTAGAATCTTGCCCAGTAACTTCTGGCATATTTACTCCTCACTTTATAAAACCGAATGTAATTATAACAAATAAAGCTAATGCAAGCTAGCTTTCTACTACTTCTTGTATAGTTATATCACTAACACGTAGCGGGATTATAAACATTAAGAAATTAACTAGATGGAAAAAAGGCAAAAGAATCCCCTAGTAGTGAGTTTTATAATGTAAATTGGCATTGTAATAATGTGCTAACAAGCGCGATTTGGCTGAATGTAGAAAAAATAAAAAAAGTCGCTATAATTTTATGTAATTTGCCAATAAATATCTGAGTTTTTTTACTGAATTTTCTTGTTAAATCTGTAGAGATTAAAAACAAGGATAAATACTCTTACTGTCATGATAAGGAAGTTGGGACAATTTGTAAAGGAATTTCTGTTGTCAACAAGCTGCTAAATTTATTATATGGTTTCAAAGGAAACATATTGTCTATGGGAAATCTGAGTTTATTAGCGTATTATCTTAGAGTACTTAAAAATTAATTTCTTAATTTTAGTTAAAATTTTATTGACGTTACATATAGAAATAATCATAATAGCGTTTTATTAAAATCTTAAATATAATTATGTCTATATTAAGTAGATTATTTGGAGTTAATACAACTATACTGAAAGTTAAAGAAGCGATAGGTTTTAACCCAGTAAACGTAGGGTTGATTGAAGGAAATGGAGTTACTTATGGACTCAGCTATCAAGATAACGGCAATGGAAGCAGTAGAGTAAAGTTACTTATTAGTCCATTATATCAATCGAAAACATACGAGTGTGATACATGTGTCAACGTAGCAAATGAATTCAAGGGCCAATTATCTCCCACACTAATAGAAAATTCAGCTGAAATAGATAAAGTTGGAGTTATCTTTCCTACAGAAGAAACTAACAAAGAAAGAAAGTGCATCAAAGGCTTAACATTCAACACTTATGAAATCAAGCATTCAACTAATGTTCCCTTAGTTGAATACGTAGGAAAAGTAAAATTATACAAGAACATTGATATAAATAGTCTTGCAAATGAAGGCAATAGTTATTTTCAACCAAAAGCAGTAAAAGTTGGTAATGGTAATGTTGTTGTAATTGCTCATAACTTAAAGGATCAAGCTTTAGTTTCTTGGTATTTACAATCAGACACAAATGGAAAATTTAGGGCTTTACCTGGAGCAAAACACACCATAGAAAGAAAATTACTCAAATTTGATAATCCAGGACAATTAGTATTGGATGAAAATACGATGCTTTATTCGCAAGTGAGACCAAACGTTCCTGAAAATCAAGAGGTAAGAACAAACATTTTTAAATTTGATGTGGCTGAAGTAGTTCAGAATCTGAAAGATAGAAAGGGAGCTAATGACTTTTTGCTTGGTAATAAAAGCGGCCAATTAAATATAGCATCATCTATTAACTCTAATCCAGGAAAAATAAACTTTTTACAGTATGTAAGAAGAACTGGAGGTGATGATTTAGTTGCTTTTCTTGCAAAAAAACAATCTTCTAATACGCAAGAATTGCATTTAGCAAGGCTTGCTAAGAGAGGAGCAAAATCAAATTTTACTGTTTGTGAATGTGAAGATCCTATAGAACAATTGTATGTTAAAGACAATGGCCAAGGAGGCTTTATCGTCACTGCGGTAAGTGGAGAGAGTATTATAACTTTTAATAGAGAGAGCTCTGGAAAATCTTCTGAAGCAACGATAATACCGACAAGCAGTATCAAAGCTCTCAGTGATTTTGTTAATATCATTAACGGCCAATTGATGCCTAGTATTATTTCCAGCAGTACTGTGGCTCCTATAACTGTTACAGAGACGGTTGTGACTTCTAAGAAAACGACGACTGCTGCAATTACTAGCACAACAGAAACCGACACTGTAAAGACTACCAAATTAACAACAGAAGCATCAACTATCATTGTACCAACTTCCACAATGAGTAAATCTTCAACAGAGTCAACAACTCAGGCAAGTACAGTAACAGTGGAGTCAACAACAGTAGCATCAACTACCACTGCACCTACTTCTACAACGAATAGGCCTTCAACAGAGTCAACAACTCAGGCAAGTACAGTAACAGTGGAGCCAACAACAGTAGCAAAAATAACTACTACTTCACAAGCGACCACGGTTGCTACAACGTCAACCAGTGTGCCTTCGGAAACTGAAACAAGTACTGTAAAACCTACAGCAGCAACTGTTGCGTCAACTTCTACGATGAATAAACCTTCAACGACTCAAACAAGCACAGTAACAGTGGAGCCAACTGTGCCAACAACAAGCTCAGAGAGAACTACACAAACAGTGTCTACTATGCCAAGTACTAGAACAAGGGAGTTGACAACTCCTATGTTCACTACAACTTTATTTTCTCAATCTACTTCTTCACCACAGCCTACTCAACTTGCTATAGGGTCTAATAGGGCAGGAATGATAGGGGGATCTTTAGTTGGATCAATAGGTGTTGCTGGAATTATAGGATTCATAGCATATAAATGTATTAAGAAATATCACGGTTATTATAATACTACTCATGTGTTAGAATTAGCTGATTTGGAATCGCATTCAAATGGTAGCGATGAAGAAATTTTTATCGCTATTAACAGAATTAGCCATATATCTATGCAAACTATGGATCAATCTGGAACGGTGCTAAACAGTATATCGGTGGAGAGTAGTAGTCGGTCAAGAAGTAGCTCATCGTCTTCAAGCGGTGGACCAGGATCTTGACTGACTGAGCTAGAGTCTAAAAGTGAAAAAAGCTTATCTTGGGATAGCGATGATGTACCGGAATATCACCTTTAGCTATTTGTCTGAATGTTTTTAGTATGTAGACTGTTAGGAAATTTTCTTTTGCTTTTGTGATTTTAATGTTAAAGTATAATTTCTAGGTGAAATAAGTAGCTGCTGTTGTGTGATAAACACAGCAGAGGAAAGTCCGAGCTCCAAGAAAAGGTAGTGACGGGTAACGCCCGCCGGAGGTAACTCCAGTTATAGGGCTACAGAAAATTACCGCCTAAAATATTATTAGGCAAGGGTGAAAAGGTGTGGTAAGAGCGCACCATAACAATGGCAACATTGGTAGTCAAGTAACCAACACTAGGAGCAAGATTAAATAGAAGTAGATTTTATGTTTTTCTCATATCTACTCGGGTAAATCGCATGAAGTAAATGGTAACATTTACTCCAGATAAATAGCTACATAAACAGAACTCGGCTTATATTTCACCTAGGCAATGCATGAATGTCAGCCATACTATGTAAATGTATCAAACATTTCACATATCCTGTACGCTCAATTTGACCACCTATATTCCTTTTACTTCTTGGCTTATCTCTTTATTTTATTTCCTTTTGAACTTAACAAAGCTTGAATTTTAACCGAGCTTTTCCTTTAACTCGTCATTCTCTATCTCTAAAGCCTTACTTTCTTACCTATAACTTTTTAGCTCCGCTTCCAACTTTTCTATTTTTTGCTGCAAGTCTTTGTAAAGTTCTAAAAGACTAACCATGTTACCTCACTTTTACGATTGGTTTTTATCTTATTTCATCTACCTATTTTGTTGCTTCAATGAATGGGTGAATAAAGCATTTCATGCGTTGTCCTTCACTTGTTCTGCTTGATAGTCACTACTGCTTTCGCTTATATTAACACTAGAGTATTCTTCATCGTCAACATACTCTTTTAGAACATATCCTCTACCCCAAACGGTTTCTATGTGGCTTATTCCATCATTTGCACTTTCAAGTTTTTTACGTAATTTACACATAAAAACATCAACTATTTTGTTGTCTGAAGGTTCGTCCAAGCCATTGTAAAGATGGTTTAAAAACATTTCTTTTGTCAACACTGCTCCTTTACGCAATGCCAGCAATTCTATCATGGAATACTCTTTGTTAGTAAGGTGAACTGTTTTGCCTTTTACCTCAACAATCCTGTGATCAAAATTGATATTCATATTACCAATCTTTATCACTGATTCGGGATGGCCTTTAGTACGTCGGACTATGGCCTTAATTCGAGCTAATAATTCGCTCTTGTGAAATGGCTTGGTTAAGTAATCGTCGGCACCATACCCAAGTCCTTTAGCTTTATGGTTGGCAGCGGAGATACACGAAAGTATTAAAACAGGAACTTTGATTTTTGCACTTCTTAATCTTAACAGTATATCATATCCATCAATATCACCAGGCAGGTGTATATCTAGAATAACTAGATCGTAACAGTCTCCACCCGAGGAAACCATATTATTGTTATAATCTTGTGCAGAAGTAACAACGTCGCAAAAATGTCCATCAGAAGTTAAGGCATTAACTACAGTCCTTGCACTTACTTGATCATCTTCAATTAATAATATACGCATATTTTACACCCCATAAATAATTTATAATTTTAGTAATATATATAACCAAGGAAAGTAACAAATCAAATTTTTATTAATGAATAATAGAAATTACACTTATTAATTAATAGTTAATGTGTCGTTCCAAAATTATACAAATAGATCTAAAATACAATAGATATACTATAATAACACTATTTTTAGTAAATATTGAATAGAAGCTATTTTTATTAAAAGAATACTTAGGTTAATAGATATTTAAACTATTTTATACTTTTATGTTATATTTTTAATTTACTTATTCTACAGTTTTAAATTATAAGTAATACTTTCAGGAATATTGAGTGGTAATATCAGTTTTAGGTGCTGGCGCATGGGGTACAGCAATTGCGATTTCATTAAGTAGTAAGAAAAATGTAATTTTGTGGACTCGCAATAAGGCCATATTTGAATCAATTAAAGAGAAAAGAGAAAGTGACAAGCTACCTGATTGTCCAATTTCTGATAATGTATCAGTAAAATTAGCTATTGAAGATGCAGTTAATGCTTCAGTAATAATTCTAGCTGTTCCTACTCAGTCTCTAAGGGAGATATGTCATCAATTGAATGATTGTAACCTAAAAAAAAATGTGGCAATAATTTTGGCTTGTAAGGGAATAGAAAAATCTACATTAAAATTACCTAGTGAAGTAGTCAATGAAGTTTTACCTAATAATCCTCTTGCTGTTTTTTCTGGTCCTAGCTTTGCTATAGAAGTTGCAAGAAAATTACCATATTCGATGGTTCTTGCATGTCAAAATGAAGTATTAGGTTTAAAATTAGTATCAGAGCTACAGCAAGAAAATATTAAATTGTACCTTAGTAGCGATGTTATAGGAATACAAGTTTGTGCAGCGTTAAAGAATGTTTTTGCTATAGCATGTGGGGTTGTTCTAGGTAGGTTTGGGTTTAATGCTCATGCAGCATTAATTACGAAAAGTATGAGTGAAATTAAGGCTTTATACTCAGCAAAAGTTGGTGACGGCAATGTAGATATAAATACACTACTTGGACCAGCATGCTTAGGCGATTTGGTTGTGACATGCACATCATTAAATTCAAGAAATCTATCTTTTGGATCTAAAGTAGCTAATAGTAATGGTTCTAGTGCTCAGCAGATTTTATCAGAAGGTAAGTCGGTAATTGAAGGTTTTAACACTGCTAAGTCTGCATTTGATTTAGCAGAAAAGCTAAAGATAAAAATGCCCATATGTGAAGCGATCTATAGATTGCTATATGAAAATACTTCTATAGAAGATACTATTTCTGTTCTTGTAAATTAGTTTTATATTTCGGTATATTGTGAAATTTTTATATAAATTAATATCAACATGGTGGCTATCTGGCACGGTAAAACACATGCCAGGTACTATAGGCAGCTTGGCTGCTTACCCAATTGTTCCTATATTACTCAATGACAGAATTTTAGGTACAGCAATTATTTTTTTTTTATTCTTAGTTGGATTATGGTCTACAGGCAATTATATACAACATTACAAAGCTCCGCATGATCCAAAAGAGGTAGTAATTGATGAAGTAGTTGGTCAATTGCTGACAGTACTTCTAGTTTCAATATTATTAGAACAAGAAATGAATAGCTCTGTATTGTTGGTGTGCTTTTTCTCCTTTAGGTTTTTTGATATAATAAAAGTGTGGCCTATAAATTTGATTGATAAAAATACAAAAGGTCCTTTAGGTATTATGCTAGATGATGTTGTAGCTGCAATTTTAGCCTTTGTTTTTATAGGAGCCTTTTATTGTTTATTGTTGGTTTATGCAGAATAAAAAAATTTGTTATTCAAGCTTAATTATTCAGAACCTAAAGGATTATATACTTTATGCAACGAATTTGTCCAAGTGGGAAATACATGACGAATTTGATAATGTTATATTTACAGTAAATGGTACCAGAGAATCGTTATTTAATTTTGTGTTTTGTGAAGATCAATGTACTGAGCTTTCCATATGCAGAACTCTAGATTATCTCAAAGCACGAAATATAGAAGCAACATGGATAATAAGTCCACGTATAAAAATAGGGGGTATTTTAGAAAAATGCGAAATAAAACACGTTAGCACACCAAAAAAAGTTTTACTCAATATAAAAGATTATTTTTTGCCTGATGATGCTGTTCCAAATTTGAAGTTCAATGTTGTAAATAGTAGTGAGCTCTTAGAGCAATTAGATTTACACACTTCTAAAATTTTTTATCATAGAATTAGTATTGTTAGCACATTTTTTCGCCAATTATCGAATTATGATGATAAGAGCTCAAGGTTAAGATTTTTTCTTGTAATGCTAAATAACGAAATTGTTGGAACATGCGGTCTTTATATTCAAGACAGCATAGCTGGTTTTTATAGCGATGGAGTTTTACCAATTTACAGGGGTCGTGGAATAGGAACTCAAATGGTTCTAGAAAGAATAAAGATAGCTAGGCAATTTGAGTGCAAATACATAGTAGCACATTGCATGAAACCTTCTGTAAACCTTTATAAGAGATTAGGCTTTAGGGTATTGGGCAATCTTCACTTATATACCTCTTCAGTACAATCTCTTTGCTGAGAGGTTACAAATTTTTATATTTGTTTTAGAATACTATGTTTTTTTTGTATGAAATAGTTTTACTACTAATTCTAGTATTCTTCTTTTTCTCATATTCTAAATTAAAAATTAGTAATAAAATTAAGGACTTACAACATCAAAATGTTATCATAAATAATTTAATAGATACTGTGAATGATGGATTTTATATTTGGGACGCAAAAAAACGTATAGAAAAATTTTCTCCCAATTTACTAATTTTGCTTAATACTGTTTTTTATTCATTTAATGAGTTTGTAAATTTTTTTGAGCAATCAGAAAGCTTAATTAAAAGTTTTGCTGAGGCAAAGGAAATAAATAAATCTTTTACTCTAGATTTAAAGTCAAAAGACAGTGAGGTTTATTGCACATGTTATGGTAAAAGCATAATAGATTATTCTAATAATGTGATTGGTGTGTTGTTATGGATAAGGAATATCTCCGATTATAAGATAAAAGCTAATGAACTTGAGTTAGAAAATAGTAAGCTTATGCGAGAATTGGAGAGCTATAAAAAAATTTTTGACTCTTTACCATTTCCAATACTGAAGCACAATAAGAATAAAAAAGTAAGGTTTTATAACTTATTTTATGATAAATATATAGGCAGCTCTAAAAAATTTACTGTTGCGAGTGGCTCCTATAACGTAAAACCAGGAGAGTGTGTAATAACTTACAAGAACGAACCTAAGGTTTTTAATTTTGTTGAAGTTCCAGTGCAAAATTCTAATAGCATAGTAATGTATGGAAAAGATATTAGTGATGAAAAAAAATTACATACTGAGCTAAGCAATTGTTTAGCTGCACAAGAAAGTTTGCTTGAGAAGCTATCGATTGCTGTGGCGATATATAGTAAGAATCAAAAGCTAAAATTTTATAATAATGCTTTTATAAAAACTTTTCAGTTTGATCCAAAATTTTTGGAGTCTTATCCAACTTATCACGAGATTATGCTTCACCTATTTGAATCTAAAAAGCTTTTAGGAAAAAAGGATTTTCAAACTATTAATAATCAAAGACATGAGTTGTTCAAAAGATTACTGGAATCATATGGTGAAACAATACATTTCATGAATGGAAGAACGTTTAGAGTATTAACAATACCCTATGCTTCAGAGGGTCTACTATTTTCTTACGAAGAGTGCCAGAAATAACACTCAAATTCCTTCTCTCTCTACCATAAGCTGTTTTACTTTCGCTATCGCTTTTGCTGGGTTAAGCCCTTTCGGGCAGGTTTTTGTACAATTCATTATTGTATGACAACGATACAACTTAAATGGGTCGTTTAAAGAAGCAAGTCTTTCTTCTTTCTTATTATCACGACTGTCAGCAATCCATCTATAAGCTTGCAGTAATATCGCTGGCCCTAAAAATTTATCACCATTCCACCAATAGCTTGGGCAACCAGTCGAACAGCAAGCACATAGTATACAATCAGACAGACCATCCAATTTTTTTCTATCTTCAGGAGATTGAAAGTATTCTTTATTTTGTAAGGCAGATTTATCTGTTTGTAACCAAGGTTTAATCGATTTGTATTGCTCATAAAATTGGCTTAGATCTGGAACTAGATCCTTTACTATATACATATGAGGTAGTGGATATATTTTTACTTCACCTTTTATATCATGTATAGATTTAGTGCATGCAAGAGTGTTGGTACCATCAATATTCATTGCACAAGATCCGCATATTCCTTCTCTGCAAGAGCGTCTAAAAGTTAAGGTTGAATCTATTTCATCCTTTATTTTTATTAATACATCAAGTACCATAGGGCCACAATTATCCATATCGATAAAAAATGTGTCTATTCTTGGATTTTTATCATCATCAGCAGACCAACGATAAATTTGAAATCTTCTAATATTTTTTGCTCCAGTAGGAGTAGGATAAATCTTGCCCTTTTTATTAACTTTAGAATTTTTTGGTAAAGAAAACTGAACCATATTGCTTACCTTTTACAGCTAAAACCCCTTTTTTGTAAATAACATATTTTGGTATTATCTACCATACTTTTCCTTTTCAAATTCAAGCAAAGCTAAAATCTTGCTCTCTAAACTTTTCATTATAATTTCTTCATCTTCTTTTTGATGATCATAGCCAAGTAAATGCAGCAATCCATGAACTAACATGTGTGCAGTGTGAGTGAGGATAGATATACAGTACTCATGAGACTCTCTTTCTATTGTATCTACTGCAATTGCTATGTCTCCTAGATCACATTCACTAGATAACTGTTCGCATGGAAATGATAGTACATTAGTTGGCTTATCTATTTCTCTAAACTTAAGATTAAGTTGATGTAGCAAGTTATCATCAGCGAGAGCTATTGATATATTTGGTTTATAATGATCTATTTTTAATTCTTTTAGAGAAGCATTAATAATATTTAATACAAAACTCTGTGGGTCCTTCGTAATACTATGCCACCTCTTATCAAGAATATTTACTTCTAACATGAATAAAGCACCAGAAAGGACATTATCCCATCACTTGACATTGGAACCAAAAAAAGAAGAATTATAGACCATCGTATCATACACACAACTATACGAATATTGTACACTAGAAGTATGTCATCCCAGTCTGGGATCCAGGAATTCTGATTAGACATTAGGTGAGTGAATATAAAAGCTATATTAAAACACAACATTTTTAATGTGGTTGCATTACAGCTGGATTCCAGTGTCAAGCACTGCTTTGTGTTTGATGCAAAATTGGCTACTTCGAAACAAACACTCATACAGCTGTATGTTGTGTGCTGAGGTAATATTGTTTTGCAATAGGTATTACACATTACTCATCCTTATTATTTCATTCCACTCAGTCTCTAAAACCGGAGAAACTGATAAACGTGATTGTTTTAATATAACCATATTTTTCAAAAGTGGGTTTTGTTTTATACTGTTTAACGTCACTTGGTTACTTAAAGGTTTCAAAAATTTTACATTCACTAGTCCAAATTTGGAATTATAAACATGATAATACTCCTTTAATACTTCAACTATTCCAAGTATAACTCTCTCTTTACCTGTATGATAAAAAAATGCAAGATCGCCTAATTTCATAGCTCTCATGTAATTTTGAGCTTGATAATTGCATACACCATTCCACTGCGTCACCTGCTCCTTTCCCATTTTTTGCCACGAGTATTCACTTGGTTCTGACTTTAGTAGCCAAAATTGCATTATTTTTTTCTTCTTAAATAAGCTGGTATATCATAAACATTGCTGCCCCACTTAACTCTTTCATTTGTTTGCTCAGTTGAAGCATATTCTTTTGTTTCTAATATTGGAATTTGATTATAAGGCCATTTAAAATTTTTTTCCTCTGCTGGGATCTTGTTTTGATTAACAGATGAATTGTCGTTACAGCTATCAATGCCAGTTGCAAGAACAGAAACTCTAACTCTTCCTTCCATCGCCTGATCAAAAGTAGCACCAAATATTATATTTGCATTTTCATCCACTTCTTCACGCACTCTATTTGCTGCAGAATCAACTTCAAATAGAGTCATATCTCCACCACCAGTAATATTAATCAATATTCCTTGCGCACCTTTCATTGATACATTATCAAGCAATGGATTAGATATCGCAGCTTCTGCAGCACTAATTGCCCTATCTTCTCCTTCTGCCTCTCCAGTACCAATCATTGCTTTACCCATCTCACTCATTACTGTTTCTATATCAGCAAAATCAAGATTAATCAGTCCTGGCATGATCATCAAATCAGTTACTCCTCTTATGCCAATATGCAGAACATTATCGGCGAGTTGAAATGCGTCAGCAAATGTAGTTTTCTCGTTAGCAATTCTAAATAAATTTTGATTGGGAATGACAATAAGTGTGTCTACATATTTTTGCAACTCTTCAAGTCCAAGCTCTGCAATGCGCATACGTCGCACACCTTCAAAACCGAACGGCTTAGTTACAACTCCAACAGTCAGTATCTTTTTTTCTTTTGCTCCTTTATCTTTAACTACCGCTCTTGCTTCTCTGGCTGCTTTTGCAATTACCGGTGCAGCACCTGTTCCAGTACCACCACCCATCCCTGCTGTGATAAAGAGCATATGGCTATCTTTTATATGCTCCATAATTTCATCAATTGATTCTTCTGCTGCACCTTTACCAACATCAGGCAAAGCACCAGCACCAAGGCCCTTAGTTAAGTTAATACCAAGTTGAATTTTTTTATCACATAATGACTTCTCTAACGCTTGAGCATCGGTATTTGCTACAACAAAATTTACTCCTTGTAAATTGGATTGAATCATGTTGTTTACAGCATTTCCGCCAGCACCACCCACTCCCACAACGGTAATCCTTGGGTGTAATACAGGTAGCTCTGGTAAACTAAGGTCGATTGACATTTAAATTTTACTCAAATATTAGTGAATTCACTTGATAACAAGTTACTGCTTTTTTAACAATATGCAAACATTTTTCATTTTGACATACGCAAACAGTAAACAAGATTTACTTATTCTTAACATTATTAATAGATGTAATGATTACAGACTTTTAAATAACACTGCTTAAGATGCAAAAAAAAATTGTGAAAAAGGGATAGAAGCCTATCCCTTTTTATTGAAAACTGCTACTAGCTTTTCGCAGTTCCTTTTTGTACCCCAAGTATTTGTATGATCTCGTTTAATTTGGTTTCTGGTGCTTCACCATTAAGCAATTCACCTGCTTTCCCAATTTGGCTTGCCTTATCATTATTCGCTTTATTGAGATCTTCAATTTGAGCTGCCTTATTACTGTTTTTATATGCATACACAGGTGCAGTTATTAAAGCTGCTACTGCAGCAAGAACTACCAAACTAGCAATGAGTGGATGAGCAACTGCAAATGCAGACATTGCAGTAATAGCAGGACTAACAAGTGTTGCAGCTTTTGTTCCAACTGTACCAACAAAAGTTGCATAAGCTGGACTTAAGAGATAAGCAGCTGTAAGTGAAGCTACTGCTATAACTGCTAAAGAAATACCAATTGTCTCACCTTTATGTCCTGTTACAAAATTGTAGCCTTGATTACGAACATTTTTAACTTTCTCTTTCATTCTGTCTATTATTGGCATAAACCTACTCCTAAAATATTAAAATTTCACTAATGGCAGTATATGGCAAAAAAAGTTTTCTGTCAAGCAGATTAATTTATTTATACATTCTTATTCTGTAATTCAGCGCTTCTGCAATGTGTGCTCTTTTTATTTCCTCACTTTTCGCAAGATCTGCAATGGTTCTTGCGACTCTTAATACACGTGTATAGCCTCGATTGGAAATGTAATTTTCTTTCAGTACGTATTTTAGCAATTCTAACCCTTCCTGATCTGGTTCAGTGAATTTATTTAATGCTTCACCACTGACTTCTGCATTGCAACGAATATTAAATTTACTATAACGCTCAGTTTGAATTTTTCTCGCTGCTATCACCCTTCCTCTTATAGCCTCGGTACTTTCTCCCTCCACAGAGATTTCAGGAGAAAGTATGCTAACGTTTGGCATTTCAATGCATATGTCTATTCTATCAAGCAATGGTCCTGATATTTTGTTTTTGTAATCTGTGCCACACTTTGGAGCTTTGTTGCACGATCTACTTGCATCACCTAAATAACCGCACCTGCAGGGATTCATTGCAGCTATAAGTTGAAAATTAGCTGGATAAGTAATGTGAGCATTTGCCCTTGCGATAGTGACTTTTCTATCTTCAAGTGGTTGACGTAGAGAATCAAGCACAAGCCTTGGAAATTCAGGTAGCTCATCAAGAAATAACACACCATTGTGAGCCATGGTGATTTCCCCAGGCTTTGCATTTTTCCCTCCTCCTATCATCGCTGACATCGAGCATGAGTGATGAGGTTCACGAAAGGGACGAGTTACTTTAAATGTTTCGTTACCGGCTTTTGTTATGCTAGAGATAATATTAACATCAATCATCTCCTGCTCAGTCAAATCAGGTAATAGCCCTATAAATCGCTTAGCAAGCATTGATTTTCCAGTACCAGGAGGTCCAACAAGGAGCATATTGTGTCCACCTGCTGCTGCAATTTCAGCTGCTCTTTTTGCAACAACTTGACCTTTAATATCCTTTATATCTGGAACTGAATTTTTTTCTTTGGGTGCAGCGCTATAGTTAAAAGTTACCGGCTGAATTAACTGCTCACCCTTAAAATGTCTGATAATATCGGTTAATTTCTCTATAGCCAGAATAGAAACATTCTTTACCCATAAAGCTTCTACTCCATTTCCCCTTGGGCAAATTACTCCTTTATTTGCCTGTTTTGCATTGATTGCTGTTGGAAGTACTCCTGAGATTGGTATGACTCTGCTGTCTAGTGCAAGCTCGCCCATAATTATATAAGACTGAACTTTTTCAACTGGTATCACATTCATTACAACAAGTAATCCAACAGCAATAGCTAAATCATAATGACTACCTTCTTTAAGCAAATCCGCAGGGGAAAGATTAACCGTAATCCTTTTTGGAGGTAACAGAAGATTGATTGAATTTAACGCTGCTCTGATGCGCTCTCTGGATTCTGCAACAGTTTTATCCGGCAGTCCAACAATATTAAAAGCTGGAATACCATTTGCCATGTGAATTTGTGCATTAACATTTACTGTGCTGGTTCCCTGAAGTGCAACGGTATTTATATTTGCAATCATACTATATTATATAAAGTTATTAATATAGTATATTGATAAAGTAACGAAGTAAACGGTAGCTGTTAAAAGTGGTTTAATTTAGCAAAAAAGTGTAGTACTCTATCACTTTGCTGATTATATATGTTTATAAGAATAATCGCTTTTCTTTTGCTATATTCAAGCGCAGTTTTCTGTAGTGATTGTAACTTTAACTTACCATATCGTGGGCTCAGTTGTGATTTGGATCTATCATATAGAAATTTAAGTAATATAAAGAAATTATTGAATAACAAAGATAAGTTTGTTGCACTTACGTTTGATGATGGACCGTCTTATAATAGAGCAGGAGATATTATTAATATTCTGGAGAGCAATAAAACAAAAGCGACATTTTTTGTGCTTGGTGGACGTATAAATAAAAAAACATATGAGATAGTAAAGAAAATCCATGAAGCAGGTCATGAGTTAGGCAATCACTCTTGGTCGCATAGGAAGTTGACATCACTTTCAAGTGAGGAGCAATTGCAAGAACTGGAAAAGACAAATGTGGCAATTAAAAATGTAACAGAACAGAATGTAAAATGGTTTCGTCCACCATATGGATGTCACAATGATAATTTGATCGAAAATACTAATCGATTAAATATGTGTTCCATACTATGGACAGTTGATTCTCTGGATTGGCAAGGTGATAAATCAGAGATTTTGGTTGAAAGAGTTTTAAGCAATGTACATAATGGAGCGATTATATTGTTCCATGATCACGATAACAAATCAAATACAGTTGAAGCTTTACCTCAGATTATTGAAATACTAAAAAAATCGGGTTACAAACTTGTTACCTTAAGTGAGTGGGAAGAAAGGGTTTGTGATGTAGTGAAAGCTAGAAATGTGCCAATAAAAGGAGGATGAGTGCGTTCTAAAGGAATTCTATGTGGACAAAAAACAAGGTCTTCAACCGCAGGGCATTCATATTAGGTGGTATTCAGCTTACTATTTCTGCTATTTTTAGTTGTAGGTTGTATACTTTACAAGTACGAGATAGACAAAAATACGAAGTGCTATCTAATAATAATAGGACAAAAATTGTTACTATCATTCCTAAACGAGGCAGAATTTTGGATAGGAATAGCGTTGAACTCGCAGTAAACAAAATTTCGTATATTGTTTTATTTGATGGGCAAAAAACCTTTACTAGGGAAGTTGATTTGCAGATGTTATCAGAAATTAAACCTGATGCAACAAAATCATCAGATACAAAAATAACTGCTCTTTATAAACGTTATTACCCGTTTGGTTCGATATGTTCTCATATAATCGGATATACAAAAAGACAGCAAGACATAAATGAAGCAGGGGTTAGTGGAATTGAATATACATATGATCATGTATTAAAAGGCAAGACCGGAAAATCTGAGCAGGAAATAAATTCTAAGAAGCGTATCATGAGAGAGTTATCTAGCATACCGCAGCAAGACGGACAAGATATACAGCTGACAATTGATGTTGATTTACAGAAGAAAATTGCAGAGATATTTAAAGACCACCAAGGTTCCACAGTGGTAATTGATGTAAATAACGGAGAAATTTTAGCATTATATAATTCACCTTCTTACGATAATAATCTTTTCACTAGCAGATTATCAAATGAAACTTGGAAAAATTTAAATAATCCTTCATTACCGCTTGTAAACCGTGCATTATCATATCAAATTCCACCTGGTTCAATATTTAAAATAATAGATGCGCTTGCGGGTTTAAAAGATGGAATAATAACACCAGAAGAAAAGTTCTCGTGTAGGGGCTATATGAAAATAGGTGAACGAAAATTTCGTTGCCTAAAAAGCAAAGTCCATGGATATGTATCTTTAAACGAGGCAATGGCCTTCTCATGCAACACTTACTTTTATAATATAGGAAAAAAAATAAATGTAGATTCTCTACTAGAAATGGCTAGCAAATTTGGTATAGGAAGTGGACCATTAATTGGAATGTTTAAGGAAGAAGCTCCGGGATTGTTGCCTGATGTGGATTGGCGTGCACGCAAGCTATATTCAGAGTGGTATTTAGGTGATACCATTAACTTAGTTATAGGACAAGGGTATTTACTTACAACGCCATTACAGCTTGCAGTTCTTGCAGCGAGGGTTGCAACAGGAAAGGAGGTAATTCCCCACATTGAGATGAGTAAATCAGGGCAAGACTTTCTTGATATTGATGTGAATCATGAGCATCTTAGTGTGGTTCGAAAAGCTATGTTTGACGTGGTGAATTCTAACTATAGAAAAGGACTAGGCAGTATACAAATTGCTGGCAAAACCGGAACACCAGAGATAAACTCTAAAGGTGAAAGTCATAAATTGTTTATCGCTTATGGCCCCTACCATGATCCGCGCTATGCAATCTCAGTGTTTATAGAACATGGTAAAACTCCACGCCAAGATGTTGCAATTGCTAGTGAGATATTGCAATATATGCTTGAAAAATGAACTTATGAAATTGCCATATATGTTACTTGTAATTTATATATTCAAATCAGAGCTTTGAGGTTAAAAAAAAGAAACGAAAATTGCATAAACCTTTTCAATTTAGTGCTTTAATGTTTCTGATGAAGGGAAGGTATTATCCTTATTTTCTATGGAGGTAGACACACTAATTTCGTTATTATCATCAATTGAAGTAATAGGGTGCATCAAAGCAACTTTTATAACTTCATCAATATTCTCAGCAAAAATTACATTGATTTCTTCTTTTATATTTGCAGGAATCTCTTGCATATCTTTCTCATTTTCACTTGGTATAATCACAGTTTTGATTGATCCTCTTAGCGCAGCAAGCAATTTTTCTCTCAAACCCCCAATAGCCAACACTCTACCACGCAATGTTACTTCACCTGTCATAGCAACACTTTTGTTAACTGGTATATTTGTCATAAGAGAAACAATAGATGTACATACTGCACTGCCAGCAGAGGGACCATCTTTTGGCACAGCACCCTCAGGTACATGCAAATGTATATCATTATTTTGAAATTTTTCGGGTTTTATACCGAAAAATAAACAATTTGATCGCACATAACTATACGCAGCTTTTATAGACTCTTGCATAACCTCTCCAAGCTTTCCTGTGTATTTTATTTCCCCCTTGCCCGGAATTAGGACTGACTCTATCATTAAAATATCACCACCTGTTTCAGTATAGGCAAGACCAGTTACTATCCCTACCAAACTCTCATTTTCTGCAATGCCAAAGGTATACTTACGTACCCCTAGATAATCTTGTAAATTACCAGTCTCTACGGATATTTTCTTATTTTTATCAGTTAATATTGCTTTAACTGCCTTTCTCATGAGTTTTGCAAGTTCCCTTTCCATGCTTCGCACGCCGCTTTCACGTGTATATAAACGTATCAACTCGTATAATGCTTCATTGGTTATTTCCCACTCCTTCTGATGCAAACCATGCTCTTTTTTTAATTTTGGAATAAGGTGATGTGTAGCAATACTGATCTTCTCGTCTTCGGTATACCCAGATAATTGTATAATTTCCATCCTATCACGCAAAGGATGCGGTAAATTTAAGCTATTTGCTGTGGCTACAAACATTACACTTGAAAGATCAAACTCAACTTCCAAGTAATGATCTGTAAAATGTTTATTGTGCTCAGTATCCAAAACCTCAAGTAATGCAGATGCAGGATCACCACGCGAATCAGAACCCATCTTATCTATTTCATCAAGCAGGAAAAGCGGGTTGCATGAATTAGCTTTTTTCATGTGTTGAATGATTTTACCAGGCATTGAGCCAATATAAGTTTTCCTGTGTCCTCGTATTTCAGACTCATCACGTATACCACCAAGAGATATGCGAACAAAATCTCTTCCTACTGCTTTTGCCATAGACTTAGCTAAAGAAGTTTTACCAACACCAGGTGGTCCAACTAAGCAAAGTATAGGACCCTTTATCTCTTTTACTCTCTTTAATACTGCTAAAAATTCTATTATTCTATCTTTTACTTTCTCTATGCCATAATGATTTTCATCTAAGATTTTTTTAGCCGCATTTAAGTTAATTTTTGCATCTTTGTACTTTCCCCATGGCAAATCAAGCAACCAATGCAAGTAACTAGATATAACTGTTGCTTCAGGAGAAATGGGATTCATTTTCTTATATCTCTTTAAGTCAGTTATGGCTTTCTCTTTTGCTTCCTCAGAAAGCTTTGTTTCATTTATCTTTTTTTCAAATTCATTGAGTATATTCCCTTCATCTCCATTTTCAAACTCACCTAATTCTTTCTGTATAGCTTTTAATTGCTCATTAAGGTAGTAAACTTTTTGAGTACTTTCAACCTGTGATTTAATTGTCTTATACAAGCGGTTTTGTGCACTCAAAATACTTATTTCTCTCTCAATAAGAGCAAAAACTTTTTTTAAACGCTCTTTTGGGTTATAAACTTCAAGTATGTTTTGCTTATCTGATACCTTTATATTTAAGTGCGAAGCTATCATATCTACAATTTGATTAACCTCTTTAACTTGATCAATGGGGTCAATAATAATCTCGGGTCGACTTTTCTTGCTTAGTTTACACCAATTGTCGAATGCATCTATAACAGAACGCCTTAAAGCTTCTAAATCAATATTATCTTCATTTTCTCCATACTCATAATGACCATCTAACGCTACTCTGGCCTGTAACAAAGTGTGAGAGCTAATATATTCTATAACTCTTCCCCTTCTTACCCCATGAATCATGACTTTTACTGCATTGTCAGGCAGTTTTATTAATGGTTGTATAATGTTTGCTAACACGCCTACTTCATAAAGATTCTCTGGCTCTGGATTATCAATAGAACCATCTTTTTGTGCTATGAGAAAAATCTCGTTTTGGTGACTACTGCTACTTATTGCATACTCTAGTGCATGAACAGATTTTTCTCTACCTACGAATAAAGGCAACATTATATTTGGAAAAATTACTACATCTCTTAGAGGTAATACTGGTAATACAGTAGAATTAAAGTTTACAGCACGTCCAATACTCATAATATATGCCTCAAATTAATCATTAACCGTTATAACACTACCCTTATTATTATGATTAATCGTCGCTTTACCTAATTCTACCATTTTCTTAGTAACCGTTATAGCGCTACCTTCAAAACCTCCATTGCCGGATATATACATAACATCAAGCAAAAGTGACTCTAAGATAGCACGTAACATCCTTGCACCTGTTTTATAGCTTATAGCTTTTTTAGCAATAGCTGATATTGCTTCATCTGAAAACTCAAGGTTTACTTTACTAAATGCAAGCAATGCTTTATATTGTTTTACTAGCGCATTTCTTGGCTCTGTCAACACATGTATTAAATCCTCGTGATCCAGCTCATCTAGAACAGCAGTTATTGGAACCCGTCCTACAAATTCGGGTATCAAACCGAATTTGATTAAGTCCTCAGGTTGAACATCGCGTAAAGCATTTTTTTTCTTTTGTGCTTTAGACTGACTTATATCCGCTCCAAAGCCAACTGATGTTCCCTTTTTTCTTGCCTCAATAATTTTATTTAGGCCTTCAAAAGCTCCTCCACAAATAAATAGTATGTTACTAGTGTCTACTTGTATAAACTCTTGTTGTGGGTGTTTTCGCCCTCCTTGTGGAGGAACATAAGCAACCGTACCTTCCATGATTTTTAGTAGAGCTTGTTGGACCCCTTCACCTGAAACATCACGGGTTATTGAAGCGCTTTCAGACTTTCTTGTGATCTTGTCTATTTCATCGATAAACACTATACCATGCTGTGCCTTTGCAACATCATAATTTGCAGCTTGTAATAGACGTGACAACACGCTTTCTACATCATCACCTACATAACCTGCCTCAGTCAAAGTTGTCGCATCGGCCATAGCAAATGGCACATCTGAAACTTTAGCAAGTGTTTTTGCTAGCAAAGTCTTACCAGAACCAGTAGGGCCAATAAGCATTATATTTGACTTCTCAATTTCAATATCACTTATAGAATGAAGTTGCACCATGGATTGACAATGGTTATACATAGCCACAGATAAAACGTGTTGCGCATGTTCCTGACCTACAACATGCTTACTAAGAAAAATTTTTATATCTTCAGGTTTCTTTAGTAATAGCTTCATATCAGATATATGATCTGAATTAAAAGCTCTCTCTTTCTTTTGACTTATTGCTTTATGGGATAACTCTATGCATTCATTACAAATGAACACCTTTAAACCATCTGAAGAGTTAGTAATCAATTTATCTACTTCGTTTTGTGCCTTGTTACAAAAAGAACAGTAGTGTAAATCATTATTGTTATCCATTAAACTACCTTTTGTTTAACTTTAATGTTTTCAATCTTAATATCTTTACGCTCAGCTATTACTTTATCAATCAAGCCAAGTTCCATTGCTTCTATAGGATCCAAAAATTTATCTCTTTCCATCATTCCTTCAATCTTCTTGAGTGAATGCCCAGTATGTTTTTCATAAATTTGATTTAGCTTTTTCTTAATTCGCAAAATTTCCTTAGCATGTATTTCTATATCAGTTGCTTGACCTTGATAACCACCAGATGGTTGATGTATCATAATTCTTGAATGAGGTAGAGAGTGGCGCTTACCTTTCGCACCAGCTGCAAGCAACAAAGAACCCATAGATGCAGCTTGACCTATACATAAAGTTGAAACGTCTGGCCTTATGTACTGCATTGTATCGTAGATTGATAAACCAGCAGTTACAACACCGCCTGGCGAATTAATATACATATGAATGTCTTTATCAGGATTTTCCGATTCTAAAAATAAAAGCTGTGCTACTATTACGCTGGCCATGTTGTCTTCAATAGGGCCAGTTACGAAAATTATTCTTTCTTTTACTAGCCTTGAATATATGTCATAAGCCCGCTCACCGCGACTAGTTTGTTCAACTACAATTGGTATAAGAGTCATACCTTTTCCTATCAAATATTATCAAATAATTCCTTTAATTCTTTCACAGAAACAATCTGTTCTTCTTTACTAGCTTTTTCTATCATATAATCTGTCACTTTATACTCAAGCGCTTGCCCTCTAACTAATTCCTGAAATTGTCCGTCTGATTTAAAATGTTTAAATACTCTGTCAAATGATACATCTTTACTGACATATTGATTTACAATAACATTCATAATATCACTTTGAGTTAATGATATTTCATGTTCTTTACTGAACTCCATAAATAGCATTGCAAGCTTTACACGTCTTTCAGCTTCTTTACAAGAATCATCTTTAGCATTCAACTCTCTTTCCACTCTCTGCTGTTCCTGTTTTACTACTTCTATAGGCAAATCAAAACTATAACTAGCATCCAAACAATCAAATAGCTCTTTCTTAATTAAGAGATCTCCCATTTCTTTACACTGATTATCAATTACTTCTTTTACATGATTTATTAGCGAAGAATGATCTTCAAAACCAATTCTCCTAGCTATTTCATTATCACTTTGCAAATCTTCGGCAATCTGAATATCATTAACTCGAACAGAAAAAGCAGCCTCCTGCCCCGCAAGGGAAATTACCTGGTAATCTTCAGGAAATCTCAACTTAAAGCTTTTTGTTTCCCCTTTTTTCATGCCAATTAATTGATCTTCAAAACCATTTATAAATGTTCCAGATCCTAAATTAACAGTAAAATTTTTGCCACTTCCACCTTGAAAGAGCTTATTTCTAATTCGCCCTTCAAAGTCAATTATCAGTTTATCCTCGTTTTTTGCTTGATAAGAAGCATCATCAACAGAGACAAAGTTAGGAAATTTTGTTTTTATAGAATCAATAAATTCTTTTATGTCTCCCTCTTTGATTTTTGCCTTAACTTTCTTCAAATTTATTTTATCAAGATCTATTACTGGCACTTTTGGCATCGATTCAAAAGATAATTTGTACAGAAAGTCACCTTTTTCATCCTTTTTATCCAGGTTTGGTAATGACATAATATCAACCTTAGGATGGATGTGAGACTTAACTTCGATTTTTTTCATTAAATCACTTGAGCAATAGTCAATCGTATCTTTTATCACATATTCCAAAGCTTCGTTTTTATAATTTGTAACAACAAGATCGTAAGGCATCTTTCCGGATCTAAATCCAGGCAATTTTGCATCCTTCGCTATTTCTTGTAATCTAGAGTTTATCTTTTGTTCTATATAATCACTACTAACTATGATTTCATACTCATACTTTAGTTTATCTACACTAAGTTCCTTATAGGTATATATATTACTTAATGTATCTGCTTCGACTGCATTTTGAGTTATATTACTAGACATTACAACCTGTTATCAATATTTTATTTATGTTTTAATAAAGCCATTTTAACAGAATTTAAGTTAAATACAATCCTTAAGAACAGGTTCTTATACAAACAAAAGTGTACTTAGTGATTATAAATTTTCTCTTAAAACCTGAGTTACATGACTTTAAGTGCGGATAGAGGGACTTGAACCCCCACGAGCAAGCTCACCAGGACCTAAACCTGGCACGTCTACCAATTTCGCCATATCCGCAAGAACCCTTCATTAACTTATAGATAACCACTTCTGTCATCTTATGCAATTTAAAGATTAGATTTTAGTACCACAGACTGAACTTATAATACTGGTTAACTCCACTATGAATCTAAGCCTGAATTACTTTAACTAACATTATTGAGATAAGTACTGTCTTAGAAATATTCAAGGCTTATTCAATTTATAGTATTTACACAATAAAAAAAGCTTATTAATATTCTTTAATTAAAGCTCTAAACTCTGGAAATTAATAATGAGATTAATAGCAAGCTTCTTACTCGCAATTTTTCTGATTACACAGAGTGGCTGTACGACTCTTGTGAGTGGTATAGTGGTAACAGCAACTGCAGCGGCTACAGCAATAACAATGCAAGATAAATCCTTGGGAAACATTATTGATGATACAACTATAGTAATAAGAATCAATAAGGGACTCTTAAAACACGGACTGTTTTCATCTATAAAAGTTAAAGTGAGTGAAGGAAGAGTATTACTCATTGGAAATGTTGATAATCATGAAAAGCAACTCACAGCAGAGAAAATAGCTTGGCAGCAAAAAGAGATTAAAGAAGTGATAAATGAAATAAGAGTCATACCAATTAAAATGGCTTCTATGCTAGATGTTACTGTAGATGGTATGATAACAGCAGAGATAAGCACGAGGCTTCTGGGAAAAAGAAATATTAAATCAATTAATTATAGCGTTAATACAGTTGATAGAGTCGTTTATTTGATGGGTATAGCTCAAAATAAGGCGGAATTAAAAGCTGTAATAGCAATTGCAAGAAAAGTAAAAGGAGTAAAGCAAGTTGTAAGCTATGTGAGATATAGACATAGCAAATTGCGTCATTGATGAAAATTTACTTGAGTGTTAGTACCATGTAGCTAAGCCATAAAACTCCTTTACAAATTTCGTCAGTTCATTCTTATGGTATGTATAACAATGTTACAAAAAATAATATCATAGAATTCAATAGAATAATTCCTAGAAAATCTCTACATACTAAAAAAAGTAAAATGCTATTTAACACTCCCAAGCTTAAGAATAAATAGCAAACATCTATATCTTGTGCGATATGGCGTTTTATTCCTGAGATTTTTTTACCAGCGTCATAGCCTTTTTCTTCATCAGTGTCTGCGTTCTTTACACTCTGAGTGTCAATTATGCAAAAGCTGATTTTTTCTTTCCAAACATTGTTTTGTCGGACCACACTAACTATTTTTTTTAACATGCACTCCAAAATACTTTTTTTTATTTCCTTTTACTTTTTCACTCCATTTTTGAAATAATCATAACAATTGCGCCATTTTGGAAACTCTTTTGGTAGCATCCTCCACTGATAACCACTTTTTAGGGCGTACAACACTCCGCAAAATATATCATACAAATCAAGTTTTCTTGGTTTTGTTTTTTCCACAAGACTCCAGATCTGGTGAAATAATCTCAAACTTCTCTCGACTTATGTCACTTGGGTATACACTCCTCATATATCCTAATTTATACACTCTATTTCTTACTTTATGCCTTTCTTGAGATTATGAACAGGTTCTTAGAAAGCTAGCGTTCTACTAGTCATGTTCTTTATCTTGCTTTACAACAATGCATCTTTTCATTCCAGCCAAGTCGTATACGTATTCCTGAAAAACCAGTCCATATAAGGGTATTATTTTGTCAATATTGCTTTGATCTTCGCCTATTTCCAATATCGCAAACCCATCTTTTTTAAGGCACTTTTTCAATATTGGAAAAATACTCAGGTAACAGCTCAATCCATCGATACCACCATCAAGAGCAATTCTTGGCTCTTTTTGCACTTCAGCTTGCAGATCTTTTAACTTACTTCTTTTAATATATGGAGGATTGCTTATTATGAGATCAAATAAATCTCTGCATTCTGTCCACGAATTTGGAAATATTTTAGCTCTGTTGAGAAGATTATGTTTCTTTGTGTTCTGGCAGGTAATTTTGTATGCTTCCAGGCTTTTTTCAAAACCAACTCCAATAGCATATTCATACTCACTAAGTACGGAGATCAACAAACAGCCTGTGCCTGTGCCAAAATCTGCAATTTTTATTTTTTGCTTCTTATTTTGGTAATATTTTAACACTGTTGAAATTACTGTCTCACTATCTGGTCTTGGATCTAGAACATGTTGGTTAACTATAAAATTTTTACTCCAGAATTCACGATTACCTATTATTTGCGATATTGGATATCTTTCTGCTCTTTTTTTTGTTAATTTCCAGAATAGAAGTTCTTTGTTTCTTGGTACCTGATTGATGTGATTCATGATTGTGAATGATCTTTCTACTCCAAGTACGTACTGCATGATGATTTCACAATCCAAATGTGGTGATTCAATTCTATGTGATGATAGTAGCTTTGACCCTTCTTTAATTAAAGCGCTGATTGTTTTCATTATTCTAAAAACGTGTTCCTTGTATGCAAGAACAGCAAAATTGAGTATAGAATTTTGAACTTAGGGTAGCTGCATTAAATCTAAGTGTCAAGAGTAGGATTGTAAAAATCATCCGGCTTTACTGGTAATTCGGTTAGTTCGGTTGGTATTTTTGCATTAATGTTAGAAGCTCTTGGCTCTATTATAAGCATTATTTTCTGCATATTCTTTGATAGCCATCACAGTATATTACTTGTTCCATATCTATATTAATTCGACCACAGCAAGTGATAATTTCTTAATATTAAAACCAATATGCGCTTTAGCATATAATTATCAGTAGCTTTCAAAGCAATTAGGCTGAGATTATTAGAGTAGTAATGTTTATTTTTATATTGACTATTGAGGTTTATTATTTTATAACTAAGACTTAGTTATTTTTAGAGTTTTAAGTTTACAGTATATGCCTACGATAAATCAATTAATATGTAAAGGTAGATCAGGGTTAACTCGCAAGAAGAAGGTGCCAGCTTTGGGAAAATGCAATCCTCAAAGAAGGGGTGTTTGCACTAAGGTATATACTACAACTCCTAGAAAGCCTAATTCAGCACTACGTAAGGTAGCTAGAGTAAAGATTAGTGGATACGGTGAAGTGACGGCTTATATACCTGGCGAAGGTCATAATTTACAAGAGCATTCCGTTGTTTTAATACGTGGTGGGCGAGTTAAGGATTTGCCGGGTGTACGTTATCACATAATAAGAGGTGCTCTTGATCTACGTGGTGTGCAAAATCGAAAGAAAGCTCGTTCAAAATATGGTGTAAAGAAATCTGGTTAAAATTTATGGCACGTCGTAATAAAGCAAAAAAAAGAACAAGCCCTGACTCTCGTTATGGTAGTGTCTTGCTTATGCGTTTTATTAATATAATTATGAAATGTGGTAAAAAATCTATTGCAGAAAAGATTGCTTATAGTGCTTTGTCCTTAGCTGAAAAGAAAATAGGCAAAGATGCCTTATCAATTTTTGAAACAGCAGTAGAAAATGTTACCCCTTCTATAGAAGTACGCTCTCGGCGTATTGGTGGTGCAACTTATCAAGTCCCTGTTGAAATTCGTCAAGATAGAGCAATTTCTTTGGCATTAAGGTGGATTGCTAGAGCAACTTCTTCTGCTCGAAAAAAGAGCGGTAGAACTACTGTTTATTGTTTGCAGTCTGAAATATTAGATGCTTATAATAAATGTGGTGGTGCATTTAAGATGTGTGAAGAAAAGTATAAAATGGCTGAAGCTAATAAGGCATTTTCTCATCTTCGTTTTTAATATTAGCTGATTGATTGTGGTATGGAAGTTTTAATATCTAGGTATAGAAATATAGGAATAATGGCTCATATAGATGCTGGCAAGACCACCACAACAGAGCGTATTTTATTTTATACTGGTAAACAAAATAGGATTGGTGAAGTGCACGATGGTGCGGCTTCTATGGATTGGATGGAGCAAGAGAAGGAGCGTGGCATTACAATTACCTCTGCTGCAACAACATGTTTTTGGAATGATCATAGGATTAATATAATAGATACTCCTGGTCATGTTGATTTCACTATTGAAGTTGAGAGATCTTTGAGGGTTTTGGATGGTGCAGTTGCTGTATTTGATGGAGTTGCTGGAGTTGAGCCTCAGTCTGAGACAGTTTGGCGTCAAGCTGATAAATATACCGTTCCTCGTATCTGCTTTGTTAATAAAATGGATAGAATCGGGGCAAATTTTTATCGATGTGTCGATATGATAAAAACGAAGCTTGGCGCATCACCTTTAGTTATTCAGTTGCCAATAGGAAGTGAGAAAGATTTTAAAGGCATAATCGATCTTATTTCTATGAAAGCTATTATATGGGAAGAAGAAACATTAGGTGCTAAATTTTCTTATGAAGATATTCCTTCTGATTTGCTTGATAAGGCTCAAGAGTATCGGAATCTTTTATTAGATGCTGCAGCTGAAATGGATGATGAGGCGATAAATACTTACTTTGAATCTAACGATCTGCCAATTGATTTATTGAAAAAGTGTGTGAGAAGTGGGACCATTAAAGGAAAATTTGTCCCTGTATTATGTGGGTCAGCTTTTAAAAACAAAGGCGTGCAATCACTTTTAGATGGTGTGGTTGATTTTTTACCCTCTCCTATTGATGTTGATGTAATTATTGGAACTGATCCTAAAGATTCAGAAAAGAAAATTGAGATCAAACCTTCAGAAAAAGAGAAATTCGTTGCTCTTGCGTTTAAAGTGATGACGGATAAATTTGTAGGTAGCTTGACGTTTATTCGTATTTATTCCGGTAAGTTAAAATCTAAATCTGCTGTGTTAAATGCTGGAAAGAATGAGACTGAAGGAATTGGTAGAATGTTGCTTATGCATGCAAATAACAGAGAAGATATAAACGAAGCTAAAGTTGGTGATATAGTTGCCTTAGTTGGATTAAAGAAAACAATTACTGGTGATACTTTATGTTCATCTGATTTTCCTATACTATTAGAGCGTATGGAATTTCCTGATCCTGTTATTGAAACTGCTATAGAACCGAAAACCACCTCAGATCAGGAAAAATTAGGTATTGCTTTGAATAGATTGGTTGCAGAAGATCCTTCTTTAAGGATATCAGTAAATGCGGAGAGTGGGCAGACTATATTGAAAGGTATGGGTGAGCTGCATCTTGAGATTATTATTGATAGAATGAAGCGCGAGTTTAATGTTGAAGCTAACGTTGGTGCGCCTCAAGTTGCATATCGTGAAACTATCACTAAATCTGTTGAAATTGATTACACTCATAAAAAACAATCAGGTGGTGCTGGTCAGTTTGCTAAAGTTAAAATAAAATTCGAACCTCTTGAGCCTGGTTGTGGCTTTCAGTTTGAAAGTAAAATTGTAGGCGGTGCTATTCCAAAAGAGTATATACCTGGAGTGCAAAATGGCTTAGAGTTGATAAAAGAAGGTGGTATAATTTCCGGCTTTCCATTGATTGATTTTAAGGCTACTCTTCTTGATGGTGCTTTTCATGATGTTGATTCTAGTCCTTTGGCTTTTGAACTTGCTGCTAAAGGTGCTTTTAAGGAAATGGCAAATAAAGCTGGTCCAAAAATGCTAGAACCTATAATGAAAGTGGAAATCATTACTCCTGAAGAATATATGGGTGATGTTATGGGTGATATAAATAGTAGAAGAGGCAGTGTTGTTGATATGCTGGATTTAGGTAATAATAGCAAAATAATTACTGCTTCGGTTCCTCTTGCAAATATGTTTGGTTATATAAATGTTTTGCGTTCTATATCTCAGGGAAGAGCTCAGTATAGTATGCATTTTTCTTGTTATGAACAAGTGCCACAATATGTGGTTGATGAGTTAAAGTTAAAGTATAATTAAAGGTTAGTAATTATGACAGCGATAGTAGAAGCATTTGGAAAGCCGCATGTAAACGTGGGAACGATAGGACATGTGGATCATGGGAAGACAACGTTAACAGCGGCGATAACAAAGCATTATGGTAATTTTGTAGCATATGATCAAATAGATAAAGCGCCAGAAGAAAGAAAGAGAGGTATAACAATAGCAACAGCGCATGTTGAATATCAAACAGAAAAGAGACACTATGCACACGTTGATTGCCCTGGACATGCTGATTATGTAAAGAATATGATAGTAGGTGCAGCACAGATGGATGCAGCGATATTGGTAGTGTCGGGGGTTGATGGGCCGATGCCACAAACGAGAGAGCATATATTGCTGGCAAAACAAGTGGGTGTTGGATATATCGTGGTATATATAAATAAAGCTGATGTTGCTGATGCTGATATGATAGATTTGGTGGAAATGGAAGTGAGAGAGTTGCTGAGTAAGTATGGATTTCCAGGTGATGAAGTGCCTGTGATAGTTGGGTCTGCGTTAAAAGCATTGGAGGATGATAGTAGTGAGTATGGAAAGAAATCAATAGATAAATTGATGGAGAAGTTAGATGAGTATGTGGCAGCACCTAAAAGGCTTATAGATTTGCCGTTTTTGTTGCCAATAGAAGATGTATTTTCAATATCGGGCCGAGGGACGGTAGTAACAGGAAGAATAGAGAAGGGGGAGATAAAGACAGGGGATGAGATAGAGATAATAGGTCTGAAAGCGACGCAAAAGACGATATGTACTGGTGTTGAGATGTTTAAGAAGTTGCTAGATAAGGGAAGTGCAGGACTCAATGTAGGAATACTACTAAGAGGAACAAAGAGAGAAGAAGTGGAGAGAGGGCAAGTATTGGCAAAACCAGGGACAATAACCCCGCATAAGAAATTTAATGCGGAGGTGTATATATTGAAGAAAGAAGAAGGAGGAAGGCATACACCATTTTTTGGAAATTATCAGCCACAGTTTTATTTAAGGACAACGGATGTAACTGGGAGCATAAAATTGCTAGATGGAAAGGAGATGGTAATGCCAGGGGACAATGTAAGTATAGAAGTGGAGTTGCAAGTACCAATAGCAATGGATAAAGGATTACGTTTTGCGATAAGAGAAGGTGGTAGAACTGTTGGTTCTGGCGTTGTTTCGGAAATTTTAGAGTAAACTTTGAATTATAGGAGTGTAGCTCAATTGGTAGAGCGCTGGTCTCCAAAACCAGAGGTTGTAGGTTCAATTCCTATCGCTCCTGCATTAATATTATGGTAGAAATGTTAAAAAACCTGTATGTTTTTTTTTGCGACATAAAGCAAGAAATAAGGAGAATTGCTTGGATAAAAAAACAGCAGGTATTGTCATCTTTGTTTATTGTAATAACTGTTATATTATGCTTTTCGATTTTCTTTTGCTTCGTAGATTTTATGTCTCTTTACGTAATTAAGACTTTATTTGGAATTATTTATGGAATATAAGTATAAATGGTATATCATTAAAGTCGATTACGGGTATGAGAAGGATATATGCGAGTTGGCAACCAATACTGTTTACTTTAAGGAGGTGTTTATTCCTTATCAGACAGTATGTGATGTAAAATCTGATATAAAAGAGTTATGTGAAGTATATATATGTATGCATCTGTGTGATGAAAGTAAAAATATTTTGAATCAAATGACTGGGTTTTGTGGTGATGAGTCTGGTCATTTTGAGATGATTTCAGATGATGAGGTAATTTTAAAACGTAAGGAATTTAATAGATATAAGTGGTACATTTTAAGAGTTGCCTCTAATTATGAAGAGAAAGTGCGCCAATATATATTAGAAAATTCTATGAGATTGAATATTAATAATTATTTTAATAGGGTTTTTATTCCTTGTGAAGAATTAAGTGAGATGGATTTAAAATCTAAAAAAAATGCTAAACGAAGGAAGTCCTTTCCTGGTTATGTCTTTTTATACATGAATTTATGCGATGAGGTATTAAATTTTATTAATAATATACCAAAATCTCTTAAGGTTTATGGATTTTTGAAAAATGGTAATGTTCCAAAGGTGATTGAGGATAATGAGATTCGCTCAATGTGTAGTGCGCTTTACAATGCTCAAGAAACGAAAAAGTTGAGTTATGGTTATGAGAAAGGTGAAAAAGTAAAAATTAATGATGGTCTTTTTCAAAATTTTACTGGTAAGGTAGATATGGTAAATGATGAGAAAAAAATTATTAATGTTGAAGTATCAATCTTAGGTAAGCCAACAATAATAGAGCTTGATTTGGCTCAAGTAGAGAAAATAGAGGATTAATTATGAGTAATGTAGTTGCTAAGATTAACTTGCTTATGGAAGCTGGAAAAGCAGTTCCAGGACCGAAAATTGCTTCAGTACTTGGCCCGCGTGGTATACCTGTTCCTAAATTTTGTGAAGCTTTTAATAAAGCTACTAGCGCTGCTAACGCTAGTTATAAAGTAGGTGATTTAGTAACAGTGAGAATTTCCATAAAGGATGATCGCTCTCATGATTTTACTGTCAGCGGTCCGCCTGTGGCTTATTTGCTTAAGCAGGAAGCTAAATTAAGTAAAGGTTCTGGTAATTCTGGTAAAGAATTAGTGGCTAAATTATCTATGTCTGCTATCATTAAAGTGGCAAAGTGTAAGATGGTTGATATGAAAGTGGATAATGAAGATTCAGCAGTGAAGATGGTTATAGGCACTGCAAAATCTATGGGTATAGAAGTTGTGGAAGGTTAGGTAAATGAGTACATATAATGATAATTTTAAGCAGTGTTTGGAGAAGATTGTTGAGTCTGCTTCAGCAAAATTTAATGAATCAGTTGATATCGCAGTCAATTTAGGTGTAGATTCACGTAAATCTGAAGAGCAAGTGCGTGGTACAGTAGTTTTGCCTAAAGGTATCGGAAAGAATATTAAAGTAGCTGTTTTTGCTCAAGATAAACATTTATTAGAAGCTGAAAAAGCTGGTGCTGATATTACAGGAGGAGAAGATTTAGTTGAAGAGATAAAAAAAGGTAGAAAGTTGAATGTTGATTGGTGCATCACTACTCCTGATTTCATGGCAAAAATCACTCCTATTGCAAAAGTATTGGGTGCTAAAGGGCTGATGCCTAACCCTAAATTTGGTACTGTGACTTCTAACATTGCGGAAGCTACTAAAACCATTAAGTCTGGTCAAATAAAATTCAGGACGGATAAAAATGGGGTTATTCATGGTAAATTAGGAAGTATTAAATTTGATATTGATGATTTGTTGGAAAATTTAAAAGCCTTTCTTAAAGTAATTAGAGATAATAAACCTGCTTCTGTGAAAGGAGTTTACTTTAAAAGCATTTTTTTAAATTCAACTATGGGTAAAGCTCATAAAATAAACAAAGTAGAAGATATAATTTAAGGGAGCGAAATTGTGAAGCGTAAAGATAAGGATGAATTTATACAAAACATAATGAATGTGTTTGTAAATAATGATTTCTTAATATTGGTAAATTTCAAGTCTATGAATGTTAGCAATTCATTAATTCTTAGGAATAGTCTAAAATCTGTAATGGGTGGGATGTTAGTAGTTAAAAATACTCTAGCTTGCTTGGCTTTGGAAAGGACTGGTAAATTTTCTTATTTATCAGGTAAATTTTCTGGTTCTGTTGCTATTATATACTCTAGCGCTATAGTAGAAGCTGCAAAGTTAATAGTTGATTTTATTAATGCTAACAAAGAAAAAATGTCTGTGATTTGTGCGGCTCATATAAATGAATTGTTAACAGTGGAAGATGTTAACAAATTGGCTAAGCTTCCCTCTCTGGATGAATTGCGTGTTAAAATTATGCGTTTAATATCTTATGATATTCCTGCTCGGTTAGCATTGTCTATTAATTCATCTTCTATGAGGCTTATGAGAGTTTTGGATTACTATAGTTCTAAAAAATAAATTTGTTGTTAAATAAGGTGGTAAGTATGAATAATGTAACAAGTGATTTGGTTGATAAAATATTATCTTTAAATCTATTAGAGGCTTCTGAACTTGTAAAAGTTCTAGAAGAAAAAATAGGGTTGCCTAGTGGTTCTTTTCTTGGTGGAGCTGTTGGTGCTGGGGTGCCTATTAGTGATAATGCTACTGCTCCTGTTGCTCAAGAAAAAGCTGAATATAAAGTTGTAATCAAAGAGATTGATGCAAGCAAAAAAATAGGAGTGATTAAAGCTATTAGAGAAGTTAATTCTACATTGAATTTAAAAGAAGCGAAAGAATTAGTTGAGTCTTTACCCAAAGATTTGACTGCTAATGTTTCTAAAGACGAAGCAGAAAAAATAAAGCAAAAACTTATTGAAGCAGGAGCAACTAAAGTTGAGCTTGAATAAAATGTTAGTATATTAATTTTATGTTGATATAGCTCTTTTAATTAGTGAAGGTATTTTAATGGTTGATTCTTCTTATATGTGTGCTTCTAGTGCTTTTGTTCCTAGAGTTTCTTATTCCAGGTCGATTGATTTAAAAGATTCTTTGTTGGATTTGGTTAAAGTCCAAAAGGGGTCATATAATTCCTTTACTCCTAATAATGAGAGTAATGAAAGACTTGAAGCTATCTTTCATACAATTTTTCCAATATCTGATCCTTTGCATAGGGCTACTATCGAATTTTTGAATTGTAGGGTAGATGATCTTAAGTATAGTGAATCTGAATGTATAAAACGTGGTATAACTTTTTCTGCTCAGGTTATTGCTTCTATACGTCTTGTTATTATGCAGGATGGTGTTTCTCTTGAAAAATATCAAGAGATTAAAGAAGATGATGATCATTCTAAGCTTGCAACTGTTATAAAATCTGCTGAAGAGCAGGAGGTTCGCTTTTGTGAACTGCCTATGATGACTGATAAAGGTACTTTCATCATCAATGGCGTAGAGAAAGTTATCGTTTCACAAATGCATAGATCTCCTGGAGTGTTTTTTGATAGTGATAAGGGAAAAACTTACAATTCTGGCAAATTAATCTATTCTGCTAGAGTTATTCCTTATAGAGGTTCTTGGCTTGATATTGAGTTTGATGTTAAAGATCATTTGTATTTTCGTATTGATAGAAAGAGAAAGTTGCCAATATCAGTTTTATTAAAGGCTTTGGGCTTATCAAATAATGACATACTTAATAAATTTTATGAAAAAATAGAGTATATAAAACATAAAAGTGGCTGGAGAGTACCTTTTTCCCCTGATAAATTCAAGGGAGTGAGGCTTCCTTTTGATTTAAAGAATGTTGAAGGCAATGTGTTACTTAAAGCTAATGTTCGTATTACTTCAAAATTAGCTAAAAATCTATATGATAACGGATTGAAAGAGTATCTAATTCCTTATGATTCTATATGTGGTTTATTTCTTGCAGAAGATTTAATAGATAGTGCTAGTTCTACAAAAGTCTTATCTGCTGGTGAATCTATAAGATTAGAGGATATAAAAAAGCTTGAATTATTATCTATAGATAAAATATCAGTGTTGAACATAGATAATGTTTCTGTTGGACCTTACATATTAAACACACTTTTCTTAGATGAAAACATGTCTTATGAGAACGCTCTATATGAAATATATAAGGTTTTGCGTCCTGGTGAAGTTCCTGTTTTAAAGATAGTAGAGGAGTTTTTTCGTAATCTTTTCTTCAGTTCGGAATATTATGATTTGTCTAACATTGGTAGATTAAAACTTAACTCTTGCCTTGGGTTAAATTATGAGGAAAATTTAACTACTTTAACACATGAAGACATTATTGAAATTATAAGAAAAATAGTATTGTTACGTGATGGTCAAGGATCTGTAGATGATATTGATCATTTAGCAAATAGAAGAGTCCGTTCAGTTGGAGAGTTTATAGAAAATCAATTTAGAACTGGATTATTAAAATTGGGACGGGCAGTAGTTGATTCTATGTCTACTTCTAGTTTAGATAAAGTCTCTCCATCTGATTTTATAAATCCAAAAGTGTTAACCAATGTCTTAAGAGATTTTTTCAACTCTTCCCAATTATCTCAATTTATGGATCAGACTAATCCATTATCTGAAATAACACATAAAAGAAGGTTGTCAGCGTTAGGTCCTGGTGGTTTAACAAGAGAGAGGGCGGGATTTGAAGTGCGTGATGTTCATCCAACTCATTACGGAAGAATTTGCCCTATTGAAACTCCTGAGGGGCAGAATATAGGCTTAATTAACAGCTTAGCTATATACTCTCGTATTAATAAATATGGGTTCATTGAAAGTCCTTATAGGAAAGTAGTTAATAAGGTTGTTACTGATCAAATTGAGTATCTGTCTGCTATAGATGAAGGTTTATATTATATAGCCGATACCAGCGCAAAGCTTGATGAGAACAACTGCTTTGTTGATGATATGTTATACTGTAGGTATGCTGGTACCTTTGTAATGGTAAATAGTAATCAAGTAAGTTACATTGATTTATCTCCTAAGCAGGTAATATCGGTTGCTGCTTCTTTAATTCCATTTTTAGAAAATGATGATGCTAATAGAGCGTTAATGGGTTCAAATATGCAGCGTCAAGCTGTACCTTTATTGAAGCCTACTGCTCCTTTGGTTGCTACTGGCATGGAATCTTTCGTAGCTTCTGGCTCTGGTGCTGTAGTTTTAGCAAAACGTGGTGGCATAGTTGACAGCTCAGATAGTAACTCTATAGTTATACGTGCTTTTGACAAAGGAGGAATTAACTACTTGGATGTAGATATTTATCATCTAAGAAAATTTCAGCGTTCTAACCATAATACTTGTATTAACCAGAAACCACTGGTGCATGTAGGTGATTGTGTTAAGGAAGGTGATGTGATAGCTGATGGTCCTGCTATTAATAACGGTGAATTGGCACTTGGCCAAAACTTGCTAGTCGCTTTTATGTCTTGGCAAGGTTATAATTTTGAAGACTCAATCATTATTTCTAGTGAAGTTGTTAAAAAAGATCTATTTACTTCTATTCATATAGAAGAATTTGAATGTGTTGTACATGACACTCCTTTAGGGTCGGAAAAAATAACTCGTGCCATACCCGGTGTTAATGAAGAAAATCTTTATCACTTGGATGATAGTGGTATAGTAAAGGTTGGTACAAGAGTTGGTCCAGGTTATATTTTGGTGGGGAAAGTTACACCTAAGCATTCTCTTTCATTGCCTCCTGAGACAAAATTGTTAATGACAATTTTTGGTGAAAAGTCATTTGATTGTGTGGATTCCTCTTTATATACATCTCCAGATATTGAAGGGATAGTGATTGATGTGCAGGTCTTTACACGCAGAGGGGAAGAAGAAAACGAAAGGGCGTTTCTTATTAAACAAAAAGAGGCAAACGACTTTGAGAAAGAACGAGACCATATAATCAATGTTATTAATCAATATTTCTATGATGAATTAAGAAAAATTCTTATTAATTCTGGCTCTCAAGATCGAGAAAGTATTAATTTTATTGAACGTGAGGGATGGTGGGATATAGGATTGAAAAACCAATCTATTTCTAAGCAAGTTGAGAGCTTAAAAAAAGATTTTGATGAAAAAGTATCACATGCGATAGCAAACTTTAAGCGAAAAGTAGAAAAATTGCATGAAGGCTATGATCTGCCTCAAGGTGTGTCGATGTCAGTAAAAGTTTTTATTGCTGTAAAACATAGTTTGCAGCCAGGGGATAAAATGGCTGGTAGACATGGAAATAAAGGTGTGATTTCTCGAGTTGTTCCAGTAGAAGATATGCCTTATTTAGAAGATGGTACTCCTATTGATATTATTCTTAACCCTCTTGGCGTTCCTTCGCGAATGAATGTAGGTCAAATATTGGAAACGCATGTAGGTTGGGCTTGTAAAAAATTAGGAGAAAAAGTAGGCAATATTCTTGATGAGATCAATAAAATCAAACGTGCTTTTTGTGAGGCAATTAGATCTCTCAGTGATGATGATTTTGAAAAATTTGCAGCATTATATCTTGATAATAAAAAATTTGAGGATATTAATGATGATGAAATAACGGCTTCTATTTTAGATACGCCTAATAAGGATGAATTAAATAATGAATTGACTACATTAGTAGAGAATTATTTCAACTCTTGTAAAGATGCACACAGTAGTTTACGTCACTTCCTGATTGAGGTTTATAGTTGTGGCAGTAATTTATCTATTTGTAATAACATTCGCGATATTAATGATAATCACCTCATTGAATTTGCGTATAAGTTGCGTGATGGCATTCCTGTTACTGCACCTGTATTTGAAGGTCCAAAAGATGAACAAATAGTAAAGCTATTTGAACTTGCTGGATTGGATAACTCTGGGCAAGTTGTATTATATGATGGTTGCTCGGGTGAGAAGTTTGATCGCAAAGTTACAGTTGGTTACATGTACATGCTTAAGTTGCATCACTTAGTAGATGGTAAAATTCATGCGCGTTCAGTAGGACCTTATAGTTTGGTTACTCAACAACCTCTTGGAGGAAAGTCTCATTTTGGTGGTCAGCGTTTTGGTGAAATGGAATGTTGGGCATTGCAAGCCTATGGTGCTGCTTACACTTTACAGGAAATGTTAACTGTGAAGTCTGATGATATTAATGGCAGGGTTAAGATTTATGAATCGGTAATAAAAGGTGACAGTAACTTTGAATGTGGAATTCCTGAATCCTTTAATGTCATGATAAAAGAGTTGCGTTCCTTGTGTTTTAATGTGGATTTGAAGCAAAATGACATAGTAATTGAAGATATATCTCATACTAACATCGCGCAATCTTTTAATGAGGTTAGCATTTCCATTGCTAGCCCTGAAAGTATTAAACGTATGTCTTATGGAGAGATAACAGATGTTTCAACTGCAAACTACCGTACATTCAAAGTTGAGAAAGGTGGATTATTTTGTCCTAAAATTTTTGGTCCTGTCAATGATGATGAATGTTTATGTGGAAAGTACAAAAAAAGAAGACATAGGGGCCGTATATGCGAAAAATGTGGAGTAGAAGTTACATCTTCTAAAGTAAGAAGAGAAAGAATGGGTCATATAGAGCTTGCATCTCCTGTTGCTCATATATGGTTTTTGAAGTCACTTCCTTCAAGAATTGGAGCATTATTAGATATGTCTCTTAGAGATATCGAAAGTATTTTGTATAGTGATAATTATGTTGTAATAGATCCTCTTGTTTCCTCTTTTGAAAAAGGTGAAATTATTAGTGAGAAAGCTTATAATGAAGCTAAAGATAGCTATGGGGTCGATAGCTTTATAGCTATGCAAGGTGTTGAAGCTATAAGAGAATTGCTAATACGCCTTGATTTACATGAAATTAGGAAGAATTTAAGACAGGAGTTAGAGTCTGTTGCTTCTGAAATGAGAAGAAAGAAAATTATAAAGAGATTACGTATTGTTGAAAATTTTATCAAGTCTGGAAACAGACCTGAGTGGATGATACTTACAGCTATACCTATTTTACCACCTGACTTGCGTCCCTTGGTATCGCTTGAAAGTGGTCGACCTGCAGTTTCTGATTTAAATCATCATTATAGAACTATTATTAATAGAAATAATAGATTGAGAAAATTGTTAAGTTTGAATCCTCCTGAGATTATGATTCGTAATGAGAAAAGAATGTTACAAGAGGCAGTTGATTCTCTTTTTGATAATAGTCGTCGTAATGCTCTGGTAAATAAAGCTGGCGCTACTGGGTATAAAAAGTCTATTAGCGATATGCTGAAAGGAAAGCAAGGTCGTTTCCGTCAGAATCTTTTAGGAAAAAGGGTAGATTATTCTGGACGTTCTGTAATAGTTGTTGGTCCAACTTTAAAACTAAATCAGTGTGGATTACCGAAAAGAATGGCTCTTGAGTTATTCAAGCCTTTTGTTTACTCAAGGCTTAAAATATATGGAATCGCTCCAACTATTAAATTTGCTAGTAAGTTAATAAGAGCAGAAAAGCCAGAAGTCTGGGATATGCTTGAAGAAGTAATAAAAGAGCATCCTGTTTTGCTAAATAGAGCGCCTACGCTACATAGGCTTGGTATTCAGGCTTTTGAGCCAGTCCTTATTGAAGGTAAAGCAATACAGCTTCATCCACTTGTTTGTACAGCATTTAACGCTGACTTTGATGGTGATCAAATGGCGGTACATGTGCCAATTTCATTGGAAGCTCAACTTGAAGCTAGAGTGTTGATGATGTCAATTAATAACGTTTTAAGTCCTTCTAATGGAAGACCGATTATAGTTCCTAGTAAAGATATAGTGCTTGGTATATACTACCTAACTTTACAGCAACTTAAGGAGGATAATTTACCACTTTTCTGTTCTTTTTGTGAAGTTGAGCATTCCTTAAACAACGGTACTCTACATATTCATTCTCATATAAAGTACAAAATGGAATACATCAATAGCGATGGAAACATTCAGTATAAAACTATTTGCACAACTCCTGGACGTTTAATATTATGGCAGATTTTTCCTAAACATGAGAATCTAAGCTTCGATTTAATAAATCAGGTATTAACAGTTAAGGAAATAACTAGTATTGTTGATTTAGTATATCGTAGCTGCGGTCAAAGTGCTACAGTGGTATTTTCTGATAAATTGATGACACTTGGCTTTGAGTATGCTACATTTTCTGGTACTTCTTTTAGTCGTTGCGATATGGTCATACCTGAAACTAAAGCTACACACGTTGATTATACAAGGGGTGAAATTAAGAAATTTTCTGCACAGTATCAAGACGGACTAATCACTAAAAGTGAGAGGTATAATAAAGTTATAGATGAGTGGTCTAAGTGCACAGATATAATAGCGAATGATATGTTAAAAGCGATATCTGTGTATGATGAAAATAGTAAGTACAATTCAATATATATGATGGTTAGCTCAGGTGCAAGAGGTTCTACTTCCCAGATGAAGCAGTTAGCAGGAATGCGAGGGTTAATGACCAAACCTTCTGGTGAAATTATAGAAACACCTATAATTTCTAATTTTCGCGAAGGATTAAATGTATTTGAATACTTTAATTCTACTCACGGTGCGCGTAAAGGTTTAGCTGATACTGCACTTAAAACTGCAAACTCTGGATACTTAACTCGTCGCTTGGTTGATGTATCTCAAAATTGCATAGTTACAAAACATGACTGTAAAACGAAAAATGGCCTTATTGTAAGAGCTATAGTTGAAGGTAGTACTATAGTTGCATCTCTAGAGAGTGTTGTACTGGGTAGAACAGCTGCAAATGATATATATAACCCAGTAACCAAAGAGTTATTATTAAAAGCAGGGGAATTAATTGATGAAGATAAAGTAAAGCAAATCAACATTGCAGGTCTTGATGCTATAAAAATTAGATCGCCTTTAACTTGTGAAATAAGTCCTGGTGTGTGTTCTTTGTGTTATGGAAGAGACCTTGCAACTGGTAAAATTGTTTCAATAGGTGAAGCAGTTGGTGTTATCGCTGCTCAATCTGTTGGAGAGCCAGGTACTCAGTTAACGATGCGTACTTTCCATATAGGTGGGGTAATGACTAGAGGTATTGAATCCTCAAATATTATAGCTTCTATTAATGCTAGAATAAAACTAAACAATAGTAATATAATTATAGATAAAAACGGAAATAAAATTGTGATAAGCCGTTCCTGTGAAGTCGTTTTAATTGATAGCCTTGGTAGTGAAAAATTGAAGCACAGTGTGCCTTATGGTGCTAAACTTTATGTAAATGAGGGTGAGTTAGTAAAAATTGGTGATAAAGTTGCGGAATGGGATCCGTATACACTACCTATTATTACGGAAAAGAGTGGTACAATATCTTACCAGGATTTAAAAGATGGAATTTCAATCACTGAAGTGATGGATGAATCTACAGGAATATCAAATAGAGTAGTAAAAGATTGGAAATTGCACTCTGGTGTAGCTAATTTACGTCCTCGTATTGCACTGCTTGATGATAATGAAAAAGTAATAACACTTTCAAGTGGTGTGGAAGCATGTTACTTTATACCAGTTGGTGCAGTGCTTAATGTACAGGATGGCCAAAAGGTTCATGCAGGTGATGTTATCACAAGAACGCCGAGAGAGTCAGTTAGAACTCGTGATATTACTGGTGGCTTGCCTAAGGTTATAGAATTATTTGAAGCACGTCGTCCTAAAGAGCATGCTATCGTTAGTGAAATAGATGGCTATGTAACGTTCTCTGAAAAAGACCGTAGAGGAAAACGCAGTGTAGTAATTAAACCTGTAGATGAGCAAGCTTCTCAAGTTGAGTATTTAGTATCAAGAAGTAAGCATGTAATAGTCAATGAAGGTGATTTTGTGCGTAAAGGTGATTTATTGATGGATGGCGATCCTGATCTTCATGATATTCTACGTGTGCTTGGGTTAGAAGCGTTAGCACACTATATGATTTCTGAAATACAGCAAGTTTATAGATTGCAAGGTGTGCGCATAGATAACAAGCATTTAGAAGTGATCTTAAAGCAAATGCTACAAAAAGTAGAAATTACCGATCCTGGTGATACTATGTACTTAATTGGAGAAAATATCGACAGGCTGGAAATTGATAGAGAAAATGATGCTATGAATAACTCTGGAAAACGACCTGCTCATTATCTTCCTATTCTGCAGGGAATTACTAGAGCAAGCCTTGAAACTAATTCCTTTATTTCTGCTGCCTCTTTCCAAGAAACAACAAAAGTACTTACGGAAGCAGCATTTTGCGGAAAGAGTGATCCTTTGAGTGGGTTAAAAGAAAATGTTATAGTAGGAAGGTTAATTCCTGCTGGTACGGGTCTGATTATGAATAAGGTGAAAGCACTTTCGCTTTGTGAAAATATAGATAAATATGAAAAATATTTTGATATTGAGACTTATGACGAAAAATTGCTGAGTGATAATAGTTATCAATTACATTCTGATGAAGAAGAGAGTGTGGTGGCATCGCACTATGATCAGTCAAATTGAATATAGCTAATGAGGTAGTATGTTTAATCTGTTTTTAACTAAAAAAATCAATTATATTTTCTTTCACCTCTGTGCTGTCTATTATGTTATTTACTCTTACACGAAATTCAGATGAGTTTTGAAGCCCGCTACTGTACCATCCTATATGTTTGCGGGCCATCTTTATTCCTGTATCGCTTCCATAGTACTCAAGAATACTGTCATAATGCTTGAGTATTATGCTTAATCTCTCTGAGGCTGTTGGCTCATAAACTTTATTTCCACTCAAAAAGTTTATTGCTTGATTAATCAGCCAAGGTTTGCCGTAAGCACCACGACCTATCATCACTCCGTCTGCCCCTGATTCTTTGAGCGCGTTTTGAATATCGTCCAAATTTTTAATATCCCCATTTACTATAACCGGAATTTTTACCTGCTCTTTGACATTTCTAACGAATTTCCAATCTGCTTGACCATTATAAAGCTGTGCCCTTGTTCTTCCATGTACAGTAATCATCTGTGCTCCCAAATCCTCTGCAATTTTTGCCAAGCGCGGAGCATTACGATTTTCGTCATTCCATCCAGTACGCATTTTTACTGTAACTGGCACACTCACTGCCTTGACTACAGCTTCTATTATCTCAGCAGCCTTTTTTTCATCACGCATAAGTGCTGACCCTGCGTAACCGTTTACAACTTTTTTAACTGGACAACCAAAATTTATATCTATGATTTTTGCACCCATGCCCTCATTTAGCTTTGCAGCTTCCGCCATAACATCAGGCTCACAACCAGCAAGTTGTACAGCGGTTAGTTCATCGACTTTTGCTTTTTGCATGCTCTGGCGAGTTTGCATGATCATAGCTCTGCTTGCAATCATTTCTGAGACTAGCAAACTTGCACCAAGTTTCTTTACAATACTCCTAAATGGATAGTCAGTCACTCCAGACATTGGCGCTAAAATAACTGGAGAATCAATCGTCAAACTTCCTATTTGTAGGGACATAGGCTTTCTAGTCGCTAGAAAATGCATTTTTAACACTATTACAAGCTGCTATTATAACATCTTGCACAAATAATGAATTTACTTTCTCTATAAGAGAAGGCTCTACCTCTACCACCTCGCACCTCTCATAATGACCAGGCGTTAAGTATATCGTTTCTTGTTTTTTATCACCCCACAACTCGTCATTTAATTTATAACTCTCACGATTAAATATCTGATTTAGTTGATCATCATTTATCATTTGTAGATTTGGCTCAAACTTTTTTTGCTCCTCGCTGTTGTTATCTTTATAGTAAACATTAATTTCAATATTAGCTAAAGAAGCTAATATACTAATTTCTTCAATAAAAATAAAATAACTTTGACTTTTTATTGCTTCAAGATAAGCTTGATAGAGTTCAGGTTTGTTAAGGAATGATTGTGTAATAAATTCACTACTATACTGGGTATTGTATTCATTTTCACCAAGGCCATAAAGAGCTTCTGCATATTCTTTTAAATTATGTATAGCTTGATCGCGTGATATATTAAGTTTACTAACAGCTTTACTCACTAACTTTTCTACATTATCTTCAGCATTTTTAATTTCCTTATTCATTTGTTCAACCAACTTCCTTATTTTATCAGACTTACCAGTTAAATCGCCTGGCTTATTTAAAAACATATTAAAAACCTTTTCTAGCTGCTCCTTTAAAGGAGTTGGCATACTTGAATCACCTAAAGATTTAAATTGACTTAAAAATTTGTTCCATTCCATTCTCATATCTTGTGCTCTTTCAGCCTTATATTGACCGGAGCTGCTATCACCAAACACTGCATGAAAAAAGCAGTTTCCATCACCTGTAGTATTATATCGAACAATTTTTGTTTGTTTAGGTTGCTCACTTTCTATTGAGCCCATACTCACACCACTATCTGTAGATGGAGAATAGGAATTTCTACGTACCCTCTTATCCGAATCATCTGTTTCTCTTGATATAACATCTAGTCCACTGTCCAATGATTGACTTTTTATTAATTCTCCATTTTTAACAGTATTATCCAACATTACCAGACTATCCATACTTGTTAACTTTGGCTCTTTTGGATTCTGTTCTCGTAACTCAACTCCTTTTTCTTCACTCTTTTCTTCCTTTATAATTCCTTTTCCATCAACATAATCTTTTACCAAGTAAAATAAAGGTTCAATAACCATCTTGTATGTTGCTGTAAGCACTATTCCCATTAAGATCCAAGCTACAGGATGAAAAATTAGCATAGCAAGTGGTAAAGTTAAGAAAGTAGATCCTATTATTAACCCCAAACAGCCAATAGTAACTGTAGCTGCTAAGTATATACCAAGCGCATAAATGGCAAATCTTCCGCCAGCCTTAAGTTTAGTGAAGTGAGTACTCTCTTTAGATTTATTGTATCTTTCTATGATGGCTAACATATTATATTTCACGTTTATCAATTCTAGCAAATTATGAAGGTAAAATCAATATTAGCATTTATATGTAAAAATATTGAGCATTCAAAGCTTTTGAAGTAGAGTAATGATGTTAGTAATAGCACAACATATGCATGATATAGAACATATACGCAAAAACCCTAAAGGATTTGAAAAAGCAATAAAAAGCAGAGGGGTGAAAGAATTTACTGCAAAAGAAATATTAGAGATAGACCATAAAAAAAGATCACTGACTACTAAATTGCAAGCTTTAAATAAGCAACGAAACGAGGTCACGGAAGAAATAAAGAGGCTTAAAATGAACAAAAGCCCATGTGAAGAACAAGTAAAGTTATCAAAAAGCATCACAAGTGAGATAGAGACAATCAGCCTCAAGGAGCAAACAGAAAAAAATAAGTTAGTGGATATTTTATCTAACTTACCAAATATTTCTGCACAAAATGTACCAATAGGTGAAGATGAGAGCTCCAACGTAGAAATCAGAAAATATGGAAAGAAAAGAAAATTTGATTTTACACCAAAATTTCATTATGAACTCGGAGAAAGGTTAGGCTTGATGGATTTTGAACAAGCAGCAAAAATTTCTGGATCAAGGTTTACAATACTAAAAGGACAGTTAGCTAAGCTTGGACGAGCATTAATAAATTTTATGCTGGAAACACATGTTAATGAATTTGCCTATACTGAGGTGTATCACCCAGCCCTGGTGAAAAACGAGGCGATGTATAACGTTGGTCAGCTACCAAAATTTTCTGATGACTCATATTTAACTACCGATAAATTAAGATTAATTCCCACAAGTGAAGTAGTTTTAACAAATTTAGTTGCTGACAAAATAATAGAAGAAAAAGAACTGCCTATTCGTTTTACTGCATATTCAGAATGTTTTCGTAAAGAAGCTGGTAGCGCAGGACGAGATACAAGAGGTATGATAAGGCAACACCAATTTGGTAAAGTGGAGTTGGTAAGCATCACAACTGAAGACCAGTCAAAAGACGAGCTTGAACGTATGACTAGTGTTGCTGAAGAGATATTAAAAAAACTAGAATTACCGTACAGAGTAATGCTACTTTGCAGTGGCGATATGGGTTTTGCTGCACAAAAGACTTATGACATAGAGGTATGGTTACCTGAGCAAAATAAATATAGAGAAATATCAAGCTGCTCAAATTGCGGTACGTTCCAGGCAAGAAGAATGAATACTAAATACTTCTTAGAAACTGACAGAAAAACAAAAAAATACGTTCACACTTTAAACGGCTCAGCTTTAGCCATAGGAAGAACAATTGTTGCCATAATGGAGAATTATCAAAATTCCGATGGGTCAGTTACAATACCAAACGTGTTGCAAAGATACATGAGTAATGATACTGTTATAAGCAAACAATAATTTTGACATATAGAAAAGCGAGGAAATAAAGATGAAGGTTCTGGTTATAGGTTCTGGTGGGCGTGAGCATGCTTTACTTTGGGCTTTAAAGAAGTCTCCTACCTTGACTAAGTTATATGTTACTCCTGGTCGCCCGGCCATGGAAAATTTTGGAGTTCTTGTGAATATAAATATTCAAGATTCAGTGGATGTTACACAATTTTGCAAGAAAGAAAATATAGAGCTAGTGATTATTGGTCCAGAGCAGCCGATAATTAATGGGCTTGCTGATGATTTAACTGCGGAGGGGATAAACGTTTTTGCTCCAAGTCAAGCAGCTGCAAAACTTGAGGCATCAAAGTCTTTTACGAAGGAACTATGTAAACAATATGGTATACCGACCGCCAAATATGAACGTTTTATTGATGAAAGGTTAGCTAAAAATTTTGTCCGTAGTAATAAAATAAAATTGCCGCTTGTAATTAAAGCAAATGGAATTGCAGCAGGGAAAGGTGTCATAATATGCCACACAGAAAATGAGGCTTTTTCAGCAATAGATTCAATGCTAGTGGAGAAAAATCTTGGTGAGTCAGGTGAAGAAATAATCATAGAAGAGTTTTTAATTGGAGAGGAAGTAAGTTTTTTTGCTCTTATTGATGGGTTGAAGGTAGTAACCCTTGGGTGTGCAAAAGATTACAAGAGAGTTGGTGAAAATAACGAGGGACAAAATACCGGAGGCATGGGGTCATACTCATCACCTTCGATTATAAGTAAGGAGATGGAGCAAAAAATTATCCAAAAAATAATATATCCTACAATTCAAGCACTGACTAACATGGGAACATCCTATAAAGGCGTACTCTTTGCTGGTTTAATGATTTGCAAAGATAGTCCAAAGCTTCTTGAGTATAATGTTAGGTTTGGGGATCCGGAAATACAATCTATTTTACCTAGACTTGATCCAAATTGTGATTTGTTAAAGTTGATGTTGTCAGTTGCAGAAGGCAAGTTAAATACAAAAATGGTGGAGTTTAATGACAAAGCTACAGTTTGTGTAGTTGTTGCAAGTAAAGGCTATCCTGGTGATTATCAAAAGGGAGAAGTAATTAAAGGATTGGATAAAATTGAAAACATTCCTGGTGTACTAGTGTTTCATGCTGGTACTAAGTTGGATGAAAGTGGTAATTGGATTTCCGATGGCGGAAGAGTGCTAAATATAGTAGGAGAAGGAAACACTGTGGAAGAAGCTAAAAGTAAAGTGTACTCAGCGTTAAATTTTCTAGAATGGTCAGGTGGGTTCTTCAGGTATGATATTGGTAGTTAATTTAGCTCATGCAGAAACAAAAAAAGTCACTTTGCAAGTAGTAATACACATAGAAAAATATCAACTAGGTTTATAGTCTATCACTACTGTTTTTGCAATTTTATCATGAAGAAACTGCTTACGTTGGTCAAATATTGCGAATATAAAAACTAGAATCGGTAAAATTGCAAACCACTGAGAAACATAATCAATTAAAAAAAGAAAAACAAATGATAAAGCTGCCTCAGAAATGCACCTTATTGTTGCTTGCATTAGAGTAACACTTTTAAATGTATTTGCATCTTTGACATACATACCACATAACAACTGTCCTGGAGTACCTCCCAGTCTTGTTATCATTAATATTTCTAATACTGTGTACAGCATTGATGTAAAGATTGTATAAGGAGATGTTAACTGTTTAATTTCGTCATGAAAGTTATCAACTTCGTGATTGCCAGATACTGCAATGTATAGAATGAATAAAGGAAAGAAAAATATGATATAGTCAAGTACTTCTGCTACAGTACGCCTTGTAAACCCTACATAATTTACTTTAACACTCGTTTCAGTATTCATATATACCCCACCTATATTTTATATTACCAACTAATATAAAGATACGTTATTAAACAATCGTAAATATGCCAATTTGGATAATATTGACCCACTCTATTATTTGAATTAACATTAAATTATTTATAGTTAGGAAAGTTATGTCAACACCAATCACAGTTGCGTATGGTGATGGTATCGGACCAGAAATTATGGAAGCGGTGCTGTCGATATTGCGTGAAGCAGAAGCGAAAATCTCAATAGATATTATTGAAATAGGTGAGCATGTTTACAGTAAAGAATGGTCTCATGGAATTTCTCCGAGTGGTTGGGAATCTATCGAAAGGACAAAGATATTACTCAAATCTCCAACAACAACCCCTCAAGGTAAAGGGCACAAAAGCTTAAACGTTGCGCTCAGAAAGAACTTAGGGCTGTATGCAAACATTAGACCATGCATTTCGTATCACCCTGTTATAGAAAATAAATTCGATAAATTTGATGTTGTTGTAATACGTGAAAATGAAGAAGACGTTTATACGGGAATAGAGCATAGGCTCACTGGTGACTCGTACCAATGCACTAAAATTATTACTAGATCTGGCTCAGAAAAAATATGCAGGTACGCTTTTGAATATGCGAAAAAACATAACAGAAAGAAAGTAACTTGCCTGACTAAAGACAACATAATGAAAATGACTGACGGCGCTTTTCATGCAGCGTTTGATCGTATTGCAAAAGAATATCCGGATATAAAGGCGGAACATTATATAGTTGATATTGGAATGGCACGTGTTGCCACAGAACCCGAGAATTTCGATGTTATAGTAACTGAAAATCTATATGGCGACATATTATCAGACATAGTAGCACAAACCTCAGGTTCTGTAGGGCTTGCAGGAAGTAGCAATATAGGTAATGAATATGCAATGTTTGAAGCGGTTCACGGCTCTGCTCCTGATATTGCAGGAAAAAATATAGCTAATCCTTCTGGTCTTTTAAATGCCGCAGTACATATGTTGGTCTATATTGGTCAAGTGAGTACTGCAAAACTAATCTACGATGCATGGCTCAAGACTTTGGAAGATGGAGTACATACCGCTGATTTATATAAGGAGAAAAAGAGTAAACAAAAGGTTGGAACAAAAGAATTTGCAAAAGCTGTTATAGATAATCTAGGGAAAAAACCCACAACGTTATCTGAGCTTATAATTAGCAGTGATTCGGATAGTAAAATAAATAAAGTACAAGACAATTACGAACAAGATTACAAAGTTAAAAAGCTAGTGGGTAGTGATATAACGCTTGCCTGGGACAAATCCAACAATTTTGATCAAATAGTAGGATTATTAGAATCGAGTAATCTGCAGATGATAGCAATATACTCAAAGGGTCTTGCAGTTTGGCCAGGAAGTTCAAAATCTTTAAGTGACCAAATAACTTGTAGGTTTATTGCGAATAGTGAAAAGAAAACTATTACAAATAGTGACGTGAATAATTTACTAATCAAACTCGAAGAAAATAACTTTAATGTAGTGAGAATGGATAAGTTGTATTTGTATGATGGGAAAGAGGGTTTCTTCTCTTAGTGGTTGCTTGATATTTTTATGCTTGTGTGAAACATTAAATATATTACACTAATAGCATCGTGTATTTATGTGAGGTGTAGTAATGAGTCAACATTTCAAGTTAACTGGTCAGGAGTTTTATGATAATAATGATCTGTTTAACGTACTAGAGATAAAAGCTGAACAAATTGTAGGTAAGGATTATCAAGCTCTTAGCAAGTTTCTGAAAAAACAATATAATAAATTGATACTTGTAAACCATCCTGACAAAGGTGGAGACAAAAATAGATTTGATCAGATTTATAAAGCTTATCAAGAGCTAAAAAAGTACATTGAACCTTTGGAGTCAGGAAATCCTTGTGTTAAGGTCAGCGTTGATGCTGAAAGTGATGGGCGTTTAACAGCACGTGAATTTCATTATAGAAAGAAGCTGTTCTATACACTAGGGATTAGTGAAGAAGCTATAGGTAAAGATTTTGATGAATTGACTTCTATATTAAAAAAGAATGATAGTGCGTTTGAAGAGGATGTGGAATACTATTTTTCAGGAGATATTTATAGCAGTTTTTTTAGGTCGTCAGACCCTGGCGAGCTTAATAAACGCTTATCAAAACCTAGTATGCGGCTATTTCTTTATATTTCTCCTCTAAAGGAAAAAAAGAACCTAGTAGATGAGGATAAAAAAGAATTAGCGTTAAGATTTATAGAACGTAAAAATGCCTTACTATTTATTCGGACTCTTAGTGTTCTACCCTTAGGCCTGTTAACTACAGTTACTATAGGTTGCTATTTTTCATGGTGGATCATAGCATTTAACATCGCTATTAGTAGAGCCTCTGGTTTATTAGTGAATTATTATATGGAAAAGTATAAAAATTCAGAAATTTCCACTGATGAATTCATAAGTAAAATGAACTATATCGCGCTAGGCAGTAAGCTTCTTATCAACTATCCTTTAGCTGCTTTTTCTGTTTATTTAGTTACAATAAATTTCATTGCTAATGGATTAACTGTTGGTGGAGCTGTACTTGGTCCACTATTGTTATTGGCAGTATTAATTGAAGCATTAGCTCCTATTTTTTCAAAAGGTTGTGAAATATAAACTGAAAAACACATGAAAGATTTACTTGAGGAAGATCCAAGAGATAGAGTGCAAAAGGAGACTGATCTGTTAGGACGGTATGATCCACGAAAACTGTTAATGCCAATTATCATGCCTCTTGTTAGAAAATGTTTTGCAGAAGTGGCAAGCGAGTTTGCTGAGAGGAATTTTGATGAGGTAAAAACTGATATGTCTGATGTTAATATTGAAGGACTACCTCATCCTCGAGCAATTGAATTTGCACAGCAAACAGTATAGTATAAGCTTTTAGCTCTATGCATGGACTCAAAAAAAGTAGAATTAATATTTGAAAAATTTCAACAGTCAAATCCTGCGCCAAAAATAGAGCTAAATTATACCAATCATTTTACGTTATTAGTTGCAATAGTTCTGTCAGCGCGGACGACCGATATAAGTGTTAATAAAATTACAAAGGAGCTATTTAGTATCGCTGATACGCCAGAAAAAATGTTGAATCTTGGGCAAAGTGAGCTGAGAAAATGCATAAGCAGTATTGGTTTATATAATTCTAAAGCAAAAAATATAATCGGGCTCAGTAAAATATTGATTGAGAGGTACAATAGCAAAGTGCCTACTAATTTCGATGATTTGGTATCTTTACCAGGGGTTGGGAGAAAGAGCGCTAATGTGTTCTTAAATTCAGGGCTTGGTATTCCAACATTGGCAGTTGATACTCACGTTTTTAGAGTGAGCAATAGAGTTGGGCTTGTGAAAGAAAAAGATGTACTTAAAACAGAGCAGTCTCTTTTGAATGTAGTGCCAAAAAAATACCTACTTTATGCTCATCATTGGCTAGTTTTGCATGGTAGATATGTTTGCAAAGCGCAAAAACCTTCGTGTGAAACATGCATAATTCATGATTTATGTGAGTTTGAATGTAAGAGGTTAGTATCTCTTCTTTTGTAATTCAAGTAGCTCACAGAGGTGAAAAAGATTACTTTACACATTTTCCCATTTTCCTTATCATAAGACTGAAGGTATTTTATTATCTTCAATCTGTGCAGATTAAACGACAAAAGTATTATACAGTTGGCGTCTTATTTTTAATTTTTTGCACTATGTGCACCTTATGTCTTCACAATATTTCTAGGTTTTACCTACGTAAGCTGAAACGAGCTTATAAAACGTTTAAGACAGTATAGAACGCCAATTTTCAGGATTAGAGAGTAACAACTAGCTAACGTGAGAGATCTTTTGCCTGGTTGGAAAAATGTAGGCGACTTTGGAAAAATTGCGAGCGTAAACTTAATACTAGCCTACAAATTTGCTTTTACTTCTTTCCTCCTCAAAAGATTATGAACAGGTTCTAAGAGATAAGAAATATAAACCAAAAAGCCATTGGATGACAAAGTTAATGCTTTTTTAGTTTTAATGGTTTATATTTTATTTCTATAACAGTAAAGGAATATTAAAATGGGAGATGTTTTTTCGATGTCAATGGAATCTTCTAAAGACAATAAAGATAGAAATGAACAATTTTTCATGCAAGTAGCTGCTTGGTTGGTTGATAACACTAGCTTAACTTTTGATCAAATAGCACAATGTTGCAAGTTATCCCTTGAAAAAGTACAAGACATAGCTGATGAGGAAATAGAAGTTGAAAAGTATGACCCTATTATTTCTGAAATAATTACTGAAAAAGAAATCGATAATTGCAAAAAAAATCCAAATCGTGTACCAAATTTGATTATAAAAAATATAAAAAAAAGGGCAAAGACGATTAGCTTTCTTGCCTTTGCTTCCACAGCAAGGCGTAGAGATAAACCTAATGCGATTTATTATTTGGTAAAAAAATTTCCTATCTTGAACAATAATGTGATAGCTAAGCTAGTTAGTACAACAAATTACACAGTTGAGCAGGTAAGAGATGGATCTCATCATAACATACTCAATATCAAACCTCAAGATCCTGTACTACTTGGTTTATGTAGCCAGGAAAATTTAGAAGCGGAAGTAGAAAAAGCGAAAGTAGAAGAAGAGAAGAAACAAAGATTAAAAAATATAAATAATAGCTATTGATGATTCTCAAATTCTTGTACTTTGTTAATATTAAATTGACTTGACTTGTTAGTTTTTATCAGTATAATGTAAGTAAAGTATCTAGTTTGATAATAATTAAGTCTAAATACGCACTAAAAACTAGCTCAGCCTAATTTATTGTTTTATATTCACATTTTAGGTTAGTAAGCATCAATTAAAATTTTTGGAGGATTATGACAACAATCAATGAAGATGTCTTAGCAAAAGGAGAGGTTGTAGGTCAACCTGAAAAAAGCGAACAAATTCATAATGCTGACGCAGTAAAACAAATGACCAGTGAAGGTGCTGAAAAAAACAAGAAAACATTGGACCTGAGTGAATTGAAAGAGAAAACAGCAGAAGAATTGTTAGAGCTAGCTGAAGAAAGAAAAATTTCAACTAGTGGCAAAGGCAATGGCAGGATGCTAAAACAGGAAATGATATTCAGTTTAATGAAGAAAATGAGTGAAGAAGGAGGCATAACCACAGGAAGTGGAGTAGTGGAAATATTGCCTGATGGTTTTGGTTTCTTACGTTCATCAAGTGCAAATTATGCTCCAAGTACCGATGATGTTTATATTTCCAATGGCCAAATAAAGAAGTTTAATTTACGTACAGGAGATATGGCATGTGGAGAAATAAGGCCACCTGGTGATAAAGAAAGATATTTTACTTTAACTAAGGTTCAAAGTATAAACTCTACTGAAATCAGTGAATTAAGAAAGTACGTCCATTTTGATAATTTGCTTCCGCTTTATCCTGAAAAAAGCCTCATCCTTGAAAACAACAGTAGCGGAGATAATAAAAAAGATATAAACATGCGTGCTGTAGATATAGTTACACCTCTTGGAAAAGGACAAAGAGCATTGATAGTTGCTCCACCTCGTACAGGAAAAACGATATTGCTTCAGCAAATGGCTCACTCTATAGCTACAAATCATCCTGAAATAGAACTAATAGTATTACTTATAGATGAAAGACCCGAAGAGGTAACAGATATGATACGCTCTGTAAAGGGTGAAGTGGTAAGCTCTACATTTGATGAACCTGCCTACCGTCATGTCCAACTTGCTGAAATAGTAATAGAAAAAGCTAAAAGAATGGTTGAACACAAAAAAGATGTAGTGATTTTGCTTGATTCTATAACTCGCCTTGCACGTGCTTATAATGCAGTCATTCCTTCGTCTGGAAAGGTTCTAACCGGTGGTGTAGATTCAAATGCGCTGCAAAGACCAAAACGCTTTTTTGGAGCAGCTCGTAATATTGAAAATGGTGGTTCTTTGACAATCATCGCTACAGCCCTTATAGAAACTGGTTCAAAAATGGATGATGTTATTTTTGAAGAGTTTAAAGGCACAGGTAATGCTGAAATTATACTAGATAGAAAACTTGCTGATAAACGTATATTCCCTGCTATTGATATTACAAAATCCGGAACAAGGAAGGAAGAGCTATTAGTTGATAAGGCCATACTAAATAAAATATGGGTATTGCGTAGGATACTTAACCCTATGGGATCTGTTGAAGCAATGGAGTTTTTACGTGACAAATTACTTTTAACAAAGAGCAATGCTGACTTTTTTAACTCCATGAATCACTAAAAGTAAGCCAATTCTGATGGAGCAAAAAAGCAAAGCTCTCTTATAGCTAAAATAATTTGGATTTATCAAAATATATTAAGCTGGCAATCTACCTTAAGTTGCTATTCCAACTTATAGCACTGATTTTGATCAAAAATTTTATGTAGTCAGTTTATTTACAATCGATTTTCCAGTGTCAGCCACTTAGATGACATCTTTTTGACTCTTAATATTAATATCAATTGTTGTACCAGTGTTGAAATGACCCACTCAAAAGGGGATTGTATTTACTCTGAATCAGATGATAAATTAGATGCTTGGTAAGCGTAATTTGGAGCTTCCTGTGTAATGATTATATCATGAGCATGACTTTCTCTTAACCCTGATGAAGTAATAGTGACAAATTTGCAGTTTTTTTTCATCTCTTCTATATTACGGTTGCCAGTGTAACCCATTGCAGCTTGCAACCCACCAATTAACTGACAGATCACTCCTGAAGCTGGACCTTTAAAAGGAACTCTTGCTTCTACTCCTTGTGGGACTAAATCAAGTTTTGAATCTTGAAAATAACGGCTAGCTGACCCTCGTTTCATTGCACTAATAGATCCCATTCCTCGATATTCCTTATATGCTCTACCCTTATACATGATAATCTCACCTGGGCTTTCCTCAGTACCAGCAAAGATTGAACCTATCATCACAGTATCAGCACCAGCTGCAATAGCTTTTGCAACATCTCCCGAATATTTTATTCCACCATCAGCAATTAGTCTGACGTTTTTTGTTTTACAAACCTCTGCAATATTCTTGATCGCAGAGAATTGTGGCATACCAACGCCTGTAACTATTCTGGTAGTACAAATTGATCCTGGCCCTATTCCAACTTTCACTGCATCAACACCAGCATCAATTAACGCTTCAGCAGCCTCCTTTGTTGTAATATTTCCGCCGATTAATTGCGTATTCGGATACATCTTTTTTATTTCCTTAATGGTGCTGATAACGTTCTCGGAATGACCGTGAGCGGTATCTACAATAACCACATCAACTTCTTCTTCGACCAAAGCTTCACATCTTTCTATACCGTCTTTTTTACCAGTACCAATTGCAGCGGCAACTCTGAGTCGACCTTTACTGTCTTTACATGAATTTGGATATCTATTGTATTTTTCGATGTCTTTAACTGTGATTAGACCTATGCAACAAGAATTTTCATCAACAACCAAAAGCTTCTCTATTCTATTTGCATGCAACAATTTCATTGCTGAGGCGCTGTTTACTGCCTGCTCTCGAACTGTTACTAACTTATCTTTTGTCATTACCTCGGAAACTTTTATATTCATGTTCTGGTCTTCAATAAACCTCACATCTAGATTAGTTAAAATTCCCACTAACTTGCGTTGATCAACTACAGGAATGCCGGAATAATTATACTCTCTCATTAATGAAACTGCTTCTGCAACTGTTTTATCTGGGGAAATTGTAATTGGGTTATACACGATCCAGCTTTCATATTTTTTCACCCTTCTTACTTCTAACACTTGTTCATCTATTGATAAATTCTTATGTATGCAACCTATTCCACCATGTTGGGCAATAGCTATTGCAAAGCCTGATTCAGTGACAGTGTCCATTGCAGAGGATATGAGAGGGATATTTAGTTCTATATTATTTGTTAGATAAGTTCTTGTGTCTGCATCACGAGGCAATACATCAGAATAGGCCGGTAAGAGAAGTACATCGTCAAACGAATAACAAGCTTCCATTTTTTTCATATGCTTTATTTAAAGCTTATACGCCAATTAATGAAATTGCAATAGAGCTTTTGCAAAATTAGCCTGGCTCCAGCTATTTTTAGATCAAAATAGGATAGAAGAGGGATGTAGCTCCTAATATATTTATCGCAAAATTACATTATTTGCTAGCAAACAGAACTGCTCAATAGTTAAGCTTTCTGGACGTTCGTCTCCACTCAGTTTAGCATTCTCAAGAATAGTTGAGACATCACTAGTTATACTTTGCAAGCTATTTCTCAGCATCTTTCTTCTTTGAGCGAACACAGCACGTGTTAGCTTTGTTAAGGTTTCTAAATTTACTGCAAATCTTGGAGTGGGTAAAGGTTTTACTGTAATTACTGAAGAATATACTTTTGGTCTTGGAAAAAATTCCTTAGGTTCAATATCAAATTCCTTCTTTATGTCGCATAGTAACTGGCTTAGCACTGATAGGGAACCATAATCTTTAGAATTAGGTTCTGCTGTAATACGCTCTGCTACCTCCTTTTGGAACATTAACGTCAAATTCGTAAAAAATTTTATATTATTTAACCACTTTAAAAATAACGCTACTGAGATATTGTAAGGCAAGTTAGCAATGACTTTGACTGGACATTCTACCAGCTCTTTTTCTACAACATTAAGTGCATCTGCTTCTATAATTCTATATTTTCCCTGATGCTCATTTAGCAATTGTTCGTGATGTTTCACTAAACTACTATCTTTTTCTATAGAAAGTAGAAACTTTGGATTATATGCCAATATTTCTCTTGTTAACGCACCATACCCAGGACCAATTTCAATAACATTAAAATCTTTCAGGCTACCAGCTAAGGCAACTATTCTTTTTATTATCTCATTCGATAAAATAAAATTTTGCCCTAGACTCTTTTTTGGCTTCAGTAAAAATTTTCTCATATAATCTTATTATGCAGTATTTTAAAAATTAGTTGACGAAAATTCATCAATAATTGTATATTGTCAGTGTATTTAATGCCGGCTTAGCTCAATTGGTAGAGCAACTGACTTGTAATCAGTAGGTTGTCAGTTCAAGTCCGACAGCCGGCACTCTCATTCATATAAGAAAAATTGATGTCTTTTTTAATAGTAGCAAATTGGAAAATGAATGGAACACGTTCTTCATTTGTTAACTTTATAGGCAAACTTAACAACAAGAGCAACGAAATTACCTCTAAATTAGTAATTTGCCCTCCTTTTACATCATTTCAAAGCAATATAGAGTTGAACAACAATATTAAAATAGGAGGACAGAATTGCCATCATAAAGAGTTCGGTTCTTACACAGGTGAAATTAGTGCAGGAATGTTGAAGGAACTAGGATGTAGTTACGTAATACTTGGACATTCTGAAAGGGCTCATGAAAAAGATAGTGAAATAAAACTTAAATCGAAAACAGCAATAGAATCAGGATTACACCCAATCATCTGTGTAGGTGAAAACTCAGAAGATTATAAAAATAAAAAAACAAAAGAAGTAATAGAATATCAATGCAAAAACCGTTTGCCAACACAAGGTGAATATACCATAGCATACGAACCGATATGGGCAATAGGAACAGGAAATGTGCCAAATAATGACGCAATTGCTGAGGTGATAGAGATAATAAAATTGTGTACTGGTAAAAAACACATTATATATGGTGGCTCAGTCAGCTCAGAAAATATAGGAAACTTGCTCAGTATTCCAAATCTATTGGGAGTTTTAATTGGTAGTGCAAGCTTAGATTTTGATCACTTTTATCAAATTATACAACAAGTCGAGAAAAAATTTTCTCTTAATTAATTCTAAAGGATAAATACTCTTATTGTCATGGCAAGGGAGTTGGCAAAATGTGTCAAGGAGTTTTCTATTGGCTAAGGTTGTGACAATAAAGTTAAGCACTGCCAAAAACTATGGAAGAAGTCATTATAATTTGTATTATATCTTTATAAAATGGTTCGCATAAGTTATCTAGAAGTGCAACTAAACAAATACAAAAATCAAAGTGTTGCGGTTTTCGGCCTTGGTAAAACTGGTTTGTCCGTTATTAATGCTCTAACAAAAAGCAGTGCAAAAATATATGCATGGGATGATAATAAAGAGCAAATAGCAAATGCAAAAAAGATATATAAAGAGTGTAACTTTACTCATCCCAATGAGTATAATTGGCATGAGATAAGCACACTAATTTTGAGCCCTGGAGTGCCAATACCAACGCATTGGGTAGTAAAACTTGCAAGAAGCTTTGACTGCAAAATAAAATCAGACATTGAGCTATTTCTTGAAACTAAAACTACAAGCCAGAAGGTTGTAGGCATCACTGGAACAAATGGCAAATCAACCACCACGTCACTAATAGGGCACATATTAAAATCCACAGGGAAAAAAGTAGCTATTGGCGGGAATTTAGGTGTGCCTATTTTGGATTTAGAAAGAGATGCAGAAATTTATGTAATTGAATTCTCCTCTTTTCAATTGGAGCTAATAAATAAAATTAATGTAGACATTTCTGTATTGCTCAACATCACACCAGACCACATAGATAGACATGGAAGTATGAATAACTACATAGCAACTAAATTAAAACTGATAAACAGTAGCAAGATTGCCGTGATAGGATGTGATAACAAAATTACCGCTGATGTATTCAATAAATTCACTGGGAACAAAATTCCAATCTCAGCTTCGATGTCACCCTCTTTGTCATCCCAGTGCCTAGGCACTGGGAAACTAGAGAATCATAGCTTATCAGTAAGCGACGTGAAAATAAACCTAGTATCCAATGTAGAAAATATAGTAGCTGCACACGCTGTGTGCAAGTTACTTGGAGTAGATAGCAGCACTATTGTCAATGAAATCAAATCCTTTCCAGGGCTAAGACACAGAAATGAATTTCTTGGCAAAATACATAATGTACTTTTTATCAACGATAGCAAAGCAACCAATGCAGAATCGACCGAAAAGGCAATTTTATCTTATAAAAACATATATTGGATTGTTGGCGGAAAAAGCAAAAAAGGCGGAATAGAATCATTAAGCAAGCATTTCACCAAGATTAGAAAAGCTTTTCTTATTGGAGAATCAACTGAAGTTTTTGCAAACATTATGGAGAACAAAATAGATTATATGAAGTGCTATAATCTAGAAAACGCATTTAAACTGGCTTTTGAAGAGGCCATAAATAGCAAAGAAGAAGTAGCGATATTACTTTCTCCTGCATGTTCTTCTTTTGATCAGTGGAAAAATTTTGAAGAGCGCGGTGAAGCATTTTGCAGAATGTTTGAAAATCTCAGGTATAATTATATGTGATGTTTAGTATAATATTGTATGGAACAAAAGTTAATAGTAGATGAGCTGATTAAGGTTATTCCATTTGAAGGAATAAGTGATGCAACCTTATTGAAAGTGTGCACGAACCTTAACCTAGCCAATAGTTTTTGTAAATTTCAAAATGGAATATATAGTGCTTTGGAGTACATAGCAGAGGACTTAAATAGCTCAATGGAAACTGAACTTTGGAATTCCAATTTAGAAGATATGAAGGTAAGAGAGCGGATAAAGTTAGCTGTCCAAATACGCCTTTCAAACTATGCTAAGTTACCAAATTACAGAGAGTTTTTAAAAAACGTTTTATCATTCTCTATATTACCAAAAAATGCATACTTTTCTAGTAAACTCTTGTACAGAACTGTTAGCGCGATTTGGTATGGCATTCATGATCAATCAACAGATTTTAACTACTATACAAAAAGAGCAATATTAGCTGGAGTGTACTTAAGTACGATACTTTTTTTTATCAATGATTATTCAGAAGATTTTGCAGATACCCTGTCGTTTCTTGACAAACGTATCAACAATGTCATGACATTTCAAAAGTTTAAAACCCGTTTGAATAGAATGGTAAGAAACTTCTTATAGCCTCTTTACTTATACGAGTTACTCGTATTTATACCTAAAGCTGCCTTGATTTTTATGTTAAGATAATTGAACATCCACTAACAGTGAGCTTAACAAAGAACTTGATTGAAAGCAATACATTAGAAAGTAGTTTTGCTGGAAACTTGAAGTAGACAGAATTGATACACATAAAGCTGATCCATGTACAAAAGTATCTGTTCAGATACACGACTAATGCTGTGTGATCCATAGAGGTTATTACAATAAGAATGTAAGATCAAATAGAAATTTGGATTTGCAGTAGTTTATAGACCTTATTACAATTGCAAAGGATAAATTCTAGGGTTAAACTACGTCTGAGTTGGATAAAACTATACAAAGAGTTGGGTCATGCAGGAAAGGTATGTCAGCATTATGGTATTTCACGTTTTACCTTACGTAAATGGTACAAACGTTATGAAGAGTTAGGTGAAAAAGGATTAGTAGATCTCAGTAGTAAGCCTAAAACTTCACCTTTGCAAAAGATCAATGAATCAGATGAGCAGCTTATTCTTCATCTAAGACAAACTAGAAAGCTAGGGGCAAGGCGTATTCAAACCAAGTTAAGACGTCTATATGATTTATCCTTGTCATTGGCTACTATACACAAAATTTTCAAAAAACATGATGTAAGTCTTCTGCATGTTAAACGTCATTATCGCAAACAGGTCAAGCGTTATAACTGTAAAGTACCTGGAGAGCGTGTGCAGATGGATGTGTGCAAAATATCGTCAGGGCTTTATTCAGGAAATTGTGGACTTTAATATATCGGATTTAGTAACTTCAATAAATTGTGATATCTCTCTTACAGATTCATTCAAACTTAATTAAGTGGGAGTATTGTTAATGCGAAAAGGGTTTAATTAAAATGGTATGGCGTGTGAGGAAGACATACATCAATTGGTAGAAAGTGGATTTGATATTAACTCAAAAGATGTAAGCGGAGTCACTCTCTTGCATAAGTTTACAAAAGAAGGCGATTTAGTTGGAGTAAAATCATTATTAGAGCACGAAGCTGACTTTAATGTTGTGGACAATGAAAATAGAAATCCACTGCATTATGCTATTATGCATGGACACAAAAAAATTGCTAAACTTCTTGTTAATCAACTGACAATTAATTCTAGAGATAAAAATGGATTTACTCCACTTCACCTTGCTACACTACAAGATGACACAGAATTAATGGATTTTTTAATAACAAAAGGCGCAAAAGTTAATGAAAAAGATGCTGAGGAAGGCTATACTCCTCTTCACATAGCTTCATTATACGGTTCTAAAAAGAGCGTCCAGATTTTAATTGATAGCGGAGCAAATCTTGAATGTGAAGATAATAACTTTCGTACTCCTTTATTTTTGACCATTTATCAATGTACTACACATTATGAAAGTAGAGCAGAGATTATAGAATATCTGATAAAGAAAGGTGCAAACATAGAAGCAAAAGATGCAGAAAATAATACTACGCTTTTTCTAGCAGCATATAACAACAAAATGCAACTGGTAAAGCTTATTGTAAAGCAAGCAAAAGCTAAGTTAAAAGAGTTTATTTGCACAAAAAATAAACATGGTTTTGATGCACTGGATTGCGCTATTAAGCATAATAATAGGCAAATGGTAACATTTCTTGTTTCAAAGGGAATAGAAGCAGATGACCAAGATTGTAGCGGTAACACCAGGTTACATAAAGCTAGCTATAATGGTGATACTAAAGCAGTTAAGTTCTTATTGGAGCTTAAGGTAAACGTTAATGCCGTCACTAGATGCAACAGAACTCCTCTGCTACTTGCAGCTAAAAAAGGCCATGTAGAAATTGTAAGAATGTTGTTAGCAGTAAAAGCCAATATGAATATTTGTGATCAACAAGGTTTTACACCTCTGCATCTTACTATTCAAAAGGATTATTTTGATATAGCTCAGCTATTAATAGAAAAAGGGGCAATTAATTGTAGTAATGATTATACTGCAATAGATATGTTTATTGACAAGGCTCATAGCAAAAAAAATATTGAAGAAAATTACAAAAAATTTTGTAGGTTTTTGATGCTTTACTTGAAAGAGCTACATAGTAAACACAAAGCCTTTTGTGTACTTTCAATCCTAGCTCTAAGCTTAACAATTATAGGTTTACCATTTATTTTCAAGCCTATTATTAAATATAGAGAAAGAAGTAAAATATATAAAAAAATTAGGGCTATGCTGATTTATATTTAAGTATAACAGGAGAACTAAGCTAATATATGACAATTATCTGCTCGATAAAAATGGAATTAAATGTATCCGTTTAGCAGAGTGGCAAAATAAAATAGACAAAACCATAAAAATAAATGGTGTCATGCAATTTGAGCTTCGGCATAGATCCCACATAAATTTTTTGGTACATATTTTTTTCAACATCAATTTCGTATTCCATGCAGTCGAAAAAGCCCTCTATTTCTAAGCTTTATTGACTCGGATAATCCATAACTGGGGTATATAGCATTTCTGCTTACATTGATCCTGTCTAAATTTAATCCCTATATCTTTGTTTGATGCTTGTTGTTCCATAATATTCTTCAATTCAAAGAATATTAATATTGGCATATAAGTATGAATATTATGCTAATATAATTACTTTTTAGGTATACATGGCAAATTTATGCCTGGAAACAGTTTTTCCTACACTTTCTTTATAAAAATCACAGGCGCCTGTTATTAGCTAAAGTAAAGGTCAAGTATCTGGAATTCTGGACATAAAATCCTCCTGTATAAAAAGATTAGAAAAAAATGCAGCGCACATATGACAGACCGCTGAAAAAGATACGCTACGTTTTTTATTGAAAAGTTAACTGAAAGTCTGCAGACAAAGATAGATTTTGAGCTCTTAAAATATCTCTAATTGTCATTATAATCAGATTCAAAATGTGCGGAAGTAATTTTTTTTGACAATAGATTTCTTGCATAACCAACCAGCTGGGATCCAACTAAACACTTTGCAACGTTTTTTGCGCGAAAAGGCTGGATGCCAGTGTCAGCTACTTGCATGACATCGTCTTGGATGAAAATCAGTACGTGATGCACCAAAAATTGTGCATCAAAAGGGTGTCATTTGAGTAACTTTTTTGTTGTCATGCCAGTGTCAGCTACTTTCATGACACCTATTTGTTCCTATGATAGTCTTATCTGTCTATCTTATTTTGCTACTCTGCTGAACAGATACGTTTTTTTTACCTTTTTTATTCTGTAAATTTTTTAGTATTTGTATGTTTAACATAAGAACTACACAAGACTACAAATGGTGAATCAGCATTACCTTAAAGAGAGTACCCATATTTTCAGTTAACCTTAAAAATTCACTGAAGATCTTATTCTTCTGTTCATTACTTGCATTTTCCATTAAAGCTTGCGCTCTTTCCTTTATACCAAACAAATATAAAAATTCTCTTTGAGTTAAAATCTCACAATTTAAGTATTTTAATGAATCTTTTAACGCTTGAAAGTTTACAAGTGCAGTAATATCACTGTTACCAATATTTTCAAGAAAATTAGCATACTGATGCTGCCTTATCGATTGCAAAGTGCTCTTGTATGAAGGATATACATAACCATAATCTATAATCAGGGCAGCTCCTCCGTTATTGACTATCTTATTCTCAAGTTTCTTTAATATTTCGATTCCGGCTAGGCATACTTCCACTACTGCACCATTGAAACCCCCTGTCATTCCAGTCTGGAATCCAGTTTTTGGTCTGGTTAAGCACTGGAGTGACAATGAAAGACTGCCATCATCTTGTTTTATTACTCTATTTTCATACCACTGCCCATCACGATAAATAAATTGGTCAATTGGAAGGGCGTCAAATAACTCATTTGCAAAAAAAATAGTTGGCTGATTTGGTAAGTTGTCGACATCTGTGTGCCAATTAATATCTAATCCCTTTAATTTTTCCTTTTGTATTTTCTGTAAAATAGGGCTTATCTCAACTAGATGAATGTCCATTGAGCTAAAAAAACAGCTATATTTTTTGGTGACTCTTATTACATCATGAATGAGTGTTCCTTTACCTGGTCCAAGTTCAACTAGAGAAAATTTTGATGGCTTTCCTAATTTTTCCCATGTATTCATTATCCACACTGCAATTGTTTCACCAAATAGCTGACTAATTTCAGGTGCAGTAATGAAGTCACCATCTTTGCCAAGTGGTAATTTATTCATGTAATAGCCGTACTCTTTATGATATAGAGCAGCATTCATAAAATTACTGATGGATATTGATCCTTGGCTTTTATCAATTAATTCGTGTATATAAGTAAGCATATTATTAATAAACATTTAACTATAGCGTGCCATACTATAAAATAGTGGAGTATTTATATATATAATATAAGTTTAAAAACATATGAGTAGTATTGCTTTGGTTATGGACAATCAAGATACGGATTATGTTACCCTTATACCTCAAGATGATGGTATTGAATATAAATTTAAAGAAGCTATCAATTTTGTAGAAAATAAGGTTGTAAGTGCTGATGGATTAACTTTAGCGGAGGTATTTCAAGCATTGGTTCAAATGTTGAATGGTGATCTAGAGTTAGTAAAAAAAGTGTTAGCATATACTAATATTATGGTAAAGCATGGAATGAGGGTAGCAAAAGAGTCACAGCTAAGCAGAGCCGATGTTCGTCGAGCTTTAGAAGGCAAAGAAAGTGTGTTTAATAGGCAAGATTTTATCAAAAAACCACCTCTTGTATCTTCTATAAAATCGGTTAAAAAGAAAAGTAGAGGTCTTTAAATGGTTGAGTCTATAAAAAAATTTACTGTACAGTGTGATTTCAAAGGACAGAATGCACCTTTTGCAGTATATATAGGAAATCCAAAGGGTGATACTCATCCAATTCACCATCAAGATTCATGGCTTGCAAAGGAGCGTGGAGGAAACATTCCTAATAAAGTTAAAGAAAGTTTGCAAAAATTATACAAGCTGTCTCAAGAAAACGGGATCTCTTTTCCAGAATTATGCGCATATGCCATTACTATAGTTAGTAATAATGATAAAAAAAGTGACGGTAAGTAGTTAGATTCTCAATATTTCATTTATAGAAGTTTTTGATCTCGTCTTCTCGTCCACTTTTTTTACTATAACTGCGCAATAGGTTGAAATGTTGTTTTTAGGTGGAGTAGATCCTGGTACAACTACAGAGTAAGGTGGTACTTCACCATAAAATATCTTGCTTGTTTCTCTGTCAATAATTTTTGTTGATGCTCCAATAAACACACCCATGCCAAGAACTGATCCTTCTCTTATTATGACACCTTCGGCTACCTCACTGCGCGCTCCAATGAAGCAATTATCTTCTATAATGACTGGAGAAGCTTGAATAGGCTCGAGAACTCCGCCTATTCCCACTCCACCGGAAATATGGCAATTTTTTCCTATTTGTGCACAACTACCAACTGTTGACCAAGTGTCTATCATTGTGCCAGAATCAATGTATGCACCAACGTTGATAAAGCTTGGCATTAGAACAACATTTTTACCTATGTAAGCAGATTGGCGGACAAAACATCCAGGGACTGCTCTAATTTTTGACTGGTAAAATTTTTCCTCATTCCATTCACTAAACTTGCTACCAATTTTGTCAAACCAGCAATTGGTATTGTCTATTATTTTGCTTTCCTCAGTGAGAAAATGTAATAATATTGACTGCTTTATCCACTTATGTACTATCCATTCTCCACTTGATAGCTTTTCTGCTACTCTAATTTTACCACTGTCAAGTAACTCAATTACCTCTTTGATTATTAATCTTGCTTCGTGTTTTAGATTATAGTCGTTAAGTTTTTCTTTATCTTTCCAAATATTTTCTATCTCATCTTGTAATTTTTTAGTTGCAAATTTTTCATTTATTATATACATATTGATATCAAATTTATATTATTTTATACGTAAGCACTATGAAAATACAATGTCATAATTGTACTAAAACTTACTTAGTATCTCGTGGGCAAATAGGTGAATCTGGAAGAAAAGTGAAATGTACAAACTGCAATCACATGTGGCATGAGTATCTAAAAGAAATGTCAAGTGAATTGTGCCCTGCTGGTATACAAGAAAAAAAAGCTAACTGGAGGCAAAGTTTAACTCTAGCTTTTGCAACAGTTGCAGGGTTATGCGTTATAATTGTTGGTGGTATCTTTCCAGGAGAGGTAAGTAAGATATATAAAGCAGTTAGTTCATATAAAGATTCAATAAGCCATAAATTAGGATACAAAAAAGTGCAAACGGAAAATTCAAGTGCGAGAGAACTTGTTGTAAATGAGTTTTATCAAGATTACCTTTTTCTATCTAATTTTAGATCTAATTAAATAGGCATAAGTCATCAATGTTATGCAAGTAACTACACTTATTCCTTTATGGTAGTGTCATTCCAATGTCAGCTACTTTCATAACACCCTATGGTTGTTATTACATCGTTTACTATAGATTTGTTTCAGAAGCTTACATCCAGAAAACTTGTATAGATTTTTTCTACTTCTGTGATATTATAAGCCTGTGATGATAAAATAAGTGGATATGGATAAGTCAGCGTATGAAATCATAGAGCATGAGTATGATGTGGTGATAGTAGGTGCAGGTGGAGCAGGGCTTAGAGCAACACTTGGAATGGCTGCAACTAATTTTTCAGTTGCCTGCATTTCTAAAATTTTCCCTACACGAAGTCATACAGTTGCAGCGCAAGGAGGAATTAGTGCAGCTTTGAGTAATATTGCTGAAGATGACTGGCGCTGGCATGCATATGATACAATAAAAGGTTCAGACTGGCTTGGCGATCAAGATGCAATAGAGTATATGTGTAAAAATGCTGCCAAAGCTGTGATTGAACTTGAAAATTTTGGTGTACCCTTTTCTCGTACGGAAGATGGAAAAATATATCAGCGTGCCTTTGGTGGAATGACAACTCACTTTGGTAAAGGAAAATCGGCTCAGCGTACTTGTGCAGCAGCAGATAAAACTGGGCATGCAATTCTTCATACTCTATATCAGCAATGTCTTAAATTTAACGCTGAATTTTTTGTCGAATATTTTGTAATCGATTTGATTATGGACAAAGGGACATGCTGTGGGGTGATAGCTTGGTCGCTGTGTGATGGTACGTTGCATAGATTTCGTGCACATTCTGTGGTAATAGCAACAGGTGGTTATGGACGTGTTTATTTCTCTGCAACAAGTGCACACACTTGCACAGGTGATGGTAATGGCATGGTGGTAAGAGCTGGGTTGCCACTTGAAGATATGGAATTTGTGCAATTTCATCCAACAGGAATATATGGCTCAGGGTGCTTGATGACGGAAGGATGCCGCGGTGAAGGTGGGTACCTCGTTAATTCTCAGGGTGAGAAGTTTATGGAACGTTATGCGCCAAAGGCAAAAGATTTGGCTTCTCGTGATGTAGTAAGTCGAGCAATGACAATTGAAATTAGAGAGGGAAGGGGAGTTGGGCCAAAGAAAGATCACATGTACTTGAATATAGCTCATCTTGATCCGGAAGTAATAAAGCTCAGATTGCCAGGTATTAGTGAAACAGCAAAAACCTTTGCAGGAGTTGATGTTACTAAAGATCCGATACCTGTTATTCCAACTGTTCACTACAACATGGGCGGTATTCCAACCAACTATCATGGAGAAGTGATAACACTGAAGGAAGGTAAGGAAGAAGTAGTGGATGGATTGTTTGCAATTGGAGAAGCGGCATGTGTTTCTGTACATGGTGCAAATCGACTTGGCTCTAACTCGCTTCTTGATCTTGTGGTTTTTGGTAGAGCTGCCGCGCTTAGGGCAAAAGAAAAATTGAAACCTGATACACCACATAAAAAATTGCATTCAGACTGCACAGACTTGATAGTAGATAGATTTAATAAAATGCGATTTGCTTCTGGAGAGTTCAAAGTAGCAAAAATACGAAGTGAAATGCAGCACACTATGCAGAAATATGCATCGGTATTCCGTGTTGCTGAAGTTTTAGAGGAAGGTAAAAAAGCTATAAAAGAAGTAGCAAAAATGATGCCTAACATTGCAGTTGAAGATCGCAGTATGATATGGAATAGTGATTTGGTTGAAGCGCTGGAGCTTGCCAATATGATTCCACAAGCAGTTATTACCATGGAATGCGCAGCTAATCGCGAGGAAAGCAGGGGTGCTCATGCTCGTGAAGATTTTCCCGAGCGTGATGATAAAAACTGGATGAAGCATACTATGGCATGGCTTAAAGAAGAGAAAAGCCAAGTCAGTGTAGAAATTGACTATAAAAAAGTTGCTAAAAAAACTCTGAGCGATGAGATTAATTTCATCGCCCCGGAAAAGAGAATTTATTAGTCAACCCATCTGGTTTATTTATAAATTGACGTAGTATTGATACATAGCTCATTTTAGTAGCTGGACTTTCTGTATGCTCTGATTGATCTGACGATCTTTGTACTTCTTGCTCTGCTGAGTTGTTAGCTAAATTTTGTTGTTCAGTAATATTTTCAGGTTGTTTTGCAGCTAGGTGATCATCTTTACGGCTTTGCTTATCGTTGGTTAATTCCTTAACAGACTTCCTAATGTCGCTAAGTCCCAAAGTGAATATCAGACACACCACTCCTGTTATAGCTATGATGGGTAACGCTGCTCCAATTGCAATTTGTCCTTGGAAGCAAGAAAGTGTTACCATTGTAATAATAGTAGTTGCTACTGTGATTGCTAACAATACACTAGCTCTCCTGCCCGGATCAATGCATTTCCATGCAGCTTTTAGGCCATCTCCTGTTTTGTGTAGAATATGCTGACATTTTTTTGAAAAAGTTCTAACGTTATATTTTTTTTCAAGTTTTTTCCTTAGTTCTTTAGCTTTTACCTTTCCTTCTTGTGGAGTTTTTGAGTAATTTTCTAAATTACGTAAAGTGCAATAATATTTTTCAGTATGAAATTCTCGATCTTTTAGTTTCAGAGAACGGGAATCAGCACCTATTTCTAGCAGCTTTGCACAAAACTTTGTTGTATTGTCGTACTTTTTCCCTAGATCAAAAATTGTTTTCATTTGCGAAAGGTGGTTGCCTTTTTCTGCTTTTTTTGTTAATGATACTTGTAGCGGTGTTCTTCCTTCTTCGTTAATGGCCTTTATGGCCTTACCTAACTGATCTTCAGATATTTCTTTTTCTTTTACTAAACTGGAAATCAACTCCAAGCATGCAACCTTTTGTTCTCCTTTTAGCGAAGCAATATAGTGCAAAGCATTATTACCCTCTTTGTCTTGAGCAGTAATGTCTGCACTATTTTGGAGAAATAACTCTAAGGCTTTATATCTATTTGTTTTTTCAAATTTTTTATCTGTACATGATCGATCCTCATTTTTTTCTTTTATATGCTGGAATAAATAATAAAGAGGTGTTTGTTTTGCTGTATTTTCAGCATTTATAGCTTTTTTAAACTGTGCTTTAAGATACTCTTTTTCTTCCTCCTTACTTACATTTAATATTATATTTGAAAATTCAAACTTTCGTTTTTGCTTTAATTCTAAAACTATTAGATGTAAAGCATTATTACCATCTGTATCTTTCAGGCTAATATCTGCTCCTTTTTGCAATAACTCCTTAAAGGATTTCTCATCTTTATTTTTAATTGCTAAATGTAATTGATAATTATCATTACTATCTGGAGTATTTATGGTATGGGCTATAACTTCTTCAACTTTTGTTTTTATTTCTGGTTTTCGCTCAGCCAATTTCTCTAAAAATTTAAGATAGTATTCATTTTGCTTTTTAGATAATTTTTCTAAATCCTCTGTAGGTAAGCTTAGCTTGGCTCCATACTTTAACAATTTTGCAAGAAACTTAAGTGTATTATCGCTACTTCTAACTGTATTAGACTCATGTTTCTCTTTTGTCATCTTGTCAATTAGTGCTACCTGAAAAGGAGTTTTTCCTTCTTGATTTTCACTATCAACAAGTTGTACTAAATTTTTCTCGTTAGCTATTTTTATCAAGGTATCTAGAAACTTAAGCTTTTGTTTCTTTTTGAGCGATGCAATAAGGTGTAAAATATTATTTCCTTTTTCATCTGTTATGCCACTGACATTTGTGCAATCTTTTAGGTATTTTCTAAATTTCCTGTTGTTTCCATTTTGGATTGCATTTAGTAATTGAACGTCATTATCAGAATCCGATATTCCGTTTATTCCATCTTCAAAATCGCTATCAGAATCTGATATTCCGTTTATTTCATCTTCAAAATCGCTACCGTAGCCACTGTCTTGTTCGCTGTGCCTACTAAAACAACTTTTAGTGACTTCAAAAATTACTTGTTTTTTTGTTTCATTTGATATTCTTTTCGATCGTTCTATTACTTCACCTAGCACTGGAAGGAAACATTGGACATAATATCTGTGATATTTTTCCTGTTCTCTAAGCGATTCTTCTAATTTAGTTAATACTTCAGGACTAGCGCCTTCCTTAAATAACCTTTTACATTCCTTGAGTGTTCCATCTCGACTTCTTGGTTTTTCATGCTGATGTTTTTCTTTTTTTACCTTTCTCTCTATAATATTATACAATTTCTTGTCTTTTTTATCTTGTTTTTTATTTTTGTTTATATATTTATCTAGTTTGTTTACATTAGTAACTAATACACTTAGATCTATACTCATATTAAAACCTCAATATTAAAAGCTATTTGGCGTTAACGAATTGTATTAAACTTTTAAATTGAGCTAGATGTTATCGAAATATAGGTGAAAAGGCAGAAAACTAGTTTCTATTAGAAAATCTATTGTCATAGTCAAATCCCCACTTTAGCACTTGTCTACTATTTTAACTATTTTATCTTAAAAAATAATAAATGTGGCTAAACTGTGAAGCATGAGTGCTCTGAAAGAGACAAACCAATGTTTTTATAGATCTTTCAAACTTGATTTTTCTTCTAATTTTTTAAGCATTCCTTTACTTAGTATTGATTTTATCTCTTCTACGCTTTTATCAAGATCATCATTAATTATTACGTAATCATATTTATTACTTTTACTTATCTCTTTTTGCGCTTCGGCTAATCTACGCTCTATTTCAATTTCATCATCACTATTACGCCTTTGTAGACGCAGTCTAAGCTCTTCCATTGAGGGAGGTAGTATAAAAACACTTACAACTTTTTCTCTTAAGATTTCAAACAAATGAAATGCTCCTTGCCAATCTATATTCAGTAAAACACTTATTCCACTACTCAGGTTTTGTTCTATAAAATCTTTTGGTATACCGTAAAAATTCTCAAAAACTTTGGCATATTCAAGCATTTGACCAGCCTTACATAGTTCGTGAAACTTTTCTTCAGTAACGAAAAAATAGTCTTTTCCGTTTACTTCACCGGGACGAGGTTTGCGTGTAGTCATAGAAACAGACATAACTAAATCAGTTGATTGCTCAAGTAATTTTTCTGATATAGTAGTTTTTCCAGCTCCAGAAGGAGAGGATAGAATCAGTAGTATGCCCTCATTTTTTACGGTCATTTTTCTTTATTTAACAAGTACATTATAGAGCTTTTTTAAGACTTTGTATTTTTTGAATCAAAGTTTAAAAGACTAGAGCCCTCTAAATTAGAATTTGATAAATTGGCATCAATAAGAGAGGAATTATCAAAGACAGTATAACGTAAATCGGCTTTTTCAAGATTTGCCTTATTCAAATTAACGTTTACAAACTTTGCTCTACTTAATATTGAATTAGAAAAATTAGCATTTTCTAAATTCATATCCTTAAACTCAAAGTAAGAATAATTTACATCAAATTTTTTGCCCTGCGATATTTTCTCTTGCAGATCTTTAATTGAAGTTATGGCATTCTCTAGATTTGTAATTTTTGTCTGTCCTTGATTGTCAATCAAAATTGAATTATCAAATTTGCAATCTGTTAAATGAATATCAGCAATTGAACTTTTATATATGCTTGAAGAGAGGAAAGAGACATCACTCACTGTTGAATTACTCAAATTGCTAAGAAAAAAACTAGTCTTTCTAAAGGCATTATCATAAAACACGGAGGATTTGAAATCACTTTCAATAAAGTTTGAATTAGTGACTTTTGACTTAGACCAGCTCGAATTATCAGCTAATAATTTGAAGAATATTGAATTTTCTATCTCACTCGAATCCATATTATGGTGGGAAAGAGTACTATTATAAATTTGAGAGTCTTTAATTTTTGTCTTATACATTGAAGTTGTGGAAAGATCTGAATCTTCTATTTTTGCAGAGGTAAACAATGAATGGTCAAAGAACGAACCATTCATGTCAGAATTCACAACTTTAGTATTATGAAACTTTCCGTGACAAATGTTAGCATCATAGGCGTTAACTTTATACAATTCACTAAAACTAAAATCAATATTAGATAAGTCAGCATCCTGAAGGTCTGCTTCGAAAACATATGCATGTTTTATCTTGGAACCATTTAGTATAGATTTAATGAAGTTTGAATTATCCCCTTTCACATAGGAAATTTGTGAATTGCTTAAATTGGCTTTTTCGAAATTACTGTTGACTATAATGGAAGAATTAAAATAGGTGTTTGAAAGATTGCTACCTGTAAAATCCGATTTTTTTATTTCTGCACCATATATGTTAGCATTTTTTAATGAAGAAAATTGTACCTTGAGCTTATGTGCATCCACTCCAAAGAAACTTGCGTTGTCGAAATTATTTTTCTGCATAACAGTGTCATTTATTTCACTATCACTAAAATTGATGTAGCTTGCACTTGAGTTTGATAAATTGGAGAAATTCATTTTTACATTCAAAAACTTGGTATGCAAACCAATTATATTACGCATACTTACTTTGTTGAGATTAGAATTGATAAAATCAGCATAACTGATATTAGACTGATCAAATATGATATCTGTTAAATTTGTAGAAGCAAATTTTGAAAAACTTAAATTTGTGCCTTTTATTTTAACGCCATGTAAATTAGCATTGGAAAAATTGGCACCACGTAAATCAACATCGATAAAAGACACATCTGATAAATCGGTGTTAGAAAAATCGGCACCAATTAAACTTACTCCATCAAAAATAGATTTGCTTAAATACAATTGACTAAAATTAGCACCATTTAAATTAGGACCAAAACCTTTCTTAAAATCTTGTGGTATGCTGGCTTTATTACACTGTACTAAAAATTTAGCAAAATCTTTTGTATTGTAAGATACGTATTTTACATCATGCAGAGCGCTTAAAAAATCATTGATTGCATCATCTCCATAGCATAAATGACCAACTAAAATTAATATCAAAAGTCTAATTATCTTTTGCATCACACGTGTTTTCTTTTGTTTTTATAGCAAAGTTATACATCTCTGAGTTTTCTTGATTGTTTATTTCTTTATCCTCTAAAAGGTATGGCATCATTTCGGCAATTGCGTTTATTATGTTGATCTGATTCCTTTCGATTGCTATTTCAATAGGGGACTTAAAATTATTATCAACTACTCTAGGATCAGCACCTTGTAATAAGAGAAAGCGAACTGTGTCTATTTCACCTTGTTTCACTGCATAAATTAGAGGAGTATCACCCAATTTATTTCTAAATCTTAGTATTTCTTGAATTGTTAATCCAATTTTTTCTAGCTTATTTATTACTCCTCTTAGACAAATTAAGTTGCCCTTCTTGATGCAGTAAAAAAATTGCTTACTGTAATCATCAGTAAATATAGTTTTAGGAAGGTGCTCATTTAGGCTATCATATTGTCTTTTATATATAGACTTGCTTTTATGTTTTTTTATTTCTTTGTTTAGCTTTGTCCATTTTTCGCTTTCTTCATTTTCTTTTTTCACAGGTGTTATATTGTCAGGCTGTTCTTCTTTCTTTTTCTCTGTTAATTGGCTTGTTGAAAGTTCGGTGTCTTTTTTGCTAATCTCCTCTTCAGGCTGTAGGTTTGTTTGATTATTGTGACTGATTTTCTTCTCTTCAGGTTCTTCTTTTTTTTCTTCTGATAAAGGACTTGTTAGAGCTTTGGTATCTTTTATATTAGTCTCCTCTTCAGACTGTAGGTTTGTTTGATTACTTGAAGGTACTTCTTCATTGATTACATTTGTTGGGTCTGTGATTTCTTTGAGTTCGCTCAGAAGCGGAGAAGTTTTTTCAGCATCAGTGTTGCTTTTCGATACGTCTTCTTGATTTATACTGCTTTCATTTTTATTTTTTTCAGGCTGTTCTGCAGCAAGCAGGTTAGATATAACAATTAATAGTATGAAGAATGCTTTATATTTCATAAACATTGCAAATATAGGCTTAATTAAAATGATACTATAATCAAATGATTAATCTACAGTAAAAAGTGCTTTAGTTATTGTACAAGTATGATTATGTAAAAATTTATTTTTCTCTTTTATCTAGGTTTTATTTGAAATTGTCATTCGAGTAGCTGACATACAACTGTACGGACATTAAAGAAATCAGTATACAGCTGTATGAACATTGTGGTAATTTGCGTACTAAACGGTGTCATCTAAGTAGCTGACACTGGGATCCATTTTCCATCATCATTAGAAACGTTATATTTTAGCATAACTTTTAACTCACAAATTTAACTGGATGCCAGTGCTGGCTACTTTTATGACATCTATCATTTTATGTTTATAGTATTTTTTGCAAATAAACGTTCGTAGTTGTAAATTAAATGCAAAAAAATACTTGACACATTTGGTAAGTTGATTATTATCAGTAAAAATGAGGGTATTTTAGAGCTCGAAATCCACCTTATTCAAGTCTGCAGACTTTTCAATTAATTTTTCAATAAAAAATATAGCACAGTCTACCTCAGTGCGTACACGTACGCTTAATTTCTGTCATAAGGTGTGTTATATTTTTCTAAATCTTTTCTTTATAGGAGGGTCATTATGTCTAAAATTCCTTAAACATTAATTTTTAACTTAAACATTTATTAAATAGTGCAGTACTGCCTTACGCGTTGCTAATCCAAACTTTACTTGCTGTAAAATAACACAATCTGCTATATCATTGCTAATTTCGATACCTCTATTTATTGGTCCTGGGTGCATAACAATTGCATCTGGTTTTGCGTGCGATAGTTTTTGTGCATCAAGTCCATACAAGTGAAAATATTCTTTTTCTGAATAATTATTATTCATGCGCTCTTTTTGCAACCTTAAAAGCATAATTACGTCAGCATCCTTTATACCTTCGATTAATGAATAGTGAAGTGAATATACTTCAGGAAGATGCTTACAAATCAAAGCTGGTGGTGCAACTAAGCTTATTTTTGCTCCAAACATTTTTAGCAATCTTATATTTGATCTTGCAACTCTACTGTGCAAAATATCTCCACATATCACAATTTTGAGGTTTTTTATTTGCTTTTTATGACTGATAATTACGAGATAATCTGCAAGAGCTTGAGTTGGGTGTTCACTGCTTCCATCGCCTGCGTTGATTAGCGAGCAATTGACATGCTTTGCCAATGTATTAATAATACCACTACTTTTATGCCTGATTATCATATAGTCAGGATTCATTGCATTTAGTGTTTTTATCATATCTTTTAGATCTTCCCCTTTGTTAATAGAAGAAGATTTTATTGGTAAAGTTATAACATTTGCTCCAAGGCTCTTTGCTGCTATTTCAAAAGATGCGAGCGTACGTGTTGAATCTTCAAAGAATAGGTTTATGACTATTTTATTTTTCAGAACATGACTATTTTCAACTTTTTCTTCAAGGTATTGGTTGGCTAATTTAGTTATATTTTCTACATCACCGATTGTGAGGTCTGAGATATTTAATAAATTCCTTCTCTTGTCCATAGCTCCTTTTTTGAGCTTATTCTACTTTCTTAATTTCAATTACACAACTGTAAAGTAAAGTAGAAGGAAGCTATAAAATTTTATTTCCACTTACATTCATCTGCTATCATAACAGCCTCAAAGAGATGCTTCTCAAGCTCACTTATAGGCAGAGTACTTTGTAGGTAATTTCCCCAAGATTTTAACACATCAGAAGTTTCAATACCTTCAACAATAGGATATTCTTGATTTTTTTTAGCATATAGCTCTTGAGCCTGTTTGCTTACAAAAAACTCCAATAAAGCTATGGCATTTTCTCTGTGTTTTGCGTTTTTTGTTACTGCTGCACCACTAATATTCACCATTACACCATCACTCGGAAAGAAAGCTCCTAACTTTTCTGTGATATTCTTTTTATTTTCTGATGAAAGGATTCTTGCAAAGTAGTAGCTATTTACTATTGCAACATTGCCTTCACCAGCGGCTACAGCATAAATTTGATCTGTGTCACCACCGCTTGGTTTTCTTGCCATGTTGCTTACAATTCCACTCACCCATTCTTTTGTTTTTTCAAAACCATTTTTTGCAATCATAAAAGCGATCAAAGATCGGTTATATGGACTTGTGGAAGAGCGTACTAATATTTTCCCTTTCCATTTTTCATTCGCTAAATCTTCATAGGTACTTAATTCCTTAGGATCTACTGATTCTTTATTGTAAACCAATATTCTAGCTCTTTTTGTGAGACCAAACCAATAATCTTCATTATCTCTAAATTTTGCAGGTATGGCATTTTTTAGAGTCTCTGAATCCACTTGAGATAAGAGCCCTCTTTTTTTGGCTAAAATCAAATTCACTGCATCTGCAGTTAAAAACAAATCAGCTTCACCACCATTTTCCATGCGTGAAAGCAATTGGGAATAATCGTCAATGATATAACGTACCTTAATGCCAGTGGTTTTTGTAAAATCATCAAACAAACTATGTACTAATTCTTCTTTACGTGATGAATAAACGTTTACTACTTGTGAATCATCAATTCCGCTATTTTTATATAAAAAATTAACGACTATCAATAAAGCCGCTACTAAAGATATAAATATTAAACCTTTTTTCATAAACAAACCCCTTCCTTGTCATCATCTCAAGCTATCAAAATAGCAAGGTCTTAGCAAGTGTAAATCTTCAAAACGTTGCAGTTACAGTACTGGAATAGCGATAAAAAGAAGTACGAGCCAGATTTAATTAATAATATAAGTAATATCTGGATGGCCACATCGTTCAGCAACTACTTGTAACAATTTTGAACTAATCTTTTCTTGACTGCTTTTTACAGTTTTAATAGCTGTTTCATTAGCTGTTTCATTAGGATTTTCACTATTAGCATCTTTTGTATCTAATAACAAGTAATCTTTAAAATCAGTTTTGCTCCAATGATGAATTGTGCAAGCTAAAGTGAAAAGCAGTAGAGTGCCTGAAATTGCAACGATTGGCCAGTAAATAGTAGGATTTGTGTATGAACTTACTATGTTGCTCAAACCACCTGTTGAATAAAGTGCTAAAGGGAAGGTTATGTTTCCAGTAATAAGAACTGTTCCTAAGATAGGAAGCCATATTCTATCATTGATTAATGAATTTACTTTACTCTTGTAATAGATTGGCTGGCCTGTAAGTTCTACGATGTTTGAATTACTTTTTGCTTTTTCTGGAAGAGAGTGAAACGTAAAGTAAACACGATTACCGTTGCTATATTTTAATACCAAAGACTTGATGCATTTCTTGTCTTTTGAAAGTGTATTTGATATCTCATCTAAAACTTTTTTGGTATCTCTTTCTGTAATCTTGTGCTCCTTAGTACGGACTGCTTGCATAAGTTCCCACGTAATTCCCAAGACTAAACAAGACGCTAATACTCCGACAAATATAGTAACAGGATTTATGCTGCCGATGAATCCAATGAATTCTCTTTGCTTCACAGCTAAAACGATTGCTGTAATACAACACGCCGTAACAAGGCCTACAAAAGGCATTGTAACTTTCTTCTTTTGCATCGTATATTTTACTTTCTGTAAAAATCTGTTTGTCTTTTTATTATCTCCAAGGAAAGATTCTTCAGAGCCATTTGTGTGATATGATGGTGGAGGAGTTGGATTTGCCTTCACTCTTTCTTTTAAATTTTCTAATGTTTTTTGACTATTCCAAGGTTCGCTGTATACTGTTTCTTGAGAAGGTGATCTGCTAACTGATACACTATCTGAACTCTTTTTTGGAGATTCTGTATTTTGCTCTATGGATGCATAAAGAGGTTCTGAACTGTTCACATTCGATTCTTCTTGCCTTTCTTCATAAGAACTTGATTCGCTAGCCGAACTTGTATGTTGTAAAATTTCATTTTCACCATTTGTTTGTTTCGTTGTTTTGCGAGGTTGTGGTTGTGGTGGAATTGTTTGTTCTATTCCACCTCTTTCAGTTGTTCTGACGTTTCCTACGTTTGCTGATCCAGGCATATTCGCTCCAAAATTAATTACAATGTTATGTTGATTACGCTATAGTTATTAAGATATAGTGAATACTAATTTAAGAATAAATATTAGTATAAGAACTGCTGATCAAAGATCCTTTCATTCAAAGGGCAATCTTTGTCAAAAAGTAGAGTGACTGTGTTTTCGTGATCTTTCTGCATTTTTATCTGCGATATATCAGGAAATTCCTTGTAATCTGATACTACAAGTGCTGGACGATTTTCCACGTCGTTGATATCAATTTGCACTATTGTATCATTTGAGATTAGCGCTCCATTCCAATGCCTTGGGTAGTAACTATTTATGGAAGTAAGTGCAAATAAATTTGAATTAAGTGGTAAGATTGGCCCACCGGCAGAGAAGTTATATGCAGTGCTACCTGTTGGGGTAGACAATATTATGCCATCCCCTCTGAATTTTTCTACTTTTAGCTTATCATTAATGGTAATATTCATCTCTACTATTTGATTTGCATTTCTAAAGACATACACTTCATTTACTGCGATGTAACGGTGTTTTTTGCCACTTATGTCTGTGGCTTCCATTTTTAGTAAAGTTAGCTGAGTAGGAACTGCATGTTCTATATGATCAATTAGATCTTCAAAGCATTTATTCATCAAAAATCCGACGTTACCGGTATTTATTCCATACACATGTATATCTTTATTTCCTATGACGTAGTTGTGTAGGGTGCGTAGCATAAAACCATCGCCACCAACAACTATCAGCAGATCAACTTCATGCTTACCTGCTTCTGCTATATTGATAAAATTGAGTTTCTGTAGTAGTTTAGATACTTCCTGAGACTTGGGTAGCGAAGAAGCAATATAGCCTACATTTTTATATTTATACATGTTAAATAAAGAGGGGAGGAACTAAAAAAAACTCCCGTATTTATCATTAAACTTAGCTATTTTACTATCCTTCTCCCCTGAACCGCTTGTCAAACTTCCAGTCCATGCAGGATGAGTAAGAGGATCTCTATCAAGCTTTATTCTTTGACCTTCTTTTCCATAAGTGGAATAAGTTTCAAACTCTTGACCATCTGTCATAACTATAGTAACTTTGTGATAATCGATTTCTGCCATTGTTCTTACAAATTTCTTACCAGCTAAGATTTTAGTGAATCTGGTTCATTTGGTCAATCATTATTGTGAAATATTGACAAAAAATAAATAAAGTAGTATTCTCAATGAAGAATGAAAAATTTTTTATGATTTTTGCTTTTCCTGGTCAGGGCTCCCAATTTGTAGGAATGGGAAAGAGTTTATATGATGAATTTTCAGTTGCAAGGAACGTATTTGATGAAGTAGATGACATATTGGGTAGAAAGCTGTCTCATTTGATTTTCAATGGCCCTATTGAGAAATTAACCATCACGGAAAACGCTCAGCCAGCTATAATGGCGGTGTCAATTGCAACGCTACGTGTTATGGAGCATGTGCTTGGTAAATCTCTTCACAATGTTCAGTATGTTTGTGGGCATTCAGTTGGCGAGTATACAGCGCTGTGTGCTGCAGGGGCATTGACGCTTGAGTCTGCAGTCAAATTGCTAAAAGTTCGTAGCGAAGCAATGCATGAAGCTTCACTAAAATGCAAAGGTGGAATGTTTGCTCTACTTGGAGCAGAAATAAGTGAAGTAGAAGGTATATTAAAATCAGCTCAAATTGATTGTGAAATTGCAAACGATAATGGTGGTGGGCAGGTAGTGGTGAGTGGTACTGCAGAGGCTCTTGAGGTCTTACCTGATTTATTCAAAAACTCAAGTGTCAAGAAAATGATAAAATTACAAGTTAGTGGGCCTTTTCATTCATCTTTTATGAAACCTGCTGATGAAAAACTTCTGGAATTTTTAAAAAGCATCAACATAACTCGCCCTTCGATTCCTTTTGTATCAAACGTTACAGCTAAGGAAGAAAGTGATCCAGAGATCATAAGAGCTTTGCTCGCTAAGCAAGTTGTAAGTAGAGTAAGATGGAGAGAGATGGTTTTATATATGATAAGCCATGGCACTAATAAGTTTGTTGAAGTTGGCCCTAACAAAGTTTTATCTAATCTAGTTAAAAGAATTGACCAATCTATTAGTGTGAAAAATATAGATAGTATTGGTGATATTAATAGCTTCTTTGATGAATCATTAATGTTGACAGCAAAAAATTTAAAAATAAAAGCTTATAACTAACATAAAGTAAAATTTGTACTATTTTTTGCTTTGATTATTGATAGCAGCGGAATGTCAAACATCGACACTAAAGAATATGATCTAGCGTTGGGTGATACCACGGTTAAGCTTTTTATTAAAAGTAGCGATACAAGTGGGATCAATTTTATTAATGTGCATCAAAATGAAGTAACTTCAAAAGGGGCTGGTGAGCATATACTCCAGCAGTTTGGTGGAAGAATGCTATACATTACTCATGGTGATGGTACTCCGCGTAATGTAGAATTTTACTTAAATGGTGAGCGGTATGAATTCGATCCCAATCGCATGTTTGATGATGTAGGTGCAGAAGCTAGCTTAAGAGAGTTTGGCAGTGTTTCAGAAGATGCTTTGAGAGCTGTTAGAAACTTTGCAGAAAGAATTTTAGATTTTTTACTTCCTGGTCAAGATCACGTTATCGCTCTGCACAATAACTACAATTCTCCCAGCTACTCATTCAAGAGCTATTTTTCTCCACCACTTTCTCATGATGTGCTAAAGATTTCTCCAGAAGTGTGTCCGGAAAGTGGAACGGGTGAGTTTTTCTATACGACAGTTGAAGATTGGTTCGATGCTTTAAAACAGAAAGAAATTTTTAATATAGTATTGCAAAATAACAAAGCAGTTGAAGATGATGGTTCTTTATCTGTATATGTAGGGAAGAATAATATTCGGTACTCTAATGTGGAAGCTGAGCATGATCATTTAGAGCAGCAAATAGATATGCTATCTTCTATACACAGTGTTTTATTTCCTCAACCCTTAACAATAGAGTTATAGCAACATGGAACGCACTAACGAACTACCTGTCATCTCGTTTGGCTTTTTAAGTCCAAGTAGCTGTAAAATAGTAGGAGCAATATCAGATAATTTTCCATCTCTCAGTTTTAAATTTTCACAAGATATAATAAATGGAACTTTATTTAGAGTGTGCGCTGTGTGAGGTGTGTTATTTTCTTCATCGAACATACATTCCACATTACCATGGTCTGCTGTAACAATGAGTGCAGTATTACCCACTTCTTTGACAACGCTGAGTACTTTTGCAAGGCAATCATCTACAGCGAGCACAGCTTGCTCGGCCGCTTTTATATTACCTGTGTGTCCCACCATATCAGGGTTAGCGTAGTTTACAACTATCAGCGCAAATTCTTGAGAATAAATTTTTTTTACAAGCTCTTCTGTGAGCTCAAAGGCTGACATTTCAGGCTGCAGGTCATAAGTTTTAACTTTTGGTGAAGGAATGAGTATTCTTTCTTCACCAGAAAAAGGTTCTTCTCTTCCACAATTAAAAAAGAAAGTCACATGCGCATATTTCTCAGTTTCAGCAATGCGCAGTTGCCGTAGTTTATTGTCTTCTATTATCTGTCCCAAAGTGTTGGCAAAAGATTCAGGAGGAAAGAGATAAGGGATTTTTAAGTCCGCTTTATATTGCATCATACTTAAAATTGAAGAGAATTTTGCCACTTCAGTATAGCCTGCTTTACCAAGACAAATACTTGCCAATTGTATCATTCGATCAGCACGAAAGTTAGCCAATAGCAATCCATCTTCTGGTTTTATACCTTGATAATCGCCTATTATTGCGGGCCTGATAAATTCATCGGTTATATTATTTTGATAATTTTCATCAATAAGCGATACTGCATCATCATAACGAGGCGCCTTTGCAAATGCGATGGCTTCATAAGCTTCAATTGTTCTTTCCCACCTATTATCACGGTCCATAGCATAATAACGCCCAGAGACAGTGGCGATTCTTATATCATTTTCCTTTATGCTTTCTGTAAATTCTTGAATGCATCTTTTCCCTGAATTTAGCAGTGTGTCTCTGCCATCTAAAAATGCGTGTATTACAACTTTAATTCCGCGCTGTGATATCTTGTTTGCTAAAGCTGAAATGTGCTTTTGATGCGAATGAACACCGCCATCTGATATCAATCCCATTATATGGCATATGCCATTCTTACTTTTTAGATCATTAATAAAATTCTGTAGATTTGCATTATTTTCTATCGTTTCGATTGCTTGATTAATACGCTGAAGGCTTTGCATTACCACTCTACCGCTACCAATATTCATGTGACCAACTTCTGAATTGCCTATTTGGCCTTCTGGTAATCCAACATCAGTTCCACAGGCAGATAAACTGCACTTTGGATAATTAGAGCTAATATGTTGCCAACAAGGTGGATTTGAATTGCTAATAGCGTTGTATTTACTATTTTCTATTCCATTACCCCAGCCATCTAATATACATAAAACGACTGATTTAAAGTTCATATAAAAGTTATCATCGAGAACCTCCGATGATACCAAAAACAAACTCTTCTCACAACTTTTGTGTTAAAATAAGAGATATAAAAAGCTGCTTGGAGGCAATGGTATATGAAGTTTTTCATAAAATATTTTATTAAAGTGATTGACAGTTGCTGAAGTGTTTACTAAAACACTTGCATAGCTTTAATAGTGAGGTCAAATGAGTTATAGTCAATATGTAAAGGGTAATACTTTAGCAACATCAGCTGCTATAATTAATGTTGATAGATTAGTAAACTTTTTAAAAAGCAATACAAACATTACAAGACTTATTTTACGATGTTCAAAAATTAATTATGAGGTTATAAAAGAATTAGCTCAGCTTTCTCATCTTACTTCACTTGATCTAAGTTGCAGTTATGTTGTTACAGAATATGTAAAGATTTTAGCAAGCGGGAATCTTATAAATCTTACTTCGCTTGATTTAGGAGGAAACGGAATTGGTGATGAAGATGTAGAGGCTTTAACCAGTGGAAATCTTACAAGTCTTACTGAGCTTAAATTATATGATAATAAAATTGGCGATAGGGGGGCAAAAGCTTTAGCAAGTGGAAACCTTCAAAAGCTTACTTTACTGAGTTTAGGATGGAATGAAATCAGTAATGAAGGTGCAGAGGCTTTAGCAGCAAGTGAAAACCTTAAAAATCTTATTACACTTAAAGTATATGATAACAGCATTAATTACAGAGATGTACAGACTTTGGCGAGTGGAAATTTGGTGCGTCTTACTTCGCTCATTTACAATTATTGCAGTATTGATGAAACATTGCCAAAAAATGTCCTTCCTCAATTAAAAAGGAAATGTAATAAAAGAAAAATAGGAGAGGAGCCAGATAGCAAGCTAAGTGAAGCGCAGACATCTTTGCATTTTGACAGTAAAGGCTTTAAACCTATATAACTTCACACGTTTTGTCTGTTTAATAGACAAAAAAAAAGTAGTGAATTTTGGGCTAAAAGTGAAATGTACAGATTGTATAAAATAGTGCTCCCCGGGCCGGATTCGAACCAGCGACCAATTGGTTAACAGCCAACTGCTCTACCACTGAGCTACCGAGGAATAAACTGCTTTCAACTTATCACATTGAACGCCGATTGTAAACGATTTTTATGTAGACTTTAGACCTAGATATCATTCCAGTGCATGGAGCTGTAATCCAGTTTTTCTTACCAACAAAAACTTAGAATAACTTTTGTTCTTAAAAAATTTCTAGATTTCAGACTCATGTTTCAATGTTAAACAAGGTACAATAGAATTGAGTAGGGTAATTTCTAGGGAATTATTATATTCTAGAAAAAGTAAAATGTCATCCAGATAGACTAATGTACAAGGTAAGCTGAATGTCTATAAGGAAAAACAGCAAGGCATTTTAGGATTTGCTATAAATCGCATCAGGAGCTCAAGAGTACAGCTTACAATTACAGATAGGTATAGTTGAGTTTAAAGTCACTACATAAATTTACTACAATTTTCATACCTATAAGCTGCTATGCAACAAAGCCCTGTGTGGGTATAATTTTGACAGGATACAAAGCTTAATGGAGAAAGTTACGAACATCAGTGAAAAACATGGCAATTTTATTCTCATTTGCAGCTGCTATCACGTTTTGATCTTTCAATGAGCCACCTGGCTGAATTATAGCTGTAATTCCATGCTTTGCACTTTCTACTATACTATCTGGAAATGGAAAAAATGCATCTGAAGCAAGCGCTGCGCCTTTACATTTTTCACCTGCTTTTTTTACTGCAATATTCACACTATCTATTCTGCTTGTTTGTCCTGCACCGATGCCAATAGCACAACCGTCTTTTGCTATCACTATTGCATTGGATTTTACATGTTTACATATTTTCCAAGCAAAAATAAGATCTTCCTTCTCTTTTTTTGTTGTAGTGCATTCTGTCACTCGGTTTATTTCTTCTACTTTTACTGTATGGTTATTATTTTCTTGCACTAAGAACCCGCCAACAACATTTTTGATTTGATATTTTGCATTTTGCTGAAGAGATTGATGAATAATCACTCTTAAATTTTTCTTTTTTTGTAAAATTTTTAGTGCCTCTTTGTTTACCGATGGTGCTATCACCACTTCCAAAAATATCTCGTTTAATTTCTCTGCTAGCTTGAAATCTATCTCCCGATTGAAAGCAACTATTCCACCAAAACTGCTTATTTCATCACATGATAGAGCTTTTTCATATGCTTTTAAAGCACTATCACTAACAGCAGCGCCACATGGATTATTGTGCTTTATTATCACTGCTGAAGGTTCTTGAAACTCAGAAATTATGTTAAGTGCAGACTCTATGTCGACTATATTATTATAGCTCAACTCTTTTCCATGTATTTTCTCCAGTGGATATTTGCTAAATTTATTGCTATAAAATGCAGCTTTTTGATGAGGATTTTCACCATATCTGAGTCCTTGTGCTTTACATCCATATAAAGTAAAAAACTCTGGTAACTCATTGCTTTTACCCTGTGATAAAAACCAATTGTAAATATTAGAATCATACTGTGCAGTCAGAGCAAATGCTTTAGTTGCTAGATGTTTTCTATATTCTAATGTTGTCTGATTGTTATTTTTGATCATCTCAGCTTTCAGTGTTTCGTAATCTTGAATGCTAGAAATCACTGAAGTGAGATGAAAGTTTTTTGCTGTAGCTCTAATTAATGCTACTCCACCTATATCTATTTGTTCTATGATTTGCTTCTCACTTGAGTTGCTATTAACCGTTTTCCAAAATGGATATAAGTTAGTTATAAGCAGATCTATCGGCTTAATTTCTAGATTCTGCATTTCCTTTTCGTGCCTTTTTCGATCACAGAGTATTCCTCCATGAATTTTAGGATGTAAAGTTTTCACTCTGCCATCTAGTATTTCTGGAAATTGTGTGTAATCTGAAACTTCTTGTGTTTTTATTCCCGCACCTGATAGCACTTTATAAGTATTCCCTGTTGAGAGAATTTCTATTTGTTGCTGCATCAAAAACGATGCAAGTTCAATTATATTTGTCTTATCGTATACTGATATTAAAGCTCTTTTAATTTTCATATGGAAGGTTTCTTAAGATTATATCTAAGAAAAGAAAATTTGTCTATATATAGCTACTACGTCATACCACTGCGGTATCTCGTTGTAGATTCCGCTAACAAGCACATAGCTGTACGAACATTGTGATACAAGAGACCAAGAAAGATGTCATCCCAGTGCCCAGACACTGGGATCCAGAAAACTTCACTTTAAATGAGCACACCAGGTAATAGAAACTGGATTCCAGTGTCAAGCACTGACCATCTACTACTCAAATTACCTGCAAATTGCAATGTTCGTACACCAAAACGCGGTATCTTGTTGTAGATTCCGCTAACAAGCAGCGGAATACCAAATTGTAGAAGTTGCTTTAGCTCTCCTCACCCTCCCTTCAAAGTAGTCTATTCTATAAATTTTTTTGTTAAACTTGATTTTAAGCCACGAACAAAATCTTTAATATCGCAAGGATTTCTTCCTTCCATTTGTACAACTTTAGGAATTAAAGTACCACCTTTTAAACTTATATGCATATTATCATTAATGATCTCACCTTGTCCTGAAGTGAAGGCTTCAAATTCAGCATCAAGTATCTTGATACGTTTGTTCTCTACCTTAATGAATGCTTTTGGATAAAATGCTTTAACCTTTCTATAAGCAATTTCACAGGCGTCACTTGCGTAAATTTTATAGTCTTTTACTTTGTCAGCATAACACGCATCGTTATCGCTCTGTTTTAAGGGAACTTGCTTTTCAATTTCGTTTAGTACTTTCAGCAGTAAATCACTACCTAATTCAGACAATTTATCATACAACGTCTTATAATTATCGCTTTTTTCAATAAGAAATTTTTTCTGTTTTAAAATAGGGCCAGAATCTAATCCTTCATCTAGCTGCATAATGCTAACTCCGGTTTCTTGATCTCCGGCTAAAATTGTGTGCTGTATCGGAGCTGCACCGCGCCACCTAGGCAGTAATGATGGATGAATATTAATACAACCATATTTGGGAATATTTAAAATTTCTTTTGGAAGTATCAATCCATACGCAGCAACAACTGCAACGTCTGGCTTAAAATTTCCAAACTTTTCTTGCTCTATCGAAGATTTTAAAGAGGCAGGAGTACATACCTCTATGTCACTTTTTTCAGCAACGATGTGTACTGGGGATTTTGTTAACCTCTGCCCACGTCCAGAAGGTTTTGGAGCTTTGGTATATACTGCCACTATTTCACTCTGTAATTTCAATAGTAAGTTTAACGCACCAACAGCAAACTCCGGTGACCCCATGAAAATAATTCTCATGGTGTTTTTGCTTTAAGCTAACTTACTATTTACAATTTCTATTAATTTAGCAAAATCATCCTTATGATTAACAGCCATCTCAGCAAGAATTTTCCTATTTAAATCAATTTCAGCAAGTTTAAGACCATGCATAAATCTACCGTAAGTAAGTCCATGTTCTCTTACTGCTGCATTAATACGTATTATCCACAAACCACGAAAATCACGTTTACAGGTTCTTCTGTCTCTGTAAGCATATTGGAGTGCTTTTTCAACTCTTTGTAATGCAATTCTATAACAATTTTTTGCCCGTCCTCTATAACCCTTTGCTAGTTTCAATATTTTTTTATGACGAGCATGAGTAGTGACTCCACGTTTTACTCGAGCCATTTTTATTTTACCTCCATTTTGTTAAATACCATAAGGCATATAAAGCTTAACTATACGCGAGTCAGATTTACTAAGAATCGTCGTACCACGCTGATTACGAATATTAGATTTACTTCTCTTTACCATACCATGTCTTTTACCTGACTGAGTAGAGATGACTTTACCCTTAGCTGTAAGGTGAAAGCGCTTTTTGACAGAAGATTTGGTTTTTAATTTTATTTTCGTCATATTCTAAACAAATTTACAAACACCACTATTTAGTTCTTTATTAGTAATTAAGTATGAGTATAGATAACTTTATTAAAAAATCAAATTAAAATTGTATTTTAAAGCAGCTTGAATGTAATCACACCCAGTATATGTGTTATACCTTCTTTATCTCCAATTGGCAACAATACTTGCCTCATTTTAACACTTTCACTTTCTTCCTCTTCGTTAATTGGGCATTTACTTTCTATTATAGTCTCAAGTTTATCAATAACTGCATCTATTTTATATAGCCGCAAAAATGGTGCATCAATTGCATATTTATTATCGATGTACATCTTTTTTTCAAAACCATAAAATTCAATAGCTTTTTCTCCTGCATTTTCACAAATATAACCTCGATCTTTAACTTCAATGATAAAACAATGCTGCCATGACTCCATGATTTCTGCAGTGTCTATTTCATGTCTTTCTGGCCATTCTCTATCTGATCCTTTTATATCACTCCAATGTTGAGTAACTATATTCACTATTCTTCTTTCTTTGCCTGCATAATTTTCCATTCGAAATTCCACATATAAAACACAGATATGAGGTAAATTTATCGTGAATGTATTGATTTTTTCTTACTAAAGGATGTAGATTATTGAAGATTCTCATCCTGTTTACACAACAGGTAATGATAAATTAAGTATAATAATTAGAGCATAAAAATTATTAAATGATGAAACTGTGAAATAAAAAAATTCTATTTTTGCAATATTTTGGCTAACGAATAGAATTAGTTCCACTTTCTAAAGTTATTGCACTTAATAAATAACTAGATGGAGTTTCTTCCTTAGCACTACTATGGCTTTTATTTTTTCTATTATAAAACCAACATTTAAATGGTACAGCTGCTGCGATAGCTGCTACCAAAGCTACTGTTACTGCTAACATACCTACTGTGAACACTATATTATTTTTCTCGTTTGAAGGTGTTTCCAATAATTTAAACTCTCTCAAGTTTGTATCATGAATCATAGGATTACCCAAAATATTCGTCGTATTTTGAACACTTTCTATATTTCGCATTGTAATTCCATTGCTAGCGTTTGATTTTTTCATTTCTTCCATTACTTGTTTTAAGTTTGGTAGTTCTGCTGTTGTATTTTCAATATCACCAGCTTCCAGCTTTTGCAAGTTCTCATTACTCAAAAACTCTTTGAGATACTTTTCATAAAACTCTTTGGCATTATATCTTTTATAACTTCGTATTTTCCCACTCTTGAGATCAGAAACAATATCATCAATCATCACTTTTGGATTTTCTGCATGCACTATTTCTCCTTCAGCAACAAGAATACGATAAGATGTATCGTCAAGCATACATACATACTTAAGTTTTAAATCACCTCCTCCCAATAGAAAATATATTGTTCTGTTTTGTTCTACATCTCGCAATTCTGATTCAATACTAATCCATCTATTCCTTTTTTCTTTATTGATTGATCTTTTTTTTCCTACAGTATTTTTAAATCTTCTTGACATATATGACCCCCAAGCTGACCAATATTTCCTTATGTATAAAAGATAAATTATTTAAGTCCACATCTTTTCACTAAGATTTTTATATTTTTATTATACTAAATAATACATATATTAATATCTGAATTTCTCATTGCAATTTATTATACCTTAGTAAAAACGATATAAAATTAGAGAAAGAGTTATAAAATTTTTTGGAAGATAGGAAAATTTCTTCTCCTTTGGTTCCAGAGCATATAAGTGCTGTAAGAGCTAAGTTGATGGCACTGTTGTGCCATCAAACTCTGGAATTTTACTCGACACTAATCTGAGAAGATAGATGTGCTACCGATGTAGCATTGCTGAGCAAAGATTCTATTTCTGATGTAGATCCGGAATGCTCAAGTTGAGCTTGTTCAGGAAGGTTTTTCATCGCTTTTTCAACATCGTAGCTACCTTCCCTATTTTTTCTATGCCATACAAAGTATCCTAATCCTGCAAAAGCTACTGCTAGCACTCCACCCAATATACCACCAGCAATCCCTGCTATTCCTATATACTGTCCTCCATTTATTTCGGGTAATTTAGGCCCTTCCACATCTGTGCTATTAAATATAGAATGATCTAACACTTCTTGTGAATTACTATCAAAACGGGAAACACTACTTATATCTTCAGGAGTAATTCCATAACTAGAATTTGATTCTTCTATTTCATTTATTACGTCATTAATCTCTTTAGTAGTTACTTTGCTTGATGCAAAATCGAATTCTTGTTTTGTTAAAGAAGCTGATTTGATAGTTACATCTTCCTGCATCTGATAATCAATTTCTTCAGTAGTAGATTCTCTCAATTGGCTATTTTCATCAGTTCTTTCTTTTAGCTTTTTTGAACTATCCTTACCCAATTCATCTACAAGGTTTTTTAGATATATTTTCTTAAATTCTCTATAATTATATTCTTTACCTTTTTCTATTTCTCCACTCTTAAGACCTAAAATAATTCCATCTATTGTCGATTCACGAATTGCTTGAGGAATGTCTATTGAATTTACTATTCCTGTAACCAAGCCTATCTCAGCTGCTCTAGAAGATATAGAGAGGTCTTTTACTGTTAAATTCTCTCCTTTAATTAAAAATTCTACCCTTCTGTTTTGTTTTATACTTTCCAAGTCAGATACAATTCTAATTGTTGGACCATCCATCTCCTGCTTATTTGTTGTTTCTCTCTTTCGCATGCTATTCTTAGTGTTTTGGAATTTTTTTGGCATTTCACACTCCTTAAATTAATTAATAAAAGTATTATTTGAATTAACAAATACTTCTCTATGTTAGCGGATAAAATATTTAAACCTATATCTTTTTATTAAAATTTTTATGTAAAAGTTACTTTTATTATACTAAGTAATGTATATATTAATATTCAGATTGATAAATTGATTTTACTTCTGTTACAACTTATTATGCATAGATAACCTCAGTAAAAACGATGAAGCTAAACGAAATTAGAGAAAGATTTATAAAATTTTTTGTAAATAATAATCATGAGCAAGTTCCTTCTTCTCCTTTGATTCCAGAGCATGATCCAACACTCATGTTTACAAATGCTGGTATGGTACAGTTCAAAAACATCTTTACCGGCACGCAAAAAACTGAAATGAAACGTGCCGTCTCAAGTCAAAAGTGTCTCAGAGCAGGTGGTAAACACAATGATCTTGAAAATGTTGGCTATACATCTCGGCATCACACATTTTTTGAAATGCTCGGAAATTTTAGCTTTGGTGATTACTTTAAAGAAACTGCGATAGAATTTGCGTGGAAATTTATTACTGAAGAATTGTCTCTTGATAAAAACAGACTATCCATAACTGTTTACCACACTGATGATGAAGCATATGAAATTTGGCGTAAGATAAGTGGCTTTTCAGATGATAAAATCATAAGAATTACAACAGATGATAACTTTTGGAGCATGGGCAATACTGGTCCATGTGGCCCATGTTCTGAAATCTTTTACGATCATGCAAATCAGGATTTGCATGAAGACGACAGAATTGTTGAAATTTGGAACCTGGTGTTCATGGAATTTAATAAAGATGAAGAAGGTAATTTACAAAAATTACCAAAAAAATGCATCGATACCGGAATGGGCCTTGAAAGAATAGCAGCTGTTATGCAGAACGTTCATGATAACTATGATATTGACCTATTTTCTGCTCTGGTAAGTAAATCGCAAGAGTACTGTGGAAATACGGAAAATAAAGTAGCTTATAAGATTATTGCAGATCACCTTCGTGCAGCTGCATTTCTCATCGCAGAAGGAGTGCTTCCTGGAAATGAAGGAAGAAATTATGTACTACGCAGATTGATCAGGAGAGCAGTACGTTATATCCACCTACTTGGATATAATGATTCTCTATTGAACCTTGTTTTTCCTGCACTCATAGATGGCACAAGTTTGGCTTATATGGGAGATGCTTATCCAGAGCTAATCAGAGCTAAAAGCTTAATAGAAACAACGTTAAAATCAGAGGAAGAAAACTTTAAAGACACTTTAATGAAAGGCATTAATCTCTTGGACAAATTCACTGCAGATTTAAAATCAGGTGACACTCTATCTGGAGAATCAGCATTCAAACTATATGACACTTATGGATTTCCTTTGGATATCACACTTGATATTTTGAAAGAAAGGAAAATAAATTTTGACCAAAAAGGTTTTGATAATGCAATGAAAGAGCAAAAAGAAAGAGCACGTGCTAATTGGACTGGATCTGGTGAAAAATCTGTTGAACAAGTATGGTTTAATTTAATCGATCAGTTTGGCAAAACGGAATTTGTTGGTTATGAACGTGATGAAGTAAAGGATGCAACAGTACTCGCAATAATTTCCTCTAAAAATGAAGTAATTGATTCTGCAAAAGAAGGAGAAAAGATAACTATTATACTTGATAAAACACCTTTTTATGGAGAGTCAGGTGGACAGGTGGGAGATACTGGAAATTTTATAAAGTCTGATGGAAGTACGTTAACAGTGGAAAATACCAACAAGATTAACGACCTATATTTACACAGATGTATAGTTGAATCTGGTCCAGTTCGTAAAGGTGACACAGTTACAGCTAGTATTAATAAAAAAAGAAGACAAGACTTAAGAAGAAATCATTCAGCTACACATCTTCTACACTTTGCACTCAGAAAAATCTTAGGTGATCACGTTACTCAAAAAGGTTCTCTAGTCGCACCAAATAGACTAAGATTTGACTTTAGTCACAATAAGCCAGTCACTCAGGATCAGCTGTCTTCAGTAGAAGATATAGTAAACTCTCTAATCAGAGAAAATCTTTCTACGTCCACAAAAGTTCAAGGTATGGATGAGGCAATAGACGAAGGAGCGATGGCCTTATTTGGTGAAAAATATGGTGATAATGTTAGGGTTGTAAAAATTGGAGATTCAAAAGAATTATGTGGTGGTACACACGTGGAGCGTACCGGAGAAATTGGTTTGTTTAAGATAGCAGCAGAATGTTCCGTTGCATCTCGAGTAAGAAGAATTGAAGCTTTAACCGGTCAAGAAGCAATTAATTATGTACGCAATAACGAAATTAGCTTAAAAAAAGTTGCAGAATGCGTAAAAGCACCAGTAAATGAAATAATAAGTCGACTCAGTATTTTAAGCCAGGAGCGCAAAGAATTTGAAGTCAAAATAAAAAATCTTTATAAAAAGCTTATCAGTGTAGAAACTGTAAAAAGTACCGAAATAAATGGAATAAATTTCGTAAGCCACACTTTCAATAACGTTCCAGGAAGTATAATAAGGGAATTTGCTCTACAGCAACAAAAACCGAAAACTGTAATAGCCTTCATGGTAATAGAAAAGGATAAAACAGTTTTGATTGTCAAAGTAAGTAAAGATTTAACTAATAAGATCAATGCAAAAGAGCTAGTATCTACTGTAACCAGAAGGGATTGCGGTGGAAATGCCGAACTTGCCCAAACAGGCTGTGATAACAATAAAATAGATGATGCCATTACAGCAATCCATAGCAAAATAACAGCTTGCAAAAACTAATACACCCTACTACCTCGGTATCTTTTAACCATGAGCGAAGGTATTATGCAAATAGGGGTAGAGAAGACTTAACTGTCAAATGAGCATATCAGGTAATAAGAACTGGATTACAGCTCCATGCTCTGGAATGACATCATTTTATTCATCAAAGTAGCAGCTTTATAACGGCAGTGCACAGAGGCGTCATCAATTAGCCCTTCATTGTCATCCCAGTGTCAGCTACTCGGATGACACCATCATAGAGATCAGCTACTTTGATGATAAATAAGAAATATCGAAGTGTTGTGCTAGACTTTATACCTCTTGCATTCAAACTCACATAAATCATGAATTATGCATGTTTCACACGAAGGTTTTTGCGCTTTGCAAACATATCTACCATGCAAAACTAGCCAATGATGAGCATAAAGTAGGTATTTTTTTGGCACTACATTCAAAAGAGACTGCTCTGTTTTAAGTACATCTTTTTCTTTCACAAGCCCAACTCTATTGCTCACTCTAAAAACGTGAGTATCAACTGCCAATGTTGGAATACCAAGCCCTGAATTTAAGAACACATTAGCGCTCTTTCTCCCAACCCCTGGTAAAGATACCAAATCATCGAAATTAGTAGGCACTGTGCTATTGTACCTCTCAATCAATATTTTACTGAGCCCGATTATATTTTTTGCTTTAGAATTATATAAACCAATACTGCTTATGCATTTTCTCAGCTCACTTTGCCCAAGATTCAACATTTTTTCTGGCGTATCAGCGATACTAAATAGCTCCTTTGTAATTTTATTAACACTTATATCAGTCGTCCGCGCTGACAGAACTATTGCAACTAATAACGTAAAATGATTGGTATAATTTAGCTCTATTTTTGGCGCAGGATTTGACTGTTGAAATTTTTCAAATATTAATTCTACTTTTTTTGAGTCCATGCATAGAGCTAAAAGCTTATACTATACTGTTTGCTGTGCAAATTCAATTGCTTGAGGATTAGATAGTCCTTCAATATTAACATCAGACATATCAGTTTTTACCTCATCAAAATTCCTTTCAGCAAACTCGCTTGCCACTTCTGCAAAACATTTTCTAACAAGAGGCATGATAATTGGCATTAACATTTTTCGTGGATCATACCGTCCTAACAGATCAGTCTCCTTTTGCACTCTATCTCTTGGATCTTCCTCAAGTAAATCTTTCATGTGTTTTTCAGTGTATATTTCACAACCTTTTGAAAATATAGGACTAAATATCTCAGTAGCTAGCAGTGCTAACAATGACAAAGTACCAAATATTGTCACATCAACATAAAGACTATTAGAAATAAACCCTCTATCATCAAAGAACCTGTTCATAATCTTTTGAGGAGGAAAGAAGTAAAAGCAAATTTGTAGGCTAGTATTAAGTTTACGCTCGCAATTTTTCCAAAGTCGCCTACATTTTTCCAACCAGGCAAAAGAAGATCTCTCAACAACCCATCTTTTTGGCAATACAGCAAAGGTGCTTCACCTCAACAGTTGCACCAATAGTTACTTTCATCTGTGTTGCAAAATTTTCTCCAGTGTAGCCTGCATCAACCAGTATGTTTTTAACTTCAGAGAGACTTTCTTTAGCATTTTTAACCATTGTCAAAGCACTGCTACGATCAGTTATTTCTGCCGTTGTTATATGAATTGCGTGTGTCAAACCTTGTGTATCAACTGCGATATGACGCTTTATTACTGAAATTTTCTTGCCAGCATCATAACCTTTTTCTTCAGCAGTATCGGTATTTTTTACACTTTGGGCATCAATGATGCAGAAGCTTGTTTTGGTATTCCGACCACTGTTCTCTCCAACCAATTTTTTTAAAGACAATTTCTAGAACACTTTCTCTATCTTCATTCGTTTTTTTACTCCATTTCTTGAAGTAATCGTAACAATTTCGCCATCTTGGAAACTCTTTTGGAAGCATTCGCCATTGACAGCCACTTTTTAGTACATAAAGCACACCACAAAATAACTCGTATAAACCTAATCTTCTTGGCTTTGTTTTCTTTCGCACGCTTTCTAAAATTAGTCTAATCTTTTCGAATTTTTCACAACTTATGTCACTTGGATATGTATTCCTCATACTTTACCTCATGTCAACTATACCTCATCTTACCATATTCAGAGATCACTTACAGGCTCTTAGGTTAATATAAGCTTCCACTCAATTTAATACACTACAATATTACATATATTAGCTAATTTGTTAATAGATTTACAAATCTTAAATTATTGCTATTCTAAATTTAAGTGTTAGTTAACTGAGTTTACAATGAGTATTAGAAATTTTTTTACCAAGGCAGTCGTTCTCCTTTTAGTTTGCTTATTAATCTTTATGGGGATTGGCAATCTTTTATCAAATGATGATGAAAGGAAAGAATTAGCTAAAGTAGGAAAGGAAGTTATAACATCAGATGAATATAAATTACTATATCAAAATTATGAAAAGCAAATTTCTGGATCTGATGTAAGTAAAGAACAAGTAAAAAAGCTGAAATATGATTTACTTAACGCACTTATAGAGCAAAAACTATTGTTTAACCTAATTAGCGAACTTGGATTAAAAGTTGGAGAAGAATCTATCAAAAGCCATATAAAAAATACCAAGTACTTTCAGGACGATAAAGGAGAATTTGACCATAATAAATTCCATCAAACTCTAAATAGCCTGCATATAACAGAAAAGGAATATATAGAAAAACTAGAGAAAATCCTGCCTGCAATGATGTTCATGACTTCGTTATTTAAAGATAATTATCCGGTAACTTTTGGTGAGAGTGTTGATGAGCAGATATACAAAAATCGCTACCAAACTAGAGTGGTTGATATTGTTAAAATAACTGAGAATGCAATTACAGACGTTCCTGAACCAGATGATCAAGCCTTACTTGATTTGTATGAAAGAAATAAGTCCAATTTTTATTACCCTGAGTATCGAACTGCGCAATACATTTCTCTGGATCAAAAATATTTTGAAGGTCAAATCAGAATTTCAGATGAAGAGGTTGATAGTATAATAGAACATCAGGAACTTAAAAATCAAAGAGACATATTCAATGTGATATTTCCTACCAAAGAAAAAGCTGAAATAGCAAGAAGAGCACTTGAAGAAAGTAAAGCAAGCTTTGAACAAATAATAGAAGAGTTTAATAAAGTGAAACTCGATGAAACCAGAGTAAATAATATAACTAAGGATTTCTTACCTGAAAATATGAGAGAAAAGGTATTTGCTCTCAAAACAGGTGAAGTAAGTGAAGTTTTAACAAGCAATTTTGGATGGCACGTAATAAAGGTAGAAAGCATACATCAAATCTCTGATGAAGACTTGGTTGATTTAAAAAAAGACATAAGGTCAGTTTTAACCAATCAAAAGTCTTTTGAAAAAGTCAATGATTTCATAAATCAAGTGAATTATAAGATATACAATGGTGCAACGATTGAAGAAATCTCCAATAATTACAATTTACCTATACAAACCATTGGTCCAGTAGATGCTAGTGGGAAAGACCAAAGTGGTAATGAAGTAGGAAATTCCAGTGATTTCATTTCTTTCATTTTTTCACGCGAGAAAGATCAGAAGAGTTATTTTAAGGGTGTTGGAGATACTGTTGTTGGTGTGAAAATCAGTGATATCGTTCCTCCTAAATTACAAAATTTTGAAGAAAGTAGGGAATCAGCCATAAAGCTTTGGCGTAGTGAATTTATAAAAGAAAGAATGTTTAAAATGGGACAAGAAGTAGCAGTTCAACTAAGAGAAAAGACAGATTTGGAAGAAATGCAAGGTATAAAATTGGTTAAAGGCCAGCAAATACAACGCAATGAACAAAACTACCCTTTTTCTTTCATAGAAGAGATTTTCAATATGAAAACAACTAATTCGGTAACAGATCCTATTCAATACAATAATGAAATTATAATAGGAGTTCTAAAAGAAATGCATTCATCAAATGGTAAATTAAACATGCTTGATACCGGAAAACGTGTGATGATATCGCTAAAGGAACAGTTAATTAGCTATCTAAAATCAAAATATAGAGTAGAAGTTAATCATGCTATGATTGATGATATATAAAAAAGTTTATTATCTTCCTTTTATGAGTGATTGGAGGGGGCTATATTGTATTTTTAGGTAAAAGAGGTACAATTAGTTTGACTTGAGCTGTTTATTGTATTTAAATTGTAATTAATATATGAATAAAGGTTGACATGGCAGTTAAAATAAGGTTAGCAAGGTTTGGGGCAAAGAAACGTCCTTTTTATAGGATAGTTGTAGCCGATTCACGAGCACCAAGAGATGGGCGCTTTATTGAGAGAATAGGACAATATGATCCAATGTTGCCAAAAGACAATAAAAATCGTGTTGTGGTAAAAGCTGATAGATTAAAACATTGGCTAAGTGTAGGAGCGCAAGCAACTGAAAGGGTAATGTGGTTCATTAAAAAAGGCATAGTAGATTTAGAAACAGAATCGAAAAAAATAGAAAAGAAAAAAGTTGAGAAAGTACAAGGGCAAGAAGCATAAGTCCTATTAAATGCTAAACACTGATTTAACAAAAAGTAGTAAATTAGATGATATTGTATCTTCTGATTTATTGGCTATGAATGACTTTATCTTCAAAAATGTCAATGATGAAGGTACTAAGCTTGCTACCGATATTACATCTCATCTTATTAATTCAGGAGGAAAAAAGATAAGGCCTAAGCTCATTTTTATTATTTGTAAAATGCTGAATTACTCTGGAGAGAGTAGGATCAACATTGCTGCATCGGTAGAATTTATACACAACGCTACTTTACTTCATGATGATGTGCTTGATGAAAGTAAGGCACGCCATGGAGTTGCAACAGCAAATAAAATTTGGGGGAATAAATCAAGCATTTTAGTTGGTGATCTATTATTGACCTTAGCATTTAGATGGCTTATAGAATGTGGGAATTTAAGTGTTCTCTCTATTTTATCTAAGGCATCTAATTTGCTTGTCAAGGGTGAGATAAAGCAGATGACAACGCGTTTTGACCCTAACACAATTAGGAAAAATTATTTTAATATCATTGGAGAAAAGACAGCATCTTTATTTTCTGCATGCTGCGAGGCTGCATCAGTAGTATCTGGAGCCACAAGTGACGAAACAGAGAGGCTAAGGAATTTCGGGTTTAATTTTGGTATGGCATTCCAAATAATTGATGACGTGCTAGATTATACTGCTAATCAAGGCACTTTAGGAAAGCAACTTGGAAAAGATTTCTTTGAAGGTAAAGTTACTTTACCTTCTATTATAGCATATGAAAAAGGCAGCCCATCAGAACAAAAATTCTGGGAGAAATCTTTTTCTTCAGCTAGACACAATTTTGACCAAGCATTACAATATATTAATCATCATAATGCCATTCATGTTTCTATGGAAGAAGCTAAACACTATATTAATATGGCGCAAAGTAATATTGATACTTTTTCTGATTCTCTTTACAAAACTACTTTGATTGACTTTTTAAATGCAAGCATAGAAAGACAAGGATAGCTAACGCTTGATATTTTTAGATTGATTGTTATATATTTATTAAGTTTGTAAGGGTGAATGATATGTCAGATAGTAATAGAGAGAAAAAAAAGAAATTTGCAGATATGGTCAGTAAACGAAAAGGGGATGATCAAGAAGATCAGCAAACAGGTGATTTAAGTGAAGAGCTTAATATATTAAAAGAACGTGCAGTTCAGCTTGAAGATCATTTACGTCGCGCTGTTGCGGATAATGAAAACGTTAAACGTATAATGCAAAAGCAAATTAGCGATGCAAGTGATTATGCAGTCACAAAATTTGCACGTGATATGATCGACTCTTGTGACAATTTAAAAAAAGCAATGGAAAACTTGAAAGATGATGATCCTATTCATGAAGGAATAAAAGTGGCGCACCAAAAGATTGTGAGTGATCTAAAAAAACATGGAATAGAAGAAATAGATCCAATAGGTAACTCTTTTGACAGCAATTTACATCAAGCTGTTGTGGAAAGAGAAGATAATGAAAAAGAGCCTGGTACTATTGTAGAAGTACTACAAACTGGTTATACAATTAAAAATAGGTTGCTTCGTCCTGCAATGGTTATTCTTTCTAAAAAATCTGCTGATTGCGAAAGTAACTAATAACACACTCAAGGTATGGAAGAAGTTGTCTTCTCAGGTATTCAGCCAAGTGGAGTATTACACTTGGGCAATTATCTTGGTGCAATTAAGCAGTGGATAGGCTTGCAGGATAAATATAAATCTCTTTTTTGTGTTGTTGATCTGCATGCAATCACAGCAAATAAGCTTCCCGCAAATGAATTAAAAAATAATATTTTTAAAGCAGCAGCAACTTATATTGCATGTGGAATAGATCCGGAAAAGTCGATTATTTTCAATCAATCCGCAGTTAGTGGTCATGCAGAATTGGGCTGGCTGCTAGGGTGCTATACACCAATTGGTTGGCTTAATCGTATGACTCAATTTAAAGATAAGGCTGGAAGCGATAGACAAAAAGCTTCTCTTGGTTTATATAGCTACCCAGTACTTATGGCTGCGGATATATTGCTGTATCAAACTAAATATGTTCCTGTTGGCGATGATCAAAAACAGCATTTAGAACTTGCACGTGATATTGCATCAGCTTTTAACAATCATTATAAATGTAGTCATTTCATCATACCTGAAATCTTAACTTTGGATTGTACATCAAGGATAATGAGCTTAAGAGATGGAGCAAGCAAGATGAGCAAATCTGATCCTTCAGAATATTCATGCATTAACCTTGACGATACAGATGACTTAATTATCAAAAAAATAGAAAAAGCAAAAACAGATTCAATTCTAGGCTTTGATTTTTCTACTTTAAAGTGCCGTCCAGAAGTAAACAATTTGGTAAACATTTATTCAGTGCTTAGTGATTTAAATGTGGAAAAAGTGTGTGAAGAAGTGAATAAACATGATATGAAACACTTTAAAAAAGAGTTAGCTGACTTAATCATCAGTGTTATATCACCCATACGTGAGAAGTTGAACGGTCTTTTGAAGGATCAGCTCCATTTACATAAAATATTAAAAGAAGGTACAGAAAAAGCAGCAGAGATTGCAAATAACAATATAAAAAAGATCAAGGATATTATAGGGTTTGTTCAATAGGTTACAACTATTTCTTCCCATGGCTTTCAAATCGTGCAGCTATTTTCTTTACACTAACATGAGTGAGAAGAGGTTTTTTACTAACCAGAAGTTTAGAATCGGACTTTGCTGTTATGGGGTTCATTTTAGATCTTTTATTTCCTACCGGAAATGAGTGAGATTGGGAGGCAGTTTTTTGCGATGGTGCAGGATCTTTCTTCATACCGATATCTGCTTGTGTTGCAGGGGTGGCTTTGCTCTTAGCAACTTGATTTTGCTCAAATTTTCCTACTATTGACTTTACTCTACCGTCCTTCTTGTTATTTACTTTTTCTTTTATAATAACCGCTTTTACTTCTGATGCTGCTTTATCAGCAGATTTTTTCAGGATTGGTTTACTTTCAGCTGATTTTTGCGAAGTCACTTCTACTATTATTGGTTTCGTGCTCACTTGTTGATCAACAATATCTAGCCTTTTAGGATTTGACAGTATTTCAGATTTATCTTCTTTAGTTTCTTGCCTAATTTCTTGATTGGTAGCGTTTAGCGCTGGAGCCTGTCTCTTTTTATATCCTCTTCTTGTTCCTGCATTTTTCTTAGGTTTCGTTTTGTGAGTTGGCTCCTTTTTAGCTAACTTTGAGTCTTCCGAATCTTTTGTTGAAGATTTACTACTTTTCTCTTGATAATTTGATATTTCCTCATGTCCAGACTCTTCACTTAATGAACTTTCATAGCCTGAATCTTCAGGAGATACATTCTCTATTTCTGGTTTAAAGTGTACCTTTTTTGAGGCAGTAGGAGGTGGCGGAGGTGCTGTTGTTGGCCGTTTTATTCTCTTCATAACTAATTTTCCTACCGGCTGTTTTCCTTCTTGCAGCTTAGGAGTATCTTCCTTCTGCTTTGATGTCGTTTTATTTTCCGTGCTTACTTCGTATGATTTATGTTCTTTATTGCCTTTTCCACTCTGTTTCGAATCTAAAATTTCTTTAAGTCCTTTCTTGAATAGATTAATTGTACTTAAAATATTTGTGTATTCGGCTGCTTTTTCTATAGTGAAACCTGATAATTCATCACCAACAAAATTTTTTATGTCATTATCATTAGTTGGAATATCTTTTCCCAAGACTCTATCTAATATCCCTTTTAATGTTCCAATAAAACCGAGTGGCTTTGTGCTCAAAGGTTCTACATAATTATTCAAGTCGCTATATATAACAAATTTGGCTACATCTTTTGCGTTGTTTGTAAAATTCTTCAGAGCTTGAGATAAATCTTTCAGTGTTTCATCATATTGTTCATTAATTTTTTTTGTATCCTTCAGCTTTATGACTCTTATCAAAGAATTGAGATTTTTATCATAATTGTCACTTTTAAATAGATCACTCATACCAATTACTGTTTATCGTTTACTTAAATATAAATTCAAAGTATTAAGACCGAGTAAATGTTATATGACTTATCCTCTGACTCATAAACGCTTGCGTTCCTTAATGTGCAAAAAATTTCAATAATCAGCAATAGTATAGAAATCCAAAAAACAAGTAGCTAACACTGGAACCTAGGAATTATGATTGGGCACAAGTTGATGAGTATAGTTGTTTTATGTTGAAATACAGCATTTATGGAAAGATTAGATGTCAGTCTAGAATGACACCCTTTCTGGAAAACTCGGATTACAGTGTTTGTATAACTTAATAATTAGAAACTAAAGGAGTTCTTTTTTAAAAAACTTAAGGTATACTTATAAGTATTTGATATCTTTTGTAGTGATTATGCTAAGTCTAAGCTGCCTTTATGGTGATAATGCAGAATTTGTAGAAGAAATGTATAGCCGTTATCTGCAGGGCGATAAATCAATCGGGGAGGATTGGAATAGGATTTTTTCAAGCAATTTAGAAATGAATAAAGCAGAACCCTGCAGAGCACAGAATGAAGCCAAGGTAGATGCTGATGATTTAGCAAATTTTTTCAGATCTTATGGTCACTTTTTTGCAGACTTAAATCCATTATCACCGCATGTAAATAAGGAAATAGATTATCAAAAATACTTGAATCTTTCTCCTACAAGTGACACTAGAATCTACAGAGATATTTACTGCAAGAATATCGGTTTTGAATTTATGCATATTTCCTCTTATGAGGAAAGAGTTTGGCTGCAGGAGAAAATTGAAAATCAGGTCTATACGCTAAGCCCTAAGGATAAAAAAGAAATACTAAGGCACTTGATTGAATCTGAGATGTTCGAGCAATTTCTCCATATGAAATTTCCTGGATATAAGCGTTTTTCTATCGAAGGTGGGGAGTCAGCCATTGTTGCAATTGAAAGAGTTATTAGTGATTCTGCAGCTTTTGGTATTGAAGAAATAGTTCTTGGTATGGCCCACCGAGGACGGCTTAATGTTCTAACCAAAGTTATGGGGAAAGAATATGCGGCAATGCTGTCTGAATTTCAAGGCAATCTTGCATACCCAAGTGGTCTTGAGGTATCTGGTGATGTCAAATATCACCTTGGTTACTCTTCTGATCGAGCACTTGCTGGTGGTAAAAAAATACACTTAAGTTTATGTCCTAACCCATCTCACCTTGAGGCGGTAAATCCAGTTCTAGCTGGAAGAGTAAGAGCGAAGCAAAATATAAGATCTGTGCTTGGAGTGTCAATTCATGGTGATGCAGCTTTCATCGGGCAGGGAGTGGTTGCCGAAACCCTTACTTTGAGCAACATTGAAGGTTATACAGTAGGTGGTATCGTGCATATTGTTATTAATAACCAAGTTGGTTTTACCGCCAACCCATCCTGCGCACGCTCATCTTTTTATTGCACTGATGTAGCAAAATCAATAGAAGCTCCAATATTTCATGTTAATGGAGATAATCCAGAAGCTGTGAGTTTTGTTGCGAATTTGGCAATGGAGTATGTGCAGAAATTTAAAAAGGATGTGGTGATTGACATAATATGCTACCGCAAATATGGCCATAATGAAGGCGATGAGCCAAATTTTACTCAGCCACTTATGTATAAAGCAATATCAAAGCATAAAACTCCAGGCACGCTGTACGAAGAGAAGCTGACTGCAGAGAAAGTGCTAGGTAGCGATGAAGTAAGTAAATTACGCAGCGAATTTAGAACAAGATTGGATCAAAGCCTTACTGAGTCAACGACTTATACTCCCAAAAAAGCTGATTGGTTTGATGGAGTGTGGTTAAAACTCAGGAGAGCAAAGTTGAACGATTTGAGTGAATATTATACGGACTCTGGTGTTTCACCAGATGAGCTAAAAAAATTAGGTGTACACATAAATAGCAATATTCCAAGTAGTTTTAATCTCAATAATAAAGTCAGAAGAATACTTGATGGCAGAATAGAAAGTATAAATTCCGGTAGCAACATAGACTGGGCAACTGCTGAAAGTCTTGCATTCGCGTCATTGCTTAAAGAAGGAATAGGAGTGCGCTTGTCAGGACAAGATTCTGGTCGCGGTACCTTCTCGCACCGTCATTCAAGACTTGTTGATCAAGTAACAGAAGAAACGTTTATTCCACTGAACAACATAAGTGAGAAGCAAGCTCGCTTTGAAGTTATAGATAGCGCACTATCTGAGTATGCTGTGATGGGTTTTGAATATGGATATAGCCTTGATTCTCCTTATTCACTTGTGCTATGGGAAGGGCAGTTCGGTGATTTTGCAAATGGCGCGCAAATTATGATCGACCAATTTATCTCATCTGCAGAAACAAAGTGGTTGCGGTCAAGTGGTCTAGTTTTACTTTTGCCTCATGGTTATGAAGGGCAGGGGCCTGAGCATAGTTCTGCTCGTATAGAGAGGTTTTTGCAGCTCTGTGCAGAGGATAATATGCAGGTGGTTAATTGCTCTACTCCTGCGAATTATTTTCATGCTTTACGCCGACAAATTAATCGAGATTTTCGTAAGCCTTTAGTGGTGTTTACACCTAAATCACTATTGCGTCATAAAAGCGCAGTTTCTAACCTTTCTGACTTTGAAGGAAAATTTCTTACGGTAATTCCAGAGTGTAGAAAAGGTTTAGTTGCAAGTGATAAAATACGTAAAGTTGTAATATGTAGTGGTAAAGTTTATTACGACATAATTGAAATGCTTGAAGCACAAAAAATAAACGATATAGCAGTAGTGCGTTTAGAACAATTTTATCCATTCCCGGCCGATAAACTAGGCAGTGAACTTGAAAAATATAAGAACGCTGAAATTACATGGTGTCAAGAGGAACCAAAAAATATGGGAGGATGGTTCTTTGTCAACCCATTGATAGAAGAGGTATTGTCTGGCCTCAATGCTCAAGCAAAAAGACCTAAGTGCATTGCAAGACCTGCTGCTGCATCTCCTGCATGTGGTTATGCTAATATCCATGCTCAGCAACAAGCAGAAATTTTGAAGCAAGTTGTGCAGGGTATCTAGCACAATCTCACAGATATTGAAGCGAAAGCTAGAAAGCGAACATTGTTCTTAATATTTGGCACTGCAGCCGGGTGCGATAGAAAATATATCACAACAATCAAATTGCTTGTATACTCATACAAATATAAAAAGACTTTACTTTTTTAATAAAAGCTTAATATTTATTAACATTTTCATTTATTTTTCTTAAAATAGTTAATATAGTTAATATTAATATTAACTATATTAAGATATATATGAAGACAGAAATATTTGAGAGGCTAATAGGGCAAACTAGACTACGCAGCGATAGCAAGGCTAAAATCATACGGTTAAATAGAGACAAAAAGGCTTTTATAGATGAGGATAAAAAGTCTATCGAATTAGCTGAGGCTATTTTTGCAGAAAATAATATGTTTCGTTTTCGTAAACCAGGTCCTGCTACGGATTACATTTTGCATAAACTAATAAATGATAGAAAGCTTCTCGAGGAAATGAAAGATAGAGGTACAAGTATAATACGTCTTTTTTCTTTGCTATCAATGTATCGTGGTCTTCCTAAGTGCTATGTTGTGAGAAAAGAAGGGTGTATTACTGAGTTTGGAATACTTACTTATATTGACGAATGTTTAGAATCAGTACCTTTAGAAGACTTTATACTTATTGAGTCTGCTTCGTACCTAGAGTACATTTTGTTTGAGAATGATGATATTAGAAATAGGTTAGCTGAAGATTTGACTGAAGATAAAACAAAATTAGATATTTTCGTAAATGGAATTTTAGCAATAAATAGCTCGGATTTAGTATTATCTTGTATCAACACAATCGAGGCTTTTAATGAGGAAGCTAGAAATTTTGTCAATCACATACAGAAAACCAATAGGATGGACTACCTCTTTAAGGAAAATGGTACAACACTTGTAAAGTTAGTTCTAAAAGAATTATTAAAACTTTCTATTTTACAAGAAAGAGAAAACACTACATTAGAATTTCCTCAAATTTCGAGTGTGGAACATTGTAATGGGCGATAGACTTTAAAATGTGCAAGGCTCATTTAAATATGAGCCTGAGTATCGCTTAACTTTTATGGAGCATACTTTAACTTTATTTCACTTCCACCAAGGGAATATTGTTCCAGCTATTGCTGCCATAGTTATCAATAGAAGCGTTTAGGTAATCTGTATCAAATCGTACTGGTACATCAAATTCGAAGCTTGCGGTGATTATTGTACCTTTTGCTGGTGGTTTCATAAATGCTATTTCTCCAGTTGAATAATTCACTGAATATTTTTCTGTCTTTTCACCATCTAGGTAAATTTTTATTGTATCATGCACTGGCTTTTTAATAGTTCGTGTATGCTTGTCTTTTCCACTTATGTAAGTTTTCATCAGTTGAAAGATCGTTTTTTTATCGTCTCCTATGCCAATTTCTTGATTGATAACTGTAAAGTCTGACCAATCCTTAAAACGAAATCCTATTGCTTTACCTTTTCGTGCCTGAAAAAATGTTATGAGTTCTGTTAGCTGCTCGTTTGACCTAACTCCATAAGCTATGTTATACCTGGCACGTGCACGAGACCAATTAATATTGCGCTGCTCACAACCATTATGAGTTGTTACAACGTCAGTCGAAAATTCCGGTCCTCCAGTAGAGCCATAAGATATATTTTCTGGAAATCTAATTTCTGTGAATGACATATTTCCTCCTGTAAAAATAAAGTTGAGTTGATATAGATGAAGTAGGAAAGATCTTAAACTTTTGAGATTGCCTTATCAATAAGGCTGTGTATTTCTAGTCCCACTCCTTCTAGAAAAGCATGGGCAATATTTTCCTTTGGCTCACTTTTGAGTTCATGAATGTCGTTATGACTTTGCATTAACTGATATACACAAACACATGCAATGGCTAAAGCAACTCCAGCAAGAGATGCTAAAGGAATTGGTTGAGTAAAAACAGTAGCTATAGCAGATGCTGTGAATGCTATAGCTGTTATTACAGCAGCTATGCTATAAATAGCTTCTCTTCTGTAACTATTGATTAATTTCTTTTGTATTTCCTCTTGTTGTGTTTTTTGCTCGTGTGGATGAGAAATAGTAATTACTGTATCCGTATGAATTGGCTCACTAGCGCTGGTATTAATTCTCTCTTTTTGTGTTTTTTGTTCTTTATGATCTTGCGCAATTGCTGCTTTGCTAGTTCTGATATTATATTGTTCTTCTTGCTTTGGTTGCTCAGAAGCAGGAACTCTGTTACCTACTTCAAGAATTTCTTTACTGGAATTTTTTTTCATATCCTTAGAAGTTTCACTCAAGATCTTTGCTGTATTTTCACAAGTTTTACTGTGTGTTTTTTCTAACATTGCTTCATGATTTTGTGAATTTCTTTCACCAATACTTCTGTTAGCAGCTCTTTCTTTTAGTGGTTTCTGCTCTGATTGATTAGAAATAGGAGTGCTTTTATTCGAAAAAATCGGCTCACTAGTGCTGCTTTTTTGTCGTACTGGTTGCTCAGAAGCAGAAGCTTCTGTAACCTCACCAAAGATTTCTTCATTAGAAACTGATTGATTTTCTGTTATATCAGAAGGGATTTTGCTAAGAAGTGGCACAAAATGCCTCATGTAATTCACTACTCCTACAGTTTTTTTGCTACTATCTATCTCTAGTTGATTGAGATTTATATCTTGTATAAAAACTTCTGGATCATCATCATGTCCTGTAATTTTAGTTACCGTAACTTTTTGACTATCTTCCTCTATTGAATAAATATAAAGTTCCACTTTGTACTTGTCGCATATCATTCTCCCTTCAATCTCTGGACGACCCCATATAGGTGCGTCAGCTGTATGTGTATTAGTAATATACTCTAAATATTTGAAAAAAGACTTCGCCTTGTCTTGCTTATTAAGTCCATTTTCGCTTATTACTTCTCCATCCGGATCTTTTTGAGGTACGAAATACTCTCCGGCATCTCTTATTACCGCTTTATAAACCCACTGATCTGTCTTTGTGTTTGCTCTAGCATAATCTGCGCAGTCTTTTCTTAATGATTTTGCAGTAAAACGATAATCAGGTTTTATGTTTAATTCATTCAATCCTTGAGCCACAGAGTCAAAAAAGCAATCCCCTGTCTTTATAGCAGCCCCGATTTTTAGTTTTTCAGGATAAGCGCTCTTTAGATTATGCAATAAATCACTTGATTTTTTATTTTCTTTGATTTTTTGAAAAAGAGCAATTGGCTCTCTTACATAGTTAGAATCTCTCATGTTATAACTCCAAAATAATAATTGTATTTTAATAGATTAACCAGCCTAGGAAGGCTTATTACTTAAGGTCGTGCTGTGTTGCAAGAAAACATCACCTACTTTTCTTGAACTAATATGTAGCCTATACATATTGTTACTTACTATATCTTAACTATACTTAAACTCTCTTGTGCTGTCAAGCAAGAAATTTATTAATCTTTTAACTCATTCACTTTTTTGCGTAATATATTCAAATCAGTTTTTCCTACAAAAAGACTATCTCCTATTATCAAAAAAGGTGTACCGCCTACTCCCAAATCCCTTACTAAAAGTTTGCTGTTGTTTATCATTTGCTCAATTTTGTCTGCATTATTTTTCATAGAGTTATTAAAATCGTTCTCGTTAACCCCTATATTTTTCACTATACCTAATATAGTTTTGTCTGAAAATTCTCCTCTGTGATCTAGTGCAGCATAGTGAAAATCTAAGTACTTTTCTTTATCGATAAAATAAGTTGCTAAAGCACCTTTTGCTGCCTTTAAAGAATTGTTACCAAGTATTGGAGCATCCCTAAAGATATACTTAATTTTGCCATCATTGATCAATTGTTTTACATCGTTCTTTATAGCTTTGCAATATCCACAAGAATAGTCAAAAAAACCTACAGCTATGATATTGCTATTTTCATTTCCTGAGTAAGGATAAGTGGAGTCGAATATTTCATTTTTATGCTGAGAAATTTTATTTTTGGTTGCATTAGCATAACTATTTTTAGCTGACTCTTCCTGGAGAGCTTTTAGAACTCTATCAAAATTTTTACTGATGTAATTATCCAATCTCTCACCTATATAATCATCATTTAAGTTCTGACTGCGGTGTGAAAGCCAATTGTTTATTACTGGTAAACTTGCTACTGCAAGTATAAAAATCAATAAAAATGGTATTTTAGACATACACTTACTTAAAGAATACAAATATTAAAGAAATGCTCAATGTTAAAACATTTTTATCAAGAAATGCAAACTTTATATATGTTATATCAGAGAATCTGGTGATATTAAGTAACGAAAACTTGTGTATAATAAGGCATTTTAGATTTAAGCAATCCTTGCCGCCACGTATAACAATTGTAACCGCGGCGGTAAAAAAGTTGATTATTTTATAACCGCCGCATATAATGCTGACAAACACGGCGGTAAATTATATGAGCGAACCAATAATTGGTAGAGAGAAAGAAATAGCCATTCTAGAAAATAAGCTTCTTTCTCAATCTGCTGAGTTTATTCCTGTTTACACTGTGAACAAAATTGCATGGATTTAATGGTTCAATAAGTGTAGGTACATAATGAAATTTTTAAAAACTCTCTTTAACTTAGCATTACTAGTATTTTTCATGTCTACTATAGCTGAAGCAAGGTGGAGCAAGTACGAAGATGCTTCTGTTGAGGTTAAGTTTTCTAATGTTAACATTAATGTTAATAGAGATGGTACCTACGAAACGGAAGTAGAACTTCAAGCAAAAATACTCAAAGAATCTGGACGTGATAGATTCTCTCTATATAGTCTTATTTACAATGATGATAGTGCAGATCTTACTGTTTTAGAGGCTAAAACAGCTTATAACGGAGAGGAATATATAGTCACTGAAGACATGATAGAGGATAAACCGCTAGCTAGTCCTAGTAAAGGCTTCGATCAGTTAAGGCAAGTAACTATATCGTTTCCTAAAATAGAAATTGGTACAGAAGTATATTTAAGGTATAAACAAGTTAACAAAAAGGTTCCTGTTGATAATTTTTATGGCTTGAGCTTTTCTTATCATGGGGATTATTTACAAGCAGAAAATAATAAAATCAATTCTGAATTACCCCTGGAGATTAAAGTTAATGATCCAAGAGAAGTATTAGAAATCGCTGAGGAAAAAAATGATGATATACACTCTATAAGCATTGCTTTAAAGAAAGCAGTTTATGAAAACACAACAAATGAACCACATAATGGAATATTGAACATAAAACACAACACTTGGGTATCACTTTCAAGCTTATCTGAATGGGAGGATTTAGCTAAAAAATTAGCTCCTGGATATCATAGCGTCATCAATCAGCCGCTTCCTGCAACTTTTGAAGCTATAGCAGAATTTGCTGCCAATGAGAGTACCGATGAGGAGAAAATTAATGCAGTTACTTCTTTATTGAATGAAAAAGTTCAGTACATGGGAGACTGGCGTACAGTGTCAGGAAAATTTTTTCCGAGAGATTTGGAGAAAATTGCTGATTCTCAAGTTGGGGATTGCAAAGACTTTTCTGCTAGCACGGCTGCTATTCTGCAAAAACTTGGTTATAAAGTTCAACCTATTTTAGTTATGAGAGGAACTACTAGTATTTCCAATCCTGAAGCATTACCTAATATGGGTAATTTTAATCATGTGATGCTCAAAGTAACAAATAGAGGTGGGAAGATATATTGGATCGATCCAACTAATACCGTCAGTATGGCACAGGGTGTTTTTCCAGACATTGCTGATAGGAACGCTCTAGTACTGGATTCTGAGGAAGCAGATTACATAAAGATTCCTGCTGTACAAGGTGAAAATTCAAAAGTGATATCCCATAGTGAATTAACTATAGAAGATAACGTTGTAAATGAATATGGCCAGCTTACCGTGCAAGGGGAAGCAGCCTTAGGCTTAACAGGTGTTGGATTATATTATTCAGATGAGCAATTAAGAGATTCTGTTTTTCGTATGATTAGTGGAGTATATCTTGATGAAGAAGAAAAGAAGTTCTTAGAATTGCCTGACCTTACCTTGCGTAATGTAGAGGATCTTACAATAAAATATGAGTTCCAGCAAAAAAATAAGATTTTCAAGACAAATCTAGGGCCGGCTTTGAATTTAGGAGATAATTGGCTTAATGATGTTGTCAATACAGCTTCTGACCAAGTGTCAGACCTTTTTATTGGTGTTCCTAAAACTAAGGAAAGCCATATGATAATAAAAGATATCAAAATTAAAAACTGTGAAAATTTGAATTTTGAAATAGATTCTCCTTGGTTATATGTAAATAGGTTCTGTAAATATAAAAATGATGGAACCGAATTTAGCAATTTAATAACCATAAAGAAAAGCTTTATTACCAATGAAGAATTAAAGACTGCTGAATATAAAAACTTAAAAAGCGAATTGGAGAATAATTTTTCTAGAGCCTCTATAATAATAAGTGAATGAGTTGTGCTGGGAAAAGCACTTCTTAAAAGGCTTAAAATTTTTAAAATATGTACAATAACTTACGCGACTTCATCAGAGCATTAGAAGAAAAAAAAGATCTAATTAGAATTAAAAAAGAAGTTTCAACTATTCTTGAAATGACAGAAATTCATCGTAGGGTTTTGTCAAACAAGGGACCAGCTATCATCTTTGAAAATGTTGTCACAGAAAATGGCAAAAATTCAATTCCCGTTTTAGTGAATTTATTTGGTACTATTGAGAGAATTGCATTCGGACTTGGTATAAATTCTGATGAATTAAGGGATCTGGGTAAACTTCTAGCATTTTTGCGATCACCTGAGCCACCAAAAACCTTCAAAGATGCTGTGAAAATGTTTCCTCTACTAAAAGTTGTATTGTCGATGCGGAGCAAAGTTGTAAGCAAAGCTCCATGTCAAGAGGTGGTGCTAACTGGGGATAAGGTGGATCTTAGTTTGCTACCTATTCAGACATGCTGGCCAAACGAGCCTGCACCGATTATCACTTGGCCACTTGTGGTAACAAAAGGACCAACAGCAGACAAGCAAGATAATTTTAATCTTGGAATATATCGTATGCAGGTTGTGAATAAAAAAACGACTCTCATGCGCTGGCTTGCACATCGTGGTGGTGCAGGTCACCATAAACGGTGGAAGGAGAGGGGGCAAAATATGAAGTTTCCTGCGGCTGCTGTGATTGGTAGCGATCCTGCAACGATTATTGCTGCAGTAACTCCGGTGCCGGAGACTTTATCAGAATACCAATTTGCCGGGCTGCTGAGAAAAAAACCACTTGAGCTTGTAAATTGTAAAACTATTCCTCTTCAGGTTCCAGCTCATGCAGAAATTGTTTTGGAAGGATATGTAAGTTTGGATAATTACCAAGATGAAGGGCCATATGGAGACCATACCGGTTACTATAATGCTGTTGAACAGTTTCCTGAGTTTAACATCACTGCAATTACAATGTGCAAAGATCCAATTTATCTCAGCACTTTCACTGGCAAGCCACCTGATGAACCATCAATTCTTGGTGAAGCACTCAACGAAATCTTTGTGCCGATTCTCATCAATCAGTTTCCGGAGATAGTAGATTTTTATCTGCCCCCAGAAGGTTGTTCATATAGAATAGCGGTAGTATCGATAAAAAAGGCTTATCCAGGGCATGCAAAAAGAATTGTTATGGGCATACTCTCTTTTCTCAAACAGTTTTTATATACCAAATTTATCATAGTTGTTGATGATGATATAAATATACGTGATTGGAAGGAAGTGATGTGGGCAATGTCAACAAGAATGGACCCTGTGCGTGATACAATTACGATAGAGAATGCCCCAATTGATTATTTAGATTTTGCTTCCCCTGAAAGTGGTCTCGGAGGTAAAATAGGGTTTGATGCAACAAACAAACTTCCACCTGAAACCAAACGAGAATGGGGAAGAAAAATTGAAATGAGCGAGGAAATAATAAAGAAAGTTACAGAGAAGTGGAAGGAATATGGGTTGACAGATGATTAAACTATGATGTAGACTACCGCCGTGTATTTAGGTGTGGTTTGTGAGGCTTTTATATCTTTTATTTTTGTCGGCATGTTTTTCTCTGTATTACTATGTGGGTCCTACATTCTCGCCTTGCCCAAAAGCAACAGTTTGCTTCTCACCTGAAGAAGACTGTGCTGTACCGATAATCAGCGAGATAGACCAATCTAAAGAATCTATCTTAGTTCAAGAATATACATTTACTCTTGGAACAGTTGCAAAATCTTTGATTAACGCCAAAGAGCGTGGTGTTGATGTTAAAGTCGTCTTAGATAAATCACAACTCCATTCAAAATATAGTGTCATAAGCGAATTGTTTTCAAATGGAATACCGATTTGGATCGATAATAAGCCAAAAATTGCTCATAATAAGGTAATAATTGTTGATAATCAAAAAGTCATCACAGGATCGTTTAACCTCAGTAAGACAGCTGAAAAGGGAAACGCTGAAAATTTATTAATTATTGAAAATTATCCTGAATTAGTCCAGCAGTATGTGAAGAACTGGGAAATACGAATGTCACAATCCTATCAATATGCTCCCTAGATACTTGATATCAAAAAAAGTCTTTTTATTGATAGATGTAATTTCTTGTGAGATAATAAATTAAAAGGTTTTAAGGGGTAGGTAATGGATTACATAAATGATGCTGCTGATAGTTACGCTGCCATTCATGATTTTTTTCAAAATAATGGTGTTGGAGATTACAAAGTTCAATGCAATTATGGTGGTGTACCGTATGCTACTGACGAATATGTACATTCTGGAGACAAATTTTGGAGCAATAATTTTATAGACTCACATTTTGGAAGGGAAATAAAAATGTATCCTCAAAGTGAGCTTTTAGCTAAAGAGTATGCTGGGAATACACTACCGGTTTCAATATCACTAAACGAGGATCTAATAAAAATAAAAGAATGTCAGAAAAAAACTAAATTTGTAGAACTAGAAGGTGAATCAGGTGATATAGTATATGATAAGCAAAAACATATAAAGTACTACACGACAAAGTTATCATATGACGATGTTTCTGTTCATAATAAAAACAAATTTTCAATACTGAATATTAGATATGATATGCCAAATGATACGAGATACAGTTTAAACATAGCCTTCACAAAGGTTAATGATAATCAACCAGGGTTTTGGCAAAAATTTAAAAATATGTTTTAATAAAGTAGCTTCTCAATCAGGAATATTCTGGTGGAAAATGAATATCTACTTAGTAATGAATTTGGTCAGTAGCTACTAAGTTTTTCTTATAGCTATACAACGAAGGTTTGCTGGTCTTACATTTATTCTCTGCAAGACAAAAAATTCACATAATTGTACATAGTATGGAATAAATAAACTTCCACTATATTTTTCTATTAAATTTACCTTTTCTCTATTGAACAGATTTCGTGTTAAATCTTAAGTTCAACGCACCTAAATATATAAGCATTCCCAGCAAAATCATAGGTATAGAAAGAAATTGTCCCATAGTTAAATTGAACCATAAATAGCCAATTTGATAGTCTGGCTCGCGGAAAAATTCAACCATAAAACGTGCTACTCCATACAACATAACTGCAACTCCAGTTGTTGCACCATAATACAATCTCATTTTGTTCAAGAAAAATAGTGAATTTACAACTACGAAAAGTAGCGCTCCTTCAAAAAATGCCTCATAAAGTTGGCTTGGATGGCGCAATAAATTATCACCACTTTCTGGAAATACCATACCCCATTGCATAGTTGTAACTCTGCCAAATAACTCTCCATTTATAAAATTACCTATGCGACCTAGGAACAAACCTATCGGAACTCCACAAGAAATTAGATCCAGTGTGTAAAATATAGGAATGTTATGTCTTCTACAGGAGATTATTACTGCAAGCAAAACTCCTATAGCACCACCATGAAATGACATTCCTCCTTCCCAGGTCTTTAATATCTCAATAGGGCTGCTTATATAAAAAACTGGATCATATATCAACACGTAGCCAAGCCTGCCCCCAAGAATAACGCCTATAATAGTAGTTGTTAATAACGAATCGTAAAAATTCTTAGTAAATATTTTTTGATTGTCTAGCTTATGTAAATACCAATATGCAAAAACTATACCAAAAACATATGCTAAAGAATACCAATATATAGAAACAGGACCGATGCTAAAAATAATTGGACTTAAAGACATATTTTACTACAAATTATTCTTAGACAATCTACTTTTCTCACGGTCCCACTCTCTCTGCTTTATGGTTGCTCTCTTATCGTAGAGTTTTTTTCCTTTAACAATAGCAATTTTAGTTTTTGCCAACCCTTTATCATTAAAATAGATAGAAAGTGGCACAACAGTTATTCCAGAGGTTTTGATTTGACCAATCAGCTTATTTATCTCTTTTTTATGCAAAAGCAATTTACGTTCTCTTTTTGGCTTGTGATTCTTTTGGTTCGCAGCTTTATACTCTGCAATATGCATATTGTTTAGCCATATTTCACCTTTTTTTTCAGTAACGTAAGCATCAGAAATATTTGCTTTTCTCTCCCTTAGTGATTTCACTTCACTACTTAAGAGGATCATACCTGCTTCAAATTCTTCTAAGATAAAGTATTCAAACCTTGCTTTTCTATTTTCTGCAATAACTTCCATATCTAAAGATATCTTTAAGCTTCAATATATTACAGAACTTTTGGTTTAATTCATAACAAAACAATTATCTCAGTAAATGCAAGTTTGGTTAAAAAAGCTCCAATCTTCCTGCAAGTGTAATTTGTTCCACTCTTCCTACTGCCATTTCAGCCCTAGGACTAGCATTACCTGACAAAGAACTTATCACATCTTTACAACCCAAATCAGTAACAAGATGCAAAGGAGTTTGTCCATTATTATTCTGCGCATCAACATATGCTCCGTGTTCAATTAGAGTTCTTACTATATTTTCATTACCACCTTCATCAGCAAAGTGTAAGGGAGTATATCCATCATTGTCGCACGCATTAACATTTGCTTCACTTTCAATTAAAATCTCTAATATGCTTTTGTGGTTCCATTCAGCAGCAAAATGTAAAGGAGTGCACCGATCGCAATCCCGTGCGTTAACATCTGCTTCACATGCAATTAGAGCTCTTACTACATTCTCATAGCCACTCTTAGCAGCAAAATGCAACAATGTAGTTTCTACAGGATCTAGATCACTATGTGTAGTGAATATATGATTGATATTAAATCCACTATCTTTCCAACTCCGTAAATCAATTCTTTCTAATTTTATTTTTATTCGTTCAACTATGTTGTTCTTGCTTAAACCTGAAGTATCATTTATTTCTTCAAGCATTTTTAGAAAATCATCAAGCGTCATAATCTCCACTACTTATTAAAATAACTTGGTTATTATGTTTTTTGACACAAAAATCAAGAACTTTTTATTTTCCTAAAAAATCATTTAAGTTATACTCCAAATCATGAAAGTCAGGCAAAATATTAAGTTTTTTTCTCTATCATTTGTGATTTTGTCTTCTCTATGGATTACATTGTCTGGTTATTTTGAGCCTTTTTTTATTCTCTGTGGAGTATTTTCTTCTGTGTTCACATTGATTATCTTTAAAAGGTTAATTGATGCTGAAAGTGCCCTTAGTCAAATTCTAAATGATAGTGGTAGGCTGTCACTTTATCAGCTTATAAGTTATATACCTTGGCTAATTTACCAAATTATTTTTTCAAGTATTTATGTAACAAAAAAGGTGCTACGATTCAAATCTACAGTTGAGCCAATTGTTATTGTAAGAGAATGCATAGGACATAATGATAAGACCATTGCATTATTTGCTAACTCGGTTACGATTACTCCTGGAACTTTAACTATCAATGTTGAAAAGAAGCAGAAAACATATTTATCTACCATATGCTTGATAGATAAAGATCTTGAAAGTGGCATTTCTGAAATAGAAGGTAAAGTCTTAAAAATGCTACACCTAGTTAAGTAATTGCTTTAAATAAGTTAACAGCGTCTCTGTATTCTCTTCTTAGGCTTTCAAGCATTTCTTTTGGAAGGCTATCAATAACAGTAGAACATAAATAATTGTACAAATCTTCTAGCCTTGATATGTTATTTTTCTTCTTGCTGTTGAATTTGTACGGAAAAATGCCCTCCATAATTTCAATATCAACAACCTTATTTAAAAATGCATTTTCACTTGTTATGCTTATTCTTGTAAGTATAGTATTAATTTCAGGTTCATTACTCGTATAAATATCTGATAATTCTGCCATTTTAATGACGTATAAAGTTACTACTTTTGATAAACAATTATCAGAATATTCACAATTTTTTATTACCTCCCACTGAGTAACCTGAGACTTGCTTGTTTTTGCATTGCTTGGTAATTTATTCATTGAATTTTCTCCATTTAATTCAGTGTAGTAAATTATACTAATACTTTGTTAAATAAATAATAACGCAGCCATAAAAATATGCATTTATTTACCATAAATTGTATAATATTCCTAAAATTAAATGTTAAAGTTACTTCAAACTGAATGATTTCTTTAATTCCATATTATCCAGCAGTGTAAAATATTGCTACACAATAGTATTTATTCTAAAATAAACTTTCCTTTTGAGCTATTTTATTAATATCCATTCTTACGGCTGCACTAAAATGAAAAAGATAAAACTCGGAATAATAATTTCAGGTAGAGGATCAAACATGCAGGCTTTAATAGAAGCATGTCAAGATCAGAATTTCCCTGCTGAAACTGTGTGTGTTATCACAAATAATAGTGAAGCTGGAGGCCTTAAAATAGCAAAGCAAGCAGGAGTTTCAGCGTTTGTTGTTGAAGATAAGCCACTTGATACTGATAAAATTCATGAAATACTTGTTCAACATAAGGTTGATTTAATTTGCCTTGCAGGGTTTATGAGAATTATAAAGGCCAATTTCCTGAATAAATGGCATAACAAAGTTATAAATATTCATCCCTCTTTACTTCCGTCATTTAAGGGCCTAAATGCTCAGGAGCAAGCTCTGAAAGCGGGTGTAAAAATTACAGGATGTACTGTGCATTATGTTACTCCTGAAATTGATGCTGGAGCCATAATCGCTCAAGCTACTGTTCCAGTATTACCAAATGATGATGTTCACAGTCTCTCAGAGCGCATTCTAGCTGAAGAGCACAAGTGTTATGTGGAAGCAGTAAAATCAATAGCAGAAAGTATTAATTATTGACCTTGAGCGTTTCTTCCAACTTCAACAAAGAATAAATTTTCAGGATTTAGTAAAGAATGTGCCAATTTGTTTACTTCCTCTAATTTAATATTATTAATGGTATTCTTATAATTATTTATACTGTTAACATCACGATCCTCTATCTGCATACTATCTAGCAACGTTGCTGTATTCGCATTATTGGATAGAAAAGAGAAGATAAGGTTATTTACTAAACTGGTTTTTGCATCCTTGAATAATTGTTCGTCAATTCCTTCCTTTTTTATTCTGCTAAATGTATCTTTTACTGCTGATATAGCTTTGCTAACAGTAGAGCTATCGGTGCTCATAAACCCAAATATAACATTTCCATGTTTATTGGTAACATTACGTGCACTAATACCATAAGTAATACCTAGATTTTGTCTCAACTCTTTCATCAGTATTGAGTTTAGACTCATACCACCAAGCGCATTAATCAAAACACTAGCATTATAGTAATTAGGGTCTTCATATGCTATGCCTTTTTGAGCAAAAAATATTACACTCTGTGGTATATCCATAAAAACGCTCTTACTTTCTGCAGGCCCAAATTCATTTTTTACAGATACCTTCCTAACTTTCGATCTTTTTGATGGTAACTTAGATAAATATTTATCGAGCAGCGTACTAACTTCTTCTTTTGTTGCACAACCAACAATACTAATAACGATATTATCCTTAGTAAAACTACGCTTTATGTATGTTAAAACATCGTCTCTAGTAATGTTCATTATAGTGTCTAGAGTTCCATATGGATCTCTTGAGTAAGGATGTTTTTTGAACAACAATGTATCTAACTCTTTTGCAGCAATAAAATAAGGGTCTTTTTCAAAATTATTAAAGTTTACTTTGACTTTTTCGAATACTCTATTTAACCCCTCAGGATCAACTTTAGGGCGCATTATAGCATCACTCAGTAGTGAAATTGCATCCTCTAGATTCTCAGATAAAGTATTTAATGAAACCCTAAATGCTTCTAAATTAGCAATAAAATTTAAACTAATTCCTTTATCCTCAAGCTTTTTCGCAAAATCTTTGGCATCATTTTTTCCTGCTCCTTCTTGAATTACAAGAGAAGTAAACCAAGCAAGCCCCTGCTTTTCTGCACTTTCATACACACAACCTGCATCTTTGAATGATATATTAAGTGAAACTTTTGGTAGATCATGGTTTTCAACAAATAAAAACTTAAATCCTTTATTAGTAGTAACCTCCTCTATATTTAGGTAGGTGCTCGCCTGCAAATTAAAGACCAGACAGAAAAAAAGTAGAAATATAAGCTTACTTATTCTCATCATTATTACCTCCTTTTGGTAGTAGACGACCAACTAATTTATTAGTAGAAAAGATAGCGTGAACTTTATTATTTACATCCTCTAGATTGACATCATTAATTTTGCTATATGAAATGTCTATTTCATCAAGTGGAATACCTAGTGCTAGACGTGGTATATAAAACATTGCTACACTAGTTAAATCAGATAGATTATCAAACTGTGCTGCTTTGTATTTAGACTTTGTGCTTTGCAACTCTTCACTTGTTATTTCTTCAGAGGTAAAGTGATTAATAGAATTTTCTAACTCTCTTGCAACAGCATCCAAATTCACCCCGCTTTTTGGAGTTACCCGAATCTCAATGTAACCATTACTAAAAGCTAAGCTGTTATAATAAGTAAACACTTCTACTGCTACATTCTTATCTAGAACTAAATCTTTATATAGCTTACTAGACTTGCCATTCCCCAAAACATCAACTGCCAAATCAACAGGAAAAGTTTCACTTATTTGCTCAAATAAAGGAACACTATAGCGAAAGTATAAAACTGGCTCTTTTACTTCAGTGCTTTCTAAAATTACCGATATATCTGCATTATGTATTGAATCTTGGTTCGGATAATGCTTAACTACAGGCTCAGCTTTAATTGCACCATATTTTTCCTTTGCTAATCCCGCTACTTCTTCAAATTCTACATCACCAACAACGAGCAGTATAGCATTACCTGGATGATAATAGTTATCATGAAACCTTGTTATGTCATCTTGATTGTAAGTTTTAATATCGCTCTCCCAACCAATAACAGACCTACCATAGCCATTACGATAAAATGCACTGTTCATTTCCTCCCATAGTAAAGCTTCAGGATTATTATCAAATCTCATCTTTCTTTCTTCTAATACGATATTTTTTTCTCTATCTATTTTGTCTTGAGTAACATCAAAATTGCCCATTCTATCTGCTTCAATTTCCATTGCTAGTGGTAAATCTTTTTTGAGAACTAATTCGTAGTAGCAGGTGTATTCTTTAGTGGTAAAAGCATTAAATTGGGCCCCAATGCTGCCCAAAGTGGATTCTATGTCTTTAAATTTTCCTGTAGTTTCAAACATTAAGTGTTCAAAGTAGTGAGCCAAGCCTGCTTTGCCAATTGGGTCATCCATTCCCCCAACTTTATATATTATTGCATGAAAAACAGCTGGAATTCGGTGATTAGGTACTACATAAACATCCAATCCGTTACTGAGCTTAGCATGCTTTATGATTTCAGCTTCCAAAGAAATCGGACAAATGAAAAAAAACACAGATAGTATAAAAAAACTAAAGAATTTGCGAAGCATTATTTCATTCCTCATTTTGCTTAGAGATAGACCTATCATATATATACCACTTATATAACAATGTACACATTCCACAAACTATAGATAGATCTGCTAAATTAAAGGCTGGCCAATACCAATCATTGATATGAAAATATATGAAGTCATATACAGCTCCCCAATAGATTCTATCAATTACATTTCCGATCGCTCCACCAATCATCAGAGAAAAACTAAGGTAAATTGACTTATCATTAGATTTATATATCAAGTATGCAAGTATACCAATTATTAATATTGAACATGCTGAAAAAAAGAAGCTGCCATGCGGCAGAGTACTACACATTCCAAAGCTAATTCCTGAATTCCAAACTTCAACTAATTTCATAAAACTAGTAATCTCGATTGACTCCCCCTCATCAATCAAAGAGTTTATATACAATTTACTTGTTTGATCGAATGATACTATAATCAATATAATAACTAAACATATCCTTTTCATAAATTTATCTTTAACTGGTAAGCCTTCATTATATCACGATCTATCTGTTTTGTTAACTCGTTAATACTATGGAATTTTTTTTCTGCCCTAATAAATTTTAAAAGTTGTATATCAACCTTAAAATTGTATACATTTTCGTTGAAGTCAAATATATGCATTTCTACTATAGGTTTTTTTAAGTCCTTAAATGTAGGTCTCATACCAATGTTGACTACTCCATATAGCCAACTTGAACTATTTTCAGAAAATGCAACTTTGGCGTAATATGTACCAAACTTAGGTTTTATCATGTAATCTTCTATCGGAATGTTTATGGTTGGAAACCCTATTTCTCTACCTCTACATGCACCTTTTGTTACAATACCAGAAACTTGATAAGACCTACCAAGCAATTTATTAGCAATTTCTATTTCTCCTTTTTGTAAACACTCCCTGATTGAGGAAGAAGAGCAAATTTTTCTATCGATTATCAATGGCTCTAATTTAGTTAAAGAATATTCATACATCTGAGAATATTTTTCTAGAGTTAATATGTTACCCAATCGTTTGTGACCAAAAGTACAACTTTCTCCAACAGTTATATGTTTAGCACCATACTTCTTTACCAAAATCTTACCAATAAAGTCATCGCAGCTAACCTCAGAAAAACCTCTACTAAAATTAATAATATACAAGTAATCTATACCATAGCTGCTGATTAGTTCCTTTTTTTGTTCTTGATCTATTAACCTAAAATTGTTCCTACTAAATAAAACAGTTGATGGGTGAGGCTCAAAAGTTAAAACTGCAGAGGGTAATCCTCTTTCTTGTGCTACCTTCTTTAGATTGGAAATTGCAAACTTATGTCCTAAATGAACGCCATCGAAATTTCCGAAAGTTAGTGCCACATTATCTTTTATCCCTTGCTCACAGTTGTAAATAATTTTCATACAATTTGATATTTTATATATATTTTTTATATATAATAGTTGTATTTTATAAACTATGGAGATAAATCGTGAAAAACACTAAAGGAAAAGTTGTAATATATGTGAAGAAGTACTGCCCATTCTGCAAGAAAGCAAAAGAGTTATTGGATGAAAAAGGTGTGAAATACGAAGAAATTGATGTACTTAGAAACTCGGATTTGTTTGACGGTATAAAATCAAAATATAACGTCAGGACAGTTCCACAAATTTTTATTACTGATGAAAATGGTGATTATGTACATCATATTGCTGGATGTGACAAATTGATGGATCTTGAAAAAGAAGGAAAGTTGGATAATATGTTAAATAACAATGAAGATAGCATTAATGCAACAGCTTACACAAGCGGCAGTGATGAACACGAGGGATGTAATATAATACATAATGAAGATTTTATGTGATTTTTTTGTCTTACTGTTGCTGGCATACCCACTTTAAACAATTTTTAATGAATTAAAAATACAATTCATCTAGTGAGTTTTTTTAGTGGGAAAAAATGATAAAAAATATTATAATTGTTAGCAAAAACTTAATTAGTATTGAATTAATTAACAAACAAGATTTAGAGAGTTTCATCAAGATTTTCACAGTGCTTGATAAGCATATAGCAGCTAAAACTCTTTTTACAGAAGAAGTGACAATAGAGTATAAACAACACAATTGCATAGAAGTTGTTGAATTGATAAAAGATACAGGTTTTACATATCATGATGTTGAGAATGTGTTAAATCACCTAAGTAATCATGGAATGAAAGTACCAAGTAGCGTTATAGCAAGCACCCTTTCTTCTTCATACAATCACGCACTTGAGTCTAAGGATGTAGCATTTGCCTGTTCTAAAGGGTTGCCACAATTTTACATCAGGGTAAATAAGAATACCTTTATAATGACTCCTATAAGTGAAGAGAATCTGGAATTGAATTCGCAAAATAGCAAAATGCTTATAGAGTCATTAAAGAGCGAAAAAAGCACTTATGATTGCATAGTGGAAGAAAATATCATCAAAGTTATAGTGCATTCTGAAATACATCAGGCTATAAACTCGATTATAAAATCACTGATAAAGTCTTGCCTTTTAGCAAGAGATGAAGAAGAAAAATTCAAAGAGAAATTGAGACAACTTGCTTTTAAAGATCAAGCTTTCGTTGAGTATTCTAGCATCAAAACCATTCATAGATATCCGAATAACCATCCTCTGAGAAAGCATGAAAGTGTTATTAAAGATATAGAAAATATTTTATGTGATTTCATAATAAATGAGAACAGCGGGTTTGCTATAGAGCGGTTAAATAGACTGGGCTCAGAAGTCTCTCCAAATACTCCAAGAATCATCACTAAAACTATAGATAAGCTTGTTAAGTTTCACTAAAATGTTGTTGGAATGGTTTTAGCCAATGTCTACATATATCTGATTTTTACTGATTGAGTGGAGCAATTGAGCTGCTCTCTGTCATCCCAGCGTTTAACACTGGGATGATTTCGTTGTATGGTATCTTATATAGTGTTTTACAAATTCACATAGCTATTTCAAATTTACCCATATCAATGTCAGTAAATTTATTGAGAAAATATCACTTAGTTCTTTAAATTTATGTTTTTGGATATATATTAATCATTTATTTTCAAAGCCTCAATAAAAGCATTTTGTGGGATGTTTATGTTTCCTACAGAATGCAATCTTTTCTTACCTTTCTTCTGCTTTTCAAGCAGCTTCATCCTTCGTGTGACGTCTCCACCATAGAGCTTGGCTGTTACATCTTTTCTATACGGGTTAATCGTTTCTCTAGCAATAATTTTTCCGCCTACTGCCGCTTGAATCGCGATTTTATATTGCTGGCGTGGTATCAAGTCTTTCAAACGTGCACATATTTCACGGCCTCTTTTTTCTGCCCTGCTTTTATGAACAATGCAGGCTAACGCATCCACAGGTTCTCCATTAACTAAAAAACTTAATTTATCTATCTGACTTTCCTGATAATCGGATATTTCCCAATCTAAACTTGCATATCCCTTGGAAATTGATTTTAGTCTATCGTAAAAATCAAAAACAACCTCAGACAGCGGTAATTTATACTTCAGTAGTGCTGTTGTCGTATTACCAACATAAGATAAATCCTGCTGTTCTCCTCTCCTCTCTTCACACAGAGATAGAATCTCTCCTAAATATTGATCAGGTACCATTATAGTTGCAGTGATCCACGGTTCTTCCACTATTTCAATTTTTGTAGGGTCTGGCATATCGCTTGGGTTATGGATATTTAAAACTTTACCATTTTGTGTTGCAACTTTATATATAACACTCGGTGCAGTTGCTGTTAGATCTAAATCAAATTCTCTTTCGAGTCTTTCTTGAATGACTTCAAGATGTAGCATTCCTAAGAAACCGCAACGAAATCCATAACCTAGGGCATTTGACGTTTCAGCATCAAATGTAAAACTAGCATCATTTAAATGTAATTTTTCTAGTGCTTCCCTTAAATATTTAAAATCATCTGTGTTATTGGGGAAAATACTGCAAAATACTACAGGATGTACTTCTTTAAAGCCAGGTAATGCCTTGCTGCACGGCCTTTTCTCTTCAGTAATAGTGTCTCCTACTTTGCAGTCTGCTACTTCTTTCATTGAAGCAGTTATAAAACCAACTTCACCTGCTGAAAGTTCACCAGTCATAACTTTTTTAGGAGTGAAAATACCGATATTATCGACCTGATATGTAGCATTATTAGACATCATAACGATTCTCATGCCTTTTTTTAGTACTCCATTTTTAACTCGCACTAAAATTACTACTCCTAGGTAAGGATCATACCAACTATCAACTAAAATTGCTTGCAGTGGAGCATTTGTATCACCTTGAGGAGCGGGAAGTTTTGTCACTATAGCTTCAAGTACATCCTTTATCCCAAGACCAGTTTTTGCCGATATCAAAATTGACTCACTTGCATCAATACCAATTACTTCTTCAATCTGAAGCTTTACCTTTTCTGGATCTGCAGCAGGAAGGTCAACTTTATTGAGCACAACTATTATCTCATGATTATTGTCAATTGCCTTGTACACATTTGCCAGAGTCTGAGCTTCAACTCCTTGGCTGCTGTCCACCACCAAAAGTGAGCCTTCACATGCAGCTAAGCTTCGGCTGACTTCATATGAAAAGTCAACATGACCTGGTGTGTCCATGAGGTTGAGGCAATATTTATTACCATTATTTGCAGTGTAATTGAGTCTTACCGTTTGTGCTTTGATTGTGATTCCGCGTTCACGCTCTATATCCATTGAGTCAAGTACCTGATTGGTCATTTCCCTTGTCTCAAGACCGTTACATTCTTCTATCAAACGATCAGCAAGAGTTGACTTCCCATGATCTATATGTGCTATTATTGCAAAATTTCTTATATTGTTCATAGATCTACTTATTTAAGTAGATCTATTTTACATTTTAAGTATTACAAGAGCAATTACTTATCTTCCTTTTTGCTGAAAACATTAAGCTGGCGTCTGTACTGGTCGGAAGTATTCAGTAGTTGATGGTTGACTCAGTTTGCTACTTGCCTCATTCTTTTCCTGCTTGCATGTTTTTACTGCATCAGCAAGGCTTAGGTAATCATTACCAACTTTAATTCTTACATCTTTATTTTCTTCTAAATCTTTATCATCTGGCTTATCACTTGCTATTTTAATAGTGCCATCGCTATTAGCACTTAATATAATGATAAATTCCCTTTCATCTATATACCAATTAAACTTTATTCCATATTGAGCTGCAGTACCTAAATTATAACACCTCACTCCATTTTTATCTACAAAGCCACAGACAACTTCTTCTTGATCGCCATTTAAAATACGAATTTCATGAATATTGTTTTTTTTACGAAAATCATTATTTAAAAACTCGCTTATCTCAATATTTATGCTTTTACTGTTGTCTTTTAGATTGATTACTGCATCACACAAACTACAATTATCATATTTTTCAATTGATACTGCATCAATAGTGCCGTTTTCTATATACTTTCTAAACTTTTCTTCAATTTTCTTTTCTAATTCTTCTTGCCTTGCTTCATTTTGTTGTTGCATTCCTTTTAGCTTTTCTTCCATTTTTTTCTGAAGTGATTCGATATCACAAATTAACGTGGATTCATCAATGCCGAGTATCACGTATTCTTGGCCCAATCCTGTCTTCAATCCTTCAATTATGATTACCATCTCTAAGATAGACCCTAAGTTTTGATAATGTATATTAATTTTTTCACTACTTAGGCTACCTCGATTGCTATCCCAGTCGATAGCAATGTTAGTAAACATAGAATTAAGGCCTTCATAAATATCTTTCAATAGACTTGATTTCTCTGAGTTTATTCCATCACGTTTAATACTACTAACATAATCATTAAATGACTTTATTTCTTCAGAATATGTAAAGACACTGTACAGTTCTTTACGTGTTACTCTATCTTGTATTTTTTGTTTTATTTTTTTTAATATCTCACTACTAATACATTTTACCTTATAAAACTATTCAATATTATATACATAAACATTAGGGAATGTTAGCACTTTCTATATGCTTGCGCACTTCCTATTATTCCTTTAACATAGCTGACACTTTTTTTGAATGAGAAACCACTTTATTGATCATATAATTCTCATGATTGTTATCTATTTTAGGCAATTCGTACAAATAATTCACCATTATTCCGGCTGACTGACTAATGCCTTTTTCAGAAGTATCAGCCATCCAGTTGATTTGTTTGATTGATGCACCATTGCTTAAATGAAAGTGTGCGACCGGATCATAAGCACCCCCACCACTGCTTTTAACCTTTAGCAAATAATGTGCACAAAGTTTCAGTAGGGACTGTTTTTCGCATTCAATGTTAGTTTTTATGCTTTCTAAAATTTCTGTACCTGATTGTTTTATATTAAGCTTACCTAATAAAGCTACGTCTTGATTTTTTAGCCATTTTGTAAATCCAGGAACTGGAGAAAGAGTTGCATAGACTTTTACGCTTTTAAATTCTTGCGATAGTTTTTCTACGACTCTCTTTATTAAAAAGTTACCGAGGCTAATTCCAGATAAACCAGTTTGAGTGTTTGATATTGAATAGAATATAGCAGTACTTGCACTGCTTGGGTCACTTGAGGGCACTGACTCATCCAAAAGGTGTTGAATACTATCTGAAATCTCATTCATCAATGCAACCTCTACAAAAATTAGAGGTTCGTTTGGTATTTTGTAATGAAAGAAAGCAAAACAGAGACGATCAGAATCTAGCCTATTTTTTAGGTCACCCCAAGAAGAAATTTTATGTACAGCTTCATATTTTATAAGTTTTTCCAACAATGATGCAGGTGAATCCCAGGTGATTTGATGAAGATCAAGTAGATCAACATCAACCAAAGTACAGAGTATATTTTTTAATTCATTTTCTAGTGGGTTTAGATTTTCATATTGGTTCTTTAGCTTAAGCACATCAGAACGCATATCAACAATAAACTTAAGACCTTCTGGTAAGGAGATAAACTGCTTCAATATTTTAGAGCGTGGTGATTCAAGGACTTTTATTAAGTCTTGTTCAAACTTATAGCTCGACTCAGAATCTTGATTTTTCTTATATACTTTTATTTCTTCATCTATTTTCGTTTTATCCGGATTGAACTTTTCTGCCAGGGTTTGTAAAAATTTTATTTGACCTGCCTCTGATAAACTCAAGTACAAATTACCAAGAGATACGGTGTTCTTACGTGCTGAGACTTCACCCCCCTTTGGGTTTAAGCATTCGTTCATCTTCAAGACTAAACTATCGACATCGCGACTACTACTTAAATCAGGGCCAATATTGCCAACCCATGATCTTACAGCGTTTGCTACTTCACCTAGTATCTTAAAAAAGCTCTTTGGTGCTTTCTTATCTTCAACTTTCACTATATCAGTTTTTGCTAATGATTCTTTTGTCATAAATTCCTTTTACTATGTATCTATCTTAAATTAAAAAAAAATCTTAGTCTACACAGGAGGTATATATTTTCTAGTATAATTGTTTTAGAACCTATTTAAAACTTTCGTAAAGAGAGTTAGATTTTCAATTTTATTACTCTTCTTAAAAAAGTACTTTTATTATAAAAATGCTCTTTTTTCTCTCCCCCTTTTCTGGGCGAGGTTGATTTCTAATTACCTGAGCGAAGTTACTTAATTTTTACACATCTATTGTAAAGTACAAAGGCTGACTTTGGAATTAAAATGCTAGCTGATGCTTGGACTTTATTGATACTTACGCTACTTGAAACTATACTTGGTATAGACAATTTAATCTTTATTTCTCTAGCAATAGATAAGGTGCCAAATCTGCTGAGAGAAAGAGCCCGCCTTATAGGTTTTGGCTTGGCGCTATTGATGCGTTTTGTAATACTATTTTTTACATCACATATATTATCAATGCAAAAGCCTATATTTCACTCTGTATCACTAGATATTTCAGTAAAAGATTTGCTTATGATTGCAGGAGGGTTATTTCTTATTGTTAAAAGTTCTATGGAGTTATGGAGCGAAATTTTTGTACATAAGGAGAATAAAACAAAGGCAAACGTTAAATCACAATTTTTTTTAGTTGTGCTACAAATTATATTAATAGATTTAGTTTTTTCTGTTGATTCAATATTAACTGCTATAGCATTAACTCATAATATGATAATCATTGCTATAGCATTTACATTTTCCATATTAGCAATGCTATTTTCATCAAGTTATACCGCTCAGTTAATAAAATCCAGCCCAAGCTTAAAAGTAATTGCCATTCTATTTATTTTACTCATCGGCATATATCTAATACTTGAAGGACTTCACATAGAGCTACCAAAAGCATGTTTGTATTCTTCATTTATGTTTGCATTGCTTGTGGAAGCTATAAGCAAAATAAAGAAAATACAGCCTTGAAACTATTTTACACGAAGCAAAAAGCGCATAACTGTACAAACATTTTCTAGCAGGAAGGTGTCATTCAGCTTCGTTGTCATCCCAGTGCTGGGATCCAGGAACCAGCGTCACACGCTGGAATGACATTAAATGGTTTTCCTTTGAATTTAAGTTATGCAAGTAGCCTCTTCGATGTCATTCAAGTAGCTGAAACTGGAATGACATCTTATTGCTACTCCCACTCAATAGTTGCTGGTGGTTTGGAAGTTAAGTCATATACAACCCTATTTACTCCGGAAACTTTGTTAACAATTATACTACTGACGTCTTGCAAAAACCTCCAAAATACTAACGAATGTTGATCTTTATTTTCAAATGGAAATGCATCAGCTGTCATGCCATCAGATGAAGTCACAGCCCTTAAAGCGCAAACATATCCGTATGTACGATTATCTCCCATAACTCCCACAGTTTTTACTGGTAACAGTACAGCAAAAGCCTGCCATATTTTATCATACAGATCAAAATTTTTCATTGTGTTGATATATATTTCATCTACTTCTTGCAATATTCGTACCTTTTCTTCATCAACCTCACCTATGATCCTCACTGCAAGTCCAGGTCCAGGAAATGGATGTTGAAATATTATCTCATCTGAAAGCCCAATTTCTTTGCCAAGCAGCCTTACTTCATCTTTAAAGAGATAGCGTAAAGGTTCTACTAGTTTCAGATTCATTTTTTCTGGCAACCCACCAACATTGTGATGAGATTTAATTGTACTAGTGTTTCCTGAAGCGTGCCCTGATTCAACTACATCAGAGTAAATGGTGCCTTGCATTAAAAAATCCACATCACCTATTTTTTTTGCCTCTTCTTCAAATACTTCGATAAAAGTATTGCCGATAATTTTTCGCTTTTCTTCCGGATCAGTTATTCCCTTTAACCTACTTAAAAACAAGTTTGATTTATCAACGTAATTTATTGGAATTTCTTTTAACATAGCAGTGGTCTGGCTCTTACGCAATAACCCAGTATCGATAAAAATACAGTTTAATTGTTTTCCTATAGCTTTGTGTGTAAGAACTGCTGCAACACTTGAATCAACCCCCCCACTTACTGCAGCAATTACTTTTTTCTCCCCTACTAAGTTTTGAATTTTTTCCTTCTGTTTTTCAATGAATGACTTCATTGTCCAATCTCTCTCACAATTTGCAATATCTAAGAAATTAGAGAGAAGTTTACTACCATTTGTCGTAGGCTTAACTTCAGGATGGAACTGAGTACAGTAAATCTTCCGCTGTTCGTTGGCAATTATTGCGATTGTTTGATTTATTATACCTGAGGCAATAGCAGTAAATCCTTGCGGTATAGTTTCGACACTGTCTGCATGGTTCATTAGCACATCGACTTCGGAATTAACGTTCCAAGTATCCTTTATAATTGGGGATTCTTTTAGTATCTTGATTTTAGTTTTGCCAAATTCCTGATTGAATTCTTTTCTTACCTTTGCCCCGAAATAATGACAAATGAGTTGCTGTCCATAACATATTCCAAGTATAGGAGTGTTTATTGTTTCGTTAAGTTTTATAATTTTATGTGCTACTTCACTTACTTCAGAGCAATTGTCATTTACAGATTGCGGTCCTCCAGAAAAAATAAATCCATTGAATTTTGATACTGTTTCGAAATCGATATTGCTTGGAAATATTTCACAGTAAACGCCCATTTCCCTGATTTGTCTTGCAATAAGCTGTGTAAACTGTGAACCAAAATCAATAACGGCAATTGCTGACAATGTGCTCCTCCATATTATTTAAAGCAATATTTGATAATAAAGAAAACAATAAAGTAAGTAAACTAAGACCTGTTTAAAAACTTTAATATATGACTAAAGCAACTTAAATTTACCGCAACAGATTTGTGATTAAGCTGTCTTAATTATCATTCTGATACTCTCTTCTTATCATAATAGCAACCCCAACATCTTTCCTTAAGTTGATGCCATTGCCTGAACGGATACGTTTAATATATATATAAATTCCTATCTTTTATATCTAATAAACCAAGTGTTGGTACGATTGTTGCTTTCAGGAAGATGACGGTTTCTACTGTCTTAGCCAGTTTTTTTGACTTTTGATGCAATAAGTTTTGGTTATCTTTTCTATGCTCTATAAGCCCACCAATTACCATAACTTCGCCGCTCTTAATTTTTAACGTAGAGTGCATTTCTCTGGTTTCAATAATTGGAATGTCACTATTTAATTTCATTTTATTCTGCTGTGCGACATATTCTATATTTGGGTCTTTAGTGTAATCGTTAATTCTTGATAAGGTTGGATGTATATCCATGAATATTTCATTAGTATCAATGTTAATGCTTGGGTGGATTATTAACACCACACCTATTGGAGTGCTATTCATCTTGGTAATTAAGGCATGATTGGAGTTTCCGGTATCTTTCTGTATATCGGAAGTAAAATAGATATGGTTTTTAGTAAATGAAATCATTGCTTGCTGATTATTTATAGCATGTACTCTAGGGCTTGAAATTACGGTTGAAGTGCCAAATTTATTTAAAATTTTTACTAAATCTCCTAAATCACTCACACTAGAGTTAATTGCTAGGTCAATAATAGAGTTACCTTGATTTGTTATAGATTTGGTTTCATTATGCAAATCATTTAAGTTGATACCAGAAAGGTATTTATCGTCTAATAAAACTTCAACTATTTTGGCCTCGATCATTACTTGAGAAGACGCCAATTTCTTAACTTTATTAATATATTCTTCAACAGCTTTGTGAATATCTTTTCTAGCATTTAGAATAATGACACCAGCTTCTCTGTTGGATGAAAGAAACTCACCATCATCTACTCCGTTAACATCCATTATTGCATTTAAGCCTTTTTCTAATGAATTCCATAAATCACTACTATATTGAGATTTCATATAGTTTCTATCACCATCACTGTCGGTAATATTGTTACCAATGATAAAACTCCTTTGCGCAGAGTGTTGAATATTGATGAAGTCTACGTAATAATTTTGTGCATATGGCAAATCTTGTTCAATTCTAATTACACCATTATTCATTGAGTAACGCAATTTGGCGCTGTTGGCTATATTCTGAATTACTTCGTTTATGTTCTTATCTTTTAGCTTTAAAATAATATTACCTGATATTTTGGGATCTATGTCTAAGTTAACGTCAGAAAGTTTTCCTATCTCAATCAGTAAATCCTTTACTGGTACTTTTTCATCAACATTAATCGAAAGAAACTGATTACTGGTTGTAAGATCGGGAAACTCTACCGGTAAAGGTATCATTTCTGGTATTGCTGGTTCGTTATTCTTCAAAGGAGTATTATATTGTTGCAACGAATAATCGTGCTTATAATTGTCTATATTAACAGAATGTTGCTTGTTAGGTAGATGTGTACAAGAAATAATGAAAAGGAGTATTAAACATTTTAAAATAGCCATGAGGGCAACATACAAATCTATACTAATAGTTTTCTATAAAAATGTTAAAAATGTATTTAATTGTATCCGTTCAGGGGAGTGGTTTAAGAAATGATAGATAGGAGATTATGAAAAGGGTTTTAGTTGCATGGAAGTGGGATGAAAAGAAGCACTGGTTTCACATGCGTCTGAACAGACACCATTTTACAGCATTTTAAATTTGTCCTGTGCAATGTTTGTACAGTTGCGGTAAAAATTACTTGACAAATTTTGACAGCTTTGTTATTTTGATAGTGAAGATATTCTAGAGCTCGAAATCTATCTTCGTCTGCAGACTTTTCAACTTCATTAATTTATAATCTCTAGTTAAAGTATATTGTACTTATGTATAGATAACTTCTATCATAGCTATATACATTTTTCTGAGTTTTTTTGTATTACTTAGGAGGATCATCATGTTTAAAATCATGGATTACGCATATCATTGACATAAATGCCTTAAAAGGACAGATGGTACCTACGTCCTCTTTATATAGATTATGTATTTGTTCAGATACGACTAAATTGTGTCTAGTGTAGAAAAAATTAGACAAATTCAGCCTTATATAGAACCAAATTCAACGGAAGTAGAATTATCCTCATTTCCATAATAGTAAGGATTTGCTTCTTGCGTATTATTAACAGCAGTTTTTAATAGTACTTCCTTATCACTATTCCATGAAACTTTCTCCATAATTGGAATATAATCCTTACACTTTTGATTATCTCCACAATCCTTGATTTTACTATCATCATTTAGATAACGCTTCAATGCATCATAGTATACTTTAGTGTTATTACCCTCTTTATCTATCATTTGTCCTAAGGTATTAACAAGTATCAATGGTGCAACTTGTTTTGCTTTTACAACACTTGTTTCACTGGACTCTCTAAAGAGATTAGGACATGCTCCTCTGGAAAAAAAGCTCTTGTTGAATTCTGGATTACTACGGTAAACGTTCGGGTAACAGAAACTCTTAATCTCTTCTTCTTGACACGCTAACTCTATTTGATCATCCACACATTTTTCACATTCTATATTACCAAGCCAGGATATTGAATTAAGATCCTCTGTAAAGGCAAATTTAAAATTTACTGCACCATAATTACCATTTGCTCCCTCTTCTATATATTTTGCAATCTTAGGATTACTGTACATCTCAGGATATAATTCCTTTAGTAAATCAGATGCACTAAAACCTTGACAACCTATCTTATTATCAACTTTATAAAAATGAGAATATGGCCCACAATTTTCATACTTGGAACAATCTGAGGTTACTTTTTGAGATGTAATTTCTCCATTTTCATTCTCTCCTTCATCAGTAACAGGTTCGCCCGTATCAATTTCACCTTCTCTATCGGTAACAGGTTTATCTATACCACTTCCTTTTTTACATTCTTCAGCTATTTTTTATACCACTTAGTCTCTGCTGATGATTGCTCTACATTTTAATTTCCGTCGCTGTTCACAACATTACACTCTGGAACTATATACCTAATATCGCATGCTGATTTCTCTCTTTATCTTCTGCAAATTAATTAAATGAAGGGCATTAAGTATCCACACTACTAAAAAAAGTGTGGTACAAAATATAAACATTGCAATGAGTGGCAGCAGTAAAGAACCTTCTATTGCTACTCCACCTTTTCTAAAAATACTTGCTGGCTGATGAAGAGTAGACCATAAATTCACAGAAAATTTTACTATGGGAATATTTATAGCACTAAAAATGGCAAATACTGCTGATGATTTCTCTGCTCTTGCTTGATTATCAAAAGCGCTCCACAATGAAAGATAACCAACATACAGAAAAAACAAAATCAGCATTGAAGTAAGCCTTGCATCCCATACCCACCAAGTACCCCATGTTCCTTTTCCCCAGATGCTACCTGTGATTAAGCATATTGCCGAAAAGACTGTCCCTGCAGGAGCAGCGGCATGTGCTAAGACACTAGCAACACTATTGTTCCATACCAACGAAATGAAACTGAGTGATGCAATGAGTCCGTATATTCCAAGAGCAAGCCATGCAGAAGGCACATGAAGATACATAATTCGTACAATTTCTCCTTGTTTATAATCTCCTGGGGAGAAGAATAATGCCAAGAACATTCCAATTAAAAAACATGCGAAACAAATAACCCCAAGCCAAGGTAGAGCTTTTTTAGCAAAAGAAGTGAAATTTGTAGGCTTTAATAAAAACATTCGTTTTGAGAATAATTGTGTTAAGAATTTATCAATTAGTTTGAGTTTTATCAACAAGATAGTTTTTCTATATTTACGTAGTATAATAAATTAGCACAATTTCAGTAGCAGATTGCTTGCTATTATTTTTAGTATAACGTTGATGATCCTTAAAAAGCTTAACCTACACTTAGTGTCAGATTCAAGTGGTGAAACTGTTATATCAGTTGCAAAATCAGCTCTGAAACACTTTCGTTCTGTAGAAACGATCGAATATGTTTGGTCTTTCGTAAAAGGAGAAGAGCAGATTGACAAAATTTTAGAGGAAATTAATAGAAAAAGTGATGAGCATAATTTTGTTATATGCACTATTACTAATGATGAGCTAAGAAAATATCTAAAAAATAATTGTATAAAGCTAAAAATTCCCTACAGAGCGATATTATCACACATTATTAGGGAAATCTCATCCTATCTTGAAATTGAAAAAGACGAAAAACTTGACTTACATGCTGAGATAAATAACGAATATTTTCAGCGCATTGAGGCAATAAACTATACCATTAATCATGATGATGGACAAAATATTCAAGATATTGATAAAGCCGATATAATTTTGGTTGGAGTTTCACGCACATCAAAATCTCCCACCAGTATGTATTTAGCTTACCGAGGCTATAAAGTTGCAAATGTTCCTTTTGTTAGCGAGATACCCTTTTACGTCGACTTAGCAAAATTAAAAAATAAACTGACTATAGGAGTAACAATAGACGTAAGAAGGCTAATAGAAATACGCAAAAATAGACTGACTTCAATTAATAATGAAGGTAATAATATATATGCTGACCCTAGAAAAGTAGAAAAGGAAATTAAAGAAGCAGAGGAGTTCTTTAAGCAAAATAACTGGCCAATTATTGATGTCACGCAAAGGTCAATCGAAGAAGTATCAGCAACAATTATACAGTATTTTAATAAAATGTGAAAAATTTATCAATTGACTAACTCTCTGTCAGTGATCATAATGTAAGGTAATTCTATTCTTACTGTAGATATGAAAGTTAAAGGGTCACTAAAATCTCATCGTAACAGAGATAAAAATTGTAAAGTTGTGAAAAGGGGTGGTAAGGTTTATATTATAAATAAGGTAAAGCCAAGATGTAAAGCGCGTCAAGGTTCTTAGCTTTTTGTTTTCCTTTTTATGTCATATGTTTTTCATATGGAAGCATGGTTAGAAAGAAACAAAAATTGTTGCATAGCACTGCCCATTTCTCCTCTTACATTATATTTTGGTATTAACATGATTACAGGCAGACGTGGCTTGTTAACATTAATTAACTTAAAAAAAAGAAATTAATTACGTGCGTCAACAAGTCCATGAATTTTAGTTCCACCCTAAGCCCTCTTGAGCTTGAGAATTTTTTCTATATATAGGCTGAGCATGAATGACATCTGATCATCAATTATGCAAATCTTGTTGTGCATACTTAAGTCATTTTGCCAAAATTCCCTTTTTGCATCACCTTTTAAACCTCTTATGTATACTTCTGTAATTGTGGTAAATTTTTGATCATTGGCAGCCACTTCTCCACACTGCTTCCATACATATTCTCAACTTCTTCTCGCTTTTACTGTGTATTCCTTTTGTGCTCTTTAAAACGGTACCTTATATATATATTTATTGTCATTAGGCTAATTTACCGCTTTTTTTCCATTTTTATACTTCCTGCCCTTGATTAATTTGACCTGCTAACATTTTGTTTACAGGGCCTGCTATTAACTCTGCACAATTTATTCTTATGGTAAAAACTTCTTCTTCACTCTTATTTTTCCTTAACTTGACGCGTATGGTTTTTTAAATACTCCCGTCTGTCAAGGAATTTCTACTCATGAAGGTTATGGCTTGGAAGATTACTGAAATTTTGAAAAATGTAGTCTACTTCTATATTCAAATATATCAAGCAGTAATTCAAAATTAGCTATTGTACCTTTTGCACTATTATATGCAAGGTTGAGCAATTCTCTGTCCTCATATAAATCAGCAAATTTAAACTCCATGCACCCTGATTGTTTTGTGCCTAGAATATCTCCGCTACCCCTCAGCATCATATCCTTTTCAGCAATATAAAATCCATCTTGTGACTCACACATAATCTTTAACTTTGAATACGAACTTTTACTGAGATTGTCATATAACAGTACACAAAAAGACGGTTTATTTCCTCGTCCTACTCTACCTCTCAACTGATGTAATTGCGATAACCCGAACTGCTCTGCATTCTCTATAATCATAATAGTTGCATCTGGTACATCTATGCCAACTTCTATCACAGTAGTTGCAACAAGCAGAGAAAATTCATTCCTCTTGAAGGAAAACATCACTTGATCTTTCTGCTCTTGAGTTAGTTTTCCGTGTATTATTCCAACTCTATCAAAAAATGTCTTTTGTAGTTCCTGAAAGCGCATTTCTGCTGCGGCAATATTGAGTTCTTCGTTTTCTTCTATATATGGACAAATCCAATATGCTTTTTCGCCTCTATTTATAGCATCTTTCAGTCTTTGAATAATATCTGATACTTTTTTAACGTTCATAATAACGGTTTTTATTGGCAATCTAGATTTTGGTTTTTCCCTTAAAATAGAACATTCAACATCACCATACATAGCTTGCTGCAAGGTTCTTGGAATGGGAGTTGCAGTAACAAAAAGTATATCGGTATTTTCTCCTTTTCCTACCAACCGATTCCTCTGCATCACTCCAAATCGCTGTTGTTCGTCTATGACTGCGAGTCCTAAATTTTTAAATGTAACGTTGGCTTGAAATAATGCATGAGTACCAATTACTATATTTAAAATACCACTTGCAAGTTCGTTCATAATAATCTTTCTTTCCTTGCGCGCAGTTTTACCGGTAAGCAAAGCAACTTTTATATCAGTACAAGATAGAGCTTCTTCGATCCAATTATAATGTTGCTCAGCCAAGATAGTAGTTGGTGCCATTAGAGCTACTTGCATGTTATTTTCTACCACATTCAGCATCGCAAAGAGTGCAACTACAGTTTTGCCACTCCCAACGTCACCTTGCAGCAGACTTACCATGCGGTATCTGGATTTTTGTCTTTCTGAGATTTCATCTATCGCTCGAATTTGATCATTTGTTAATTGGAACGGTAATTCATTTAAGACCTGCTCTTTGTATTTACTCAATATTATAAATTCTTTTCCCTCTTTTTTTACATGATTTTCCCTTGCAAGCTTTAGTGCCAACTGGTACGCAAATAGCTCATCATAAGCAAGTCTTTCTCTGCAAACTTCTGCTTCTGCGAGTGAGCTCGGTCTGTGCAATCTTATGATGCTTTCTTTCCAATTCAGCCATTTCTTTTGCTTGATTAATGTTTCATCTATCCACTCTGGCAAATCAGGTAAATCTTTTAGATTAGAACTTATTATGTTTCTAATGCTCTTGTTAGTAATACCGCGACATAATTGGTAAATTGGCTCTATGCAGGCTATTTCTTTAAATTGATTGATATCAGACAACATGTAATCTGGGTGAGTAATTTGCCAATGTTCGGCAAACTTTTCAAGTTTACCACTGATTACTATATCTGTTCCAACTGGAAATAATTTATACAAATATTTAACTGAGTAATTAAAAAAAACTATAAATAAATACTGACTTTCACTTTCAACGATTATTTTATATGGCCTACCTCTAACAGTGGGGCGCTGGTGCTCATACACTTTTGCCACAAAAGTTGTAAATTCTCCCACTTGAGCATCAGGTAGTGATTTACTTCTATCCACATAACTGAGTGGCTTATAAAATAGCAGATCTACCACTCTGTCTCCACCGCAAAGTTTAGGCAATATTGCGGAATGAAACCTTGGTATATTCTCAATTTTACTATTTAGAAAAGTCAGCACACTTGACTGTTCATCAACATTCATACTGTGTAAAACCGTTTATTCATAATAGAGCCTTACTAAAATCCTGTCACCCTATTATGACTGTCTATGTTAAGTATATTATTGACATATTAACTATTTTTATGTATTATTATACTATCAGCAATTCATATCAAAGTATTAATAATGAACAACTCTATACAGGAAAAAAAGGGAAATCCAGTCGTTACACTAAAAGCTCAGGCAGAAAAGTTTGATTTTAGCAAATTAAGAGCTGGTAAAGAGAATGTGGGAGCAAACTCTGGAAAACAGATGTATGACGATTTTCGAAGAATGAGGTTTGTTATTAACAAAAAGGATATAGATCAAGATTTTATTAAGCAATTATATGAAAGACATGCTGGTTTAATTGAAAATGACGAAAATGGAGAAAAGAATTATCGCCAATTTGCAAAAGAAGTTTTTCAGGAAATGTTTAAATATGCTGAAGCTCAAATCCCAAGTAATTCCATTTTGGAAGAGCTAATCACTCATTGTAATCAAGCAGGATATGTGGGTCCGTTAATGGGAAATGATGGATCTTTAACTACAATAAGCCTTAAACATGGATTAAGTTTTAGATCTATTGATTATATAATACATATTAATTGTGATAATAATAATCACGCAGCAATTACAGTTAAAGAACCAATTTCTGCATGTGTTACAGAAAAGCCAGAAGAAGAGTTATGTAAGTTGGGTAGCTCACTGGAATTTACACTTGAATCTCAAGATGGGAAAGATGATGTGATATATAAAGATGGCAAATTGTCACTTACTGTGCCCCGGAAATTGAGAGATTACAAAATTGATGGCAGAAGTTTATTTGATATTATTAAAGAATATTTCTACAAATTCTGCGAGAAGTTAGGATTTAAATTAAAAATAGAACATGATTTAGGCGATTCAATCGAAGTGAATAGCCATCTGGAAAGTGTGCAGCCATCCATTCATAGCAATGAACACAAAAATACACCCTAAAACTAACAATTAAAATATCTCAAAGCTTATTTGCATAGTCAGTTGTACTAGACGCAACTTAATCTGACAGAAAAACTAATATCAATCTCTATGTTTGATGCTACTAATATTTTTCTAAAAAGCAATATGCTTGCTATCAAGAAAAGTCTGCATAGCAATATTTACCTAAATGAGGCCTTGTCTCAATTCCTAAATATAGCTGTGATTTTCTGGTTTATCATAGCCCATATCAGTCAAAATGCGCGATAATAGCACCATCAAAGAAAGATATATTAAAAAGATTAGCGGCAGTAATTGCAGTTTTCTCTGTTTGCCATAGCAACTCTTGAGTAGGTATCAATAATAATGATAATCTATATATCTGCTATAAAACCTCGAGATCCGTAGAATAGGGCTGACTAAGGTTCTCATACATTCCTGTATGCTGAGAACATAAAAGCTCTTTTGATTCTATTCCTAAATCCTCAAGTATTTGCTCCTGTTCAGCTATAAGTTCTAATAGCCCTGTTCCACTTTCACTTACTTCACTTCGTTCAAGACACATAAGTTCTGTTAACTCTGCTATGTCTTCTCTAGAAAGCTGATTTTTTTCAGAAAAAGTTGCTTCACTCATATGGTCCTCTTTTTGATATAAAGAGTATCTTATACAAGAGAATAACTAAAATAATCTAAACTCTTGTGTCATATTTGTAGCTTGGTGTAGTTATATGGTACATTTCAGATAAGAGTACTGATTATCTAATTGTAGGAGAAGACCTAGTCAAAATATAAAAAAGCAGTGGAATTGGGGGTGGTAAATTCAGAAGTGTCTGAATAACTGTGTGAACTAAGTTCGGAGGAGAATAGTATCAAGAAAGGAGAAAATTATATGGTCTTACCTTTATTGATGTATTAATTGAGAAGAGTTCTTAAAAGTTAATGTTTTGTTAGTTGTTTCATACTAAAATAGGCATATATAAATAATTAGGAGAATGTTATGCGGTCTAATTCCAATTCACTTAATAAATACGGATATGTATCTGATGCAAATGGATTGTCTCACCAACAAATGGGAATGTATGATGATTTAGGAAGATATGAAGTTGCTGATGAAGATATGATGTACCAAAAAAACTATGGTATTATTGGTGATAGTTTAAAAAAAATAACAAATCTGACTGGAGATACAGCAAAGAGTATAGCAGATTACCTTATTAAACCTGTTAGTGATCAGGTTGCAAAGCAAATCGTTGTTCCATTAGGAACGGAGATTATAAGTAAAATTGTCGTACCTATTACAAAGAAAGTTGCAGAACAAAATCAAGACATGATAAAAGAGCTAACAGATAAACTCATGGTTCGCGTGGAAGATTTTGCTCGGTTACAAATAGAAAAATTAAAAGAAGACGTAAAGCAAGAGATAACATCAATACCAGGTAAAGTTTTAGAGAAGATAAAACCTTCTTCATGGCTTCCATGGAAAGCAGAAAGTTTGGATGAAGCTTATTCTGACACTTATGTACCAAATGATATAGATGAATTTGCATGGTAGAGCTTCAAGGTTTAGCAAAATGTTTTTTGGTTTATATTCGCTTGAGGTTAACATCATTGGCCTTAAGCTTTTTTTAATGCTAAATGATCTTACTGTATATCTACAAATTCTTCCTGTGATTTTCAACTCTAGAGGTTATGCTTAAATTATAATATCTACCAAAAAAATAGTCATTTTGCTTGGATATTTGATATAATTTAGATCTATTAAAGCAAAAGCATGAATGAAGTAATAACATTTGGTTGTCGTCTAAATTTCTACGAGAGTGAGTTAATCAAAGAAGCATTAAAAAAAGCAAAGAGAGAAAATGTTGTTGTAGTGCATAGCTGTGCAGTGACAAACGAAGCAGAACGCCAAGTGAAGCAAAAAATACGTAAGATCTATAAAAACGACCCAAGTAAAGAAATTATCGTAGTTGGCTGTGCCGTTCAATTAGATCCTAAATCATATAGTGATATTCCTGGTGTAAGTAAAGTGCTAGGTAATCAAGACAAGCTAAGAGCTGAAAATTATCTACTAAATAATGATGAAATCTTAGTCAGTGATAACCAAGTAGAACCTATTCTCATTAATGGATTTGAAGATAAATCAAGGGCATTTATTGAAATTCAAAATGGTTGTAATCATAGTTGTACATTTTGCTCAATTACTGAGGCAAGAGGAAATAATCGATCTGTGCCAGTAAACAATATTATAGAGCAAATTAAGATTTTTATAGAAAATGGGTATCAAGAAGTGGTGTTTACAGGTGTTGATATTACTGACTTTGGTACAGATTTGTTTGGTAAGCAATCACTCAGTTCAATGATTAGAAGAGTTTTAAAGGATATACCACAGTTAAAGAGACTAAGACTTTCCTCTATTGATGTTGCTGAAGTTGATGATGAACTAATGGATTTAATAGCTAATGAGTCAAGACTTATGCCTCACTTACACTTGAGTCTACAGTCTGGTAATAATTTAATACTAAAGAGAATGAAACGTCGTCACAATAGAGAACAAGTGATAGAATTTTGTCATAAAATGAAGAGCTTAAGACCTAATATAGCATTTGGCGCTGATATTATTGCTGGATTTCCAACAGAAACTGATGAAATGTTTCAGGATACAGTTGATTTACTGAAAAAAATAAGTGTAGTTTATCTACATGCTTTTCCATATTCAGAGCGGAAAAACACACCTGCTGCACGGATGCCACAAATACCAGAGAATGTACGTAAAGAACGAGTAAAGCATCTAAGAGAAATAAATAAAGAAATGATGAGCAGTTTTTATCAATCTTTGCTCGGCACTGAGCAAAGCGTTTTGGTTGAGCAGAATAATATTGGTAGAACAGAAAATTTTGCATTAATAAAACTTACATCAAGAGTTCAAGCTAAAAGTATTGTGAAAGCTCATGTTAAAGGAATAGAAAATAATTGTTTAATTGGAAATATTATTTCTTAATTTTTGTACATTAAAGGAATATATGATATAGTAGTTATACTATAAGTGATAATTCATTTATGATAATTAGAATATCTATTGCTTTATTTTTCATCTTCATTCCGTGTGTCTATTTTTTTATTACTTATATCAGTAACAATACACACATTGAGCAAGTGCAGCCCTTAAAATTAGAAACGGACAATAATGAAAGTGTGATACATTCTGAAGAAGTTACTGAAAAAGAAGTGCCAATAAAATGTCAAGAACTTGAAAGTAGTTCACCTTCTGTTTTCCAAGTAGCTAATCAGAAAAATATGTGGCCAAGTATTGCAGATCAAGCTGAACCTACAAAGGAAAAATCAAAAAAACTTGATTTCTATGTTAGTGCTAATGGTGGTAAGATATATTCTGATAGCTCAGAAGTATTTGTGGAGGGTATACGTGAAATAGGAAAAAGAATTCTTGCTTTAGCTGAGGGCCGTTATGGTAGTTTTCTTTTAGACCTATTCTTAGGAGATGAAATTAAAAACATAAAAAAATTTAACGGTAAAATTGATTTTCAGTGGCTTAGCAGCATATCTGTAGGTTACTATGCTGGAGAAAATGGCCGAGTTGATTTTGAGACCATGTATTCTAAAGTCAATATTGAAGATAGTAACTCTCCTCCGGTATTTGATAAATCAGCAAGTGTATCTGCATTCTTATTAAATTTTTACTATAACCCTAATGTTCAAAATACTCAATTTGCTCCGTATATTGGTCTTGGTATAGGATCAACAGTTTTTAGATTAAAAAGGATTGATAAATCATCTAAAAATTTAGTGCCACTGAATGTTCCTTGGCTTGTTTATCAAATAAAGCTTGGTGTTGATTACTCAGTAATTCCAGAAGTTAAAACCTTTCTCGGCTATCGTTACTTTAATATTCCAACACCTATTGCAGACGATATATCCACTCATAATATTGAAGTTGGTTTGATGTTTAATTTCTAGTAATAATATCTGTTCAAGGGCATCTGAAGCAAAAGTGGTCAGTGCTTGCCATTAGACTTCTTGGATAACTTAAGAAACAAGTAGTAGAAGCAATATTAGGGAAGGTATAAATTTTGAGCAGGTAAGTAAACTTGATGAAGAGAAGCTTCGAAGACTAAGAGGAGTAAAAAGAAAAACATTGGAAAAATAATAGAAATTTTAATAGAGGAAGAGGCAAGAAAAATGCAAGAGGAGGAAAACCAAATTAAACAATGCATGTTTGTTAATAGCACTAGAATATTTGCGTAAATACCGTACATATTTCCATATAGCGCAAAGCTATGGAATAAGTGAAAGTATTGCTAACGGCTGAATAGAAGATGCATTGATAAAACATTCAGATTTCAGGAAGATAAAGAGCTATTAAAGTCAAATGTAGAATACGAGATTTTAGTAATATAGCTAACCGAAGTAAGATTTGCCCGAGCACTGAAAAACAAAATCAATAGCCGAATTAATATTGGGCCAAAAGGTTTGTAGAGCCTTTCTTATGTCGTGCTTGATCAGAATCGGATTTAAATCTGGCGAGTATGGAGGCAAGAACAAAATTTTACACCCAATATTTTCTATCAAATTTTTCGTCCTTGCAGATTCTCGCATTGTCGAGAACAATAGTCTGTCCAGGTTTAAATACAGGGACAAGTACATTTTCTACATAAGCATCAAAAATCTCGCTGTTGCAGTAGCCATCAATTATCCATGGTGCTTTAACTTTTCCTTCATTCAGTGCTCCAATTATGCTTACCCTCTTTCTTTTAAACCTTGGGCAAATAACCTCTTTCCTCTTTGAGACCACCCATATTCATAAAATTCATTGTCCTCTATTCCAGACTCATCTATGTATATCAAGTTTCCTTTATTTATTTCTTCTACTTTTTTTATGAACTCTTTGCGTTTCTCTTTATCTCTTTCTCGATAAAGAAAAGTTTTTTTTATATTTATAGTTTACTTTGCTAAGGTAGTTATATACTGTGTTTTTACACATATTACCAAATTCTTCAATTATCTTTTCAATTCTAATATCCTGATTTCCATTCAGAAATTTGATAAATCTATCCATATCTTTAATCTTATGGCCATATCCTTTGTGATAGCCTGAAGATGGTTTCTGTTTCTTTTTTCCTTTTCCTCCACAAATATATTGGTTTTATGCTCACTAAATTGGTGAGCATGTTACAACGTTTTTGACGACGAAAAGACTGGATAGCTACTTTCATGACAACCATTTAGTTGTCTTTTCTCGTCTATCTTATTTTGTCACTCTGCTGAACAGATACTAAAGTACTAGCTTTTGTGGGTTGATGCACAATTCTATCAGAAGTTTTGTGACTATAATTGCAGAAAACATCGAGCACAGGATTCCTATCGATAAAGTGACAGAAAACCCTCTAATTGCTCCGCTACCAATAATGAACATTATTCCTGCAGCAATCAGTGTAGTGAGATTTGAATCAAGAATTGTTTTTATTGCGTTTTTAAATCCTTCTTCAATGGCACGAGCTGTTCTTTTTCCTGCTCTTATTTCTTCGCGGATGCGTTCAAATATTAAAACATTTGCATCCACTGACATGCCAACAGTTAGCGCAATTCCAGCAATTCCAGGGAGAGTAAGAGTTGCTTCAAGTAAGGTAAGAATGAGTAGTATAGAGATTACATTAAAAACGAGTGCAACAGACGCTAATAAGCCTAATTTCCCGTAAGTAATGATTATAGATAAACCAACGGCTATGATAGAGATTATTGCTGCAATTTCTCCTGCTTTTATTGACTCTTCTCCAAGGCTTGGACCAATGTTTTTTTCTTCAATTATTTTAAGTGGTGCAGGTAGTGCACCTGATTTTAAAAGTATTGCAAGTTCACTCGCTTGTTTTTCAGTGAAATTACCGCTAATTTCTCCCTCTCCATTTAGAATAGGTTCACGTATTGTTGGTACAGTTAAGACTGTGTTATCTAAAACAATTGCAAAAGGCTTTCCTACATTTTCTTTAGTAATTTTTGCAAATTTTTTACTTGCTATGCTGTCGAATTTGAAATGTACTGTTGGTTTACCTAAATTGCCAAATCTAACTGATGCGTTAACTAATGAATCACCGCCTATTTCAGTTTTGCGGAATATCGGGTAGGAATTACCCAAAGAATCCTTGAGCATAATCGTAGTGTCATGATCGATATCTTGCATTTTAGCTACATTGGTGTTTGCCAAATGGAAGGCCAGCTTGGCTGTTTTGCCAAGCAGAGATTTTATCTGCTGAGTGTCTTCTACTCCAGGAACTTGGACTAATATCTTATTTTGTCCTTGTTTTTGCACACTTACTTCCTTAGTACCAAGCTTATCTAAGCGTCTTTGAACATTAACTATTGACTCTGAAACTACTTCATTGATTAATGAATTCTTATAATGCGGTTTATATGAAATGAAAATTGCAGTATTTTTTCTACTCAATTCTAAATTTGGGTTTATTTTATGTATTAACGTTGAAACTTTTTTGTAATCATCAATATTATTTAAAGTTACAACCACTTGTTTATCGTTTTTTGCGCTAAATTCAATCTTTTGTGTTAACAGACCTTCTTTTATTTCATCGGTTAGCATGCTTAGTTTCTCTTTGAAGTAAAAATCTAAGTCTACATTTAGAAGCAGAGATGATCCACCTTTCAGGTCAAGCCCTAAATTTATTCTCTTTTTTGAGGTAAAGAACTTATTATCAATAAAATTTGGCAGTATTATATATAAGGACAGCAAAAAAATTAGTAACACTGAAAGAGATTTAACTATTATCTTGTTTGGCATAAATTTAAACTATATTAGTGCATTGTAGACCGAATAGTTGCTAATCACAAGCACCTAAAAGATTAGGACCGCCTAAAGCCCTGATCTATAATTGATGGTCTGCGTTTGTTTTTCTAAAATATCATTATAAATCCATGAATGAGGTTCAGAGGTAGCTTTAAGATTCTCTATTTGTTTATTTTTTCTAATGCTATCAATCGGAAGGTAAATGCATAAACCAAGTATTGAGAAAGTAACTATGGTAGCTGGTATGTGAATAGCAAGAAATTCACTATAACTTGGATCTTTCCAACCGAGAGGACTAGATAGAGAAGGATGAGAGGAAAATCTGGGAATTGCTACTACTGAACTTAATGCTGTTAGAATAATAGCGACAGTGGCACCTACAAGAGGTAAAATATTCTTTTTATTAAATCTGCCATTAGAATCTTTTAAAATATCAAACATACATACTCGTCGATTACTAAATGTTCGTGATACTATGCACTAATTATAAAGTATTCAATAACTAAACTGGAGATAATAAAAAATGGACATAGAATATAGACATATAATATGAAGGATATATGCTAGTTAAAATAGGTACGAGAGGAAGCGACCTTGCGATCATCCAAGCTTTGGAAGCAAAACAAAGATTATTAGAGTCTTTTCCTAATCTATCCGTTGAGATCATTAAAATCAAAACTTCTGGTGATAAATATGCTAATGTAACCCTTGCTGAAATAGGAGGTAAAGGACTGTTCCTCAGGGAGATTGAGGCTGAATTACTCAAAAATAATATAGATATGGCGGTTCATTCGCTAAAAGATGTACCTGCGTTTTTCTCGAAGGACTTAACAATTCCTTGTGTTTTAGAGAGGATAAGTCCATGTGATGTATTTATTTCTCATAAATATAAGAGCCTAAAAACTTTGCCACAGCAGGCTACAATTGCAACTTCTTCAATAAGAAGAAAAGTTCAGCTGTTAAATCTCAGGCCGGACTTAAATGTAGTGACACTGCGTGGAAATGTGACAACTAGACTGCAAAATCAGAATTTTGATGGAATGATTTTAGCTGAAGCAGGGCTGATAAGATTAAAAAAATATCACTTAATTACAGAGGTATTGCCACCAAAAGTCATGTTAAGCGCAGTAGGGCAGGGGGCAATTTGCATTCAATGCCGAAAGAATGATATAAAAGTTATCGATCTTTTAGAGAAAATTAATAATAATATGTCTTTTATAAGGGCAAAATCAGAGCGCAGTTTCATGAAGACAGTAAATGGTTCATGCTTTACACCGCTTGCAGCTTTAGCAGAATATGTGAGTGAAAACATGCTACATCTTTATTGTATGTTAGCGGGCGAGAGAGTTATATACTTTACTGAACGCACTTCGTTTGTAGAAGATGCAGAAAAAATGGGTATGGATGCAGGATTAGAGTTAAAATCAAAATGCTTATAAGCTTACCTAAAGTATGTGGAATCTACCGTTATAATGTTTCAATGTCTAAAATGACTTGGTTAAATGTTGGTGGCCAAGCTGATGTACTATTTAAGCCACGTGACATTGAAGATCTAATGTGCTTGATAAAAGATGCGGAGTTACCAATTAGCGTTATCGGTGCAACATCCAACATAATAATTCGAGATAGTGGCATTCGAGGAATAACGGTGAAATTAGGTAAGGAATTTGCGTATATTAAATGTAAAGATAATAGCTCCATAGTTGCAGGTGGTGCTGCACTGCTTAGTAACCTTGCCTACTTTGCAGGGGAACAGCAAATTAGTGGGCTTGAGTTTCTTGCTGGAATTCCAGGAACAGTTGGCGGTGGAATAGAAATGAATGCAGGTGCATATGGTAGTGATATTGCGAGTGTTGTAAAATTTATAAGGGCAGTGAATCTAGAAGATGGAAATTTATATGAATTCTCCAGCGAAGAAATGGGATATTTTTATCGTGGACATAGTCTAAAAGGCAGGTGGATTTTTATTGAAGCTGAATTTAAAGGAGTAAGTTCAGAGTATGAGCTTATATTTCAAAGATTGAAAGAAGTTATTGATAAAAAAAATAAAAGCCAACCAGTAAGAGGAAAAACTGCTGGTTGTATATTCAAAAATCCAATAGGCTGCAAGGCATGGAAACTGATTGATGAATCTGGCTGCCGAGGATTAGATAATGGTGTAGCTAAAATTTCTAAGAAACATTGTAATTTTCTACTCAATTACAATAATGCAACTGCACTTGACTTAGAAAACCTTGGCAACAGAGTAAAAGATGCAGTAAAAGATAAATTTAACATTGAACTTGAGTGGGAGATAAGGGTTTTGGGTAGGTAACTTCTAACCTTCTCTAATATGACCTATTTCAATTGAGTACACTTCAATTTAAGTCCAAGGTACACTATTTTGCGAGGATAATTTATGCTTCCTTTGAAGAAAAGCATTCTTTTACTTTTTCGACTGTAGGTTCTATAATACATTCATTTATTTTTTCAGCCGTCAATGCTAATAAACCTAATGCAAAAAGACTTACAACTGGTGCAATAACTCCTATTGTTGCACTCATCAAAGCTGCTGATTCTATATTTAACATTACAGCAGGAAAAATAGTACCTATAGCTGCACCAAGACCAATCCCTACTGCGGCAGTGGTAGCTAAGGTACATAAAAAATAAGCTATTAGCTTTGTTTGGCTTGTTTTTTCATAATGCTTAAGACTATCTTCTCTGGAAGTAATTAAAATGAGAAATGAGTATGTAGAAACAAAAGAAATAATTCCGCCTATGATTAAAGGTGATAAAGCTGCAAAGTTTAAACTAAAGCCTATAAGTGTTCCTATTATAGCTGCTACCCCATAAGACTTTAAACGCTTTTTAATTTCTGGACCCATACCTTCTTCTATGTATATTTAATTAATAATGAAATGTTACTCATTTTTCCTTCATCTGTAAAGTTATATTAACCTAATTCCAAAAATTGTTATATAATGTTATTTTGAGGTTTTATTTTCAATGCGCAAACTTGCAATACTCTTTTCTATACTGTTTGCGGTAATTGCTTACTATTTAAACAATGAAGTAATATTTGAAATAGCAAAGCTATTTAGCGATATATTCATCAGTCTGTTGAAATTGATTAGCTTACCTTTAGTTTTTCTATCTATAGTGTCCACAATTTCAGGGCTTAAAGACTCAATTGAAATTAAAGTATTACTTAAGAAGACGCTGTTTTATACGCTGCTTACAACCATTATAGCTGCATTTGTTGCGCTATCTTTCTATTTATTCATAGATCCAGTAAGAAAAAATTTCATAAGTAACACAATAGAAAGTGTGAGTGACAGCAACCACAATTACTTTTCATACTTAAAATCACTCATTCCTTCGAATTTTGTGCAAGTTTTTCTTGAAAATAACGTTATTGGCAGCATATTGATTGCTTTTTTGATGGGTGGAGCTATTATTTCGCTCTCAAAAGAAAAACAAGATATATTACACCAAATATTTTCTGCACTATTTGATACACTTCTTAGAATTGCTCAAGGGTTATTAAAGTTTATTCCTCTTGCTGTATGGTCTTTTATCACATGTTTTTTATACGAGTTAAAAGGTGGCAGCGAATTCCATAGTCTTTTTTGGTATTTTGCTTGCATAATGTCTGCAAATTTCGTGCAAGCATTTGTGATTTTGCCACTACTCATGTGGTATAAAGGTATATCACCAATTCAAACGATGAAAGGTGTTATGCCAGCACTTACGCTTGCATTTTTTTCTAAATCATCCAGCGCGACGCTGCCTACAACTATAGAATGTGTGCAAAATCAGCTAAAGGTACCAAAGAAATTGTCATCTTTTATTCTACCAATATGCACAACAGTCAATATGAATGCGTGTGCTGCATTTATTTTAATCACAGTGATGTTTGTTGCAGAGATGAATGGGCACACATTTTCCTTAAGTGAGATGTTCATATGGATTTTTTTAGCTACAGGAGCTGCAATTGGTAACGCTGGAGTGCCGATGGGGTGCTATTTTATGGCAACTAGTTATTTGGTATCAATGAATGTTCCTTTGTACATTATGGGATTGATTTTGCCTATTTATACAATCATTGATATGTTTGAAACTGCAATAAATGTGTGGTCTGATATCTGTATAACGCAGATAATTAATAAAGAATTTCAAACTCAAGAATGATATTAGATAATACAATAATAAAAGAATTTGAAGAGGCTGGTGCGATTTTGCACGGACATTTTGTACTCTCGTCAGGGCTGCACAGCAACACTTACATACAATGCGCTAAAATTTTTGAAAATCCAAGCAGAGCAATGAACGTTTGTGAGCTATTGGCGAATAAAATAAGAAAAGAGCTTATTGAACCCATAGATTTAATACTATCTCCTGCGATTGGTGGAATAATCGTGGGTTATGAGATTGGTAGACAGCTTGGAATCCGAACAATATTTTGCGAACGTGTTAATGGTAAATTTGAATTACGCCGTGGATTTGAGATTAAACAAGGTGAGAAAATCTTACTAATTGAAGATGTGATTACCACAGGTAAATCTTCACTTGAAGCAGTAAAATGTGGAGAAGAGAAGGGAGGTAAAGTTGTTGCTGGAGCTTCTTTGATCAAGAGAAATAGTGAAACAAAACTGCCCTTTCCTGTAATATCTTTGATTGAACTAAATATCAAAAACTATAGCGAGGAAGAACTGCCAAGTGAATTAAAACAATTACCTATAATGAAACCTGGGAGTAGAGAATATTTAACAAAATAATTCTATATATGGCTAAAGTGATTCAGTAACTTTTACGTGTTATATTTTTTTCACCAAAGTTAGATATTACAGTTTATTTTCCCTGTATTCGTTCAGCAGAATGGCAAAATAAGATAGACAAATAAAGATATAAAGTAAAACAATAATAGGTGTCATTCCAGCGCGTGACGATGGAATCCAGAAAGGAACAATGGATCTCAGTGTCTGAGCACTGGGATGACAAGGTAGTAAGCACTGGGATGAAACCTTTTTGCTTCAATATTTTGCACAGTAGCCATGCAACTTGACAAATACTTTTCTCTTGATTTAGCTAAGGTTTTTATGAATTTTGCCCATAAAAACCCTGTTATAACTAAAAATACACTAAATCTTGGTTTGCACATGTTTCATTTTTTGCCATAAGAGACAATAATTCTGCACTCTCATTGAAACTATTTGCAGCAGTTTTTAAAACCTCAGATTTTGCTTCTATGAGTTCGCATTCAATCTTGTCTATTCTTGTATCCAAATCCCTATGTGCATTTTCGATTAACTTATTCATTTCATATTCTAGAAATTTGCTTGATTCTTCACTTTGTTCAGTGAGAAAATCACCTATTTTGCTTGTGATCTCAGGTTTGATAAGGCTTTCAATCTTTTCTTCAGTATATTTTTTTACTTCTTCTTCTACCTGAGTTTTTATTTCTGGCTTTAGCAAATCTGCAACTTCTGGTCCTACTTTTTTCACTGCTTTTTCAGCTGCATTTTTTGCTGCTTTTTCAGCATTTGCTTCTACTGACTTTACTGTCTTATCAATGGACTTCAATATATTTTTTTCTACTTCCTGAGCTTTTTGGTTAGCTACTCTGTTAGCTTTATCTTCAGCTAACGTCAGCATTTTTCCTTCAATTTTTTTTACTTCATCTTGAGCTGCTTTTCTAGCTTCTAGTTTTAAATCGTTACCCATTTTAGATATTACTTGTTCTGCTGCTTTTTTTGCTGCTTTATCTATGCCCAACCAGCCTCCTAATGTATCACTCACACCATATGCTAAAGTTTCAGAACTCAATTGACCTTCTGAATTTTGTGGCTGGTTCCTGTGTACTTTCCATACTGTATTCTGTGTGTCGTAACTCGATTGACTTTCCGAATTTTTTGGTAGTGAATTGAACAGGTCAAAATGTGATCTTAGATTATAATAGCTTGGTTGATCGTTCGAATTATTACTATATTTTGCCATATAATATACTCCTTAATTTAAAAACTATACTAATATTAATATACAAGTACAAAAATTATATTAATATCAGTATAATAATTTTTCAGGGTAGTAGTATAAATTTATAGTACCTTTTGAAAAAATTCATGACTTGACGACAAAGAGCGTTATATTGGTATCATGACTGACTTGGAAAAGATGAGAGAAAAACTGCAAAATCAAATTAATTATCATAATATCTTATATTATCAAAAAAGTAAGCCAGAGATAAGTGATGCTGAATATGATGAACTGAAAAAAAAGTTAGCTGCAATAGAGCCAGAAGCTTATGCAACACAAGATAGTGTTGGTGCTCCGCCTGATGAGAGATTTTCTAAGGTGGAACATCAAGAACCTATGCTTTCTCTTGAGAATGCTTATGATGAACAAGGTGTAGAAAAATTTTTGTCTAAAATAAAGAGATTTTTAATTGCAGATGAAATAGAGATATTATGTGAGCCAAAAATTGATGGATTGTCATTTTCTGCAATTTATGAAGATGGGAAATTTGTTAAAGCTGCAACTCGAGGTGACGGTTTTGTAGGAGAGGATGTAACTCACAATGTTGCAACAATAAAGGGCTTTCCTAAGTTTTTACAAGATGTGCAAGGAAGACTAGAAGTAAGGGGTGAAATATATATCAGTAACAGCGACTTTTTAAAGTTAAATGAAAATAATGAATTCGCTAATCCTCGAAATGCAGCTGCTGGTTCTTTAAAGCAATTGAATGCGAACATTACAGCAAAAAGGCCTCTTAGATATTTTGCTTATTCTTTAATTGGTGGAATAGAGAAAAGTCAAAGTGAAGTACTAGAAAAACTTGAGAAACTTGGTTTTTGCGTAAATGAGCATCGTTCCTTAACAAGTAGTTTGAATGGAATGCTAAAGTTCTATAACGAGATCTATGATTATCGTTATAACTTGGATTATGATATCGATGGGATAGTCTATAAAGTGAATGATTTGGTGCTACAAAGTCGTCTGGGAAGTACACACAAAGCGCCACGCTCAGCGCTTGCATATAAATTTTCTGCGGTTTATGCAAAGACAAAGTTAAATAAAATATTTATACAGGTGGGTAGAACGGGGGTTTTAACTCCAGTTGCAGATTTGGTACCAGTCAATATTGGCGGAGTGCTAGTTAGCAGAGCAAGTCTACATAACCAAGATGAGATAAAACGTAAAGACATAAGAGAAGGAGATGTTGTAACAATTAAAAGAGCTGGAGATGTAATTCCTCAAATTGTCAAAGTAGATGAAGGTTCTCGTCATGCAAATATGCCTGAATTTGTGTTTCCTGACATATGTCCTGAATGTGGTAGTAAAGTGCAGATTGAAGGAGTTGCAGTAAGATGTCCTAAAGAATTTAATTGCAAGGCTCAAATAGTAGAAAAACTAAAACATTTTGTGTCAAAAGATGCATTTGACATTGTTGGCCTTGGTGAAAAACAAATAAAGTTTTTTTATGACCTGGAACTAATAAGACAAATTCCAGACATTTTTATTTTAGAGGAAAGATTAAAAGAGTTTTCCTTAAAAGAGCATCATGGTTGGGGCGAGAAGTCAATAGCTAATCTATTAAGTGCTATACAAAACAGAAGAGTAATCACTCTAGATAGGTTCATATTTTCTTTGGGTATCAGATTTATCGGCCAAGTTGCAGCAGAATTGCTCGCAAATTATTATGTATCTTATGATAACTGGTATAATTCGATGTCATCAAATGATGTTGAGTTGGTAGGTATAGATGGTATAGGAGAAAAAGTAGCTGAATCTTTAAAATCTTTTTTTTCTCAGGAACGTAACATTAAAATGTTAAATGATCTTACTGCATATCTGCAAATTCTTCCCGTGAGCTCCAACTCTAGCGATTCTTTTTTGAATAACAAAATTATAGTGTTTACTGGTAAGCTACGTGCTATGAGCAGAGGGGAGGCAAAAGTAAGAGCTAAAGTTTTAGGGGCAAAGATCAGTTCAAGCCTTTCTACTAAAACTGACTATTTAATTGCAGGAGAAGATCCAGGTTCAAAATATAAAAAAGCAATGGAATTGGGTGTGGAAATTTTATATGAAGAACAGTGGAACAAATTGTGCTAAACACAACTTAATCTGACGGGAATGAATTAACTGATAGAAGAATGGGAGTGTTAAATAAACTGTGTCAAATCGCATTTTTAGTTCAACTCAATTTTTAACCTACTAGGAAAAAAGATATCAAGTTGAGAGATAGTTAAAGCCCAATCATGTATAGGCATAGTCCATTTTTCTCTTACCTTTTTTATAGCACAATATACCTGTTTATACAAGGCATTTGTGCTAGTAAATGAGCCCTTGGTTTTAGTAAATTTTCTGATCTGTCTATGTAGTCCCTCAATAGGATTTGTGGTATAAATTAATTTTCTTACAGGGCCAGAATATTTTAAATAACTAGACAAATTTTCCCAATTATTCTCCCAAAACCAACGGATATTTTTCTCCCCATTTTTCCTCCAGTTCAAGTAAATAATTCTCGGCAATTTCTCTACTTGATATGTTTTTTTCAAATCATTCATGAAAACTTTTGCTCGATGCATATTTCAGTGAATTTCTTATCTGATGTACTATACATTTCTGCTTTAGGAAATACACTGTTTATAGCTTTAGGAAAGCTTTTTAACACAAGCTATCAGAATATCATCTACTCCTCTCTCTTTTAGGTCATTTAGTACTCCCAACCAGAACTTCACTTTCAGCCAAATAAAAACCCAAAACTTCTTTTCTGCCATTTTGCTAATATGTTATACATACATTTGCTTACACAATGCCCGTCCTCCTTGACCTTAAAAAACCATGAACACTATTGGATATACAGATTGCAGCGGACGACTGCGCCATTCGTTGATTACCGGTAACAATTTGTCAGTAATACTTGATATCTCTGCTGCAGATATTTTATATTTCTTCTACATGCGATGCTATATCCCATGCCACTGGCATATGTACTTAAAACCTTTGCTTCAAGTTCGGTTTGTTTGCCTTTTTCTGACTACTTGTGGCTCGAAACTTCCTTCTCTATCTCTTGGTGTCAATAGTTCAAATACTTGTCCGTAAAGTCTTTGAATTTCTTCGGTTGTTTTCTTCGCTTTCAGCCGACAAATGGTTTTCTATCTCGCCTTCCCTCTAGCAGTTTTTTTATAAATGGTGTTAATGCTCCATCTCTTTCCGTCAATGGTCTTCCTTCTCGTATAGATGATAAGATATTTGTTTCTAATTCTTTATAGTCTACCAAACTGGTAGTTGTGTTTGCTTGACTCATTGTCAAACCTCCATTTTTTTATCAATTTATTACTTTACTTCTCGGTTTGACACAGTTTATTTAACACTCCCGTTTTTGTTTAGTAATGGTTAATGCTTCCTTCTATAATGCAAAACCCATACTCACCCAACCCAATCAATTACTTGTAATCTGGATTCCAGTTTTAAGCTACTCGGATGACAGAGAAAGGGCTACTTGCATGAAATTAAAAGGAGCACCGAGCAGATCACTTCTTCACAAAGATCTTATCAGCAACACGCATATCAATTACGCTCCAATTGCTAAAAGTAAAGTCGGTTGTATTTTGCAAGTGGCTTAAATAATCCCATGCGCTATAAGGATTATCTTCAGGCAATTTTACTGTGGCACTGTTATCGAGTATGATATTCCATCTTCTATTGCCTACATAAACACAAGAAGAAATATGATCACTTAATTGAGTTTTCCTCTCTAGTATATCTTTAATGAATTTTAGGCTTGATAACGAATTTTGTCCTTTGATTATAACGAGGTTATCTATCTGGTAATCATCTACGATTACTTTACCTTCAGAGTCAATTACTGAAGTTCTGTTATCATCTTTCCAAAGAGCAAAAGGTTTGTGTTCATTTACATCAATGCGTAAGGTGTTGGGTAAAATCCTATAAATTCTTACATGTTTTATCCATTCGCTTACAGATTGTATATTATCTGTTAGTTTTGAGAGTGATACATACATGATAGGTTGTGTTCTATCTACTAAACTTAGAATGTCCTGTTCATTTGTAAATTTGTTTCCAGTAACGGTTACTTTGTCGATTGAAAATCCATTGCTAATTAATAAGCTCGATAAGCGATCGTTACACCAAGTAAAGTAGTAATTGAATCGATTTGTTATTTTATCAAGTGAACTATAAAGTACTAGTGTAAGGAAAAGTGCAGTTATAATCATGAAAGCACACTTGCGCAAAAAACTCCTTTGGCTTCTAGTAACATTGTTCAACATCGGCTTGATCTCTAATATTCTTGTGGTGTAAACTGTCTTTGACAATAATTTTAATTAATTCATTAAAATGAATTCCTTTTGTCAATTTTGCAATTTCTGGTACTAACGATAATTCAGTAAAGCCAGGATGTGTATTAATCTCAAGCATTTTTAAAGTGTTATTTTGGGGATTATAACGGAAGTCTGAGCGGGAAACAGTTTTGCATCCTAAAAATTGATGAACTTTTAGTGCGTGTTCCAAGGTCATTCTATATATGTTGTCAGGAATTTTAGCAGGAAATATATGTTCTGCAAATCCATCTGTATACTTTGCTTCATAATCATAGAATTTATTTTTTGGTCGTATTTCCATAGTGCCAATTGCTTCATTCAGCAACACAGCAGTATGTAACTCTATACCCGGTATGTATTCTTCTATGATCATCTTTTCCATTATAGTAGAACTGTTATTTTTCAGCTCTAAGTAATCCTCATGTGAGAAAATCATGTGTACTCCAATGCTTGAGCCTTCGTTAATCGGTTTTAAGACGTACGGATAATCAACTTTAATATTATTTTTTAGCACATCTTCTCGACTAATTACATAACCTCTTGGAGTGTCGATATTAAGAGAATGGAATATATGCTTTGACATCACTTTATTCATAGCAACAGCCGAAGCCATAACTTCTGAGTGTGTATATTTTATACCTAAAATCTCCAGTAAACCTTGAATACAGCCATCTTCACCATAAGGTCCATGTAGAGCAATAAAAGCAAGAGCGGGATTAGTTTTTTTAAGCTTTTGAGCAATGTTGCTATCAACATCTATTTCTATTGCGTTATATGAAAGGCTATCAAGCGCCTTCTTTACTGCTTTTCCGCTCATAAGCGATATTTCTCTTTCGCAAGAAAATCCACCACTTAAAATTGCTATAGTTGGAACCATAAGCACCCTAATATTTTGCTATATATCATATATAAAAGATACTTTTATCTTCAATAGAAAAAACGCTTTGAAAAATTCCACAGCTGTACAGATATTGCAATTTGCAGGTGGCAAGTAGTTTTATGTAAACTGGTTCCTTTGTGATCAGAAACCAGATTGCAAGTAATACATTGGGTTTTGCATTATAGAATAGGGTTATTGCAAAACATATTTCCTTCAAACGTAAATGGTGTCCCTATATCCTATTGTAACGATAGTTACTTCATGTTTTTGGTGTCTGTATAATACACATCGCCAACTCTTAGTCTTCTAAACCCTTTAAAGCTATGGTGCAAGATTCACTGAATCAACTGTAAGACGTTCCTGTATTGCTTTATTTACTTTTGATTCCATATTTAATATAGTATTAATACTTTAATACTATATTAAATATAATATTAATTAAGGAGAATATTATGTCAGAAAAAGATAATAATCAATGTTCATTAAGTGAAGTTTGTATTAAATCAATCACTGGACCGTTATGGGGAGCGCATTATAACTCAAAGAAGACAATTGAAACAATTAAAGAAGATTTCAAGAATCTAAGCAATAATATTCATTTAACCAATACCAAGTTATGGGGAGAGTATGGTAATTTAAAGAAGACAATTGAAACAATTCAAAAAGATTTCGAGAATCTGAACAATGAACTTAAACCAGACAATATTGATAGTAATATATCATCTGCTGATATATTTTCTGATGAAACGCACATTTACGATTCAATGTCTATTTAACCAAAAAGATGTGAGGCTTCTTTTGTACTCTCTATTTATTCTGAACTTTTCAATAAAGTAATAAACGTATCTGAAAAGTAATTATGCTAATATAAATATTACAATTTTATTAACACATAAATGCTACCGTGGAGTTAGTTTTTTAATTTAGGAGTATATTATGGTTATGTCTACACAAAACTCGAATTCATTAACGTTTCAGGCACGCAACCTATCTCATATTTGCCATAAAAACTGTGAAGAGGCGTTCAATGAAACAGACAAACCTCTGTGCAAGGCTAGATGTGATGCTTTCTTTTCAGTGCCTGAACCTCGTTCACAAATTAGTGAGAAATTAATAGACATTGCAAACAATCTCCGTTTTGAGAGTGCACAATTATCGTCTATGGCAGATGAAATAGATGCTTACAATTCAATGTCTATTTAATCAAAAAAGTGTGAGTCCACTTTCGTACTCTATTACCCTAAATTTTCGTCAAAATAAGCTGTTTTATCCTTTTTTTCTTTATACTCTTCTGCTGTATCTAGGGGTTGCTTTTTAGCTGTGACATTTGGCCACTTTTGCGAATATTCTACATTTATGTTGTAAAATGATTTAAAGATTTTTTGTTCATTGTTCAGTAAGCCTTCATCTAGCTCTAGAATATCTTTTATGGAATCATCAGTTATAATTGCATCTACTGGACATTCAGGTATACACACTCCACAATCAATACACTCATCTGGGTTAATCACGAGCATATTTTTACCTTCATAAAAGCAGTCAACGGGACATACTTCTACACAGTCCGTATATTTACATTTTATGCATTTATCTGTAACAAAATGCGTCATAAAATACTGTATATTTGCATTATCTTGGGTACACTAAACTGATAAGAAATTCAAGCCTTTTATGAAGATAAATAAATTAAATAACGAAGAATTAGAAATATGGCTAAGCTTGGCTAGAACTGTGGGACCAGTAAAGTTTTTTAGTATACTAAGAGCATGTGGCTCACTAGATGAAGTGCTTAAGTATCTTAATGAATTGGCTAACAAGGATTATGGAATTAAAAATGTACAAGAAGAAATTAAGAATGCAGAAAAAATTGGAGCCAAAATAATACCAGCATGTGATCCAGATTACCCTGACATTTTAAGGAATATACCGAGTTGTCCTCCTGTAATAACTACACTTGGTGATATATCATTGTTAAGCCGTGAGATAATTGCAATAATCGGTGGACGTAATTCTTCAATCAATGGAAGAAATTTTGCCAATAAGTTGGCACTTGATTTAAGCGAAGTTGGTTTCATCGTAATTTCTGGACTTGCAAGAGGGATCGATACTGCAGCAAACAGTGTAATATACAAAAATCACCCAACCATTGCTGTCACAGCAAGCGGAATTGACGTAGTATACCCAAGAGAAAATTTTGATCTATATAAAAGAATCACTGAAAATGGCGGGTTAGTAATTACTGAGCTTCCATTTGCTACTAAACCAAAGCCTCAGTATTTTCCCCAAAGAAACCGAATTATATCTGGCCTTTCACTCGGTGTTGTGGTAATTGAAGCATCAAAAAAGTCTGGTTCTCTCATCACAGCAGATTTTGCTTTGAATCAAGGAAGAGAGGTGTTTGCAGTTTCTGGTTTCCCTTTAGATTCACGCTGTAGTGGTAGTAATTATTTAATTAAGAACGGCGCTAAACTTGTTGAATCCGCTGATGATATAGTAGAGAGCGTGAGATTTAGTTTACCTCTTCAGCAAAAAAATCTATTTGATACCGTTGCTGACCAAAAACAAGAAAAATTACAACAGGCAAAATCTGTTATAGTTGATCATATTAACTCTGTACCTGTTGATATAGATGAACTTATATTAGCAAGCGGACTTTCTACCAACATAGCTCTAATGGCTCTTTTGGAACTAGAGACGGAAAATAAAATAGAGCGTTCGCCGGGGAATAAAATATCATTAATTTTCTAGATTGCTTTAGTTATAAATCCACAACCTTACAAACATTATGATTTGAGTCCACCAAGAAAGATGTCATTCCAGCGTGTGATGCTGGCTTTCCGTAATCTCACTAAAAACGTTGTATTTTTACATAACTTTTATACTTACTAACTTAATATATAATCAGAATTCCTAGATTCCAGACTCATGCATCAATAGACCTGCTGCAAAAGGTAATGATAAAATGATGGAAGAGGAATAAGCAGATAGAGTAAGGTAAAAAAATGAGCTTTAGTTACCACAATATAAAGAAACACCCAAGAAATTTTCGTAATATAACAGGCTTAACTGTAGAAGAATTTGAAAAGGTGATAGAAAAAGTGGGGAACGTTCAAAAAAGTGTGTCAAGCCGAAAAGAAAAGTAATAAATTGATATAAAAAATGGAGGTTTGAAATGAGTCAAGCAAATAGAACTACCGGATTAGTAGACTATAAAGAACTAGAATCAAATATTTTATCATCTATAGCTAACCCAAGAAAGGTTTAGCTATATGGCAAAATTGGTTAGAATGGTATAATAAGTAATGAGAAAGAAGAAGATGCCAAGTCCATATAGTGAGGATCTGAAAGAACGTGTTCTCAAAGGAGTCGATAAAAAAACAATGACGATAAAAAAAATCAGTCAAATATTCAAAGTGAGCATAAAACCAATATATTTGTGGAGGAAAAGGAAAAAAGAAACAGAAACCATCTTCAGGCTATCACAAAGGATATGGCCATAAGATTAAAGATATGGATAGATTTATCAAATTTCTGAATGGAAATCAGGATATTAGAATTGAAAAGATAATTGAAGAATTTGGTAATATGTGTAAAAACACAGTATATAACTACCTTAGCAAAGTAAACTATAAATATAAAAAAAACTTTTCTTTATCGAGAAAGAGATAAAGAGAAACGCAAAGAGTTCATAAAAAAAGTAGAAGAAATAAATAAAGGAAACTTGATATACATAGATGAGTCTGGAATAGAGGACAATGAATTTTATGAATATGGGTGGTCTCAAAGAGGAAAGAGGTTATTTGCCCAAGGTTTAAAAGAAAGAGGGTAAGCATAATTGGAGCACTGAATGAAGGAAAAGTTAAAGCACCATGGATAATTGATGGCTACTGCAACAGCGAGATTTTTGATGCTTATGTAGAAAATGTACTTGTCCCTGTATTTAAACCTGGACAGACTATTGTTCTCGACAATGCGAGAATCTGCAAGGACGAAAAATTTGATAGAAAATATTGGGTGTAAAATTTTGTTCTTGCCTCCATACTCGCCAGATTTAAATCCGATTCTGATCAAGCACGACATAAGAAAGGCTCTACAAACCTTTTGGCCCAATATTAATTCGGCTATTGATTTTGTTTTTTAGTGCTCGGGCAAATCTTACTTCGGTTAGCTATAGCAGCTATAATGTTCTTGCAACAACTAATTCACTACGGCAACTGCACCGTGACAGTGTTTGTATTTTTTTCCAGAGTTACAAGGGCACTTGTCATTTCTTGAAACTTTTGGAAGTCTGCTATTTTTAGTAGAGCGTGACCTATTGCCTATTTCTTGATTGTCTAGCAACTTAAAGTGCGCTAGGCGGTGAATGGTAAGCTCCCCCCACTTTTCAAGCATCGACTCAAACATTAAGAAAGCTTCGCGTTTAAATTCATTCAGTGGGTCTTTTTGCCCCATGGCACGCAAATTTATGCTTTGTCTTAGGCTCTCTAAGACCGAAAGGTGCTCCCTCCATAAATGATCAAGTGTCATGATCATCACTTGTTTCACTATCGTATTCCACAAATCTGTAGTTTGTTGACTATTGAAATATTTTTCTTTCTCAGTAAAAAATTCTTGTATCTTGTCATTTATATAATCCAAGGCTTCTTGTTTATTCAAAAACTCTTCTAGATTAAGCGTTATCCCGTATCTTATGTGGAATTCTTTTGCAATATCTTCAACATAATCTTCGTAATAACCACTTTGTACTATACCTTCTATTATATCCTCATTTACTTCACTATATACTTCAACTAAATCATTGATTTCATTGTTTAAAATATGATTTCTCTGCTTAAAAATAACTTTACGTTGATTGTTGATTACATCATCAAACTTTAGCAAAGACTTCCGCACATCATAATTTCTAACTTCAACTTTCTTCTGTGCTTTTTCAAGTGCTTTATTAATCCATGGATGATGAATAGCCTCGTTGTTCTTTAGTCCCACTCTTTGCAAAAAATTCCTCATTCTATCAGAACCAAATATCCTCATTAAATCATCTTCAAGTGATAGAAAGAACTTAGAAAGTCCAGGGTCACCTTGACGGCCAGAACGGCCACGCAGTTGATCATCTATTCTCCTGCTTTCATGCCTTTCGGTTCCAATAACACATAAGCCACCAGCTTTTATAGCAATTTCCTTATCTTTTTTTACTCTTTCGACTATTTCTTGATATTTTTTTTCTCTTTCATCAGCATTTTTTATTTTCTCGAGCTCTATTTTTGCAATCATTTCAACATTTCCACCAAGCTGAATATCAGTTCCACGTCCTGCCATGTTTGTTGCTATAGTAATGCTGCCTGGTATTCCAGCTTGCGCTATTATATACGCTTCTTGTTCATGATAACGAGCATTCAATACTGAATGCTTAAGAGAATGGCTTTTCAAAAGATCGGAAAGTTTTTCAGAATTTTCAATACTCACAGTGCCAACAAGCACTGGTTGAAGGCGTTTGTGGCATTCTTCTATGAACTTCAATACAGCATTAAATTTTTCTTTTTCTGTGCCATAAATTTCATCATCAACATCTATTCTCTTAACAGGCACATTAGTTGGAATTTTTACTACATTTAATCTATATATATCACGAAACTCCTCTGCCTCTGTTGCTGCTGTTCCTGTCATACCAGAAAGTTTGTTGTACATACGAAAGTAGTTCTGAAATGTGACTGATGCTAAAGTTTGACTTTCATGCTGAATTTCAAGATTCTCCTTTGCCTCCAGTGCCTGGTGAAGACCATCAGAATATCTCCTACCTTCCATCATGCGCCCAGTAAACTCATCAATAATTACCACCTTACCGTTTTTCACTATATAATCTTTATCAGCAGTAAACAGCTTATGTGCACGAAGTGCTTGATCTATATAATGAGTCAGTATAATATTGCTAGTATCATAGAGCGAGGAATTTTCAGGAATGAGGTTATACGATTTTAGTAATTCCTCCACTCGTGAAATGCCATTTTCAGTGAGGAACACTGCTCTACTCTTTTCATCGACTTCATAGTCAGAATCAACTAATTTGATTACTATTTTATTGATATGCTTATATATCTGATTATTTTCCTCAAGTGGGCCAGAAATAATGAGCGGAGTACGCGCTTCATCAATCAGTATGGAGTCTACTTCGTCTACTATTGCATAATTGAAGCCTCTCTGAACCATATCTTCTTGAGAAAATTTCATATTATCTCGTAGATAATCAAAGGCAAGTTCATTATTTGTTGAGTATACTATATCTGCGCTATAAGCCTTTTTTCTCTCGTCGTCTTTCAAATTATTTGTAATAAATGCAACAGAAACTCTAAGAGAATTATATAATTTACTCATCCACTCTGTATCTCGTTTTGCAAGATAGTCGTTAACAGTGACGACGTGCACACCTTTTTCTTCTAAGGAATTTAAGTATGCAGCTAAAGTTGCAACAAGTGTCTTCCCCTCTCCTGTTTTCATTTCTGATATCATGCCGTTATGGAGCACCATTCCACCAATTAGCTGAACGTCGAAATGCCTCATGTTAAGGAATCTTCGCGATGCTTCGCGTACAACCGCAAATGCAGGTACAAGAAGGTCATTGAGTGTTTTTCCGTTTTTCAGTTCTCGTTTAAATTTCGCGGTTTTACCAGCAAGCTCCTCATCAGATAAGCTCTGCATTTCTGGCTCTAGCGCATTAATCTGCTGAGCAATTTTTCTGAAGGATTTTATTATCTTCTTGTTCGTTGATCCAAATATCCTTTTTATAAAAAAAAGTGACAACGTAAAGATGAAGAATATAAGAATAGTTGTTAAAACTAACGTAGAGTCTGGCATAAACTTAGGTAAAGTTTTATTTAATATGAGATTATATTACTAAACGTAACCTGCGGCAATTAGATTCAGAAAATCTTTATTTACAAACTAAGGAAAAGATTCTTGCAGATGAAATGTAAAAGAGTCTATTTATTTTATTAAATATTATAATTAATAATTAAACTTTCTTGATAAATTATTAAAATAGTGTTAAGCTACATTTATAAAACGGTTAGTGGAGTTACAATATCAAGCAATATTATAAAAGTAAAATTAGAGAAAAATAGTTGTCCTTTTGAAGAATTAGAAGAATTTTTTGCTTCATTAAAATTTGGTACAAAAGGGTTTAAAGATTCTTCAATAAAATTAGTTTGCCAAGGATGGGAAGATTTCACCTTAATTCTACCAAGAGAAGCAGTACCTTAATTCTTTCGCTTTGAAGCTTTTATCTTTGCTTAGTAAGGGAAATGAGCTGGCTTTACCTATTATATTAAAATACCTTTCTTGCAGAACTGTATTTAAAGATTTTGGTCAAAAACTACAGGCTAAAATGGATCAAGATATAAAAGAACAAAACGATTCTAAAATTTCTCAGGAGATTGAGTTATGCAAAAAAAGACATTTTAAATCTTCTAAATGGTGGTAAATCAGTATTAGACGTTCAATTGAAGCAGCGGTATAAAAAATACTATTCGTCAATAGATAATGAGATTGAAGAGTTAAAGACTAAAATTTTAAAAGAACTAGAAGATTATATTAGCAATACTAACGTTAATAAAATGTATCGAAGCCTTAATAGTAAAAAGAAAAACGAAGAATCATTAAAAGAAGTAGCGTTAGGATCTTGTTCATTGGGTGGAATTTGCGTGTTAATATTTTTTTCACTTGGTTTTTTTATTTTTTTAGCAACAACCATTGATCCACCTGCTCATATGAGTATGTATAAAGTAAAGGTTTTTAGGTGTATAGGAGCTTCACCTTTAGTTTTTGCAGCATTAGCACTAACAGTAGCAGGTGTAGCTTACTTAACAAGTTGTTATCTAAATCATAGTTTTACAAAAGAAATACAAGACTATATAGAGCAACCAATAAAATGTATGGATAAGGCAACTAATAATAAAGAATTAGATAATTTTCCTTCTGACAATTATGAAAAAGTACAACCTTCAGCACCGCTTGAGGAACTACTACCTTCATACGAAGAATCGTGTTACAGTAGTTTAGGTTATATTCAACCATCTAATCCAATACAGCAAAATAAGTTGTTGTAGTGAAGGTATAAAGAGAACAAGCAAAATTATAAATATAATTTTGCTTCCTTTATCATGACTTAGAACATGCAGCAACATGACGATTTGTCTATGCTTTATCAAGTATATTAATGGGTAAATGAATTTTAATACAATCTTATTATACTTATAAATACGTTATATGTGAGAAGATATGGAAGATTTTATGACTGCAAGAAGGAAAGATGATGCTGTGATATCTGTTTGTCAGGATAATGAGAAAAAGAACGTATTAATCTCGGGACTCAATCAAGCTGCAAGGAATTTATTAAAATGTGAGGAAGGGAATTTACTTAATAAGCCGTTAATCAATATTTTAAGTAAAAGAGCAGCTGAAGATATGAAAAGCTATTTGGAGTATACTGAAGATGGGCGCGATTTGCCCGATATATTGCCAAAAGTGATAGGCTTTTCTCTAATTGATGCTAAAGGAGAAGATATAAAAACAAAGGTAAAAGTTTTTCGCACCACGCAATTTACTAATAGCAAGATTAATTATGAGCTATTGATACGTGACATTAGCCTGTTTCATAAGCTAGCAATGTTTAGGGATAAATATCTGATGGGTAAGAAATATAAAAAACACAACTTGTTTGATATACCAGACAATGAGTCCACTATTTTGGAGTTATATGTTGTATTGAATTTTGCCTTTGAATATCAAATTAATGCAGTTATAGGGATAATAGGTTTTAATAGTAAATTGAATGAGACAAACAATGCATTGAGTTTGATCATAGAGCATTTTTATAAAAATTGCCGTAGTGATGATTTTCTAGGATGTATTGATGAGAATAAGGTACTTTTTATTTTGATGAACTGTGATGCAAATAACACATCTAAAATAGTTAATCGTATACATTCTTCCATTAACAAGCAGTTATTAAAGCGAAAACTATCAAGTATATCAATTATTTATGGAAATATAATTCAAAAACATAGTGTGAAGAATGCTTAAACGCTTTTGTCATTAATTGCTTTGTAGTATCTAAGTTCTACACAATATAAGGATTGTTTTTTATTTCTGTTAAGCTTATATTAAAAATTTAAGCTTGCCTATGAGGTTACTGATCACACTATTTTCATTATTATTCGTGGTAGGGAGTGCTAACGCTAGGGTAATTCTAGATAAGGAGATATTTTATGCAGAACTAGATGGAAAAATAGATTTAAGATTTGGCTACGCTTTCAACAGAGATTCTTTTAGCTCTACAAAAGACAAGACCTCAAGCTATTCAGACCTGCGCTTTCTTTATTTGCAGCAAGTTTATCCAAATACACAAATGGGGTTTAATGTTAAGGTAGGAGTTTCTGGTATTGCAAACTTAAAGGCACTAGACATAGAAAAGTTAGAAATGGAGAAGTGGTATTTTATCATAAAGAACCAGGAATTTGGATCAATTGAATATGGTAAAGGAAGTTTAGTTAGTCAGAGTATGTTAATTAACACTTCAAAAATTTACACAGCTGCCGGAGGAATAAATGGTCATTGGACAAATTACTCAAATTTGCGCGGTAATGAAAAAAAAGATAATGATCCTGGGTATGATAAAGATGAGGTATTTTGGGTAAAACCCAATATTTACAGCGACTATAATGGACTAGAGCTGAAGTTAAAACAACCAACGATAAACTATCTTTCTCCTGAAATCTATAACTTTCAACTTGGACTCAGTTATGTTCCAGGAAAAAATAATTTGCAATATAACAATCTAATAGCCGCTGGTCTTTCCTATAAAAATGGCTTATCAGATGAAATAAATTTTACTACTGCTTTTACTGGTGAGTTTGCAAGAGAAAATTTAACTGATTGCTCGGATGGTACTTCTGAAAATTATAAATGCCGTAATCAATTGCTACACTGGAATTTTGGCTTGAAGCTAAAACTTTTTGAACTTGATTGCATTTTTTCGTACGGTAATGGCGGTAAATCTGGTGAGAAACGTAGTCCTGAAACAAGTAATATGAATTATATAAATGCAGGTTTTGCTTATCATTCTGATTCTCGTAAAGTGAGCTTAACATATTTTAGTAGTAGCAGGGATATTGTAGGCAAAGGTACAAACGAATTAACATCACAGGCTTTCAGTCTTGAATATCCATTAGCTCTTGGCACTTCATACTACTTCGATATTGTAAAATTTAGTACCAAAGAACCTGAAATCGAAAGTAATAACTCCGGGTATGTGCTTTTGGCTGGGCTGAAGCTAAGTTTTTAATGAAATAACCGATTTGTAAGTGTTGTAATGTGGTAAATAGTAAGCAATGAGAGTAAAATCGAGTTGTTAATATATGTGCTATTTGATATGATAAAAATAACTATTACATAAGATTTTTAATAAAAAGACATTATGTCACTAATCCAAGTGTAGGCGATTATTAATTAGTAAACCAAATCCTTCACAAAAGAGTACCTCATTTGATGCTCTTTTTTCTTTTTTATATATAGAAAAATTAGATAGTATTGTGAGTGCGGTTTTTTCTGTATTCTGATGCTTCTCAATTCTATAGTTCTCGGGTTAAATTTTCTTTTTTTACTGTTATTTCTCTTTTTCGTCGTAAAAAAGAATAGAAAGCTAAGTGAGGAGAAAGCAAATCTTGAACTTAAATTAGAGCTTGAGCTTCAAGAGGCAAAGCGAACTTTACTGAATAAGGATGAAGAGATAGTTGGGTTGAAAGTCAAAAAAGCAGAGCTTGAAGTAATTCTACAAAAAGAGCGTGAGGAAAAGAAAAAGGAAATAGAATTACTGACAAAAGCAGAGGAGAGGCTTACAAATACTTTTAAAGCGCTTTCTCTTGATGCTTTGCAGGTAAACAACAATAATTTTCTGAATTTAGCGAAGGAAGTAATCGATAGTAAACTAAAAGAAACAGAAAGTGATTTCAAAAAAAGGCAAGCAACGATCAACGAAGTTGTCACTCCAATAAAAGAAAAGTTAGAAAAATTCGATAGTGAAATACGTGACCTAGAGAAGGAGAGGGTAGGGGCCTATGAAGGTTTAAGGGAGCAAATTGGAGCATTAATGAGTCAAACTTCTAGCCTTGCTAACGCCCTGAGGAAGCCTCACATTAGGGGAAAATGGGGTGAAATGCAGCTAAAAAGAGTAGTAGAAATGGCGGGAATGATTGAATATTGCGATTTTTTGACTCAAGCCTCAGTAATTGATAAAAATGAGGACAATTTGTTGCGTCCTGATTTGATAATAAAAATGCCATCAGGAAAGCAAATAATAATAGATGCTAAAGTACCACTTGATTCTTATATGGATGCTATGTCGCAAAATGATTTGCAGATACAAAGGGAAAAATTGAAGAATCATTCTCTGGCAATAAAAAAACATATAAACGATCTAGGCAGAAAGGAATATTGGAATCAGTTTGAAAATACGCCAGAACTTGTAGTACTTTTCTTAACAGGAGAAGGAGTTTTCAGCGCAGCACTGGAGTGTGAACCAGCTTTGATAGAAATTGGAATAGAAAAAAAAGTTATTATTGCAACACCGATAACTTTAATTGCGCTGCTTAGGGCAGTAGCCTATGGATGGAAGCAAGAGGTGATAGCAGAAAATGCAAAGAAAATAAGTAAACTAGGCCATATTTTATATGAGCGAATCTGCACAATGGGCGAAAACTTTGACAATTTACGCAGGAGCTTAAAAAGCGCTGTCGACCATTACAATAAAACTGCTGGCTCGCTTGAGGCAAGAGTATTTCCCGCTGCTCGAGAATTCAATAAGCTTGGTATACATGCAAAAAATAAAGAACTCACTGCTGCAAAAGAGTTGGAATCTTTACCACGCAGTTTACATGCTGAGGGGTTGAAAGTAGATTAGTATTTCAGGTCTACTTAACTTACATTTGCTGATTAAAACAACTTTCTAAAAATTTTTTTTATATAGCTCAATTCCTGCACATCATTTGCTGCATAAACAGGTATAGTTTGTTGCTCAGTACCAGGTATTTCTACAAAAATTTTGCCCACTTCTTGACCTTTTTTAATTGGTGCGGGTACCATATCTTTATACTCAATACGCACTTTAATTTTATCATGTAATCTGCGGTTATAAGTTATGGTAACATCGTTTGCAACTGTAACGGGCACTTTTTTATCTTTTCCATAAACAATATTTATTTCTTCAACTACGCTATCCTTAGCAAATATTTTCTTGGTATTAAAATGATTTAAGGAATATTGTATTAGTCTTTTTGCTTCCTCTATTCGCTCTTTCTCGGTGTCCAAACCATTCACAATAGCAAAAATTCTCCTATCGTTCCGTTTTGCAGATGCTATAATGCCATAACCACCAGCACTTGTATGACCTGTCTTTAGACCATCAACTCCAATATCATGGAAAAGTAAAAGATTTTTATTTTTTTGTACAATATCGTTATATGTCAAATATTGTTCAGAGAATAGATCATAGTATTCAGGAAAATCGGTGAAAATTCTTTTTGCCAGTGTTACCAAGTCTTTTGCGCTCATAAAATGGTTTTCATCTGGCCACCCGCTTGAGTTAACAAAATGACTATCATTAAGATTTAAATCTTGTGCAACTTCATTCATTTCAGCAACAAAATTCTCCTCTGATCCTGCAATACCCTCGGCTAGCGCTATGCATGCATCATTACCTGAGGCAATTGTAATTCCTTCAAGTAGTTCTTTTACCGTAACAAATTGACCTTCTTTCAAAAACATAGAAGAGCCTTTCCTTTCCCATGCTTTTCTACTTACTCGAAATTTATCTTCCATTTTTATTATTCCAGCTTTTAGATAGTCAAAAGCTACATATAAAGTCATTAACTTACTCATTGAAGATGGGGCCATTTTTTCACTGGAATTATGGTCAAAAATGAAAGAGTCTGAAGCTAAATCTAAAACAACTGCTTGCTTTGCTTTAGTTCTAAACTGATATGAGTACGAATTAAAAGGGAGTATAAAAATTAATAGCAAAGTTACTAATTTGCTTAACATATTTATAATTTTAAATTTATAGTGTACTAATTAATAGTATGATTTTGCACGAGCATTTCAATAGATCTCTCGCATAAAACTTCCTTGACAAACTGCGCCAGCCCCCTTATTATGACAATAAGAGTATTTATCCTTGTTTTCGATCCGCGCGGGTTCAACAACAAAAATTCAGTAAAAAACTCAGATATTTATTGGCAAATTACATAAAAATTATAGCGGCTGCATGTCTTTTTTATTTTTTCTACATTCAGCCAAAACGCTCTTATTTTAAGCGTTAGCACATTATTACAGCGCCAATTTACATTATTAAAACTCGTTACATGGGGATTTTTTTGCCTTTTTTCGCTTGGTAAATTTATTAATATTTGCAACAAAGCCCACTGGGATAGAGGCTACTTGAATGACAAGAAGGAGGGAGCAGGAGATGACAAGAGCACTGCCATTAAGTTAAGGGAAAGAGAAGTTAAGATTGGACAAAAAATTTGAAGTGATTGATAATTATGGTAAATACTAGGGTGAATTTTTAAGAAAAGGGAGTCTGAAAAGTGCAAGTTATTTAAAAAAGTAATAATTGCAGGTTATTTTGCAAAGAATGTACTAATACAATGATACTGAAAAGATATCTTGAATTTAAAACACATGTTTTCTAGCTCTTTTCTGGTAGTTGAGTGAACGAATATCAGATATCTTATGACGATCAACTCTTCTCCCTTTTCTTACCACTAAAGTGTTCATCAAAAATAACTGTGATAGTCGATCCATAATGCAGTCTATGTCTGACTCTGTAGAAAAAATATCAAAGGCTAAGTTTTTAATCGCATTAAATGAGACAGATTTATTGATGCTTTTTTTTAGTTTACTATTCTGTGCGCTCAATGTCTCTTCATCATCTTCTATCATGATACTTTCTAGATTACTGATGAAGATAGTTGACCAAAAATCCTGCTTGATAGTTTCAATACTTTTTCCTGTGAAATTCTCTAAATTTAATCTTCCCTTCAGCCTAGAAAAAAATGTTTCTACTCCCCAGCGCAAGTAATATAATCTCTCAAACTCTTCGACTGTAAAACTTTGCTCATCTAACAGATGATGTTACTAACACTTCAACTTCTCCAGAAGAAAGTATTATTTTGACTAACCTGAATTTCATCTCATCAGGTAATCCTAGCTTTCGTAGCTGTCTTGCTACTTTAATAGGTGCGGTAGACACTACCACCGTACTAGATGGGCTTTCCGGCTTAAACATAGCGTTTATTTCATTGAAAGACGAACTTGGACAGCGAATTATATAATTGATTTTCCTTCCTGTAAGCTCAGCAAGAAATCGATAAGATACGTATCCTCTATCACAGATTAACAAATCGTCTGATTTTATGGATTCAAGCATACCGATCGCTAAATCAACCTCATAGCTGTCACCTCTACTTAGCACAGATTTTATTGCAATATTATTTAGCACATCGTAGCAAACTTCAAAGGTTGCACTTGTATAGTCTTCAAATCTCTGGATTCCATTCCATACTGCTCTTGAGCTAAACTCGCCTATTATTTTGTCGCTCTTTGGCAGAATCAGTATTGAAGCATCAAATGCAAGTACTCTGAAGCCATGGTGGGTTTTAAATTCCTGATCTTGGTAGTATAGGGAAACTATATCATCATTTAACTCTGAAAACGCAGTATGCTTTAGCTTCTTTCTTGCTTGAGTAAATGCACTTGCCGTAATTGTGTAATCTTTTCTTGTATGCAGAACAAACTCATTAAGCATTACTTGTAATGACTTTACACTCTTTCTAAAAATCAGGAGAAATACATTAATGAAGGGCAGCTTTCTTTTTCGTGAGAAGTCTTTTGAGGATGCTCTGTGTGCGTTTATAAAGTTTAAACTCATCAATTTATTTTTTATAAACATGATTATTCTTTTTTTTACTCATGTCATTACTTCTTTTAATTTGTGGATCTTACCTGATTTTACAATACAGTCCATCACTTTCCCTTAACTTAATGGCAGTGATGACAAGAGAGGGGCTACTTTCATTTGCTGTCTTCAAAAATTTACAATTATGCTTCATGTGTTTTATTAAATATTTTACTTAAAAATTCAATTTCTTATTATAAGAGATAAGCAATTCATGAATAATGAAAGATTACAAAAAAGGTCATAGAAAGCGCCTAAGAGAGAGAATTATTTTAGATAACGGACAATCATTACTTGATTATGAGATTTTAGAACACATTTTATATTCAGCATATAGTAGAATCGATGTAAAGCCAGTAGCAAAGAGTTTGATAGAAAATTTTGGTAGTTTAAATAAGGTTTTTAATGCCGATTTAGAAGCACTGCAAAATATTAAAGGAGTTAATAATGCAGCCATATCTGCTATCTTTTGTGTGAAACAGGCTTTTGTTCGTTCTGCACGAGAAGAAATAAAGGACTTACCTATAATCAATAATTGGGAAAAATTGCTTGATTATTTAAAAGCAAGTATAGGAAGCCTTAATAAAGAAAATTTTCGCGTTATCTATATGAATAAAAGATATCGTCTAATAGCAGAAGATCTACAAAACTTTGGTACAATAGATCAAACTCCTCTTTATGTTAGAGAGATCATAAAACGCGCTCTTTTGATTGGCTCAACATCGATTGTAATATCCCACAATCACCCAAGTGGAGATATACAGCCTTCAAGTAGCGATATGTTTCTCACCAGACAGCTTGCAGAAGCTTGCAAAAGCATAGGAATAGAATTAATAGATCATATTATTATCACATTTAGTAGCTATTTTAGTTTCAAGGAAAATAGGCTTTTATTAGAGTAGATCTAAAATTGCTTTTGCCATTTTTCTTATTATGGAAGTAAATCTATACATGAGGTGTTTGCAGTGGAGCAAAATTTTCCTTCATGGAAGACAATGTGTGATTTAGGTGGCGTAATAGTGGCAAATTGAAAGAAATACATGGTATTTGCCACTATTAGAAATCTCCTGTTTTGATAAGACTTATGAGGTCTTTATTGGTTTTTTGAATTTTGTTGAAGCACTCACATGCTTACTCTAATATTTTGTTCACAGAGCCTAGTTAGCTCAATTTCAACGTTAATTTGTGAAGCTCTGAGTTCTGTTAGGGGATTTTCTGGTTGAATATCTAGCTTATTCTGTATGTTCGGTAAACAAATTAAAGCCGAATCAAAAATTTCATCATACTGCTCTGCTTCATGCACACAATTGATTATTTCCTTAAATTCTTCCACATCTTGCGGCGTATCTTTTAATATTGCTCTTATTTGGTTTAGATTTTGACGAATTTTTTCCTGATATCCAGCAATTCTCTCTTGATATATATCAATCATTTTTTGACATGAGGTACCTCTAAATGGATGTTCTTTTTTCTCTTTTATGTAAGAACTTTGAAAATCTTTACAGTTAAGGATTGCTTCTCTATGTTTTTTTATGTCATTAATTGCACTGACTATCGACTTATCTATTTTCTCCAAGTTTCCTTCCTGTTCTTTTCTTCCAATTATACTTTTGGATTCATTCTTCGCCTGGTTCATTTTATCAAATAGGTTTTTGCATTCTTTATAAGATACCATTGGTTGTAACATTCCTTCTTCTATACATTTATTGTAAAAATTCTTCAACTCATCGCTTGATAGTATTCGTATAGCATCTTCCCTTTTACCTTGTGATTTAGGATACTTTTTGTTCAGTGAACTAATATAATTTAATAGGAAACTCTTAGTTAAATCTTCCTTTTTAACTTCTGATAATTTTTCTAGTGTTTCTATATATTTCAAAGTTTCCGCAAAAAGCTGTGCACCAGATGTAGCAAATCCTGGCAGTGGTTTGCTCTGCGCCTTATAAAAATCGGTTTGTAAAAAATCTTCGGCTTGTTTTTTTATTACTGAAAGTTCATTGAAGGCTTTTTCTGGATTGATTTTTTTTAAAATACTAGTAGCTTTTTTAATCGCTCTTTCTCTCTTTTTATTATCTTGTTTTTCGTTTAAGATTAAGCTTTCAGCTTCAGTAAAAGCATTGCCTTGGGCACTTTTGGCAATATTACAAACAACGTTTTTTACAACTTGCTTAGTTGCTACATAATCTATTTCCTTTGTAAAGCAATCAATAAATAGCTGCCAAATTTTTTTGTTAACGGACTTACTTGTCTTATGTTCTAAATCTTCTACATCTTTGAATCCTAAAATAGTATAGAGATTTTTTTCAATTATTGGTTCAGCATGTTGTTTTGCCACTTTACCTTTTATATTGAATAGAAATTCACTAATCTTAGTTGTGCCCATAATATTACCTCACAATATTAATGTTATATAATATAAAGTATAAAAGCTTAATGCTTAATTTTTACTTACTATTAATATAATTGAAGATTAACTTTGTTCCTATATTAAAACTTTAACTCCCAATTTATTATTAGTAATATCATTATATGAATCTTATGCCTGAATTTGGGAATATATTGTTATTGGTAGCCTGTTTGTTATCTTTAACGTATTTGTTTCTACCGTTTAGTTCTTACCGATTCGTCTCCTCTGCCATATTTTTTTGTGTGTCAGCATCAATGGCTATTTTGATCTACTGCCACATTAAAAATGATTTCTCACTTGAAAACGTATATTACCACTCACACACAACAAAACCTTTAATCTATAAGATTTGTGGTGTTTGGGGAAATAAAGAAGGGTCTATGTTGCTTTGGACCTTAGTGCTTGTCATGTATTTATTACTAATGGATATTTATATACCTTCTGTCATCCCAGTGCCCAGACACTGGGATCCAGACAATTTAATTGCAAATGAGTACATCAAATGGCAGTGTAATAAAAACTGGATTCCAGTGTCAAGCACTGGAATGACACCAGAACGAACTAATGGTAGTAAATTAAAAAAAATATCTCTTATCACCCAAGGCTTGATTTGCTTTTGTTTTTTACTGTTCACTTTACTTGAATCCAGCCCCTTCACTAAAATGCCAGGCATTGAAACAGATGGACTGGGTTTTAATCCGATATTGCAGGATATAGGCCTTGCTATTCATCCACCGGTATTATATTTGGGGTACCTTGGATTTAGCGTTCCTTTTTCGCTCTCTATAGCTGGATTAATTTTAAATACTGAAGGAAATGTTTGGGCTAAAATTGTCAGGCCTTGGGTACTTATTTCTTGGTCGCTGCTCACTTTGGGCATCAGCTTGGGTAGCTGGTGGGCATATCGTGAACTCGGTTGGGGTGGATTTTGGTTCTGGGATCCAGTGGAAAACGTTTCTTTGATGCCTTGGCTAATTGCAGTGGCGCTGACACATTTGTTGCTCGTTGTACGAAATTTCAATACTTTAAGGAATTTCGCTATTTTACTTACGCTTACAACTTTTATATTGAGTGTGACTGGAACATTTCTAGTCCGCTCAGGAATACTTACCTCAGTGCACACATTTGCGGATGATCCAAAATATGGATTATATATATTAGCTTTGCTCAGCGTAATTACAGTCAGTAGTTTAGTAGTATTTATCGTATTTGTAAAAAAGAATAGATCTCTTGCACAACCACCTGTCATTCCAGTGCTTGACACTGGGATCCAGGAAAAAAATATGTGGTCACGCGCTGGAATGACATCAGGGGACATACCAAAGCAAAACTTCCCTATTTTCTCACGTTTTACAATGATGCTAATAAACAATCTATTATTTATTACTGCATTTTTTATCGTATTTGTTGGCACTTTATACCCTACAGTGCTTGAGTATTTAACCGGTGAATTAATTTCAGTTGGAGCACCATATTACAATTCTTTATTTAACTCTATTGCACTAGCTATTCTAGTGCTCACCATGATAGGGCAATACTGCAGTTGGCAGGGAAATAGTCTATTGCCAATATTCCGTGAATATAGATTTTCATTTTGTAGTGCTGCAGCTATTTTGCCGTTTATCTTTCACATGGAGCTAATGATTGTGCTATCAATTACCATCTCCATAGCATTATTAATCTTTGTTTTAGAAGCATATAGTAAAAGAATTTGTTTATTTAAGGTAGCATTTGGTGAATCAATTTTATTAGCAAGAAGAGTTTCTAAGTCCTACTATGCAATGATGCTTGCTCATGCTGGAGTGGCAATTCTAGTGCTTGGTATATCTTATTCTGTTGGTTGGCAGGAGAAAAAAGAAAACTACTTGGGAATAGGAGATAGCATAACAGTCAATAAATTTAAAGTTACTTTACGAAATATTGAGCTAATAAAAGAAAAAAATTTCCATGCAGTGAGGGGTACAATGGATATCAGGAATTTGCTGAATAATAAGATATTAGGTGAAGTAACTCCTGAATATAGATTTTACCTTGCGGAAGGTCAGAAAAATGTTGAAAGCAGTATCTACCACAATTTATTTTCTGATATTTATGTTGTAATTGGAGAGATTGATAAGAGTAAGAGCAAAATCGCAGCTAAAGTGCACTATAAACCTGGAATGTCTATAATCTGGCTTGGATCCTTTCTTATCGCTTTTGGTTCGCTCCTTGCTGCTTTTTCTTCTAGCAAAAAAGTAGTTCCTTCAGTATGATGAAGTTTTCATTTTTTGGCAATTTAAACTTAAGCTAAGCAACACTAACCTTGCTAGCGAATTTTCTCTATGTTCTGTTGTACAATAGGAAATAAAGATATATTTTCTAATGAAGAACTTACATGATATATGGAATCTACTGTCTCAGGCCTTTTAAAATATCCCTGCTTAATAGCGTCGTAGACAGAAGAACCACCAAGCAAGCAGTTCTCACCTAACTCTTCTTTATAATTTTTAAACTTTTCCAATATTTCCTCCTTGTTACTCACTTCTACTATAATTTTTCCTGCATTTTGCACATCAGAATACAATCTAGCATCTACTTTTCCCAAATCAGTATGAAAAGTCAGTACTATATTACCTATAAGGTCAGTATAATTTCTTACCCCACCTTCCGTTAAAATTTCTATCTCGCTTTCACCGATTGCTATCACGTCTCTTCGAAATTCTGTGCTTTCATCTGTTCCATTTATGATTTTTGCAACCTCGACTATACTATTCTTTGAGTATTTCAAGTAGAAAGTGAAGTTGTCCATTTTTGCCTCTTTTACCTTGCCAGTAGTTGCGTTTTTTGCAGCTTCCAAAAACCTTAGAGAATAATGTATATAGCTTTTACGTGCTTCTTTCAGATTAGCTTTGTGGTCTTTAAACTTCTCTAGTTTATCAATTACAATTATACTACTTAGAGTTTCAAATACTGCACCTCTTTTTACCAAATTACATACTATGCGACTAGCAACTTCTATGTCCCTTTCACCTTGAAAAATCTTTAATTCACTAATTCTTCTTATTACATAATCTGTAAAATTATACTTACTCTCATAAGTATTTTCATATATATTTCCCTTACAAGTAAGATTGAACCTTACCTTAGATTTTATAGCTTCATTTACAACCTGTTCTAGCTGATTTATGTCTTGAACTTCATCTAATTTACAAAAATATTTATCTGGATCTTGCTCATCTAGTAGAAAATCCTCTCCCCATAGATTTACACTTTTGCACAAATACTTTTTTCCATTATAGTCAACTTGTGTTTTTTTACGAAAAGTTCCATAAATAACATCATCAGTTAAAAAGTACTCTTTAATATTAAGGTTGGGATTATTAACTGCAAATTCTATTGGGGTTTTACCTTTTTTATCCTTTATATCAAGATTAGCTCCTTTCCTTAGAAGCAATTTGATAATTGTATCACAATGACCAGAACGAGTAGCATAATGTAAAGGTGTTCTTCCTGTGTCGTCCTTTTCATTAGGATCAGCACCTGAATTCAACAGTAAATCTATGAATTCTCCCGCATTGCTACATTCCATACTTGATAGAATATGCAGTATTGTCAGTTTAGATTCTCCTCTTTTAAGGTTGAGGATTGTTTTTAGATCTTGATTACTTTTATGATCCAGTAAAAATTTTTTAATTTTTTCAACATCGTTCTTATAATCCTTATAAGTAACATGTGGAAAGTCTTTAAAAGTACTTAAGAATTTTTTATTCAACTCCTTCTGACTCTCTGTTAAGTTGGACATGTCAACAAGCCACGTAGATATCAGCTTACCAAATGCACCTCTTTCAGCAATATCAGTTAAAGAACAGTCATTGCGAAGTACCAGTGAGTATTTAATCAATTCATATTCATCATCCTCTTGTTGCTGTGTTTCTTCTGCTTTCTTAGAGTGCTTAAAATCATTTTTTATTAATTCAATCAAGAGCTTTAATGTGTTAAAACTTTTATGTCCCAATAAAGGATCTGCTTTGTTTTCAAGTAGAATTCTTGCTATTTCTGAATAGCCATTTCTAATAGCCCAGCATAACGGAGTACGCCCGTATTTATCCGCTATGTCAACAGCAGCTTCCTTTTCTATGATAGCTTTTACTATTTCCACTTGGCAATTTTCAGCAGAAACAGCATGATGTAATGCAGTACTCTCAGCCTGACTTACTGCATCAACATTAGCTCCCGTGTCTAATAGGAGTTCTACTATCTCTTTATTTGCATTGTGAGCAGCACAATGCAAAGGAGTACACCCATTTTGATCTGCTGTATTAACATTAGCCCCGTTTGCTATGAGAACTTTTATTATCTCTGTATAACCAAAGCGAACAGCAGCGTGTAAAGGAGTTATCTTAACTTTATCTACTGCATCAACATTAGCCCCCGTGTCTAATAGGAGTTCTACTATCTCTTTATGTCCATTGTGAGCAGCACAATGCAAAGGAGTACACCCATCTTGATCTGCTGCATTAACATTAGCCCCGTTTGCTATGAGAATCTCTACCACTCCTATACTACCACTTGCAGCAGCAAAGTGTAAAGGATTCCATCCATCTTGATCTGCTGTATTAACATTACCCCCTTTTTTTATTAAAAGCTCTGCTATCTTTACAAGATCATTTCTAGCAGCTATATGTAACAATGTACTTTGATCATCGAATGTATAATTTATGTTAAATCCATTATCTTGCCACTTTTTATACGTGTCTGGATCTTCTTTTTCCAATTCCTCTTTTACCCTTTCGATTATATTGTTCTCATTTAAGTCACTTATTGTCCTTAATATTTTTAACAACCGTTCATATTCCATAATTCTACCTCAAACTATTTGTTTTTGTACTATAGCTAAAAAAAATTATTGATCCATAATAAAATAACCAACACCAGAGTAAGTGGTTTGCTGCTAACATATTTAAAAATGTTATGAACTTAATAAGAGAAAAAAATACCCCTGTAATGGAGCAATATTTAAATTTGAAAGCTCAATACACGGATCATCTATTATTTTATAGACTGGGCGATTTTTATGAATTGTTTTTCGATGATGCTATTAAAGCTGCGAAATTGCTGAATATAGTGCTAACCAAGAGGGGCAATTCAAATGGGCAAGAAATACCAATGTGTGGAGTGCCAGCACACAGTAGTGAGTCTTACCTGCACAAGCTAATAGATTTAGGATTCAAAGTAGCAATCTGTGACCAATTAGAAACTGTTGATGAAGCAAAAAAGAGGGGCTATAAATCCATAGTAAAACGTGATGTAGTGCGAGTTGTAACTCCAGGTACAATTATAGAAGATTCACTACTGGAGGATAAAAGCAATAATTATCTCGCATCCATAGTTGAACAAAATGACGAATATGCTATTAGTTGGCTTGAATTATCGACGGGAAAATTTTTTCACATTTTAACGAGTTTGAAAGCTCTAGATAGTGATTTATTGCGTATATCACCAAGAGAATTATTAATTTCTGAAAAATTCACTGAGGACGAAAAAATTAGATCGATTTTAAAAAATTATAAAATATCAATTACGCAACACGCACAGAGCTTTTTTGAGTATAGTAAATCTCACAGAACGTTATGCGAGTTTTATAAAATCAGGGAACTTGGGAGTATAGGAAATTTCAGCAAAGTAGAAATCATGGCGTGTGGTGCACTGCTTGAATATGTCAGAGTAACACAAAGGGGCTCCATTCCAAGGCTTGAATTCCCAAAAACCTATAAGCAACAAAATTTCATGCTTATTGATGCTTCAGCAAGGAGAAATCTTGAGTTGTTTTCAACTCAATTTGGTGAAAAGAAAGGTTCACTAATTTCAGTTATTGATCACACAGTTACAGCCTCTGGTGGACGCCTGCTCAAACAAATGCTCGCTTCACCCCTTGCTTGCTCTAAGGCAATTAATTTGAGGCTCAGCACCGCTCAATTTTTTGTAAATAATCATGAGCCACGCAGAAAAATACGAGAGATATTATCTAACATTCCAGATATTGAGAGGTCTTTATCGCGCTTAATACTAGGGCGTGGTTCACCAAAGGATATGAACCTATTAAAAATAGGCCTAGGAAAAACTTTAGAGTTGTCTGAGTTTCTGTCTACCTTGCATAATTATTGTTTAAGTGAAAAATCAGAAATTAACTCTCAGATGTCATTCCAGTGCTTGACCAGAGAAAAGGAACCAGTGTCTACTACTCAGGTGATAAGTAGTGACGAAAGTGAACTAAGCACAATACATAAAAGCCTTGGCAATCATAAAGACCTATTTGAACTGTTAAATAGTGCTATACTTGATAATAACCTCAGTTCCGTGAAAGAAGGAGGATTTATTCACTCAAAATACAACTCAGAATTATCTGAGTTATCCTACATATTAAATAATAGTAATAAACTAATAACCAAACTCCGTGAATCTTATCGCGACCTAACTGGTATTGCCGCACTTAAAATATTACATAACAACATACTCGGTTATTACGTTGAAGTGTCGGCAAATCACAAAATAACTTCGGATATATTTATTCATAGACAAAGCTTAGCAAATAGCATGCGCTACACTACTAATGAATTGAAAGAACTAGAAAATAAAATTCTTACGGCACGTGATGCTGCAATCGGCTTAGAAATGAAAATTTTTAGTGAACTGTGTAGTGAAGTCGCTAAAGAATCTGAAAAAATTGCTCTTGCTGCAAATGCTTTGGCAAAACTTGATATTAGAACCGCGTTTGCAGAGCTTGCAGTGCAAAATAATTACGTAAAACCCATCATTGATGACAGCAAAGAGTTCAATATCTGTAGCGGAAGACATCCAGTGGTTGAAGTTAACGATAAATTCATTTCAAATAGCATCAATTTAGCTGGTATACATCTAATTACTGGGCCTAATATGGCGGGAAAAAGCACTTTTTTGAGGCAAAACGCTCTCATTGCAGTTTTAGCTCACATGGGGTCATTTGTGCCAGCAGAGAGTGCGCATATAGGAGTGATTGACAAGATATTTAGCAGGGTTGGTGCAACAGATAATATAACAGCTGGTTATTCTACCTTCATGGTAGAGATGATCGAAACAGCAACGATAGTAAATCAGGCAACAGATCGTTCCTTGGTGATACTTGATGAAATTGGTAGGGGCACAGGAGTGTATGATGGATTATCTATTGCACAGGCAGTGATTGAACATATTCACAATGTAAATAAGTGCCGCGCCATTTTTGCAACTCATTATCATGAATTGACTAAAGTAGGTGAATACTTAGAAAATGTGAAATGTTTTTGTATGAAAATAAAAGAATGGAAAGGAGAAGTCATCTTTTTACATGAAGTAATTGAGGGCGTTGCAGATGAGTCATATGGAATACATGTAGCAAAACTTGCTGGTTTTCCTGATTCTGTTTTAAACAGAGCAAGAGAAGTATTTGAGGAGCTAAAGGCTTGAGGAAAGTAACATTATATTACTCCACAATTATGGAGTTTTAGCAATCTATGGCGCTTTAATTTTAGTCAGCTTTCTGAGTAGCTGAATTAACGTAGCATTGATCTATTGCCACATTGGTCAAGATTCCAATTCCACCACCTACAACTGCACCTACAGCTCCTAATGCTAGTTGAGTACCAATTCCAGCAGAAGACCCAATGATTAATGGAGCAAGAAAATATAATGCTAAAGCGCAAGTTATTGCAGCTACACTTATAACAGCCAGCTTTCTCGGACAAAAATTTTCTGGTGCCTCAGCACTAGATATGAATGATGATTTTACTAGATTTTTTCTACTTTCATGATCTAAAAAGCCACTCACTGTTCTCATTATAGGACGGGTAGAGCCGTCACCAGTCAAGTTAATTCTATCTTCCACTATATCATGAAGTTCTTTAACTTGAGCTTTATATTCGTCCCAGTAGACTGATAACTCTTGTTGGTCATTGAGAAGATCTGGTTTATTTGAAGTTGTTAACCAGTGTGAGTCATGTTCCAAAATATATCGAATTGTAGCTTTCCCTATATCTATATGCCCTTCAGTAATTGCATACTTTAAAACACCTTCTGCTTTTTCCCTTCCAACATTAAGATCAGCATCAGCTTTTATCAATAATTCTACTATCTTTGGAGAATTATGAAATATAGCAATATCTAAAGGGACCATCTCATTACAATTTTTGATATTTAAGTTTGCTTTTTGTTCTATTAAATAACTTATAAATTTTAAGGTTTCATCAGATTTTTGATCGTCTATGCCTTTATATTCGTAATATTTTCTAATTGCAAAACTCAACGCAGTTTCACCCTTCAACTCACTACCACCCATAATTAATCTCCGATAGCTTTTTACCTCTTGATTTATTAAATTAACATCCGCACCGTTTTCTATTAAAGCCTTAGCTCCTTTGAAATTGCTTTTTGCAATTTGCAGATGAAGTAAGTAACGACCAAGATGATCAGTTGCATTAGGATTTGCACCTTGTTCAATCAAATACCTTGCAATTTTATCATTAAATTTGTGATCATAAGTTGCAGATTGTAGTGGCTCAGGATTTTGCTGTAACTCATGTTTAGCTATTGATTTATTTATCTCACAGATTGATTTTATTAACCCTAAATTTCTTTTCATAATCGCCTTTTTGACTGCAGCGCTGAAACTTACACCTTGCTCTATTAAATACTTAGCTATTTCTTCATCAACAGCATCACCTAATAAATTTGTACCGCTTTGGGAATTAACGTCAGTAACAACATCTCGAATAATGGAACTATTTTTCTCAAAAATTGACTTTACTTTTTCTAAATCATTTTTGGTAACAGTATCAACAAGATCTTTTATTACAGCATCCACCCTCTTTTTTTTAGCCAACATTTCCTCTAATTCTTCAGAATTCATAAGTATACCTCAACACACACAATCAAAAAAATTATATCCAAATCAGAATTGTTTGTAAAGGATTTTTAGATATTAGCTTGCCCAAAGGTTAATTTATTTTATAATCTTTCTGTATTCTAGAAATTTCAATTAAATGAACTGCTATAAAACTCACGCGTGTAATGAATTAAGGAAGAATGATGTAGAAAAGGAAGTTACTCTCTCTGGGTGGCTGTACCGTAAACGTGACCATGGTAACCTAATCTTTGTTGATTTAAGAGATTTTTATGGAATTACTCAACTGGTATTTAATAATGACAAAGACTTTTTTGATGAAATTTCAAATTTAAAATCAGAAAGTGTGATTACTGTCACAGGAATAGTCAAAGCTAGAACTGAAGACACGGTAAATAGCTCTATTTCCACAGGAGAAATTGAAGTTATAGTTAGTAATTTACAAGTTGAATCGGAAGTTGAGTTCCACTGTGATGAAGAAATAGCAAAAGAAGAAAGGAGTATATTAGCAAGTATCGCCGGTGAGCAAGAATACCCAGAAAACATGAGATTTAAATATCGTTTTCTTGACTTAAGACGTGAAAAAGCCCGTAACAACATTATTCTGCGTTCACAGATCATTTCAGAGCTCAGGAGGCTCATGATAGAGCAAGGATTTTTGGAAATTCAAACTCCAATACTTACTGCCTCTTCTCCTGAAGGTGCACGTGACTACTTAGTGCCAAGCAGACTAAATCCTGGTAAATTCTATGCATTACCACAAGCTCCACAGATTTTTAAGCAGTTGCTTATGGTTTCAGGGTTTGATAAATATTTTCAAATTGCACCTTGTTTTCGTGATGAGGACGCAAGGGCTGACCGTTCTCCTGGGGAGTTTTATCAGCTCGACCTTGAAATGTCTTTTGTGACTCAAGAAGATATATTTCAGGTTATTGAATCTACTTTATATAAAGTGTTCGCGAAATTTTCTCGCAAGTCTGTCGATAAAGATTTTCCACGTATTACATACAAAGAAGCAATGCTCAAATATGGATCTGATAAGCCAGATTTGCGTAATCCATTATTAATTAGCGATGTAACAGAAATTTTCCGTGATTCAGAGTTCAATATTTTCAAAAGCAATATTGAACGCGGTATGGTAGTGAGAGCCATTCCTGCTCCTAAAACAGCAGAGGAACCTCGTAGCTTTTTTGATAAAAAAATAGAACATGCGCAAAGAGAATTCGGTGCTAAAGGTCTTGGATATATAACGTTCGATAAAGATGGAATTGCAAAAGGACCAATTGCTAAATTCCTTGATGACAATAGGTTAAATTCCATAAAAGAAATAACAAATATAGAACCTGGAGATAGTGTGTTTTTTGCTTCTGACAAAGAGAATGAGGCAGCAACAATTGCAGGGAAAGTGCGTATTCTTTTGGGATCAGAACTAGGTCTTATAGATGACAATATCTTCAAATTCTGTTGGGTGATTGATTTTCCTTACTTTGCGTATGACGATAAAAGTAAAAAAATTGATTTCTTTCATAATCCATTTTCTATGCCACGTGGTGGCTTGAAAGATTTAGAAGAAAAGAATCCACTGGATATCCTTGCTTACCAATATGATCTTGTTTGCAATGGAATAGAGCTGTCAAGTGGAGCAATTCGTAATAACAAACTAGATATTATGTACAGAGCTTTTGCCATTGCAGGCTACAGTAAAGAGGAAGTTGATACAAAATTCGGTGCGCTCGTGCGTGCATTTAGGTTTGGAGTGCCACCTCATGGTGGAATAGCACCAGGGGTTGATAGAATGGTTATGCTGCTTGCTGATGAGCCGAACATTCGTGAAGTAATCTGTTTTCCTATGAATCAGCAAGGTGAAGATGTTCTAATGGGTGCTCCTTCTAAAGTAGAGGATAAGCATTTACGTGAGTTGTCTTTAAAGGTTGTTGAATAAAAATTTTTATAGCGGAGTGTGGTAAACTGGAAGTTATGAACAATATTCAAAAAGCAATACTATCAAGCATAATCTGCAATATGATTATATGGTATGAAGTAACTCTGTTTGGAGTTTTAACGCATATAATAAGCAACGTTTTTTTTCCTTCAGAAAGTGATTATTTAAGCACAATCAAATTTCTTGGCAGTTTTGCAATTGGATTTGGATTTAGACCACTTGGTGCATTTATTTTTGGTTACATTGGAGATAAATACGGCAGAAGGAAAATTTTGCTGACTTCCGTAATATTAGCTTCGATATCATCTACTGCAATTGCGATTATACCAAGCTTTAAAGAAATAGGAATATTTTCTCCTATACTGCTTCTGCTTTGTAGAATAACACAAGGAATGGCAGCAGGTGGAGAAACAAGTATCAATTCAGCTTTTTTAATAGAGCATTCAAGCGACAAAAAAAATCTAGGCTTTTTAGGTAGCATGAAAGCTTTTAGTGGTGCTCTTGGTTCTATTACATGCTTTGTAATGATAGCTGTTTGCAAAAAGTTTACAGGTGAAAATTATGAAATTTGGGGCTGGAGGTTGCTCTTCTATTTCTGCTCTGTTATGGGTGTAATAGGCTTTTTAATAAGGTACATAATGGAAGAGAGTCTAGCATATAAAACTCATGACCAAAATAAAAGCTTATCTAATTCTCCCTTTTTAGAATTAATCAAGAATTATAAAAGAGCATTTGTGATAGCAATTGGACTTGGCATTGCTCAAAACGCAATTGTTTATTCAGTAATCATGTTTTACAACATATCTGTAAAAGAGCTTATTCTTTCAGATATTGATATTAAAAATGTAGTAAGGATTATGGTTGAAATTACATTTGGGACGTCTGCAGTGCTGTTTGCAATACTGTCTGATAAAGTTGGAAGAAAAAACGTGATCATTCCTACGTTATTAGCTTTAGCTTGTGTCAGTTTGCCGGCACTTTCACTATTATCATATGATAACCACTATATTGTAACGCTCACTTTTCTATTAATAAGTGTGCCGATAGGCGCATCTTTTGGAATATATAATTCTCTCGCCTGCGAGTTATTTCCAACAAAAGTTAGATGCACTGGCTTTAGCCTAGCACATAACATATCTGCAGGTATTTTTGGTGGTCTTTCTCCATCGATATGCATGTGGCTTATAGAAAAAACTGAAACAAAACTTGCAGCAGGCATTTATCTTACTATCTGTGCATTAATTAGCCTAATATCTGTACTTCAAATTAAAGCCAAAGATAGAAAAGTTGATTGGTGAAATCGTTTTAGTTGAAAGATAGCACTTCAATAGATTTTTCGATATTCCTAGGGATAGGAGCAGTAATAGTGATTTCTTTATTATTTGGCAATTTTAAAGATAAAGAATGCGAATGAAGGTGGATCTGATTTACTACCCCATCAATAAAAGCTTTTTTACCACCATATTTACCATCACCAAGAATAGGACAATTTATATGAGCTAAATGTGCACGTAACTGATGAGTTCTACCCGTAATTGGTTGTAATTTTAAATAAGCTGTATTGTGTTTTAGCTTTGCTATAGTTGAAAAATGTGTAGTGGCATTTTGAGGTGAATCTTCATCAACGACTACTTTTTCTTGCCCTGAAATATATTTTTTCACCAACGGATAGTCTATTGTTCCATTATCTTTGCTCGGTATACCAGAAGTCAATGCTAGGTAAGTTTTTTTTATTCTCCGTCCTTTAAATTCTTCCATAAGATATCTTGCAACACTAGCATTGCGCGCGAATATTATTACTCCACTTGTATCTCTATCAAGTCTATGGACAATTTTGAATATTTCCCCTTCTCTTATTTGATCAAGCAAATCACTAATGCTAATTTTTACCTTTATGCCGCCTTGAACAATGACCCCTGCGGGTTTGTTTATAGCTAGTATATATTCGTCTTCATATAATATGTTCTCTCTTAGTAGATTCACTAACTTTTCATTATATTTGCAGTCAGAATTAGTGTTCTCAATATAGTCTAAGTATCTTATCATTATAGTTTGCCCAGAGCTTACCCTATCGCTGGATTTTGCCGTGCAATTATCAACCTTGATTAATCCTTTCCTTAAAGACTTCTCAATTGCAGATTGTTTCAAATTGGGAAAAATTCTTCTGATGTACCTATCGAGCCTAACGTTATTGTCTTCTACTAATATAGTTTTGATACCTTCTGACATCTTACTTATAAAAATTTTATTGTGTAAACTAAAATCTAACATAGCTAATTTACTCCTCAGTTTCAGCTACTTGCATCGAGTGCTACGTGCTGGAATTTAGAGGATTATTTAACTATTTATAACAGCTTCATATTTTCCTACAGCTGAGTAAAGTGGTAACAATGATAGTTTCTCGATCATAGAGAGGTGAGTATTAGGCTCTTTAGTACTAGGGCCTGGACACGCTTCAGTGTTAGGCCCTAACTTCATACACTCAATGCCGTTAGCTAAAGATGTTACTCTTCCTACATTAACATTTTTAGTGCGATATGACCACCTGCAAGGACTATGTAATATTTGTTCTTTTACTCCATCCATTTCAGCTGGACACGCTTTAGTGTTAGTTCCTAACTGCATACATTTAATGGGGTCAGTTATAAGTACTACTCCTTTTTCATTAAGTTTAGCGTTATACTGTAATTGTTCAATTTGATTAGCTTGATCTCTTATCATAAATTCAAAGCTGATAGATAGATGTAATTCTATTTCTCTCAACATATGTGATGCTATGTGTTGCACCATATGTGAATCTGTGTGTTGCACTGTCATTAATGCTTTGTTTCTGAGTATACTTAATTCTAAGTTAAGCCGCGTAAGTATATCTGGTGCTCTTTTTTCTGCTTCTATTAGAAGATTACTTATACCTTGACGTTCAGCTAAATCTTTTACAGTTTCACCGCAGTGATCAGGCAATGAAGTTTTTGCGCAATAAAATAGTAAGGTCATTACTACTATCCAGTGTCTACGTTCGATAGCATAACTTAAAGGACATTCGCCTGAGTTATTCTGTGCATTAACATTTGCTCCATATGAAATTAAGGTCATTACTACTTTCGGATGGTTATACTTGGCAGCTTTATGTAAAGCAGTTGATCCTAAATCGTCACTTGCATTAACATTTACTCCAGCTTCTAATAAAGCACATACCATTAGTATATTACCATTTCTGGAAGCATAACGTAAAAGATCAGTTTCCACCAATTTTATCACATCCTTACATATTTCAAGTTGTATCATAGTATTTACTGCTTTTAGAAAATTATATGGATGAATAGAAAATAATATTTTCTGTGGATCATTCGTCTCAATATTTGCTCCATTGGCTATTAGACAATTCATTACTTCTATATTGCCTCTTGCAGCAGCACAATTAAAAGGAGTCCATCCCCATGCATCCTTATAGTTAACCTCTGCTCCATAGTTTATTAAGAGCTCTACTGCTTCCACATTATCATTCGTAGCAGCAATATGTAAGGGAGATCGCCCAATTAACATATCCTCTATATCAACACTTGCTCTATATCGTAATATGGCCTGTAATAGGCTCCCTAATATTGATGTATTATTCCTTGCAGCAGCCCAATATAAAGGAGTCCATCCAAATACATCCACTGTCTCAATATTTTCGTCAATATTCTTATCGTTTTGTATTATACAATCCACCATTGCTTCATCAACATTTGCAACAGCAATATGTAAAGGAGTAAGTTTAAGCGCCCCATTCTTCTTAACATCTGCTCCACTATTCATTAAGAACTTTACTACTTCTTTATGGCTATTCCTGGCAGCCTCATATAAAGCAGTCAATCTCGCTAGATCCTCTGCATTAACATCTGCATTATTTTTTACTAAGATTTTTGTTATTTCTATATCGCCATTTACAGCTGGCTGATATAAAGTAGTCCGTTGAGATGAATCCAACTGATTAACATTTGCCCCTTCTTCTATTAGCTTGCGTGCTACTTCTGTGTTCCTATTTTCAACAGCCCAATGTAAAGCAGTCCATTCGGAAAACGGACTTGGTGCATTAATATCGATTCCTTTTACTTTAAGCATAGAATTGATTAAATTGTTCAGCTTAAAATCAATAGCTAAATATAATAACGTGTATGAAAAGCGTTCATGCAAACAATCTATTTCAAACCAATAATTTATATTAAACTCATTTTCTTCCCACTCTTTATACACATTTCCACTTTCTTTCTTTAGTCTATTTAGTGTTTCTAGTATCTTTTGTGTATCTAGCATCACTGGTACCTTTTCTGAGATCTTTCGTGCATTTAGCACATCCTCTAGCGCCACTGCTTTTGGTTCTTCTGATGTCTCTTGTACACCTAACTTTTTTAGCATTCTTTTTACCATCTGTTGCGCATTTGATACCCTTGACTCCTTTAGTATCTTTTTTGCTTCTTCTTTTGTCTGCGGTACATTTACCACCTTTAGTCTCTTTTTTAATGGCTCTTGTGTCTCTTTTACTCTTGGAATCTTGCTTGATACTTCTAATCCATGCGATATCTCTTCTAACATTCTTGATGTTTCTGCTTGCCCTAGTATCTTTACTTCCTTTAATAGCTCTTTTATTCTTTCAATTACATTGTCTTTACTTAAATTTACCTCTTGATCAATTACACCTAATATTATGTTCCACTGTTCATATGTCATTACCATAGCTTTACCTCATACTACAGAGTATTTTTTGATGCTATATATTATGGTAGAATAGTCAACGCATTTTCCATAGCGTAACTTGAGAGTCTAAAAGGACTGTTATTAACTTACAGAAAACCAAGCTTGCCTGAAACCACTTAATTGATTATAATCATAAGTTTTAAGGCAGTAAAATGACAGCTTTTTTTCCTTTGGTTATTTTTTTAATCTTATACCTTGGAAGTGGTGTCTATTTTTCCTTTATTGGAATTGATAATCCGCTTCGCCAAGTTTCACCGGTAATTTGCCTACTACCGGCGCTATTTTTTGCTGTTGCATGCAGTGCAGGTAAAATTCAACGTAACATCGATACTGTCATCGAGGGTATGGGCGATAAAAACACCCTTACTATGTGTTTAACTTTTCTATTTTCTGGAGCATTTTCTGTGGTGACTCAATCAATTGGTAGTGCAGATACTGTTGCTGATTTAATTCTCAATTTCCTTCCAGCAAGATTACTACTGCCTGGAGTATTTTTGGCTTCCGCTTTTATATCAACTGCAATTGGTACGTCTATGGGAGTTGTTGTATTAATGGTACCAATAGCTGTTAACTTAGCAAAAAGTGGGGCTTTTGGTCTTGAAATAGGAACTGCAACTGTAGTTGGAGGTGCCGTATTTGGTGATAATCTTTCAATGATATCTGACACTACTATTGCATCTGTTTCTTCACAGGGGGCCACGATAAAGGATAAACTTAAAGTGAATTCTAAAGTAGCATTTGTTGCCAGCATTATAACGCTTGTCTATCTGGCAATTATGGCAGATAGTACAAAAATTATTCCTACATCAAATTTAGATTATTTATCAGTAATAAAGATTATTCCTTATATTTCTTTAATAATCATGGGGTTATTTGAAGTTACTACTTTAGTAACAATAACTATAAATATAATTGTTGCTAGTGTATTAGGGATGACTTTTTTTGACTATACTATCATTCAACTCTCTCATGACATATATGACGGTTTCAAAAAAGTAAACGAGATAGTGATATTTGCTCTATTTATTGGCGGATTGAGTCATATAATGTACAAGCAGGGTCAAAAGGCATTACACAAACTTATCGATGAAAGCAATATAACAAAAACTAAAGCTGAATTTGTAATAGCGGGCATAGCATCTATGTTTACTGTTTTAGTTGCTAATAATACCATTGCTATTTTATTAAGTGGCGATATTGCAAAAAGGCTCGCGCAAAAGCATAATATTCCGTCATACCGTAGTGCATACTTGTTAGACATTTTTGCTTGCGTTACAAAAGGCATTTTGCCTTATGGTTCCCAGCTGCTGCTAGCAGGTAGCATTGCTTCTGTCTCACCTATTTCTTTGTTAACACAAGTGTATTACTGCTTTATTTTAGCAGCAGTTACAGTAGGTGAAATAATCATCAATGGCAGACGTTGCGCGGCTACAACTTAATGTACGAAGATTTCTCTTCATATTACATTTTGTGCCCATAAGAAACAAGTTGCCATTTTCATCAGCTACTTGGATAATAGATATATTCACAAAATTGTTCCATTTTTCTCAATAGATTTTGGTTTTCTTTTCCCCTTATTAGCAGAGCATAAAACTTAGCTTTTTAATAAATCTCATTTTAACTCCAATACACTAACTATGAAACAATCTATATTGCCATCAAAAACGGAATTTATATTGCCAACTTCATGTCCAGTCCTTAAATCCTTTACCATTTGATATGGATGCATAACATACGATCTGATCTGACTGCCCCAACCTATATCGCATTTCTTGCCATATTCTTCGGCCATTTTCTGTTCTTTTTTTTCCAATTCAATTTGATATAAACGTCCTTTAAGTAGTTTAAGTGCTTCATCTTTATTTTTATGTTGAGAACGACCATTTTGGCATTGAGCTACAACGCCTGTTGGAATATGCGTAATACGTACCGCGCTTTCAGTCTTATTTACATGCTGACCACCTGCTCCAGAAGCACGGTAAGTGTCGATCTTTAAATCCTTTTCATCCACAACAATATCTATTGAATCTTCAATCACTGGAGTTACTCCTACACTTGCAAAACTGGTATGACGTTTACCATTTGCATCAAATGGTGATATTCTAACCAATCTATGAACTCCACTTTCGCTTTTTGCCCACCCGTAAGCTTTTTCTCCGATGATCTTTATTGTTGTAGATTTTATACCAACTGCATCACCATCTAATTTTTCTACAACTTCAACTTTAAAATTGTGATAAATTTCTGCCCATCTTGTATACATGCGCATGAGCATCTCAGTCCAATCATTGCTCTCTGTTCCACCAGCTCCTGAGTGGATTTCTAAAAAGCAGTTATTGTTATCTGCTTCACCAGTAAATAAGGATTCTGTCTCTTTAAGTTTGATTAATTTCTCTAGCTTTACTAACTCACCTTTAACTTCAGAAAAAAATTCTTCATCATTCTCATCAATAGCAGATTTCATCAAGCTGATAGCATCGTTGTAATTGCTTTCTAGCTTTGAAAACGATTCTATGTCATGCTTAATTTTAGAGCGTTCTTTTAAAATTTCTTGTGCTTTTTGATTGTCTTGCCACAGATTATCATTCAACGCTTGAGAATCCAGCTCTTCAAGACGCAACTTCAATTTTTCTATGTCAAAGACACCTCCTGATAAGAGAAATACTTTTATTTAAGCCTTGAAAGTATTCAAGGATTTCTGGATGGGTTTTCATTATACTTTAGACTTTAATATATTTATTATCACTAACAATAACAGCAAACAAAATAGAAATTTAACCATATAATAGTTAATTCAAAATAATTTTATTATACTTGAATGTTCAATAAAATCAAGTGTGTATATTTATTAAAAAAATAAGGTAAAGTAATGAATATTAAAACAAGTTCTCATTATGGTTTAGACAAAAAGGCTATTGATGATTTAATAGAGTCTCTCGATAATCAAGAATTAGAGAATGTTCGTAATATTGTAAAAACGATAGATAGCGTTCAGTTAGCTTATTTTTTATCTACTTCGATCAGTGATCACAGGGAGAAATTAGTTAATATCCTCGATCAACATTTGTTAAGTGATGCCTTAGTACATGTAGTACCAGATTTACAAGTAGAGATCATAGAAATATTGGGAATAGAAAATACAGCAAAGTTACTAATGCTTCTTGATATAGAAGACATAGTAGCCATAGTGAAAGATTTAGATAGAAAGTCTATAGAAAATATACTGAACTACTTACCCAATGCAACTCAAAAATTAGTAGAGGAATTGTTATCATACCCAGAAGAAAGTGCAGGAAGGTTGATACATAAAAATATGGTTATAGCTCCATATTATTGGACGATAAATCAGCTAATGGAATTCTTACGCAACTATAAAAAAATACCGGAAACATTTTATCAAATTTTCATCATTAACTCAAAATTAGAACCCATAGGCATTTTCAACTTAAATAAGGTAATATCTCACTCAGGAGAAACAATAATAAAAGAGATAATGAGTCAAGATATAAAAATAATTAAAACTGGAATGGACCAAGAAGAAGTAGCAAGAATATTTAAAGATTACGCTCTATTATCAGCTCCAGTAGTAAATAAGAATGGTAAAATTATAGGTGTAATCCTTATTGAAGATGTAATCAAAATTGTTCAACAAGAAGCAGAAGAGGATGTGCTTAAAATAAGCGGTGTATCTTCTAAATCTGATATAAATGCCCCTATACATAAAACTATAATTAAAAGACTACCTTGGTTACTGTTTAACCTCTTAGCTGCAACAATATGTTCTATAGTAGTTGGCTTTTTCGATAACGTAATACAAAGTTTTATAGTACTGCCAATAATTATGCCAATCATTGCATCGATGAGCGGAAATGCAGGATCCCAAACAGTAACACTAACTATCCGGGCAATCGCAACAAAATATCTAACTGAGCAAAATGCAAAAAGAATACTGATGAAAGAATTTTTAATAGGTCTTATAAATGGAGTGATTTTATCTACAATTTCACTCGTAGTATTAGCAATAAGGTTTCACAATGTCAAAGTGGAGATGATTTTTGTGGTCTCCATGATTATGATGTCAATTATTGCAACGTTCATCGGAACTTTCATTCCTATAATGCTTCATCGTTTAAGATCCGATCCTGCTGTTTCCTCTTCAATTCTAACATCAGCAACAACTGATATTCTCTCAGCTCTTATATTTTTTGGTCTAGCCACGATCTTTTTATTAAATAGCTGAATCTTGCTATATAAAAAAATTGCTTTACAAGCTTTACCGTCCACGTTATCATTACTCATAGATGCATTGAAGAAGAAAAATAACAGTCGATAAAGAAATAAAAGTACATGAAACTGAGCTGCTTTAGTTTTAAAATAAAAACTAAAATAAGATGCTAAAGTATGCAAAAAAATTCTTGCTTTGCTAGATCTTTTTAGCTACAATGCAGTCTAACGTAATGAAAACATGGGGTGTGATTTAGATGCATTGTATTATGTATATCACTCAGAAAGCAATTCTCGATTTTTTAAGAATATATCTATTTTAGTCAGAAGTCAAAAGAAAAGCACACTGTTACTCAGCAATTAAAGTTACTTAGGATTACCGTAAGGTTTCTACAGCAAATTGGTTTGGTACAGCTGCATAAGAATCAAATGTTGAAATCAATCTTCAGAAAAGAGGTTTACGACAAAACAATCAAAATATGAATATTAAAATATAGGGGGCTTTATGTTAGGTAAAGAAAATACAAAGGGACAAGTAATAGATAATCAAATGGATTATGTAGATGATGAGTCAACAATAGGAGCAAAAGGAGGTCTTAATCATGAAGATAGATCATCTAGTGAAGAACTTCAGCGTGGACGAAGTCAAGAGAGCCCTAGAGTAACAAGATCTTCATCTATAGGCAGCAGTAGTACATCGACTGATGATGAAGAAATGTTTAGCTGTATAAGCATTACAAGTGATGAAATAGTGAAAAAAGCAACTTTTTTTGTTAAGACTTTTGTTAAAGAATTCGAGGAAAAATTATCTAAATATTTTGAGGAGGCAGAACCAGATTCAAATATACAAAAAATAAGCAAAGCTTCAGCCAGCTTTAGTTCTTTTTTGAATAATACTATTCCAGCAAGTCCACTAAAATTATTTAGTGTTAAAGTTAATGAGAGTATCAATCATTGTGTTACAGGAAAACGGCATAAGAAAGGAGCGAAAAATATTTTTACAATAACTACGCCTTGCTACAAAGCTGAAATGAGAGAGATTTTAGTAAAAGCTGGCTTAGAAATTTTTCACAGGTTTGAGGTACCATTCATAAAAGTTGTAGATATCAATCCCTCTTTTTATCATAGGAGAGTTAAGAAGTTAGCAATAGATGCTGTACATAGAACAATGAATTACCTTTTAACTTCTGAGGAACAAGACTTTTCTGTTGATCTTATAACACAAGGTGTTGTTCTAGGTAAGTCAAAAAAGAAAGGATATTTTACGCGTCCTGGATATGAAGTAAAAGATGAGCAAAGTGGTGAAAGTTTAGTAACCTCAGAATTGTATGAATGGGTAGGAATAAAGAAAAAAGAAGAAGATGAAACTGTTAATTATTATCAATATAATTCTGAGGAACATAATCTAGAGGAATATAACTGTGCTGAAAAATACGGCTATCGGCTTCCCTTTGAATGGGAGTTAAGAAAGTGGGAGGAGGTAAAACAAAAGTATGTATCTAGTGAAGTACCCATAGAAAGATATGTGTATATTTTAAATGATGAAAAAAAAGAAGAATTAGCTCGTTTTATATTAAAGGAGATTAATGAACAAGATCCTGTGAAAAGGAAAGATATAGAAGATGTAAAAGAACATCTTAGAAAGCAAGATGAAGATAGGCGTCAATTTTCCTATAGTTTTGGCAAGACACCAGAAAATTTCATTGAAAGAAAAGAGGTGGTAAAAAATTTGAACCTAAGGTTACATAGTAGTAGTCAAGAAGTAAAAATGTCACGAGTAGTCTTAATTAGTGGGAAGTCTGGAATAGGAAAAAGCGAACTTGCTAGAGGCTATGGGTTTAGTGAAAGGCGTAAGGCTACTTGGGCAAGGATTATGTGGATAGATGCCTCGTCATGTACCAATCTTTCAAATTCATTTCATGGGTTGGCTGAAAGGTTAGGGGTTTCTAGAAAAAGTGAGCAAAGGAGAGAGAGAAACATTAAATCTATTGTCGAGGATGTATATGAGTATCTTCAAGACACAAAAAGTTTGTTTGTTTTCGATGATGCTAGTAGTTATAAGGAGATTGAGAATTTTTTACCATCCAGCTTCCCTGTTTTTTCTAATAGAGAAAAACCTTACGTTTTAATTACTTCTCCTAACAAGAATTGGAAAGAAGAAATAGAAGATATAGAAGAAATAAAGTTGGGTAATTTAAAAAAAGAAGAAGCCGAGGAATTTACTCGAAAAGCCTTGGGGGAAGATGAATCACAAGGTAAATCTATATCAGAGTTAATAGAAGAGTTTAATTGTTTTCCATTAGATTTGAAAGCAGCAACATCATGCATTAAACAAAAAGGTCTTAGTATTAGAGAATATCTGGAGGAATATAGAGTAGCTCAGCAATCAAAACCTGATTTTTTGGAGACACAAGTTGTTAATAAAAAATCTTTTAAAGCTTTGAAGATTAACATTGATAAAATAAAAGAAGAAAAAAATGTTGGGCAGCAAGCGTATGTTATTTTAGTATTCATGGCTTACCTGGACCCTAATCAAATTAATACAAAAGAAATTTTTTTCAAGGGGGAATCAAAAGAAAATCAACAAAGGGTTTTGGATGCACTTGATCTACTTAATCAGTTCTCATTGATTGGATTAGAGAAAGGGATAGCAAAAATTCATCAAGAAGTACAAAAAATTATAAGGTTAGAGCAAAGAAAAGAAAAAAGAGAAGAAGAATTTTTAAGAAAAATAATGACATCACTGATGAATAATAACTGTAAAAATGTAAGCCATATCATATCCATTTGGAATTATGCAAGTGAATATAAAAAGTTAGTTAATGAATTTATTGAATCTGATTATTATGGAATGAATATCTTACATTTTCTGGCCATAGATGATAATGAAGAAGTTATTAAGCTTATATTCGAGAATGTAGATCTAAGTAAATTAAGTAGAATTGTTAATATCGGTGATAAAGATGGATCTACTCCTTTAGAATATGCTGTTATATATGGTCACTTAGCGTTAGTTAAATACTTTATAGGAAAAGGGGCTAATTTTAAGGTAAGTGATGACCCGAGCCTTACCCTTTTAGACTGTGCTGCTCTCCATAATCGACTAGAAATAGTTAGGTATTTTATTGATAACGAACATTTTCAGTTTGATAGTACTGTTTTATACTATGCTATTGAAAATAATTGCTTAGAGGTCGTTAGATACTTTATAGAGGAAGAAGAGATTTGTATAAATTTACAAGATGGAGAAGGTAAAGGTTATTTGCACTATGCTGTTGAACATAATTCCTTGGAGATTTTTGAGTACCTTCTAGCGTACGGGGCTACAGTAGATTTACAGGATGAGGATGGTATGACTCCTTTGCATTTTGCTGCTAAAAATGGTAGATTAAGCATGCTTAAATCCCTTATAAAGAAAAAAGCTGTAATAGAGGTACCGAACAAAGATGCTATGACTCCTTTGCATTTTGCTGCTATATATGGTTACCTAGGAATTGTTCGCTACCTTGTAGGTCATGGAGCTGGTATAAATCTAAAGGATAAGAATGGTATGACTCCTTTGCATTTTGCTGCTATGTATGGTTACCTAGGAATTGTTCGCTACCTCGTAGAGCATGGGGCTGATATAAATTTACAGAATGAAGATCATATGACTCCTTTGTACCTTGCTGATGTATATGGTCACTCAAGCACTGTTCGCTACCTTGTAATGAATAACGTTAATACGAATCTAGAGGATATTAGTAATAATATTTCTCAGAACTACGATGTTAAGTTTCATTGCTACGACAGCGCTAGGTCCCTTTTTTCTTTAGAACAAGGAGCTAATGTGAAACTTGAACTCAACGATGATTTGTACCATTATACTAACAATTATTACCCAAGTAGTATTTGTTGCTATCAACCTCAATCTACTGTGTACTCAGCTCCATACTTAAAAACACAATCACATAAAAGAAACCTAGAGACATTTGATGAACATACACTACCTAAAAAAAGAAAATTAAAAAATATAAGTGAAGCATTGCAATTTGAAGATAAAAGCACAGTTAACTTAACTCATAGGTCACCTATATCTTCATTTAACAGCGTCTCTGTACAACCTGCAAACAAGGACTTAAGACTATAATTTTACAGTAAGCTATTTAATTTTATGAGGGGAATTTCAAAAAAACAGAGAAATAAAGTAATAAATTGATATAAATTCGCGTAGAACAAGTGGTAGACCATACGATTCCAAAGAAAACACTTCTCACAGCCCTTGATTTTGGCTGCTGAAAGTAGATATATCGTTTAAATTCTTAACAAAAAGATATATTAAATTAATAATAACTCATTTGGGAATAGTAAAGAAGAATCGAGTAAACTTATAGTAAGTTTGACTGAATAGTAAAAAATTGACATTTATGATAAAATATATTAATATCAAATATTAATATATAAATGAGTAATTTATGAAACAAATAGAACAACGAGAATTATATGAAAATCTCTCTAATGCAGAGAGAGAACTAAATTCCGAGGAATTCATAAGGTTAATAAAAGATAACAAAGTAGATGTTAATGCAAAAGATAAGGATGAACGAACTCCTTTGCATCATGCTGCTCACAGATTATCTACACAGGAAGTAAAAGTTCTAATAGAAGCTGGAGCTGATGTGAATTCAGTAGACAGATGTGGATGGACTCCTTTGTTTGCTTCTATTGTGTCTTTCTATGGAAAATTTACAGATATAATAAAAGTTCTAATAGACTTAGGAGCAGATATTAATGCAAAAGATAAGAGTAAAAAAACTCCTTTGCATTGGGCTGCTGAAATAGGCTTTACACATATTTGTGAGGTTATACTAAATCACATAGCAAGACTAGAAGTTGCTGGCTTATATGTAAGTGAGGAAAATTTACAAAAGAAAAATGAATTTATAACCACTTCAACCGAGAGGTATAACAATTATTTACAGCATCTTAAAAATTGTGAAGAAGAAGTTAAAAAGATTAAAGAAAGAAATAAGTCACTATATGACTTTTTGAGGGAAAATGACGTTAATAAAATGGCTGGCATATGGGAGCAAAATGAAAACGTACGTAATGAATTTGATAATGAAGAGAATTTAAAAAAGCTATATCCAGAATATGCACATATTTTAATTAATAAGGCTGATGAAGTAAAAAAAGAAATTTTCCTGCACAATAATAAACCATTGGTGGATTTTCTATCAACACATTATAGATATGATTTTCAAAAGGCGAAATTCTTTGGCATGGAGAGATTTTTTGAGGTGCACAAAAATGACTTTAAAGAAGAAAGAGTAGGAGTCCGAAATAATACACTATTTTACTTTGTAGACTTTAATGTTGAAAAGAGGTACGCTCCTAAACTAAAATTACAGGCGTTTGTAGAGAAAATTGGAAACAAAGGTGTAAACAGCAATCTTCATCACCCAAACACTGAACAAACTCAAGGAGCTAGTCAGTCTCTTAATTAAAGAGGGATACATGGAAACCTGCTGCAAAAACAAAAAGAGGTGTTTCTCACTTGTATAAAGTATTTTTAAACGTGATTTTTTAATATCATAATTACTATGAAAACTGGGGCTTTCCTTTTGCAGCAGTTCTTGAGTTCCAGCAACAGACCAATCCATCCCAAAACGAACTCTTCTCTCACTAGCCGGTTTTAGTTGTTGGGAATGGTTGTTTTATTTAAATTTTTAGTAATATATACTATTAAGTCAGTATTAATTCGTTAAGAACTTTCATTAAAGATTATCAAAAAAACTTCTAAATAGGGATTGACAAGTTTTAGAGATGGAGTATTTTATGAAAAGTATATTGAGCTATTAATTTTTTATGTATAATAAATATGATAGTGAAAATATTTTTCTTTATATTATGAGGTAGCTGTTTTATTCAGAAAAAGATTTTTTTCTTACTTTGAAATTGAGTGGTTTTTATCGAGGGTTAAATGATTAATGAATTATTTGCTGCTGTACGTAGTGGAGATGCTAATCAAGTTGCGGATCTTATCAATAAAGGGGATGATGTTAATGCCAGGGACAATAGAGGCAATACTCCTCTACATTTAGCTGTTCTTGCAGATAAATTACAGGTAGTAGAAAAGCTTATAGAGAGAGGAGCTGATATTAATGCTAAGAATAATCATGGCGCTACTCCTCTGCACTGGGCTGCTCTTAATCAGAATGTCAGTATAGTAGAAAAGCTTATAGAGAAAGGGGCTAATGTTAATGAGAAGAATAAATATGACAATGTCCCTCTGCACTATGCTGCTTTTTTTAATGGTTGCTTAGGTACAGCAGAAAAGCTTATAGAGAAAGGAGCCAATGTTAATGCTAAGAACAATGATGGCGCTACTCCTCTGCATTGGGCTGCTCTTCATGATAATTTACAAGTAGCTGGTCTTTTTATAAATAAGCGTGCTAATGTTAACGCTAAAGATGAGAATGGTTGGACACCTTTGCATACTGCAGCTGCTCGTGGCAATTTGGGTGTAGTTAAGCTCATTCTTGATAAAAGTGATTATGTTGATGCTAGAGGAGCTTTAGCCGTAGCAAATACGCTTAATGAAGAAAACAGCTTAGAAATACGAAACCTTCTAGAAGAAAGAATAAGAAGAAATGAAGAAATCACCCAACATCTTAACTTGCAAGAAGAAAGCAGCTCCCTATCAACACGTGTCCATAATCGCTTCAGTATTGCACAAGAAGATGAAAATTCGTTGCAAAATGATAAGATAGGTCCTGATAAAATAGGAGTTACAAGCGGAACAAGTAAGCCATCTTCATTTATCAATATTTTTGCTTACACTACGGTAGATACTATTAAAGGTATTTTTCAGTTTGTTTCTTCTCCTTTTAAGGCAGCTATAAGTATGGAACCTTCTAAAGCTATTACAGTTCAAGGTATTGATAACAACGGTATACTTCTTTTATTAGATGTATTTATAAGGAAAATCACAGGTCAGAATTATATTTCCACAGTAGTTCAGTCTATATCACCATTAGAAGCACAGGGCTATGCATTAAATATTATAGAGGAATTTGAGAAAGTAGTAGAGCAAGCTGCATTAAAAATTGGGATATCAATGCATCGGTTAAATATTGATTGTGTAGAAATGCAGAAAGAGGTTACTGCAAAAATCACGGGTGGTAAGTTTAATGACATTTCAGGAGTTTTAAACTCATATGTAGAGCAAGCATGCCACGATAGAGAAACAGGTAAGTTAAGTCCAAAGAAGTTTAACAAATTTATGGTTGTATTTAATAAGGAACTAGATTTAATAGTAAATCAATCAATAGAGCAGATATTACACAATAGAGATAGTACATTAGAAGTTGAAGAACAGCAAATAAACTTAGAGCCTCAAAGTTATTTAAGTAATACTTCTGTTCAAGGTCATTTAATTCAGGATAGAGGTTTAATAAATCAAGGTAAGGCTTAATTCCTTAGCTTTTTGATTTCATCTAGTAAAAGGTCGGTAATTTGATCTTATAACATCAATGGGCACACCAGCCTTTGTTTTGTATGCATTCAACCAATGTGTGACTATTACGCCACCTAAAAAAATAATCATACACTGTCTTCCATAGAGGAAAATCTTTTGCTCTACTGGCAAATACCTTTCATTATGTATTGTATAACATTAATAATTGCTTATTTTGTGCTTTCTTGGCCACACCTTGTGCAACTCTTGGCTCAAGAAATTTCCATTCTTTGTCACTTACATCACCTGGATATATTTTTTACTGATCCTATCATATTATCTTCCTGATTTCCTTTCAAGATATGTTCTAAAAAGTAGAATCCGTTCAGCAGGGTGACAAAATAAGATAGAAAAGACAGCCATAGAAATAAATGGTGTCATTTCAATATGATGCTTTCTCTGTCATCCCAGTACTTGACACTGGAATGACAACATTTTTGCTTCGATATTTACACATTAGCCATGCATCTGAACGGATACAAAAGTAGAATTTAGAATTCTATCTAAAAGGATACCGAAAAAGAGCAGGAGTCCTATCTGGGAATTATTTTTAAATATGGACATGCATTGATTAGAATCGTCTGGATTGAAATTTTTGTGTTGGTGGTGAAATATGAATCCTATGGCAAGTAAAGCAATATAAAAGATGTTATTTAATGATGATAGTATACCAGCGTACAACCATGCCATTAAGGATATTAAATAAAATCTTTTCAACCAAGATTTTGTTGTATTGCCAAAATATAATGCAGTAGATTTCATTCCTAATTTCTCATCATCTTTTTTATCTTGATGAGCGTATATAGTATCATAACTAAGCGTCCAAAAGACGCATCCTATATAAAATAGCAAGGATTCTATGCTAATCTGGTTTGTTATTGCTGCTGAACCCATGAGTGATCCCATGTTGAAAGTAAACCCTAAAAACAATTGTGGCCACCAAACGTAACGCTTTAGCAAGGGATAGATAACTATCATGCACATTGAAATTATTCCAAGTATAAGAGTAGTTTTATTGGTTAATAATAAGATTACCAGGGCAATAGACAGTAACAGTGAAAGTAAAGCCAAAGCCTGCTTTATGTTTAATGCACCACTTGCAAGTGGCCTATATTTTGTTCGTTCAACATGTGCATCTATTTCTCTATCGAAGATATCATTGATTATGCACCCTGCGGGTCTCATTAAAAATGCACCTATAGTAAACAAAACAAGGAGAAAAAGAGCCTGATACGATAGAGAAGTTGAGGCTAAGAGAATGCCGCTTAAGCTAGAAAATAGCACAAGCCATAAACCTGTTAAACTGTGTATTCTCATTAATGAGAAATAATGGTTGAAATACATTAATTAAGTGTGATTATGTAATATTTTGCTTACATTGACAAAATTATCGAATGCTAAATCAGGCTTAAAAACTAACTCAGGTATAAATCGCAAATCAACATAACACAATATAGATTTACGTATTGACCATGCAGATTGGTTCATTTCATTAACAACAGTGCTGATATCATCATTATCATTTTGGATGTTTAATGAAGATAACACAATATATACATCTGCTTTCTTCAAATCTTTGCTTAGCTTTACATCAGATACTACTACTTTTTCATTAAGCACATTACTTTCCATTAAGACTTTTGATATTGCCCTATGTAATACCGATGCTACTTTTAGGTTTCTAATTTCCTTTTTCATATTCAACTACTATAACGTCCTTTCTTCTTGCACTAATTGATAAGCTTCCAAAATGTCTCCAACTTTAATATCGATATTACCCTCTAGCGATATTCCGCATTCAAAATTTACACCCACTTCTTTAACATCATCTTTAAATCTACGTAGTGCTTTTAACTTTCCTTCATGTACCAATTTGCTGCCACGTACTACCTTAATTAAAGAATCTTTTTTTATAACTCCATCAGTGACATAACATCCGATTATATTACCGGCTTTGGATGCATTAAATATTTGCCTTACAGATGCAGAACCAACACGAACCTCTCGTGTAACAGGCTTTAACATTTTAGTTAGATACATCCTCATGTCTTCAATAAGCTCATATATTATATTGTAAGTATGTATTTCTATACCTTTTTGTTTTGCTAATTCTCTTATTTTTGAATCCACTTTTACATTAAAAGCTAAAATTACTGCGCTTGATGCTTCTGCAAGCAGCACATCTGAATCTGTTACTCCTCCTACTGCTTTGTGTAGAATATTTAATTTCACTTGCTCTTTACCAAGCTTATCAATTGAGCTTGATATTGCTTCAATAGAACCAGTGACATCGCACTTTAAAACTACAGATAGTTCTTCTGTTTCACTATCATTACGACTGAATATATCTAAATTACTGTCGTCTAAATCTTCTTGCTTTTTCTTGATTAATTCTAACCTGTATTCAACAATTTCACGAGCCTGCCTTTCAGAGTTTACAACAACAAATTTATCTCCAGCATTTGGTACACCATTTAAACCAGTAACTTCAACTGGAGTAGAAGGTAGTGACGCTTTTTCTCTTTGACCAAGGTGATTAATCATACTGCGTACTTTGCTGTATGTTGTACCAACTATCAATATGTCACCAATCTTTAATGTTCCTTCTTCAACTATTAATGTAGCTGATATTCCTTTAGCTTTATCTATTTTGGACTCTATTACCCATCCAAGTGCTCGACAATCCTCTATGCCTTCTAGCGTCATTAATTCAGCAATTAATAAAATTGCCTCTTCTAGTTTATCTAAGTTGATTTTCTTTTTTGCTGATACTGGCACAATTATAACATCACCACCAAGTTCTTCGGGGATGAGGTCATACTGAGGCAAACTATTAATTATTCTTTCTACATCGCCAGGTTGTGATTTATCAATTTTATTAATGGCAACTATAATAGAGACATTTGCTGCTTTTGCATGGTTTATTGCTTCAACTGTTTGTTTCATGATTCCATCATCAGCTGCAACTACTATCACAACTATATTAGTAATATTGGCACCACGTGCACGCATTGCAGTAAACGCCTCATGCCCTGGTGTATCAATGAAAGTAATTTTTTGCTTATTTTTTGTCGTTAATTGATAAGCACCTATATGTTGAGTGATGCCACCTGACTCTTTTTCTGCAACATTGGATTCACGAAATGCATCAAGCAATGATGTTTTACCATGATCCACATGTCCCATAAAAGTAACGATAGGTGGTTTTGGTCTTTTAGGTAAGTTTTCTCTGTTGCTTATGAAGAGTAAATTCTTTTCTTTATCAGCATCACTTACTCGTTTAGCCGTATGATTAAATTTTTTTGCTATTTCGCATGCTATATCTGGATCTACTAGATCATCTACTCTATAGCTCTCCCCAACTTCTTCTTTGAGCATTTTTAGCACACTCTTGCTATCTTCTGCCATACGAATAGATAACTCCCTGATAGTTATTTTGTCTGGTATAATAACTTCTCTTGCTATATTTTTACCCTTAGTAAACTTTGATTGTTTACTTCTTATACCAAATTTTTGCTTAAATACAGGGAGGTGTTCATTTCTTTCATCTATTGCCTGTGTAATTACTAGCTTAGAATGCTTAGAGTATATATCTTTGCTAGCTTTAAAAGACTTTTTATCATTGTTCTCATATTCAATACTATCTTCTTTTTGTTCAACTGAGTTAGTATTACTTAAAACTTCCTTATTTATTTCTTTAGGTACAGAGTGTGATTCATTTTTATCTTCAGCTTCTTGATTGCTTTCTTCTTTTTTTATTTTCTCTTCTTGTTCTCTCTGATTCCTTTCTTTCAGCAAAGTAGCATTCTGTACAGCATTAATGCGGGAAATTTGTTCTTTTTCAGTTAAAGAGCCTAATTTACTCTCGTCAAATAAACTATATTCTTCTGCAGAATGAATTTTTCTTCTTTTTTTTACTATTGTAGTACCAGTACTTTGACTATCTAAAGAGTTTAAATTAATGTCTAATTTAAGCTTGCTTAAGCCTTGTAGGGTTAATTTTTTATTACTGATATCTTCATTATTCATATTGTTTTTATATTAATCCAAGCTTTTTACGTGCTTCTATGATTATTAAATCTGCTGTATCTTTTAGATTGTCTTTATTATTAGTTGAGGAAGAGAGTATGCTACAAAACTCATAATTTGATAAATCTGCTATGTCCTCTAAAGTTTTAATATTATGTTTACTAAGAGCAATTTTATTATCTATTGATAAGGCTAAGTTGATTACATCGTCTTCCATACCTAAATTTTTTAGCTCTTCTATTTTTCTATCATTCTCTGCTTTCAGGTAATTATTTGCTCTATTATGAAGTTCATTTGCAATATCTTCATTGAAGCCCTCTATTGAAGCAAGTTCCTTAATTGAAGTGTTAGATATATCTTCTACACTTGAAAAACCTTCTGTTACCAATAATTGGCCCATAATCTCTTCTAAGTTTAAAGCTTCAGCAAATAAAACTGAACATTGACTAAATTCTTTGTTTCTTCTTTCTGATTCTTGCTGAGTGCTTAATATCTCAATTTTCCATCCAACAAGCTCTGAAGCTAATCTTACATTCTGACCCTTTTTTCCTATAGCTAAACTCAATTGATCTTCAGCAACTATTAACTCTATACAATTTTCATTTTCGTCAATAATGACCTTTGATACTTCTGCAGGAGTAATGGCTTTAATAACAAATTGACCCAAATCTGATGAGTAATGTATGACGTCGATTTTTTCACCGTTTAATTCGTGTATAATAGTTTTTATTCTATCTCCTTTAACTCCAACGCAAGCACCTACTGGATCGATATTCTTATCAGATGAAAAAACAGCAACTTTAGATCTTGAACCAGCGTCTCTAGCTATACCTTTAATTGTTATCAATCCGTCAGCAACTTCTGGTACTTCTTGATTCAACAATGCCTCTAAAAAGCCTTCATGAGTCCTAGAAAGAATGATTTGACGTCCATCGTCAGAGCGCTTAACAGCCTGTATGTAAGCTTTAACCTTATCGCCTTCACGAAATGACTCACCACCAATTAAGTTTCGTAAAGGGAGGTATGCTCCAATTCCGTTTATGTCTATAATAAGATCTGAATATTCTACTTGTTTAACGATGCCATACCTCATTTCTCCTACCTTATCTTTAAATTCCTCATATTGCTTTTTTAACTCTTCATTTTTGATTATTTCAGAAATCTTTTGCTGGGCAATTCTTGCTGAAACAAGATCAGTGTTAAGAGAAATCAACTCACTAATAGTATCTCCAACTTTTGCATCTTCTTTTATTAACTTAGCTTGTGTCAACTTAATTAAGTCACACTCATTTTCATTTGATTCATCATTAATGACTTTTAGTTGTCTATATGAGGTAACTTTGCCTGTGTTTCTATCTATATTAACTACAATTTTACTTTTGCTACCATACTTTTGTTGAGCTACTGCTTCGATAGCACTTTTAAGTGCATTTATTATAATATTAAAATCCAAACCTTTTTGAAGTGAGAGCTCTCCCGCTGTTTTTATTACATCAAGGCTCCCAACTATGTTATTCTTGTTGCTTTTCTGCTTAACACTGCTTTTACGATTAGCAATCATATAAATAAATCCAATTTAATTAGTTATAATTATAGCTTCAACAGGTAAAGAACGCTATCTTAAATGTTAAATGATTGCTAATTTAAGTCAAGTTTTTTCATGTCTTTGTATGACAAGCAACGCCGGAGTAAAGAGTAAAGTTAAGACCGTTGCAGCCAATATTCCACTTGCTATGGTTGCTGAAATATCAACCCACCACTGGCTTGATGGAGCATCATATGTGATTTGTAGCGTAAAAAAACTGATATTTAACCTAGTAATCATAGGTATTAAACCAAGAACTGTAGTTGCAACGGTAAGTAGTATTGGCCTGATGCGAGAAATTGAAGCGTTTATTATACATTGCTTAATGTTATTTTTGCGCACCTTAATTTGCTGATGAAAGGCATCAAGCAATAGTATATTATTATTCACTATAATTCCTGCTAAAGCAATTATCCCCACTCCACACATGACAACTACAAAAACTTTCTGAATAAGAAAGAAAATGAAAAATACACATGTTGTTGATAAAAACACTGCTGTCATTACGATAAATGTATAGTATATGTTGTTAAACTGTGCCACTAGCACCAATATCATCAATGTAATTGCTAATATAAAAGCCTGTAATAAAAATGCTCCTGATTTTTGTTGATCTTCCTTATCACCTTTGAAATCAATCTTTACTCCTTTACTACAGTCTTGAGTAATCGAATTTTGAATGAACTTAACTCTTTCATCAACAAGATAGCCAGTATCAACGTCAGCAGAGATTGTTACTGTGCGTGATCCATCAATCCTACTTAGTTTATTTGCCTTTTTTTCGGGAACGTATTTCACTATGCTACTCATAGAATATGGTCCATTTGCTGTATTAATAAAAAGGTTATCTATAGTTTTCATGTTGCGATTCTTTCTGGGAAAGCGTAGTACAATATCAATTTCTTCATCTGCGTTATTTGGTCTATATTTTCCAATTAATACTCCATTTGTAACCATCTTTATAAAATCACCGATGGTTGCAACACTTACTCCAGAGCTTGTAGCCTTACTCTTATCAATACTCATATTCCACTCTATTTCAGGTGCTGATCTACTATCTTGAATATTTATAAATCCAGATGAAGGTTGGTCCATAATTTTTAGGATTTTCTCTGCTACTGAATTCAAGTTGGATGCACTTCCGCTTAAGTTAATTTGTATTGGCTTGTCAGCTGATGGTCCTGACTTTTGTTCCTGTACATCAATTATTACTCCTTTTATGTTTTGTACACTACTCCTTATATCATTTAGTATTTGCGTAGCTTTGCGCCTGCAGCGCCAATCTACAAGTTCCAATTGAATTTTGGCAATAACGTTGTCTGAAAATTTTCCTGATCGAGCATAAAAAACATAAATTTCCTTTTCAACACCCAAAATACGTTCTTCTACTTTCTTAAGTATCAAATCTCGTTCTTTGGCTGATAAGCTTTCTTTTACTTTAACGCTGATTAAAATGTTATCTGAATCTACATTCGGAAAGAACTTTAATCCAGGACCAAAAGTAAAATATAATATACTAGACAAAAATAAAACAAACACAACAACACATACAAATTTTTTGGGGTGATCTAAGACTTTCTCTAACATACGTACATAAGTTCTTATTATAAGCCCAGTATTTTTTATCTCACCACTTTCTATAGCACTCATTCTTATTATTTCTTTTTTTGAAGTTATGGAAGGTTTACCAAATATTGCACCAAGTGTTGGTATAAAAACCAAAGCCATAATTAGCGATCCAGTTAAAGTTAGAATTATTGTAATTGGTATGTACTGCATAAATTTACCGACTGTATCGGGCCAGAGTAACAGAGGGAAAAACACTGCTAATTTAGTCAATGTTGATGATAAAACTGGATAAAACATATCATGAACTGAGGTGCAAAAGGCTTCTACTTTATCCATGCCACAAATCATCTTTCTATCAGCATATTCGCTGATTACAATTGCATCATCAACCAGCATGCCAACTGCCATAATTAAACTGAAGAGCACAACTATATTTAGAGTAATACCCATGAGGTAAAGAGCCATTATTCCTATTAGAAAGGAGCCAGGTATTGATAGTGCAACAAGAATAGCAGCCCTTGTTCCCATAAAGAGCATTATTATGGTTAATATTAGTAATACGGCAAATATTATACCATTTTCCAAGTCGTCAAGCACATCACGTACATTTTTTGACTGGTCATTCAAATAAACTACTTTTAAATTTTCAGGTAATTGATCTTTTGCTTTGTCCATTAAGTATTTTACTTGATTTACCGTGTCTATTATGTTTTTTCCATTACGTTTTGAAATTTCTAGTACAATGCTAGGTAGTCCATTAATACGAGCAAATCCTTGGTGATCCTCAAACCCAAGGTATACTTTTGCTATATCTTTGATTCTCAAAACTGCATCACTTTGAGATCTAATAGGAATATTCATAATATCTTCTATGTCTTTTAATAACCCTGATATTTTAATCGAATATTTACCGGTATCATTTTCTAGTGATCCGGCTCCTACCAATCTGTTGTTGTTTGATATAGCTTGAAATATCTCATTTGATTGAATGTTATATTTTGTTAGAACTGTGGGCTCAATTATAACTTCCACTGTTTCTTTACGCATACCTGCTACTTCAACTTTAAGAACATTTGGCAGAGATTCTATTTCTTTCTTTAGTTTGCGTGCTATTTCAGTTAAAGTTCTTTCCGGCAAATTACCAATCAAGCCAACGTTTAGTATCGGAAATAAGCTCAAGTCTATTTCATTGATTATCGGAGATTCTGCTTCAATAGGTAATTTTGATTTTATGTTTAAAAGCTTTGAACGGACATTATCGAGCACTTCTTTATTATTATACTCTGTTCTAAATTCGATTATCATGTGAGCACCATCATTAGTTGCAAAAGCTCTCAATTCTTTTACACCTTCGATGGATCTTAGTTCATTTTCTATAGGAAGCACTAATAGCTTTTCACTATCCTCGACAGAAATACCAGGAAACCCGACAAATACACTAATTATAGGAATCTGTATATCAGGATTGCTTTCTCTTGGCATCTTTATATAAGTGTATGAGCCGAAGGTAAAAATCACGATAAGCAATAATATTACTGTTCTATTCCTCTCTACAAGTAAGCTTTTCATGCCAAACATTATACGTATTTATATCATATTATAGCTAAGATAAATTATATATTAATTAATCCTCATATAGCTTTATGTAAATGATTAAAATTTTTACAATTTTGCAAGCGTAAGAAAATTTCTATATAATATGACTTTAGTATGGTATTTGAGGGATTATTATGGTAGCAGTTTTAAATGTGACAGAAGGCAAGAATAAAGTGATCGTATCTGGGTTGGTTGGTGTTTCATCAACTTTAGTATTTTTAACAGTGATTCACATTGCTGCAAAGATAGCCATTATAGTTACTGCTGCTGCAGTTACTTACGCATTACTTTCATTGCTTAATAAAGCAGGAGCTAAGTCTGTTAAAACTGATGATATGTCAGAAGATGAAGGGTATAGCAGTGTTGATGAAGGTGAAGAAAAAGATACCGTAAAAGAACCAAAAAGAACTGAAACTGAGCTAGAAGAAGAATTAAAAAATAAAAGGGCAGAAGAAGAAATGAAAAATGGACTACCTAAACATATGGATTTCAAAGGTAATTCACTTTCTAAAAGTGCTGATACTACAGATAGTCATTTCGTTTCTAGTGCTACAAATATTGTTATGGAACCTTTACCTAAACACATGGATGCACTTGGTAATCCACTTCCTGAGCAGCCACCGAGCAACCTTACCAATATAGGGCTTGGATCATCTAAAAGTACGCAGAAACTATCTGCTGCAGACTTGCTATTACAGTATGGGAATGTAAATAATGATGTGAGGAAAGTGCTAGAATGGCCAATTACCTCAAAGGAGTTTAATGGATTAGGGTTTAACAGGTAGTTGCTATATCAAACTCTCCATCTTATATTGAGGATCAGATGCAATGCCATACACTCTATTTGGCGGAGCAATTTTGTTCTCTATACCAAAAACTATACCTTCAATTATTGCTGTGAGTACTTTTTCAAGGTTACAATCTGCTCCAGGAACACGGTGCTCTAGGCGGCATCTTTTGGAATCGTTGCCAAAATAGGGAATTCTTATCGCAGCAGTTCTGTTATTCACTCCCCAACTAATCGTAGTTGGAGTATGAATATCTGGGTACTGAAATCTTAAATATGAATCATCATTTGGAGCAAAAAACAACATATGTTTTTTCATCATTGCACATAATCCACCTATGCTGTGAATCAGGTGGTCACTATATTTTTGCTTATTGCCATAAAATAAGTTATTATTATTTGAATCCATGAGGCTAACATGTACATTTAGTGCGCTGCCTGCTCTATCCAAATAAGGTTTTGCTTTAAAAGAAACATTACCATCGAACTCTTGTGCTGTTCCAATCAGTAATTTTTTTACTAACTCAAAATGCATAATTAAATTATCAGGACTCGTATAACAATCACTTTTTATCTCGTATTGGTTTAAAGAACTCTCTTTCTCACAAAAAAATCCAAGAGAAGCTATTTTATTTTTGATGCTATTCAGAAATAAATATTCTTTTTTTATTCCCTCAGTGTAAAACTCCAGTTCAATACCGAATACAGTATTATGACTCAAATTACTTAATATAATCACAAATTTACTTCAATAAATTTATACTAAATCAGCTATATTTATACAAGTACTTTACTTATTTATCAGTAAATTTAATATCTTATTTATACATAATATATTACTATTTTTTAATAACATACTTCTAATCCTCGGTACAAGCGACATTTACAAATTGATTGTTTTTATTTCAAAAAAATGATCAATTTTAGTGCTTTTATACTCTTTACAACTCGTCAAAAAATCCTCATAATTTTAGATATGTATTAAGTAGTGTTAGCTTTTTATCTTACAGTAAGCTATTGATTATCTTGCATCTTTCTGATTATTGTTCTTTCTTGGTGTGGTATATGAACTTAACTAACCCTAAGGTTTCTACTATGTTTTTTGATCAGATTATTACAGTAACGGACCACAATGTTACTTGGGAAAAAATCCAAAATTATCTCCATAATCTCTATGGAGAAGCAACATATAACAGCTGGCTGAGTTCACTAAGATTTATCAGCAACAGAAATGGAGAAGTTTTGTTGTCTGTACCAACAAGATTTATAAAGGAGTGGATTACAGTTCACTACATGGAAAAAATATTGTCATTATGGCAAAGCGAAGATCAAAGTGTATGTTCTATTGATATTCAATTAATTGAAGAAAGAAATTCAAATTCTAATACGATACTAAAAAATAGAGAGGAAAATAATCATAATCTTGGTTCACCACTAGATACCAGATTCACTTTTGATAATTTTGTGGTAGGAAAGTCAAATGAGTTAGCATTTACAGCGGCAAAGCGTGTAGCGGAATCTATAGATCCAATATCAGGAATCAACCCTTTATTTCTATATGGTGGAGTGGGACTTGGTAAAACACATTTAATGCATGCTATAGCTTGGGACATAGTCAATTCTCCGTCAGCAAAAAGAAAAGTGGTATATTTATCAGCAGAGAAATTTATGTATCAATATATTACGGCGCTGCGGAGCAAAGATATTATGTTATTTAAAGAGCAATTTAGATCAGTAGATGTATTGATGGTAGATGATGTGCAATTTATCAGTGGTAAAGATAGTACACAAGAAGAATTTTTTCACACTTTCAATGCATTGATAGACCAAAATAAACAATTGGTTATATCAGCTGATAGGTCTCCTAGTGATCTTGATGGAGTAGAAGAAAGAATAAAATCACGACTTGGTTGGGGATTAGTTGCAGATATTAATGAAACAACTTTTGAATTAAGACTTGGTATATTGCAGGCGAAAGTGGAACGAATGAATATGTATGTTCCAAAGGATGTCCTAGAATTTTTGGCAAGGAATATAAAATCCAATATAAGAGAACTAGAAGGAGCATTAAATAAGGTTGCTCATACCTCTTTAATTGGAAGAAGCATGACAGTAGAATCAGCTAGTGAGACCCTAATTGATCTTCTTAGGTCAAATCATAGGTCAATCACAATAGAAGAAATACAGAAAAAAATAGCTGAATTTTTCAATATAAAGATTGCAGATATGCAATCTAATAGAAGGCTCCGCAGTCTTGCGAGGCCGAGACAAATAGCTATGTATTTCGCAAAGAAGTTTACGCAAAAAAGTTTACCAGATATTGGAAGAAATTTTGGTGGTAGAGATCATGCTACTGTTATACACGCAGTCAAACAAGTGGAAAATTTCATAAGAACTGACCCAAAATTTGCTGATGAAATCAATCGATTAAAAAAGATGTTTAAGTAGCACTTTATTAATGACAACCAGGCTGTTTTCATTTTTTTGATCAAATATCTTTTTCAAGTAGATTAAGTAAATCAAAGATCATTATTAGTATAAGCTAAGAGAAAATAGCTAGTCGATTGCTTAAAAAGTATATAAAATCACAATTTAAGTAGTAAATATGGCAATTAGACTTATTCCAGATAATCTTGATATAAAATTTAGTAAATATAGAAATTTGACAGCACTTGTTAGCGTTATTCTTATCATTTTTTCAATGCTTACTTTTATGCTGCGAGGAATGAATTTGGGTATAGACTTTACAGGTGGAATTTTGATAGAGATAAAATCTTCAAGCAAGGATGATGCTATTCTCGGTATATTAAAAGAGAGTGGATTTACGATACAGAGTTCAAAAGCTGGTGATAACTTAGTTGTGCGGTTTAAAGATGAGGGAGATGAAGATAAAATTAAAAAGGTTAAAAGTATATTAGAGAGCAAATTAGGTAATTTAGTAACTTATCGCAAAATAGATTATGTTGGTCCACAAATAGGCTCAACGCAGATATTTGAAGGGATATCAGCCATGTTAATTGCAATTATTGGAATATTTTTTTATGTTTGGCTTAGATTTAACTGGCAGTGTGGACTTGGTGGAATAATGGCACTGATCCATGATGTGATTTTAACTCTTGGCTTTATCAGTTTAACGAGTATTGAGTTTAATATTTCATCAGTTGCAGCTCTCCTTACCGTAATTGGCTACTCAATCAATAACTCAGTGGTTATATATGATCGGATTCGAGAGTATCAAAAAAGTGGAAAAAATGCAAAAATAGGTGAAGTAGTTGATGCCAGCATTAATTCGACGCTATTTCGCACTATGTTAACTTCAGGTACTACTCTTCTTGCCGCTCTTCCTTTAGTGCTGATTTGTACAGGTGTGGTCAGAGACTTCTGCTTAATCATTTCTTTTGGCATTGCAATCGGCACCTGTTCCGCAATATTTATCTCTGCTCCTATATTGACCTGCAGAGCGTTGATAAGTAGAGTATAGAACGTTTAACTACGATATAATATTAGCTTGTTATCCCTAATAGTGAAATGAAAATATCTCAAAAAGCTCATACCAAGTAATGAATGGGACATAGAGTGAGTATTAACACTAGCGTGCACATCATTAATTAAAAAATTTCCTATTTTAACTTGAGGTATTTGAACCACTCCAGCTTTTATTTGACCTTTTGCAGTTTCATATATTTTAAAGTCTTGAATGTTTTGTAAGTTAATACCAGCATGTAACGCATCTTTTTGCGATAGAACAATATCAGTTGCTCCGGTATCAAGCAAAAACGTTATATTACGATCATTGACTTGAGCTTGAATATAAAAGTGTCCATCGTATGACTTTGTAAATTCAATACTTCCGCCATTTTGAACCCTTCCTTTGTACGGTAGAAAAGTGCTCAGAAACCTATTGCTTAGTTTATCCCCTTGTGAATCAATAAACATTGCAGTAATGACTATTATCAGTAGCCAAATAACTAGATTTTTTGCTGCATTCATATTATTAAAATTTGAAGCCATAAGAGTAAATTTTTAAGATTAGCGTTAAAAGCTATTATTAAAAATAAGTAAATTTTATTGTTTTAGTACAATATTTAATATATACTTTAAGGAGGTATGTTCGATTTAATTTCATGTCAGAAGCAAAAAATTTAATTTTAGCAACAATTCTTTCTATATTGATTATAGTATTATGGCATATTATTTATGATAATTTTCTTAACACGAGTCAAAGCCAACCATCGATTGAAAATATTGAACATATCGAATCTTCTAACGACCTTGCTCCTATGATATACCAAAATCGTTCTGAAATTATTAATTCTACTAGAGAACAGAGAGTTAATTTAACCAATAACATGCTTGAAGGATCAATTTCTCTAAAAGGTGCAAGGTTTGATGACTTAATCTTAACTAACTACCACTTAGAACCGAGTTCTTCTTCTCCACAAGTGGTGTTACTGTCACCTGCAGAATCAAAAGATGTATATTTCGCAGAATTTGGGTGGCTCGATCCGAATGAAAAGATTAAAGTTCCAGATTCTAAAACAGTATGGCAAGCAGATAAACTCAATCAAAAAGAGGTCAATTTATTTTGGGATAATGAAAATGGCATTTTATTTAGAATGAAAATTAGCCTTGACGATAACTACATGTTTAAAGTTGAGCAAATTATTGAAAACAATACAAAAGATAATGTAGTTTTGGTTCCCTATGGTAAAATCAATCGTAAACGTGATAATATTAACGAATCCTATTGGATATCACATGAAGGAGTACTAGGTGCATTTAACAATAAGCTAGAGGAGTGGACATATAAGGATATTTCTAAGAAGCGTTTAATAAAGGCAAGCACGAGTGAAAAAAATTGGTTTGGTTTTGCTGATAAATACTGGCTTACAGCCATCATACCTGAGAAATCTGATCAAATAAATGTAAGTATTAAGCATACGAATGTTAATAACGTTGATAAGTTTCAAGTAGATTTTGTTAAACCTTACAAACACATACTCCCTGGTGCAAGTGTTTCTACTCTGAACTACTTTTTTGCTGGGGCAAAGAAATTGAATTTACTTGATTCTTATAAAGACACTCTTAATATACCTTTATTTGATAAGGCTGTAGATTTTGGTGTACTTTATTTTATAACCAAGCCAGTGTTTTTACTGCTTGAATATTTTAACTTTGTTTTGAAAAATTTTGGCTTAGCAATATTATTGCTAACTTTAGTAATCAAACTTTTGATGCTTCCCTTGTCTAATAGATCATATATTTCAATGTTTAAGGTAAAAAGCCTTCAGCCTGAATTAACTCGTATAAAAGAGTTGTATAAAAGTGACAGCTTAAAGCAGCATAAAGAGACAATAGCGTTGTTCAAGAGAAACAATGTAAATCCAATGTCGAGCATTTTCCCTATGCTCATACAAATACCAGTATTTTTTGCTCTGTATAAAGTATTATTTGTTACTATAGAGATGAGACACGCCCCTTTTTATTTATGGATTAAGGATCTTTCAGCTTCTGATCCAACAAACATTTTTACATTATTTGGGTTGTTTAATTATAACTTTCCTATTTCTATAGGCATTTTACCTATAATTTTCGGCGCTACCATGATAATTCAGCAGAAGCTAAGTGAGAAAAGTAAAGATGATATTCAAGTAAATGTTATGAAGTTTTTACCTTACATTTCTGTCTTTATTTTTTCTTCTTTTCCTGCCGGCCTGGTAATATATTGGATATTTAGTAATATTATAACTCTGGTTCAACAATCATTAATAAAGTTGCTTTTAACAAGAAAAGTAGGAATGAATGTCGAAAATACTAATAGTTAATTCAGTTTATTATACTGAAATAGCAAACCTTTTGCTTGAGGGTGCAACTGATAAATTCAAAGGAAATAATATTGGTTACGAGATAATTAAAGCGCCTGGTACGTTTGAGATACCAGCTGCAATTCTTTTTGCGGTCAAAGGCAAGAATACTAATTATGATGGTTATTTAGCTCTTGGATGTGTAATTCGTGGTGAAACTGATCATTATAAATACGTTTGTAAAGGAGTAATCGAAGGCTTAAATGCAATTGTTATGCATCATGCAATACCTCTTGGTATGGGAATAATCACAGCAGATAGTAAAGATAAAGCACTAATTAGAGCTGACAAAAATAAAAAGAACGTTGGTGGCCATGCAGCCTCAACTGTTTTGCATATGATAGATCTACACAATAAATTAAAATAATGGAGGAAAAACCAGTAGATAAAAAGTGGCGCATAAAAAGAAGTACGGCAAGATTTTTTGTTGTACAAGTTGCTTACTCAAATATTTTCGTAGGTTACAACAAAAGCACTTTTAAATTGGAAAATTGTGAACTTAAGGACTACATAAGTACGTTGAAAGATATATTTGAATGTGAAGAATTTGAACATCAGTTCTTAGAAAACTTGTTATGTAAGGTTATAAAAAGCAGTGAAGAATATGATAAAATAATAGAGTCTTATTTACACCCAAGCTGGTCACTTTCACGATTAAATCTTATAAGCTTATCTATTTTGCGTGTTGCAGTATGTGAGTTAATTGATTTTGATACACCAGCACCAATTGTTATTAATGAATATACTAACATTGCATCTGATTTACTTGATGCTCCAAACAAAATTGGCTTTATTAATGGGTTGTTAGATAAGGTAAAGGATGCAGTCAGACTAAATAAAAATCCTTAGCAAATTTCTTACAAGTATGTGAATATCTATTTTTTGAGACAGTTTCTACAATAAGTTTAAGTCATTAACACTAAAAAATGAAGGGAAGACTTATTCCTTTTATACTTGGCTGATTAATAATCTTTCTGGCTTTTCGTGTTCAACTTTTGGTGACTTAACAATTGAGCTTGGCACAAATTCGATGGTTAGTTCTTGAACATTATTTTCTTCAACGTTTAAACCTAACGTTTTTAACTCCTGTCCACAATTTATCTGTTCAAATGTACTATCCCCTTTCTTCTTGTATAGCTGATGTATATCAAGGAGTTTAGTGTTGCCAAGCAAGATTGGATCAGGATTACCAATATATCTGATCTGACCATAACTCTCAGCTTTGAATACTTCGCCTTTTGAGTTAGTAAAATCTATAGTATATTCACCATTTTCGTTCTTATAGTTCTTTTCAATAAATTCAAGATCTTTATTTGTTACCTGCAACATCAGGTATCTTTGAGAGCTACCAGCAACAATTCTCGGAGCTTTAAGTTCAGATATTTCATTATTTTTCATGAAGGAATATATTGCTAAACTAATCAGTGCAACAGTAACAAATGCTAAAACACTCATTCCAAGTGGTGTAGCTGCAAAAGCTGCAAGTGGAGCAAGTATATAAGTTGAAGACATCAAATATGGTGATGAAAGTGCTACTGCTGCGCCTATAACATACAGAGAAGTAAGTACTAAAAGTGCAGTATTTGTTTTGTGACGGTGGTTTTTAAAAATTAACATAATTGCCTCATTTAAATTAATTAAAGTTGTATGTAAAGAATTATTATTGTCAACTTATAAACAATAAATTATCTACCGCTTGAGCCAAAGCCCCCTTCATTGCGGACGGTTTCTTCTGTGCAGAATTCTTCTCTGTCATCCCAAATTACCTGAGATACAGGAGTGATGAGGATTTGTGCGATTCTATCTCCTCTTTTTATTTCATATGGCTGATTACTTAGATTGATTAGGCAAACTTTAACTTCACCTCGATAATCGGAGTCTATAGTGCCCGGAGAATTTAAGACAGTGATTCCATGTTTTGCAGCAAGCCCAGAACGTGGGCGAACTTGTCCTTCAAAACCGTTTGGTATTGCAATCACAATGCCAGTTGGAATAAGTAACCTTTCAAGTGGATTTAAAATAATAGAGTCGTCCAATGCAGCATAAAGATCCATGCCAGCACTCTGCATAGTTGCATAACAGGGAAGAGGCAAGCTTTTGCCATGTGATAACTTTTTTACTTCTACTTTAATTTTATCTCTTTGCATTTTTATTCACCAGTTATGAAAATTTGATTGTAGCATGTAAATTATGCCTGTAAAAGATAAGAAAACTACTTGACAAATCTTTCAGCTTACTTACTATAAAATTCAAAGTGTTTTATTACCTTCAATCTGTTCAGATTAAACGACAAAAGTATTATACAGTTGGCGTCTTATAAATCTTTCCGCTATGTGCACTTTATGTCTTCACAATAATTTCTACCTAATATAAGCTGAAACGGGCTTATAAAACGTTTAAAACAGTACGTTTGTATAGAGGGTGTCATTCCAGCGCGTGACGCTGGTTCCTGGATCTCAGTGTCTGGGCACTGGGATGAGAAAAAAGGGGCTACTTGAATGACACCTTATGTTCCAGCACGTGACACATAATTGTACGAACATTCATTTTTGAATACAGCAAATGGTCAATGCCCAGACACTGGCATCCAGAAATTTTATTAGGTTGGTAAGCACAAAAGTAGTTGCTTTATGCTAAAACACAACGGTTGAAAGACTCGATTCCAGCGTCACGCGCTGGAATGACATCAAAGGGGCTACTTGAATGACATACTTGAATTTACGCTATAAAGTGAACCGGTTTGGTGTGCTGCTGTTGTTTGCAGTATTGTAGTGCTAATTTTTTACTTCGGTAGTCTTTTTATTGTCATTATAATTATAAGAATAGTTGAGGCCAATTAATATGAAAACTTTTACGAAAAATTTTAAAGGTAAGGAAAGAAGGCTAGAAGAGTTCAATGAGAAAGTTGAAGACATATCAGCTGTAGCTCAAGATAAGTTTGCACATGAACTTGAAAATATCGCATATGAAAGTGTGCAGAAATTTCGCAGTCTACTTGCTAAAGAGATAAACTCCACTTTCAATAACATTCATTCTCAGAATGTCAATCTACTAAAATCCTGCTTAGTAAACTTGATCAATAAAAAAGGAGAAACAGCGTTAATACGTTCTCTTCTCAATATACTTGTACGATAGAGTTGCTGCTGCAATTTAATATTAAGTGATAACTAAAATAAGTAAGATTTTTTATGGATAAGTCTTACTTATTTTAGCTATATATAGAAAAGGAGGGTTGTTATGTCAACAAGACTAAAGTATCCAATTATAAATATACAACGTAAGTCTAAGCCTAAATCTTTTCCAGTAACTTTAGGAGAGGTTAAATCTTTTTTACGAATTGAAAATGATCAAGATGATAAGTTGATTTCAAGTTTTATTTTTATGGCAACTGATTATGCTCAGTGGCATATGGAAAAGTCTCTAGTAAAGCAAACGTGGCAAGTTTCATATGAAGGTTATATACCTCGTAGAATCTATTTAAGCTATGGTCCTGTGAATAAAATAATATTGGCTACTGATAAAAATCGAAAACTTAGTTATTATTTTAGTGATGTAGGGAGCTATATTGAATTTTTCAATTATTTGAACATAATAAGGGCTGATGTTGTATACGAAGCTGGCTATGACAGCGTTCCTGAGCAAATAAAGCTAGGTATTATGCAGCATGTTTCTGCTCTTTATAAAAATCGTGAATCAGAGGTAAGTAGCCATTTATCTGAGGTAAAGAAGGTGTATTCTCCATTTCGCGAACCAAAGGTTGTTTTGTAGTTCCTGTTTGTCATTCAATAGCAGATACAACAGATGGTGTCATACCAGTACTTGGATCAAGATTGCGAGTAATGAATTGGGTTTTGTGAGTATGGGTTTTGCATTATAGAATGAAGTGTTTTTGGTTAAGAAAACTGGATTCCAGTGCTTACTGTACAAAAATTGTAACTTAATTCCATAAGGGAAGGTGTCATTCCAGCGCTTACTGTAAAAACATTGTAACTTAATTCCATAAAGGAAGGTGTCATCCCAGTACTGGGATCCAGGAAAATTGATTCTAAATGAGCAAACATTTTCAATAAAATGACCAACAAGAAAAATAGTTAGGTAAAGCTGGATCCCAGTACTGGGATGACACCAAAAGAACTATTGGAATAACACCTTCTTAGTGGAAATTGATCACAATGTTCGTACAGTAAGCACTGACCATTTATTACGTAAATTATCTACAAATTGCAATGTTCTTAGCCGTATCTGTGAGATGGAAAAAATTCAAATTATAAATGAGTTGTATAATAGTATTTATGCAGCATTAAAAGCAAACTCTGATTTAAAGAAATATGTTACTAACATCTATGATTACCTGCCTAAGCAGGTTACTATTCCTTATCTGAGATTGCGCATAGTAAATTATGTTAACCTGCATATGCTATCTAATTTTGCTACAAAAGTAAGATTTTCATGCGACATATATACTTATCATATAAGCAGCATGCTTGCTGCTATAAAGCATGTTAGCTTGGTGGTAAAGAGCATTAGTAGTGAGACCATTTTTGAAAGTAATTGTGCTATGAATCAGCATGATGAAGTTTTACATTCAACAATTAATTTTGATATTTTAATACAAGGAGGTAGCGATGAGCAAATTACAGCTGAAAATTAAAGGTCATGACAATAATTTTGTTGTGCTGAACAATATACGAAACTTAAGGTTTACTTTGCGTAATAACAAAGAGGAGATGAAAGATATTTCCTCTTTTGGCTGGAGAAAAGTGCTTGATTGTGCTGGAAGTAGAAAGATTACAATAAAAATTAATGGCATTTTAAATTCAGTATTGGCTGATGAATTATTGCGTAATTCTGCAATGTTAAACTCTAATAATGATTATGAGATTAGTTTTAATTCTAAGGAGAAGATAAAACTCAGGTGTTCGGTTGAATTGTATGAGAGATATTATGATCCTGCCACTTTTGACAGCTTCACTGTAGTTTTAGCCAGTGCTGAAGTTGTGAACACTTTTCATTAGTGTTAATTTAATTTTTTCATATACAATAATAATAAGTGGGAATAAATTAAAAAAAATTATGAACGATGAGGATCTTTTCGAAGAAGACGATGATAATATTGAAGAGAATAGCGATGACAGAAGAGAAAGGAATTTGAAGAATGAAAATCAGCTGGAAGAGCAGTGCAAAGAGTATTTAAAACCTTTCGAGGATATTTTAAGTCAAATTGATGAAGGAGTTGATAATTTAGATAGTTACGAAAGGGCTATGCAAGTAAAGCGAAGTATAGATAGGCTCATAGAAACCTTATATAGCCAAGCAGCATCTGAGGATATTGATGTAGAACTTGAAACCACAAAGCACACTCGCGATAAATCAGAATCCAAGAAAAGAGTTCTGGAAAAGAGAAAAAAACAATTGATGGAAGAGATCTTAAGTGCTCAACAACAAAAGGAGCTAATGAATAGTAGGGAAAAACATGAAGTAGCAAGTGATGGGGATATTCAGAAGGCAAAAGCACGAGTGAAGTCTTCAATTAGGGGGGTGTTGTTTTCAGTTATTGCTCATAGAATGGATCCAAGAAGGAGGGCAGGGGAAACTGCTGATGACAATGAAAAGCAAGCTCGTATGTACGGTAGAGAAGCAGTTGGCGGAGTTTTAGGTGGATTATTCAAGGCGTTTTTAACTGCAGTTGCTGCTGTTGTGCGCGAAATTGCTAAACCACTTCAACATATGAATACACAAGAGACGTCTTTTGCAAAACAAGTTGAAGAAAGCAGAAACCAGGATTCACAGAAAGGTCGATCTGTGTAGGTCAAAGTATAGTTTCAAAAAAATTTTTGAAACTATACTTCTTACATTCCTCACCTAATCAAAGTTCAGTACTATAATACAGAATACTCTAACTCTGAAGGAAATGTATTTTCCATAATTTCTTGTACTTTATCAAGAAACCCTTGTTCCATTTTACTGGCATCAAATTTTTCTTTTGATGTGTTATTTTTTATTTCCTGATAGTATTCCTTAGCTGCACTCTTTATATCTTCTTGTTTTAAATAACATCTTCCTTCACATTCGTATTTTTTAGATTCTTTTTCTTTTTGACAATTTGTTTTACATTCTTTATACTCTCTGTCGTTGAGAATCTCAAATTCCTTGCTACCCTCGCATTCTGAATTGCATTTAGAAAGTTCTTTTTCTTCTTGTTTATTGCAATAATCATTTTTACATACTTTATCTACCACGTAATTCTCTTTAACAAGTAAATTTAAAAATTCTTGTTTTGGACACATAAGCTCTTTTATTTTATCAAGCAATTCTTGTTTCATTTTCTCAGCATCAACATTTTGAGTTACTACTAACGTTTCTTTTTTTAATAAGTTTATTCTTTTTTCTTGATCTCCTTTCATTTTCTCTGCGTTTAACTGACTTTCTCGGAATTGTTTATTCGCGTCTTCAATTAATTTATCGTACTTCTTATCTATTAATAACTTCATATGGGTTTTATGTTTTTCAATCTCATCATCTGATACTTTTTGTGCCATTTCTTCTTTTTTATTTTTATAGTATTCTTCAGCTGCACTTTTTATAACTTCTTTATTTTTGGTACATTTTGTTCTACAATCCTTTAATTCATTTGAACCTGAAATGTTTCCTTTCTGATTATATTCTTTACGACAAGCACTATAACATTTTGAAAACTCTTTCTTTGTGATCTCTTTGTTAGCTTTCAGAGCCGAGCATTCACTTTGACATGATGGAAGGTCATTTCCTAATGCTATGCCTAATCTAAAATTCGCTAATGATGAAAGGTCTGCCTTATTTGTTAATGTCCCTCTGCAATATTCCTTTTTACATAAATCTACCACGTTAGTGTTTTCAATAAAGTCTCTAAATTTAATTTTTGTATCTACTGCGTTGAGTTTGCTGGTTTCTCCAAACATAAAATTTCTCCTAGTAAATTAATATTTTAATACTTATTAGTAAATTTATTATTAAAATAGCATATTATGCAGTATGTGTATTAAATAATATCTACTCAACGCAAATTACAACAAACGCAGTAGCATAATCTTGATCATCACTTAGAGAAAGGTGTATCTTGTAGTCTTTCGAGATGAAATCCTTTGTGATAGCAAGATGTGGTTTTCCCCTGATATTACTGTATATTTCTATATCTTTCATTATAATTCCCTGGCTGAATCCAGTGCCTAGCGCTTTAACAAAAGCTTCCTTTGCAGCAAAGCGTTTAGCAAAATATTTTGCTCTTACTTCTTGGCTATTATATTTTTTGCTTATCTCTATCTCCTTCTTAGTATAGACTTTATTGAGAAATTTTTCCCCGTATTTTTGTGATATTCTCAATATTCTGGGTATATATACTATGTCAGTGCCAATACCGTATATCATTTTGCACTAAAACGATTTATTGCTTCTTCAACTTGTATTTCCTCTACCTCGCCAGTTGCCCTATTTTTTACTTCAACTATATTTGAAGTTACTGCTTTCTTTCCAATAATTATTTGCCACGGCAAGCCTATCAGATCCATTCTGGCAAATTTCACTCCTACACTTTCGTCCGTATCATCATAAAGCACTTCATCGCTTTTCAAAGCTTTGTATATTTTATCTGCAGCCTCCGTTACTTTTGTTTGTAAATTGATCAAACCAACTTTAAAAGGAGCTACTGCCTCTGGCCAGATAATTCCTTTATCATCATGGAAAGCTTCTATTATTGCGCCAACAAGCCTTGAAACTCCAATACCATACGAACCCATATGCATGTTAACATTTTTTCCATCTTGAGAAGTAACACTTGCCTTCATAGGTTTCGAATATTTATCACCAAAATAAAAAATATGCCCTATTTCAATACCCTTGCTAACATTTAACTGTTCTTGCGGTATAGGACAAATTTTAGGATCATGCATATCGTCTGCAACTGCATATATGCTCTTCAGGCTTTCAATATCTTCACTCTCTAGCAGTTCAGAAAATTTATTGTCATAATATAGAGTGCTCTCACCGGTGTTTGCCAATATATGAAATTCATGACTTAAATTTCCTCCAATTGGTCCTGTATCTGCCCTCACTCCAATTGGAGTAAGTCCCATGCGTTTGAAGATTTTTATGTAAGTTTTATACATCAAATTATATGAATTCAGTGCACCTTCGTAATCTACATCAAAACTGTATGCATCCTTCATCAGAAATTCCCTGCCTCTCATAACGCCATAACGAGGTCTTACTTCGTCACGAAACTTCCACTGAATTTGATATAAACAAAGTGGCAAATCTTTGTAACTTTTTACTGTATTTCTAATCAAATCAGTTACCACCTCCTCATGTGTTGGACCAAAAAGCATATTGCTCCCATGCCTATCCTTAATGCGCAGCATTTCTTTGCCGTAATCATCGTAACGTCCTGACTCTCGCCAAAGACTTGCTGGCTGCACACAAGGCATCAACACTTCAATTGCACCAATTTCATCTCTGATAATATTTTCAATATTTTTAAGTACCAAAAGACCAAGCGGCAGCCAAGAATAAATTCCAGATGCTGTCTGCTTGATTAAGCCCGCACGTAACAAATATTGATGAGAAATAATTTCAGCACCAGCCGGGGTTTCTTTTAAAGTTGGCAGGTAATATTGAGATAAACGCATTTGATAAATCTGATTGTACTAAGTAATCTTAATACAATCAGACCTGTAGGTAAACTTATTTTAAGAAGGGTGCACTACTTCTCTTACCTCGATCTATGACACTTTTAAGTTGACATGCGTGTGCTTTTTCACCAAAACATTTAATCTTTTGACTAACCAAAGAAGATGGTTTTTGCACCTCATTATTCACTGGGTCAACATTATTTGCTTGTGCTCCAGGAGAAGCTTCAGATTTCGTTTGTAAACCAGCAGTCTTAGGCGGTACCAGTGGCTTACCTGCTTTTGGCACAGAATGTAACGGAGATGTAGGTTTAGATTTTTCATTATCATCAGATTCATGACCACTGTCAGGACTCTTGCTTCCTCTTTCATCTTCTGATTGCGGGGTTGAAGGTGTTGAATCTTCCCACTCACTATCGGGTATACGATTTTGATCATCATCTTTGTCATCACTTTCGCTATCTAAGGATTTAGTTACTTCTAGAATAGGAGAATTCTGCATTTTCTCAAGTGCGTTCTTTATCAAATTTGTACCTTCGTTATTACTTAGCTTTTTAGCAGCTTCAGGCTGATAGACAGCTTTTTTCAACTTAACACCCTGCTTTATCTGTGCAATCAGAGCATAACGATCATGCCCAGATTCATTAGCCTTTTTCGGTGCACCATTCTTAGGTTTCTCCGTATACTTGGAAGCTGTAGGAGGAGATGGTGGTGAAACAGCACTTTGTGGCAATGGAGGAGGTGGTGGTGGCGGTGCACTGGGTGTTCCAGACATTACTGGAAATGATGGTGTAGGAGTATTGCTATGTTCAAGTTCTTTTGCTTTCTGTAAATCTTGTGATTGATTTTGACATACTTCGTTGTTTTGCTGTTGTACGTTGTCCTTTCCAACAATTCCTTTCCTTCGGCTTTTGAACTTTTTGTGCAAATCAGCCATCAAATCTCCATTTTCTTGTTGCTTGCCACCTCCTGAGGGTATGGATTTATTATTAGCATTATTCTTTAGAGTAGGTGATGTTGGTGCACTGGATGTTCCAAGCGTTACTGAAAGTGATGATGTATGAGTATTGCTGTGTTCAAGTCCTTTTGCTTTCTGTAAATCTTGTGATTGTTTTCTACCAGGATCAACTTTTTTCTCGCTGTTTATTGCAGAAAGGTGTGAATTGATAAGATATGCAGCTAAGCTCAACATAACCGATGCAGAAACAAAAGCAATAACTGTGAAAAGTACTGGATCACTTAGTGTTACTGAAATCGAAAGATATGTATATATACCAGCTGTAACACTAGATATACATAGCAACAAAGTAGCAATTGAATATTTTAAGGCAGCTGTCTTACTTATTCCAACTAAAGTATTAATCAAAATGGGAGTATCGATTTTTTGTTCTGTTGCAAGTTGAATAGGATTCTCAGATAGCCCTTTTTCTGATTGAGTACTATTGTTAGTTCCTGAAGGTTTTTTACTATTACCATTATCCTGTGGAAGTTTCCAATTCTTTAAACCTCCGGGTGGTAAAGTAGGAGGTGGCGGTGGCGGAGGTGATGTAGATATGTTATTATTAGATAAATCATTAGTAAGCATTCCTCTTCCTTATTATTAATATAATATTAATAATAATTAAATTATTAGTACTTGTCAATAATTTATGAGTAAGTTAATATTAAGATAATAAAATAAAAAGGAAAGAGAGAGGAGCAGTCTTCTAAGAAGAAATAGAAGCTATCTTAAACCTCAAGTCATCACTTTGTTACCACAGCACATCATCGATGTTTTGGTATTCAGAATCATAAAAATAGCTTAGTGTTAGCTATTTTTATGATAACCTCTCTTAAACAATTGATATTTTACAGTGTTTTTGGTAAAATAATAGCTTAAGGCTTAGAATAAAAGTTTATGAGTGAAGCACAAGGTCCAAATATTGCAGAATGGCAGGCACAGCAGCAACACCAGGAAGCCGCTAGTGAGAAAAGTGGTTTCGGTCTTGGTCATAGTGACTCTGTTGCAACAATTGTGGATGGAATGAAGTGGATGTTCAACTTTCATGAAGGAGCAATTGCTGCTTATAATAATGTGTTTGAAGGTTTGGTCAGTGGTAGCAGTCTAGTAACTTTATTTGGGAAATCAGGTAATATGTTTGGCATAAAATTTCTTGAAAACCTTGCGGAATATTTTTCAGGTGGAGGTGGAGAAGATATGCCATCAGAAGGAATGGGTATGGACTACGGTGATGAGGGGCATCATCCGGATGATTATCCCCACGCTAGCAATGAAATGGCTCATAGTGCTGATGGTTTGCATGATATGCATGATGCAGGTGATCATCATGGCCAATCTTTTTCACCTGGTCCTTCACCATCTGTTGGTGATGATCATGAGCTTGGTTACTAAATAACTAAGAAGATTTTATTGTAATTAGTGAAAAAAGTTTCAGTTTTAGGATCAACAGGAAGCATTGGAAAAAAGACTGTAGATTTGCTCTTAAAGAGAAAGGAAGAATATCAGGTGGAAGCACTAAGTGCCAATTCTAACTTTGCTCTGCTAGCACAACAGGCAAATCTACTTAATGCAAAATATGCTGCCATTTCTGATGAAAGGTTCTACAAAGATTTAAAAGAAGATCTACTTGGTACAAACGTCAAAGTAGAAGTTGGTGCTCCAGGTCTAGCAAATGTTGCTTCTCTACCTGTTGATCTCTCAGTTATTGCAATAGTTGGCATTGCAGGCCTTGATCCAGTTATAAAGGTTATAGAAAGCGGTACTAAAGTTATTGCTCTAGCAAACAAAGAGAGTATTGTTTGCGGTGGTAAGTTACTACTTAAAAAAGCTAAAGAAAGGAGCGTACAAATAATCCCTATTGACTCTGAACACAACGCAATTTTTCAAGTTTTGCAAAATGATGATAAATGTGTAGAAAAGATTATACTCACTGCCTCTGGTGGACCATTTTTAAATTATAGCCTTGAACAATTAAAAGATATTACAGTAGATCAGGCACTAAATCACCCTACTTGGAAAATGGGAAAGAAAATCTCAGTTGATAGTGCAACAATGATGAATAAAGCACTAGAAATAATAGAAGCACATCATTTGTTTAATATTAGTCCAAATAGAATTGAAGCAGTAGTGCACCCTGAATCGATAGTACATGGAATTGTCGTTTATCACGATGGATTCAGCTTTGCTGTGCTTGCAGAAACTGATATGGAAATTCCCATTGCATATGCTTTGTCTTGGCCAGAAAGATCAACTTTGAACTACAAGTTAGACTTAACAAAACAAAAAAAATTGACCTTTCAAGAACCAGACCACAAATGTTTTTCTTCACTAAAGCTAAGCATGGAAGTGTTAAATTCTTCTTCTCCACATACAAACAGTATTGTTTTCAATGCTGCAAATGAGATGGCTGTTAACGAATTTTTGAAATCACGAATCGGTTTCTTAGAAATATTAGAGGTAGTAAAATCAACAATAGAAAATTTTGACAAGTACTCTGATATTAAATCACTATCTGACATAACAAGTATCGATTTTGAAAGCCGTATTATTGCTAACAAAATTATTGAAAATAAAGGTATCCGTTCAGCAGAGTGATAAAATAAGGTAGACGAGAAAAGACAACTAAATGGTCAAGTAGACCCATTTCATACTCCTGTCATCCTAGTAGCTGACACTGGGATCCAGAAAAATTTACAAGTAAACTGAGCTTATGCTAAATTCAATGAGATTAAATGAAAACCAGCATCAAGTGCTGGAATTACACCTTACCTGAACAGATAAATCACTTAGCATGTTCGAAATCAACCTGAGAGAAATTTACATCGTTAAGAACTGTATTTGCTCTATACAGACAACCACATCCTATTGCAAAAAAAGCAACGAAGTTGCAACAAGCGGAGTTGGGTTATCAACTGCGAAACATATACCAGCAGCAAGTACTCCAGATAACAAAAAAGCATAAGCACAATCAGTTTGTTTCCTTTTTTGAGCGACTGCTTCTATCTTTAGGAATTCTGGTTCTATTGCTTTCTTGACATGTCCTGCAATACAATCTTTTGGATTTTTGTTTTCATAGTTTTTAATATTAGTTTTGATCTTTGGATGTGTAAGTAATATTTTTACCATGTCTACATTTCCCAACTTGCAAGCAATGTGTAGAGCTGTATTTTTTTCCTTCTTGCCGGTCTTAATTTCCTCCTCTGCACGAGCATAATTTTGAGTTGTAAATCTTTCATTAACAGGTTGTGAATTGTCAAGGTATACACAACCCCTTATATCCTTATCTACTACTTCTCTCCCCTCAAATTCGTAAACTGGATAACCATCATGTTCCTTTGGTCTTCTCTAAATAACAGCTTGCTTGCTTTTAATATTTACATCAATTTTTTTATGCTCTACAAGCAACTTAGCCATAAGCTCTAAATATTGATGTTCCTCGTTATTACTAGTAACAAAAGCTGAAATAATGCACATCAAAGGTGTCATCCCATCCTCAAAAGCGTTAACATTCGCTCCTTCTTTCAATGCTTGTTGAAAATGATTCCAAGCTTCCTCAGGTGTTATTCTTTCACCACTAGCATTTTGAAATTCAATAGCTTTAAACAACTTTTTTGTTGCTTCACTTGTACTAAACATTTTAACCACCTATCACAACAAACTTGATAAAATTATACATAGAAAAAATTAAAATATCAACTATTAAGCTAATGATCCAGAATATACTCCTTCGTTAAAGGAGACTGAGCATTTTCAAAGATTTCTTGAGTACTTCCGAATTCAACAATCTTGCCATTGCAAAAGAAAATTACGCTGTCAGATAATTTTTTAGCCTGCTTCATCGAATGAGTTACCATAATTATGGTGAACCTCAATTTCAATTCTTGTATAAGATTTTCGATTGCGTTGGTTGCCATTGGATCAAGGGCAGAGCATGGTTCATCCATTAATAAAATAGTTGGCTTTACTGCAATTGCACGAGCAATGCATAATCTTTGTTGCTGGCCACCAGATAAATTTAGTGCACTATCTTGCAATCTATCTTTCAACTCTTCCCATAAACCAACCTTAGTTAAACTACTTTCTACTATTTCATCTAATTTTTGCTTATTTTTCACCATGCCATGCAATTTAGGCCCATAAGCAACATTATCATATATTGACTTTGGAAAAGGATTGGGTTTTTGAAATACCATACCAACTTTTGCTCTGAGCAATACAACATCCATATCACGTGAATATATATTACCCAGCCCATCGATTACCAGTTCACCAGTCGCTCTACATCCAGGTACGTAATCATTCATACGATTAAAACAACGCAAAAATGTCGATTTACCGCACCCAGAAGGTCCGATAAAAGTTGTGACTTTCTTTTTGCAAATATTCAAATTTATATCGAATAAAACTTGTTTAGAGCCATACCAAAGATTTAAATTTTTAACGAAAGCGTATTTATCGCTCATACTAAATCCTGCATTGAATAAAGTCCTGGAGTTTTATTCTCGCACAACCATATTGCTGCCTGGACCGCCCCTCTAGCAAACGTTGTGCGGTCAATTGCCTTGTGATTTAATTCTACTCGTTCATCGGAATTGACAAACATGACACTGTGATCTCCTATTACTCCACCTCCACGAGATACTGCAAAGCCTATTCCTCCTTTCCCTCTTATATTTGAATTATTATGTGAATATTGATTGAGCTCAAAATCCACTTTTGCAGCGTTAGCAACTGCTTTACCAAACTCTATAGCTGTTCCAGATGGTGAATCCTTTTTTAAATTGTGATGCATTTCCCAAATTTCAACGTCATACTCATTACCTAAAAGTTTGGCAGCTTCTTTTACCAATTTCAGCAACACATTAACTCCTATACTCATATTTGCTGACCATAATATTGGAACTTTAGCAGCATATTCTTTTAAATTTAGACCTTCTATTCCAGTTGTGCCACTAACTAGCGGTTTTTTAAATTTCACGGCCGCCTTAAGGCATTCTAGCATACATTCTTTAGTTGTAAAATCTATTACAACATCGGACGATTCAAATACCTCACTAATAGAACTTGTAATTTTGATTCCTAAATTGCAATTATTGCCTACAATAGGCCCAATATCTAAGCCTATATACTCACTGCCCAAGCGAGCAACAGCACCTGCTATTTCCACTTTGGTATTCGTAATTAATTCATTGAGTATTTTCTTACCCATTCTGCCTAAGCAGCCTATTACTCCAACTTTGATTTTCATAAAGCTTTTTCCACTATGTTAGGCTTTTTTTGAAGCTTTGTCATCTTTATAAGCTTAGCATATTTAGCCTTACACTGATAAAACTATAGCTATACATCGATGAATCTATTGAAAATTGATACGAAAAATTGTAATTAGTCAATTTTCTCCTATGGAGAAAACTTATAAAGAAAAAAAGAGCACCAAAGGAGGTGCTCTTTTGTGAAGGGTTTGTTTTAATAATAACCGTTTCCTACTATACTTGGATTAGAGACACAATGTCTTTCTGTTGCTAGTGCTCGAGTTGTTGAACTTGGTTATGTAACTTCTGCATCATAAAACTCCTCTGATTCAGTAGTCATTTCCTCAGAGTAAGATCAGATAAATCTTCTCTAAACTTAGAAAGAGATGCAGTAAAAGCATTTATTAACTCTTGTTTTTTTCTTCAATAGTAGTTTTACCTGAAGATTGTCCTTGCTGTGATATGCTTTGTTTCGCAACACTTGTTTCACTTTTTTTACCACCAAACAGCCGCTTACAGCCTGATGAAATTTTTCTTGCAATCCATGAAATTCCTATGTGATCAGCAATCCACTTAAAAAAGTTTTTTATTTTTTTAAACATATTTTACTCCTTAAATTAATAATTTATATTATTATATACAAAGCATAATCTGTCAACTTTTTCTATAGAGAACGTATAAAGAAAAAAAGAGCACCAAAGGAGGTGCTCTTTTGTGAAGAAAAGATACTCTTTATGAAAATGGCATAATAGGTATTGATGAATTTATAGCTGGCTTATCTAGCACCTTACTAGGTTTACCAGCTTCTGAGCTTAGTACCTTGCTATCACTTGCAGGCACTTTAGATGTAGAACTTACAACTTCAGGTTTCTGAGATATTTTATCTATAGTACCAACTGTACGCTTACTATTTAAACCCAACATCTTTTTCATTCCTTCTAACTCACAAGACAAAGTTTTACCATCATCTACCGAGTCCACTATAAAGGATACCGAATTATCGTTCATGACAACAAGTTTGCTATAAACAATTTCGAATATAGCTTCGTCAGATTTGACATTTATATGATATCTTGATCGATCTTTAGAATTCATACCGCTCCCATCTATAATTTCTGGTACATTCTTTTTGTTTGTATGCAGTACTAACTGCTTATTACCATTTTCTTTAATAACACCCCAATGATTGGATTCACCCTTCACTAGTTCAATTACACTATTTTTTTGCGGTTTACTAGACCACAAGTTTTTAATGCTGTTCCAGCCTGATGCAATTTTTCCTGCAATCGACTGAAAAAAGTTTTTTATTTTTTTTAACATATTTTACTCCTTAAGTTAATAATAATTTAATTATTACATAAAAAGTATAATATGTCAATTATTTCATAAAAATTTTAGTACTTGCTTGCAATTTTCAACAATTTAATAGCGCTGGTGTTGACAACTTCCCCGCCAACACGCTTAGTAACAAAAAATCTAACATAAGGTTTGTTTGTATAAGGGTCTCTAAGTATTCTCATTCCTCTGTTATCCACGATCTTATAAGCTTGTTTAAAATCTGCTACTGCAATCATTGTAGGTGGCATATCAGCAGATTGATATACCGGTATTCCCATTAAAGTATCTGGAGTTTCAAGCGATAAACTCGGCTGCCAAAGATACTGACCTGTTTCAGATTTTAGTAGCCTCACGTCCTTTAACGTACTCCTGTTCATCAAAAATGATGCATTTTTAGAGTAATGTTCATTTAGAGAGTAGTACAATATCATTATGGCGTCGCTGTCTAGCTTATCAGCTTTAATTTGCTCTATCTTATTATGACCATTTCCATTTTCGTAAGCTAAAATTCCTTTAGGTTGAAAAGTGCCATCACCTTTAATGAAGGCTTCATTCTCCTTCTTACTGAAAGTTTCGGCAACCTTTTCTACAAGCCAATTTTCAACATTGACAAATGCATCATCGAGCAATTTTTGTGATATTTGCGGCTGAGCATAGAGCTCGTAAGTTGTGATGGAAATCTTTTGAATTTTAGGTGTACTTGTGTCTTGTGCAAAATCATACTTGGATTTATAGCCACCATCTTCATCTTCTACTGTTTCACCACTCCAACCTGCACCAGCACGGTCACAATCTTCTATAATATAATCCAGCGTTTCAGTAGAGATTCTTTGACTAGAACATATTTGCCGCATTGGAGATGAATCAGCTATACGCTTGTTTATCCGTTTTACAATGTGAGGAGTAACTAAATACCCTCCAATATCATTGTCATCTCCACTTAGGGTTTTGTGTGATAACCTGTTTTCCATTCCTTTGCGGATATAATCAGAAAAATATTTATCACCTGTATTAAAATCTGTGCTAATCTCTGGGCGTTGAGCTGAAGTTTCAATAAAATCTAAGCGCTCTTTGCAATTATCAATATTACTATTTATCTTGCATAGCTGCTCAGGTCCTTTGCTTTCGATTTCTTTTAGTTTGCGATCATTTATTAATTTAAATTGCTCCCATGATGAAGCGAGTTCATTAACACGGTGAGCGATATCAGTAAGTGACATAATAGCCTCCTTTAAAAATAAAATTAGAATAGTATTGTAGTTTGAAGGTAATCTTTATCAGTAATCTCAGTACCTTTTTGTTGTCATGCAAACTGCATTCAGAAAAAAGACCGGTGAATGGCAGCTTAGTATAACTCAAACGCTTGTTTACAATATGGATCCCAGTGCTGGGATGGCGCCCTTATGGTAAACAACGTTCATACAACTGTATATGTATAATGCTCGAGCCTGCCATTCACCGGTCTTTTTTCTCGATTCTAGCATTGGCTTCATGGTAGATACAAATGAACGTAAGCTACTTGGTAGTGAGAAAAAAATAATAATGATTACTTGTTGAAGTAAAAAAAGGTAGTGTAGTATTACACCACGGTAAATATTATACTTAATTGTTAGCACTATACAGCATCCATTTTTTTGTGTCAAGCATTTTTTTTCGCTGCGTATCTGTTCAGAAGAATGTGCAAATAAAGTACGTAGCTGTACAAATTTGCCAAAACAATAAATGGTATCCTTTGATTATCCTCTTTTTATCATTTCAGTCACAGCTGTACGAACATTGTGGCAATTTGCATAGTAAACAGTGTCAAGCACTGGGATGACACCCATTTAGTTATCTTTTCTCGTCTACCTTGTTTTGCCACTCTGCTGAACGGATACATACCGTTTGTTGCTTTTATTCTATGGTACCTTATCTACCTTGCCGCTCTCCTGCTTCAATCAGTAAGGGATTTCAATATTAATTCTGCACTACTTGCGGGATTGCCGCTTTTTGTAATTGGTCTGCCAATTACGATATAATCAGCTCCTGAATTTATTGCTTCTTTTGGTGTTGCTGTCCTTTTTTGATCATCATGACCTCGATTCATACGGATTCCTGGAGTAATAATTTTAAAGTCTTTACCACATCCTTGGCGCACTTCTTGAGCTTCTAGTGCAGAGCAAACTATTCCATGCAGTCCAATCTTTTTTGCAAGCTTTGCCAGCAAAATTACCTGTGATTTTGTTTCTCTTGCCACTCCGAGTTCACTCAGATCTTCATTGCCCATACTAGTTAGTACTGTTACTCCAATTAGCTTTATTTTCTTTCCTTGCACTACACTTAGTGCTTCTTTAAGCATTTTTGTTCCACCACTGATATGCAATGTTAGCATTTCAACATCTAGAGCTTTTATTGCTTCAACTGTTCTAGCTACAGTGTTTGGAATATCATACAATTTTAGATCTAAAAAAATTGGTACATTGCATTTTGCAACTTCTCTCACTCCAGAAGGACCATGTGCAGCAAAAAATTCTAACCCAAGTTTTACCATGCCAACCTTATCACGCAGACCATTAGCCCAAGATATGGCTTCATTCAAATCTTGTGTATCCAGTGCGCATATTATTGGGTTCATTATCTTGTATAATTTTTTTTATAATAAAGCTAGTTATTACGTTTTGCAAATACCTTCACTCTGATTAAGTTCATAAGATTCTGTCAATAGTGAATTTGGCGATTTGGTTGGGGTGGCAATGAATGATTCATATCCAAGATCTCCCAGTGAAGCTTCTTCTAATGGTCTATAATCTTCACCTGGCATGAATTGAACAAGTTGCCCTAATATAAATTTTATTTTCTGAGTCTCCCCTAATATTATTTTTTTGCTATAATCTTTAATTGTTTCATTTTCTCTTATCGATTCTTCTATCTTATCTATCACATATTGAAGTTGTTTTATTTGACTGTCTCGCTCTAAAAGTGAATTTCTTAAATTTTTCACTTCGTTATTACAATCTTGTCTTATTCTGTCTAACTCAAAAGATTGATTTTTAATTAAACCATCTGCTTTATCTAGCTCTTCAAATTTCCTTTTTAACTCTTGAGATAAGTTTTTATTTTTCTGATCAATTTCTTTAAATTTACATTGTAATTCATCTAATTTCACACAAAGTTCTTCTTTTCTTTTATGTAATTCTTCTTTTTTCATATATAGTATATGTTTCTCTTTACGTAATTTGTCTATTTCCTTAGATAACTCCTCTTTTTCTTTAGATAATTTCTCTACTTCCTTATATAATTCCTCATATTTATCATTGTCTATTTTTCTTTTCAATTCGATTATAAGTTTTTTCTTCTCAGTTAGATTAGCTTCTTTTTCCTGTAACTGTTTACACAAATATGAGATTTTATGGAGTAGTTCTTTTTCTTGTGCAGCAAGCTCATTTTTCTCCTTCGTTACTTTTTCTAATTCGTCTGTTATTCCAATTATATGGATCATTTTTGCTTCTAATTTCTCCTCCAAAGATTTTTTTTCTTTAAGAAAAGATTTCCTCTCAGCTTCTGCTTTTCGACCAAATTTTCTTCCTTCCTCGTATAAATTATGCTTTTCTTGAGTCAACTCACGCTCTTTGTGAGCAAATTCCTTTCCCACTTTCCTAGTGTCAATAATTATTTTATACAAAATCATAAAAGCCAAAACAGATAATACAGCTAAAGCGAGAATTAAAGAACTAGGTACATTAATAAGCGCTAAAGATGTAAGTAACGTGAGAGTAGCCAGAGAACTAGCTATAAAATAAAATGTATTATATTTATTAAGTAAATTGCTCATCACCCATATACAAAACTTCAGCAGTCTTGTATATATTGATTAAAATTGTCTTACCTGTAGCTTATCTACTGCATCCATAAAGACATAGCAATATTTGTTGTATCTTCTAAAGGTGATAGATTAGTATTGCTAATACTTGTATTAGGGCTTCCTTGCCCTGAATTTTCTTTATTTTTTGAGCTTTTTTTCTTCTTTTTTGGAAATTTTTGTTCACTTTGTAACTTTTGTTCTATGGTATTCATCTCATTGAATTCCGTAATTGGAGAGATAGAAATATCGAAAGATTTTTTAGAAAATTTCCTTATTTCCTTTGGTGTAGATGCGTAAAGCGATTTTGGTCTCTGAAATTGACCGTTACCAAGCTCATTTTCGCCTACTCCTTCAAGCTGTGATGAATTTCCATTATTTATATCTAAAGAATGATTTAGTTCGCTCTCGGCTTGTTCAGATTTTTTTACTTCCTCAAGAATATTTTCTACCTCTTCGTCACCTACTTCCAGGTCTTGTTGCATTTCACGCAATCTATTAACTAGTTCCTCAAATGCAAGCTGTTTTATAGTTATTTCACCTGTGTTGACTTTATAACTACAACGCAAACCAACAATATCCTTAAGCAAAAGGATAAACTTTTGCTGCAGAAAAAATACATGTTTTTCTGAAAGTGGAGTTTGATCCTTCAAGCATGAAATTTCTTTTTCCAGAATAGATCTCTTAGATAGTAATTTGTCGTACTCTTCAGAATAACTTTGACTTTCTTCTTCCAAAGCGCTTATATTATTTTTCAACTCTCCACTTTCTTTTCTTTCTCGACTAAAACTTTTTTCTAACTCTTGAGTCCTATCAAAATATTCAGCTTCTTTCTCTTCCGATTGCTTACTTAGTTCTTCTAAATCTACAGTTAGTTTAATCACTTCTTGAGTTTTTTCATTTAACTTTTCTTGTAATCGTCTTTTTTCTTCTTCTAAATACCATGATTTAAGTCCTAGATCAGAAGCTTCAGACCTTTCTTTTTGCAACTGCGCTTCTAACTCTGCTATTTTTTTCTCTTTCGCTGCTAAACATGTCATCAATTCTGTTACTTTTTTAGATTCTAATTCATGTGATTGACTTTCTAATCTCTGGATTTGACTATATTTATCACCTAACTCTTTTTGAGTATCATTCAATTTTTGTTTTAATCTTTTATTTTCATTCACTGCTACAGCCACACTGTACTCTAATTGCCTTATTTGATCCTTTAGTCTTTGTACTTCAACATCTAGACCTTCAGCAAATTCTTCTAAATCTTGCTTTTCTTGCACTAATTCAGCTTTTTCTTTACTTAACTTTTGTATCTCTTTTTGCGCTTTCCTTAACTTCTCCTCTAACTTTTCCTTCTCTACTTTTCTCCTTTCAAATTCACTCTCTACCGAATCACTTAGCTGCTTGAGTTTTTGTGTTACTTCAGCCAAAACTTCATCTTTTTCCCTTACCTTTCCATTTAATTCCTCCACCTCTCTCATTTTTTGCTGTAATTGTTCTAATATAGTTTGATTATTTCCAGTTAATCTTGTATTTTCTTTTTCCAATTTATTAATTCTTTCGTTTAAGCTGTCGTCTACAACTTGTGCAATTTTGTCTTGCATTTTAGTACTGCCTATTTGAGCTTCTTTGCTGCCAAGCTCAATTTCTTGAGTTGTTTGAATGTTAATATTTCTATTACTATTTTCTATCACAATCTCAGATGATTTATGATTGCCTTTCTCCTTATTTCTAAATTTTATTTGATACAAGAATAAGTTACCTATTTTTACATCTTTATTTGCTTTCAATTGATCATCAGTAACACGATTACGCTCGATAAGTTCTATACCATTAGCATCAATATTAATTATAATAGTGCACTTTTTTCCGTCCTCATCACACCAATTCAGAGTCATTTCGTATGCACCATCAGTTACAACATAGTGCCTTATTCCTTCTTCAGAAACAAAACCGTGCATTCCATTTTTTCCATTGCTATGCAGAGTTGAAAATCCTGAAATTCCATTATCTTGACAGAAATTACTATTCAAAAACTCACTGACTTTGAATTTGTTTTTATTAGCTCCCAATTTAACTTCTGCACAACTACCATATATTGACACTGTTTCAACACCACTTTCAATATACCCACTCAATACTTTTTTAGCATCATCTTGAAGCTCTAGTCTCGCCTCCTTTACATTATTGAAATCTTGGATAACGGCTTTATACACTTCATCTTTATTAAAATTGGCATTGTATTTTATTAAAAAAGATAATATGTGAAAACTAGCTACAGCAGTGTGAATTGATTTATTCTTTTCTTTTATCTTACCGAGCAAAAACAAAAACCTTTGAATGAAGTCATGATAATCATCTTTTTGTTCTTCAATTTTATTATCATATGAATTACCAATCATTATTATCTCACAACTAAATAATTAGTATAGTAATACGAATGCTAAGTTACATCAATCAATAAACTTACAGTAAATTTTCCATTCTCAGTTATAAGCTCTGCTTCTGTACTCTCAACCCATTCTATCACTTCAGCATTGCAAACTGACTGCAAATCATGCTGAGCAGAATAATTTAACTCATCCTCTTTTACACTCGCTTTTATCATCAACTTTTGTATAAGATGCTTAACTGATACGTTATTATCTGATTTTATTTTTCTCACAAGGTTTAATATCTGCACGAAATTATCTCCCATTTCTTCAGAATACTTATCATAGATAAGTTCTTCCTTGTTAGGCCAATTACTTTTATTGTGAACAGAGTTATAACTATACAACTGATGATATATTTCCTCTGTAATGTATGGCAAAAATGGTGCAAATAACCGCAAAATAATATTTAGTACATATGCCAAACTCTGTTTCGCACTCATGTTTGCCTCGCTGTCCAATGCATCTCCATATGCACGTTTTTTAACTAACTCTAAGTAATTATCACAAAAATCTTTCCAAAAAAATTCTTCTATTGCGCTCAAAGCTTCGCAGTATTCAAACTGTAATAGGTTGTTCGTCGTTTTTTCTATCACTTTATATAATTTGGACAATATCCACTTATCCATCGTCTCACTGATGGAATTTATGCTCAATGCTTGATGTTTTTCCATAAACATGGAAACAAATTTGCTAGCATTCCAAAGTTTCGTAACAAGTCGTTTGCCAATTTTGAAGATATTTTCAGAGTAGACTGTGTCAACTCCAAGTCTTGAGTTTGCTGCCCAATAGCGTACTACGTCAGCTCCATAGGTTTCAAGCATTACATGAGGAGTGATGATATTACCTTTTGATTTACTCATCTTTTTTTTATCATCAGCCAAACACCAACCACTAATCATGATATTTTTCCACGGCAGTGAATCTGCATGATAATGTGCCTTCAAAATCGTATAAAAAGCCCAAGTTCTTATTATCTCATGGCTTTGGCTGCGCAGATCTGCAGGAAATATCTTATCATACCGATGGCTTGGTAAACCGAGCTCACTGTTTACTGCCAGTGCACTTAGTTGAGGAGTGATCGCACTTGTTGCCCAAGTATCCATCACATCTTGATCTGGAGTAACTTCTTCTCTGCTATAGCCTTTCGGCAAACCTTTTAATGGATCGATAGGTAAATCCTTTACTTCAGCTAGAATGATTTTGCCTTCTTCTCCCTTACGTTTTGAATACCAAACTGGAAATGGTACACCAAAATAACGCTGTCTTGAGATGCACCAATCCCAACTTAGCCCTTCTATCCACACCTCCATACGTTTACGCATAGATTCTGGATGCCAATTACATTTACTCACTTTATCTAATACTTGAGTTTTTTGCTCTAAAGTCTTGACAAACCATTGATAAGTAGGTAATATTTCAAGCGGCGCACCAGATCTTTCAGCACATTTAACAGAATGAGAAATGCTAGTGCTTTCTATTAAAAGTCCTTTTCCACTGAGGATTTCAATGATCCTCTTTCTTGCTTCTTTAACTTTTAGTCCATGGATCCCAGTGTCAGCTACTCGGATGACACCGGCATGTGTCTCCTCTGTCACCTGAGTAGCTTGATACTGGGCATCTTTCTCCCCTGTCATCCCAGTGCGTGACACTGGGATCCATTTTTGATCACACACTGCATGCAGGTTTATCCTTCCATCCTGATCAATTATAATTGTCACCGGCAGATTATGCTTTTGCTGCCAATATATGTCGAGCTCATCACCGAATGTACAGCACATAACAAGCCCAGTGCCTTTATCTATTTTGACCTTATCATCAGCTATTATTGGAACTTTTGCCTCTGTAATTGGCACTACGGCTATTTTTCCAATCAGATGGGTATATCGTGCATCTTCTGGATGACAAAAAACTGCAACACATGCAGGAAGTAACTCAGGTCGCGTAGTTGCAATATGAATCTGCTCATTTTTTTCAGTGGAAAAAACTATCGTGTTCAAAGATGACTCAAAGACTTTATCCTCTATTTCTGCTTGTGCAATTGCAGTTTTATCAACTGGGTCCCAAAGAATAGGTTGCATTTTCCTGTATGCATATCCCTTATTATATAGATCAACAAATGACATTTGAGAAAGTGCCACAGCTTCCCTGCTGATCGTGTGATATTCCAAACTCCAATCATAACTAATGCCGACTGATTTAAACAACTCCTTAAATTCTTGTTTTGACTTCTCAATAACTTCATGGCACATCTCTATAAATTTTTCTCTGCCAACTTCTTTTGCACGGGTTTTATAGGTTTGCTCAACTAACCTTTCAGTCGGAAGACCATTATCATCAAACCCAATTGGATAAAACACATCTTTTCCCAGCATGCGTTGAAACCTTGCAATAAAATCCGTATGGCAATAGCTAAATATATGGCCGATGTGCAACTTTCCTGATATCGTTGGTGGAGGAGTGTCTATAGTAAAAGTGTTATTCTCTTCACCATTCCATTTATAAACTTTACTTCCTTCCCATAATATGTTGTATTTATTTTCAATTTCTCTAAAGCTGTACTTTTCTTCTAACATAAATATTTTTCAGTTTTAAGCTTTAAGTTAGCACAATTGAGCAAATACAGCAATTTTAATGTCTGACATTTTAGTGTCCCCCTTCGGGGATTGTCCCGCCTTGAGGCGAAGGGCAAGTTACAATAGTCGCGTATGCGACGTTATGGGTATAATGCACACTCTAAGTACGATATGAGAGTACACTTGGTATGGATTCCCAAATATCGCAAAAGGGTGATAATAGGCCAAATTGCTGTTAGAGTTAGGGAGCTGCTAAGGCAGGTTACTATGGAAAATGAGATCCAAATTATCTCAGGCAAAGTTGCAGTAGATCATATTCATATGTTTATATCATATAAACCACAGCAAAGTGTTAGTAAAATTGTACAACTTTTGAAAGGAACAAGTTCAAGGTTGCTGATGCAAGATTTTGCAAGTCTAAGTAAGCAATTTTGGGGCAGGCACCTTTGGGCACGTGGATATTGAGCCGTAAGTTCTGACAGACGAGGTTATACAAGAGTACATATCTATCCAGGAAGGCGAGCCACTTCATGACAATGATCAATTTCAAATTGATTAAAATTTAACCCTTCACCTTGTAGGTGATGGTTGTTGAGTTTATAATACAAAATTTCTTGATTTTAGTTTTTTATGTATTACACGATAAATTTTTAGTATTGAGGTTTATTATGCCTGATTTTAAATTTTCTGATTTACAAGATCTTGTTAATGCTCTATATGATCCATACTATCTGCCCTCCAACGAAAAAATAAAACTAGCAGAATTGCTTGAGGACGTGTTGGAACTAGAAGTTAAAAAAAGCTCAGAAGATGCAATAGCTACATTGAAAGATAAAATAAGAAATGAATTAAAAAATGAAATGAAAAGTGAAATGAAACAAAAAATAAATAAACTTGAGCAGCTAGAGGCGGAAAATAAAGACTTACAAACTAAAAAGGATAGAGCTAAAGGGTTAAATAGATCCTTAGAATATGCAAGGAAGACAGCTCAGAACGAAAATATAGAATTAAAAGCTGAAAAAAATAAACTAAATACTCAAATCCAGCATTCACAGCAAGAAAAGAAAATATTAGAAGTCAAAAATGAAGCAAATAAACAACTAAAAGAAAAAGCAACATACATCGCTACTGCTAGTACTGGTCTTGCTGTTGGGTTAGTAGTGTATATTACACTTGAACATACAACTAAATTGGACATGTGGTTAATCGTTGTTATAGCAACAGTATCTGCATTCTTAGCTGGTGATTTAATAATGAAACCTAGCTCTCAAGTAAATGGAACACAAGAACCACAAGGAGTAGCAAATAAGAATTCAGTGTAGCTTGATATAGTTTTTTTCATTTTACTGCCTTTCCAAATTTGAAGCAGGTTGTTTGAGCCATAGTACAAAGTAAATATAGTAATTTTACACTAAAATTTTTAGTTTTGTTTCTGTGGGTTAGTTGGTACGAGCCTTGCCTTTAAGAAGATGTAAAATCACAATTATTACGAATAACATTCCACCAATAACTGATATAGCTCCACCCGTAATAAAACAAGCACGTGCCAACATTGATGAAATACTTGGCAGATCTGCCACTTTTCTTAAGGCACCATATCCACCAAGCCAAACAAGTCCAGTAATGTGGAGAAAATGTCCCAAGCTATATGCATAAATCTGTAATCTTACTATGGAGCTTTTTATTTCTTTACAGCCCAATTTTGGTAACAGCCAGTAGACAAAATTCATAAAAGCTATAGTAATACCAACCACAGAACCGTGATAATGCGCAGGGATAGTGACATTTCCTTCAATAGTTAGCACTCCAAGCACACCTCCATAAATGAACAATACAAACGAGTGGAGAAGATAATTGCCCTTATCATTGAGCAGAGTTTTTATGTTGCAATACACTAATATTGTTAAAAAGCACGGCAGAACTGCTCCAGCAATTCTCATATGCCAGGTAAAAAACTGTATCAATTCAGCACTATCCGCCGAATAAATAAAGTATATAAACGGCGCACCTACGGTCAAAATTGTGTTTATAAATAGTGGTAAAATGGTAATTTTATTTAGACTAATATAGCGAGCATTCAGTATGATCAAATAAACTAAAAACATTGCTTGAGCAAAGGCAAACTGCAGTAAATGTCCTCCTCCCCAAAAGAGATATTCATAAAATAAATTCTTGTCTGAGTGATATAGACCTGGAGGCATATTTTTATGTGCTAAAACAACACAAAGAAATGATGACACAAGTATAATGACCAGGCCAATTTGTCCGATTGAAAGATATGAGTCTTGTTTATTTGATATGTAGGCTAGAGCTGTATTTATCAATATGCTGGTAATGAAAAGACTGAGTCCAAGTAAAAATAATTTGTTTTGTAATACAGGTATATAGTTACTTTTGATAACTTCAGTATTTGGAACAAATGCAGATATAAACATTAGCAGCATGGAAAGGATTGAGAGAGTCCATGAGAAGTTAAACCAATGATTGGTGTTTTTTAAGTTTATGATGAAGAGCAGAGATATTATAGAGCACATCCATACCAAAATTGACAAATTTACGTGTATCACCAGTGCATTATCAAAGATATATTGTGCAGAAGGAATGAGAGAAGAAATAAAAGGCAATCGTAGAAAAATAACAATTATTGACAGCAGTCCAGAACAAGCAAGAGCAAGTACTGCCAAGAATATCCATTGTCTGCAAAGTGAAGCGTTATTTTGTATGTTGAGCATTTACTTTTAGGTACTATAGCATAAGACAATGTACATTTTTCAAATTGATATGCATAGTTTAAATGAATGACATTACAACAATATCTTTCATCGTGAAAATGCTGCGTCCATTTCCATTTCATATTATGGTAATATTACTGACAGCGTTAGTCTGGGCTATCGAAATGTGTTTTAATCAATACTTGAAAAAATTATTACAGTAAGAGAATCTTTACATAATGGCATGACATTACGTTAATGCTTTTGATCCAAAATTAAGAACATTTTCGTTGTGATTTACGTTTCTAGTATGTATATTAATGAATCTTGTTTTCACTAAATAATGAAAATAATAATTGTCATGATAATGTTATTGTATAGTAACTATACAATGGCAAGCGAACGAATAAGTTTAGTAGATAAAAAATTATCTCAAGGATATGTAGCTCCAATACTTACAGAAAATAGCGTTATTTTACCAGACAAGCACGGTACCTTATATTCCTTTGATATCGATAACCCAAGAGTTATAAATTGGAAATTATACCTCTCAAGTAGGAAAAAAATTGATAATATGAGTTTATCGGGCTACAAAGAAAATGTTTTCTTTGTAGTGGATAACATTCTACACACAATAGATGCGAAAACAGGGGAGATTCAATGGGAAAAAGAATTAAGAGCTCCGGCAAGAGGGAAAGCAATAGTAATAAACAATAAGTTGGTAGTATTGACTATTGATAACTATCTACATGTATTTGATATAAAAGATGGCAGCCCCATTTGGGCTTATCAAAATGGTATAAATGAGGTTCGAGGTTTATATTCCATCTCACCAGCAGTCTCTAATGATAAAATAATGGCACCATTTTCAAATGGCGAGTTAATAGCTTTTAATGAAGAAGGTAAAAAACTATGGAGCCAAAAATTAGCTACAAATCTTTTAGAAACACAGCTTACAGATGTAACTACTACACCTAGAGTACACGATAATATCTTAATAGCTACGAGCAACTCTTATATTTATAGCATTGACGTAAACTCAGGAAATATTTTATGGTCAAGGCCACTACAAGTAAAAAGTATATCAAACATTGAGTCATATTATAGCCCTCTTATTCCTGCAGAGAAACAAAAAGAAGGCGGAAGAATTTTCATGGTGACTAAAGATAATAAGGTAATTGGCATCGACATACAAAGTGGAAAAACAGTTTGGACATCTGATTTTATAGAGAATGTGCAATTGTTTGTTCCAATTATGTATGCCCATACGCTTTGGGTAACAAGTAATAAAGGTTCAATATTTGCTTTTCCTGGATCTGAAAGTACAGGAAGGGTAATTAAAATACCCGGTAATGTGTTTCATGCTCCAGTATTTACCCATGGTAAGATGTATATAACGACTGAAGGAAATGGTGTTTATTCTTTAGAAAATAGGTTTGTTTTTTATGACTGATTATGATTTGATTATTATAGGTGGTGGTCCAGGTGGTTACAAATGCGCTATCGCTGCTGCAAAACTTGGATTAAAAGTTGCTTGTATAGATAAAAACAGCATTTTTGGTGGCACGTGTTTACGAGTCGGATGCATACCTTCTAAAGCGTTACTCCATTCCTCTTATCAGTATGCTCACACGAAAAATAATCTATCAAAACTTGGCATAAAAGTTAAGGATGTAAGTCTCGATTTGAGAGAAATGATAGGCTATAAAGACGCTAGAGTTCAGGAACTTGGAAAAGGCATAGAATATCTGTTTAACCTTTACAAAATTACTAAGATCAATGGACTTGGAAAAATTACTTCTTTTGATCAAGGCAACCTTGAAGTTTCAGTTGAAGGTAAGGTGCTGAAGACAAAAAATATAGTAATTGCAACCGGTTCTGACGTTATTTCTTTGCCAGGAATTAATATCGATGAGAAAAATATTATTTCATCAACTGGTGCATTGTCTTTAACTGAAGTACCAAAAAAACTTGTCGTAATCGGAGCCGGGGCAATAGGGCTTGAAATGTCTTCTATATGGAGGAGGCTAGGGTCTGAAGTCACTGTAGTAGAATTTTTTGACAGAATCGCTGCAGCAATGGATGGAGAATTAAGTAAGTTTCTACTTTCTAGTCTACAAAAACAAGGAATAAAATTTTTACTTAGCACTAAAGTTGAGGGAATAAAACAAAGTAGTAACTCTTTGAGTGTGAAAGTTTGCTCTGTAAAAGATAATCAAACAAACTCTATAGAGGCGGATAAGGTATTGGTGGCAGCAGGACGCAAACCATGCTCTGAGGGTCTTGAAAAAATAGAAAAAGACAGTCGTGGCTTTATTAAAGTCAACAATAGTTATGAAACCAACGTAAAAGGAATATTTGCTATTGGTGATGTGATTGGTGGAGCAATGCTTGCTCACAAAGCTGAGGAAGAAGGGGTGGCAGTTGCAGAGATACTAGCAAGGCAATTGCCTCACGTTGATTATGAAATCATACCGTCAGTCATTTACACCCACCCTGCAGTTTCTTCAATCGGTAAAACTGAAGAAGAACTAAAAAGTGCTGGTCGAAAGTATAAAGTTGGTAAATGTCAATTTGCTGCAAACGGTAGAGCAAAAGTCACTGACGATGCTGAGGGATTCGTGAAAGTTCTGACTTGTAGCAAAGCAGATACAATACTCGGTGTACATATCATAGGAGCATACGCTGATACGCTAATCAATGAAGCAGCGGTTGCAATGGCATATGGTGCAGCAGCAGAGGATATATACAGAATTTGTCACTCTCATCCTGATATAAATGAAGCCTTTAGGGATGCGTGCATCGATGCTTTCTTTAAAAAGTAACTGTGGACCTCGGTTCAATCATTGAAAAATGGTATGATTGGCTAAAGTACAACAGGTCTTACTCACCAAACACTTTGGAGTCATACATGAGGGACCTCAAGGATCTTATAAGTTTCCTAAATACTCACATTGGGGAAGAAGTAAATGTTGGCTCTTTAGAAAAATTAAGCATACCTGAACTGAGAAGTTGGTTTACCTCTCGTTATGCAAGAGGTGTAAATGCGAGATCTAACACTCGCGCATTGTCAGTAATCAGAAATTTTTTCAAATATATAAAAAACAATTATGAAATAAATAATGAAGCGGTATTTTCTTTATCAAGGCCAATTCAGAGAAGAACTCTACCTAAAGCACTTTCAATATCTAACATAGAAACTCTATTGAAAGAAATGAAATTGCCTGATCTAGGCGAGCCTTGGGTGGTAAAAAGAGAAATTGCAATTGTCGTTCTGCTATATGGTACGGGCTTAAGAATCACTGAAGCACTGAATCTTAAGGTTAGTGATATTAGCAATGAAAGTTTAATAGTAACAGGTAAGGGAGATAAACAAAGGCAGGTATTTATTCTTCCAGTAGTAAAAAAGTGTATACAAAAATATATAAAAGCTTGTCCCCACTTTGACGAAGCGGGACATCTTTTTGTCGGGGTAAGAGGAAAAAAATTGGGAAGAACTTATGTTGCTAATCGTTTGCAAAAAATAAGAAGATTTTTAAACTTACCAGAAATTTTATCTCCACATGCATTTCGCCATAGTTTTGCTACTCATTTGCTTCAGGAAGATATTGACATAAGATCAATACAACAGCTGCTTGGCCACTCAAGCCTTGAAACTACTCAAGTTTACACTCACCTAAATTATCAAGATGTCTTCAATATGTATAAAAACTTTCAGAAGAGTTTGAATAAAAAATCGAAATCTTAACTTCGTCTTAAATCGATAGTATTGCCGAACTGAGTGCTTGCAACATCATTCAGTACTGTACTTGCTTTATATAAGCAATAGTGACCAGCAGAGAGAAAGCAAAACGTTTTGCAAAAGGTTGTGAATGAAAGAGAATAGACAGCAGAATTTAAATTAGAAGCTATGTAAAGAAACAAGTCAAGCAAATAGCAAAAGAGCTAGGCTCTGTGTACAAAATGTTAGCAGGTCAAATTAATTGAGGACGGGGATTTGCGACTAAAGTTCATGCACTTGTTGACGTACTGGGAAACCCATTCAAATTTATTTTGACCTCAGGCTAGAGGAACAAAATTACTCAGTTGACTAAAAATGTCTCTAGCTACACTATATGGCTTCTTTAAAATTTTGTTTACAGAGCCTAGAAAGAAAGCTGAGGAAAAGTAGAGGTTACCTTTACATATGAACTACATCTCAACCTGATATTGTCGTTCCTAATATGTTGGATTTCTTGCATAACTCGAATTCAAAAGTTGATGTCATTCCAGCGCGTGACACTGGAATCCAGATATTGGGTTCCAGCTGGGATGACACCTGTTTATGCAAGAAATCTATTGAAAATTGAGTTAAACTAAAAATTCAGTTTGACACACTTTTGTTAAACATTTTTGGGACGTTAAAATAAACAGATAAATAATTTTCTCTTAAGCTACTTCAACACTTTCATCATGGGTTAAAAGCAACTCCACAAGCTCTTGATTATCAGTTACATAATCCAATGCTGTCTTTCCCTCATTATTTTTAGCGTTAACGTGAGCACCTTGTTCTACAAAATATCTTACCACATCAACTTTTTCCCTGATAGCAGCCCAATGCAATGGAGTATCACCATATCCGTTTTTGATATTAATATCAATTCCTTTATCAATCAGGTACTTTATTGCATCTAGTTTTGCAAACCTGATAGCCTCATGTAACATAGTTTTGCCATTGCTGTACTTAGCACTAACATCAATACCCATACCTTTTTCTTTTATAAGGTATTCTGCTATATCAAAACTTTCACTTTCAACAGCCCAGTACAACACAGTCCAGCCATAATTATCTTTAATACCAACACTAGCACCCTTATTTACAAGATATTTTACCATGTCTAACTCTCCACTCTTAGCAGCCCAGTACAATGGCGTTTGGTAAAAACAGTCCCTAGCGTCAATATTAGCACCTTCATTGATCAGGTATTTTGCTATGTCCAATTCTCCATTCCCAGCAGCTAAATGCAATGGAGCAATATCACAACCATTTTTAGCATTAACGATACCACTAAGCTTATTTTGATGTTTTCTCTTTATATATGCTAATAAGTTTTTAATAGCTTTATAATCACCATTTTCAACAAGCAAATGTAAATTAGTATCTTTGTAAAAATCATCAATCAACTTACCATGTTTACTCGCATATCCCCAAATAAATGCAACATGAATTTTATTATCTTTTGCTACATCACCAATGTTCACCAAATTTAGAGCTTTCCTAAGAACTTCTTCCTCTCTACCTTTCTCTTGCAATTTTAATCTTGTTACTTCCTGTACTAACCTATGGACATTTAATACACTTTGGTTTTGTTCACCGCCCACCATGGAATATCTCACAAGTAAACGGATGGCTAGCTTTAACTGCTTTTTCTTATAATCACTTACCGAATTTAAGAATATTTCTCTAGCGATTTTATCAGGTGCAAAATAAGCCAAAACATCTAAAATCTCTGAAGCTAATGGTCCATATTGTTCATCACTTCTTACTTTATCCATCGTAACTTCCCAAGCTGTAAAAGTTGTTTTAGTATAGTTATTATCAATTCCTTGAAATATTTTAGACTTAAGCAACTTCTTAGCTTTCTTTTCATACTCTTTTAGGTAATCACTAATTTTAAACTTCTCTATTATTCTCTGATCTTCGATATATGATATTGCTTGTTGTATAGCTAAAGGAAAGCATTGCAACCTTCTTACCAAATTTTCTATCTCCCGATCTTGCGATTTATCTTTTTTTAGTATATTAAATCCTTTTTTAACAAACTCTATAGCGTCTCTTTGTTCCAATTCTCCTAGCTTTATAACGTCTATTCCCTTTTCCAGTTCCTGATCATGCGAGGTAATCAAAATATGAGGCTTGTTAAGATCAGGAGATAAAGAAAATGGCAAAAATTTACTTATCTTTTTGTACTCTTGAACGTTATCGAAAATGAACAGGCTCCTCCTTCTTGCGAAGAAAGCATATACTTCTCTAACAATAGTTTCTATCGTTTTGTCGTTTCCATACTTATCTTTAGGGGAAATACCTAATCTATTTCTAGCTAACCTTAAGAAAGAATCTTTCATAGCTTCAAAGTTTTCAGCGTCTATCCATATAACATTGTCGTCATAATATCTTCTATATTTACAAGCATATTTTCTAGCTAACTGGCTTTTTCCCATCCCCCCAGGACCACTAATAGACGTTATGTATGAAATTACAGCACCTTTGGGATTGCGTTGTAGCGAATCATGTAGCATTCCCAATTCCTCATCTCTTCCTGTAAATAGTCTGACTGGACCTCTTACATCAAACCATACCGCTCCTAAAATTTCCTCTCTTATTTTTTCAAAAAACTCATTTATTTCTTCATGTGATAGAAACTTTCCCTCTCTTGCTTTCATCCAATCCAGAACTTCTACCAGAAAGCGACCATAAACGTTCTTTTTATCGATATTATTAAATTCTTTGCCTAACTCATTCTCAATGATTTCCGCTAGTTTTATCTCGTTAGGTTGATTTACTGCAAATACTAATTTATCAAAAAATTCCCTTATATTCTCTTCTAACTTGCCTTCATTTGTCATTCGCTCAAACTCACGTTGCCATACCTGATTTCTTTCCAATTTTCTTTTTGAGTTTTGATCTGATTTACCTTGAAGTTCTTTTATCTCCTTTTCCAATTCTTCTATTGCTTCTTTTACAGCACTCTTAAATGTCGGTTGCACTATTGAAATCATGTTATCGTGAGTACAAGAGAACTTGTATCTCGTACCGCCGTATTTAAAAAAAATATCACTAGTGCTTATTACTTCAACTGCAATTTCTATTCCTTTGTTTGGTCCCGAAGTTTTTGCTTTCAACTTTTTTATTGTATTTTGTGTTGTACTTTGAGCTAGATCGAAACCGATATTAGTACAGATAGTAAAGTCCTTTAGGTCACCATCTGCAAAATCTGGATTAATTTTAATCTTTAGATCGGAAACAAAATATTTTGGAACGCTAAATTCACCACTTTTATTTTTTGAAAGCAATTTACCTACACCGATTTTTTCGCATTCATTTTGCTTGTGTTTGTTTTGTATAAACCTATGTACTATTTTTTCATTTTTCCTATCCTGAAAAACAATATCATCAAAACCCGTAGCTGATTCCATTTCTGTAGCTAAACGGAAAGAATATCCAACATCTACTGCACGTTTGAGAAGCAGCATTACCCACTTTAGTTGGTAGATATCACCATGAAGAGACCGCTTTCTTCCCCAAGCAGGATAAGTTTCAGGCATCCTCAACCTCACATAATTTTAAAAACAGTACCAACAAATGGTAAAAAAGTTATATGTCATGATATACAGATATCGTAACAAAGACCTTGGAATATCTACGAGATGTGCTGTTATGTAAATAAAAAAATGTGACTAATTACTTAATCTCTCACTCAAAATTGAATTCACCACATCAGGGCTGGCTTTTCCCTTAGTGGATTTCATAACTTCGCCAACAAAGAATCCGTATAATCTTGTTTTACCGCTTTTATATTCTTGAACTTTATCTTGGTTGCTATTGATGATTGTGTCGATAACTTCTGCTATTTGACCTCTATCGGTTATTTGTTTTAGGTCCTGCTCTTCTATGATGAGAGATGCCGGTTTGCCAGTTTCAAACATAATATCAAAAACTTGTTTGCCAAGTTTAGCAGAGATCGTTCCATCGACGATAAAGTCGAGGAGCTCGGATAAAGCATCTGCTTTAATTGGAGAGCTAACAATATCAATATTTGTTTTATTTAAACGACCGAAAAGCTCGACGGTTAACCAGGTAACTGCAATCTTTGAATCATGCTTTTTTGCTAATTTTTCAAAATAATCGGCAATTTCTTTATCAGAAGTGATAACGTCTGCATCATATTCATTGATACCTAATTCCTCTATGTATCGAAGTTTTTTTTGATCTGGCAACTCGGGTAAAGATGATTTAATAGAATCAATTTTGTCTTGGCTTATTTCAACAGGTAGCAAATCAGGTTCAGGGAAATATCTATAGTCACTTGAATCTTCTTTGCTTCTCATCACTTTTGTTTTTCCTAAAGTGACATCAAACAATAAGGTATCTTGACTTATTTCTCCTCCGCTTTCCAAAATTTTGATCTGCCTTTGTGCTTCATAATCTATAGCTTGTACAATATAACGTATTGAATTTAAGTTTTTTATTTCACAACGAGTGCCAAATGTGCTACTACCCTTTGGGCGAACAGAAACATTTGCATCACAGCGAAGTGACCCCTTTTCCATATCACCATCACATGAACCGATGTAACGCAAAATCTGCCTCAATTTTTTCATGAATTCTGCAGCTTCTGCAGATGAACGAAGATCTGGCTCTGAAACAATTTCCATTAAAGCAACACCTGCACGATTTAAATCTATGTAAGTTTTGCTTTCTTCATGAATACTCTTTCCTGCATCTTGCTCTAAGTGAATTCTTGCGATTCTTATTTCTTTTTCATTATTATTGATAAAAACTTTGCCATTTTTAACTATTGGCTCAAAGAACTGGGTTATTTGATAACCTTGTGGTAAATCGGGATAAAAATAATTTTTCCGGTCAAAGTAAGAGCATTTATTAATTTCTGCAGAAATTGCAAGTCCGGTGCATATTGCTTGCTCTATGCAGCTATAATTTAATACTGGTAGTGTACCTGGCATTGCTGCATCAACTAGAGAAACTTGAGTATTGTGCTCAGTGCCAAATTCCGTTAGTGAACTAGAAAATAGCTTTGTCTTAGAAGAAACCTGAGCGTGTACCTCAAGTCCAATTACTGTCTCCCAGTTTTCTTTTGTCATGTATTTTATTCAATTAATAACTTTATATTCTGCAAACTAGCACAAAAAGTCAAATAAAACTCATTTAACCTATGATCCAAGAGCGGTGTATATCAATAATATAAGAGTTACTACAGTTTCTATTGACTAGGCTGTTATATAATAAAGTTAAGTGCTGCCAAAAAATATCTATAGTAGGCCAAAACATAATTTTGATGGCAACTGATTAGCTAACAAATTTATAAACATCAGTATATAGTTCATCAATGACTGGCTCTTTACTATTTTTAGCAAAATCTTCTGACTTTTTTACTAAATCTCGTATTTCCTTATCAATAGCTTTGCATTCTTCATCAGAAGCGATTTTATTGTCTGTTATATACTGCTTTAAGGTGCTTATAGGATCATGATTTTGCTTCATATCTTCAACTTCTTCTTTCGAGCGATAAGTAGCAGGATCTGACATCGAATGGCCACGATATCTATATGTCTTCATTTCAAGCAAGAGAGGTCCTTTTCCCCCACGTACGTGCTCAGCTATTTCACTTGTTACCTCATAGACAGAGAAAAAATCCATTCCATCAACTTGTTTCCCAGGAATACCAAAACTCTCTCCTCTTTTATATAGTTCAGTTACTAAAGTTGATCTTTGCACAGAAGTTCCCATTGCGTATTCGTTATTTTCTATGATATAAACCACAGGTAACTTCCACAAAGATGCCATATTAAATGATTCATATACTTGTCCTTGATTTGCAGCACCGTCACCAAAATATGTGAATACAACGTTATCTTTTTTCTTGTATTTATTAGCAAATGCTATTCCTGTACCAATTGGGACTTGTGCACCTACTATTCCATGTCCACCAAAGAAATTTTTTTCAACATCAAATATGTGCATGGAGCCACCTTTGCCTTTTGAACACCCTGTTTCTTTGCCGGTTAGTTCTGCCATCACAACATTCGGATCAGAATTACATGCAAGCATTAAGCCATGGTCTCTATAGCTTGTGATAAAAGCATCACCAGATTTTGATGCAGCTTGAGTCCCAACTGCAACTGCTTCTTGCCCTATTGATAAGTGACAGAATCCGCCTATTAATCCCATTCCGTATAATTGTCCTGCTTTTTCCTCAAATCTGCGTATGAGAAGCATTTTTCTGTAGAATCCAATCACCTGTTCTTTAGTGAAATTTTCTGCTTTCATATTGACTTTCTTTTATTAAATTGAGATCATACCAGAAATTTTTAACATTTTATAATACTATCTATATGGACTACTATCACTGGCTTGAAGCTTTTCACGTTATCTCTGTAATTATGTGGGTGGCAGGCATGCTCTATTTGCCAAGGCTTTATGTTTACCATGCATCTGTAAAACCAGGGTCAGAAAATGACAGCTTACTTCAAATAATGGAGAAGAGACTCCTTAGATATATCATAAACCCTGCAATGCTTTTCTCCCTTAGTTTTGGAATTATGCTAATGATTATTAGGGAAGCATATCGCGAAGGGTGGTTTCATATAAAAGCGCTAGCATTATTCTTAATGTTTGCTATTCATGGCCTACTTGCAAAGCATAGGAAAAATTTTGCAGTGGGCTTGAATAAGAAAACTCACGTTTATTTTCGTGTTTTAAACGAAGCAGTAACAGTGTTAATAATAATTATAGTTATTATGGTTATTGTAAAACCTTTTTGATTTTCTAGCCTAATGCTGAACCATTGAATGGAGTATAAGAATTGTTACTAAATAGTTTATTCTGATGTTCCATAGTCTAAGTAGAGTACTTAAGATATAGATTCTTTGTTTTTGTGTGTTATCCTGATTAACAAGAATTCGCAGTAGTATTATAATGAGTAAGTTAAAAAAGCTTAGTGCTGGACTTTCTTTGACAGGCCTGATTGGTAGTGATGATATAGATATGCAAAGGGCAGGAAATAGAAAGAAGAAATATCAATTTTTGGATAAGACGTTCGCATGGATTGATGCGATGATAAATTTTATTTTTAAACGTGAGAGTAATAACGTAAATGAAGTCCTAAAAGTCACATGGGGACCACTATTTTTTGGTTTAGTGGTGATATTCATCTTTTTTGGAATAGGTGGTATTTGGTCAGCTATAGCTCCAATTGACGGAGCAGTGCATGCAAGTGGAGAAGTTATTGTCTCTTCAAATAGAAAAATAGTGCAACACTTGGGTGGGGGAATAATAAGCAAAATTTTAGTAAAAGAAGGTCAAACAGTTAAAAAAGATGAGCCTTTAGTTTTATTAAGTGATGTTAACGAAAAGGCAAATTTGAGTATAATTAAAGAAAAACTCTTATCATTTTTGGCAACTGAAGCAAGACTTATTGCAATTAGGGGAGACTTAGATACGCTAGAATTTTCTGATGAGGTTAAAAGATTATCTAACGATGAACTTGTAAATAAAGCGATAAAGAATCAGGTAAAGTTGTTCAACTCTCAGAGAAAGAGTATATTAGGAAAAACTGACATACTGCAACAACGTATAAAGCAGTTAAATGATGAATTAGCAGGGCTAAATTTTCAACTAAATGCAGCCCATAAGCAATATGACTTGATAACTGAGGAGTTAGAAACAAAAAGACAATTACTTGATAGTGGCCATATAAGCAAACCACACATTTTAGCTTTAGAAAAACAGTTTGCTGAAATTGAGGGTAGAGTTGGACATTACCGTTCTGCAATATCTCAAGTACAGCAAAAGATTGGAGAAAATGAGTTAGAGATTATAAATGTGAAGAATGATGCTCAAGAAAGAGCAAATGCTGAGCTTAAGGAAGTTAATACATCTATTGCAGACTTAAAAGAGAGGCTGATGGTTGCTGAAGATTCGTTAGCACGTACAATAATTAAATCACCTCAAGATGGTATAGTTACAGATATAAGATACCACACTGAAGGTGGTGTTATACAATCTGGAGTTCCAATCATGAGTATAGTACCATCAGATGATGATCTAATAATAGATGCTAAAGTTCTAACCAGAAACATAGAAGAGATACTGTCAGCAAAAAAGAAAGATAGCAATATAGTCTCTATCGACGGACTAGAAGGGCTGAAAGTTAAAGTAAGGCTGAGCGCTTATAGTGCACGTCGCTTAAGTTTAATTAACGGTATAGTAAACCATATTTCCCCTGATGCTCTTGATGATCCAAGGATGGGGCGTTATTATTCAGTGCGAGTGGTGATACCAAAATCAGAACTTGCTCAATTTAAAAACGTATACCTATATCCTGGTATGCCAGCAGAAGTATATATAGTTACTCAATCCCGCACTCTTTTATCGTTCTTGTTTACACCTATAATTGCAACATTCGATAGATCTTTCATAGAGAGATAATTTATTTTGCTTTTCTAAAAAATTTGTTTACAGAGTTTGATATGCAAAAAAATTTACACACAAGTAGTGTATTATTTTATAATTATTTTCTATAATATGTAAATCTTTGATTTAAGATGCAAATGCTAACGTAAACATTAAAGGTTAATTAGTAAACTCAGCTGTATAATAGAATTAAAGGAATTAGTAAGATTTTTACCTCAATGAATTATAAATAGGCAAACTTACCTAAAGTTTAATAGTGTCTGTTACTGCTTTTAGGTGTGAGGCTAGAGGGTTATTAGCAATAACAGACACTATTAAACTTATTATAGAACTTCCTTAAAGTAAATACTTAACTTAAAATATTATAATATTTTAACTTAAAATAGATTCATGTAAATGCTTTTTCCTCAAGTTAGTATCGTATTAGTATATTTATTAAATGCTAAAAAAACATTAATCATCATTTACTTTTGATTCAATATTTAGCAAAACACTTGTGTGCATTCTATAATCTCTGTTTGCATAGTAAGTGTATATATATTATTATACAGTTAGTTTTACAGCAAAAAATATGGTGAAGTTATTTGCATTATTGATAATGTTTTACTCAAACATATCAATTGCTTCTGCTCCTACTTCTTGGCAATTTGGATTTCCTGCGCCTGCAACTGAGATAATGGAGGTTGTAGTTAAGTCACATTCGTTTGTGATGAGTGTAATGATTGCAATTATGCTTTTTGTATGGGCCCTGCTTGCTTATGTAGTATTTCGCTTTCGTAAGGGCAAAGTGAAAAATGTCAGTAAAATAACTCATAATATCTTTGTAGAAATTATCTGGTTTGTTATACCAACGATTATTGTTGGGGTATTGGCTTTTAAAAATGCTGAATTAATTAAACTACAGGAGAAAGTGCCAAAAGCTGACATAACACTAAAAGTTATTGGTCATCAATGGTATTGGAGTTACCAGTACCCAGAATATCAAGGTATTTCATTTGACAGCTATATAAAAGGAAAAGAAGACTTTACCGAAAGAGATTTAAAACTATTCTCTGTTGATAATAACGTTATTTTACCTATCAATACTAATATTCGTTTACAAGTGACAGCAGGAGATGTAATACATAGCTGGGGAATACCGGCTTTTGGTATAAAAATTGATGCAATACCAGGTAGGCTGAATGAAGCATGGTTTAACGTTACAAAGCCCGGTATTTATTATGGGCAATGTTATGAACTATGTGGTCAAGGTCATGGATTTATGCCAATTGTTGTTGAAGCAGTGAGTAAAGAAGATTTTAATAAGTGGATTGAAGATAAAAAATTAGTAAGTTAAGTTTGGAGTATAGATATGAGTGATGTACCAAAAGGTATAAGACGTTGGCTGTTTTCTACTAATCACAAAGATATAGGGACACTATACATTATTTTTTCCATATTAGCTGGAATTATTGGTGGATTATTATCGGTAATTATTCGTACTCAGCTAATGCACATTAATATACTGAACAATAATTACCAGCTATATAACGTAATGATTACAGGGCATGCGGTAATAATGGTGTTTTTTATGATAATGCCAGCCTTAATGGGAGGATTTGGTAATTGGTTCGTACCTCTAATGATTGGTTCACCAGATATGGCATTTCCTCGTATGAATAATTTAAGTTTTTGGTTATTAGTATCATCTTTTATTCTGCTCATTCTCTCGGTGTTTGCTGGCGAAGGTCCTGGGACAGGATGGACTTTATACCCACCTCTATCGCAAATCATGTCTCACCCAAGTGCAGGAGTTGATCTTGCTATACTTGCACTTCATGTTGCTGGTATGTCATCAATTGTTGGGGCGATCAACTTTATAGTCACTATATTCAATATGCGTGCAAAAGGTATGTCACTCACTAAAATGCCACTATTTGTTTGGTCTGTTTTACTAACGTCATTTATGTTAATTGTTGCCTTACCGGTACTTGCTGGTGCTATAACTATGCTGCTAACTGATCGCAATATTGGTACTTCCTTTTTTGATCCTGCTGGTGGCGGTGATCCTGTGTTATTTCAACACCTGTTTTGGTTTTTTGGTCATCCAGAAGTTTACATAATTATTTTTCCTGCATTTGGCATCATAAGTCAAGTCGTATCAACTTTTTCCCATAGGCCAGTATTTGGCTATAAAGGGATGGTTTATGCTATGATAGGTATAGCAGCATTTGGTTTTATGGTTTGGGCTCATCATATGTTTACTGTTGGGCTTAGCGAAGATGCTGCTGTGTTTTTTAGCACTACAACAATTTTTATTGGTGTTATAACTGGTGTAAAAGTTTTTAGCTGGATTGCAACTATGTGGGGTGGGGCAATTGAATTTAAAACCCCTATGCTATTTGCGCTAGGTTTTATTTTTATGTTTGTTGGTGGGGGTATAACCGGAATAATTCTTTCTCACGGTGGAATAGATAAACTTTTACACGATACCTATTATGTCGTTGCTCACTTTCACTATGTCATGTCGCTTGCTGCATTATTTGGAGCCTTCGCTGGTTTTTATTATTGGATAGGCAAAATGTCAGGTAAGCAATATAACGAGTGTTTAGGAAAGGTACACTTTTGGCTCACTTTTATTAGCACCAATGTTACTTTCTTACCTCAGCATTTCCTGGGATTAGCCGGCATGCCAAGGCGTATACCTGATTATCCCGACGCGTTTATCCCTTGGAATTATATATCCTCAATTGGCTCATATATGTCCTTTCTTTCAGTTATGTTTTTTGTATTTATAGTTATACATCTCTTTAAGTGGGGCAAAAAAACTGGAGATAATCCTTGGGAAGGTGACACTTTAGAATGGACGGTATCTTCACCACCGCCTTTTCATACTTTTGAAAAACCACCAGTGATAAAATAGAATGTACACAAGTGTTTTGCTAAATGTTGAATCAACAATACTGGATTTTTGGCATTTGCTGAAGCCAAGGATAATGTACCTTGTAGTGTTTACTGCAATTGCTGGAATGGTTGCTGCACCAGGTAGCATTCATCCTTTCCTTGCACTAATATCTCTTATGTGCATTGCTCTTGGTTCAGGATCTGCAGGTGCAATAAATATGTGGTATGACAGAGATATAGACTTGCTTATGGAGAGAACAAAAAACCGCCCTATACCTTCAGGTAGAGTTTCTGCAGAAAGCGCGCTTGAATTTGGCATAACTCTTGGAATATTGTCAGTATTTATCATGGCAATAGCAGTGAACTATGTTTCTGCTGCTTTGCTTGCAATTAGCATATTATTTTATGTTTTTGTGTATACAATTTGGCTCAAAAGGCGTACTCCGCAGAATATTGTTATTGGTGGTGCAGCAGGTGCTTTTCCTCCAATGATTGGCTGGGCGGTTGTAACTGACTCTGTAAGCTGGGAAAGTTGTATTCTATTTTTAATAATTTTTATGTGGACTCCACCACATTTTTGGGCTCTATCTTTAAATAGATCTGAAGATTATACAAAAGCATCGATTCCAATGTTCAATATCGTTTATGGTCCAGAAAAAACGAGGAAATATATATTAATCTATAGCGTGTTACTCGTATTAACTAGCTTACTTCCAGCACTATTTTTGAAAAAGGCTCTATTTTACCTCAGTATGGCAATTATTGAAGGGTGTGTTTTTATTTGGTTTGCTGCATCCGTTATAAGGCTTAAGAGTCATAGCTCGCAGAAAAAAATGTTTTCTTATTCGATTTCTTATCTATTTTCTCTGTTTGCCAGCGTTATTTACTGCTCTATTGATTTGTTTTAACCATGAAAGAACATAAAAACTATCTTTTACTTTCTCTTCTAATAATGCTCGTTGTAGCACTTTTTTTTATTTCCATAATAAAATTTAAAGGTGCGGCTTAAATTGCCTCTATATCTATAAAAATTGTGATTTTATAGAAGCAACGATATACTTTATTAATTCACTACAGTTAAAGATGAAGAAAAAGGAAGTGACAATATACACAGATGGAGCATGCTCTGGTAACCCAGGGACAGGAGGGTGGGCAGCAATCATATTATTTCAAAATCATAGAAAGAACATCTGTGGTAGAGAAGAAAATACTACAAATAATAAAATGGAGTTAACAGCAGTGATCAATGGACTGAAGGTATTAAAATTTCCTTGTAATATCAGTTTGTATACGGATAGCCTCTATATTAAATACGGTATAACAGAATGGATAAATAAGTGGAAAATGAACGGCTGGAAGACAAGTAATAAGAAGTCAGTAAAAAATATAGAATTATGGAAAGAATTAGACGATGTTGCTTTGCAACATGAGATTAACTGGAAGTGGGTGAAAGCGCATAATGGTGATAAATACAATGAAGAAGCCGACAGCTTAGCAAGAAAAGCAATAATCGATGCTTAAAAAAATAGCTCTATCATTTTCTATAATTTTATTATTTATATTCTGCTTCTTTATCCCTTTTAAAGGGGAAGGTCCTTTAGAAATCAATATTAGTTATATTAATTTTTATATAAAGAAAAAAATATTAAAGATATTTACCAATTCGGATGTCAGCATGGAGAGTACCTCGGTTATTTGGCAGAAAGATGGCAAGCTAGTCATTACAGATTTAAAAATAACAAATCCTGACTTTACCATAGAAGTTCCTGAGCTTTTCGTACACTTTAAGTTAAGTTCCAAAAAGTTCTCTCAGGTTTTAGCTGGTAATGTACACATATATATCAAGAAGGAAGAGACCAGAGGAATAACAACATCTGTAATGACAGATAAGATGAGTAGTACAAAAAATCTGCTGAAGACAATAAGAAAAATTTTTTTCTACTTAAATGCAGACTCAAGGATTGAAATTACTAACATTGCTGTCAATAAAAGCACGGAAGGTGAGTTTTTCATCGATAAAGTATATGCAGGGAAGGGGGAAGATTTCAATGTTTTGGATATTCGTGTTCATACAAAAGATAAAAAGGGGATTCTAGATGATTTATCTATTATGATAAAAAATCGCAATAATTTGTTAAATTTGTATGGAACATTTTATAACCTAAAGTTGGGGCTATTTAACGAGTTTTCCACACTAGTTAAAAGTTACAATTTGGACAAAGAAATAGGGTTCAAAGGGAACTTCTCAATGAGAATTAATGGAAAGGATGAAGTTATGGATGGAAACATATACGTGTTAAATACAGAGAGTCACTCAGGTAAAAACTTAGCCTTGACTAATGTAAATGTAAATTTGACATATAGTGATGAAATCATTAGCGTAAAAAACTTTCATTTTAAGTTAAATGATACTTACCTTTCTTTGATTGGCAAAATGAACTTTGGCACAAATCATGCTTTGCTTAGAGTTAATATTAGTAAACTTGTTGCAAAAGATTTATGTACTTATGTACCAGATGGTGTAGTAAATAGTAAATTTAAAAGCTGGTATTGTAATAATATTGATGGGGATGTTCTAAATACCATTGTAAGTTTCAATGGCAAAATTAACAATTTGGTTAATGACGATCTATCAGACATTGTAATTGTTGCTGATATAGAAAATTGCAGCGTTAAATTTGATGAAGATTTTGAACGAGTGGAGAAGTTGAACGGTGAGTTAACTCTCAAGGATAACAATCTCAAAATTATTGTAAATAGAGCTAAGTTTCAGAATTTTACTATCAATAGTGGTCATATTGAAATGAACTCTCTCAATAAAGAAGATTCTGTTCTTACCATTAATGGTCAGGCTGTAAGTGATGCTTATGGGTTATATGAGCCTATAAGATTTAAGCTGGATGATGTGGTAAAACTTGAAAGAGATAAAGTAGGTGGAATAGCAAAGTCTGTATTCAATTTTCGCATTTTTAATCTAAACTCTAGTGATAAAAAAGTAGATTTTTCGGCCAAATTTCATTCTGAAATTGATAATTTGGTGGTGTATAATGGAAGTTTTGGTAAGTATGATATTAAGCTCGATTTTGGGAGTGACTTTATAGATTTAAATGGCAGTGGTATGGTAAATAATACACAGCTTCTATTTGACCTCAAAAGTAGCAATAAAAATGAAAATTTTGTCTGGAGTTTGACTGGAGATTTACCTGCTCAAATACTTAATTTCGGTGATGGTTACATAAATGCAAATATAGAATCAGTGGTATATCAAGATAAGACGGGATATATTAATGGTAATATAGATTTATCAGAGCTTGAGTCACGTTCAAGCTACTTAGGGTGGAAAAACCATTTTGAAGATCACAATAAAGTTTTATTTTCTACAAGGCTAAAAGGAGTAGGTGAGTTGCTAATAGACAAACTAGACGTTGTAGGAAATGATCTAGACATAAAATTCAGCGGAAGAGTAGAAAATGGAAATCTATATTTAAATTCTAGCAACTTTAAATTACCTGATAATAATTTTAGTATAGAGATTGAGTCAGGTAAGGAGAAAAATGCCATAACTATTCATGGTGAGAAAATCAACTTAAGTGATGTTTTAGGTTTACTTGGCAAAGATAGTAATCGATTAAATAACAACATAGAAGTTACTATGAATGTTGATAATATAATTATGAAAGAAGGAATTATCATAAAAGATGCTAAGCTAAATGTAACTTGTGCTAAAGGTGATTGTAGTGGAAGTCAATTCACAGGACAGTTTTTAGAAGATAACAGTAATATACTAGTAGAACATAGTGAAATAGGGCTTGAAATATATTCGGATAATTCAGGTATGCTTTTGCGTTCTTTAGGTATTGGTAAATCAGTTAAAAATGGCAAATTATCTCTTTATCTATCTTCTAAGAGAGAAAATGGAGAACATTATGGTATGTTATCTATCAGCAATTTCTATATCAAAGATGCTCCACTGCTTACCACTTTATTATCAATGTCTTCACTGCCTGGTATTGTAAATGCTATAAAGAACGAAGGTGTACATTTTTATAAGTGTAATGCACCTTTTTCATATAAAGATGGCACTGTTGAAATTGAAGAATCTTGGCTTGAAGGAGCGGAACTAGGCATTAGCACTAGTGGTACACTCGATATTAAGGGTTATAAATTCCAGGTTGAAGGACAAGTAATACCAGCATATTCAATTAACAAATCTTTGTTGAAAATCCCTATAATCGGAAAACTTCTGACTGGTGGGAAGAGTAGGGGGATTATTTCAATAGACTACAAAGCAAATGGTGATGATAAAAACAACAACGTATCTGTTAATCCTATCTCTTCGCTAACCCCAAGCTTACTTAAGAGGTTATTAGGAGTATTTGATCGTATTATGACAAAAACTAATAAAAGCATTTTAAAAGGTAGTTTGAAGAAGAAATTTAGCTCAATATGACCAGAAGAAAAGTTGTTTATTGATGTTTAGTTAGATGGTAAACGTTAGATACAACAAACAGAGGAAGTTAGATAAAATAATTAAGGGAACAAGAATATAAAGGTTTAACTTGAAGTAACCGGATAAAATCTGAGTCACACTTCCAAGTGCTGGTACCCACGAAAGCAATGCAACTGCACAAATCAGTAGGTGCCTTACGATTTTTGGTGTTTTGTCTTCATTCTCTAATTTGTGATGTGATCTTCTGATAAAAATTGTTATTCTACCTAAATACCAGTTAGCTATTCCACCAAGACTGGATCCTAATACTCCAAAAAGTAATATAAGTAGTTGATCGTAGTTTGACCTAAAGCATAACATAGTGTAAAGTACAAAACCTTGATGTATGGGTAAGATAAGCGATGATACTAGGCTATCTATAAACAATAGGAGATAATTTTCCATACCAAGTTGTTGTACCATCTTCGTTGTCAGAAATTGTAACCCCCATTTGTTTCAATTGCTCTCTTATTTTGTCTGCAGTATCATAATCTTTATTTTGTTTTGCTACTTTTCTTAAGTCTATCAACCTTTCTATTTCTTGATGACTCACACCACTTGCAAACCACTCTTGATAACTTGACTCAAGAATACCAATGAACCTTGCGCTTTTAACAAACTTCTTAGTTAATTTGAGCCTCTCACATTCATTACTTGTCTTATTGATTTCTGTAGCCATTTCATGCAATATGGCTACAGCTTCAGGAATGTTTAAATCGTTTTTCAAAGCCTCTATAAAATCTTTAGAGACTTCTGCATCACTTTCCTCAATACATGTACTACGTAATAACCGATAAAACTTGTTTAAAGTTTCTTGCGACTCAGAGATAACATTTTCTGTCCAATCAAGTGGTTTTCTGTAGTGAGTTTTAAGCAGCGCATAACGTATTACTTCACCCTTTATTCCACTATCTAACAAATCCCTTACTTTGACTATATTAAATAAGGATTTGCTCATTTTCTCTTCATTTACCGTAAGAAACCCGTTGTGTACCCAATATTTTGCAAACGTTGACTCAGCAAATGCAGATTTACTCTGTGCAATTTCATTCTCATGATGAGGAAATTGCAAGTCTATACCCCCACCGTGAATGTCAAAATCTTTGCCAAGGTAAGCATATGACATTGCTGAACATTCTATATGCCACCCTGGTCTTCCCTCTCCCCATGGACTATTCCAGTGACTTGAAAGTTTATAGTCAGTTTCGTTTGCAGGTTTCCAAAGTACGAAGTCTCCTGGGTGTTTTTTATTTTCACCAACTTCAACTCTACTACCGTAGTTTAATTCATCAATTTTTTTTCCTGATAAAACGCCGTATTCAGGGTAAGATTCTACACTAAAATATACATGTTTATTGGATTCATAAGCATGACCAGCTTGCAGCAAAGACTCAATTAACTTGATAATGTTATCTATGTTTTCCGTTGCTTTTGGTTCATATGTTGGTTCTGCACAATTTATGCTTTCCATGTCTTCATGAAAAGTTTTAGTGTAATATTTGCTAATGCTTTCTATATTACTATTTTTCTCATTTGCTGCATTGATTATCTTGTCATCGATGTCGGTTATATTACGCACATAAGTAACTTTTCCATAACAAAATTTAAGCAGTCGAAATAATACATCGTAAACAACAATAGAACGTGCATTACCTATATGTGCTGTATCATATACTGTTGGCCCACAAACGTACATTTTTATATGATCTTTATCGATCGGTGTAAAGGGCTCTTTTTTTTTGTTAAAGTGTTGTAAAGCTTAACCATATACAAAGCTTTTTAGAAAAGAAAATGCTCCAAATATAAGCTGTGGTCCTTTAACTATTACGACAAGAGTAAGTAATAACCCACACAATGATACTAATACTCCCATTATAGAGAGAAATCCATCTTTGCTCATGATACCCAGTGAAATGAGAGTTGTACCAATTGCAGGAATGAAGTTAGTTAAAGGAAGTGGGATTGCTATCGATAATGCACAAAGCAGCATTATAAATGCTAAAATATTTTCACCAGGACCACGAAAAATGAAAGACATTCTTGGTTTCATGAACTTTTCTATTTTTTTTAATGTAGGTGAAGTTTTCTCTACCACGAGAGCTAGTGTTGAACGTTGAAAAGATTTCCTTTCTAGCCAATTAGGCATCCAAGGAGAATCAAACCCAAATAGAAGTTGCAGTGAAAATAAGATTAAAGGTATAGAAAGAATGGTTGTATAGCCAGGTGGAACAGGTATAGGTACTGATAGCGGTAAAGAGAAGATGATTATTAAAATACCAAAACCACGCTCATGTAAAGCTGTTTTAATATCAAATAATGTTACTTTATCATTATCGTTATTATTAGTATCTGCAACCTCTTTTAGAATATCAGAGGCCAATTTTTTATCTTCAGTCAATTTCACACTTTTTTCCACAGTTACCCTTTAATAACAATATAACTTCTAACTAACATAGTTATTGCTATATTTCAATATCGATTATTCATTTCATGCTGTACTTCATTCTTTTATTAAAGTGTTGTAAAGCTTTTAAGTTATAAGGCTTTTAAGAAGAGAAAGTGTTCCGGCTATAAGTTTTGGTCCTTTAACTATTACAATAAGGGTAACCAATAACGCACAGAATGAAACTAACACTCCTAACGTAGATAAAAATCCATCTTTACCCATAATGCCGAGTGAAATAAGAGTTATACCAATTGCAGGAAGGAAGTGAGTAAAAGGTAATGGAAGAGCTATTATTATTGCACAAAGCAACATCATAAAAGCTAGAATCTTTTCACCCGGACCAAGAAAAATAAAAGACATTCTTGGTTTCATGAACTTTTCTATTTTTTTTAATATAGGTGAAGTTTTCTCTACCACGAGAGCTAGTGTTGAACGTTGAAAAGATTTCCTTTCTAGCCAATTAGGCATCCAAGGAGAATCAAACCCAAATAGAAGCTGCAGTGAAAATAAGATTAAAGGTATAGAAAGAATGGTTGTATAGCCAGGTGGAACAGGTATAGGTACTGATAGCGGTAAAGAGAAGATGATTATTAAAATACCAAAACCGCGCTCATGTAAAGCTGTTTTGATGTCGAACAATGTTACTTTATCACTATCGTTGTTATTGGTATCTGCAACCTCTTTTAGAATATCAGAGGCCAATTTTTTATCTTTAGTCAATTTCTCACTTTCTTCCACGATTAACCTTTAATAACATTCTAACTAACATAATTATTACTGTACTTCAATCATACCTCTTCAATTCTTTAGCCTTGTTTAAACAAATGACACGCACTTTAGTGCGTGTCACGAAACATAAGGAAGCTAACGATCTGGTTCATTAGATGATAGTTTCTCTGAATCCTTAAGTTCTTGTTTAAGGTTTTTAATGCCTTTGCCTAAATCACCCATAACTTGTGGTAACCTACCTGCACCAAACAGAACTAAGATTATTATTAAGACTAGAAACAGCTGCCATGGACCTAAACTCATTTGTACCTCCGTTGAAAATATTAACTTTTAGGTATTAAAACTTGACTGAAGCCAAGTGATACATAAATTATATCACTTTTATTGAATTATAAATCAAGAGTTTTTAATTATCTTATAATAGTTTTAGCCTAACATTAAGTTTAGTTTAGCTGTAGAGTAAAAGGAAGCTCACTAAAAAATTTTGCTAACGTATCATCTTTAGGTCTGTGGTATATGTAGCTAGGAACTCCTGATTGAATAATTTTACCATTTTTCATCACGTAAATAAAATCTGCAACTTTCAACGCTTCTTGCGGATCATGAGTTACCATGAGTACAGGAATATTTTTGCTTCTAAAAAGTGACAATATATGGTGCCTTATTCGATATTTGAGCAGTATATCTAAATTAGAAAATGGTTCATCGAGCAAAACAACATCAGGATTTTGCGCCATTACTCTTGCTATTGCAACTAATTGTTGCTGTCCTCCTGATAAAGCATGAGGGTACATGTTTTCATATTTTTCTATATTAAATAGCTTTAAGATTTCTAATGCAGTAAGGTATTTTTCTTTCTTAGAAGTACTGCAAATAGCAAAAGTTATATTTTCTATTACTGTTTTATGAGGAAATAATGCAGAATGCTGAAAAATCAATCCGATATTTCTACGCTCTATAGCAATTGACACTTTGTTACTTGCAACTAATTTATCATTTATAACAATGGTTCCAGATTTTGGATTTTCTATTCCTGCGATTAATTTTAGAATTGTTGACTTGCCACAGCCAGAATGACCTAGTAAACAGGCAACACTTCCTTTCTTCACTTGAATGTTGATGTTGCTTAAAGCAAAGCCATCTTGATTACTATAAAAGTAACTAATATTGTTAACTAGCATTAATCTTTCAATTGGAATCGTATTATTAAATATAACAGTATTACATTCAAGAAATACAGAAATATTTTTTATTATTGTGAATTAATTGTACAGGGTGCCTAGAAAAATGCGAGACTTTTTGCTATAATTTTGCATAAATAGCAGAAGACATGGGACTATAGCTCAGTAGGATAGAGCGTTGGATTCCTAATCCGAAGGCCGTGCGTTCGAATCGCACTAGTCCCACTTAATCTTAATAAAGTAGAAGAAACTAACACAGGTTTACAACACCGTTCTAGGAGTTAGAGTCCCAGTTTCTCAACTTACAGCGTTTGCATGCTTGGGTTTATATGCTCAACCTTATTTTCTTCCATTGCTCTATAACTTGGCAGTGTAGAATTTTTTACATGTAATCCAGTTACTATTACAACTAAAATAGCTAGGACACTGCAAACTAATGCACCAGCTAAAGATGGAACCATCACAGCAGCAGCAACAAACAATCCTGCAATAACAACTCCAACAACATCACTCCTTAATGAGGCGTAAAAACTCTCCTTACTTTTTTTGTATTTAGTTTCTTTTTCATGTGGTGGAGAAAATTGAGCCTCTACAAAGCCGTTAGCTTTCTTATCATTATTTGGTGTGACAGTTGGGTCAGCCCTTGTTGATACAGGCGTTTCATTTTTGTTATTATTACCGTTAGTACTAACTGGAGGCGCTGTTGCTACAGATCTATTACCAATATTTCCATTACTGCTGCAAGGTTTTGCTCTATTTTCTTTTACATTGGGTGTTTCTGGTGTAATAAAGTTTAAAAGTACCTGAGTAATTTCTTCTTGTGTATTATTTTGTGTATTATTCACAGCACACTCTAAAGCTGCTTGTCTGCTTTCAGCATTTACATAACCTAAAAATGCTTTAACTTCTTGAACATTACCTTGGATAATAGCAAGACGCAGAGCGTTAAATTTTTCTTCTTCATTAAATTTACCACTATCCAAGAGTATCTTTATAACATCAGCTTGTTTATTTATTGCAGCTGTACCCAACACAGTTTTGGAAGCAGTATCTTTAAAATCGATTCCGATATTTAAATTTGTGAGTAACTCAACAGTCTTTAAAAATATACTACGATCTTCGGTAATATAAGGTCCTTCTGAACGGACAGCATAATAAAGCAAGGTCCAACCATCTTGGTTTGTTATTTTTATATCTATTTTCTTTTTTTTAAGCTCATTACTAAACTCCTCAGCAGTTATATTAGGGTTGCTAGCTACAATTTTCTTTATCTTGTTGTATGAAGTAGAAAATTGATCATCTTCATTTTTGTTGCTAAGTTCTGCTCTACTCTCCTCCACATCAGGTATGTTTTGCTCCTCTTCTTCCTTCTCATTTACCGCTTCAGCTATTTGTTCTTGCTCAGGAAGCTTGAATCCGTTTTTAAGGAAAAATTCTTTAATACGTAGGTTGTCATTTTCATCTGCAAGTTTTAGAAGTAAATCTCCTAATGAATGGCCTCCTTCACATTTATCTTGAAAATTAATTTCTTTCCAACTTCCTTCCTTTGTTAGATCTTCAAGACTAGCAATCCCTTTATTATCAAATTTTAAAATTGCAGCTATTTTGCGATAAAACTTCTTAACATCACCATCACTATATGCCATAATTAAACCCACTACTATAATGCTTATGTTATACTAACTTTCCCACAATCAGTCAAGTAATCTTGCAGTATCAAGTGGCATGATATATATTGATTTATGATTCTCGAGCAAATGATAGAAGATTTAGCCTATAAGTTAGTGAAAGTAACCGAAGCTGCAGCACTTGCTGCATATAAATTGGCAGGCCTTGGTAATGAAAAAAAGGCCGATCAGGTTGCAGTTGATGCAATGCGTACGGTGCTAAACTCAATGGAAATAAATGGTACAATTGTGATTGGGGAAGGGGAGAGGGACGAAGCACCGATGCTATATATCGGAGAAAAAGTTGGCACAGGAAGTGGCCCTGAGATTGACATCGCTGTTGATCCACTTGAGGGCACTACGATTTGTGCTCATTATAAACAAGGGGCAATGTCTGTTCTTGCTGCAACAAAAAAAGGTAATTTTTTACATGCACCTGATGTTTATATGGAAAAGATAGCAGTGGGAAAAAATCTCCCAGAGGGTGTAGTCTCACTAAAAAATAGGATTGAGAAGAATCTGGACAATTTAGCCAAGGCAAAAGGATGTAAAGCAAGTGATCTTATAGTAACTGTACTTAAACGTGAAAGACATGATGAATTAATAGCAAAAATTAGGAAGCTAGGAGCAAAAGTGAAATTAATAGATGATGGTGATGTTGCAGCCATAGTTTCGCTAATAAATGGCAATCACGATATGTATATCGGCACAGGAGGAGCTCCAGAAGGAGTGCTTGCAGCAGCAGCGCTAAGCTCAATCGGTGGGCAGATAGAAGGAAGATTAATATTTGACACGGATCAATTAAAAGAAAGAGCAAAAAATTTGAATATCACTGACCCAGAAAAAATCTACACCGTGAAAGACATGGCAAGAAGTGAATCAGTGTTCATTGCAACTGGAGTAACAAATGGAGAGTTTGTGGATGGAGTAAAGTTTGGCCAAGATATTTGTCTGACTAATTCATTAATAATATTGCCTGGTAAAGTAATAAAAATACAAACAAAATCAATATCTTAAACATTTGTTATATGCTAATTATAAAATTTTTATAGAAGGAAGATACTTATAATTGTCTTAAAAAAATGAATTTACATATTAATTTTAGCTTTACAACATTTGGCATTAAGTTATAGTTAAATAGTAATACTAAGAGATGCTTAATGTTTAGTTCACTAACTAATTTTTTTACGAATACGTCTAAAAAGAAAAGTTCTCAATCTGAAGAAAATAATCATTCTTTCTCTAACAGCACAGAAAGTTTATTAGTCCAATCTACTAAAAAAAATCCTCAACTTGATGATCAAAGTAGAACTGACGTGTCTCCTCAAACAAATCTTCAATTTAGTGAGGATGATGTAAAAAACGTGCTCCAAGACTTCGAAAAATTGGATTTTAAGAACAGTAATGAGTGTTTTAACGAAATAGCAGAAGATTATGAAAGGAGGAAAAAAAGTGACCTTTTTAACTACGTAATATTGAATAAGCGAAAATACATAACAGATATATTAGATCAGAGGCTTGCCCACAAAGATCAAGAAAATTTTAGGAAGAAATTTAGTGAATATCTTCTTAAAATAAATGAGAAAATGAATTATGGGAAAGAATTTCAAAATAAACTTCAATTTTTTGAAGATAGGGTAGAAGAAGTATTATCAGATTTTAGAAAATTGAATTTTGGCCTTAAGGATAATTTGTGTACAGATGATAAGGATAACGTAAATTATAATAAAGGCTGGCCTGCAGATCCATTTGACAAAATAGCGAATTATTATCGATGTAATAAGAACATTTTCCTTTTTAATTATGTGGTATTAAGTAAGCAAAAAGAAATAATAAGTATATTGAATGAAAAGTCTATTCCTGAAGACAAGGGAGAGAATTTTAAAAAGAGGTTGGGTAGATATCTTCTTCGAGTCGAAGAAGGGATGAGTAACGGGCAGGAATTTCTCAAAACTGATAGTGCAGTTGCCTTTTTTGATGGATGTTATGTGCCATGCGCATATGCAAAACGTTCTCTTAATCATTATGATCATCTTAGTATTAATATTTCTAAGCCTGGGTTTAGCTTAGAAATCAGCCGTCTTTTCACTGACAAAATTGAAGGGATGGAAAGAAATAAAAATGAGGTAAAGATAGTAGAAATATACAGTAACGATAAAAGAATAGCAACGGTTGAGAAGAATGATAATGGAAAAAGAAATTACTGCTTTGAAGAAGATGCAATATGCAACATGGAAATTAAGTGGAGTGCAAAAAATGAAAAAGGTGAATTTGTTGACTGCTTTATTAGTTTAAATGCAAATTCTAGTAATATTGAGATTGGTCAGGCAACTATTAATGGTAAAGATGTTCAACTAGACGAAATTTTGAAATTAGCTGAGCAAAGCAAAGATGTGCTTATAGAAGGTAAAGCTTTACATGAATTTTTAGAAGGATATCTGGAGAACGTATTATGTGAGGAAGAGAAGAATATACAACCACAGGGAAAAGAAGTTGTTACAACACCTAGCTCCATTCTCCATGGCGTGGAACTAGATAAGATCAGCGAAGAGGAAGCCATAAAGAAAGGCTGGATTCCCGGGTACTTTGGTAGTTAGATGTATACTACACATTAAACCTAAAGTGCATTATATCGCCATCTTGCACGATATAATCTCTGCCTTCGAAGCGAACTTTCCCTGCATCTTTGCAAGCTAATTCGCTTCCATATTTTATATAGTCTTCAAAGCTTATGGTTTCTGCTTTTATAAAGCCCTTTTCAAAATCAGTGTGAATTACACCTGCTGCTTTGTCAGCTGTTGATCCTATCTTTATTGGCCATGCACGTGCTTCTTTGGGGCCCACAGTAAAAAAAGTTATCATACTTAGCACTTCATACATAATACGTGCTACTCCATCAAGTCCTGATTCTTGCAAGCCAAATTCTAATAAAAAATTCTGTTTTTCCTCTTCACTATCAAGATTTGCAATATCTGCTTCAAGTTTCGCTGAAATGCAATAAAATTTGCTTTTGTTTTCCTCTGCCATTTTTTCCACTCTTTTAGATAACTCATTGCCAGTGATAACATTTGTATCTTCAACATTACAGACGTACATAACAGGCTTTGTTGTTAGCAATTGAAGCAACTTCATTTCATCTTCATCAATATGCTCTAAGCTTCTTGCAGGCTTGCCAAGTTTTAAAGTAGCTAAAACCTCTTGCATCAACTCAAGCTGCTTTTTTAGCTCTTTACCAACTTGCTTTGCTTTCTTTTCTAATTGAGGAAGCCTTTTTTCTATGCTATCAATATCAGCTAGAATTAACTCCATTTCCACTATTTCAGCATCTGATATTGGATCTATTTTACTGTTTACATGGCTGATATCGTCATCCGTAAAGCACCTGAGCAGATGAACAATGGCATCAACTTCTCTGATATGACTCAAAAATTTATTTCCTAGTCCTTCACCCTTGCTCGCACCCTTAACCAAGCCGGCAATATCGACAACTTCCAGTTGATTGTAGATTATTTTCCCCGAGTGAGCAATCGAGGCAATTTGTTTCAAACGCTGATCTCGTATTGGCACTTTGCCAACATTTGGCTCGATTGTGCAAAAAGGATAATTTGCAGCTTCAGCTGCACTTGACTCTGTAAGTGCATTAAATAAAGTTGATTTTCCTATATTTGGTAACCCAACTATACCACAGTTAAAGCTCATATTTGCTATTTAAAGCCTTAATTATTGCATAATTAAAAAATTTTTGCTATACCTAATTAGTTACTTATTAATAAGTTAGTTAATATAATAACATATAGCTTGAATTAAGGTAGAAATTATGGTTGGGCTTAGAAAACGGAAATTACCAAATGGTTTTGACAGTATTGAAAATGCTAAAGGACGCAAGACTTCAGAGAGTAATGTAGAAAAAGAACCTTCTAATAACCAAGTAGTTAAATATGATACTGCAGGTGATGGCAATTGCTTTTTTCATGCAGTGTTTGGTGATAACAGTTCTGGTACATATAAAGCTGAAAGAGCGCAAGATATGAGAATGGAATGGCACAAATTTTTAAGTCGATTTACGTCTTTAGATGATCCAAGTATGCCAGCTCCTTTAAAGGATCAGCTAGAAAAGGTTTTTAATATGTTTTTTAATAAGCCAGGGGATTTAACTGGCAAGTCTGATAAAATAAAGGGTCTGGTTAAGCAAACAAATAGGAAAATTGAAAATGCTGAAGGTAATGTGAAGAGGTTAGTAAGTAGAGCTGTTAGCAAATTTAATATATCGCATAATCAAGCTGTGCTTAATCTCAGTGAATATGCAGAGGCTCTTGATGGCATTGGTGAGAGTGACTATAATGCCGAATATAACAGTGATTTTATTACACGCTCATTTCTTGACAAACCTGAACTCTATCAATCCTATCTAGAAGCAATAGAAAGTAAAAGTTATTTTCCTTTTATTGAAGAAATTCAATTATTAGCTTCTTTAGCTAACATTGAAATTAATGTCCATTGTAAAGTTAGCGGCAGAGAGAAACAACAAAAGTTTGAACCAAATCCTGAAATGATAAACAATGATCAACTAAATCAGATGTTTGATCGTGAGAGTTATAAATTAAATGACGAGTTATGGGGTAGTAAAGAGAGAGAAACAATATATCTTGAAGGAAATCATTACTCTAGGGCTAAAATTGTAACTCAAGAGTTAATAAAACAGCAGCAGGAGCAAGAAGACTTTCTATTAGCAAAACAACTTCAGATAGATGAAATTTTGGAATATTGTGATCTTTCAAAGGATATCTCTGAGAGAGTAGAGATTGAGAGGGAGTTTGATGAGTTATTGGCAAAAAATGCTGATGGAAAAATTGGTGATGTTATAGGGCAGTGCATTAATGATGTACAGCAACGTATAAAATGCCTTGAGGAGCCAGTCTTATCAAGAAGGTGCAGTGTGGAAGAAGCACGTGTAGAAAAAACATTTTATCAACAACAAGTACCACAACCTGTAAGATAAGTCTTCATAGTCTATATACTTCTATAGGGGGGCATTCTATAATAAAAGCCATGCTCATTTTTAACCACTGCTTAATAAGAATAAAGTCTTAGCAAAACAAACACAAGAACAATAGGATTTCTTGCTTGCAAAGCAACTCCAAGATCGGGAGGAAAAAGACTTTTTCCTTGCAAGGCAACTTCAAGAGCAACCCTCACGCACAATCTCTTAACCCAAATGGAGGAAGTATAGCCCTTCCCATAATAGTCCAAAAAGGTCATAAGAAAGAAGAATCGACAGCATGACGAAAAGATGTGAATAAAGGAATGTTTTTCCTAGCTCTGTTTTTTATAGCAAACCAATAATGTTCAATTTTGTTAAAATCTGGAGAATATGGAGGAAGATATAAAATTTCTGCACCAACTCCTTTAGCAAATCTTATTAGACTTATGAAAAGTAGCATTATCAAGGATAACAGTTTGTCCAGGTTCCAAAATCGGTGTCAGAAACTGCTCAAACCATTTATTAAAGATATCCATATTGCAGTGGCCTTCAAAGGTTAACGGAGCAATTATTTTTCTTCCACTTAAGGCTGCAACCATGCTAATTCGTTGAGTTTTCTTCCCAGATTTTAGGGCATAAAACCGCTGTCCTTTCTGGCAATACCCATAGGTTCAGTGTTATCAATGCCAGACTCATCTATATACACTAATTCTTTAGGTTCTTTTGTTGCTATAACCTTTGAAAATTGAGCTCGCTTTTCTTCATTTCTTTCTTTATATCCGTAGGTCTTTTTTTTCTTGTGAATCCTATATTTTTAAGTGCTCGATGAATTGTTTGTCTACTAATATTGCCCCAGCATCTCTGACTGAGTTTTGCCACCTTGCTCATTTGCAAATTCGGCAAATGCATTCCAGTCGGTAATTTTATGCCACGCTTCCAAGCTTTTTTGACTGAAAATCTCCCGTTTTCTCACGTCTTTTCTTCCACTCATATAAAGTTGTTTTTCCGATCTTAAATCTCTTGGCAACAGTTTCTCCACTCTCTCCTTCATCCAATGCTTCCATTACCTTTTTTCTTAAGTCATAACTATATGCTATTGGCATCCTTACCTTCCACTACTATCAATCCATCTTACTCTTTTTGGACTATTATGAGAAGGGCTATAAAAATAGAAGATCAGCAGCAACAAATACTTATAAAATAATAACTCTATGGTTAATGTGCGAGATTTAATTAAAAAATGTTGTCATTCGAGTAGCTGACACTGGGCTCCAATGTCAATTACTCGGATAACAAAAAAACACAGGCTTCACATGCATCTGCAGTACTGTATTAGTCTACTATCTTCATTCCCACAACATTATACCCTGAATCAACATGTAAAATTTCTCCAGTTGTACCACTACTCAGGTCGCTTAATAAGTATAGTGCTGCCTTGCCAACATCTTCTATTGTAACATTGCGTCTAAGTGGAGAATTACTTCTATTCCATTCCGATATGGAGTGAAAGTCACTTATTCCAGAAGATGCCAAAGTTCTGATTGGACCAGCAGAAATTGCATTTACTCTGATGTTCTGTGGTCCGAGATCACATGCTATATATTTTACACTTGCTTCAAGTGCTGCTTTACATAAACCCATCACATTATAATTTGGCATAACTTTTTCAGCACCATAGTAGGATAAAGTAAGTAAACTACCGCCATTTAACATCATTTTTTCCGCTCTTTGCGCTAAAGCAGTAAAAGAATAGCACGATATATGCATTGCATTAATAAAGTTGTTTAGTGAAGTATTGACATATTTACCATTTAGCTCATTTTTATCGGAGAATGCTATTGCATGTACCAAAAAATCAATAGCACCCCACTTCTCCTTTATTTCCTTAAAAGCATTATCTATAGTTTCCTCATTTGAAACATTACAGTGCAATATTAACTCTACATTTAATTCACTTGCTATTGGTAATAATTTCTCTTTTATTGTTTCATTTTGATAAGTGATTGCAAGCTCAGCTCCATGTTCTGAGAGGGTCTGTGCTATACCATATGCTATTGACCTTTTATTTATTATTCCGGTTATTAACCCTTTTTTGCCCTGCAATATCATAGAATTATTTGCCTTTTTTATAATTTGAAATATTAACTAGGCAAAGTCAATTATGTTTTAACTGTAGCTAACGTATAAAAAAGGTTCTGTCGCATCTATAAACCATAGGAAAAAAGCTGAGATTATAGGAGTTATGAAGCCATTAACATAGCAAAATTCTCAAAAGTAGAAACATTATTTTAATAATTTGTCTTTTTTGAATCATACGAATATTTTCTATGCCTGTGATGGTAATCTTTGCGGAATGGAAGCTTTTAAACCCAAGCATTGGCTTTATTAGTTTTTTGATAAATCTATCAACAATATTATTTAGATATTTTATTTGAAGAACTGTAATCTTCAGAAATTTCTGCATTCAAATAATCAAGAGCAGCAGTATTACTGCCGCTTTTATCAATTACAATTTTCTCAGGAAGATAGTTACTCCTGAAGGCTTTACGAAAGAATGCAAGTGCTGCAGACTTGTCTCTACTAACACACAAGAGTACAGTATATAAATAAACCCATTTACCGTTTAATTTAATGTAAGTCTCTCCAACTACTACCAACCTGCTTCTTTCTTTTCCTTACTGCCTCATCTATCAGTGGTGATAACCCACCTTTGTAACGTAGCATTTTGCTCCCCTTATACTCATCATTTCTTCCAAATCTCGATAGCTCAAAGAGAATCGACATTTCATGTATACAGATAACATCCTCTGAAAAGCTAAATCCTTTGAAATATGGCAACAATTTTTGATTGATACGAAACATCTTTGCTTTTTTTTTAGACAATTATATCATTCTTCTTTCTACTTCCCTACAAATGCGACAGAACCCTAAAAAAGAAGTAATACATATAATCGGTATAGGTGGAATTGGAATGAGCGCAATTGCTGAAATTCTTCATAATTCCAGTTATAAAATTCAAGGCAGTGATACGCGATCAAACGACAATATAGATAGGTTACAAAAATTAGGTATAGAGGTCTATATTGGTCACGATGCAAGTAGTATTAGACAAGCTCAAATAGTTGTACATTCTTCCGCAATAAAACCTGATAATGTGGAGCTAGTTGCAGCAAGAAATAACAATAAAACAGTTTTGCATAGGTCAGACATGCTGGCTAAAATTATGAAAGGTAAATATGTGATAGCGGTTTCTGGTTCAAGTGGCAAGACAACAACAACAGCTATGATTGCTTCCATTTTTGATCATTCTGGTACTGATGCTACTGTAATTGTGGGAGGAGTATTAAACTCCTATCAGAGTAATTCAAAACTTGGCAAGAGTGACATTTTTTTAATCGAGGCTGATGAGTCTGATGGAACTATGTTAAAAATTCCTGCAAATATTGCTGTTGTAACAAGTATTAATGACGACCATATAGACCATTACGGTACATTTAACGACATCAAAAATGCATTTTCTCGATTTGTAAACAACGCGGATTTTGCGGTTTTACCTGATTCTGCAAGCGTCAATTATGATGAGAATAATTCTATAACGTTTGGGTTTGGGAATGATAAGATTAGAGCCAGCAACGTCAAACAACACAATAATAGCATAGAATTTGATGTATTGATTAGTATAAACGAAAATAACTGGATTCCATTGTCAACTACTCAAATAGTTGATAGGGATGGGATAAAAGCAGCTCTTGATTCGTCACTTCAATGCTTGAAACGGGACTCTCGTTTCAATGTTGAACAAAATACTATAGAACTCAAGAAGACAATCCCTAGAAAATCTCTACATCCCAAAAAAAGTAAATCGTACTAATGCTATTTGAACGAACTAGCGCAAAAGTAAGCTAAATTTTTTAGGGTATAAAAACAGCAAGAAACAGTATTTTAAAGAAAGTTAGAATTTGATTGGATTGTTGAAAGTTGGCTCTCAAATTTTAGACGCATGAGCAAGCTCATACTTGTTAACTAATATAGACTAGGTGATGTGGAAGAGATACATTTAGAGCAGCCGGCAAAATTGCAATACATATTACCGCAATAACTAGAAATGAGAAGGATCTATATGGTGATTATAGATTTTTCCAGACCTTAAAAACAATAAGTAGACAGTAAATTAGCGCTACTGCAGATAGAACAAGAAGAGATATATTGATTGCCTGACCGTTGTAAACGTAGCTTGTTAAGCCGATAAAAATAGCCATAACAAAAGCTCTAATGAACGAGAGTGCAGAAGAAGCCGTACCTTTAATTTCAGGAAAAACGTTTATTGATGCGTTAAAAACCACTGGCTGGCATATTGCACAACCAATAGAAAAAATAATCATAGATAGTGTTACTAAGTAGAAAGAATGGGGCATAATTACACTGAGTATTACAAACAATAGAGATCCGATAGCACCCACGCTCGTACCAGAAATTACACACCATACGGCTCCAAATTTTTTGAGGATCTTAATGGAAAATAGGCTAATTAGTGAGAAGGACCCAACTATTGCACCTTGATGTAGTGCATAAATAGTACTGGATAAGACAAAAGTTTCCATATACAAAAAAGGTCCGCAAGTAATGAATGACATATAAGCAGCAGAGAAGAGGCTCTGCTGCAAAGACAGAACCATAAATTTTGAACTCGATAATAATTTTCTGTAATCTTTCATCATTTTTTTCAAACTGAAAATATCGCGGTCCTTTTTTGTTTCTGGTAACAGAAAAAGCAGCAAAACCCAAGAGATTAAACAAAGTATTGCAACAGTTGCATAATTACCACGCCACCCTACAATTTCATTGATGAAACTGCCTAACACTGGCGCAATTGCCATGACAACTGTTAGAACAGAATTCATGATTCCAATAAATTTTATTGCTTTGTCACCCTGATAACTGTCTGCAACGATTGCAAACACAACTACAGATGTGCTTGCACCAATACCTTGAATAAAACGAGAAATTAAAAGAGAAAAAACCGACGGTGCAAAAACACAACCAACAGCGCCGATTAATAACAAAGTGTTACCTATGATCATAATCCTTCTTCTGCCATAACATTCAGACAATGGACCAAAAAATAACCCTCCTATGCAAAAGCCTAGGAAATTATAAGCAATAGTTAATTGAATTGTTCCTTCTGATACGTTAAAATAGCGCACCATATCAGGAAAACTAGGTACAGAAATATCAATTTCAATGAACTTAGCAATTAGAGATAGAATTAATAAAAACGGTAGTAACACTTAAAATCTTTAATTAATGAATAAAAATATCACATTTAAAGCGTTGAAAGAAGAACATTTTTCACTATTATTAAAATGGGTAGAAACACACCATATAAAGAAGTGGTGGGATGCGGATATAAATTGGACACCAGAGTTAATTGAGAAAAAATATAGTACCTACATTAAGGGGTTCAAACGTTTGAAGTTTGAGACGCAAATTATTGAAAAACCGATGTATGCATTCATTATTAATTGTGACGCAGTTGATATTGGTTATATTCAATACTATAATAGGCAAGATTTTCCACCTGAACAAGGCTACGATACTTCAGAGCTTCCAGAAAGTTGTGCTGCTATAGACTGGTATATCGGAGAGCTGAATTATGTAGGTAAAGGAGTTGGTTCACAAGCTTTGAATATATTTTTAAACAAATTTGTCTTTAAAGTTTATGAGAATGCCTTTGTCGACCCAGGTATAGCAAATGTTTGTGCAATCCGTGTTTACGAAAAAGTTGGCTTTAAAAAAATTATGGAAAGTAATAGTGCGATTTTAATGATTAAGGCAAGAATTCCTGAGAACCATTCAAGATGAGTGTTTTTTCAACAATCTACCTAAATTACTACAAGTGGTTTATAAAAATATACAAGGAGCTTTATACAAACTTAACATAATTTAATCATAAAAATATCATTATTAAGTCCTATATAAGAACAAATTTTGGCACTCAGTGAATCTTTTTTTAACTAACTATGAACTTGATTAATTGGAAAATAAATTTTACTTACTTTTACAATACCTTAAAATCTAATATCACTTTATCAGCAAAGATATCACAATAGGCTAGTATGTTCTTTACTCTTTTCCTCAAAATATTACCTATTTACATTACAATACTTATTGGTTACTTAGCAGGAAGATATCTTAAAATTGATAGAAATACTATATCTCAAATACTCTTTTATATAGCTAATCCAATAGTGATTTTATACGGAGTATCTCATACAGAAGTTAATTTAAAAGTAATTTCTCTGCCGATTTTGATATGGTTTATAGGTAGTACTATGTCCTTATCAGTGTATTATCTTTCTTCTTTTTTATTTAAGGACAACACGAGAAACATATTAGCGTTTAGCTCGGGCAGCACAAGTATGGGTTATTTTGGTCTACCGATTGCCATGGCTTTATTTGATGAAGATTCAGTGTCTGTGTATGTTGTCTGTTACATAGGAATGGCACTATTTGAAAATAGTTTGGGATTTTATATAGCTGCAAATGGTATCTATACTGCAAAAGAATGCGTATTAAAGTTACTCAAACTTCCCTCATTATATGCAATGATTCTAGGTTTCTTTTTAAGTATATATGATATACAAATACCCACTTTTTTGACAGATGTTATGATAAATATCAGAAGTACATTTATCACATTAGGAATGGTGCTGCTTGGAGTAAGTATTGCACAAATTACAAATTTTAAAGTAGATTGGAAGCTTGCCTTGACCACTATTGTAGCAAAGTACATATTCTGGCCGTCATTTGTTTTGGGAATTGTCTTGCTAGACAAGCATGTTACAGGTATATACGATGAAAGCATCTATAAAGCACTGATGTTACTGGCTATTATTCCGATTTCTGGATCCAGTATAATACTTGCTAACATTTTAAATTACCAACCAGATAAAGCTACTTTATTGCTCCTAATTAGTACTGCAGTGGGACTATTTTATGTTCCACTTATAATATCATTATTTTTTACTAAACTTGTCCCTTTTTGATCAAAAATTTAAGCGCTAGGCCTATTCACAAAACTTGAATTTAGACTAGACTTCTTGGATAATCATAAAAGAAACTAATCCTTTTTTCCTCTCCTTTCTTATTTTTTTACACAGAATAGGAAGTTATCAATTGATGGAATTTTCGCAATAATGTCAATAGCAGTAAGATTTCCTACACCTTTTAGCAGGTCTATAGTTGAATTTGGATGTTCTATGAGCAGCAACAAATAAATGTAACTTGCCTTTTTCTATATGATGCTATTAACCGAATAGGTATTCGCTTGACATTTCCATATCTTTGTTATCATTAGTAATACTAAAGGGAAAACTAAACTTAATAAGATTTGGAAGCATATTGTTGTTCTATGATTCACGTAATGCTGCTATGCCTTCGTTGCAAACGTTGTCATAAAGTAAATTAAATTCTTTAATATTTGAAAAACTACCACCCCTTAGCGCACTCATTAATATTATTTCACTTTCAACATCAATATCATTAGAAATTAAATCAAGTTTAATAAGATTTGGAAAGTTACCATTCTTTAACATTTAGTGATTGCTATTGAGCCTTCTGCGCCAATAATGCTAGAAGTTAATTTACACTCAGTAATATTTGGAAGATTAATATTCTCTAATGCTTCATTTAAAACTTCTCCGCACTGAGCATCAATATAACAATTAGATAAAGTCAAGCTCTAAGGTGGTGAGCGTTATGGAAAAGGCGCAATTATGCGTCATGTATGAAATAGAGAGATGAACTGTATTAAACAAGATTTGATCTGACACTTTAAAAAAGTAAGTTATAAAATAATAAGAACAAGGAGTGTTAGAAATGAGAAACAAAAATATTAAAACCAAAACTAGGTTTATTAGAGCTAGCAAAACAGCTCGGCAATGTATCTCAAGCGTGCAAGGTAATGAAGAGATACGTTTTATAGATTTAAGGAGTTATATGAAAATGGAGGAGAAGAGGCATTACACGAAATCAGCAAGAAAAAACCACTGTTTGCAAACAGAGTTTCCGAAGATATAGAAAGAGCAGTAGTGAATATTGCTACCGAATTTCCAGCATACGGACAACAAAGATCTGCAAACGAACTTAGAAAAAGAGATCTCCGAAGGTGGTGTGAGGTCTGTATGGCTGAGAAATGACCTAGAGACCTTCAAAAAAAGGCTTAAGGCTCTTGAAACAAAAGTTATGCAAGACGGAATAATTCTGACAGAAGAACAGCTTGCAGCGTTAGAAAAAGTGAAAGAACAAAGAGAAGCTCACGGTGAAATTGACACAGAACACCCAGGTTATTTGGGATCTCAAGATACTTACTATGTAGTCAATATCAAGGGTGTTGGGCGCATTTACCAGCAGACTTTTATTGATACATATTCGAGAGTAGCGTTTGCTAAGCTTTATGTAGATAAGACAGCTATTACTTCTGCTGACTTGCTAAATGATAGAGTGATACCGTTTTTTGATGGACAAAATATTCCTTTATTGCGAATTCTCACGGATCGAGGTACAGAATATTGTGGTAAACCAGAAAATCACGCTTATCAGCTTTATTTGGGAATTGAAAACATTGATCATTCAAGAACTAAGGCCAATTCTCCACAAACTAATGGCATATGCGAGAGGTTTCATAAAACTATGCAAGATGAGTGTTACAATATTATCTTTAGAAAGAAAATCTACAGCTCTTTGAAAGATTTGCAGATTGATGTTGATCATTGGCTGCGTTCTTACAATGAGACAAGGCCTCATTCAGGCAAATATTGCTTTGCCTATGCAAACTTTTCTTGATAGCAAACAAATTGCTTTTCAGAAAAATATTAGTAACCCCAGTTATGGATTAACCAAGGCAATAAAACTTAGAAATAGAAGGCTTTTTTGACTGCATGGAATATGAAATTAATGTAGAAAAAATATGTACCAGAAAATTTATTGGCGATCTGTGCCGAAGCTCAAATTTATTTTTTAAACAACCAAAGACTGTCTCAATAATCGACCTTTTTCTCAATAAAATCTTCTCTTTTAGTGAGACTAGTGCGTTTTTCATGCCTTTTTTCACTTTAGTGACAAGCTTTAAACCTCTATCGAAGAGTTCCTCAAAGAGCTCCTTCTTGATATAGCCTTTATCTCCGAACAAAAGTCCTGTCAGTCTTTTAGTTATAGTTGGCACAGGTTTTCTGTCATCAACGTTACCTTTGGTTAGAGTAAGTGATTCCAATTTCGTTAATCACCAAGTGCAATTTAAAGCCAAAAAACCAACCATACGTGCTCTTACCAATTTCTGCTAAACCATCAAAAACTTTGTTCCTAGAGATTCTTTTTTTGTGGCAAACGGCAATCGTAGAAGTGTCAATGTAGGAAGATTTTCGCTTGTTCGCAGAACCATTGAAGAAGTAATCCGTAAAACTCTCGGCTTTAAGGCAATAAATCTGTGATATGAAGGCATCTTTGAAAATTCTGATCTATAGAGTAACTTAAGGTAACAAAGATAAAAAGCCTTGAAGTTTTTACATGGCGATTGGTGGTATAACAGGATTATGGTTAGTATTTCTGAGTGCGCTATTTCTGGTACTCTGGTTGGTTTTTTGCCATTTGATAAGAACTTATTTGCAAAATTTTCATCTACTACACGACAAAAATCCTCGACGCAGCAGTAAAGTTCTGTAATATCTTTCTTCATGGGTAACCTCTTAAATTATTGCTAAAATACTTGAGTTTACCCTATTTCCCTCTTTATTAATTCTACTTTTATCTGTTTTCTAATCCATAACTGGGGTCAGTAGTGCAAGAAATCTAATTTCTACGTTAAATATGGAAGTTCTAGTTTGTTGAACAGAACGTTGATAAGTATCAATAAGAAGCTCCCTTTTGAGTAAACTTTTCTGCAACGGAGTTATCGTAATAACACCCCTTATGTACGTTGCATGAGCAAATTGGTCAAATATACGAAAGAGTTATAATACAGATTTTACTCAAAAAATATTGAAACAATCTCACACATCTTAAACTAAGTTCTCAATTTCTCAAAGAAATCTTTTAACAAAAGAGAACATTTTGTTTCTAATATTCCACCATAAACTTCAGGTATGTGGTTACAGAATTGAAATATTCTAGTGCCGTTTTCAACTCCTCCACCTTTGGGATTGTAAGCCCCGAAGTACAGACGTTTAATTTTTGCAAAAGAGATAGCTTGAGCGCACATCGGGCACGGCTCTAACGTTACGTACATTTCAGCTTCATAAAGCGTGGAAGTTGAAAATGCTTGTCTAATTGTTAACATTTCTGCATGTGCAGTTGGATCATTAGATATATTGTGTGCAGAGGAGATGATATTGTTTCCATTAACTATTACAGCACCTATTGGCACTTCGCCATCTTTCTGAGCAAGTTTTGCTTGCTCTATGGCAAGTTCCATGTATTGGTACTTAAACATTAGGTGCTTGGGTAAATATAATTTTCTTTTCTTGGCTTTTCTATTTTTTCTAGGTTATAGAATTCACTAAGGACTATTGTCCTTTTTACAAGGCTATCTATTTCTCGCTTTAAATATTTTTTTATTTCTTCTACCGATTTTAGTTCGTTTATAGCTACAACTACTTCTTCCATTATATCCTCTATAATTTGATCCTCCTCTAATTTATATATTATTTGTTCTACATGCCTATTCAATTCCTCGAAGGTCGCAGATCCATATGTAATGCTATCTTTACTATTTCTTAGTAACATTTTTTACCTCTCTATTAGAATAGAGTTTATTAAGTTCTATTAAACTCTATTGTCAATAGCTGCCTTAATAAATGATGTAAAGAGAGGATGAGGAGAAAATGGTCTTGATTGAAATTCTGGATGAAATTGCACACCAATAAACCATGAGTGATTTTTTAGCTCCACTGCCTCTATGCATGTTTTATCTTCTGATATACCACTGCATATCATTCCATTCTCTTCTAAGTTATTTTTATAATCTAAATTAACTATATATCTGTGTCTGTGTCTTTCTGAAATAGTGACACTACTATACACATTTGCCATTTTTGAATTTGGACTTACATTACACTTGTATGTTCCAAGTCTCATGGTTCCACCAAGATCAACGTTCTTACCATCAGCGAGCTTGATGATTGGGTGTTTGCAAGTATAAAATTCTTCAGAGTGTACATCTTCAAGCTTAATAACGTTACGAGCAAATTCAATCACTGCAAGCTGCATACCAAGACATATTCCTAAAAAAGGAATGTTATTTACACGGGCATAGTTTATTGCTAATATTTTACCTTCTATTCCATTATCACCAAATCCTCCTGGAACAAGGACTGAATTAGAGCTTTGTAATTTTTCTCTGATAAACTTTGCATCTATAGATTTTCCATTATCTTCTCTTGAGTTGACCCAATTTATCTTCACTCTAGCTTTATTACTAATTGCACCATGGTTTAATGCTTCAATCAGTGATTTATATGCGTCAGGAAATTCAGTATATTTTCCTACTATGGAAACGATAACTTCTTGTGTTGGATGTCTAATAGAGTGTACTATTTGGTCCCATTCAGGTAAGCTTGGTTTTGGCTTACTTAAGTGAAAGTGATCCAAAATTTGTGTCCCGAGCCCACATTGATTATACAAGGACGGTAACTCGTATATATGGTTTACATCAGGAGCAGGTATTACGTTAGATAAAGAAACATTGCAAAGATTGGCTATCTTTTCTTTTTGATTATCGGAAATTTCTTTTTCACTGCGACATAATATAATATCTGGTTGTAACCCCGCAGAGTTTAACTCTCGAACTGAATGCTGTGTCGGTTTTGTCTTTAATTCTTGTGCTGCAGTGAGATATGGTATTAAAGTTAAGTGAATAAGGATAACTTTTTGCTTTCCTAGTTTATAATTAACTTGGCGTATAGCTTCCAAAAACGGTTGGCTTTCAATATCACCTACGGTTCCGCCTATTTCGCATATTACAAAATCTAAATCTTCTGTACCATTAAAAATGAAAGATTTGATTAAATCTGTCACATGAGGAATGATTTGCACAGTTTTGCCTAGATAATCACCACACCTTTCCTTCTTTAATAATTTATTATATACTTTACCAGTTGTTATATTGTCGTCCTTGGTTGCTTTAATTTTAGTAAAACGCTCGTAATGTCCAAGGTCTAAATCAGTTTCAGCACCATCCTCAGTAACAAATACTTCCCCGTGCTGAGCTGGGCTCATTGTTCCAGGATCAATGTTGAGATATGGGTCAAGCTTTCTGATGCGAACATTGAATCCATGAGCTTGAAGAAGTGCTCCCACACTTGAAGCAACTAAACCCTTACCAAGTGATGAAACAACTCCACCTGTAACAAAGATAAACTTGGTTTCTTTCATTAATTTTCAAATGGAACAGAAGTTGATTGGCCTTCTTGCTTCTTTTCTGATATAATCTTCTCTGCAATTGATTTTTTATGTACATCTTTTGAACATAATCCTGATAGTAACAGTGTATTTATAATGAACAGCCCAGCAACTATAGAAGTTATTCTACTGAGTGGATTTTCAGAAGACTTTACCGGAATTATTGAATTCATTCCCTGTTGTGAATTACTAAAGCCACTTAATGAACTACTTCCAGGTGGCTGCAGGAGCACTAAAATTACCAATACAACAACTAATATTATTTGAAGTACACTAAGTACTGTTACTGACATTATAAATAGAGCTAAAAATAAAGATTTTAGGAGCATAAGGATCATAAGTCAAGAATATCTTTACCCGAGTAACTTGACTACTGGAACCCAAGTATGTATTAAACCTTATTTAAATTATGAGCTATCACATTTTAAAATACAAAGATTATGAACCAAAAATGGATGAAAGTTCTTTTATCGCAGATGGTGTGCGTATTATAGGTAACGTTGAAATAGGAAGGAATGCGAGTATCTGGTTTAATTGTGTGATCAGAGGAGATGTTGGATCAATCGAAATAGGTGATGAAACGAATATTCAAGATGGCACCGTAATTCATGTAGATAGAAATCCAGGCGGTGACACGATTATTGGTAGTATGGTGACGGTTGGACATTTTTGTGTGTTACATGCATGCACGATACATGATAAAGCATTTATTGGTATGGGCTCTGTTATAATGGATCATGCGATTGTCGAGTCTGAAGCTATGGTAGCTGCTGGTTCACTGGTGACACATGGAAAAGTGATAAAAAGTGGTGAAGTATGGGCTGGCAGGCCAGCACAATTCTTCAAAAAAATGTCAAATGAAGAAATAAAACATATTACACAATCTGCACAAAATTATATCATGCTGATGAAAGAATATAAGGCTATATGCTAGGTTGAGAAATCTTCAGCTCTGATGCACATTCTACGTTAACTACTTCAAAAGTTTCTTCAACTATATAATGCTTATCAATATAAGCTTCTTCAACTCTAGGAATATGCTGATTAATAAAACTACCTCTGACTAGAATATCCTTTATTGGCCAGTTTGTTTCTGTTGGAGTACCTGATAGCATAGCTGCATATTGTGCTTTTGCTGATTTTAGAGAAAAAGACATAATATTGTTTAAGTTAAGAAAGAAATTTACACGACTCCTGCAGTATTCAAGCGATTTGTCCACTGGATAATATGGTATTTCACCTACAACCTTTCTTATTAACCAATTGCACTCTTTGGTAAGTATGCTTGCTTCTTTTGGAACTTGTAGCGGTATTATAATATCATTGCTAATTCTATTTTCTTCTTGAGAAAAAAGTTCGGTGTAAGCTCCTTTTTTTCTGTGTTTCTCAAAATACTTAGGAAAATAAATATTGAGATATTCAGAGTGTAATTCTATTCGATTTTTCTGATCATTTTCTAAGATAAACGTATATTTATCACCATTTTGCTTAAGTTCGCATAACTTAAATTTACTAAGGTCAGAGTCTGGAAATGGCTTTTGAATTTCAAAAGCAAGTGTAAGAGTGTGCGTTGTGTGATCAAATTCATTTTTTTCTTGTAGACTATAGTACTTATTTTTTTCATACTCTTTTCCTTCTATGTTAGCACTCACTTCCTCTTCATCCAAATTTTCAATAGCATCAAAAAATTCTTCTTCATCCAGATCTCTTTCTTTTTCACCTGGCTCTTGTTCTTTCAGAGAATCATACCATACATCCTCTTCATTAACTTTCGCCTCTATTGTATTTTCTACACTTATTTTTCTTGTATGATCATTTCCATTGCTAGCAGTTGTTTGATAATGTGTATCGTTAGTTTGAAAAAAGCTCTTTACTTTTGATATTAAGCTAATCCATGAAAGTCTGACTTGATTAAGTAGCCATTTAAAACTCTTCATTGTTTTACCCCAACCTAATTACTAAAAATTGTAACAGAATAAATTAAATATGTCAATAAGATACACAAATTGTACTAACTGGGAATTAGTGGCAGCACTTAACATCTGTGTAAATTTTGACATAGGCGTTTTCTGCATTTTAACCAAATCAGTAAGGAGAACACCTTTGATATTCTCCTTTTAGAAGCAACTTGAATAAAACTGATAAAGTTTGAATTAAAGTGTGATTAGGAAAGTGAGTGATGAGAACTCTTTATTTGGACTTCTTTTGATTCATCTATTTTAGTATTAGGTCTTAGTGCTTCATATGTAGCACCACCAGCTACGAGTGCAGATGCTGTAGCTATGCCAATTATTGCTAATATACTTAGTCTAGTTGTATGTTCAAGTATAGTACTTGCTACCAGCCCAACAGCAAGACCAACACCAATAACAGCAGTGTACAACATTCTAGGATTATTTGAATTAGGCATATAGCTCACTAACTCTCTGCAACACTTTTCTGATTCTTTCTTTATGTCCTCGAGCTTATTTAGATCTTCTTCTTCTATTTTAGCATTTAATTCTAGTTTCTTACATAATTCTTGCATTTCTTTTACTTGTTTTTCTAATTTTTTTAAAAAATTTATTATTTTTGTTCCTTGTAATTTTATTATTGTTTCCTTAAGTAGTAACGTTGATATTGGCATTGCTATTTCTTCTATCTCTTTTTCTGTTTTCCTTTCCAATTCCACTACTTTTTCTATTCCTTCGTCTGATATTTCAGTGTCTTTTTTTAGTTCTATTTCAAATTTTCTTTTTTTCAACTCTGATTTTGCTTCTTCTAATGATTCTAATGCATTCCATAGCTTTTCACCAGAATTCTGACTCCGTTTTGGTGACATAGACTGACTGCCTTTGAACTTTTTTGGTGATATGGGCTGATTTTTACCATCTTTAAGCTTTTTTGAGTTTTCACCAGCACTTACTTTAGCCATAATAAACCTCGCATATTAAATAATGCTATTACATAATATCTTTAAAGCTCAAGGTCAAATAGTATCTTTACATAATATAAATCATAAACAGAAAATTTTAGTGTAAATTGCCATATTTACTTTGTGCTACGGTTTGAGATAGAATAACAACTTGCTTCAAATATGGAAAGGCAGTACAACTCTATAATCAAGTTACTGAACTCTCATTTACTCCTCTTTTTTTGTAAAACAATCTACAATTCATTAGAAGATCTTCAGATAGACGTTGATCATTGGTTGTGTTTTTACAATGAGACAAGACCTCATTCTAGTAAATATTGTTATGGCGATGTAGACTTTCCTGAATAGAAAACATATTGCTTTTAGAAAAATATTAGTAGCATTACATAAGAGACTGATATTAGTTTTCAATTTTTCTGTTAGTTAATTCTTGCTTGCTAGATTAAGTTGTGTCTGGTAACCATAATGGCAAATCTTGTTAATTTGAGGCGTGGATTTTAGCCTCTCTCATCCTTACATTAGTTACATATTCTTTCGCAGAGGGCTAATGAATTTATTAGTAAAATTCAGTAATTTATAACTGACAATTAGAGCTGTTAATTAGCAACTCACTTTAAATAAGTTACTCAACTGTGACAGATTTAGCTAAATTTCTCGGACAATCTACATCTAACCCTTTTTTTTCTGCAATAGAATAAGCAAGAAATTGCATAGCAACACTGTAGATAATTGGAGAAACAAAATTATCAACTTCTGGAAGTTGCACCACATCTATGCAAATTTCCTTTAAGAGCGGTGCTCCTTGCTTATCACTAAAGGCAATTACTTTACCTTTTCTTGCAATAATCTCTTGTATATTGGATAGCGTTTTAAAGAATAAATTATCGTAAGGAATAATTGCGATAACAAGTACAGTAGAGTCTATCAAGGCGATAGAACCGTGCTTCATTTCTCCCGCTGCAATACCAATTGTGTTGATATATGAAAGCTCTTTTATCTTCAATGCACCTTCCATTGCAACTCCATATGAGCTTCCTCTCCCAATTATAATTATATTATTGTGCTCTAATATACTGCCTGATATATGTTGTATTTCCATCACATTCAAAACATGCTCTACATGTTCGGGAATGGAATTAATAGCACCGCTTAGTTCCTTTATCCTCTCTCTACCCAGTATACCTTTTATTTTTCCAAGCTCTACAGCAAAGCATGCTAAAATTGCAAGCTGCGTAGAAAAGGTTTTTGTCGAAGCAACACCAATCTCAGGTCCAGCAAGAGTATGCAATACAATATCTGAGGCTTTTTCTATGCTGCTATTAAATGTATTAATTATGCTAATGATCATTTGTTTCTGCAATCTCGCATAACGTAGTGCTTCCATAGTATCTGCAGTTTCACCAGATTGAGAAATGAATAAGCCAATACTACCTTCTTCGAGCTTGACGCTGCTATACCTAAATTCTGACGAGATTTCTAGATATACCCGAATTTGAGCAATACTTTCCAGCCAACACTTTGCTATTAGTCCAGCAAAATAGGATGAACCGCATCCAACTATAGTAATGTAACCTAGTTCAGAAAATAATTCTTTGTTGATTTCTTTATATTGTTTATAAAATTGATTTATTGTTTTGTTTAATGCATACGGTTGCTCAAAAATTTCTTTTAGCATAAAGCTAGGGTAACCATTTTTACTAATTAGAAAATTTCTTGGACTGCTATTTTCTGTTCTGCGTTTAACTTGTATACCATTATTATATATACTGAATTCGTTAGATTTTATTACTGCAATATCATTATCTTCTAAATGCAATATTTTTTCTACAAATGAATTCAAAGTATTAGTATCAGAAGCAGCAAACACTTTATTACAGTTATATCCTATTGCTAAAGGCAAATTTCTTTTTGCAACAAATAAAGTATCTGGATATTCTGCAAATAATAAAGCCAAAGCAAGTGAACCTTGTAAATTGTTTAGACACTGTAATATAGAATCAACTGGTGATAACCCTTCATCAAGATATGAAGTTAATATGTTTGGTATCACTTCTGTATCAGTATCGGTGTGGAAAGATACTCCCTTTTCCTCCAGATCCTTTTTTAATATATTGTAATTTTCAATTATGCCATTATGAGCAACAACAACATTATTTATATAAATGGGATGAGCATTTTTAAGATTTGGAGCTCCATGTGTAGCCCAACGAGTATGTGCTATACCAACTTTGCTACTAGATATCTTGCTCTCATGAACAACTTCACACAATCTTTCAACTTTACCTTCTGATTTTTTTACTTCTATCTTACCTCTATTATTTATAATTGCTATACCTGAAGAGTCATAACCTCTGTATTCCAATTTTTGCAACGCGGTTAGTAAAGTTGGTATTACTGAATCACCGCTACTTACTATACCTAATATTCCACACACTTCTTAAATTATGAAGCATTTTTGTCTTTTTTACTTTCCTCTAGTTTATTTTTCTTGCCATTCTTTTCAACTTTGCTTTTTTCAATAGATTTAGCTACTGGCTTTTGAATTTCTTTATTTAAGATTTCAGATATAGCAGACTTTAGGATTTTTATTTCAATTTTTGGTGCTATTTCTAGTATTAGTTGTGCATTTACTTCGTCAACTTTGTTTACTTCACCTATTATTCCACTAGAAGTAATAACCGTATCACCACGTTTTATTTGATCTATCATCCTTCTATGTTCTTTTAGTTTTTTGTGATTGGGGCGAATAATGAGAAAATAAAATACTACAAATATTAAAATGAGTGGAATAAAGTTAGCAACAGATGCTGATACATTGTTAGTCGCATCTGCCGCAAAAACCTCAGAAATGAACATATTTAATCCCAATTATTAATAATAAAATTAAATAGATTAAGCAGCAATTACAATATCATGTCAAGTCTCTGAAAGAAATTAATTCAAATTAATAAGAAACTTAAAGAATTTTAAGGTGTTTCTGCTGTAATGGCGGGAGTGATGAGACTTGAACTCACGACCTCATGCGTGACAGGCATGCGCTCTAACCAACTGAGCTACACCCCCCATTGCTTTTTAACGTTTGCAACCTTAAAGCTAATCAACGTGTTGCCACTTGTCAATATTTTTTGTTTGCGCTTTTTTGTCTTTTTTATTACTATGTAAATAACTTAATTTCACACATGGCTTATGCAAGTAGTCCCGTTAGGGTTATGCCATGGAGGATAAACTATTTGGAGGAGTAAATATGACAAATTTGCCTAAAGTTACTATACGTGATTTAGCTGAATCTGGTGTGCATTTTGGCCATAAAGTTAGTCGCTGGAATGCGAAAATGGCCCCATATATATATGGTATACATCAAGAGAATCGTATACACATAATAGACTTACGAAAAACATTACCATTGTTAGAGGCGGCGATGAAAGCTTTATACGATGTTGCATCTCAAGATGGTCGCATTTTATTTGTTGGTACGAAATTTCAAGCTTTAGATATTGTTGCAAGTGAAGCAGTTCGTTGTGGTCAGTATTATGTAAATGATCGATGGCTTGGTGGTATGCTTACTAATTGGAACACTGTTTCTTCTTCGATAAAAACTTTGATACAATATGAGAAAATATCCAATGATGAAGATAGCATCTTAACAAAAAAAGAATTAGGAAACATTGAAAAGAAAAGAAAAAAGCTTGATAAAGAATTGGGTGGAATTAGAGAAATGGGAGCAGTTCCTGATATTTTATTTATTATTGATACTAACAAAGAGCATATAGCGGTTAAAGAGGCCAAAAAACTGGGTATTCCTGTAGTTGGAGTACTTGATACCAATTCTGACCCAGATGGTATTGCCTATCCTATACCAGGAAATGATGATTCAAGAAAATCAATAGAGCTCTATTGTAAATTAGTTGCTGATTCTATATTAGCTGGAATAGAGTCTAGTTTGACAAGGTCTAGAGTTAAGGATGATGAGCTTATTCAAGAAAAAGAAGAGGATATTGTGCAAACTAAAAAGAAGCGTATTAAGGTTGAAACAGAAAAGGAGGTAGTAGTAAGTAAATGAAGATGGATTCAAGTAGTATAAGGGAATTACGCGATAGAACAGGGCTTGGCTTAAGCGATTGTAAGAAAGCGTTAGAAGAGTGTGATGGTGATATTAAGAAAGCCGTTGATAGGTTACGTACAATAGGATTTGCTAAAGCTGACAAAAAGTCTGATAGAGTAGCTTCGGATGGGCTTATTGCTATGTGCTTGGCTAAAAATTATGGTGTATTGGTTAAAGTCAATTGTGAAACTGATTTTGTTGCTAGAAATGAGAAGTTCATAGCATTAGTTTCAAATTTAGCATCAATTGCTTGTCAAGAACGTTGTACTAGTCTTGATGAGTTAAAAAATGCAAAATATGAAGATGTTGGTACAGTGCAGGAAGCTATTATGAGTGGTACATCGGTTCTTGGTGAGAAGTTAGAGTTAAGCAATCTTTGCTACCTAGAGACTAAGGATGGGATTATTGCTGGCTATGTACATGGTAATATGCATGGCTTAGGTAAGATTGGTGCTTTAGTAGCATTGCAATCATCTGGTGATAAACAAGAGATTGGAAAGCAAATAGCTATGCATGTAGTTGCTATGAAACCTGAAGCTTTATCTATAGATGATTTAGATCAAGAAAAATTAAACAATGAGCGTTCTATAATTGAGGAGCAAGTAAAGAGCTTAAATAAACCTGAAGAGGTAGCGAAAAAAATAGTAGATGGACGAATGGCTAAATACTATGAAGAAGTTGTTCTGCTAGAGCAGAAGTTTATAAAAGATGATAAAATGAAGATTGCTGATTTTATAGAATCAAGTGCTGTTAAATTAGCTAATTATAAGTTACTTACTTTGGATGGTGCAAATAAGTAACAAAACTTCAGAAATAAAATACCCCAGAGTGTTATTCAAAATCTCTGGGGAGGCTTTGATGGGATCAAAGCTATTTGGCCATGATATGGAAGTTATAGATAAACTATCCAAAGACATAGTTGAAGTTTGTAATCTCGGAGTTCAAGTTTGTATTGTTGTTGGTGGTGGGAATATTTTTCGTGGTGCATCAGCATCTTTAAGTGGCTGTGAAAGAGCAAGCAGTGATTATATTGGAATGCTTGGTACTGTCATTAATGCTTTAATTTTGCAAAATTTTTTAGAAAAAAGCTCTATAGTCTCTAGGGTGTTGTCTGCTATACCCATGACTACTATATGTGAACCTTATATAAGAAGGAAGGCTATTCATCATTTAGAGAAAGGTAGAGTAGTCATTTTTGCAGCAGGCACAGGTAACCCATTTTTTACTACAGATACAGCTGCAGCTTTACGTGCTGTTGAAATGAATTGTGATGTTATTTTAAAAGGTACTCAAGTAAGTGGTGTATATTCTGCCGATCCAAAAAAAAATGAGAATGCTGTGATGTATGATAGGCTTTCTTATACAGATCTGCTAACTCGTGATTTAAAAGTTATGGATGCATCAGCAATTTCACTTGCTCGTGAGAATTCTATCCCAATTGTAGTTTTTTCTTTAAAAAGAGAAAAAATGGTTGATATTATTAAGGGTCAAGGCACTTATACTATAGTTTCAGATTGTAAACATTAGGTAATTTATGTTAAACGAAATAAAAGCTAAAACAAAAGAAAGAATGCTAAAAACTATTCAGTCTTTTCACGATGATATGAAAGGTGTACGTACTGGTAGAGCTAACGCATCATTACTTGATGGTATAGTTGTAAATATCTATGGTGGACATCAAAAACTGAACCAAGTTGCAGGAGTTTCAGCTATAGATAACAAAACTCTATCAGTTAAAGTTTGGGATGCTACTGCTATCGGTGAAGTAAAAAATGCGATAATCAATGCTAACCTGAATTTAAATCCTGTTGTTGAAGGAAATACTATACGTATAGTTCTTCCAGACTTAACACAAGAAACTCGTGAAAAATTAGTGAAATTATTGCATCAATTTTCTGAAAATGCACGAGTTGCAATTAGAAATATACGCAGAGATGTTATGGAAGAAATAGAGGAAATGAAGAAAAATAAGGAAATCTCAGAAGATGATTTTCATGTTGCCAAAAAGGAAATACAAAACATTACTGATGATAATGTAAAAAAAGTCGATGATGACTTATCTATTAAAGAAAAGGATATATTGCATCATTAAGTTAATATGAAAGAATTTTTCAGTATTGAAAAACATAAGAGGATTCGATATAGATACAGTTGTATGAATGCTGTGATTCAGATCTCATCATTACGCACACATTTGATCGTTATACCTTTTGAAATCTAGAAAAAAAGCTTTTCAGTTTGATTTTTTATTACGATAATTAAGTTTACATTCTTGAGCGAAAACGATGCTGAAACGCCTTTTCCTTATTTTTGCATTTGTATTACTCATCCCACTGTCAAATGTTGATGCCAGAAGATATATCAGAATTGTTGGATCTTCAACTGTTTTTCCTTTTATCTCATTTATATCTGAAGAATTCAGCCGTATATTTTCCTTTAAAACTCCAGTTGTAGAATCGATAGGAAGTGGATCAGGGTTCAAAATGTTTTGTTCAGGAATAGGGGAAGGCACACCAGATATCACTACTTCATCTCGCCCTATGAAGGAAGTAGAGAGAGAATTATGTAAAAGAAATAAAGTGAATGAAGTAATAGAGATCATAATTGGCTATGATGGAATTGTTATTGCAAATTCAAATCAAAGCCATAGATTTGATTTTACAAAAAATGACCTGTTTGAAACTTTATCTTCATATTCTGAAGACAATGATAGATTAGTAAAGAATAACAAGAAATTTTGGTCTGATGTAAATCAAGCTCTACCAAAAACAGAAATTAAAATCTATGGCCCACATCAAAATACAGGTACACATGAAACTTTGATTAATTTTATTATGCTTGATCAATATTCATGTATGAACTCAAGGATTTTCAAAGAGAATTATCAAGACCAAGAAAAAAGAAAGAAAGCATGTAGTAATATCAGAGATGATGGAAGATATATAGAAGTTGGAATTAATGAAAACATAATAATACAAAAATTGAAGAGCAATAAAAATGCTTTAGGAATATTTAGCTTCAGCTTTTTAGCGAAAAACCAAGATGAGATTCAAGGAAGCACAATCGCAGGAATTGAGCCAACTTATAAAAATATATCATCGGGGGAGTATATGTTAGCAAGGCCTTTATATCTTTATATAAAGAAAGAACACTTAGATACTGTTGATGGATTAAGGGAATTCATTAGAGAAGTTGTAGACTCTATTAGTACTGAAGGTGGATATTTATCTAGGCTTGGCTTAATTCCACTTTCAAGCGAAAATATGAAAAAAGTCTTGGAAAAGGTTCGTGATATAATATGATGACTTTGATATTTTTTTATTGGAAGTGTTAAATAAACTGTGTCAAACCGAGAAGTAAAGTAATAAATTGATAAAAAAATGGAGGTTTGACAATGAGTCAAGCAAACAGAACTACCGGTTTGGTAGACTATAAAGAATTAGAAACAAATATCTTATCATCTATACGAGAAGGAAGACCATTGACGGAAAGAGATGGAGCATTAACACCATTTATAAAAAAACTGCTAGAGGGAAGGCGAGATAGAAAACCATTTGTCGGCTGAAAGCGAAGAAAACAACCGAAGAAATTCAAAGACTTTACGGACAAGTATTTGAACTATTGACACCAAGAGATAGAGAAGGAAGTTTCGAGCCACAAGTAGTCAGAAAAAGGCAAACAAACCGAACTTGAAGCAAAGGTTTTAAGTACATATGCCAGTGGCATGGGATATAGCATCGCATGTAGAAGAAATATAAAATATCTGCAGCAGAGATATCAAGTATTACTGACAAATTGTTACCGGTAATCAACGAATGGCGCAGTCGTCCGCTGCAATCTGTATATCCAATAGTGTTCATGGTTTTTTAAGGTCAAGGAGGACGGGCATTGTGTAAGCAAATGTATGTATAACATATTAGCAAAATGGCAGAAAAGAAGTTTTGGGTTTTTATTTGGCTGAAAGTGAAGTTCTGGTTGGGAGTACTAAATGACCTAAAAGAGAGAGGAGTAGATGATATTCTGATAGCTTGTGTTAAAAAGCTTTCCTAAAGCTATAAACAGTGTATTTCCTAAAGCAGAAATGTATAGTACATCAGATAAGAAATTCACTGAAATATGCATCGAGCAAAAGTTTTCATGAATGATTTGAAAAAAACATATCAAGTAGAGAAATTGCCGAGAATTATTTACTTGAACTGGAGGAAAAATGGGGAGAAAAATATCCGTTGGTTTTGGGAGAATAATTGGGAAAATTTGTCTAGTTATTTAAAATATTCTGGCCCTGTAAGAAAATTAATTTATACCACAAATCCTATTGAGGGACTACATAGACAGATCAGAAAATTTACTAAAACCAAGGGCTCATTTACTAGCACAAATGCCTTGTATAAACAGGCATATTGTGCTATAAAAAAGGTAAGAGAAAAATGGACTATGCCTATACATGATTAGGCTTTAACTATCTCTCAACTTGATATCTTTTTTCCTAGTAGGTTAAAAATTGAGTTGAACTAAAAATGCGATTTGACACAGTTTATTTAACACTCCCTTTTTATTCTGGATACTAGGTTAAAAATAGAACGTTTAAATTTCTTGTTTTTATTGTTATCATACTTAGATTTCCTAAGAACTTATTTACTACAAAATACAACAAGTTCTATTTATTTGAGAAAGTTGTGCGTCTTGTAGAACAGATTTTGTTGTAGGTTTCTCTGTAGCTATTTCAAGGTTTTCTTCTATGCTTTTTTGTTCTCTGTAATCTTTAACTTCTTGAATGAAATCTTCAAGCCACTTCTCACTACCTATCTTGGCATGTCGTTGTTGCTCACCTTTAAGAAGTTTTATTACAGCTGCATCTTGATTTTCAGGCACTCTTTGATATTTAAGCCACAAGTCACGAATATCAGGAGGAGCTTTTTTCAAATGAGCTTCAAAGGTTGCTTTTGTGTCTTTTGTACTTTCTTCTTGTTGATCTTGATGGAATTTAAACCAGAAATTGCGAATATCAGGAGAAGCTTTATCCCAAAGAAGTTTAGTAATTTCTTTTATATTTCTCAGATCTTCTTGTTTCAATCTTTTACCATCACCTATATATCGTTTATTAAGACCAACTTGCAGAGGATAAAGTAAAGGGGTAGTTTTGCTCTGTGAATGTATAGGTCTATTTAAAATCATTGCTAGATTTGTATCACAATCTTCTAATACTGCTTTAACTTTTTTAACATCTAAATAATCTATTGCTTGACGTAATTTGTGGTGAAGATCACTTGTTCTCTTTAAGTTTTTCACTTTTTGCATATGCGAATCATCATTTCCTTTCGCTTCTTGCATAGCTATATCACACGAAATACTCTCAATTTTTTGCTCCATTTTCTGTATACATTGATTAATTTCCTTTTGATTTTTTTTGAATATAATCAACTGTGAAGTGGTACAAGGGTTAGGTAGATCGTCTTTAAACTCTTTTTGTATATTACTAGGTAATTCGCTTTTCAAAACTTCTTGTATATCGCTATCGTAATTATTTTTTATATTCTCAAAGTTGCCTTGTATAGCTTCACTAATTAATGAATCTCGAATGTTTTTTTGTCTGTTAGTTAATAACATACCTTACCTCTATCTCTTATGGCAAATTTAGCGCTATAATTATACGTATTTATAATCAAGTCAAGAGAAAAAATTAGCAAAGCGGTTGAAGTTTTAATAACATATAGCTTTCACAGTACTGTCTATGGAAAGTCTGCAAGTTTTACGTTCAATTGCGTTTATTGTGGGGATTTTTCTATTGTTGTTTGGCGTAGCAATGCTTATTCCTGCTATTACTAATAATTATCTAGGTTACGAATGGAAAAATTTTCTGGTTGGATTTATAGTTACCTGCACATTTAGTGCGATTTTTATTCTACTGGGTAAACTAAATAGGGTACATGGAATGCCGGCAATTTTTGCGATTACCAGTTGTACCTGGATTGCATTATCTCTATTTGCAGCTATTCCATTTTATCTTGATAGTTTAAGCTACATTGATGCACTGTTTGAAGCAGTATCTGGGATTACAACCACAGGAGCAACTGTTCTAAGTTACATCGAGCAACAATCTCCGGGGATACTACTGTGGAGAGCAATGCTGCACGGTATAGGTGGTTTTGGAGTAATTACAGTAGGAATTGCAATTTTTCCCATATTTAAGGTTTTGAGCTTAAATAATTTACTCTATTCTGAGTACTCAGATGCTCTTAAAAGAAAGTTACCACATACGCGAAGCGTAGTAATACATATTGCAGAAATATATTACTGCCTAATTTTATTGTGCATATTTTCCTACTATCTAGCTGGCATGCCATTATTTGACGCAGTATGTCACGGAATGTCCGCTGTATCAACTGGTGGATTTGCTAACTATAACGATTCTATAGGCTACTACAATAACCCTATATTGGAGGTCATAACAATTATCTTTATGATTTTAGGCTCTTTACCTTTTCTGAGCTATTTAAAAATTATAAGACGATTAGACGTTTGTTATGATGAACAGGTCTCTTACTTTATTAAGATAGTTGTTATCTCATCTTTGCTTGCTTGTTTTTGGTTATATAAAAATTTTGACTTAGGAGTATTTTTATCATTTAGGTACAGCACATTCACCATTACCTCCTTTATCACATCAACTGGCTATGTAATGTGCAACTACTTGAATTGGAGCTTTATTTCAGTCTTAGCTTTCTTTTTAGCCTTTATTGGTGGATGTGGTGGTTCTGCTAGTGGTGGAATCAAAATCTTCCGTTTAGTCATTTTTCTAAAATCTATAAGGAATTACTTTAGCTCTTTATTAAATCCAAGTGAAAGCGATAGAGTAAAACTCAATGGTAAAATACTGGAAAATGATGAAGTCCAATCTGTCTTTACGTTTTTTGCAATTTACATGTTAACGTTCGCTATATCATCAATAGTGATGTCTTACTTGAGCAATGCGGACTTTATAACTAGCATCAGCTCTGTTTCTGCAATGCTTACAAATTCTGGCCCAGGATTTAGTAACCTAATAGGTCCTTCAGGTAATTATTCCTCTTTTAGTGGTGGAGTAAAGCTATTTCTATCGTTTTTGATGCTGCTTGGCAGGCTTGAAATATTGCCAATTTATTTTTGTATAGGTAGTTTATACTGGAAACTTTGCCATTCCAGAGTGTAACGCTAATTCAGGTTTACATTTAAATTCTATTACATATTATTATAAGTATTACAAAACTTTAAAGGACAATTATGGCAGTTATGCCAGATAAATGGATAAGGGAAAAGGCTGAAAACTCTAGAATGATAGAACCTTTTGTGAATCATAAAAGCAGTAAGGGTGTTGTATCTTTCGGATTATCGTCTTATGGATATGATGCGAGAGTAGATAATAAGTTTAAGGTTTTTACTAATGTTAATTCAGCTATTGTAGACCCCAAGAATTTTTCTGAGAATAGTTTCATAGATAAGGAAACAGATGTATGTATAATTCCACCAAATAGTTTTGTGCTTGCCAGCACAGTGGAGTATTTTCGTATACCAAGGAATGTACTAGTAATTTGTGTTGGCAAATCAACTTATGCAAGATGTGGTATCATAGTGAACGTCACACCTTTAGAACCTGGATGGGAAGGTCACGTCACACTTGAATTCTCGAACACTACTCCACTTCCTGCAAAAATTTACGCTAATGAAGGTGCATGCCAATTTGTGTTTTTAAGCGGCGAAAGTGAGTGTGAGAAGTCATATGATGATATGAAAGGAAAATATATGAATCAACATGGTATCACTTTGCCGTTAGTTAAGTGATTACTTTATAAAGCAAGATATTGTTGGTTTATATTGAAGATTACCAAAATGCTCTTTTATTAGTTCATCACATCTTTTATCGCCTAAAACTGCACGTGCAGAGTGATTTTTAAATGATTCTATAAAGCTAATAAAGAAATGTGTAGAAGGATTACTTAAAGCTTCTGCAACTTCTTTTTTTTCTTTATCATTGGAAAGCCGATTAAATAATTCTTCACCTTTTTTTTGTAGATCATTTTCAAACTCTTGTTTTACAGTAGCCTTATCCGCTCTTTGCAAGAAGAAAAATTCTTCAAAAGTGTACAAGGAAGAGACAATACTGTTAAAGGTACCAGTAAAACATGCACTGCCAACAAGTACTCCATATTCTGTTTGCGATTCTACTAAATGTTTAACCAGTTGATATTTTCTCTGTGATATGCGGGTATTAATATCTATATTATCATCAGCACTTTTTTTATTTTCATCTTTACAAGCTTTCCAAACCAAATTTAAAACTTGCTTCAATGTTAATCCGCTTCCACTATGTGTATCAGGGTTGTTTTTTATACGCTCCAAGCACTTAAGTGCATGTTTTTTCTCATCTTCTGTGAGTTGATCTTTATCCACAGCTTTTTGTGTACCATTTGCTATACACTCTAACTGATCAATAAATCCTTTTATTTCCTCTATAAACTTATCATCAACATCAGGCTCGCCATAGTTTTCTTTTAGCTTTTGAACGTTAATATTAATTGCATCATTTACATTAGTATCATGCGTTGTTTGTGGGACACGCACTGCCTCCATAAATGCTTCAGTTCTTTGCTCTAACCATTCTGGTAATTTGCCTCCTGCAAGAAGATATAGCTTACCCAATGCTTGAGCAACTAGAATTAACGCTATGACAAAAACAATAAATGCTATGAGTAATACTACAGCTAAACCAATGACTAGCCATCTCACAGGGGCTAGTAAAATATCTCTTGCCTTTTTAAATTTCGACATTCTTTGTATGTTATCTGGTGTATTTACTGCTACTGGCATAATTAATTTTAAATACTCTTACTACCATTAATATACTATATTTCTCTTATTTTGTCAACTCACATTTCTACTTCTCTACTTTTTCTCGGTAAGGTCAGTAATCGATAACAACAAATAGTCCTAATTTTAATTTGTTTTAAGTTTAAAGTCTTTCGTTAGGTTTGCAGAATACATTTCCTTATTATCTTGGTTATAGAAAGTAAATTTGTGATCGTCTAAACCTAATATTGCAAAGCCAAAGCCGAAAAAGTTTCTAACTTCGTGTGCTAAGTAATTTCTACTATTTGGATAGTTAAATTCTACGTTTTGATAAACAGGTTCTTGATCTTGAGCGTGTAATAATGCACCGCCGTTTCCAACTATAATCTGATCTGGAACATTATCCATTAATAAAATCTGGGCTATATGAATGTGGCCAGAAACTATGGTAGTAACATTGCTTGGAAATTTATCTCCAAAAGCTTCAATTTGTGTAAGATTACCATGGCTTTTTAATGTCAAAAATTCTTTTTTTGGAGATCTCCAAAGTGGTTTATGAGTCAAAAACCACGTGGGCTTATCTTGTATCAATTTATCAAACTGCCTCTCAAAAGCATCAACTGTGCTTTGGGTTGTAAAAATTTCCTCACCGGATGAAGAGTCGAAGATAAAAAACTTCATCGGCCCAGCATCTAAGAACCAACTGGAAATAAGATCTTCACATTTTTGAGGGAAAAAGGGGTATGAATCTAAATATCTGAACCATCCTTCATAAGCTCTATTACAACTCTCATGATTTCCACGAACAAAAAGAAAAGGAGATTGTGTTAAAATATCTTTTGCAGGCTCAAACCAATCAGCGTACCAAGCTTCTTTGCTATATCCATAAATATCGCTGCACTTTTTTGTGTTTCTACATTTTGTTTGTCTATAATGATAATCACCAACATGGATAATTAAATCTGGTTTATGAAAAGCGATTGAATCTAAATTTTTTTTCAAAGGCCAGTTATCTACAGAATTACATTCTTGCTGAAATAACATATTTATTCTACATCCTGTATCGCCAATGAAGGCAATTTTGCTGATCTTTTCCGCTAATACGGGAACTTTTATATTGTCAATACTAATGTTTTGAGCATTTGTTTCTACTATCAGTTCACAAACTGTTTCGGTATTGTTAATTGAGCTGCGACTTAGCATTTCTACTGCCTTATTATCGACGTAAGCAATGGGACACATGTTATTGTCTATAATCGCACGTATGCTTAATTTATTTTCTGGAATGATTTGAGACCATGTGTACAATATTTGTGCATGATTAGAGTGAAAGCTAATTGTAAGAGATAGAATTAAAAAAATGAAGATATTAGCTACTTTCATTTGTATAAAAACCTAAATTAAGAATTAGTATTAAGATTATCTTAAATGATTAAAGTTTGTAACCATAAAATTCATAGTTAAATTATACAGGCATTTCCTAAATTATCCTAGTATCAGATTGACACTTTAGATGAAAAATCCTAAAATGATTAAGTAATTTAAAGTAATTATATAGAAACTAGAATAAAGTGCGGTCGTGGTGGAATTGGTAGACACGCAGCGTTGAGGTCGCTGTGGCTCACAAAGCCTTGGAAGTTCAAGTCTTCTCGACCGCACCAAGTTGTTTGGTGTAGGTGAAATGTTTATAGGAAATCAAAGTAGAAATAAAGTAGAAAGGGCCATCAGTGAAGTCAGGCGTGGTCTTCCAATTTTAATATATGATGATGAAAATAACTATCTATTGTTTGCTGCTGCTGAAACTTTAGAAAAAAATTTATTTAGTCAATATAAGCTTATATCAGGTAATGTGTATGTTACTTTGACTGCAAGTAAGGTAAAATACATATGTCAGAGTAAAGAACATAGTAGCAAACGTCTGTTGATAAGCAATTTTGATGAACTGCTCCATTTAATAAACTGTTCAAAGGAAGATTGGATAAAAGAGTTGCAATGCTCAAAGACAATAGATGCGTATGCTGTTGCCTTGCTTAAGTTCTCAGAATTATTGCCATACGCGTTAGTGGCTGATATGACTTTTGAGAATAAACATGAAATGCGAAATTGGTGTGAAGAAAATGACATTATTGCACTAAATACGTTACTTGTGAATGATTTTCAACAAAATCATAGTGTGTATGAAGTGTGCAAAACATCATTATTTTTAAAACAGACTCAAGAAGTAGATATCATATCTTATAGAACCAAAAGTGGCGGAAGAGAACATTATGCAATTATAATTGGCAATCCAGATAAAGATAATGAGCCATTAGTGAGAATCCATTCTTCATGCTATACAGGAGACTTATTAGACAGCTTATCATGTGATTGCAGAAGCCAGTTACATCAAGCGATTCAAATAATGACCGACTTTGGGAATGGCATTATATTATACTTGATGCAAGATGGGAGAGGCATTGGTTTAACTAATAAGTTAAGAGCATACAGTATGCAAAGAAAATATAATCTTGATACTGTTGATGCAAATAGAGTATTGGGTTTTGAAGATGATGAAAGGAGCTTTGCTGTTGCAGCTAAAATACTTAAGAAATTGAACATTAACAAAATACAATTACTTACAAACAATGGTAGAAAGTTATCAGAGTTGAAAAATAACGGTATAGAAGTTACAAAGTGTATACCACTTATTATGGAACGCAATGAATATAATGATTCATATATGGAAACAAAATTTGGCAAGTTAGGCCATGGATTAAGGGTTTATTAGCTTTTTTGTTATAACTACTTTGTTAGCTTGCTATGTTAATTAATATAAGTTAAGATTTTTAAGAATATTGAGATGCTGAAATTTTTAAAACAAGAAAAAAGTAATGAGTCATTGGATAAGGATATAAATTGGAATTCAAGTCGCTATAGCACAGTTGTTGCTCAGAGAAATACTTTACTTTTATTTACATTAATATTACTAGTTGCAATTTCTATAAGCATATTAGCTATATTTAAAATTAGCACAAGTAGCACTATTGAGCCATTCGTTATAGAAATTGATAAAAAGTCAGGCATAGTGCAATTGGTTGATCCTGTTACAGTAAAACAATATTCTGCAAATGAAACGCTGAACGATTATTTTATTTCAGAGTATATAAAAGCAAGGGAGGTTTTTGACCCATATAATTATAATTATAATTATTATACAAAAGTAAGGTTGTTTTCTTCGCCTAGTGTATATAGTGAATTTAGCAATTATATAAAATCGCAGAATATGAATGACCTTTTTAATTTATATTCAGATGCTAAAGGTGAGTTGAAAATTCGTTCAATTCAAAAATTAGGTAATGATGCTCTTCAAGTGAGATTTTCTATAGAATTTACACGAAAAGATGGAAATTCCTCAAGGAAAAATAAGATAGTTGTGATGTCGTATAAATATGCATCGCTTGAAATGAATGATCAGCAAAGATATATTAACCCGTTAGGGTTTCAAGTTATTTCATATAGAGTAGATGATGAATATGTGTAGGATATTGTTAGTTTTAGCTTTACTAATAAGTGGCAACTTAAATGCATCTATTAATAATAAACCTATTTCTGTAGATAGTAGAATAAAGACTTTTGTATATAGCCCTAATGAGGTGTTTACAGTAATTTTTAGTCAAGGTTACTATTCTTATATTGAGTTTGCAGAAGGGGAAAAAGTCAAAAATATTGCTGTTGGTGATGCATCAAGTTGGAAAATTAATCCTTATGATAATAAACTGCTTGTCATGCCATTTGAAGTCAGTAGTCGCACTAACATGATTATTACGACAACTAAAAAGAGAAATTACATTTTTGATCTAATTTCAAGACCAAATTACGATAAATACCCAGATGCTGATGCTAAAAAAGTGGATCATGATTATTCCGTTGAAAAGGATATATCTTACGTAATACGTTTTTATTATCCTCAAGAAGAAGATGAATTTGATGTTGATTTAGATGAGGTTTCTTTACCTACTCAAATGCAATACATTACAGAAAAGCCAGAAAAAATAATACAAGAAAATAATACGAGGTACAACTATACATATATTGATGAAGGTGGTAACGTAGATATAGTTCCAATTGAGTTATTCGATGATGGTTATTTAACCTATTTAAAGTTTAGAAATAGTAATAAAATTCCTCAGATTTTTATAGAAGGCGAATCCTGTAAAAGGCTGTTATTTGATGATTATGTTGTAATAAAAGGAGTACATAAAAAGCTATTAATGCGTTATGAAGGTAGTGAAGTTGAAGTTATAAATAGGTCACTTTAGTTGTGGTACATATAATATGAGTAAAGAAAGGCATAATAGTGTAGAAGATGAATCAGAGATAGAAAGCAAGGTAGTAACAGTTGGCTCTAATCAAGGTTATAAGGCATTGATGATAGTTATGGTAGCGCTCTTAGTTGGTGGAGTGTACTATCTTTATTTTAGTCCTTCTAATAAAGAGGGTCCAGAGATTGTTAAAAAAGAGGAAACAAAGCAAAACATTCAAGAATTGAAAGGAAAGTTAGAACAAGTTCCAGATAATGCAATAGTTTCCGAAAGAGTAGTAACTGATCTCTTGCCACCCTTACCTCCTCTTCCTATTCCACAAGTCATACCAGAAGTAAAACAAATCAAAAAAGAGGAAGTGACAAAAAAAGAAGAGCAAATAAAAGAAATTCCCTTGTCAAATATACCTTTTTTACCAAAGCAAAATTTTCCTTCTGGTAATGTTATTAGCAATTTGCCTACTTCATTTCCTACAATAGGGGGTGGCGGTTATCCTAGAGACAGACGTAGTGCACAAATGTTAGCAATTTCAGGTAGTAGTGGGGAAGGTAAAGCTACAGATGCTGTTTTATCCAATACCTCAGCACAATCGAGCAAAGCTACCAAAGTAGGAAAGCTTGGTTTAATGATTATTCAAGGTAAAGTTATTGACGCTATTCTTGAAACTGCAATAAGTTCTGACTTACAAGGAATGCTCCGTGCTGTTGTTAGTAGAGACGTTTATGCAGAAACTGGTGAGACAATTTTAATACCAAAAGGTTCAAGGTTAATAGGTGGTTATTCATTCGACTCAAATGTTGCAAAAGCCCGCGTGAACATAAATTGGAATAGGATCATTCTTCCTCATGGTATAGATGTTGCTATTGCATCATCTGGTACCGATGAGATTGGAAGGGCAGGGATAGCTGGAATAGTTGATAATAAAATAGCAAGTGCGTTGTTTTCTTCAGTAGCACTTGCCAGTATCTCAATTGGCTCAGCTATTATAGGACAAAAGGCTTCTAATATTGTCGATGTGTTAACTGTTATGGACGCAGCAAAATCTATCATTGGCACTGAAATAGACATTTTCTCTTTCAAAGAAGTGATTGTAAATGGATTGGGGGAAGGTGATATTAAAACAGCAATTAAAGCCGTTAAAAAAGAAGAATGGAAATTAGGTCCTAGAGCTATTAGTAGAATTCAAGATGCTTCTAGCGAGCAAAATTTATTTGAGATCATGAAAGAAGAGATCGCGAAGGTTCTAAGCACAGCACTTGCAGGTCAAAAAGTTACTGAAGAGGATATCCCTATTACTTTAGAAGATGTGAAGGCATTATTAAAGCAAATTCAGAAAAAAAGTAAGTCAGTTTATGAAAGTGCAATTGAAAAATCAATTAATGATTTTTCCAAAGACATGCGAGATATAGTTGATAGGAGTGTAGATAAAAAACCAACTATTTATGTTAATCAAGGAACTGCATTGAAAGTATTTGTTAACCAAGATATAGTATTTCCTCCACAGTCAATATTAAATAACTGAAATGAACTATGCTGCACTTGATACATACTTGGAGCCATTACAAGGGATATTTCAAGAGGAAGGTGTAAATGAAATATCAATAAATAAACCGAAGGAAGTATGGATTGAAAATCGCGGTGAAATAAGATGCGAAAAGTTAGAAATATTTGATCTTAATCATTTAAAATCTCTTAGCAGGTTGATTGCTCAAGCTACAGAACAAAAACTGAGCGAAGAGACACCGCTGCTTTCAGCTACATTACCAAATGGTTATCGTATACAGATAGTGTTTCCTCCAGCATGTGAGCCTGATAAAGTAGTCATTTCAATTCGTAAACCTTCTTCTATGCAATTGGCATTGGATGATTATGAAAAAATGGGGGCTTTTTCTGAAACTGTTATAGGAGTGACCAATAATCCAGTAGATCGTCACCTAGATTTGCTACTGAAACAAAAAAAAATAAAAGAGTTTTTAGAATATGCTGTAATAAATAAGAAAAATATCATAATTAGTGGTGGAACTTCCACTGGTAAAACCACTTTTACTAATGCTACTTTGCGTGCTATTCCATCTGAAGAAAGAATTATTACTGTTGAAGATGCAAGAGAGATAGTTTTGAATGATCATCCCAATAAAGTACATTTAATTGCTTCTAAAGGAGGGCAAGGCAGGGCAAAAGTGACCACTCAAGATTTGATAGAGGCATGTTTACGTTTAAGACCAGATAGAATAATAGTTGGTGAGCTGCGTGGAGCAGAAGCTTTTAGTTTTCTTAGAGCAATAAACACTGGCCACCCAGGGTCAATATCAACTCTTCATGCGGATAGTCCGGCAATGGCTCTTGAGCAAATAAAACTTATGGTTATGCAAGCAAATCTTGGAATTCCCCCAGATCAGATCATACCATACATTAGAAATGTAATTGATATTGTTATTCAGCTAAAAAGAACCAGTGGAGGCAAAAGAAGCATTTCTGAGATATTATTTACTAGATCTTCAAATGAAAATACTTAAATTTATACGTAAGTTAAGAAAAAGTAGTTTATGAGTAATGGAAATCACCTACGCAATATTCTCATAGGAGGTGTAGTATCTTTTAGCATACTTGAATTTTGCTTCTATTTGTCTGGTATATTATTCTACCTGTTTGTTGACGGTCCAGATGGTGTAGATTTTAGAGCAATTAATCCTAGCTTGACACCTTTTCCTCAAGCTCTCTGGCCGACAATTTTTGATCATATACAATATTGTTGGCATCATCCAGAGCTATATAGCTTTGAGCTCAAAATTAAATTAGTTGTATCTTCTCTACTGCCTCAAATTGTTTTGATGATTATTTTGTGGAATGTGAGAGAAAGACTAATTGAGTGGCGGCCATTTAAAAAGAAAGAATCACTTCATGGAGATTCACAGTGGGCATCAGAGAAAGACATACGAAAAGCGGGATTAAGAAGCAAAAAAGGTCTATTGCTTGGTAAAGATAAGAGAGGATATTTTATTGCTGATGGGTTTCAGCATGCGTTGCTCTTTGCACCTACAGGCTCTGGTAAAGGTGTTGGTTTTGTAATTCCTAATTTGTTATTTTGGAATGATTCGGTAATTGTGCATGATATAAAATTAGAAAACTATGAAATAACAAGTGGTTGGCGAGAGCGACAAGGACAAAAAGTATATGTATGGAACCCAGCGCAGCCAGATGGGGTAAGCCATTGTTATAATCCACTGGAATGGATTAGTGAAAAACCTGGACAGATGGTTGACGATGTGCAAAAAATAGCTAACCTAATCATGCCTGAACAAGATTTTTGGCAAAACGAAGCAAGAAGCTTATTTGTTGGGGTGGTACTATATTTACTTGCTGCACCAGAGAAAGTTAAATCTTTTGGTGAGGTTGTGCGTACGATGCGTAGCGATGACGTAGTTTACAATCTTGCTGTAGTTTTGGACACAATGGGTAAAATAATACATCCGGTAGCGTATATGAACATAGCAGCTTTTTTGCAAAAGGCTGACAAAGAAAGATCAGGTGTTGTGTCAACTATGAACTCGTCTCTTGAATTGTGGGCAAACCCATTGATCGATACTGCAACTGCATCAAGTGATTTTAATATTTTGGATTTTAAAAGGAAGAAAACTACAGTTTATGTTGGTTTAACTCCTGATAACTTAACTAGGCTCAGGCCTTTAATGCAGGTTTTTTACCAACAGGCAACTGAGTTTTTATGTAGAAAATTGCCATCGGATGACGAGCCTTACGGCGTATTATTTTTAATGGATGAGTTTCCAACACTTGGAAAAATGGAGCAATTTCAAACGGGCATCGCATACTTTCGTGGCTATCGAGTAAGGTTATTTTTAATTGTTCAAGATACTGAACAGCTTAAAGGAATATATGAAGAAGCAGGAATGAACTCCTTTTTATCAAACTCAACCTATAGAATAACTTTTGCAGCCAATAATATTGAAACGGCTAATTTGATATCTCAGCTTATAGGAAACAAAACTGTACAACAAGAATCATTAAACAAACCTAAATTTTTAGACTTGAATCCTGCATCAAGATCATTGCATATCTCTGAAATACAGAGAGCATTGCTCTTACCTCAAGAAATTATTATGCTGCCACGTGATGATCAAATAATTTTGATAGAATCGACTTATCCAATTAAGTCAAAGAAAATTTTGTACTATAGTGATAGCACATTCACAAGAAGGCTGATTAAACCAACACGTGTGCCTACACAAGAGCCATATGATCCAAACAAGGTCTTTTCTGCTGCTAACAAAGATAAGATTAGTAATGAAGAAGAGAGTAATGCTATTGAAGATGCTGATTATCCTGTTGAAGCTAAAACTGAAGATGCAGTATACGATGAGCCAGAGATTGAAGATGGATTTGAAGACGAGGATATTGATGATAAATTTGAAGGTGGTGATGGTTTTGATGATGAGGAAGACGATGATGGGTTTGATGATGAAGACAGTAAGGATGAATTTGACGATGATGATGAATTTGAAGATGAGGACAAACTAGACGGCAATAAAATCGAGGATAGAGGTTAATTTTACCTATTTTTTAGCTTAGAAAATAATTAGTTTTTTCATATTAAATCATTTTTAATTAATTAGTACTAGATTAGCTATTTTAACTAGAGGAATAGTCATGATGAGTAAAAAAACATTAGCAGTTACAGCACTTGCTTTATTGTTGTCACAACAATCTTTTGCAAGTGAAACGGAAGGATTTTACTTTGGTACTAGATATTACGGTCAATATTTGAACTTTGGTAAGTTGAAAGCAAAAATTGGAAGTAAAGATGCTACAGATGCCAATAAGGTATCTGTAAATGACAGGGGTGCTCAGAGTACAGAAGGTCAGCTACTAAACAAGTATGAAGGAGATTATAATCCACCTTTTGCTGCAAATGTAGCACTTGGTTATACAGGGGAATTAGGTAATAATAGCTATAGAGCTGAATTAGAAGGAATGTATTCTTCAGTGAAAGTGGATAATATTCGTTTAACAAGCGGCCAGATGACAATATCGTACACAGAAGGCGGCAATCAATATGGATCAATTATTCACCATGACAAAATTGAGAACATATCTGTAATGGCAAATGTTTATCATCATTGGAAAAGTGATAGTTTTTCTTTTTCTCCTTACGTTGGTATTGGAGTTGGTGCAACAAGAATGACAATGTTTGAAAAATCGTCAATAAGACCTGCAGGTCAATTAAAGGCTGGCTTTGATTATCATATAAATGAAGATGTAAATATGCATATCGGATATAGAGGTTTTGGTGTTATTGGTAGCAGTGAATACAAACCGGAAACTTTAAAGTTGGATGCTAAAACAAACAAAATGGCTCAACAAACAGGTGATAATAAAATGACTACTACCATACAGAATGGCTTTTTTCACACACACGGTATAGAAGCTGGTCTTACTTTTCATTTTGCAAGCAAAGCTTAACTCTGATAGAGACTATTTTCCTGGTAGCACGTCTGCGTCACACGACTGTAGCTGCTAACCAGGTGACAACTTTCTCGTTATCTGAATATTTTCTTTCTTGTAATTCAGGCTCTTTTTTTCTCAGTTCCAGCGTGTAGCGCTGGAACAACAATAAAGAACATATAAAGAGTAGTTATGCAAGGAGTCTATTTTTTATTCTTAATTAACTCTAAGGCTTTCTTCAGATCTATACTTTCAATATCTGCATTCTTGCCCAAAGCAACGTTTGTTTTACCGCATTTTATATAGAATCCGTACCTACCGTTGCAGATAAAAACTTCTTTTCCCTTTTCATTAAAACCAAGAGATTTTAGCTCTTTGCGTGGGCTGCTCTCAATAATTTGTATAGCTTCGTTTAATTGTGTGTCTAATACCTCCTTAGAGCTTTTTTTAAGAGAAAAGTATCGACCATCATAGAGAATATAGTACCCAAATCGTCCAAGACCTATTTTTACTTCTTTTCCAGTTTCAGGGTGCTCTCCGATTATTTTCGGCAGGGAAAGTAATCGAGTGGCGGTATTTAGATCAATATCATTAACATTTATATCTTTTGGTACAGAAATCTTTTTTTTCTTTTCTGACTCACTATTAAACTCCAGATAAAGTCCAAAAGGACCTTTTTTGATCATTACCTCTTGGCCTGTCACATCATCTATACCCAAACTTTTTGGATATTCTGAATTGTCATTACTGCCCGTAATTTCTTTTGTATGATTGCATGCAGGATAGTTAGAACATCCAAGAAACACACCGGCTTTTCCAAAATTTAATTTCAATATACCACCAGAGCAATTAGGACATTTTTTACCTATTTCTTCCTTTCCTTCCTCTGAGCAAAACCAATTGACTACCAAATCATGAATACCACTAAAAATCTCATCATGTGTCATTTGCTTAACAGAATTTACATGATTAAAAAATGGCACCCAAAAATAGCCTAGTTCTTTTTTCCAATCTGCATGTCCATTTGAGATTGAATCAAGCCTTTCTTCCATTTGTGCTGTAAAGTCATACTCTACACAACGCTGAAAAAAAGTTTCCAAAAATATAGTCACGATCTTACCGCGGCTGCTTGGAATAAATCTTTTGTTATCCAATGAAACATATTCACGATCTTGTAATACCGAAATAATTGTTGCATAAGTTGATGGGCGACCTATACCGACTTCTTCCATTTTTTTTACTATACTCGCTTCACCATAACGAGGTGGCGGTTGAGTAAAGTGCTGTTTCGGATCAACAGAAATCAACTTGCACGCTTCCTCTTCCTTCATGGCAGGTAGCAGGCCTTCATTTTCGGCTTCCATGTTATCTTGATAGACTTTATAAAAACCATCAAAGAATATACTTGATCCACTTGCTCGCAGAATCACTTTCTGGTCAATAGAACTAATTCCAACTACCACTTGATCAAGAATCGCCGATTCCATTTGACTTGCGATGGTTCTTTTCCAGATTAAATCGTACAATTTAAATTGCTCTGGCGTTAAGTAATCCTTAATACTACCCGGCGTTCTATTAATATCAGTTGGCCGGATTGCTTCATGTGCTTCTTGAGCATTTTTGACCTTTTTTACATATTTACGAGGAGACTGCGGTAAATATTTATCACCATATAATGACTTAATTGATCCCCTGATTGAGTTTATAGCCTCATCTGCAATATGAAACCCATCTGTACGCATGTAAGTTATCAACCCTACGGTTTCACCACCAATATTGATACCTTCATATAAATTTTGCGCTACTCGCATAACATTTTTCACATTAAAATACAGTTTATTCACTGCATCTTGCTGAAGACTTGAGGTGATAAATGGAGGAAGCGGGTTTCTCTTAACTTGCTTGCGTTCTACTGTGCTTACAGCATATTGCCTTGACTCGATCTCCCTGACTAAGTTCTTTGCCTCTTCTTCATTCTTAATATCAAATTTTTCTAGCTTTTTATTGTCATAGTGGCTTAGCATAGCAAAAAAAGCCTCATCTTTGCTATTTTGCATTTCTGCCTTTATGCTCCAATACTCCTGTGTTATAAACTTACTGATTTCATTTTCTCGTTCGCATATAAGCTTTAATGCAACAGACTGCACTCGCCCTGCAGATTTGCTTCCCGACAATTTTGTCCACAGCAGCGGTGACAAGCTAAATCCAACTAGATAATCCAAAGCTCTGCGTGCTTGCTGTGCACGCACTAAGTCCATATTAATTTCACGTGGATTTTTTATAGCTTCTTGCACTGCTCTTTTTGTTATTTCGTTAAAGACTACTCTATGAATGTTGCTTTCATCATTGATTGCTTTTCTTTCCTTTAGTGCCTCTATCACATTCCAAGCTATTGCTTCTCCTTCTCTGTCTGGATCTGTTGCAAGGTATATATCTGATGTTTTACTAGCTTCCTTGACTAACTCTTTTACATACTTTTCTGCTTTTTCAATAATCTCATACTTCATGGTAAAGTCATTATCAGGATCAACAGAACCATTTTTCGCTGGCAGATCTCTGACGTGGCCAAAGGATGCAGCCACTTTGAATTCTTTACTCAAATATTTACCTATCGTCTTTGCCTTTGCCGGCGACTCAACTATCAATAATGCCATAATTATTAGTACTTAAAGGTAATATGTTGAAATATATAGAATAAAAAGTAAAAAAATATTTTAATGGTCTTCTCAGTTTTTTAAGTGAATTGTTTTAATGTTAGCAAAAAACCTAATGAAAGAGCCTACTTTACAAATTTTCCCAACTCTCTTACCATAAGGATAACGCTATACTATTTATCTTCGTCTGTGGAGATTAAACGACAAAAGCATAACGCAGTTGTCGTCTTATTTTTAATTTTTTGCACTATGTGCATCTTATTTCTTTACAAAACTTCCAGTTTTTTAACCATATAAGCTGAAACGGGCTGTTTAAGACAGGCCAATTTTCAGGAGTCACAACTAGCTAATAGGGGGGTTCTTTTGTCTTTTTTCTACTTGGTAAATTTCTTGATGTTTGTAGCTAAAGTAATTTAAGAGAGGTGTCATCCCAGTGTCGGAGCACTGGGATGACAAGAAAAGGAGTACTGGAATGACACATTCCACCATGTCATTCCAGCGGATGACCAGATTTTTTTATTTGATCCCAGACTGGCTGGTTATGCAAGTTCCAATTTTAATAATATTTACATATAAGCCATACGCTTGAGTTGCAAAGTTCTAAAAAGCAGCCAAAATAAAAATAAGTAGACATTTACAAATTAAACTAAGTGTACAATCAACAAACAAGAGTATTGATTGCAACAATACTCTGTAGAATCGCAATATGGTATGACCATATGCTCTTTATTGATCTGGTTAATATAATTAGTAGAGAATTTTGTTATGCAAAAGATATCTACTACAGCATATTGCAATTGTTTGGAATTGCAGGACTGGGTGCAATGGTAAGACCACTTGGTGCATTCGTATTTGGTCACATTGGTGATAGGTATGGAAGGAGAATGGCGTTAACGATTGCTATCTTGCTAATATCGATTCCTTCTAGTCTCGTTGCGTTTATTCCAAGTTATAGTAAAATAGGAATAACCTCTACTATGTTGCTTCTTACAATCCATCTGATACAAGGGGTTGCACTTGGCGCTGAGCAAGGAGGTAGCTCTGTTTATCTCATAGAGCATTTACCTAATAAGAAAAAACTAGGAATGTTTTTTGGAATAATAAGTTTTGGTCGCTCCATTGGCATATTGCTCTCTGTGGTTGCAGTGATCATCTGTAAAAAAACCACTGATTTTAACGCTTGGGGTTGGAGGCTGCCGTTTATTTTTTCAGCCATTTTAGGATTAATAAGCGCATATAGTATATATACACTAGGAGAAACTCCAGTGTATGAAAAAAATCGAGAACAAAGAAATTTACCTAATTTACCAATAATAGAGCTTACAAAACGCTATAAGAGAGCCCTGATACTTGCCATTTTAATATCTGTACCTGTTAATGTTGCTGTTGGATTTACCATATTTCTTAGAACAATTGCAAAAGAAATAGTGTCTGTTGAAACTTATGTAACAACGTATGTCAACGAAGTTGTACTCATTATAACCAGTATATTAATGCCGATATCTTCAATAGTGCTTGGAATTTTAGCTGATAAAACAGGAAGAGAACGCACTGCAATCTTATTTATAGTGATAACAATGGTAATATGTTGTCCTATGTTATCTATTGCATATTACTATAAAAGCTACCTAATAATTATGTTGAGTGTGATGGCTCTTTCTATAATCGAGAGGGGTATTAATCCTATAGGGATAGTTACTGCTGAGCTTTTTCCTACTAATGTTAGATTTAGTGGTGTGAGTTTATCACGTAACATTTCTTATGCCCTGCATGGTGGATTTACTCCTATGATATGCACTGGGTTTACTATAATGTTTCCTAAAATAGACTTTGCTGCTGGGCTTTATGTAATTTTTTGCTTATTAGTCAGCTTAGTAGCAATATTGCAAATAAAACCACAAGATAAAAAGTGTGATTGGTAATTTTCTCTATTTAAATTTATTTCACTTATTTAGCTAATTTTTATTACAATTATAATTTTGGCTTTTATGAAAACTGCATACGTATGTCAATTCTGCGGTCATAGCACTGGAAGGTGGGTAGGAAGGTGTATTGCATGTGACAGTTGGGATACGGTTGTCGAAGAAATAGTACTAAAAACAGAAACGAGAAGTACATCTGCACCAATTTCAATAAAGGCGTTATCAGATAGTGAAATTATTACCCCCGATCGTTTTTTAACAGGAATAGAAGAGTTAGATAGAGTTTTTGGTGGAGGTATCGTTCAAGGTGCTAGCATTTTAATTGGTGGTGAACCTGGAATTGGAAAATCTACTCTTTTGCTTAGGATTGCAGCTAATGTTGTACAACTTTCCTCTTTTGAATGTCTTTATGTATCTGGCGAGGAATCTTTAGAACAAGTGAGCCTCAGAGCAAAGCGTCTTAAGATAAATGAACCTAAAATTAAGCTTTTATCTACAGTGTCTTTAACTGATGTAGTAGCAACAATAAAGGAAAACAAAAGTATTAAATTCTTAGTAATTGACTCTATACAAACAATGTATGATAGCAGAATTACATCGGCACCAGGAACTGTAACTCAGGTTCGTACTTGCGCACATGAATTGACTGTTCTTGCAAAGCAATATGGTGTTTCTCTCTTAATAGTTGGTCATATAACGAAAGATGGACAAATAGCGGGACCTAAAACCCTGGAGCATATGGTAGATACAGTACTATATTTTGAGGGTGAAAATAGTAATCAATATCGCATTTTACGTACTATTAAAAATAGATTTGGCCCTGCAAATGAAATTGGTGTTTTTGAGATGTCTAAAGCAGGACTCATGCCTGTTGATAATCCATCATCATTATTCTTGACCGTACATGATAGAGAAGTAGTTGGCAGCGCCGTATTTGCAGGAGTTGAAGGCTCAAGACCAATCTTAATGGAAGTGCAAGCATTAATAGCAAGGACTAATATGGCAACTCCAAGAAGAGCAGTAGTTGGTTGGGATATTAATAGATTAGCTATGATAATCGCGGTTCTAAGTGCTCGTTGTAAAATGTTTTTGCATGATAAAGAAGTATACCTAAACATTGCGGGAGGACTCAAAATACAGGAACCATCAGCTGATCTTGCTGTTGCTGCTTCTCTTATTTCAAGTTTAGTAAATTTACCGCTACCAACTTCTTCAATAATCTGCGGTGAGGTTGCACTTTCAGGAGAAATTAGAAATGTTTCGCATGCTGATCTCAGGCTAAGGGAAGCACAAAAATTAGGGTTTAAAAAAGCGATTATGCCTAAAAATGGCAATTATTCTTCTCATGATATTGAGATAATTAAGCTTGGTCATATAAAAGAGTTAAAAGAGATCTTCAATCACAATTAAATATTATCTGCATGAACATTTTGCTTGTGAGAAGGATGTCATCCCAGCTTCCATAATGTCATCTGAGTAGGTGACACTGGCTTCTTTTTTTACTGTTTTTACTGTAATTAAAAATTCATTGGATCTTGATTATATATTTCCTCTGCTATAAGCAATAATTTTTCGCTCTCATCATAGAGACTTTTTGCGCTAGCTGCTAATTTCTCACTAACTTGTGAATGAGGTTTAAAAACTTCAGAACTGTGCCTCTGAATGCATTCGTCGACGCATCGATAGTATTGATCTGTATAGCCGTCTCTGTAGTTATAACATTGTATGTAACATTGAGTCTTTGCATATTCTGTTGGTGCTTTTTGTTTCATAATATACTCCTTAATTAAAAGCTAATACTTATATTAGCATACAAGTATAAATATTGTATTTATATTATTATAATTACTTTTCAAGTATATATGGCAAGTTGAAGTGGTTTTTGGTTGCCCACAAAACATATTAGATCCTTATTTCATATTCTTTAAAATATTTTTTTTCTTATACTTTCTTTATAAAAACCATGGGCGCCCATTGATTTTTATTGGCTAAAGTAAAGATCAAGTATCTGGAATTCTGGACATAAAATCCTCCTGTATAAAAAAGAGTTAGAAAAAAAATGCAGTGCACATACGACAGATATACACTGAAGAATACATTTTTTAATAAGTTTGATTAAAAAGTCTGCAGACTAAAGATAGATTTTGAGCTCTTAAAATATCTCTATTTGTAATTATAATGAGATTGAAAATATGCGGAAGTAATTTTTATACGTTAACGGCTCACCCAACCCACTTGCAATCTGGATCCCAGACTGGGATGACAAGAAAAGGCTACTCGGATAGGAAGTACTGTAATGAGACCATCTAAAAACGGCTTCTCATGATAATTAAGCTTGGTCACATAAAAGAATTGAAAAAAATCTTCAATCAGATTTAAACAGCGCTTCAGCAAACTCTTTGCCAGTAAACTCCCTTAGGTCTTCTATACTTTCACCAATTCCTATAGCGTGTAATTTCACCTTATAAGCTTCTGCAAGCCCAATCACTACTCCACCTTTGGCAGTACCATCTAGCTTTGTTACAATTAACCCGGTAACACCAACCATTTTACTAAAGGCCTCTAATTGGCTATAAGCATTTTGGCCAGTAGTTGCATCAAGAACTAAAATAACATCATGAGGAGCAGTATCATCCAATTTCTTTATCGTTCTATGTATTTTTGACAGCTCTTGCATGAGATTTACATTGTTTTGTAGCCTTCCCGCTGTATCAATCAAAACAACATCAACGCTATCTTTTATCGCTTGATTTACAGCTCTATATGCCACACTTGCAGAATCGCTACCGTGCTCTCCAGTAACAATAGAGCAATCAGAACGTTCTGCCCAAATATTTAATTGCTCACTCGCAGCAGCTCTGAATGTGTCGCACGCAACAAGCATAACGGATTTTCCTTTTTCCTTATATTTATAGGCAAGTTTACCTATAGTTGTAGTTTTTCCATTACCATTCACTCCGCACACCATTATTATGTGTGGTTTTTTATTCAAAATGAGCGGCTGCACAACAGGGTTTAATATTGCTTCTATTTCGCTCATTAACTGCTGTGTGATAATGTTATGTTCAACTTCTGATTCAAATTTGATACTTGCGAGCTTATCAATAAGCAATCTAGAAGTTTTATGACCTATGTCCATGCTGATCAGCAGCTCTTCCAGATCATCTAAAAGCGACTGATCTAATTTTTTTTTGCCAGAAAAAATATTTTTTACTCCATCACTAAAACGGGAGGAGGTTTTTAATAGTCCTTGATAAAGATTACTGAATAAACTCAAGAAATACTCCTTCTAAAATTACCATATAAAGAATGACATGCACTATATGTATTTGTAAAGTAAATACACTAGTAACCTATATATTTTGTGAGTAAAATGTACCGCTTGCTAGTGTATTTTACTTTAGTTTTTAACCTAAATATGTTATAATGTAAGTAATGGTTTACGGGTAGTTCTATGAGTTATAATGAGAAAATTTTAGATCATTACGAAAATCCAAGGAATGTTGGTTCTCTGGATAAAAATGATCCAAATGTTGGTACTGGTTTAGTTGGTGCACCATCATGCGGAGATGTAATGAAACTGCAAATAAAGGTCAACGATAAAGGTGTTATTGAAGACGCAAAATTTAAAACTTTTGGTTGTGGTTCTGCTATAGCTTCAAGTTCTTTGCTTACAGAAATGATCAAAGGAAAAACTATTGAGGATGTAACAAAGATAAAGAATACTCAAATAGTGGAAGAATTGTCTTTGCCGCCAGTAAAGATACACTGTTCAGTACTTGCTGAGGATGCTATAAAAGCTGCTATTCATGATTATCAAAATAAACAAAAACATTGAGGAATATGAGTGAATTTCAAGGAGTAAATTCTGTTAAAAAACCTATCACTCTAACTGCAAATGCAGTAGAGAGGGTAAGGTTTTTATTGGACAAAAAGAAGCATGCTAACCTTGAAGAAGCAATAGGAATAAGAGTTCTAATTAAGCAAAAAGGATGCTCTGGTTTAAAATATGATATTGAATATGCATATGATGTTCGTCCTTTGGAGTCGGTAATTGAAGAAAGCTGCAGTGATGATCAAAAAGTCAAGGTGCTGATCGATCCAAAATCTATCATGTTTATCCTTGGCTCTGAAATGGATTATGTAGAGGAAAAATTCTCATCAGGTTTTATTTTCAAAAATCCTAATGAGAAAGGAAAATGTGGTTGTGGAGAGAGTTTTCATGTCTAGCAACCATTTCACATTATTTGGAATTGAACCGGCTTTTAACATCAGCTTTGATGAGCTGGAGAAAAAATATATTGAGCTAAGCAAAACTGATATAAATGAAAGAGAGTCCAAAAATATGGAAAATATCAACAAAGCTTATCAGGTACTGAAGTCACCGCTAAAGCGTGCCGAACATTTGTTGGATCTTTTTGACGTACAAAGCAAAAAAGAGCATCTTGATCCTGAAATATTAAATGAATCAATGGAAATAAGAGAATACTTTCTAGACTGCGATGATTTACAATTTGCAAGTAGGATGATTGATGAAAAGGTAAAAGATTGTACTAAAAACCTAATTAATGCTTTTGCTACAAAAAATTTTGATGAAGCTGCTACGCAAGTTTTTAGATTGAGATATTTATATAAGTCATTTGAGGAGATGAAGGAAAATGCGGCCAGTTCAAATTTCTGAACCAAGTTCAAATGAGGTAGTTTTTGGTATAGATCTTGGAACTACTAACTCTTTAATTGCCATGGTAAATAAAGCTGGCAATGTAGAAATATTTAAAGATGAGCAAGGTCGTGAACTATTACCTTCTGTCATTTCATATGAAAAGGATGTACTAAAAGTAGGCTACGATGTTGGCGAAAACGCTATCTGCTCTATAAAACGCTTAATGGGTAAAAGTGTTAAAGACTTGCATAAAGAAGGTATCAATTGTGAAATAGATAACGAAAGTGAAAAAGTTATTAGGGTAAAATGCTCAGAAGAAAAGTATCTCACTCCTATTGAGATCTCTGCTGAGATACTCAAAACTCTATGCAAGAGGGTAAAAAAATTCACAGGGATGACAGTTAACAAAGCAGTGATTACTGTACCAGCTTATTTTGATGATTCAGCACGTAACGCAACCAAATATGCAGCAAAATTAGCTGGCATAGATGTTCTTCGCCTCATTAATGAACCAACCGCTGCAGCACTTTCTTACTCCATTGGAAAGAACAATAACAGTGGCATATATGCAGTTTATGACCTCGGTGGTGGAACATTTGACATTTCAATATTAAAATTACATCAAGGAGTGTTTCAAGTTCTTGCAGTTGGTGGTGATACTAAACTTGGTGGTGATGATTTTGATCATCTACTTAGTTTAATCGTGCTTGAAAAGTATAGAGAACAGGTAGGTTTAAATAAAAAATGCTCTAGTGTCATCCCAGTCTGGGATCCAGAAAGTTTGATTGCAAGTGAACACACCAGAAAGTTATATAATAAGAACTGGATTCCAGTGTCAAGCACTGCACCATCTGATACAACTACCTACAAATTACAACATTCATACACTAAAACTGGTATCTGCAATATACGTGCTATAAAAGAGTACCTAAGTGAAGATACCTCTGGCACTTTTGAATTCAGCATCAATGGTGAATTATTTAAGTGCAAAATTACCAAAGAAGAATTCGAGCAAGCAATCAGTCCTTTGGTTAATAAGACTATAAATATAGTTACTCGTACTATAAGCAACATAGATCTTAAAATCGATGATATAAAAGGGGTAATTTTAGTTGGTGGTGCAACTAGAGTGCCATTAGTGCAAAATTCACTAATCAAACTCTTTGGCAATAAAGTGCTGAATGATGTGGATCCGGACAAAGCAGTTGCCAATGGGGCAGCTTTGCAGGCTCATTATTTAACTTCAAACTCAAAAGATAGGAATATTCTCCTTGATGTGCTGCCTTTATCACTTGGCATAGAAACTATGGGGGGAATAGTTGAAAAAATTATACCAAGAAATACACCACTACCAGTTTCAGAAATAAAAGAGTTTACAACTTACGCTAACGGGCAAACAGCAATGAAAATTCACGTTTGTCAAGGAGAACGTGAAATGATAAAAGATAATAAATCTCTAGCACGATTTGAACTCAAAGGTATACCACAATTGCCTGCAGGTTCTGCAAAAGTTGAAATAGGATTTACAGTTAGCATTGATGGAATATTGACTGTCACTGCAAGAGAAAAAACTACTGGAGTCGAACAGACAGTTGAAATAAATTCAAGCTCTGGCTTAAGTGAAGAAGATATTCAAGATATGGTCAATCAGTCAGTAAGTAACTTTGATGAAGACATGAAGGCTCGTTCCCTTGCAGAGGCTAAAATTAACGGTAACAAGCTCATACATCTAGTTGAAAATGTTTCCACTGAGCAAAAGTTAAAAATTTTACTACAGAACGCAAAAGACGCTTTACAGGAAAATGACTTAGACAACATTAATAATGCTATCTCTGAGTTAGAAAACTCTGCTTTAGAATTATGCGAATCAGCAGACAGATAGAGTTCATACAACTTTGTGAAGTACCCTGTCAAATCTCAGAGCAATAGGTAACCTAAAATCAAACGGCAACCAATCAACTTTGCATAATTTAAACGATAAACCAACCATGCTTACGCGCCCAACTATATTTTCAGTTGGTATTAACCCAATTTCAGAAAACCTGCTATCAAAAGAATTATTTCTATTGTCTCCCATAACAAAAAATTGATCATCAGGCACATAATAAACTGGAGTATTGTATGATAACTTATTAGAAAGATTATCTATTAGAATTTCATGCTCCTTGCCGCTCGGGAGTGTTTCGATGTATCTTGCTATATTACGCTTTGACTCATAATCAAAAAAATTTTCAATTTGTCTTCGCTTTACTTTCTGATCATTTAAATATAACTCCCCCTCTATCATTTGCACTTTATCGCCCGGTATTCCTATTACCCGCTTAACAAATCTAATGCTGTCATTTCTTGTAGGCTTGAAAACTATTATATCACCACGCTCCGGAGGGGTATAAAAGATTCTACCGCTAAAGATGTTTGGAGAAAATGGAAAAGAGTGTTTACTATAACCATATGAATATTTACTAGTAAAAATATAATCTCCCTCAAGTAGAGTGCTTTTCATTGAACCAGAAGGAATATGAAATGGCTCAAATAAAAAACTACGTATTGATAGCGCAATTAGTAGCAAAAAAAACAGTGAAGATAAAAACTTTCTCGTTCTTGCTATCCGGTTCTCTCTCAATTCTTTCAATTTTATTTTCTTTATAAATTTAAGCTTATCATAACACATAAAAGTGGTAATGTGAAATTTTACTCATGGGTGTTATTGCTCTTTTTCGAAAGTCGAAATAAGCTCTCAAGTAATTGACAGTGATTGATAACCAATAGACATCATTTGCTATGCAATATTGTATAAATCACAATGCTAGTTTTACTGAAAATTATACTATTTTAGATATAGTTATAATATTTAAACTTAAGGTATAGGGATGAACCCTACAATTAGAAAGGTTTTTTGTATTCTACTTATAGTATTATTTATTTCTTTTTCTCATGTTGGAAGTGCTGCTAACTCTAATGACGATACAACTGCTCAAGTAATATGTAATATTATTGGCTACGTTTGGGGAATAGGTGGACCGCTTATGACCGTAGTGATAATAGGAGCAGCTTTACTTGCAATATTTGGTAGAATGCCGTGGCCTGCTCTTTTCGCCCTCGGTGTATTTTGCGCTGTGTTTTTTGGCGCTAAAACTATTGTCATAAAAGTAATGGGTGGTATAAACTCTACAAATGCCTCTTTTATGGAAGAATGTGGAACGGGAGATAAAAAAAAGAGTCAATAGGACTATTTCTTTCTAAAGCAGACTTGGTGCACAGCTTCAACTATATCTTCCACTTGTGGTAATGCTTTCTTTTCTAGGTTTGCAGCATAAGGTAAGGGGACATCCTTACCGGTTACCCGTACAACCGGAGCGTCAAGGTAGTCAAATCCTTGTTCCATAACCATGGCTGAGAGTTCTGCTCCTATTCCTGCAAATGGCCAACCCTCTTCTATGCTTACTAATCTATTGGTCTTCTTAATAGAGTTAATAACTGTTTCAGTGTCAAGTGGTCTTAAGGTTCTGAGGTCGATAACTTCAGCTTCTATTCCTTCACTAGAGAGTAAATCTGCTGCATTTAACGCATCCATTAGTTTCAATGAAAAAGCAGTGATAGTTACATCCTTTCCTTCCCGTATAACAGCAGCTTTACCTATCTCAAGTAGATAATCTTTATTTGATAGCTCAGAGTCAGGAACTTCATGCTCATGTCCATAAGCGATCTCGTTTTCTAGAAATATTACCGGATTAGGGTCACGAATTGCAGCTTTAAGCAGACCTCTGCAATCGGAGGCAAAGTAAGGTGCTATTACTTTCAACCCTGGAACATGCGAATACCAAGATGCAAAGCACTGAGAATGTTGTGCAGCAACTCTTGCTGCAGCTCCATTTGGTCCACGAAATACTATAGGGCATCCAAGTTGTCCACCCGACATATAATTTGTTTTTGCTGCGGAATTTACGATTTGGTCGATAGCCTGCATAGAAAAATTAAAAGTCATAAACTCCACTATTGGCCTAAGTCCAGCAAATGCTGCTCCAACAGCAAGACCAGCAAATCCATGTTCAGTAATGGGTGTATCAACTACCCTATTTTCTCCAAACTCTTTCAGTAATCCTTTCGTTACTTTATAAGCACCATCATACTCTGCAACTTCTTCACCCATGATAAATATATCAGGGTCATTTTGCATTTCTTCTCTGATCGCTGTGCATAAAGCTTCTCTTACACTTAAGATTGCCATTTGTAAACCTGTAGATTTCAACTGAAATAACTATATCAAAATTACCAGGAAGCGCACAAGTTAAGTTTTACAAGCATCATGTTGCATTGAGCATTGAATACTTACTTCTTTTAATTCAGTAGGTTGCGGTGATAGTGCGTATGTAACTCCACCGACTATCAATGAAGACATCACAGAAGTTGCAATCATCAATAGAATTGGTAATTGGAAGGCTACACTAAAGGCAACACCTACTGTCAACATGATTGAAAAGTTTACAGAAGCAATTTTTAAGAAAGACAGTTGTCTTTTTTCTGTTTTTTCTAGTAATACTTTATTTGCTTTGGTTTTGCTTAATTCACTATTAAGTGTTGTATTTTTACTTTTTAGATCTTGTATTTGTTGTTTTAGTGATTGATTCTCTTCACTTAGTTTATCAAGTACTTCTAACCTATTCTCATGTTCAACAATGCAATTCTTTACCCGTTTTAATTCCTCATCTGCCTCTTGTAATTTCTGGATTTGGCTATCTCGCAACTGAATTTGAGATGGCAAACTTTCTAAAGTTTGATTATCAACTGCCTCGTCGTGATTTATTTCGGAGCAGGAAGAGGTATTAAATGTAGTTTCAAGTTCTAGACCGCTGTCGTCACTACTAACACTTTCGTCAATAGGAGTCTGTTTACCACTACATGTAGCACTTTTTCTTTGCGGTGACTCAAATTTTTCTACCATATTCTTAACACCAGCATGTAAGTATTGCTCACTTACTACACTGTCACTACTTTCGCACGTAACAGGAGCCTGTTCACCACTACGTATGGTATTGTATTGTTTCACAGAATTTATAACATCTGCTGATACATCAGTTTTTTTCTCATGCTTTGTATAAAAATTTTGTTCTGCTTTCTTTAACATTTTTACTATAGCTTCTTTATTTTCTATATTACCAACCACCTCCCTTGGAGTCTTATTTTTGCTTTTTAATGAAGGATTGACTCGATTGTCATTTAGTAACCGTTTTACCATGTCTTTATGTCCACAAGAAGCAGCAATATGCAAAGCAGTTAGCCCATCATTTTTAGAACCATCTTTTACTCGAGCGCTAACACTTGCTTTCTTTTTCATTAGAAATTCCGCTATCAAAAGATTGTTGCATGCTGCAGCAATATGTAACAACGTCCAATCTTCTGCAGCTTCTTCTGAAAATTTTATACTAAATTGATGTTCTTTACTAAAATTTTTACTAAACTTGTTGTACTCTCCTGCATCTTTTCCTTTTAACTCATTCTTTATTCTTTCAAGTAAATTATCTTCATCCAAACCTCCACTTTTACTTACCTCATTTATTATTTCAAAAAACTTCTCCTTCTCTATTGCCACAACCTTTCCCTCTCAATTTATTTTTATTACTGCATAATCTCACAAAAAAGTTAAATTTATCAAAATTCTATATTTTATATAAAATAAAATTTCCTGTTTCCAAAAATTGGTAAGCATGTTTTTGATGAGATTGTAGAAAACATACTTTTATGACACCATTTGTTGTACGAACTAACTTGGCGAAAACAGATGTTCATATAGTTGTGTGGCAAAATGTTTTGCACTAGTTATGCTACTTCGTTTTCCATAACAGTTGAAAAAATTAGTAGCAAGTTGTTGTGAGTTTATGTATTTTGAGGCTGTAATGGTCAAAGGTACATGAAGTATGATCAGAGTTAAAGGTGCAAGAGAGCATAATTTGCAGGGTATTGATGTCAATATACCAAAAAATAAGTTAGTTGTTATAACTGGACTAAGTGGTTCTGGTAAGTCTAGCCTTGCATTCGATACGATTTATGCAGAAGGCCAACGCCGATACGTCGAAAGTCTATCGGCTTATGCACGTCAATTTCTTAATATTCAAGATAAACCAGATGTTGAGTCAATCACAGGCCTCTCTCCTGCAATATCAATTAATCAAAAGTCGATCTCAAAAAATCCAAGATCAACTGTTGGAACCGTTACTGAAATTTACGATTATGTACGTTTGATATATGCACGAGTGGGAATACCTTATTCGCCTGTAACTGGGTTGCCAATAACGAAACAGGCTGTATCTCAAATTGTAGATACTATTATAGCATTACCTTTAGAAACTAAAATATATATACTTGCTCCTATTGTGCGTGGCAGAAAAGGAGAGCACTTCAAAGAGATATTGGAAATTAAAAAGCAGGGTTACGTGAGACTAAAAATAGATGGTGAAACATACAATATAGATGACTTGCCTAAACTCGACAAAAACAAGAAACATGATATTTTTGTTATTGCAGATAGAATCTCCATGTCAGATGATATAGGAAATCGACTACCAGGCAGCATAGAATCAGCATTGAGGCTGGGCCATGGCTTAATGTATGCAGAAATAGTGAACTTACCTGATAACCACAATTCCGAGTATAAAAATGGTCAAACTTTAACTTTCTCAGAGAATTTTGCATGTCCTGAGTCTGGCTTTACTCTTGAAGAAATAGAGCCAAGATTGTTTTCTTTTAACAGCCCCTACGGTGCATGCAGTTCATGCAGTGGGCTCGGTAAAAAACTAAGTGTTGATGCAAAGCTAATAGTGCCAGACGAAACGCTCTCGATATCTGAAGGTGCTTTAAAGCCAATTGGATCAATGTTCCGTCAAGTGCATACAAACTATGGATTGCTAAAAAATGCAATTCTATCACTGGCTGAAAATTGCAAATTTAGCCTTGATGTTCCGTGGAAGAATATAGACCAAAAAGTGAAGGATTTAATACTTTTTGGCTCTAGAGAAATGAAATTTCAAGGTTTGGTCAGTATCCTAGAACGCCAGATGGATTACGATGCATCACTTATTGATAGGTATTGTTCTGTTACTGACTGCAAAGAATGTGCTGGCTATAGATTGAGAAAAGAAGCACTTACAGTGAAAATTGACGAAAAACATATAGGTGAAATATCAAGGCTCAGCATCGATGAATCCCTTAAGTGGTTTGGAAATTTATCAGACAAACTTACAGAACAACAAAGGCAAATTTCAAATAAAATATTAAACGAAATAATCAAAAGGCTGACATTTTTAAAGAATGTAGGGCTAAATTACCTTACACTTGACCGTGAATCTAGCACTCTCTCTGGTGGTGAAAGCCAGAGGATCAGGCTTGCTTCGCAAATTGGCTCTGGTTTAACAGGAGTGCTATACGTGCTTGATGAGCCCTCAATTGGCCTTCATCAATGTGATAATGATCGATTAATTACCACACTTAAAAATCTGAGAGACATGGGTAATACTGTGATTGTTGTTGAACATGATGAAGACACAATAATGGCTGCTGATTATGTGATTGATATTGGTCCTGGAGCTGGCGTGAATGGAGGAAAAATCGTTGCAGAAGGAACACCAGATCAGGTACAAAAAAATTCAGAAAGCATAACAGGACAGTATTTAAGTGGAAAGAAGGAAATTTCAATTTCAAAAAGAAGAAAGCAAACAACTCAGTTCATAAAGGTAGTTAATGCTTGTGAGAACAACTTAAAAAATATAAATGTTGAATTTCCTATAGGGAATTTTATTTGTGTTACTGGAATATCAGGAGGAGGGAAATCAAGTTTAGTGATAGAAACATTATATAAATACTCAGCACACAAGATAAATCATTCATCTGCAAGGCATGGTCAATGCGACAAAATAGAAGGCCTTGAGTATATAGATAAAATTATAGAAGTTGATCAATCGCCAATTGGTAGGACCCCAGCATCAAATCCAGCAACATATGTTGGTATGTTTACTCACATCAGAAATTGGTTTGCAGGTCTCCCAGAGTCGAAGGCACGAGGTTACAATATAGGCCGATTTTCATTTAATACCAAGGGAGGAAGATGTGAAGCTTGTAAAGGTGATGGGCATTTAAAGATCGAGATGCATTTCCTACCGGACGTTTATGTGAAATGTGAGCAATGTAGAGGACAGAGGTATAACCGAGAAACATTGGAAGTTACTTACAAGGGAAAATCAATTTCTGATGTGCTTGATATGACAATAGATCAAGCATGTGACTTTTTTGAAAATCTTCCAATGATAAAGGAAAAGTTGATTTCTTTACAGGAAGTAGGGCTTGGCTATATAACGCTTGGACAGTCGTCAACAACGTTGTCCGGGGGTGAAGCACAACGAATAAAGCTGTCTAAGGAACTATCAAAGCGATTTACCGGGAAAACATTGTATATTCTCGATGAGCCAACAACTGGGTTACATTTTGAAGATGTAAATAATTTACTGAAAATACTCCATAGGCTAGTTGATTTAGGAAATACTGTTATAGTTATTGAGCACAATTTACATGTTATAAAAACTGCTGATTACATAATAGATATTGGTCCAGAGGGTGGAGTAAAAGGTGGCGAAGTGGTTGCTGTAGGAACTCCAGAAAAAGTTGCACAGACTCCAAAAAGCGTTACAGGCAAGTATCTTAAAACATATTTATTGGATCAAGTATCGACTATTTCTTAATAATTAGGTTATGAGGAGCATTTTAAAAGGTATACCTAACATATTTAATTCATGAATCTTCTCTTATTAAAAAAAGCTACAGATCTCATATTTCCAAACGTATGCGTAAGTTGTGAACGTATAATTGATAAAAGTTATGATTTATGTAGTGAATGCAATAAAAAAATCAATTTCTTAACTAAGCATTATTGCAATGTTTGTGGTGTAGTAATTCCAGATAGTTTTTATACATGCGGCAAATGCATCAGTAATCCTCCGCCATTTAAAGTATTAAGATCAGTTTTTGCCTACGATGAACATAGCAAAAATATGATTATAAATTTTAAATTTTTTGATAACTTAAACTACATGAAAGTCTACGCAAAGTGGATGTACAAAGCTAACAAAGACATGTTTCAAAATGCAGAGGTCATAATTCCCATACCGCTACATAAAATACGCTTATTTAAACGTAAATATAATCAAGCAGCATTGCTCGCGAAGGAATTAAGTAAGTTATCTCATTTATCTTATACACCATTTGCAATAAAACGTATTCGTCACACCAAACCTCAAGCTGGTCTTTCACTTAAACAGCGTGAAAAAAATTTGAAAAATACTTTTAAAGTAAGTAACAGCGAAATTATCAAAAACAAAATCGTGATATTGGTTGATGATGTAGTAACAACTGGCGCAACCGCAAGGTCTTGCTCTCAGGAAATTTTAAACTCTGGTGCAAGAGAAGTGAGAGTGCTATCGCTTGCAAGAACTATATGAAAATCAGCTTTAAGGTATAATTTTCATTTTTGAAAACTGTTTAGTGTCTTAGTAATAACTTCTATATCATTCCTCTTAAAAAAAAGTCTAGTTATAGTGTATACTGAGTCTATAATTATAGCTCTTTTTCTAATAGTTCGAATAGCTGAATATTCTTTCTGGCTCAATTTTTTATAACAAACCAATGGTTTGATTAAAATCAGGAGAATATGGAGGCAGATATATAACTTCAGCACCGACATTTTTTTATCTCTGGATTATATTAGAAATCGATATTGTACAGTCAACATAAATTTTTTACTTCCGTGTTTTTTCTGTTGTTGTTTATAATGGCTATAGTTACATCACATATTTCTTCCAATTAAATGTATCAGTTATTTATTGTAAATTACTGACTTTTTCAATGGTTTCTTTTTCTAAATAATTCCTAAAAATGTGTTTACTTTTGTTTGTAATTGTGTAGTAACTGCATCGTAAAGTTATAGGAGGTAAAGATGAATTTTGAAAATCTAAAAAAAATATTAAGTGCAATTGATAAAGATGCAAGTGTAAATAAAGATAATGTAGTTAATAAAATAAAAGAGGTATTACAAAGGGAAGATGCAACAGCGTATCAAGAGTGGAAAAATAAAAATTTTAGTATAAATCATACATTCATCCAAAGTGATCCTGATGCCGAATTTACATTATTAATTGCAGCTGCAGCAGCTGGCTGTAAGGATTTAGTGAATGTTTTATTAGATAGGCATGCGGATGTTCATGTAGAAGGTGAAAATAGAGAGACTGCTTTGCATCATGCCGTTTATAGTCGATGTGTAGTTGTAGTAAATGCTCTACTAAAAAAAGGTGCTGATGTTAATGTAAAAGACAGAAGTGGTAGTACTCCTTTGCATTATGCTACTATATATAAATTCATAGATGTAGTAAATGTTCTACTAAAAACAGGTGCTGATGTTAATGTAAAAGACAGAAGTGGTAGTACTCCTTTGCATTATGCTACTTTAAGTAACCATGTAGAGGTAGTAGATGCTCTGTTAGCTGAAGGCGCAAGTGTTCATGTAAAAGATAGAAATGGTAGTACTCCTTTGCATTATGCTACTTTAAGTAACCATGTAGAGGTAGTAGATGCTCTGTTAGCTGAAGGCGCAAGTGTTCATGTAAAAGATAGAAATGGTAGTACTCCTTTGCATTATGCTGCTAAAAATGGCTATGTGCAGATAGTAAATGCTTTGCTAAGTAGAGGTGCAGATGTTTATAAGAAAGATAATTTTCAGAAAACCCCTTTATATTATGCCATTATAAATCGCCAAGAAGGTACGGTAGAGGATATAAGAAGGTTTTTGAAAAGTAAGGTAGTAGGAGATAGTGTTGTTGTTGGTGGCTTAGTTGCCATGTTAGGGAATTTTGTAGGAATGACGCTTTTTATAACCGAGACAATGGAAATTACATTAACATCTGTTACGGCAGCAATAGCTGTATCTGTATCAACATCATTAACATCTGGTTATGCTAAATATCTAATATCAAAATTCGATAACGAAATAAAAGAAATAAAAGAGCGACAAAACGTAATGGAAGGGAGGCAAAGCTTAACAGAAGGGTGGCAAAGTGTAGAACTACAAAGCATATGTATACATAATGCTCTTTCGTAAATTTTTACTTCCGCACTTCTTTAGTGTTGCTTATAATAACTATAGATTTAGATCTTAATTAGAGGCTTTAATTACCTACTTTAAGTTATTGAATTTCTTATCATAGCATCTATCATTCCAGTACCCTGGAATGATAGAAAAAGAACACTGAATTAAAAATACAACATACCATCTTATATCTTAATACTTCATAATACCTCAATTATAGATTGATTAAGGATGCCTTAAGTTAGTCTTGCTTTACTATGAAAAGCTTGTACTCTTTAAATGTATTATTTATAAATTAACTGTTTATAAGCTAAAATATGTCTAATAGAGCTAATATAACTTTTTTTATAGCTGGTGCTATTGCTTCTCTTACACTGCTTACATCTGGAGTTTTTGCTGTAGCTCCTTACGTTGCATTTTTATCTTCAGTTGCAGCTTTAAATATAGCTCCCCCTGTTATTTTTATTTTATTTGCGCTTTCTGCAGTAGTAATTGTGTTTTCATATAAAATGATTAAACAAAATAAAAAATCTCAAGAAAACTCGAAAGCTGAAGTCGAAGAGCCGAATAAAGGGTTAAGGAAAGAAGAAAATAAGCTAACTCCAATTAAAGAAGAATTAGAAGATGGAAAGGATAAAGAAAATAAATACGGGTTTCGTGGTCTAGAAGAAAAAGTTCATAGAATTTCAGAGAATTTTGTAACGAAAGATGAAGTGAATGGGTTAAAAAAAGAGGTTAGTGATCTTTCTGCAAGGTTAATTAATAGTCCTGCAACAAAAGATGAAGTAGAAGTAAAGTTGAATATAGCATTTTATGCAAAAGGTGAAGAAAGAGGATGGAATACAACATTTAGTGATATTATATTACCAAGTGACATAAAAGAAAATTTGAGAGAGATTTGTAAATCAAAAAGCGGAGGATATCTCTTAAATGGTAAAGGAGGGACTGGTAAGAGTAGTATTTGTGAAGCGATTGCGAATGAAATTAAATCTCAATTTGCTGTTATACGTATTTCTGCATCTTCCTTATGTAATATATCGAATATAGATCAAGTTTTTGAGAGGGCAAGAAAAAACACTCCTTGTATAATTATTATGGAAGAGATTGACGGCATTGGTCTAGATCGCAAGGGTGGTAAAAACAAGAATGTAGAATCTTTAACTCATTTACTCGATAAATTGAATAAAACCTTTCTTGAAGAAAATATAGTAATTGCCACAACTAATTGTGCGAATGATTTAGATGAAGCACTAGTTAGGTATGAGCGCTTGAGAAAAATTGAGATTCCTGGGCTAGAGAAAGAAAGTACACGTAGGGGGATACTAAAAGAACATCTAAAAGAATTAAGCCAGAGAGATATTGGAACTATTGTAAATAATACTAATGGTTTTTCAGTAGCAAATCTGATTGGTTTAGCCACGTATATACGAGAGATAAAAAGTAAAGGCAAAAGTACTCCTTTTTTCACTTTATGTGAAAGATTTAAGAAGGAACATAACATTGAAGATAAGAAGAATGAGAAACATAGTAACGGAAAAACTAAAAACAAGGATACAAGGCTATCATCTGGAAGCTTATCTAGAAGTTCATCAGTAAGCTCTTCATTGAGTGATGTATCTTCTCGAGGAAGTAAGTGGCAAATCGATGAATAAAGAGAATTACTACACAGTCTGGGATGACGCCATGCAAGTCGAATCATGTCATTCCAGTGCTTGACAATAGTTTTTATCCAGAAGGAACTTCTAAAAGGGTGTCATTCCAGTACTGGAATCTAGGAATTTTTTGAGCACGCAAGTTATGCCAAGTTTTTTGTTGGTAAGAAAGGCTGGATCCCAGTACTGGGATGACAGGAAGAGGGCTACTCGGGTGACATCGAAGGGGCTACTTGCATGACAACAAAGGGGCTTGCTTGCATAACTCAAATTCAAAGAAAAATCATTTAATGTCATTCCAGCGCGTGACGCTGGAATTCAGAAATAAAGAACAATGGATCCCAGTGTCAGCTACTCGGATGACAGGAAAAGGGCTACTCGGATTACATCCTTTTTTTCCTGGATACCAGTCGCATGACACTACTATATAGTAGGTCCCAATTTTATCCCAGTCTGGGATCTTCTTTCAAAAATTCAAAACAATCTATTAAAAAGGAGAATATTATGTCTACAATAATTTTATCATCAATTTTAAGTAAAGCGGGCAGTATTTTTGGGCCAATTGGCCAGATTGTTGGCTCAGAACTCGGTGCTCTGCTTGGTTCACAGCTTGATAATGCAATATTTGGTCTTGATGCCGAGCAAAAGATAACGCATGGGGCGAGGCTGAAAAATCTGCAAGTTCAAACCTCAACTTATGGCAAAGCAATTCCAATTATCTATGGCACTGCTCGCATTGCTGGAAACATTATTTGGTCACAGCCAATAAAAGAGGAGGCGATAACCACTCAAAATAAAACAGGAAGAGGTATAAACATTGCGTATAACTACTATGCAACACTCGCAATTGCAATTTGCAAGGGGAAAGTAGAAAAATTAAATAGAATCTGGGCGGATATAAAATCGCTTAGTTTTGATGAAATAGATTATACTTTTTACCACGGCAGAGAAGACCAAAACCCTGATCCGTTTATGTTATCAATCGAAGGTGAGAAGAATGTACCAGCTTATAGAGGAATATCTTACATAGTCATCAAAAATTTCCCTTTGGCAGACTATAGTAATCGTGTTCCGGTGTTTACATTTGAAGTGCAAACTGCACTGAAGCTCAGTGGATTCTCAGTAGCAGAAAACATTAAAAATATCAATATCATACCAGGTTCAGGGGAGTTTGTGTATGATACGAAAATACAGAAGAAAATTGCACGAGAAAAAATAAGCAGTAGTCAATATATTCCCTATGGACCGGTACAAAGAGTAAATCACAATAATCACACAAAAAAGAGCGATGCTATGCTTTCTTTGGACCAATTGAAGGAAAGTTTACCAAATGTTGAATGGGCATCGGTAGTGGTTAATTGGTTTGCAAGCAGTTTGAATATCAAAGATTGTAAAATATATCCTGCAGTTGAATTTCAAGACGATTCTGCTATAGTGCCTGATGATTGGCAAGTGGGAAATATAACCAGGGATAATGCCCAGCTCATTTCAAAAGATAATCATGGAAATCCAAGATATGGTGGTACAGTTAGCGATGCAGCACTAATAAGATATATAGAAGAGCTGCATAGCAGAGGTTATAAGGTGATGCTCTATCCAATGCTCTTGCTTGACACAAAAAACAAAGAGTGGCGAGGAAAATTGAGCGGTACTCCTCAGGATATAAGTGATTTTTTTGAGAATCAGTATAGCAAATTCATAGAGCATTACACGAGCATTGCCAAACAAACTAAAGTGGAAGGGTTTATTATTGGTTCTGAGTTTGCTCAGCTTACCAGAGTAAAAGATGTAGAGGGTAACTATCCTGCAGTAGCAGAGCTAGTTAAAGTTGCAAAGCAAGTAAAGCTTCAGCTTGGAAAAGAAGTAAACGTAACTTACGCTGCCGATTGGAGTGAGTATCATTCATATGATGGTTGGTATAATATGGATGAACTATGGTCTTCACAGTTCATCGATGTTATTGGCATAGATGCTTACTTTCCACTCACCGATGGCCCAGAACCTCCTTTTGGCTATTCCGCGAAAGATGTAACGGGTGGTTGGAGCAGTGGGGTAGGGTATGATTATTTTTACGATTACTCAAAAAGTGATCCTGAGAAAATAAAGTATAATGACAGCGAATATGCGTGGAAAAATATCGAGAAATGGTGGAGTGAAGTTCATGTAAATCCAGGTGGTAGTAAAACAAAATGGCAACCAAAAATGAAGAAAATATGGTTTACCGAATATGGATTTCCCAGTATGAACGGCTGCACTAATGAGCCCAATGTGTTTGTTGATAAAGGTAGTATAGAGAGTAAATATCCACGATACTCAAACGGAGAGGTGAGCTTTCTTTCGCAGAAAACTGCAATCGAAGGAACATTAAAAAAGTGGCAAAGCTCAGAAATGGTGGAGAAAATGTTCCTCTGGGCGTGGGATGCAAGGCCATTTCCTTATTTCCCCAATTTATGTGACATGTGGGCTGACTGCCATAACTGGCAGACCGGGCACTGGATTCAGGGAAAAATTTCACAACTTAATGTTTCCGATGTTTTGTCTGATCTGTTGCAAAAGGTAGGTCTCAAAGGCGATCAGTTTGATACAAGTGATGTTAAAGGATTACTATCTGGGTATGTAATAAATGATCAGCAACCCGTACGCTCAATTATTAAAATGCTGCGAAGGTGCTATTTTTTTGATGTGGTTGAACAGAACTCAAAACTGAAATTTATTCAAAAGGGCAGGGGAGTGACAACTGAAATACCAATTGGCGAGATGGTTACCAATAACGTTGCAAAACTTGTTAATATTAGTCAGCTAGATTTAAATAGTAAAGTCAATGTTGTTTATTTTAACCGCAATTTTGGCTATCCAATTGATGTGAAATATGCTGAACTGCCAAAGCAGGGCAATGCTGCAACAGTTCCAATACCGCTCATTATGGAGGAAGGGGAGGCGCAAAATATAGCTGAAGTTTTACTTTATTCTTCGTGGCAAGAGAGAAATGTATACAACTTTAAGCTCCCGATAAAATATGCATGGCTTTTACCAAGTGATGTCATAGCAATTTCAGATGGCGAGAAAAGACATACGATGAGAATTATAAAAACAAAGTTTGAAAGCATGTCCATTCAAGTAATGGGAGTTGGTTATGATCCCTCTATATACAAGCTCTCCTTTCCTTCAACAAGATCACTTATGCTTAAAGAATACCCTCCTTCTCACATCAGTAAATCTATCGTAGAAATGATAGATTTACCGTATATTAAAGATAATATCGCAAGCTTTACTTTAATTAGTGAAGAGGAAAGTTGGAAAGGAGCAACGCTCTTTATTTCGTATGATGATAAAGATTATAAGCCTATCGCAAGTGCAAACACACAATCTACTTACGGATATGTTATGGAATCTAGCAATGAGGAGATTACAGTAGTGCTGCGTTTTGGTGAGCTAGATGCAACTGCATCAGCACTGATTGGCAAAGAGGTAATAAAATTCCAAAGTGCAAAGCTTATAGATAAGAATAAATACAAATTGAGTGGCCTAATTAGAGGTCAAAAAGGCACTAAGAAATATGAACACACTGCAGGTGAAAAATTCGTTCTGCTTGATCATTCAATAATTTCTTTTGAAGTGCAAAAAGGGAGAAAGTTTTATCTTAAGGCAGTCACTTACGGTGATTCATTAGATAATACGGAAACAAAAATTGTAAACTGAGAGAGCGTAAGTGAAATCTTAATGTCTACTTGCATTTTATTAAAAAATCCACTATATTATAAATATAGCAATATAGTGAGGTAAAATTATGACTAATAGTGTAAATGAATTATCAAATAAAGCACCAATAATACTAACATGGGTGCCAAGAGTACATGGTGCATCTTTACCGAATGGTAAAAATAGTACCCTGAATTATTTAGAAATAATTAAAAATCATAAATTAACAAATAAAGAGGAGAGGGACATATATTTGGTTATAAATGGTCCTGGATTTGAAGAAAATCAAATAGATAGTTTAAAACATGAGCTGAAAGGAATTGAAGGAGTACATGTTATAGACTTGCATCAATATGACTGGAGTGAAATAGACACAGGATGGAAAATAGATGGTAAAGACATTAGCATAAAGGATTTCTTTAAGAATATGTATAATATGTCAGAGGAGCAAAGAACATATTTTGCTGTTGAAATAGATACTTTTAGATTAGTTGCTCTGGCACTCTTAAAGCAGTTTACAGGACACGAAGGTGGGATATATATAGATTTTGATTCTTTAAAAGCCATTGACTCTCATATAGGGAAGGATATAACAATTCCTGAGGGAATTTTATTAGGAAATGTTATAGCGTGTTTTCTTGATCAAGAAGGAAATACGAACTACACAAGTGCAGTAGATATAAAGAACTCAAATCATTATGACGAATATAAAAATCTAATGATTTTTACAAATAATGATTGCATTGCGATAAATAATTCAAGTGTAGCAGTTAATATTTTGTCTGATTATAAAGATAAAATATTAAGCCAAAAAGAGGCTTGTAATGAGGTTAAAAAGCGCTTATCTACAGCTTTAGAACAAGAAGAAGAACTTGCTAAAGGAGTTTCCTTATTCACAAAAGATGAAGAACTCAAAAATGAGATAATTAAACAAACAAAGGAAAAGATTAAAAAATGCGTTTCAAACTTTGAAAGCAACGGAATACAAGAGCTATATAATATCGAGAACTTTCAGTGTATTAACAACGCGCTTGGTGAATTTAGCTTAAATTTTGCTCAAATGAGTACAGCACGAGTTCTTATTGTTCAATTATGTGATGGTGAAAAAGTGAGCAAATGTCCATCATTTTCTTTTAATTGTAACAATGGTAATTATGTTCCCGTACTAGAAAGTGATTTATCCTGGATGAAAGGAAAAGATCTATACCATGAACGAGTAGATAACAAGCTGGAAGAAGCAGAAGTAGACAGGGTAGCAATGGAAGATCTATCGCTTGCATAACAGTTATTAAAGAACTTTCTATATTTAAAACAGAAAGTTCTTTAAAGCAGAGGCTGTAAACTTTAACTTATGACGGAAACAAAGATTCTAAATAATTGACAATTAACGTAATATTTGCTAATATTAATATAAATGTAATAGAGGGTAACATGTCAAAAAAAATAGTTAATGCACTGAAAGCTAAAGTAAAAGGGCTGGAATATAATTACTTAAAAGCTCAAGCAAAAACATCAGGAGGATGGAGTGAAGTTAACTCTGGCGATCTGACATATAAAGATCTTAGAAGAATGGATAATATTATCATTAATGGTAGAGTAATAACTAATGAAGTTATTAGTGGGCTGTTAAGAAACGCAAATGAAGCAGAGAGCAGTCGTTTATCTCTCAAGAGAGTCTTTATAGGAATGTTTGAGTACGCTGATGCAATAGTTCCAAATGATTTGATTATTGAGGAGCTGATAACTAACTATAATCAGGCGGGTTATTCTGGCTTTTTTAAACTCTTCTATGATGAAGCATTACAACCTTGTGATTTGATGGCATCTTGCTCTGAAAGGATAAGTATTCATATGGAGTGTAATGATCCTAACTATCTTAGATGCTTTTCTAGCACAGAAAACGTGAGAGTGTCTTACTCTACAGGTTATATGTCATTAGATGAGCTATGCAATTTATCCGGCTCAGTAGAATTTAAACTGAAATATAAAGATGGAAATGTGACATATGAAGATGGTAAAGTGTTGCTTACAATTCCTAAAGCATTAGAAGACTACAGAGCTGGTAATGACAATCTGCTCGATAAGCTTACTGATATTATTAACAAGGTTGTTGAATATTTAAAAAAGCTCTGTGAGAAATTGGGCTTTAAGTTTGATACAAAAATAGAGTACAATTCTGAGCGTAATATAAACATAGAGCACAACCTTGGCAAGCCACTGCTGGTGATGGATGAACCAGATATATATGCTGTCAATGGCTTAAGGCACAGAGAACACTGAAGCTTTTCCTAAAATATTTTAGCTAGAAGCAAGGACTTTTAGTTGAGTTTTTTTGCTAAAATCTCATTATAACATAAATGTGTTAAGGTAAAATAATGATCGGTAATGTAAAAAAATTATCAAATGAAGCGCCAATAATACTAACTTGGGTACCAAGAGTATATGGTGCATCTTTACCAGATGGTAAAAACAGTGACCTTAATTACTTAGATATAATAAAAAATCATAAATTAATAAATAAAGAAGAGAGGGATATATATTTGATTATCAACGGTCCTGGATTCAAAGAAAATCAAATAGATTATTTAAAACATGCACTAGAGGACACTAAAGGAGTGCATGTTATAGACTTGCATCAATATGACTGGAGTGAAATAGACACAGGATGGAAGATAGATGGAGAGGATATCAGTATAAAGGAATTCTTTGAGAATATGTATAATATGGAAGAAAAGCAAAGAATGTATTTTGCTGTTGAAATAGATACTTTTAGATTAGTTGCTCTGGCACTCTTAAAGCAGTTTACAGGACACGAAGGTGGGATCTATATAGATTTTGATTCTTTAAAAGCCATTAACTCTCATATAGGGAAGGATATAACAATTCCTGAGGGAATTTTATTAGGGCAAGTTACTGCACATGTTAATCAAGAGACCGGCAAAATTATTAAAACGGATTTAAATAATGACCTGATCGCAGTAAGTTGTTCACGTATAGCGATTAATATTTTATCTAAATATAAAAGCGAAATACTGAGTCAAGAAAAAATGTGCTATGAGTTAGCAGGGCGTTTATCTAATCTTGCGAAAGAAGAAAAATCACGGTTTTTTGCTATTTATAAAGAATTGGGAGAGAAACAGCTGTTAGATGATGAAGCGAAGAAAAAAGGGAAGAGTGTTATAGAGGAATTAGATAAGATAGAGCGCAAAATAGTTGATCTAAGAAATGGTAAGATAAGAGAACTATATGATCCGCTAGTCTGTCATTATTCTAGGTATCGTGAAATAGGTTTAAATTTAGGTCAATTTTATACCGTGGAAGTAGTCCGTAATGGATTGATCGGTCAAGACGAAAGCAAACTAGGGCTATTTTTTTTCGAAAAGAACAATGGCAATTACGTTTGTACAATAAATGGTGACCTATCCTGGATGAAGGGAAAAGATCTATACCATGAACGAGTAGATAACAAGCTAGAAGAAGCAGAAGTAGACCAGGCAGCAATGGAAAAGCTATCATTGAAATAAATTGTTGGAACTTTCTATCATCAAACAGTGCGAAGTAGGGGATGTGTTCTTCGAAATGCAGCTAAGAAAAAGATTTTGCCTTAAAATAGTTGCTGCGGTGGCAACATCTGCGTTAGCGATTGGTGGGATTACATATATAATTTTGAAGCCTAATTCCGAACGAAAAATAAGTGCAAATCTTTGAAGCATAACCTTTACTTATTGTGGAAAATATGGAATAAAAATTAGTGTTAAAATTAATACATATAATATGAAATTATGATATGGCAAAAAAAATAGTTAATGCATTAAAATCTGAAGTGGAAAAGCTCAAGTATGCTGATTTAAAATCTGTGCCAATAAAATCAGATTGTTGGAACTCTGGTTACAACACATATATTGACCTTGGTAGATCACACAACCTTACTATTAATGAGAAAGAAGTGCCTAATGAGCTTATTGAGAAGCTATATTCAAAACATAAAGATCTCATTTTAGAAGATGAGAATGGAAGAAAGAACTATAGTCCATTTCTTAAGCAAATTTTCATAAAAATATTTGAATATGCTGGTGCAGAAGTTCCGAGTGACTCTATCATGGAAGAATTGATAACTAACTATCATCAAGAAGGGTATAATCATTTTCTGTTTCTTCATATATTAAAGGCTCTTTCTCCATTTGGCTTGCTTGTGTTAGATTCTAGCATAACAATAACTTATAGTATGGATTGCCTTGACTCCAATTGTCTAAAATTTAATTTTAGCATGGATTGTATAAAGGTGTGCAGCAGTGATCTTGTTAATGATATTAAAACACCAAATTTTCACAGTTCAATAAAATTTAAGTTAAAATCTAAGGGTAGAAGTATAACATATGAGGATGGTAAAGTGCTTATTAATATTCCGAAAGAGCTGAAAAATTATAAAGCAAGTGGTAGAAGTTTGTGTGACATTACTATTGAGTATTTTCAAGAATTTTTTGGAAATTTGGGATTTAAATTTGAGACAAAAGTGGAACATAGTCTAGGTGAACCACTTAAAGTGTTAAAAGATGTAAATACATACCATGATAAGAACTTAAACTTGAACCAACAGTTAAGTAATTCAAGATAAGATATTGAGATTCGCATTTTTAAAGCTAGAAAACACATTCATTGAGAGAATAATTTCGCTACTGAAAGCAAAAGGCGTTTTTATAATCTTCTATCTACTACTCCCTCATGAACAGATACGTTAATCTCATCTAACTGCTCACTAACTTCTTCATTACTTGGCAACTGTCCTCTAAGAGATAAGTTACGTACTGCATGCTGACATCGATCCAAAGGAGTTTGTAATCGCTCAACATATACTTTTGCTAGCAACTCAGCGTCAATTAGCGCTCCATGTAACTCCCTACTCTCTAGTGATATACCAAAACGCTCACACAATGCACTTAAAGAAGCCGGTGGTCCAAATTTCTTTCTTGCAAGCGGTAATGTATCTAACACTCTGTCTGAAGAGATTAATTTGGCATTCAGTTTACCAAGTTCCATGTTCAAAAATTTAATGTCAAATCCAGCATTGTGAATTACCAAAGTATCGCTAGATATAAAATTAAGAAATTCAGATGCAATCTCTGAAAATAATGGCTTATCCTTTAGAAATTCTTCGCTGATACCGTGAACTTTAAATGCACCTTTGTCTATGCTCCTTTCTGGGTTGATGTATCGATGGAATACTTTGCCTGTTGGAATATGATTAATTAGTTCTACACACCCTATTTCGATAATTCGATGGCTATTGACATCAAGACCTGTAGTTTCAGTGTCAAGTACTATTTCACGCAGCCCATCTTGTTTGGAAAGTTCTATACTTAACCTACTACTAGGATCTGACTGACTATTGGCAGCTTGTATCGTTTTTTTTCTTTTAGCTACTAATTTTTTTGTAGCACCTTCACCATCTTTTACTCTAGAGTGTCCAGGCGCTTCGGTTATTGAGCTTTTTTTTATACTATCAAGGATAACTTCTTTATCATTTAAGAATTTTTTACCGTTACCTTCTACATAAAGTGAGGTGAGATTTTTGAGTGCTATATCTCCTCCATAGTGGTGGCGCCACACTCCAACAATGTTGTTGTTTTCTACATTTAATAAAGTAAGATTTGGGAGACGTTTGCTGCCAATCAAAAATGCAAAACCTATGTCTCCAATATTGTTATTACTTATTTCAAGTAAAGTAAGGTTTTTTAGATTGCTTTTACCTATATATCCTGCACCTTCAAAACCGAGTTTATTGTTCCTTAGAGTGAGCGAAATAAGATGTGTAAGTTTACTTAACTCTTTTACATCTTTACTATCAATCTCTACATTTATTAAATTAAGCTCGTTAATGCCTTTTTTACTCTGTAGAAAGTTTGCTAGCTCTCTTATATCAATTTTAGCACTTACATCTGATATTGTTAAAGCTTTATCATGTACATATCCACTAAAACCCACCTTACCCTCTGTTAATATACTATGTAAATATTTTAGCTGGCATCTCAGTAGCTGTCAATTGCTTATATAAGATCTTAAACAGCTGGTTTAGGTGCTGTAAAATTCATACTTTTTGTGATCAGCTAAGTAAAAAGTCAAGCCTAGGGCAACTCACTAAGCTTTTCTGATTTATTGTCCCAAATTTGGGACAATAAAATCGAGATGTCAATTACAGGACTTGAGCCTGTTAAAATCTTCTTCAGCGTGATATGATGAACGGGTTAATGGACTTGATGCAACTACCAAGAAGCCTTTAGAATAAGCAATATATTTATAATGCTCAAACTCTTCTGGAGTAACATATCTATCAATTTTTGCATGCTTTGGAGTTGGTTGCAAATATTGACCAATTGTAATGAAGTCAACTTCGGCGCTACGTAAATCATCCATAACCTGAAAGATTTCTTCTTTTGTTTCTCCAAGACCAACCATAAGCCCTGACTTCGTGAAAAGTTTAGGATTAATCTGTTTCACCATCTTTAGCAAATATAGTGAATGAAAATAACGAGCTCTTGGTCTTATTTTTGCATACAGCCTTGGTACTGTTTCGATGTTGTGGTTATAAACATCAGGTGATGCAATAGCTATTGCTTCAAACGCTCCTTTCTTATTTAAAAAATCAGGAGTGAGGATCTCTATTGTTGTTTCCGAAGTTATCTTTCTAATTTCTTCTATACACCTTATAAACTGATTTGCACCACCATCTGGTAAATCGTCACGGTCAACAGAGGTAATGACAACGTGCTTTAAATTTAACTTTTTTATTGCTTTTGCTAAATTTTCTGGTTCATGAGGATCGAGCTTATCAGGAATGCCAGTTGCAACGTTGCAAAACGCACAAGCACGAGTACAAACAGAACCGAGAATCATCACAGTAGCATGACGTTTATTCCAACATTCACCAATATTTGGACACGCAGCTTCTTCGCATACTGTATGTAAGTTATGTAGCTTAACAGTGTTTAAGGTTTCATTGAATACTTTACCAGCTGGAGCTTTTGCTCTGAGCCATGTAGGCTTACTATGCATCTGAAACAGCTAGCTCTACCTCTTGTTTTGCTAAAACTTTCTTTAATCTTCTTTTTATCTTTTGCGCTTCTTTACTTAGTTTAATTGTTTTTGTGTTGAGCAAGAAAGCATCAAGATCACCTTTGTAATCTATAGTTCTTAAAGTTCTTGTCGCTATACGAAAGCTAAACTTTTTTTCTAATATATTACTCGTTAATGTAACTTTATGTAAATTTAAGAGAAAGGTACGCTTTGTTTTACGATTTGAGTGCGATACCTTATTACCAAAAGACTTTTTTCTATTTGTTAATTCACAAATTCTACTCACTTCAATATACCAATTTATCCTATGTAACTAGGTTAACCTTATATAGTTAAATAGTCAACTCCCTTGCTTGATTTTTATACCGTATACTGCTTTATAGCCAAAAAACACTGTAATTTTTTCTATTACAAGAGAAACCATATGCTGCATTTCTAATGCTTTACTGCCATTTGTTACTAACAGATGCAGAACACCAGAATTTACGTTTTGTGCGTATGAGATCTTTTGTGGTTTTGTACATTCTGCTAATTCCTCTCCAACTATACTTTTCCAGTTTAAAATAAGACGTATTTCATTTTTGCTGATCTTATTTTTCATGCATTTTAATGCATAGTTTTCTATTATAGATTTTAATTTCTTTGGCCCGCTATATTTAAGCATAGTTTTCTATTAATCAGATTTTGTCATATTCACAACATAGTGTGATGGATATTGTTTATAAGCTCCAGTAATTGCATCGACAGCAAAACCAGGTAACCATAGTAGATTCAATAAGGTAACGCTATTAAAACTTTCACCTACCATCACATTTAATTGTTTATAATCTTCTTTTTTACAATCAACAAACAATGATCCCGAACCTCGATGAATAACCACTGTTCCAGGGTTAGATGTGAGAGAATGATTCGTTCCAGATGGGTCACGTATGACACATTTGACTTTTTCTACTAAGTTATCGTTATCATCTACTACTTTCATTTTAATCTCTTGTGTAGAACCCGAAAGAATTGTTGCAAAACAACCGGTTAATAACACAATTGTAGACAACATTAAACAAATGTTTAGTAACCTAGAAGATATACAATATTGGTATATTTTAAACATAACAACCTCACAAATCAAATTTTATTATCCGGTAGGCTTAACATAACACATAAAAAGCAGTATTTGTATATTTTTGCCTAACTTGTAATCATTTTTAATTGTAATTTATTAAATTATTATGAAGCTAATTAAAATTCGAGTAAAGTATAGTATTTCCAAGAAGATTATCTTTTTACTGTATGCAGTAATTTTCTTATAGCTATCTGTTTTTTAAGATCTTTCTGCAATCCAAGCTGCTTGAATGGCCTCTAATATTTTTTCATTACAATACTTTTCATCATCATCAAACTCCTTCAAACCCAAGATCTTTTTCTTAAGTTCAGTGAATCTAATACTAATTATATCCTTATTGGGAAACTTCTCTTCTAGAGCTTCTGCAATATCTTCTATATCAAGCCATTTCATACTTTTTTGATAAATTAAACTGGTGCCCATGGGGAGACTTGAACTCCCAAGGTCGCAAAACCCACGGATTTTAAGTCCGCTGCGTCTACCGATTCCGCCACACGGGCCTTATGTTGTTTATCTAGAGTAAAATTCTACTACTAAATTGACTTCCATGTCTGCTGAATAGGGGACTTCGGAATATTGAGGCGCTCTCAAATACTTCACTGAAAGTGCTTTGCTATCTGCCTCTAAATAATCTGGAGCCTTACGTTCTTGTTTTTGTTCAGCCTCTATTAATATAGGAATTTTTGCTGCTCTTTCCCTTATTTTTACTATATCACCAGGCTTCACTCTATAACTTGATATGTTAACCACCTTATCATTAACTGTAACATGTTTATGAGATATAAGCTGTTTTGCCGAGTAAATTGTTGGCACAAAACCAGAGTGATATAAAACAGAGCTTAACCTTGATTCTAAGGCACCAATAAAATTATCAGCCGTATAACCCTTTCTTTTGTAGGCATCTAAAAATGTACGTCTAAGCTGCTTACTTGAAATTGCATAGTAGAACTTAAATTTTTTATGTGCAGCAAACTGCTTACCAAAATCAGATAACTTCTTAAATCCAAGAATACCATGCTGACCTGGAGGGTATTTTCTTTTATTGACCGAATCTTTTGCTCTACCCCATAAGTTTACACCAAGCCTGCGACTGATTCTATACTTTCTATTGATAACAGTTGTCATACAAAAATTCTCACAATCTAACTATAAATTATTAATGATTTTAACATTAAGTGTCAACTTGTTTTTGCCACTATGATATAGTATACTTCACTTTTAAGTTTTCCTATTAATACATGAATCATCTACTACTAAAATCCATGGCAAATGCTGTCCGCTTTTTATCAATTGATGCAGTACAAAAAGCAAATTCTGGACATCCAGGTATGCCACTTGGCATGGCAGATGTTGCCACTGTATTATTTGCTAAATACCTAAACCATAACCCTGATGATTCTCAATGGATCAGTAGAGATCGTTTCGTCCTATCAAATGGTCACGGTTCAATGTTGCAATACTCTATATTATATCTGACAGGCTACATTAGTATAGATGAACTAAAAAACTTCAGGCAACTTACATCAAAAACTCCAGGTCACCCAGAATTTGGCTTAACTTCTGGTATAGAAGCAACAACAGGCCCGCTTGGTCAGGGATTTGCCACTGCTGTTGGCATGGCACTTGCTGAATCGATTCTTGAAAAGCAGTTTGAAATCAGTCACTACACTTATGTAATGCTAGGAGATGGTTGTCTTATGGAAGGTATAAGCCATGAAGCAGCGTCCCTTGCTGGGCATCTTAAATTAAATAAGCTGATAGCACTTTTTGACGACAATGACATCTCTATAGACGGCTCTACTAGCCTCTCTTGCTCTGATGATGTAGAAAAGCGTTTTTCAGCGTATGGATGGAATGTTGACAAAATCGATGGGCATGACTTTGATGCTATATCCCTTGCAATAGAGCAGGCGCAAAAGTCTGATAAACCTACACTAATCTGTTGCAAAACTATTATCGGAAAATTTTCAAGCCGTGCTGGCACATCTTCTGCTCATAGTGGTGCCTTTACAGAGGAAGATGTAAAACAGATGAGAGAAAAATTAAATTGGGACTATGAACCATTTCATGTACCAGAAGATGTGAGAAACGCTTGGATAGAAACAGTTAAGAGGGCAAAGCAAAACTATACATCCTTGATCAATAAAGAACTACAAAGAAGACTTGAGAAACGTTTGCCGAATAATATCGAGAGTGATTTGGCTGATCTGAAGAAACAAATATGTAAGCTAATGCCAAACGAAGCTACTCGATCTTCTTTCGGCAGAGTAATGGAACTATTAACTAAGTCTATGCCAGAACTAATTGGTGGCTCTGCTGATCTTACCGGTTCAAATTGTACTAAATATAAGCATATGCAGACAATAGATAGTAATAATTATAGTAGCTCTTATGTCCACTATGGAGTGAGAGAGCACGCTATGGCAGCTTGTATGAATGGTATGGCTCTTCATGGTGGAATTATTCCTTATGGTGGAACTTTTTTAGTATTTTCCGATTACTGCCGCCCTGCTATACGTCTTTCAGCTTTGATGAAACAGCAGGTTATATATGTAATGACTCATGACTCAATTGGAGTAGGGGAGGATGGTCCAACTCACCAGCCAATAGAGCATTTAGCTTCTCTGAGAGCTATACCCAATCTGTATGTTTTTAGGCCAGCAGATGCAATTGAAACTTTGGAGTGCATTAGCATTGCATTGGAAAAAAAAGAATCTCCATCGTTATTTGCACTTTCAAGGCAAAATATTAATTACATGCACTCTTATACTGACCAATTGGCCAACCTATCAAAATTTGGTGCATATATACTATGCGAATATTCAGGGAAGCTAGAAGTGACGATATTTGCTACCGGATCTGAAGTTGAAATTGCAGTTGAGGCAAGAGAAAAATTACAGGAAAAAGGTGTAGGTACAAGGGTCATTTCTATGCCGTGTTGGAGGCTTTTTGACGAGCAAAGTGATGAATATAAAGGGGCAATATTAAATAATGACAGCATTAAAGTTGCAATTGAGGCTGGAAGTGAAATGGGTTGGCATAAATATGTAGGCTCAAACGGTATATTTATTGGCATGAAAAATTTTGGAGAATCAGCACCTTATGAAGCTCTTTATAAGCATTTTAATATTAGCGCTGATTATGTAGTAAAATGTGTTTGTGAATAACACTTTTTGTCATTACGCTGCGCATAAAATTACTTAATGAACTCAGCCAGTACCGTTATTATGATAAGAAAGCTAGTGAAATGTTTCGAATAACTTTTTCTTTTCTATGAGCTACTTGACGGCAAGAATAAAGTTTTAATCATTCCATGGTTTCTGTATAATTTTCAAAACTTAATTGGTATATATGAAGGTAATAATAGGTAGCGCTAGTAAACGATTAGGAGATTCAATAGCAAGTGGGCTAAATGCTCAGCTATTCCCCAATCAGGTGTCAAGATTTGCCGATGGTGAGGTAAATGTAGAAGTAGCAAATGATCTACGTAATCAAGAAGTATATATAGTACAATCTCTTTCTTCCCCTGTAAATGATAACCTTATGGAGCTTCTGCTTACAATTGATGCAGCAAAGAGATCTGGAGCCAAGAGAATAACAGCTATTATTCCTTATTACGGATACAGTAGGCAGGATAGGGTTATTAAAAACAATAATATGCAATCTGCTTTAAGTGCTAAATTAACTGCAAATCTTATTCAAACAGCTGGTGCAAATAGCGTTGCTGCTATTGATTTGCATTCAAGTCAAATTGAAGGTTTTTTTGATATACCAGTTACTAATCTAAGCTGTTTTGAAGTATTTGTTAACTCTATATACAAGGAAAACTTGGCAATAGTTGCGCCTGATGTTGGAGCAATTGGCAGAGCTCGTGCTTTTGCAAAGATTTTAGAGGAAAAACACAAGTTGGATAATGATATTGTTGTAGTAGATAAATATAGAGAAAAAGCAGGTACATCTGAGGTAATGAATGTAATCGGAGAAGTTGCAAACAAAAATTGCGTCATTGTTGATGATATAGTTGACTCTGGCGGAACATTATGTAATGCAGCTCTTGCTTTAAAAAACCGAGGAGCAAAGTCTGTAGTTTCGTGCATTACACATGGAATACTTTCAGGAAATGCAGTTGAGAAAATCTCTTCCTCTTCTCTGGATAAATTAGTAATTACGGACACCGTATTTCACAAATTTGAAAAAAATGATAAGATAGAGGTTGTTTCAATTGCAAATATTTTAATTTGCTTTATGCAAGGAGGTAAAAGTGCCAGCTAGATCAACAGAAGATGTTATCACTTCGTTAATAGAATTTGCAAATAAGAGAAAAATAACAATTACTAAGGAAGAAATGCTTAAAACTGCACAGCTTGTGAGGATTAAGTTATCCGATGATGAGATTAAATACTACTCAAAAGAACTGACAATGCTGGATTGGATACATGATACTTTGTTGAAAGTTAATACTGAAGGTGTTTCTCCTATGCGTTATGGAACTATAGATAAGGATGTCCATGTACGCGATGATATTATAAATTCTCAAAACATTAAAGAAGAAATATTATCCAATACAAAATCAGAGCATGGGTATTTCGTAGTACCGAAGGTTATAAACGATTAAGATAAAGCAAGATTTATAACGATTTTATAGATCTACTTTCAGAAATAAGACCAATCTGGTAAAGAAGCATTCGTTGGAGTAAAAACCATTTTTTGATTTTTCTTTACTAAATCTACTAAATATAATTTAGAGTTGCTTGGTGATTCTGCGTTAGTAAAGATAATTTCTCTGCCATTTGGTAGCCATGCCGGAGATTCAATTTTATGTCCCTCTGAAAGCAAGCGCTCTTCTTTGCCATCTGGCTTCATAACTCCTATGTAAAATTTTCCTGACTGAATTTTTGTAAAAGCTATCAGATCTCCTTTTGGCGACCAAACAGGTGTAGCATATCTTCCATTTCCAAAACTAATTCTCTTGGGTTTTTTGCTTTTTTTAGTGAAATCTATGATATATAGTTGCTGACTTCCACTTATATCAGAACTAAAAACCATGTACTTTTGATCTGGAGACAAAGAGGGAGAAGTACTTATAGCTGAACCTTTAGTAATTTTTTTTGTTCGTTTACTGCTTAAGTCTAGAGATAATATATTTGTTTCACCACTCAATGAGTGGGAAATAAAAAGAGATTTACCATCAGGAGAAAATCTTGGTGCAGAAATAACTCCTTCAAATGCGCTGATTATTGATTCAGTGTTATCTTTTAAATTTTTTAATATTATATAACTTTTACCATTTGTGTATGAGATATAAACAATACCCTTTCCATTTGGTGAAAATCTTGGTGTTGACACAAATTTCTCACCATTTGTTAAGTACTTTATATTACTTCCATCTTGATTCATCACAGCAATTTTACGTACGGATTTATAATTGCTATCTTTTTCTTCAGCAATATACGTGATTTTTGTGTTGAAGTGCCCTTTCTCACCAATCAGTCTATCATGTATCACATCCGAAACGAGGTGAGCAATTTTTCTCCAGTCTTTTGCCGGAAAAACAACTGACTGAGTGAGTAATTCTCTGTTTGTAAAGCTGTCAGATAAACGAAAAGATAGCTCTAAATTTCTGTTTGATACTTCACTTAAACTTACTGTGACTACAGTATCGCTTTTCCAAGACTCAACTTTCGTGTTACGTTTCACATTAAATAAGCCACAATTAGATAGATTTGTTTCAATTACTTTTGTGATGCTTTCGCTTAGCTCACTTTCCACTTCTGTCTTGCATGCACATTTAGATACAACAAGATCAATATTACCAATATTGCTTTTTTTTATATCAACATATAAAACAGCTTTTGTGGAATAAGGAATAAATAACGAAACAAGCAATATTAGTTGAACGAATAATTTCATTCTTTCATTTCATACCTGTTCTATTTGGACTTCAATTATAGGTCTTTTTAGTAAATATTCCTTTAAGATACTAAATATTGAACTTTCAATCTTATTTCTTATTTTTTTTATCGGTTGTGGACTAAATGCTGACTCAACCTTCTCTATGATCTTTTGCATAATGGCTGCATCTTCTTGCGCTTCGAAAACACCAGGTGCAAATACTTTTGGCTTAGCGAGCAATTTGTTTTTCTTATTCACAATTGCTGTTACTACAATAACCCCAGCATCTCTCATTCTCTCACGCATCTTTATAACGCTGCATTCTGGATGGCGTAGCAACGTACCATCAATACCAAAGTAGTCAACATCAATTGAACTAACTTTTTCTCCATTCTCCAAATTAACAATATCACCTGGTGCAATCATTATTGCTTTTTTCACACCGCACTCTTTAGCGAACTTTACATGTGCATCCGTATGAATATACTCACCATGAACTGGAATAGCTATCTTAGGTTTTATCAAAGAATACATTTCCCTTAGCTCTGCTTTTACTGGATGTCCGGAAGCATGAACATTCTCTGTTTTTTCAGTAATAACTTCCACTCCCATCTCAATAAAGGCATTGAGCATGTTATGTGCACGAGTTTCATTGCCAGGAATGATTTTTGATGAAAAGATCATGGTATCATCTTGCTGCATTTTAAATGCTTGATGACTCTTAGCGGCAAGTCTTGCGGTAGCTGCCAGTGGCTCACCTTGACAACCTGTGCAAAGTAGCACCAGCTTTTCCCTTGGAAAATTTACTGCCTCCTTTGCTTCTAGAAACTCAGGAGAATCAGTTAAATAACCACTATCCTGAGCAACTTTCACTATTCTCCATAAAGATCTGCCAAGTAAAACCACTTTTCTATTTAGTGCTTTTGCAGCTTGGCTTATTGTTTCAATTCGCGCCACATTCGAGGCAAATAGCGAGACAGCAACCAATTTTTTAGACCGCTTTATTATATTGTAAATATTATCATAAATTTCACTTTCTGACTCAGGGTGATGCGTGCTTAATATATTGGTTGAATCGCAAATTGCTGCAAGCAGATCACCTTTATCGCCAATTTCTTTTAGACGCTCCATATTAGAAGTTAATCCAACAACAGGTTTTGGGTCAAATTTCCAGTCTCCGGTATGGAGTGCACTACCCATTTCAGTGCTAATTAATATTGAATTTGCTTCAGGAATTGAATGAGTTACATTTATAAACTCAACGGTAAAAGGACCCAAATTTATGCTGCCATTTATGTCCACCTCTTTCAAAGGCACTATACCTTCCAATCGAAATTCTTTCAATTTTTCTTTGAGAAAGTTAACCGTAAACTTTGTTGTATATATGGGACATTCTAACTCTTCCCACAGATGAGGCACTGCACCACAGTGATCCTCATGTGCATGTGTAATGATTATTCCAAGCAAATCTTTTTTTCTTTGAGCAATAAAATCTACATCAGCGATGAGCAGCTCAACACCTGGCATAGTTTCATCTGCAAAACCGATACCAAGGTCGATCATAATCCACTTGCCTTGATAATGATATAGGCTAACGTTCATCCCAATTCTTCCTACTCCTCCAAGAGGAAGAAATAAAAACTCATTTTTGTTTATGTTCATTAATTTTAAATTATTAAAATGCGAGGATAGCAAAACTTCGACCTTAAATAAAGGAATTTATCACTTTTGCATAACTTAAAAAAATCTTTTCACTAAAAGAGAAGGCTTTCAAATTGGTAAAAAGAATTAAGTGTAGACAGCTACCTCTTTATATCATTTAGCAAATTTCTCATTTTTTTTTTACTTTTCCAAAGAATCCTTCAGATTTCTGCTCTACACTTTCATGTTCCTCTTCCTCAAGCGCTTTTAATAGCTCAATCTGCTTTTGGGTTAAATTCTTTGGATTTAAAGTCTCAACTATTACCTGTACGTATAAATCACCACGAGCATGTGAGTTCATATATGGCATACCCTTTTCCCTACAACGTAGTTTGGTACCAGTTTGAGTGCCTTCAGGGACCTTTACTTTTATTTTAGCTCCATCAATTGATTGAATATCGATTTCACCACCAAGTACTGCTAGTGTCATTCTTATAGGCACTTTACAGTGTAAATCTGCTCTATTGCGAGTGAAGATCTGATGAGTATCTATTTTCACACATACGTATAAATCTCCGCTTTTTCCACCTCTTGCTCCAGCTTCTCCTTTACCACTGACCCTTACCTTAGCTCCTTCTTCTATGCCTTTTGGAATTGAAACGGAGATATTTACTTCATCTCTTTTACGCCCACTTCCACCGCATTTCTTACATTTATTTTGTATTATTTCTCCTTCCCCATAGCATGTAGTACACGTTCTTTCAATGGTAAAAAAGCCCTGTTGAGTTCTAATTCTACCGCTTCCCTGGCATGTGTTGCACTGAACTGGTTTGATTGCTCCTTCGCTACCTGTGCCTTGGCATGTATTACATTTTATATTTGTCACATAATGTATAGGTGCTTGTATTCCTTTAAATGCATCTTCTAAGGTAATTTTAAGATCGTAGCGCAGATCTGCTCCAGATACTCCTGTTGTACTTCTTTTTGTTCTTGACCTACTTGTACTGCCGCCGAATCCTCCACCAAAAAAATCGTTAAATATATCGCTAAAATCCCCTCCAGCTTGGCTGAAATCAAATCCACCGGAAGCACCATCGTGACCATAACGATCATAACCTGCTCTTTTTTCAGAGTCAGATAGAACTTCATATGCAGCTGTTACTTCTTTAAATTTTTCCTCTGCTTCCTTATTACCAGGATTTCTGTCAGGATGATATTTTAATGCTAGTTTTTTATATGCTTTTTTTATCTCGTCAGTACTAGCATTTCTGCTCACTTCTAGCAGATCATAATAGTCTTTTTTGTTCATATATAATAGCTCAGTATTTTACCTTTAAAGATAGGTATTACACATATGAATTTCAAGTATGACCTCTATTTCCTATAAAATATGGTGCACCCTGAGCGACTTGAACGCCCGACCTTTTGATCCGTAGTCAAATGCTCTAATCCAACTGAGCTAAGGGTGCTTGCACAAAGTTGACTTTAACAGATTTTATAGCTTATTTCAATTGGTTTAGCTAAAAATAAAACTCTTATCATGTATGAAACCTGTAAGAAATTGTACTAGCTCTCTTAAAGGATAACTTAAGTTAACAGTTTCCAATTACTTTGATTTTAGAACCGCTATCCGAATAAAAGCTTTTCACATTATACTGCCAAGCTGCTAACAAATAGCGGAATGACGGTTATAGTTAAATCTAAACTATTTTGGCTATATCAGAAGACGGGTTATGCAGAAACCTTAAAATACTTCTTGCTTGCCAAGGAGAATAAATACATTCCTACAAACAAGCAGATACTCAATATCGATGCATAGGAAAACTTGAAAATTAAATCTTTAATATATCTTGATAAGCATTTACCTGCAGAAATTTTGTATAGTAGTCCAACACAAACAATCGTACTATCAATGACTGATGCTATAATTAAAGTGATGAAATTTGCCATATGAAAATTCAATTTCGACTTTAATTCTTCAAAAACAACTATGCTTGAGAGAAGAGAGATTAAAATTGCAGTATATAGAACCAGTATCATAAAACTAAAATTTTGCAATTTAAAAAGACAGCATATCACTGTACACACTATTAAGCTGTAAGTAGCTTTGCTTCTACCATAAAACTCAACCATTGAGTTTACAACTAAAGTAGCTCCCACAAATAAGGCAGCACATATCATTAATTTATTTGAAGTGTTAAGTAAAGAAAGACTGATAAGCAAGAGTATTGATAAAATGGACATAATCACCTACCCAAATTTAATAATATGCATTTATTTTAATCAGACATTACACATAATGAAAAATTTGTCTAGCGTAATCAAAAGTTATTTAAACTAGTACCTAAGTCTTTCAAATCTATTCTTATAATATCCTTTATATTGAGAGCTTTCTCCTCTGTCACTTTTCCAATACATGAAAAAACTATACCTTTAAACAATTCTTCAAACTTCCGCTGATTTTGCGGGGCAATGGTTACTAATATTCTACTTTGCGATTCAGAAAACATTATTATCTTGTTTATTATGTCTGTATTTTGTGTTTTTCCTATTGGCACTAGTGAAAGATCGATTTCAGCACCAAGGTCTCCTGCAATTAGCGATTTTGCCAGAGCAATAATTAATCCGCCTAAGTTTGGTGTAATTGCAGAGGCAATTATGCCATCTCTTATTGCCTGGTTGTAATGCTCATACAACTTCCTAGCGCTCTTTGCATCAACTTTTGGTACGTTGTTATTACCTATTCCACTATATAACTGATATTCAGATCTACCAAGTTCATCAAGTGTTTCTCCAAGTACATATATCAAGTCTCCCGGCATTTTCACATCAAGCGATACCGCATTTTCAATATTTTCTATAATTCCAATTGCTGAGATGAGTAATGAAGGTGGTGCAGAGATTATCACTTTCTCGCCATTTTCATCATATCCCTTGAAGTCATTAAACATACTGTCTTTTCCGGATATGAATGGTGTTTTAAATGCAGTTGCAAAGTCGTAACAAGCCTCTGCAGCTCTCTTTAGTTGCCACAGCCTTTCTGGATTATAAGCATCACACCAGCAAAAATTGTCGAGCAACGCTAGATGATTTATATTTCCTCCTGCGGCTACATAGTTGCGTATTGCAGTGTCAATTGCACATGCTGCCATGTGATAAGTGTCAATTTCTCCATAACTTGAGCCAAATCCCTGCGATTTTACAACACCTTTGTTTGAAGAAAGGACTGGCCTCGAGACAATAGCTTCACTGCACACTCTTCCCTTGCCTTGCAGTGGTTTCAGTATTGACGATCCTTGAACCTCATGGTCATATTGCACCACTATAAACTCTTTGCTGCGTATGTTTGGTCTGCTTAGCATTTCTTTTAGTGCAAAGGTGTCATTCCAGTGCTTGACACTGGAATCTATCTCAAGCTCAACTCTGCCATCGCACGTATTTTGACATAAAGTTTTAGATCTATTTGCAGACAAAGCCTGCTGGGTTCCAGTGTCAAGCACTGGGATAACAGGAGAGAATTCTGGAATGACAGCGTATGGGTTAGATTTTCCAGACCATGGCTTTGTTTGTAAATGCACTTTGGGATTACCGTCATGCAGAAATTCAGTTTCGATGTCCATTATTACTGCCCCTGGGGGACATTTAACAACGGCTTTGCCACTTTTGTTGAATTCTCCAATTACACAGACCTCCACATCATGTGTTTTCATGATTTGCTTAAACGCAGGAAGATTTTCTTCTGGCACTGCTAAGGTCATTCTCTCTTGTGATTCTGATATCCATATTTCCCACGGAGCCATACCATCGTTTTTAAGGAGAACCTTGCTCAAATCAACTTCAAATCCGTCTTTTCCCATTTCACCAATGGACGATGATAGACCGCCTGCTCCATTATCCGTTATTGCATTATAAAGACCAAGATCTCTTGCTTTTACAACGGCGTTGGATAATTTTTTTTGTGTTATAGGATCACCAATTTGCACAATTGTTGAAGGGCTGTTTCCCGACAATGCCTCTGAAGAAAAAGTTGCACCGTGAATTCCGTCCCTTCCAACTCTTCCACCAATAATTACGATTTTATCACCGTTTTTGGGTTCTTTTATGTGTGAAGGTGCATTATTTATATTCCGTGGAATAATTCCGATGCTTCCAACAAAAACTAATGGCTTTCCACAGAATCTATCGTCAAAGTATACCGATCCAAGTTGCGTTGGAATACCGGAGCAATTACCAGCAACATTAACACCGTGAATCACTTCTTTCATTATATATTTTGGTGGTAAGATTTTATCAGTACGCTCTTTATCTCTATAAAGTTTGCCTTTTGATTCTTTGGCAAAGCAAAAGTAATAAGTATTCATGATAGGTTCTGCACCTTTGCCAAAACCGACTATATCTCGATTAACTCCAAGCACTCCAGTCATTGCTCCACCGAACGGATCGAGAGCTGAAGGACTATTGTGAGTTTCAACTTTATCTACAATCAAGTAATCGTCATCAAAAATTATTCCTCCTGCGTTGTCGGAGAAAACTGACACGCATATGTTAGAATTTATCTCACGCGTTGCACGCTTAATATAATGAGCATATAGACCATCTTTTATTTCATCAATAGGGGAGCAAAAAATATTGTGTTTACAATGTTCAGACCAAGTCTGTGCCAGAGACTCAAGTTCAATATCATATGGATTTCTACCGAGTTTTTTAAAGTAATCCTTTATAGCTTTCATTGCTGCCAGCGAGAGCCCTAAAGTGCCATTACCATCGATTCCATCTCTGCTGATTTTTTCAAGCTCTTGGTCACTTACATTGAGTTTGACAGATTTTGCTCCATTATTACCTGGTGTCATCCCAGTGCTTGACACTGGAATCCATTCTTTTTTTTCCTGGTCACGCTCTGTAATGACACCAGGTGGGGTATTTGGTTTACTGTAATACTTCCAATGGCAATTGCCGTTTTCTTTATAGACAAGTGTGCAATATTCAGTAATAGGATTGAATTCCTGTTTTATGTCATCTTCGGTTGGAAAACCTCCTTGACTTAGAATCAATTTTGAACTTCTTGCCTTGATAGAAACACTTTCATCAATGTGGCCTTTGCTCATTAGATATTCTCTAACAATTTGTTTTGCCGTGTTTCCTACGTTATCGGTCATGCCAGGTAAAAAGCTTATCTCCAAGCCCCACTTTGCTTGTGATTCTATGAAGTTATATTGAACTTTTTCAAGGTTTTCATTGTAGGAATAATAACGGCAGTCTTGTATGACTTTATTATAAAATAGCCCACAAATTTCTTCATGTAATTTTGATGGTAATTCTTTGCTTATGTAAATCAAGTAAACATTAACTACCCTTCTGCGGCCAACTTGTTCACATTTATTAAAAACTTCTATTCTGATGTTTGCCATGTAATATTGTGAAAGACTTTAATATATCATAGCATAAGAAACTGCGAGCACATTTATATTTTAAATAATTTCTATACAATAAAAGTGTTGTATTAATTGTTACTGTTAGTGGGAAGAGTTTTTACTGTTAATGTGAATGAGTCCCTTTTTGATGTTCTGGTTCAGCACATATTTTCTGAATATGAAAGAGAAAAAATTCCCGAGATAAAGATCATACTTCCCTGCAAGAGGGATGTGATAGCATTGCTGAGTGCATTCAAGAATTACAGAACTATAATTTTGCCAGAGATAGTTTCACTAGAAAACATTGATGAAGAAGATTTAATATTAAATCTTGATAGAGTTAAAGTTATTAACCCGACAAAGAGAACGCTGCTACTCATTCAATTTATATTGGAGTGGAATAAAAAACACAATGATAGTTTTCCAATCGATCTAGTTTACAGTTTGCCGTCATTACTTCAATATACCCAAATAGCGGATTGTTATCAGCTTGATGAGCATTCGAAGAAAATGGAGAATTTCATAAACTTACTTATCAAAACTTGGAGTAATACTTTAAAAAATTTAGGAGTAGTAGATATACTAAAGCATAAGAGTGACTACATAAACAATATGATAGCCTCCCTGAAGAAAGATCAGCATATGATCTTTATTGGAATTGGAAAGGAGGAGATTTATAAGTTGTTGATTAAAGCTGTATACGACCTGCCATTTGGAAAGATAATTTTACCTAATCTGAATTTGAAAATTAAAGAGAAAGATTGGCAATCACTTGATAAAAAACATTATCAATATTGCCTGAAAGATCTGCTCGATTATTTAAGTATAGGCAGAGAGGATGTAAGTTTTCTGCCAGAAGCTTGTTCTGATGTCATTCCAGTGTCCAGACACTCGGATCCAGAAAACTTAACTTTAAATGAGTGCACCAGGTGGCTGTACAATAGAAACTGGATTCCAGTGTCAAGCACTGGAATGACATCATCTACTACTCAAATTACCTGCAAATTACAATGTTCGTACACTAAAAATCAGAGGGCTGGGATGACAGGCAGTCCTGAACTAGATTATGTCTTTGATACAACTGCCGATCTAAGTAAAGTTAGTAATGGATATATTGGCAATATTGAAGTCATCACTTGTGATTCCAGAGAGGAAGAAGCACAGGTGACGTCACTAATTATGGAGAATGAAGGTTATGAAAACGTTTCTTTGTTTGTTTTTGATAAATTACTTGCAGTTCGTATGGTGTGCCCCATATCGAAAAACTATTCTTATGTGACGCTTCTGCTTTATAGTATTGAGATTTTGAACTCAAAATGGAACGGTGTGGCATTGCTTTCTCTTCTTAAACATAGGCTAGTGACTTTTGGTTACGCTCAAGAAGAGTACACTCGTATTTTATCTGAGTTTGAGATAGAAGTATTGCGTAGCTTTGATATAAATGGTCTTAAGGATATTATCAACGCTATTAGTACTTGTAAAAAGCTAAGATATAAAGAAGATATATTAATTATTATCAGTAGATTAGAAACTATATTTAATCTTTTACTTAATCTTATAAATTATCCTATTTCTGATATAGCAGCAGCTCATTTACAGTGTGTTAATGTGCTTTCTAATGTGAATTTTCTAGAGCTAAATGGTGAAATAGGTAATTTTACTCGTGATTTCTTAAATGCATGTGACGGTATAGCAATTGAGTGTTCCTTAGAGTTATATAGTCAAATCCTGATATTATTTTTAAAAAGGAAGTTTTTTTCTCCAGAAAATAACTTTGATAAATTTAGCTTATATCAAAATAAAGTTGTAATACTTGCTGGATTTAATGATATACCAAATTTTCAGAATCCGTTTTTGAGTGCACTGAATAGAGAAAAATTTAACCTTCCTTCTGTGCAAGAAGAGCAAGGGTACTTTTTGTATACTTTGCGCAATTTATTTGGTGCCGGCAAGGTTTATATTACGAGGCTAGTGAGTGATAGAAAATCAATTCTATTGCGCCGTTTGGAAGTTCTGTTACAAGAACCAAAATATCCTTATCGCAATTGGCTAAGAATATTAAATACACCTGAGTGCATTGTTCCATGTACTCAGCCTATGCCAAAACCTCAAGCCAAAGTCAGAGAAGAAAAAATGCAAGTGATGTCTTGCAGTGCGGTAGAAAAACTGATTCGTAACCCTTATTCATTTTATGTTGAATACATACTGAACCTTAGACAGTTGAAAGACTTAAATTTTAAGCCATCGATATTGGAGTTTGGCACTATGGTACACAATATTCTTGCAAGATATTTACGCAACGAAAAGTCGCTGATGAGTATTGCACGAGAAATATTCTCGTCTAATCGATTCCACTTTTCAAATATGTGGTGGGTAAGGTTGCAGAGGATAATTCAATCTTTTGTTGAGTTTGATAGGACTGGAAACAATCAAGTTGAGTTGGAGAAGAGCTTTTCCTATCCGATATTTCATATTCCAGCGCGTGACACACAACTGCGCGGATGCTGTACAACTTCCACTAAGAATAAGGGTGTCATCCCAGTGCTTGACTACTTGGATCCAGAAAATTTGATTGCAAATGAACACACCAGACAATTGTGTAATAAGAGCTGGTCAGATACTCGAATGACAGAAGAAATTTTATTGACAGCAAGATGTGATAGAGTTGAGTATCTACCAGGTGGGCAAGTAGCAATTATAGACTATAAACTTGGTTCACCACCTTCCAATGAGGAAGTTATGTCAGGATTTTTCCCGCAATTAATTTTACAAGCTTTAGCAGTGGAATACACAACAAAAAAAGAAGTCTCGGAGCTTGCTTATTGGAAACTTGATTATGATAAAATAAAGGTTATTGCTTTGAAAGATTATAGACAAAAAATGCATGAATTTCAGAATATTCTACCAGATTTCTTATCTAATTATTTAAGAGATACTACTCCCTTCATTGCCTCTCCTTATTTTGATAAATTCCTGAGATTTAACATCTACAAACAACTAGAAAGGATAGGGGAGTGGTTATAAATTATATCTCCTCTCATCCAGATCAAAATAGCTGGTTGTACAGCTGGTTTACTAAGTGCAGTAGGAGAATTACTAGATTGTGATATAGACTCATCTTTGCTAGACTCAAACAACCATAAAAAAACACTAAAAAGTGATTCAATCAATTTTAGCCATTAAAACTTGAATAGTGGCTAAAATAGCTTTAAATTGTATATTTATTTTAGAGGGGTATATGCCATCACAAAAACAGCTAAATGCGCAGCTAATTGATGCTGCTAAAAAAGGACAGCTAGATTTTGTTCAGCAAGCTATACAGAGTGGAGCAATTATTAATACAATAGATGATGATTATGGGAGAACTGCTTTAATATGGGCTGCTGACAATGGTCAACTAGAGATATTACAATACTTGATAGAAGAGGGAGCAAATGTTAATGCAGAATCTCCGGGAAACATAACTGCTCTAATTCATGCTGCTGCCCATGGTCATCTTGAGGTAGTACAACTTCTAATAGCAAATGGAGCTGATTTAAATGTGAAACGTAAAGGTCAATTCTCTGCCCTAACATATGCTATTGTAAATGGCCATACGGAGGTAGCAAAGCTTCTAACTAGATATCATTTAATAGCTAATCTTGATATGTCAATACCTCGCTTGCCTCTTCCTACTTGTATACCAGAGTTATCATCTTATTGGTATGACTGTAAGGATGAGCTCAATAAAATGAAGGAAGAAGATAGTGAATTATATAATTTTCTTGTAAGTAAGAGAATTAATGAACAGGTAAGAATTTGGACAGAGAGTGAGACAATACAAAATATTTCACAAGATAGATTAAATATAGAATACTCAATCTATGCTAAAGATTTAACAGGTAAAATAGAATTAGTGATATTTTTTCTTAACAACAGGGAAATAATCAATTCTTTATTGCGGTATTATAAGGTAAGAATTCAAACAATTGATCAGGTAAAAAGCCTACTTGATCGTTTCACAAGAGAACATGTAGAGCTTGAAGTAGAAATTGTTCCAGCACAATTAAACTTTAATACTAAAGAGTTACAACCCTCTAAACTAAAAATATTATCATTTGCACAAATGATTAACAATCATGCAGGATTATTTTCAGCTGCCAAAAATGGTCAATTAGAAACAGTAAGATACCTGATAGAAAAACAGAAAGAAGATATTAATTCAACAGATCACTATGGAAGAACTGCTCTAATGTGGGCTGCTGGAAGTGGCTATTTAGAGGTAGTAAAGTACCTGATAGAAACAGCAAAAGCAAATGTTAATGTGAAAGATGGCTATGAAAACACTGCTCTGAATTATGCTACTAGAAACGGGCATTTAGATGTAAAAGAATATCTGAAAGGTTACATACAAAAAGAACTGCGGAAGAAATACGTCTGCATTGGCGTGAGTGGTGCAATAGGTTATGTTGCCGGTATGACAATATCATGTTCTGCGGGAGCAGTGATTACAGTTTGTGCAGCATCAGCGACCGTTAGTCTAGCGTTAGGTGCAATGTTGGGTTATATGATTGTAGAAGTAAAAAAAGAGAAAGCAAACAAAGGTATAGCTTCTGCGCTTAAAGATGTTTTCACTATTCAAGCTCTAAGTAGAATAGCCTTATAGAGAGTGAAAGTAGGTTTATTGCTTAAGGTTGCATGATTGCCTTAATAACAATAAAAAAATAATAGAAGCAAAAGATATGGCTTGAAAATTTTCTAAGGTCTTCACTAAAAATGTCTCAACTTGACACTGAAATACAATTTGATTTAATTAATTCATATATGTAGTGTCAAGCACTAGAATGAGGAAATATGGATAAAAAAGTTAGAATAGAATCAGATAGCTTAGGAGAAGTAAAAGTACCAAGTGAACATTACTGGGGAGCGCAGACTCAGCGTTCTTTGGAAAATTTCAAAATTGGTACAGAGAAAATGCCAGAGCCCCTGATTAAAGCGCTAGCAATAGTAAAACTTGCAGCAGCACGTGTTAACATGAAGCAGGGTAGCATAGATAATAGAGTAGGGGATGCAATCTGCTCAGCTGCAAAGGAAATAATAGACGGTAAATTTAATAATCAATTTCCACTTGTTGTTTGGCAAACCGGGTCTGGGACGCAGACCAATATGAATGTGAATGAAGTGATCAGCAATCGTGCAATAGAAATTTTGGGCGGTGATTTAGGTAGTAAATCTCCAGTGCATCCAAATGATCATGTAAACTGTGGTCAGTCATCAAATGACACTTTTCCAACAGCAATGCATATAGCAGTAGCAGAACAAATAGACCGCTTGCTTATTCCCAATCTTGAAGAATTATATAAAGCGCTAAATAATAAGGTTCATGAATTTAAAGATATAATAAAAGTAGGGCGTACTCATCTGCAAGATGCAACTCCTCTAACACTTGGGCAGGAATTTTCTGGCTATGCAGTTCAGATTAAAAAGGGAATAGAGAGAGTAAAGTCAACTCTAAGCAATGTATATGAACTTGCACAAGGTGGCACTGCAGTTGGCACGGGAATCAATACTAAAAAGGGTTTTGCTGAGGATTTTGCTAAAGAAGTGGCAAAAATCACTAATTTTCCATTTATTTCAGCAAAAAATAAGTTTGAAGCACTAGCAGCAAATGATGCTTTAGTTGAGCTCAGTGGAGCACTCAATACAGTAGCAGTAAGCTTGATGAAAATTGCAAATGATATAAGGTTACTTGGTTCTGGTCCAAGATGTGGAATTGGAGAAATAATGTTACCAGAAAATGAGCCTGGCTCTTCAATCATGCCGGGTAAGGTGAATCCAACTCAATGCGAAGCAGTGACTATGGTATGTGCTCAAGTTATGGGAAATCATGTTGCAGTGACAATTGGTGGCTCAAATGGTCACTTTGAATTGAACGTGTTTAAGCCGGTGATAATTTACAATGTTTTGCAGTCTATAAGACTTTTAGCTGATACAAGTTTAAATTTTGCAGAGAAATGCGTAGTTGATATTAAAGCAAACGAAGAAAGAATAAAGGATTTACTAAATCAGTCGTTAATGCTAGTTACTATATTAAATACGCATATAGGATATGACAATGCAGCAAAAATAGCGAAGCTTGCTTATAAAGAAAATATCACTCTAAAAGAAGCAGCAGCAAAACTTCAACTGCTCACTGAGGAGGAGTTTGAAAGGATAGTGAAACCAGAGGAGATGGTAGGTTAAACTACCACCTTTTTTAGGGTTCTGTCGCATTTGTAGGGAAGTAGAAAGAAGAATGATATAATTGTCTAAAAAAAAAGCAAAGATGTTTCGTATCAATCAAAAATTGTTGCCATATTTCAAAGGATTTAGCTTTTCAGCGGATGTTATCTGTATACATGAAATGTCGATTCTCTTTGAGCTATCGAGATTTGGAAGAAATGATGAGTATAAGGGGAGCAAAATGCTACGTTACAAAGGTGGGTTATCACCACTGATAGATGAGGCAGTAAGGAAAAGAAAGAAGCAGGTTGGTAGTAGTTGGAGAGACTTACATTAAATTAAACGGTAAATGGGTTTATTTATATACTGTACTCTTGTGTGTTAGTAGAGACAAGTCTGCAGCACTTGCATTCTTTCGTAAAGCCTTCAGGAGTAACTATCTTCCTGAGAAAATTGTAATTGATAAAAGCGGCAGTAATACTGCTGCTCTTGATTATTTGAATGCAGAAATTTCTGAAGATTACAGTTCTTCAAATAAAATATCTAAATAATATTGTTGATAGATTTATCAAAAAACTAATAAAGCCAATGCTTGGGTTTAAAAGCTTCCATTCCGCAAAGATTACCATCACAGGCATAGAAAATATTTGTATGATTCAAAAAAGACAAATTATTAAAATAATGTTTCTACTTTTGAGAATTTTGCTATGTTAATGGCTTCATAACTCCTATAATCCCACCTTTAATGATCTTCTTTCCTATGGTTTATAGATGCGACAGAACCTTTTTTTTTGACTCTGTTGAATTAAAAAGGCTAACTACAGAACGGCCAACTCAGTCTAGTCTTGTAACGGCTTACTAAGGATTCTTTAAATATCGATCCTCAAAAAAATCGGCGTAGGTTTAGGCAGTGTAATGCCTAAGCTTACACATGCGTTGCACAGAGATTTTAAATCACGTTGTTCTTTTGGAATTTGCAACTGATCGAGTATCATTTTTGCTGACTTTGGAGCAATTGGCTGCAGCAAAATGCCAATCATTCTAATGTATTCAAGTAATTTGTAGATTACTAAATCCATGCGCTCTCTATCGGTTTTACTGAGTGTCCAGGGTGCACTTTTATCTATGTAAGCATTGGCCTTGGAAGAGATATTGATAATCAGGAGTATAATCTGGTTAAATTCATACTTTGATAGATGATCCATTACTTGATCAATTATGGCTTTGCAATTTGGTAAACTCTCATCATCTTTAAGCAAATTGCGATCGACCACTGGTACAACTCCAAAGCATTGCTTGTGCAGAAATGAAATTGTTCTTTGCACTAAATTGCCTATATTGTTTGCCAGCTCTGAGTTTATGCGGCTGATCATGTTCTTCTTACTGAAATTACCATCTTGACCGAAACTTGCTTCCCGAAGGAGAAAATAGCGTAGTTGATCAACACCAAACTCTTCTGCCAGACCAATTGGATCTATAACGTTACCAAGGGATTTGGATATTTTTTCCCCCTCGTTCAGCCACCAACCATGAACTGCAATTTGCTTTGGCAGTGATAAATCTGCTGCAAGGAGGATCGCTGGCCAGTATACAGCGTGAAAACGCAATATGTCTTTACCGATCACATGAACGTTGAAGGAGTTTGTCCAAAACTTCTTATATTCCTCATCTTCTATATTAGGAAAGCCTATTGATGTGAGATAGTTAGTGAGCGCATCTATCCAAACATAAATTACGTGCTTGTCATTCCCTGGTACTTTTATTCCCCAATTAAAACTAGTACGAGAAATCGAAAGGTCAGTAAGTCCTGATTTTACAAACGATACCACCTCGTTTTTTCTGCTCTCAGGAAAGATGAAATTCGGCTGATTTTCGTATAACTCTAGTAATTTATTTTGCCAACTTGACAAACGAAAAAAGTAGCTCTCTTCTTTTATCCACTGAACTTCAGCACCTGTTGGTGCTCTGCCATCTATCAACTCTGATTCCTGATAAAACGCTTCATCACGAACTGAATACCAACCTGAGTAAGAATCCAGATATATTTGCCCTCTCTCTTCAAGCCTATTCCATAGAGCTATAACTGCTTTTTCATGACGTTCTTCTGTGGTGCGAATAAAATCATCATAATCAAAGTTCATTAGCTCAGCCAATTTTCTGAACGTAACACTTATTTCATCTGTAAATTCTTTTGGCTCTATTCCCTTTACCTTAGCCGCTTTTTCAATTTTCTGTCCATGTTCATCTGTACCAGTAGTAAATTTGACGTTCTTTCCAGCTAATTTCATAAATCTAGCTGTAACATCACAGATAAGGGAAGTATATGCGTGGCCGATATGTGGCTTGTCGTTTACGTAATATATTGGCGTAGTGACGTAAAAGCTCTCAAATTGCTCCATTTTGTACTGTTTAAAGCTTTATCGTATCTGCACTAGTAATAAAAATCAATATATATCCTATCGTACAAGCAATCTGAAAAGCCATTATACCGCTGCGTTTTGCAGCGGTATAATGTGAGTAACTTACGTTTGAGTTGCTATGATATTGTTGTCCATAACTTCACAACTGTACAAACATTCGTCTGTGAAAGCAGTGTGTTAAATATTATAGCAGATTTTGCCTCAAACACAAAAATGTCATCCCAGTGCCCAGACACTGGGATCCAGAAGAATTAATTGTAAACAAACGACTATACAACATGTTCAATAAAATTACAAAAAAGCTGGATTCCAGTGTCAAGCACTGGAATGACACTATTTGCTGTACAATTTACCTTCTAAAATCAATATTACATCCATGATTTCCAGAATATTTTTCCGCATTAGAATGAGAAAACAACCCACTAAGTCTGTTTTCATCATAAGAAGGAGCACTTGGAGCAGTATTAGGATCTTGAGGAGAGTAAGGAGGTGGTGGTGAATCATAACCTCCACAACTACGCCCTTGTCCAAGATATCTATCTACCGCTTCTTCAGCCTTCTTAATATTTTCTGACTCTTTCTTATGTTTCATATGAAAAGCCACACCACCAGCAAGACACACAAGAGAATTAATGCCAAGAATGACTAAACCCCAAACTGGTAAGACTGGGTTAATAGCGCAACCTATCAAAGCTGCTAAAGAAATTGCACCAACTGCAAATTCTATATTTCTGAACATTTTAAGTTGACTATCTAGATAATCTATTTTTTCTGACTTTCTAGCCGTTTTTTCGCTGCTGTTGTACCAAACACACATTAAAGCATGGAAAGCAACACACGCAACTACAGCTACTATCCCTAAAGCTAATAATTTCCTGCTGTCTTCTGAGTCTTTTTTCTTATCTTCTCTGCTTTGGTAGCCAACAGTATCAAAACCAGGGTTATTTATAACTGTAGTACGACCACCAAACAGGTTGCTAAGTAGTAAATAATCCCAAAAATCTAAACCTCTATTATCGTTTATATGTACGTGCGTGACTTGAGGGCCTGTAGTTTGTTGCCTATTGCTTCTATCATATTCTGTACTGTGCTGATCATTAGTTGGATTACTGCGCTTAAATCCCTTATACGCATTTTCAAAACTTTTATCACTCCAGTTCTCAATATTTTGCATATCAAGAGAACGTAAAAATTCTTGAACACCATTGTCACTGCCATTTTCTTTTATATAGGCAAGTGCATACCTTTTTAAAACACTATCACTCATAAAAGTTCCCCCTAAATTAAGGTTAAATTAATAAACATTTATTATAACAAAGTAAAGTTTACTTGTCAATTCAACCATACCCTAATACCCAGTTAATATCCTTCCCACCAGTTCTTTTACTGTCGGTACGTAGCCATTTTCATAAAATGGGTCTTGCTTAAATCTGTACACATTGTGTCCAGAAAACATGAGTTCATTTTCAACATTGCCGTCATGTACAATGTTTTGCAGTGTCTTTTGTATACAGAAACTCCGTGGGTCTGGCTTTCGCCCTGTTGAATGGTCACCATGATCTTTCCAATTGCTAAACAGACAATGGCTTAAACATCCCATGCAATTAATTTGATCTTGTCTTATTTCCGCAAATTTGCCTGGTGTCACAAAAATAACAGTTGTATCTGGAGTTTTCATTACCTCTGTATACCCTGCTTTAATCCATGCATTTGCTAGCTCTTTGTCTTTTACAGTGAGGTAAATCTTTCTACCTCTGCTACCCATTGCAAATTCATTATTAAACTCTCCGCTTGCACTTTCCGAAAATTTTATTTGACGTGAATTCCTCTCCTGTAGCTCACGTATGAAGTTATTTCTTACTGCAGATGAGTAAAACCCTGTTGGACTAAATTTGTTTAAAAATACATCACCTTCTTCTAAAGTAAGTAACTTCTTTTTCCACTCTGTAGAAATCGGGCTTTCTTTTGTTAAAAGTGGACGAGTGCCAAACTGAAAAGCTATTGGTCCGATTTGTAAATTGTCAAACCAATGTTCCCAATCCTTCAAATGCCATACTCCCCCTGCCATAACAATTGGCGTTTCAGCAAGACCAACCTCGTTCATGAAAGATCTAAGCTCTGCAACTCTTTCAAATGGAGCCTGCGGTAATTCTGGGTCTTCACTATTACTGAGCCCATTGTGACCACCAGCAAGCCACGGATCCTCATATACTACTCCACCAAGTAAAAAAGAAGATATTTTTTGGTAAGCACGTTTCCACAACGCTTTAAAAGCGCGCGCCGATGAGATAATAGGGTAGTAATAAACTTGATATTTAGCTACAATTTCTCCAAGCCTGTAAGGCATACCAGCACCGCAAGTGATGCCATGAACTAAGCCTTTTGCTTTTTCTAATATGCCATGAAGGACTTGTTCTGCTGCTCCCATTTCCCAAAGCACGTTCATATGTATTCTTCCACGGCCCTTTGATATTTCATTCGCTATTTTTGCTTGACTAACTCCAGCCTCAATACTATACTTGATTAACTCTTCGTGCTTTTCATTTCTTGTTTTACCTTTATAAATTAGTGGTACCAGCTCGCCATTGTCATCGATAAGTTTAGCATTTGCACCAGAAAACGTACCAACAGCATCTGCTGCAGCGAATGCTCCACTTGATCTTCCGTCACTAATTGCAATGCCTTTGCCACCTTCGATAATCGGCCACACTTCTTTCCCTGAAATCACTATCTTTTTTATCTTATCTTTCAAAATTTCCTCTTAATCTTTCACTCTATTTTACTTAATTACTAAAAAAATAATAGCTTTTCTTTTTATACCTATGCATTCAGTTTTAAATAGGCATAGGAGATGCTATAAATATAGTTTTATAAGAAATTTGCTATATGATCATAGGTTTAACAGGTGGGATTGCAGTTGGAAAGAGCTTTGTAGCCAATTGCTTTAAAGAATTTGGTGCCGCTTTGTTTGATGCCGACTCTGTCGTGCACCAGCTTTATAAAGTGGACAAAAACATAATAAGTTATGCAGAAGAAAAATTTCCTGGGGTAGTAGTAAATGGAAAAATTGATAGAACAGTATTGTCTAAATATTTTTTAGCACATGATGAAAATTGGAAGCAATTCCAGTCTTTAGTACATTCCGCTGTGCGAAATGAATTAGAATTTTTTATTGATCATGAGAAAGAAAACAACAGAAAACTTCTAGTTCTAGACATTCCACTCCTGCTGGAAACGAGATTCCATTTGTATTGCGATTTTATTGTTTTTATCCATGCAGATAGCGTTGTGCAAGCTCAAAGGATTAGTGAGCGTAATATGGATAAAGAAAAGCTGAATCTAATGTCCGGTATTCAGCTACCTATTGAAGAAAAAAGGCAAATGAGTAACTTCATAATCGATAGCAGCGCAAATGTTTTTTCTCAAGTGAAAGACATAATAAACTCGTTAGACCTCAGCACGTGATACGGTTATTTTTCACGAGATTACTCCGAATTTTAGCTATACTATCAGCAGATTTTACCATTAAAATCTCAAACCTTGAGCCTGCGTTCAAAAATGATTCAACTGACTTACCGAAAAAATCATATCTCCACCCCTTGAATAGTTTATCTATCTGCCCAGATATTGAACCAGCTAACTCATCTTTTGATGAAACTAACTTTCTTGATATGTTATTTTCCTTACATTTGCTCTCTAAAATAATCGAGAGTATATCAAATACAGATTTATCATAATTATCTGACAGAGTATAATTTTGCTGCACAAACTCCTTCTCATTCTCATTAAAAATATTCATAAATTCTAATAAATCTTCCTCTTTTATATTTTTTGTGTTCCTCTCAAGATCATCTAAAACCTCGTCAATACGCTCCACATTTTTTTCAATAAGACCAATTATTACAGCATTATTAATTACTTTATTACGATTGATGTTATAGCGTTGTGCTAAAGTCTCTTGCCACTCACTCACTGCTTTAACAACTAACATTAGCCTCGGATTTGCTTCATAGTTAAATTTAATCCTCCTCCATGCATCTTTTGGACTATGCAAATACTTATTTATATCAACCAATAATTCCATCTCTTCTTGAAACCAACTCATCCTATTACTTTCTTCAAGTTTATTGGACAATATTTGGTATAGATCATATAGATATACCACGTCGTTTATTGCATAGTCTAGTTGATCCTCAGACAATGGACGCCTTAACCAGTCTGAATTTTTAGCTTTAATTTTATCCAGTGCTATTCCTTGATATTGCTCTACTACTTTTGAATAACCAATAAAGTCATGATAATAATGGCAAAACATAGCAGCAACTTGGGTATCAAAAATAGGAGTGGGAACACATTTAAACACAGTGAGTAAGGATTCTATATCCTGCCGGCAGCTATGAAACACTTTGATTATTCCCTGATTTAGCATCATTTTCTTAATGAATGATAAATCAATTTCTGGCACTAATGAATCTACAATAAAACTCTTCTCTCCGTAAGAAATTTGAATTAACGATAATTTTGGGTAGTAGGTTAAATTATTTCTAATGAACTCCGTGTCAATTGCTATAAATTTTGGATCTTTTTCCATCAATTCTTTACATGCATTTTCCAGTTCCGATGTCGTACTAATTAGCATATATTTTTTATTCAGTGGCTATATTTTACCACTTATATTAAATCTTTACAATTGATTGAAATTGAGAGCACAATTGTATAATAACTAACTCTTCTGTAAATATACAGTTTTGCCAGACACAACGGTACGTACTACGTGCCCTTTCACTTTGCGTCCACCGAAAGGCGAATTCTTTGATTTACTAGCAAAGTTGTCAACTTTAATTTCCCATTCATGATCCAAATCAACTAAAATTAAGTCCGCTACAAGGTTTTTCTGTATGCGGCCACGTGGCATATGTATGATATCTGCAGGCTTATATGTCAATTTTGCAAGCACATCAAGTAGACCCATTTGTCCACTATGATATAGTTCAAGTGAAAGGGGCAGCATTGTTTCAAGGCCAACAATACCAAATGCAGCATTTTCAAGTGGAAGATCTTTAGAACTAAGATCATGCGGAGCATGATCGGTTGCAATGCAATCAATCACACCTGTTTTTAAACCTTCAATCATAGCTAAACGATCTTCCTCAGTACGTAGTGGCGGATTCATTTTTGCGATTGCCCCATGTTGCTTTACTATATCTTCAGTTAAAGTAAAGTGATGAGGAGTTACTTCACATGTAACATTTAATCCCAAATCTTTTGCACGTTTAATAGCATCAAGTGAATCTTTTGAAGAGACATGTAAAATATGATAGTGTACATTTTCTATGTCCTTCATTAGCAGTATATCACGAGTTACCATGACCGACTCTGACGCACTCAAGATTCCCTTTACTCCCAATTCTTCAGAAATCTTACCCTCGTTAATTGCGCCACCAGCAGATAGATTCAAATCCTCTGCGTGTTGAGCAATAGGAACACCAAGCATACTTGAATAAAGCAGTGCCTGTCTCATAATCATTGGATTCATAACTGGCATACCATCATCGGTGAACCCAACTGCACCTTCTTCCTTTAAGAGTGCCATTTCAGTTAATTTTTCTTCCGAAGTGGTGATTTTAGCGTAAAATTGAACATTCACATGCGAAGTTTCAAATGCTCTATATTTCAAATACTTAGCCAAGACAACACTATCAATCGCTGGAACAGTGTTTGGCTGGCAAACTACAGTTGTAACGCCCCCTGCAGCTGCAGATTTGCTGCCTGTATGTATAGTTTCTTTATGCTCTTGACCTGGTTCACGAAAATGCACGTGAATGTCAATAAGACCTGGCATTAGAACAAGCCCTTCACAATCTATTGTTTCATCAACTCCACTTGTTGAAAATAATGATTCGCCAAAATCAACAATTTTATCCCCTTCAGTCAATAATGAACCTTTTATATCAAGTTTAGTTTCCGGGTCAATAATACGAGCATTGGTATACGCAATTTTATAGCCTTCCTTTTGCCCTGTCTGCAATAAATTCAAAATCATATTTGAGTATCAATTATAAAATAAATCTAAAGTTTTTTTAGTAAAACACAACCAAATTAAAGTGATGATATAAAACTAGCAATAAAGAATATTTAAATTAATACTCAAGTAGCTATTCTATAACTACCATTTTCGATTTCAACGTTATTAAGTGCGGTATTTGCGTTATAAGAACAGTAACATCCTACTGCAAGAAAAGTTAATGCAGCTACAGCAAGCGAAACACACATTGCTAAATGAACCATTGTTAGACTTGTACCAACAGCAAATGCTCCAGATAACACAAAAGAGGCAGAGGCATAGTTACTTTGCCTTCTATTATAAATGCTTGCTTCTGAAAGTTTTCTGTTTTTGTTCTTTGAGTCTTGATTTTGAGCTTGAAGTTCTAATCTCTCTTGCCTAAAATCCCTTTCTAACTGTGAAATTTTGTCAGTGTCTATTGTTCTTTCACTTACGACTCTATTCAGCTCTTGCTCTTTTTCTGTAAGTTGAGCCTTTGTTCTTTCAAGCTCATTTCTAAGGTTTTCGAGCTGCTGCAATTCTTGAGCAATAAACTCATCGTTTATTTCCGGAGCAACATTATGTGCATTTGCTGAAGGCTGTTCCATACTTGCAGGAAATTTCTCATTGAGATAATTTTTAATAGATCCAATTGGATTATTAACATTCCTCAACACAGCGGTGACAATTGCACAATTTATGAAGCAATTATCTTCTACTAATTTTTTTACATCATCCAAATCTTTTCTATTAATAGCATCAGTTAATCGCTCTTTCATAGCTTGTTCAATGATTTGCTTCAATCTTGAATTTTGCTCTATAGCTGGTATTGGTTTTATTTGACTAAAATCTAGCTCCTTATGTTTTAAAAGTTTTTTCAATACTTCTTCGTTACTTTCTGTTATTCCTTGTAAACATGATTTGATAATCAGGCTAAGTGGTGTTTCTATTTCTCCATTTGAATTTCTTTTCCAACAATTAGGGTTGAGTTCTTGATTTAATAGTTCTTTTGCTCGGTCAATATTTCTGTTAGAAAGAGCATTCAATAATTGTTTTCCTGTTTCTGCTTTTTGTATTTCTATGATCAAATGCTCAGCACGATTTTCTTTAGCACATTTCTCAGGATTTTGAAGTCTTTTATTTAGTAGATACATCATTATTCTCGGATGACTTAGTAAGAGTTGTAACACTTTCCTTTGTTGAAAGTACATTGCTAGATGCAAAGCTGTATTGCCATCACCTTTTTTTTGAATATTAACATCTATGCTTCGGTGAAGTAGAAGTAACCTAATCATACTCTGATATTCTTTTTCTTCTTCTGTTTCAGAGCCTGCAGATAAATCATAAATTATAGATATCAAAGGTGTCATGCCTTCTTCATTAAACGCATTAACATCCGCACCTTCTTGCAATGCTTGTTGAAAATGATTCAAAGCTTCTTCAAGTGTTACTCTTTCATCATCAGTGCCTTGAAATTGAATAGCTTTAAATAATTTTTTTGTTGATTGTCCTGAAGTTATTTGATTTTGAGCTCGTAATCCTACATTACTAACAACCCTTCTTCCAAAATCTACATTACTTCTCAAAAGCATACTAAATTCTCCTCAATCTATAATTTATTAACATAACTATAAAAAAAACAAAGAAAATTGCAAGTAATTTAGTTAAAAATTTTAGAACTAATTATGATTCCAAAAATTTTTCTGCATCAAGTGCAGCCATGCACCCTGTACCTGCTGCAACTACTGCCTGGCGATATACCTTATCTTGAACATCACCAGCGGCAAACACCCCTATCCTACTGGTTAGAGTTGTTCCAGGTTTCGTAATTATATAACCTTGCTGATCCATTTCAACAAAGCCCTTAAAAATACCTGTATTTGGTGCATGCCCAATTGCAATGAACACTCCATCTACTTTCAATTCCTGGGTTTTATTGATGTCTGTCGATTTAATTGTAATGCCAGTAATTTTTTTAGGATTTTCTTCTCCAAGAATCTGCTCTACGGTATGATTCCATATTACCTTTATCTTATCATTTTTAAAGAGCCTGTCTTGCATTACTTTCTCTGCTCTTAACTTATCACGCCTGTGTATCAGTATAACTTCCTTAGCAAATCGAGTTAAAAATATTGCTTCTTCAACAGCAGTATTTCCACCACCAACCACAGCTACAACTTTATTTCTAAAAAATGCACCATCACAAGTTGCGCATGCCGAAACTCCGTAACCTTGAAATTTCTTTTCACTCTCCAGGCCAAGCCACTTCGCTTGCGCACCAGCTGCGATTATAATTGCATTCGAATAGTAGTCACTAGCATTACCACAAGATCTAAATCTATACTCATTAGAATCCTCAAGTTGTTCAACGCTTTTTATTTCGTCATTTATTACCCTTGCCCCCACCTTCTCTGCATGCAACCTCTTTTGTTCCATGAGTTCTGGACCTTGTATAGAAACAAAACCTGGATAGTTTTCAACATCCGTAGTAAGTGTAAGCTGACCACCAGGTTGCATTCCTGTTACTACAATTGGCTCTAAATTTGCACGTGCTGCATATATAGCAGCAGCATAACCCGCTGCTCCAGATCCAATAATAAGAACTTGTGTACTCAATTTATAATTCTGCACTGTGTGAGTTTAGATAATCAGCCACTCCTTCATCGCTTGCCTGCATTGCTGGCTTACCTTTTTTCCACCCTGCTGGACATACTTCACCATGCTCTTCATTATGTTTTATTGCATCAATAATTCTAATAAACTCATCGATATTACGCCCTAAAGGAAAATCATTTATCGATTGATGACGTACAACAAACTTATCATCAATAACAAAAGTTGCTCTTAGTGCAATTGAGTCATCATATAAGACCCCATAGTCTCTTGATATAGACTTTTTGATATCAGACACTAAATTGTAGCTAACCTCTCCAATACCACCATCATTAACTGGAGTGTTTCGCCATTTATAGTGTGAAAATTTTGAATCTATACTTATTCCTATCACTTCAACATTACGTTTTGAAAAATCTTCTATTTTGTTGCTAAATGATATCAACTCAGTTGGACAGACAAAAGTAAAATCAAGTGGATAGAAAAAAAGGACAGCATACTTATCCTTTATATGTTTACTTAAACAGAAATCATCAACTATTTTTCCACTAGCAAGAACAGCCGAAGCAGTAAAATCGATAGCGGATTTTGTTACAAGATTCATAACTAACCTATTCATTCTTAATATTTATAATTTTATACCTTGATACATTTACATGCAAGTTTTCTCTAGCCCCAATCCTATAAAAACGGTTCTGTCGCATCTATAAACCATAGGAAAAAAGCTGAGATTATAGGAGTTATGAAGCCATTAACATAGCAAAATTCTCAAAAGTAGAAACATTATTTTAATAATTTGTCTTTTTTGAATCATACGAATATTTTCTATGCCTGTGATGGTAATCTTTGCGGAATGGAAGCTTTTAAACCCAAGCATTGGCTTTATTAGTTTTTTGATAAATCTATCAACAATATTATTTAGATATTTTATTTGAAGAACTGTAATCTTCAGAAATTTCTGCATTCAAATAATCAAGAGCAGCAGTATTACTGCCGCTTTTATCAATTACAATTTTCTCAGGAAGATAGTTACTCCTGAAGGCTTTACGAAAGAATGCAAGTGCTGCAGACTTGTCTCTACTAACACACAAGAGTACAGTATATAAATAAACCCATTTACCGTTTAATTTAATGTAAGTCTCTCCAACTACTACCAACCTGCTTCTTTCTTTTCCTTACTGCCTCATCTATCAGTGGTGATAACCCACCTTTGTAACGTAGCATTTTGCTCCCCTTATACTCATCATTTCTTCCAAATCTCGATAGCTCAAAGAGAATCGACATTTCATGTATACAGATAACATCCTCTGAAAAGCTAAATCCTTTGAAATATGGCAACAATTTTTGATTGATACGAAACATCTTTGCTTTTTTTTAGACAATTATATCATTCTTCTTTCTACTTCCCTACAAATGCGACAGAACCTATCCCTTTGCTAACCTACAACTTTTTATTTTTTCTCCTACTGTGCTAGTTATCAACAGTTACTCCTTTCGCGAAAACAACCATATATAACTGATTGTAGACAATTTGTTATCTAAGTGGAGAAAGTCACCTCTCCCCACTCGACTTCAAAACCGGACTTCCCATCATCCGGCTTCTCTCTAATTTGGTATGCATACTTCCATGTAATTGATCTTGGCAGTGCTTATGAAGCAAGGATAGATTTTTCATGTTATTATTGCAATCTTGATGATGTACATGTGTTAAACCTAAACCAAAAATAACAATAATTACATTTACCTTGCTGTAACTTCAGTAATTTTATTACTCGTGATCTGGTAATTTACTTAAACGATTTCCCCAATATGGCCAATCTCCATCATACGGAGATCTATTTCCATTTACTTTGATATGTCGTTTAATAGCATGATCCCTATGTCTAATAAGATATAACTTGTTACTTACCATATATCTCCAATTGTCGTTACCATACTTTTTAAAGTATTTTCTTTTAACCCAACACCTTCTTTTGTCATGGTGTCTATAGACAGCCCATTTCCAAAGTTTGTTATGCATAGAGTAGTCTAATAAATTAAAGACTTTGCTTGAGACTACCGAGATGTAATATTGGCTCCAACCCCTTATTATTGTATTAAGTTCTTTTATTACAGCTTCTTGTGGTGCTGCTCGCAACTCTTTAAGCTTATGTTTTATAGATAACAAGTGTTGACTTATAGATTTACGACTTGGTTTACTTGTAACCTCTCTTATTTTGACGTGTTTGATAATGCCTTATTGAAAATCCAAGAAAATCAAATCCTGGCTTTTACCCATTTAGGGATTTCAGTGTATGTGCAATTCTTGTCTTTGATGACTTTAATTCTAGTCAAACGGGTTTTAGCCATTTTTCAGTTAGAACCTTTGCCTTCATCACAAGTTCCTCGCTCTCGTGTAATACCACAAAATCATCAGCGTACGTAATTACACTAACTGAATTTTGCGCCTGCTTGCGAGACACCCTGCTATATTTCTTTTTCGCATATTGGAAAAGTTCTTCCTTAAGTTCTTCTTTGATATTCTGTTCTAGTCCATATAGTGCTACACATGCAAGTAATGGAGAAATTGCTCCACCTTGAATTGTGCCACGTTTGGTAGGACTGGACTTTCTATCTTCCATAATGCCTGCTTTCAACCATCCTTTTATAATTCTCTTTAAAGTTGGTGTGGTATTAAGTTTTTCAAGCAGTGCAGAATGTTTCAAAGCATCCGGAAATATCAGCATCTAGTATAAATGCTGTTTTCTGACCAAGTTCGATAAATATAGCTGCTATTGCATCATGACAGGATCTACCAGATCTAAAACCGTAAGTGTTAGGCTCAAACTTTGCTTCCCATTCCGGTTCTAGTGCCATTTTAACAAGTGTTTGCTTTGCTCTATCTGCTATTGGTAGGAATACCGAGCGGGCGATACTCCGATGACCTATCAGATTTTGGGATCCATACCCGTCTTGATGGCTTTGCCTTCTCTCTTATATTTAAGGAATTTGCTAATAGCAATCTTTCCTTTTTATTAAGATTAGACTTTCCATCAATGCCTGAAGTCTTTTTCCCTTTGTTATCCTGAGTTACCCTTCTAACAGCGAGCATTCTTGCACTTGTTGACTTTAGTAATAACCTCTGAAGATTATGCATCTTCATATCATTACATTGTGAAGCTCGGTAAATTCGTTTTTGTAGCTTAAATGAAGATTTCTCAAGCTTGCGCCAAATTCCATTCATACTTAACATTTTGTTGGCTCATAACATATTCACTACTATTCACAACTTTACCTTCCAAATTAAAGTGTTTACGTCTGCATATCCCAAATATTACTTTAGGCATTAGCTTCTTAAACAATCCCTCCACATAGAAGCATTTAGTGGGCCACCTTCTTAGTTATCCTTTTTAAACAAAGGATAATAAGAGCTTCCATGTGGTTACTCCGTTCCATGAAATCTTTTCACGTTAACTTAGGTTCTTACTATTTGCCGGGAGGTTGAAAACATCTTAATTAGACCTTCTCATTCTAATTATTCATCTCTCCGTACCTTTTGGTTTATGCGTCTCAACTTTATTTCGCATATCACAAATAACGACAATTCAGACATAAGTTCCTTTCGTAACCATATCTAACTTTCTTAGGGGGGTTTATTATAAAGTTTAATATTACCCCTTTTTAATCCATGCTTGCACCTTAGAAAATCGCCACTTTCCTAAAGTGTGGATTATGCTTTCAACCCGATGTTAAGGCGGATGGAATTTAACCATCACGACTTCATGACTTTCGGGTCGCACGTGAAGTGTTTGTTTTGGGATCTTATGGTCTACCAAATGATACATACGAACTTTTTTATATTCTGACTTTGCTATACGCTAAAACTAGCCACATTAGCCCATTTTATCCATATCTACATACGAACTGTTTTGCCTAAGCTTATTGAAATAATTTAAATCTTCTATTTTTATAACCTTATTTTTACGCTGCTTGTTCTCAAAAATATACGATCTTTTTTGCAATTTCAGAAGAGTCAATAATTCAATTCCTTATAACACTAATTAGTATGGTCTTTTCATTAAATTTATCCTCTCAAAAAGACTGTGCTTTATTCACCTGCTTTAATGGTATTATAATATTTTACACCTAAACCTACTCTATAAAAATTCACAATACGAATTAGTAAATAGATTATATTCAAATTGATTGTATTTATGATATATAGCGCATACAATATATTACTTGTTTATTTTAGTAGGGGGTATAGGTATGTTTAGTTTAAAGCAGGTAGTACAATATAATTTATTTGGTAGTAACGACCTTGAAGGCAATTCATCTTGTGAATTTGAAGATTTTCCTGAAGAGGTATTTGAGATTAGCAATGAAGAAAATCAAGCAATAGATAGTTTGAAAAGTAAAATAGAAAATCTACAACAAGAAAATTTTGATCTTAAAAAAAATGTAGAGTTACAAAAACACTATAAGAAAAGAGTAGAAGAGTATTACGAAGAAGTAAGTGAACTTAACAGAGAAATGCAAACCCTAGAAGGGAAAATTAAAAGGCTTGAAGTTGAATTACAAAGAAGGACGAGAAATTTAACTGAAAATGATCAAGACATCGAACAGCTAAAACAGAAAATAGAAATATTATTATTAGAAACTCAGAACAAAAGTGATATAATTAAGAACTTAAATAATCAATTAAAAGAGGCAAAGAATGAAATTCAGTTAACAGACAAAATAAATGAAGAGTTACAGCAAAAACTGGTTTTGACTGAAGATGAGTTAAATAGAGTAAGAAAAGAAAGTACAGTGCTGATAAACAGTATAGAGGATTTGAAAGGTGATTATGAAAATCAGATATTAGAAAAAGAGAAGGAGCTTAATGATGTAAGAGATCAATTTTGTATTTATTTATCAGAGTATAAAGAACTATTTGCAGAATTCAATAGACTGCAGAAGGAAAACGAAAGTTTAAAACAGAAAAATTTCTATATTAGTAATGAAGTGTCTCTTGCAGATGAAATAAACAAAGAAAACGTAAGAGAAGAAATAGCAAAGCTTCAGTTTGTACCTGAAGTGAAAATTAAACATATTATTGATAATAATGACCAAGAATCAACCTTACCAGATAGAGAAGCAGAAAATTGTCGAACAAGTGAAGATGAAAACCTTGAAAATAATGATTTCGAGATTGGAGTATGGAATGAAGCTGACGATGAAAGTAGCGATGACCAGAAATCAACCTTACCAGATAGAGAAGCAGAAAATTGTCGAACAAGTGAAGATGAAAACCTTGAAAATAATGATTTCGAGATTGGAGTATGGAATGAAGCTGACGATGAAAGTAGCGATGACCAGAAATCAACCTGGCTATATGGAAAAACAGAAAATTGTCGAACAAGTGAAGATGAAAACCTTGAAAATAATGATTTCCCAATTGAAGTATTGAACGAAACGGATAGTGAAAGTGACGATGACAACAATGTTAGCCCTTGCCCTGATTATGATGAAAGTTTTGGTAGGCGTTACAGTCAACTATTCTATGATGAAGCCATAATTCATAAAGAAAAAGATACTTTTGTTTTAATTCGTCAAAAAGATTCTTTTTCTTTAGCGAAAGTGAAACCGAATACAAGAGAAGAAGAAAAGTATGAAAGTATTTGGCAAAAAATAAATAAGATCCATGATTATCTGGACATTTTAGGTTACTCTGGTAGCGAAGAAGATTATGAGGAGTGCGAAAAAGAACTTGATAAAGTTATAAACGAAGCACTAAAACAAGGAATAATGTTCACTTTTCCATATAAATCTGATATGTCCTTGATAGATCGTATAGCTGACACATTCCCAAAGCTATATTTATCTGCTGACACTACTCGAATTTATGAGTTTTTATACAAGAAAAAAATATTTCAGATAATATCAGAAGGTGCATCTTTAAACAGATTTAGCGATGAAGAGCATGGAGATGTAGTAAACGTAATTTGTTCAGATAAAGATACCTTAGGTCAGCGAAAAGCAAACCTTTCAAAGCTGAAGGAGTTAGCACTTGAAAGTATTATAAGTAAAAGTGAGCAAATTGATGAACATGACTTTGAACTAGAAATAGATAATGGATATTTTTGTATAGATTACCCACAAAATAGTACTATTGAAGTTGCAAAGATATTCAATAATCAAAAAGCTAAAGATTTAAATCTAAATATTGGTATAGTTCAAGTTGGAAAAAGTATAATTAGAGTTGAAAACATAGAAGGAAGGAGAAATTATACAGACATCTCAGGAGATATCATTGAAATGTCTTTTACCACTGAAGTAGGAGAGATCAGTATTTATCTATGTCCTAATGAGAAAGATAGTAATAAAATAGAGGTGAGGCTTGTCGATGAAGTAAGATTTAACAAATTAGAGAATAAATCAAGTTTAGGGCTAAATTGTCTATTAGGGGGGAAAAGTGTTTTAACAGCTATAGAAAATGGATATTTCGAAAGAAATAGTAGTGTTTTTAAAGAGTCAGGTAAGACTATTAAACAGTCAGAGTGTACAATGGAAAATCCATCTAGCTTTCTAGAGGGGGTTAATAAAAATCAACTACTCAAAGTGAATGCAAGGAGATATGGTTCAGGATTATGATAATACAAATTATCTGCATTATACTAAAATGTAAAAACAAGAGGAGCGAAGATGCTTTTTAATTTAGAGCCAGGCAGTGTTGGTTATAGTGATAAACATAGGATAGGATTGGAACTATCAAAATAAATGATAAAGAAAGAAGGAACTATAGCCCTTCTCATAATAGTCCAAAAAGAGTAAGATATGGATTTATAGTAGTGAAGGTAAGGATGCCAGTAGCATATAGTTATGACTTAAGGAAAAGGGTAATGGAAACGTTGGAGGTGGTGTAACAAGCTTTTTGCCTACCATTTGTCTATTAAGCTTGGGAGTGTTAAATAAACTGTGTCAAACCGAGAAGTAAAGTAATAAATTGATAAAAAAATGGAGGTTTGACAATGAGTCAAGCAAACAGAACTACCGGTTTGGTAGACTATAAAGAATTAGAAACAAATATCTTATCATCTATACGAGAAGGAAGACCATTGACGGAAAGAGATGGAGCATTAACACCATTTATAAAAAAACTGCTAGAGGGAAGGCGAGATAGAAAACCATTTGTCGGCTGAAAGCGAAGAAAACAACCGAAGAAATTCAAAGACTTTACGGACAAGTATTTGAACTATTGACACCAAGAGATAGAGAAGGAAGTTTCGAGCCACAAGTAGTCAGAAAAAGGCAAACAAACCGAACTTGAAGCAAAGGTTTTAAGTACATATGCCAGTGGCATGGGATATAGCATCGCATGTAGAAGAAATATAAAATATCTGCAGCAGAGATATCAAGTATTACTGACAAATTGTTACCGGTAATCAACGAATGGCGCAGTCGTCCGCTGCAATCTGTATATCCAATAGTGTTCATGGTTTTTTAAGGTCAAGGAGGACGGGCATTGTGTAAGCAAATGTATGTATAACATATTAGCAAAATGGCAGAAAAGAAGTTTTGGGTTTTTATTTGGCTGAAAGTGAAGTTCTGGTTGGGAGTACTAAATGACCTAAAAGAGAGAGGAGTAGATGATATTCTGATAGCTTGTGTTAAAAAGCTTTCCTAAAGCTATAAACAGTGTATTTCCTAAAGCAGAAATGTATAGTACATCAGATAAGAAATTCACTGAAATATGCATCGAGCAAAAGTTTTCATGAATGATTTGAAAAAAACATATCAAGTAGAGAAATTGCCGAGAATTATTTACTTGAACTGGAGGAAAAATGGGGAGAAAAATATCCGTTGGTTTTGGGAGAATAATTGGGAAAATTTGTCTAGTTATTTAAAATATTCTGGCCCTGTAAGAAAATTAATTTATACCACAAATCCTATTGAGGGACTACATAGACAGATCAGAAAATTTACTAAAACCAAGGGCTCATTTACTAGCACAAATGCCTTGTATAAACAGGTATATTGTGCTATAAAAAAGGTAAGAGAAAAATGGACTATGCCTATACATGATTGGGCTTTAACTATCTCTCAACTTGATATCTTTTTTCCTAGTAGGTTAAAAATCGAGTTGAACTAAAAATGCGATTTGACACAGTTTATTTAACACTCCCTATTTCTCTAAAAAATACTATCTTCAACTTGAATATGTTGAAAAATATTTTGCGTATTATCCAAAAAGTCATCCTTTATAGCAGCTAGCTCGGATTGTTTTTGAGATAGATTATCTTCTATTGTTCTATTGAAACAATCAAGATCATTGCACTTTAGTTGAGAGCGCATGTCTCCATTTTCATATAAACCTCGTATAACGTCACAATATGCTCGAGTTTCATCAGTTTCTGGTTGTTGCTTTTCTTTGAATATTGCCTTTAATTTCGAATCTATGTCTAATAATTTCGAATCTATGTCTAATTCTTTTTTTATAGCTTCAGTAGCATTTTTATAATACTTTTCATGATACTTTTCATAATCTTCAAAATTCTTTAATATTTTGCCTTTTAACTCTTCTTGCGAATCTTTGCTTTTTAACGTTTCTTGCAAATTTTTGTCTTTTAACAACTCGTTAGCATGAAATTTTTCAATTTTTTGCTTCCATTCATCATACGTATATTTACCACGTTGTGTATCTTGACACTCGCCTCCTACATTAAATAGTTCTTCATTACAGATTGTATCACCCTGATAAAAGTAATCGCTTATATTAATTTTATTATTGCCAGTTATGGTTTGTTCAATTGCTTTTTTGTTGTTTACAATTTCTTCTCTGTACCTAGAAGTGCAATTTGATAATTCTTCTTTACAATCTGTAGTCATAAGCTGTTTCCTTTAATAAAATAAAACCTATTTTAGCATAAAATAATTAATACTTTATTACTAATCTGAGGTATACTAAGGTAGTGATAAGAAGTCCAGCATCTACAAAGTTCGTTTAAACTATTTTCAAAATGGGTAGAATGTAATTTTAGGTTAATAAAATGAATTACGATGTAATCATTTCAGGTAGTGGGCTAATTGGTCTTATTACTGCTATTGGCCTGAGTAATGACTCTGTATCTGTAGCCGTAATTGAGAAAAATAGTTTACCACGTGCAGTTGATGATAATCGAGCATTTGCTATTTCTCAAGGATCAAAAAAAATACTAGAAAAATTAGGGATTTGGCGGCTCTTAGAAGGCGAAGCTGAACCAATACTTGATATATGCATATTAGATGGAGATAGTCCATTTACTGTGCATTATGACCATAAAATGGTTGGTGAAGAGCCAATGGGCTACGTAATCAAGAGCGCTATTATATGGAATGCAATCAATAACAATTTTTTGCATAAACTCAATATATATTCTCCACGTTCCTATAAGACAATCTCTTGTGACGAAGGATACATGGAAGTTACTCTTGATAATGATCAAAAATTGATATCATCACTATTTATCTGTGCTGAAGGTAAAAACTCTAAGTTGCCAGAGTTGTTTTCTATACCAATGATAAAATTTGATTATAAACAAAATAGCATGGTATTTAATGTAAAACATGAACTACATCACCAAAACTTAGCTGTAGAGAGGTTTTTTCCTGGTGGTCCATTTGCAATTTTGCCAATGAAAGGTGGCTATACTTCTTCAATAGTTTGGACAGAAAAATGCGAAATTTCAAAAATGCTGATGAGCTTATCTGAAGAGGAGTTTATCATAGAACTCAAAAAAAGATTTGGTTCTTATTTGGGAGAAATTGAATTAGAGGGTGAAAGAAAATCTTACCCTTTGAGTTTTACTTTTGCGAGAAAGCTTCATAAAAGCAGAATTTTGCTTATTGGCGATGCAGCACATTCAATCCATCCAGTTGCAGGTCAAGGACTTAATCTTGGAATGAGAGATGTAGAGAGTGTTATTAGACAAATAACTGCTGCAAAATCCTCTGGCATTGATGTTGGCAGTAATTATCTATTGAAGAAAATTTCACGTGATAGATACTTTGATAATTTTACTATGGCACTTGCAACTGATGGACTAAATAGAATATTTTCCAACAGAATACTTTGCGTTAAAGTTCTGAGCAATCTTGGTTTAATGGTAGTTGAAAATTCAGATTTTCTTAAAAAAAGCTTCGTTCGACATGCTATGGGGTTGGTTCTGTCGCATTTGTAGGGAAGTAGAAAGAAGAATGATATAATTGTCTAAAAAAAAAGCAAAGATGTTTCGTATCAATCAAAAATTGTTGCCATATTTCAAAGGATTTAGCTTTTCAGAGGATGTTATCTGTATACATGAAATGTCGATTCTCTTTGAGCTATCGAGATTTGGAAGAAATGATGAGTATAAGGGGAGCAAAATGCTACGTTACAAAGGTGGGTTATCACCACTGATAGATGAGGCAGTAAGGAAAAGAAAGAAGCAGGTTGGTAGTAGTTGGAGAGACTTACATTAAATTAAACGGTAAATGGGTTTATTTATATACTGTACTCTTGTGTGTTAGTAGAGACAAGTCTGCAGCACTTGCATTCTTTCGTAAAGCCTTCAGGAGTAACTATCTTCCTGAGAAAATTGTAATTGATAAAAGCGGCAGTAATACTGCTGCTCTTGATTATTTGAATGCAGAAATTTCTGAAGATTACAGTTCTTCAAATAAAATATCTAAATAATATTGTTGATAGATTTATCAAAAAACTAATAAAGCCAATGCTTGGGTTTAAAAGCTTCCATTCCGCAAAGATTACCATCACAGGCATAGAAAATATTCGTATGATTCAAAAAAGACAAATTATTAAAATAATGTTTCTACTTTTGAGAATTTTGCTATGTTAATGGCTTCATAACTCCTATAATCCCACCTTTTTTCCTATGGTTTATAGATGCGACAGAACCTAAAATATACCCTGTATTCCAGGTTTGATTATGTCTGGAACAAGCCTAACGCCATTCTTTATTTCTTGTACTATAGAAATTGTTGTTAAGTTCTTTATGTTAAAATCATTGATATCAATTGCTCTTTTGTAAAAAAATTAAGCTATATGCTTTATATCTTAACATTAATTTAGTTTTAAAACAAATTAATATTTTAATATAAGTTTTCTCTTTTGTAGAGAATCTGCTTTTTCTTGTTTTGTATGAACTTAGAAAATTTTTATTTATAAATGACTTTAAGTTTAAAATTGAGAAAGTAGTTGTTATATATACCAGCAAGTATGAGTTAAATTTGTATTATGGACTTGAATAAATTTACCGAAAAAGCAAAAAGCCTAATCCAGAGCGCTCAAATGAAAGCATTGGGAGCTGGGCATCAGATTTTTATGCCTGAACATTTACTTAAAGTAATGCTTGAAGATGAGTCAGGTTTAGTTCAGGATTTGATAGGCGCTTGTGGTGGAAATGTTCAGAATATTTCTGATGCTGTGAGTAGTGCAATTAAAAAGTTTCCAGTGGTTGGAGGACCAGGTAGTGGTGGGCTTCAGCTTTCAAGAGAGGTAGCAAAAGTTTTTGATGATTCAATTGGTATTGCGAGGAGAAATAAAGACACATTTGTTACTGTTGAGCGGTTACTGCAGGGCCTTGCTGCACAAAAAGATGAAATTGTAGGTAAAATTTTAGCAGAAGGTGGTGTAACACCGCAAAAATTAAATTCAGTTATTGCAGAAATGAGAAAAGGTGGCAGTGCAGACTCTCCAAATAGCGAGGAAAAATTAAATGCGGCAAAGAGGTATACAAAAGATATTACAGAGCTTGCTATGCAAGGTAAGCTTGATCCTGTAATTGGTCGTGATGAGGAAATCAGAAGAACTATGCAGGTATCGTTGAGGCGAACAAAAAATAATCCAGTACTGATAGGTGAACCTGGTGTTGGAAAAACTGCAATAGTTGAAGGTTTAGCAAACAGAATTGTTGCAAATGATGTACCACTTGGTTTGCGTGATGCAAAAGTTTTAGCTTTGGATCTTGGTGCATTAATTGCTGGAACAAAATTTAGAGGGGAGTTTGAAGAGAGACTAAAAGCAGTGATTAATGAGATTTCAAAAGCAGAGGGAAAAGTTATTTTGTTTATAGATGAGCTTCATACTTTAGTGGGAGCAGGAGCGACAAGTGGTGCGATGGATGCTTCAAATTTGCTCAAGCCTGCTCTTGCGCGTGGAGAAATTCGCTGTATAGGGGCTACAACTTTGGATGAGTATCGTCAACATATAGAGAAAGACCCTGCGCTTGCAAGGCGTTTTCAGCCTGTGTTTATTTCTCAACCGACTGAGACTGATACTATTTCAATACTGAGGGGTTTGAAGGAGAGGTATGAGGTGCACCATGGTATTAGAATCACAGATGGTGCAATAATCGCTGCTGCAACGCTTTCTAATAGATATATAACAGATAGGTTTTTACCTGATAAAGCGATCGATTTAATTGATGAAGCAGCAAGTAGGGTTAGAATTGAAATGGACAGCAAGCCTGAGGTTGTTGATGAGCTTGAAAGAAAGATTATACAGCTGAAAATTGAGTCAGAGGCTTTGAAAAAAGAAAGTGATGAAAACTCTAAGCAACGTTTAAAAAAGATAAATGAGGAAATTGAGAGTCTAAACAGTAAATTTGCTGACTTAAGCAGTAAATGGCAGATGGAAAAGAATAAGATAGCTAAAATACAAGAAACAGCTGAAAAATTGGATAACTCGAGAAAAGAGTTGGAACTGGCTCAGCGTAATGGAAATTTAGGAAGGGCAGGGGAGTTGATGTATGGTGTGATTCCTCAACTTGAAAATGAGTTAAAAAATCAGGAAAAAGTTACTGATAGTTTCCTAAAGAAAGAAGTGACTGAGAGTGATATTGCAAATATTGTTTCAAAATGGACAGGCATTCCAGTTGATAACATGATGCATAGTGAAAAGGAAAAGCTCCTTAACATGGAAAATGAAATAGGAAAAAGAGTAATAGGGCAGAGAGATGCAATTGAAGCGATAAGTAATGCAGTAAGGCGCTCCCGCTCTGGTGTTCAGGATACTAATCGACCTTTTGGTTCATTTTTATTCTTAGGTCCAACCGGAGTTGGAAAAACAGAGTTGGCAAAATCCCTTGCCGAATTTTTGTTTGATGATCAATCAGCACTTCTACGCTTTGATATGTCAGAATATATGGAAAAACACTCCGTTTCAAAGTTAATTGGTGCGCCTCCAGGATATGTTGGCTATGAACAAGGTGGCAGGTTAACTGAGGCAGTAAGGAGAAGACCATATCAGGTAATTTTGTTTGATGAGATAGAAAAGGCAAATCCAGATATATTTAATATATTGCTGCAGATCTTGGATGAAGGCAGGCTCACCGATAGCCACGGTAAATTGATTGATTTTCGCAATACCATACTGATTCTAACTTCTAACCTTGGTGCTGAGGTGATGCTAAGAGGAGCTACCGAATCTGTGAAAGATGAGGTGATGAAAATAGTTAAGTCAGCGTTTCGTCCAGAATTTTTAAATAGACTGGATGAAATTATTATATTCCACAGCTTAACCAAAGATGACATTGATAAAATTATAGATGTTCAATTCTCTTATTTACAAAAGATGCTTGCTAAGCGTAAACTGAGTATTAGTTTATCGCAAGAAGCTAAAGAACTAATAGCACAAACTGGATATGACCCTGAATATGGAGCGCGGCCTCTGAAAAGGGTAATACAAGAATGCATTCAAAATAATCTAGCTAAGTTAGTTTTATCGGGGGAAATAGTAGAAGGAGATGAGCTAATAGTGTATACTTCTGGTAACGAAATCTTAGTTAAAAAGATCTAGATTCGCTGTGTATTTTTGTTTTGAAAAATGTGTATAAATCATAATGTTAATGTTGAGTCTTTATTTAAGCTAGTTGATCAAGGGAATAAAAAAGAGAAAGAAAAAATTAAAGAGTTTATACAGTACTTTTATAATTTTGTTTATAATAGTGACCTAAAAGTCAACGATAAATTTCTTTTATACATTGCAGAAGATGCATACAACTTCATTCTTAAAAAAGAAAAAGAAGAAAGTAAATTGGCAGTAAGTAATGTAAATGATATTTCAGGAATAGAAGGCAATTTCACTATAATTAAAATCACAAATTATGACATGCCCTTTTTAGTGGATTCTGTCATTTCCACTATTAAGTCACACGGTTTAACTATATGCTATTATAGTAACAGCATAATTAATGTTCAAAGAAAAAATAGCCTAATAGATAAAATTCATCTTTTGGAAGAAAGTAATGGAATCAAAGAGTCAGTAATATATGTAATTATTAAAGGCATAAGTGGTAGCTTTGTTGATACACTAGAAGAATCTCTACGAAAGACGCTAAAAGCAGTTAACTGCGTTGTAAAGGACTGGCAATTGATGCTCAAGAAGCTTCTTGAGCATCCGGCATTGGATGCTGGAGGCAGAGATTTTCTAGCTTGGTTGAAAAATAACAATTTTGTATTTTTAGGTTATCAAGAATACATTACTAATAAAGAAGGGAAGCTTGCTCTAAGTGGTAAGGAGAGCCTCGGGTTAATGAGAGCAAGTGAAGAGTACCAAAATTCATCAATTTCTTCTGAAAGCTTGAATTCTTTATACATACTAAGATCAGACCTAATCTCAATAGTTCATCGGCGTACCTATATGAATTGTATAGGAGTGAAAGAATTTAATGATCAGGGTGATGTAATAAGGGAACAGCATTTTTTTGGGCTATTTACTTCTATAGCAGAAGTGCAAGATATTCGAACTATTCCGGTAATAAAGGATAAGGTTACAACAATAGAAAAAAAGGCAGGATTTGTTCCTGGTGGCCATAACAATAAAGCTTTAATTTCCATTTTACAGGCATTTTCTTGTGACGAATTATTCCAATCAAATGAAGATGAGTTATTTGAAACTTGCACCTCGATCATGTCTCTTGCGATTAGACCAAGAGTCAAATTATTTTTGAGAAAGGTAGGGAACTTTATTAGTTGCATAGTATTGATACCGATGCGTTATGCTAGTGCAAGACTAATGTTTAAGATACGCGATATATTGAAAGATGAAACGAATGCAGAAAGTTCAGATATTTATAACAATCACATTATCAATGAATATGATTTGATGAAATTACACGTGGTGCTAAGAACCAAAAGCGCTAGCGTTTTTGATGATGAAGTTTTGCGTATCGAAAACAAGTTAAGAAACATTACAGAAAAGTGGGAAGATCGTTTTATAGACAATTTATATAATACTTTTAGCACTGTTGAGGATATATTTATCCGCTATTGCAAGGCATTTCCGATAAGTTATCAAGAGAATTTTGAACCTCATGATGCGTATTATGATATGAAAAAATTGGAGATAGTGAGAAAGAAAAAAGTCAGCGAAGTTGATTTGAGGCTTACTCGTGACAATCTCAACTATCAATTGAAGGTTTACACTCCAAGCAACGGAGGCCTTGAATTGTCAAAGATATTAAAGGTTACTAAGAATTTAGGGGCTAAGATTCTATCTCATAATGGTTATTATATAGAAATCAACGGTGGAATATGGATACATCATTTTGTGTTGTCAAGAGTTGATGAATTAATAGACAACATTACTTTAAAAGAGCAGTTTGAGGTAACACTTGTAAAAGTGTTCAGCAAGGAAATAAAAAATGACTATTTTAACAGCTTGATCATTATTGCTGGGCTCGAGTGGAAGGAAGTGCTTCTGATTAGAGCGCTAAGCGCCTACCTAAAGCAGACATCATTTAGCTATAACCCAGAATATATCCAGAAAGTAGTATCAGAGTATCCAAAAGTAGTAAGGTATTTAGTAGAATTATTTCATTCAAGATTTGATACTAAAATAGATATTGATAGGGCAGAAACTACTAGCATTTTGACAGAAAAAATCGAGGAGCTTCTAAAGGAAATCAGCAATGCTTCACATGATTATGTTTTACGTTCGATATTTAATTTGATGATGGCCATTTTGAGGACCAGTTATTATCAGGATGATAAACCTTACTTATCTATAAAATTTGATTCAAGTAAGATAAATGATTTACCTGATCCGCGTCCATATCGTGAATTGTATGTTTATTCAAACCTTTTTGAAGGAATACATCTAAGAGGAGGGAAATTGGCCCGTGGCGGCTTGAGATGGTCAGATAGGACGGAAGATTTTCGCACTGAAGTTTTGGGCCTCATGAAAGCCCAGATGACAAAAAATGCGGTCATTGTACCTGTTGGTGCAAAAGGTGGGTTTGTAATAAAGCAAGTTTATAAAGACAAAAACACTTTAAGAGAGAAAGGTGTTGAATGCTACAAGAATTTCATTAGAGGAATGCTTGATATTACTGATAATGTAGTTGATGGCAAAATAATTCCACCAGAGAATGTAATTAGGTATGACGAAGATGATCCATATTTGGTAGTTGCGGCAGATAAAGGCACTGCTTCATTTTCTGATTATGCTAACCAAATAGCTTATGAATGTAATTTTTGGCTTGGAGATGCATTTGCATCTGGTGGATCAGCAGGTTATGACCACAAAAAAATGGGTATTACAGCAAGAGGTGCATGGATTGCAGCAGAGCGGCATTTTTGGAGAATGAATAAGGATATTTACCAAGATGCAACTGTTATTGGAATTGGAGATATGGCTGGCGATCTGTTTGGAAACGGTATGCTGCTTTCAAAAAATATGCGCTTGATTGGTGCATTTAACCATATGCATATTTTTGTTGATCCAAACCCTGACGCAGAAAAAAGTTTCGCAGAGCGTAAACGCCTCTTTGAATTACCGTTTTCCACTTGGATGGATTACAATAAAGATTTGATTTCTTATGGTGGTGGGGTATTTGAGCGTAGCAGCAAGCAAGTAGACATTTCTCAAGAAATGAAAAAGTGCTTTGATATAGTGGAAGATATCTTATCTCCAAATGATTTGATTCGGTATCTGCTCAAGGCAAAAGTGGACTTCATATGGAATGGAGGAATTGGCACATTTGTTAAGGCAAAGAGTGAAAGCCATGGCATGGTTGGTGATAAAGCAAACGATGAGTTAAGAGTGAATGGTGAGGATATTAGAGCTTCTATGTTTATAGAGGGTGGCAATCTTGGTTGCACGCAGCTTGGAAGGGTAGAGTATGCTAAGAGAGGTGGGTACATCAATGCAGATTTTGTTGATAATTCAGCAGGAGTAATATGTTCCGATCTTGAAGTTAACATCAAGATTGCTTTTGTTGCAATTATGAAAGAAGGGGGAATTTCCTTGGAAAAAAGGAATGAAATACTGGCTAGCATGATAGATGAAGTTGCATCTAAGGTACTTGAAAACCATAACAGGATTGAAACAAAAGCATTGCTTCTTGAGTGCTTGCAAGCTAAAGAAAAGTTGGAGCAGCACCATAAATTATTACTCAGTTTAGAGAAATTTGGGCTGCTAAACCGAGATGTAGAATTTCTTCCAGCTGAAGAAGAGGTAGCAAGAATGTTAACTGATGGAGAAGGTTTCTGTTCTCCTCAGCTTTCTGTTCTGATGTCTTATGCAAGAACAGCAATAAAAAATGAAGTTATACACTCTGAGCTACCTGAAAAAGATTTTTTGTGCCGTGATTACTTACTAAATTACTTTCCACAAAGGATGGTAACAGAGTTCAAGGATTCCATATTGAAACACCAACTTTGTAGGGAAATTATTTCTACTTGCATTACAAACGATGTAGTAAATAGGATGGGCTGTATATTTATTAATAATTTGGTTGAGAGTACTGGAATTAAAGTACATGAAGCAGTTAACATATATATCGTTGTTAATCACCTATATAATTTAAGTAGCCTTTGGCAGAAAATTGATGAATTGGATGGAAAAATTGATGTTGATTCATATTTGCAAGTAGTGAGAAGTGTGCAAAAATTTATTGGTAGGGTATCATTTTGGTTAGTAAAAAATCTTGGTAAGCTTAATCTTGTAGAACTAGATGGTGTTACAAAATTTAGGGGTGCAATTGAAACTTTAGGCCATGATATTTTAGATGAGCACCTATTAGAGGTCTATAATCATGGATTAGCTTCTTTGTTAGAGCTTAACATAAATAAAGATCTAGCAAAAAGGGTTGCTGATCTACGTATTCTTATTTATGCGCTGGACGTTATATCTGTTGCTGAGCAGACATCTTTGTCCATCCTTGAGGCTGGTAGAATATACTTTGAATTAAAGTCGCTGCTAAGATTTGATATGATTAGAACAGTTGCTGGCAAGATGAAAAGCCATTCTTCCTATTGGGATCGCAGCTTAATTAATGATTTATTAGATGATTTAAGCAATTATCAACATAAGCTAGCTGTTAAAGTTATAAAAGCTACTGATAATCATGTAGACAAGGTTCAAACTTGGGCTATTAATGATAAGGATTATATAGAGCGCTACAATAGCTTTTTAGATGAGATGGTCGCTTATAAACTTGATTTAAGTAAATTAATACTCATAATCAGGAGAGTTAAAGTACTTGCTTCATAGGAAAAATGTTTAATATAGGTCTTTCAGAAATTTTAGTTGTAGCTTTAGTGAGTATAATTGTTCTTGATAAAAGTAAAGTACCTGTATTTCTTAATCTTATTAAAAATATATATAGGTATTTCTGGGTTGTAAAATCAAGAGTTAGGAAATTGTTGAAGGATACCGGAATTAAAGAATTATATGAAGAGCATAACGTTGAAAAAGTCAATTACATAATTGGTGAAGATGGCAAGCTTTATCCTACTTACAATGTAGATAGTACAAAAAATGACAGCAAAAATCCTAGTAGTAGATGATATACCATCTAATGTTAAGCTTTTGGAGGCTCAGCTAAAAGCAGAGTACTATACAGTTATTGTAGCTTATGATGGCGAGGAGGCGATAGATTTAGTAGCGGAACAGCAGCCAGATATTATCTTACTTGATGTCATGATGCCAAAAATGAGTGGTTTTGAGGTTTGTAAGAAGCTAAAGAATGATCCCTTAACGACTTATATTCCAATAATTATGGTAACTGCGCTGCATGACACTCATGATAGAGTGGAAGGAATTAATGCTGGTGCGGATGACTTTCTAACTAAGCCGATAGATGAAACTGCTTTATCTGCAAGAATTAAGTCTCTTGTGCGCTTAAAGATGATAATAGATGAGTTGTGCTTGAGAGGAGAAACTAATGCTGAGATTGGTGGAGTAGCAGAAAGCAGTATTATGGATTATTCTAATCAGATTTTTGATGCTAATATACTTGTTGTAGATGAGGACACCTTTCAAGCAGAGCAGATACACAATGTTCTAAAGCAACGCTTCAGATCAATTAAAATACTGCACGATCCAAAAGAAGCATTAAAGGTTGGTATTAAGGATAATTACGACCTGATTATTTCTGACATGCAGTTTTCAAAAACTGACGGCCTACGGTTGTGTTCTAAGTTTCGTAGTAAAGTAGAAACACGTTATACACCAATTCTGATCCTTTCTGAAGATTATGATAAAAGCAATTTAGTAAAGGCACTTGATGTAGGTGCTAATGATTATTTAACAGTACCTTTAGATGAGAGTGAATTAATAGCTAGGGTTAATTTGCAAGTGAAACGCAAAAGGTATCAAGATGCCTTGAGAATGAATTTATTTAATAATGTGGAAATGTCTATAAAGGATCCATTAACTAACTGTTATAATAGAAGATATTTTGATGCACACTTAAGAAATATTGTTAAGGATTCTGTGGAAAAAGATAGAAGTTTATCTCTTATGATACTTGATATAGATTATTTTAAGATGGTGAATGATAACTTTGGGCATAATGCTGGAGATGAACTTTTAAAGGAAATACAGAAAAGAATTTCTGAAAATATCAGAGTGACAGATTTATTAGCTAGGTTTGGTGGTGAGGAATTTGTTGTTGTAATGCCAGATACCAATGTATCAGATGCGTATACTATTGCAGAGAGAATAAGGAAAATTATTGCCAAAGAACCTTTTATACTTGTGGATAAAAATACAACCCATAATGTAACTGTGAGCATTGGAATTTCAGCAATGCAAAGATCTGACCTTGATGATGTTAAAAAATTTATAGTACGTGCTGACAAATATTTATATAAAGCAAAAAACAGTGGTAGAAATAGAGTGGTTACTGGTTGAAGTTCTTTTAAATAAGTAGTAACTAAGATTCAAATGATAGCATAAAATTTCTCAACTCCGGAAATTTCGCATTTAACTGCAGAAATAGATATTTATTTAAAAAATACCCTGTAATTTTTAACCCTAGTCTGAATTCTTGATATGAGTAGCTATTTTGTAGGTTGTTATTGTATACATCATGCAACATCTGTGGAAAAGGTAGTAATTTATCTGCATAACAGTCACCTACTTTTTTTGACACTGCTCTACCAGTTTTTGGAGAAATAAATTGTAGATTTTCTTTCACACCTGTTACAGCACATTTTGATAGGTCTAACTTAAATCCAAGTTGCGTAAGAAGCAGAAGCTCTAAGTTAAGGTAATGACTTTGCCAAAACTGGCTATTATGTTTTATTACATCAATGAAGTGTCTAAAATTATCATACAACTTGATGCAGGATTCACTTTCTGGAAGCACTTTTTCTAATATAGACGAGAAAGAAACAATAGCAATGCTTTTTAACCTATCTTGAAAGAAATGATGAAATGGAGATTCAATCAATTCGCACTTTAAAAAACCTAGATTTTCAGGTAGCTTAGCACTCCATTCTGCATGTAATAGATTACTTATTTGAAACTTATAATTGCTATTGTTTGTTAACCTAGTTAATCCTCTGCACTTTCCATGATTTTTTGTAAATAGAGAAAGAATTAAATTTTTATCACCGTATTTTTTAACAGCTATAATAACACCTTCATCTTTCCATCTCATTTAGAGTATATTGACCATATGATATTATAGAGATAATAAAATTAGTGTAGCAAATTTGAGTTTAAGTCAACTGAAATATATTGACTTTATGTGCAATATTAGCTTTAAACCAGTAAAACAAGCTGCTTAACATATGCGCCCTCTCTATTTTAATTATATTCTTCTTTTGTCTCTATGTTGTTTTTTGCTTTTTTCAATGAAAGCCCAAACGAATGATTCATCAGTTATTCCTATACCACAAAGAAAAAAAGAATTAGTTGAGTTAGTACAACCGAGGCAAATTATTGAAATACAGGAAATTGATGAGGGTATTCCTATTCCCAAAAGAAAAAAGGGTGTAGAAAGAAAACTAAGAGAAGACATCAAAGAGGTGAAAAATGAAATAAGAGATAAGAAAAATATTGAGAACAAAGATGATGAATTGGCTGTAACAGAAATTATTAATTCTATAAGGGATAAACTGACAGAGTGTTGGAGCATTCCTGAGGGCATAGTTTATAAAGAAAATTTTAGTATAAAAATTAACTTATTATTATCCAGTAAAGGCGAGATCGTTGTAGCCAACGTAGCAGATAGTAGTTCTTATCAAAATAATCCTCTTTTTAGATCAGCAGCAGATAATGCAATGCGTGCAGTGTATAAATGTAGCCCGTTAATTGGCTTACCTGCTGAGCATCATCACATTTGGCGCGAAGTCACGTTAGATTTTATTCTAAATAGGTGAATTTACGTTACCTAAATTAGTTACTTGTGATGAAAAATAGATCAGCAAATTTTCAATCAACAACAGCTAAAGACCTTTCTGCAACGTTGATTTCTCTTATATCTGTAACTTCGTCATTCTGATTAAACGAAATTTGCAGAGACTTACTACTGTACTTCCTTTTTCCCAAGAAGTTAGCTTGTTTAATTTTATATGAGACATAGTACCAAACATTTTCGTCGAACTTTGATACTAATGTTGGCAATCCTAAAGTATGAACCACTTTTTCTCTATCATCACCTACTTTTATTTTGCTCCACAGTTCAACATTAATGCCAGGAACTCCGTGATTATAGATAGTGTGCATGCAGCCTACTGAAAACAGCAAAACAGAAAATATTAATACTCGCATTTTGTCAATTAGTTATTTGAAATCATAATACACTGATAAACTATCTGTCGTCAAATTTCAAAAAAGTTAAATTGACTGATTCTCAATATCATTTAATATAATATTTACTTCAAAATAATTAGGTACCTTATGTCATTGCTAGAAGCAGATCCAATATACAAGCCTTTTAATTATCCTTGGGCATATGATGCATGGTTGCAGCAACAAAGGATACACTGGATACCTGAAGAAGTTCCGCTTGCTGATGATGTGAAAGATTGGAAAACTAAACTTTCTAATGTAGAGAAAAATTTATTGACCCAGATTTTTAGGTTTTTTACTCAAGCAGATATTGAAGTAAATAATTGCTATATGAGGCATTATTCAAATATATTTAAGCCAACAGAAATATGTATGATGCTTGCAAGCTTTTCCAATATGGAGACTATACACATTGCAGCCTATTCATACCTTCTAGATACGATTGGCATGCCAGAAAGTGAATATCAAGCATTCTTAAAATATGATGCTATGAGAAAGAAGTATGAATACATGTTAGAATTTGAGGAAAGTAAAAAGCACGATAAAAAACATGTTGCTAAAACTTTAGCAGTATTTGGTGCCTTCACTGAAGGATTGCAGTTATTTGCATCATTTGCAATTTTGCTCAATTTTCAACGGTTTGGAAAAATGAAAGGTATGGGGCAAATAATTGCTTGGTCAGCACGTGACGAAACCTTGCACACCAATTCAATTATCAATTTGTTCAATACGTTTATTAAAGAGAATAATGAAATTTGGAATGACGAGTTCAAAGAAGAATTATATTCTGCATGTCGCACTATTGTTGAACTTGAAGATGAATTTATAAGTCTTGCTTTTGATTTAGGAGATGTTGAAGGGCTATCTGCAGAGGAAGTGCGCAATTATATACGTTACATAGCAAACAGAAGGTTAACGCAATTAGGTCTTAAATCTATATATAATGTTAAAGATAACCCTATTCCGTGGCTTGATGAAATACTAAATGGCGTGGAACATACAAATTTCTTTGAAAATAGAGTAACAGAGTATAGCCGTGCAGCAACTCAAGGCACTTGGGAGGAAGCTTTTGCTAAAAACTATACAAAAAGTGAATAGCAGTAACTTCACCCTTTTTTATCGTTTCAACGGAAGTTTGCGATACATATCAAAGGTGGAAGGAGGAAGAATTTGATATAAATCATCTATTTAGCTTAGAGAAAAGAGAGTATAGATATAAAGTTACATTATTGCATGTAATAGTTGGAGATTTTGATTGCTTAGAGGAGGAGGAGAAGAAGTTAATACGATATCTATTAGACAAAGGTGCTAATGTTAATGCACTAGATTCTTTTGGAAAAACTCCTTTGCACAATAGTCATGACAAAGAGGTAACACAAATTTTACTAGATGCAGGTGCTGATCTTTTTATAAAGGATCATTATGGAATGACTGCTAGATAGCGTTGATGCAGAACAAAAAGCTAGTACAGCGGCAAGTATGGTAGTGTAGTTAAGTAAAAAAAGGAAGAAGAGACTTCTTCCTCTTTTCTCCAAATTTTTTATATATAATTGAGAATAAAAAAACTGTGGATAACTCTGAAAAAGATCAAAAAAGACATCAAAAAGAGTATGATTAGATTGAAATATTTACAGAAAAACTTACTCAATTAGTAAATATCTCAATACTTTTAAGTAAAAAGACAAATAGAGGGTCGTATTGGAGCTAAAGGTTAGAATTTTAAGTATTTTGAAAGTAGGAACTTAATCTTAAAGAGGTACTTTAATAGTTCCTTTTAAGTACTAATCCGGAGGTTCGATAGGTTGTTGTTTAAAAGATTGGCAGATATTTTTATTAGTATCGAAAATTACATAATGTATATTATGGAAAATATAAGAAACACAAGCTTTCAACAAGAGAAAATTCAATTTTTGCTCTTCTCAAACAGCATAAAAAAGTGCCTGTTGAACCTCCAGATTAATGCTCAAAAATGTTCAATTGATACTTTAAAAGTATTACTTTAAAAATACCTAAAGTATCACTTCAAAAGCACTTAAAAATTTTATCTTTTAGGAAAAATTTTCCAAGACTACCCCCTTATTGGCTTTTGTTAGAAAAATATTAAAATTATAACCAAATATGTAATCTTTTATATGATTGTATTAGCTTGGCTCCCTTAATGGTTGTTTCTTTTTTTTAAAAAATATTAAAATAAATATAACTTTTTAGAGTTATCCACAGTTCTTTTGCTTTCAATTATATATATATTAGTATTTGGAGATCATATTTATTATAGATCTCCAAAGTACTCAGAAATGTAAAATTATGTACTCTACTAGGTTATCAACTTAGTTATTAACAATTCTGTGGATAACTTAAACAGGAAAAAGGGGCTTTTGTGCGAGTTTATGGTTATACATATCGTAAAACAAGGTATCTAAAATCCTGTTAATAGATACTTCAAAAAATTTGGAGAGAAGGAAGAAGAGACTTCTTCCTTCTACTTAACTTTGCTGAGGCAAATCTTGTTCTGTTGCCGACCTTGATGTGTCAGGATTTTCTATCTTAGTAGATACTGCATATGTAATACCACCAGCAACAAGTCCAGTGAGTACAGCAGCAGCTGCAGCTATGCCAATTAAAGTCAGCATTTGTAATGCAACACCAGCAGCAAAAAGTCCACCACCAACTGCTAATCCAGCTATAACACTGCAAATAGCACCAGCAACAATTGCTTTACTAGTTGGGCTAAATAGCTTATTTTCAACATTTGGATTTATTTTATCCGTACTGCTTTCAGCTTTCACTCTATTTTCAATAAGGTCTCTAATTGAGGTTATCAATTTCTCAAGATTTTCTTTTTGCTGTACACATTTTTCATTTGTAAATTCTCTCTCTATAGCACCTTTAATTTCTTCAAGCTCACCTTTTTTTAAAGAATAGAAAAATTCTTCTTTAAAAGCTTCTAGAACATTATTTAAAACTTTTGATGGATATTGGCGACTAGGATCTGTAATATATTCAATCAGTGAAATAGATTCCATCTTACCTTGATTGTTAGAAGATAAAATCTTTGCTCTTACAACTTCTTTAAGCAAAACTAGTTCTTTCGCACGCTTCAAAACTTCTTTAAGATAGTCTACACGAGTTGCTTCATAAGTTCCAATTATTGACTCCTGAGTTTTTTCATTAGTTTCACTAAAAATAGTAAGAAAATCTTCTTTTGATACTGTTCCTAAAAGTTCAACAATATCTCTAATATCTCCATTATCTCTAAATCTTTGATATAATTGTTGAAATGATTCTTTCTGTTTTTCTGTTAATGGCATATCAAACTCTATTAAAAATAATAATATACTTTAATTATGATATATTTAAATAATAAAGTCAAGAATTTAACTAGTATTGCAAACACTTAAACAAGAAAAAGGGGCTTTTACTCGAATAGATATTTTATAACGTCTTAATGCTAACTCCACCGACATATAAATTTGCGTGGCTTTTTCCAGTATTAAGCAATGCAAGTCCAATATTGTCGACACTAGAGCGTAGTTCTCCTACTTCTTCATTATGTTCACTGATTACTTTAGTGCCAATATTTGGAAGTGCATTTTTTCCCTCAACAAGGTAAAGTTTCCTTCTGAATTTTTCTTGTCTGCTCATTCGATTTACAACTTCCTGACCTATATAGCACCCTTTATTAAAGCTTATACCATTTATCTTATCGATTAAATATTGCAGCGGAAATGATGAATTTTGCACCATATCTTTTGCTCCATCTGGGACAAGGTTTTTAATTCTAACTTTTTCATACTGAATAAAATCTCCAACCGGTTCTTTTATTTCATCTTCATGTATGATCCTCATTCCTAGCAGCTTGTGCCTTGGATCTTGAAAAATAACTTGTGACTTACTACTACACTTCGCCAACTTAGCATCAAACAAAACTCCAACCTTATATAGTGAACTAATGTCTTTAATCCTCACTCTAAGGTAAGTTTTGAGCAAGTCTAATTTTTCAATTATTTGCTGTAGATGGGCATTTTCACACTCCAAATAAATATATTTATCATGCTCAATGAGGAAAAAATCGTACAGATATTTTCCCTGAGGGTTGAGTAATAAAGAGTAAATTGCCTGCTGGCTACTTAGTTTATTAATATCATTTGTTATAACACCCTGAAGAAAATCTCTCGTATCTGGTCCGTATAAAGATATTAGACTACGGTTTGCTAGCGGTATGTAACCCATAAAACTTCTGTTCAAATCTTAATTATACACTTTTACTAACTCCAACCCTTGAAATGTAACCTTTAGATGACTACATAGAATTGTAGGTTAATCTATTAATGAGGAAACATAAATGTCAAGTGTAAATTTGAATGTATTAGATGATAACGTGCTAATAAAGCCTATTACTGAAGAAAAACAAGGTGGAATTGTACTACCATCAAGTGCTGAAAAGAAGCCTACTAAAGGTGAAGTTATAGCAATTGGTAGTGGTTCACGCAACTCAAGCGGAGAGCGTATAGCTTTAACTGTAAAAACTGGTGATAAGGTTTTCTACAGGCAGTGGGCTGGCACAGAAGTAGAGCATGACAATGAAAAGTATGTCGTGATGAAGGAGTCAGACCTACTTGCTGTTATCAAGTAGGTATCCCTATTTTACTAAACTAATGCGCTATATAGTGCATTATGTATTTTAATATTCTAAATTTTTTATTAATTTAAGGAGTGATAAAAATGGCTAACATAGTAGTATCAGGCGAACAGTTGCAAGAAGCCTTTCGTGAAGTTGCAGCAATGGTTGACTCAACGGTGGGAGCAACTGCAGGGCCTAGGGGAAATACAGTAGGAATTAGCAAGCCATATGGTGGACCAGAGGTCACAAAGGATGGCTATAAGGTAATGAAAGGTATAAAGCCTGAAAAACCATTACACTCTGCGATAGTAAGCACCATTGCTCAAAGTGCTTCTCAGTGTAATGACAAAGTTGGTGATGGTACCACAACATGCTCAATACTGACTAGCAATATGATAATGGAAGCTTCAAAGTCAATTGCAGCTGGAAATGATCGTATTTGTATCAAAAATGGAATACAGAAGGCAAAAGATGTGATATTAAAGGAGATTACATCAATGTCTCGCACAATTTCTTTAGAGAAAATGGATGAAGTTGCACAAGTTGCAATAATTTCTGCAAATGGTGATAAAGATATTGGTAATAGCATTGCTGATGCTGTTAAAAAGGTTGGAAAAGAAGGCGTCATCACTGTTGAAGAGAGTAAGGGTTCAAAAGAATTAGAAGTTGAACTTACAACTGGTATGCAGTTTGACCGTGGTTATCTCTCTCCATACTTTGTTACAAATAATGAAAAGATGAGCGTGGAGCTTGATGATCCATATTTGCTGATTACAGAAAAAAAACTTAATATTATTCAACCTTTACTTCCTATTCTTGAGGCTATTTTTAAGTCTGGTAAGCCTTTGTTTATCATTGCAGAAGATGTTGAAGGTGAAGCATTAAGCACTTTAGTGATCAACAAATTACGTGGTCTAAAAGTTGCTGCAGTAAAAGCTCCAGGTTTTGGTGATAGGAGAAAGGAGATGCTCGAAGACATAGCAGCTTTAACAGGTGCTAAGTATGTCATAAAAGATGAGCTTGGAATCAAGATGGAAGATTTGACTCTTGAAGATCTTGGTACTGCCAAAAATGTTAAAATCACTAAAGACAATACTACAATTGTTAGTGAAGACAGCGACTCTGATAAAAAAAACAGAGTAGATGCTAGAGTTAACCAGATTAAATCTCAGATTGAAACTTCAACCTCTGATTATGATAAAGAAAAGCTGAGAGAGCGTTTAGCGAAATTATCAGGCGGCGTTGCTGTGCTCAAAGTTGGTGGAGCAACTGAAGTGGAAGTTAAAGAGCGTAGAGATAGAGTCGAAGATGCTCTGCATGCAACAAGAGCTGCAATTGAAGAAGGGATAGTTCCAGGTGGAGGAGTTGCGCTTCTTTATGCTGCATCTGCTCTTGATAAGCTAAAAGCTTCAAGCGATGAAGAGCAAATAGGTATCAACATTGTCAAAAAAGTTCTCAGTGCTCCAATCAAAAGATTGGTTAAAAATGCTGGTCTTGAATCTGCTGTTATAATTGACTATTTGATTAAGCAGAATGATAAAGAGCTTATATACAACGTTGAGGCTATGAACTACGCTAATGCATCAACAGCTGGTGTAATTGATCCGGCAAAAGTAGTTCGTATTGCTTTTGAAACGGCAGTGTCTGTAGCAAGCGCACTTATTACTACTGAATCTATGATAGTTGATCTACCAAACAAAGAAGAAAATGCTTCATCACCTATGGGTGCAGGAGCAATGGGCGGAATGGGTGGATTCTAAGTAAACAAGAGCCTTGGAGCAAGTTGCTCCAAGGTATCTTTCTAGTTCTAAAAAGTCTTACATTTATAAAGGAAATAAATTTGTGATTTTCTATGCAAAGCCACTACTATTTATATTTGTTACGTCTCTTTAATATTATAACTGCTTAAAAATAAAAAAATAATATATGAAAGTTATAATTGCTACTATATTTGTATTAGCATAATATTATATTAACAAATGATTTATATAATATTTTTATTATAATAGATAGAACTTAAATTATTTTCTTCATAAATAGAGTATTTATGAAAATACGTATATACTCAATCCTACTTTTACTTTTTTCTTGCACTCAATTGTGCGCTGAAGAAGAAGTTGCAAAATTTGATCTGCTCATTGGTAAGGTAAATAAAGCAAACCTTACCATTGAAGGCGCAATAAAGGTTACAATAAAACCAGGTTGGCATATATATTACAAAGACCCTGGAGATTTCGGCCTTCCTACTTCCTTTGACTGTCAGGGTAACATATCAAATATAGATATTCATTGGCCTACTCCCAAGGAACATGAAGATAAAGTTGGGGAAGTTACATTTGTTAGTAACATATATGAAGATATGGTGTTATTTCCCTTTAAAAACAATATCATTCCAAATCAGGAATACGCTGATATTAACTTTCATATAAAGTACGCAATATGTAAAGATAGGTGTATCCCTAAAAATGCCGAGATAAAAACCAGTCAACCACTAAAGGATTTTATAGATTCTGATATCAATAAACTCATAAATGAGTGGTATGAAAAATAGAGCTCCCAGCGAGCAAGTGATAGTTATACGATAGCTTAAAAATGTTATTCCTGTCCCTGAATTTTCCAATAAAGATCTTTCCAAAAATTTCGATCATGAAGCCTTTTGGGGACCAAAAGGCTTCATTTCAATCAATAACGAAAATTATAACTTTGAAAGAGCTGCTTGCTTATTAACTCCTGTAGTAATTTGTATGCTTTCCACACTTGTTGAAGGATAAAATCCTTTTATTACTTCAGAGCCTTCTCGCTTTAAATATGACAATGCTTCATATAAAGGCTTCGCTTCATATTGTCTTCCTACTTTTACTTCTTTATGTGCAGCTAATTGATCCCAAGTAACACCATTGCTTTCAATAAACTCTACAGCACCATTATCACTAATGATAATTTTCATTTCACACTCTTCTCCTTCAGCATACCAATTTAAAGTCATATAATATGAGCCGTTAGCTACTTCATAAATTCTTGTTCCATTCTCATCAACTCTGCAGCGTATTCCCCTTGTTTCACATTTGCTTTTACTAGGCAGCAATAATGTAATTCCATCTACACCATATTTTCTGCATATATCACTATTTAAAACATCAACCACATTTATTGATTTTGTAGGATCGCCAAGCATAATTCTGAGTGCAGGCTTAATCTTACCTTTCTTTCTACTTTCTTTAATTCCTATATATTCTAAAGTATTATCTTTTATACTTTCCTTTACATCTTTTGCAATTTTCTGAGCAATTGCACCTACGACATTTTTGCTATCGTACTTATTGGCATGTTTATATTCATACCTGCCATTAACCTCATATCTATACTTTTCCTGTCCTTCTTCATTGGAAAGTACAGTAGAAAAGTGTTTAAACCACTTTTCATCATCATCAATACTAACTTCTTCGTTCTTCTCTTCAGAATCGATAGTCACTTTACTACCTGGATTCACATTTTGAAAAAAATTATCTTTTAGGCGCAAATAAAAACGATTACTTTTATCAAAATAATCCTGATTATTAACTGCTTTTGGATTATCTACCACCATATTACCTCCACACATTAGCTATATAGAGGTATATATCAGTGTTGACCTTCTAGGTCAACACTAAACAATAACGAAAACTATAGTTGTTTCTTTTCACCTGCTAAAGATTGTGCTTGTGCTCCATCTACACTTGTTGAAGGTTGCTTCTCAATATGTGTGATTTAGATATTCTCGTGCTTCATCACTATATTTAATGCTCTTGTAGCTTAAACTTCTTATCAACACCTTGCCTAAATGAAAATATTCCTATTTCTTGGAAAAATTTGTTATATTTACCTTGGTTACTGACTCTCATTTTTTATGATATATTTATCCTTAAGCGGTTAAATGGCTATTTTATAATGAATTTTGTCAGTAACTGCCAGTTCTTTTCTCTTGAGTGATGCAACAAAGCCATCCCAGTGTCAAGCACTGGAATGACACCCATTTCTTTCTAGTGTCCCCTTTCTTGTCATTCAAGTATCCTTTTCTTATCATCCGAGTAGCTAAAACTAGGATCCATTGTTCATTTTCTGGATTCCAGTCTGGAATGACATTGTTTTAACATTGTACCATATTACAATGTTCATACAGTTGTGATTGGTATGACAAGATAAGAGGTGCTAGAATAATGGAACCGAAGTCATACATAGAAAATAGGTTAGGTATTTTTCAACTTTTGCTATATGCTCAAGTAAAAATCTCTCTTTTACAGATGGATACAGTAAAGTTTGTTTTATTACTGCCAACAATACTACTCATACTAGTTGCTGGTGTTTACCTATCGGTTAAACTAAAATGGTTGCAGATATTTAGACTACCGTATGCCCTTTCACTTATTGGAGCTAAAAGAGGAGAAAATAAATTTTCTTCTATAGCTGCTCTGTTTACAATCTTAGGGGGAAATTTAGGAGTAGGAAATATTTCAGGAACTGCTGTTGCTCTAAAAACCGGAGGACCGGGATCCATTTTATGGATGGCAATAATTATTGTTGTTACTTCTGTGATAAAATATGTTACTTGTTACCTAAGTATAAAAACCAGAAAAGAAAGAAATGGACGGTTTATAGGTGGACCTGTAGCCTACATGGCTGATGCATTTAACTCTAGAAAAGCTACAGTTGTGTTTCTAGTTATTATGATGATGGTTTCAATAACAGTTGGTAACCTTGTTCAGGTAAATTCTCTATCAATACCACTCAGCATGGTAGATATACCTGTAGTCATTGGCGGCATTGTAATGGCCATAATATTTTTTGTTGTTGCAGCTCTCAGCTTAAAAAAAATTAAAATTTTTATATCGGCTATGATACCGATAATGACGGTGAGTTACCTTACACTTTGCGGTATAATATTATTTAAGTTTAGTGAAAATATCCTTCCTTCTCTAAAATTAATAACAAGCAGTTTTTTTACAACTAGTAGCTTTAACTCTGGTTTATCTTTAGGTTTAATTTTAGAAATGTTGACTATTATTCAAGTTGGAACTTTGCGAGGTATTTTTGCAACAGATATAGGACTTGGCCTCGAAGGAATTGTACACTCCTCGATTACTCCTAAAAAAAATAACAATAAATTTATCATTGAACAGAGTCTAATCACAATAATATCTCCTTTTATAGTTGCACTCATAGTATTCATTACAACAATGGTACTGCTTGTCACAGATTCTTGGATTACTGATTTAGAGAGCACTAACATGTGCATATTTGCTTTTAGAAAAGCTATGAATTGGCCCTATACTGACTATTTAATTATGGCTATAATGTTTTGTTTTGCCTTTACTACTATCTTTACTTGGTTTTTTTGTTCAAAACAAACAATACGCTATGTATCTATGGATAATAAATACACCAAAATCTGGACTGTAGTTTTTACCTTAATCATTCCATTTGGTGCAATTGGTGGAGTTAAGTTACTCTGGGATATAGCTGATATCTCGATTGCTGCTTTGCTTTTTATTAACATACTTGCTATACTCAAGCTCACTTCTCAAGATCCAGAAGTATTTACTATGAGTAGCAAATACTTGAAGTTGCAAAAACAGAGCTAAAGCAATATTTTAAGTTGTCATCCCAGTCTGGAATCCAGCCTTTCATGAACTTCATCAAAAATGTTATGTTTTAACATAATAATTGTATGCTCACTAACTGAGTGCGACTGGATCCCAGTGTCAGCTACTAGAATGACATACTTTTTGGTGAAAATTACTCTTATATTATAACGTTTGTAGTTATGAATTTGACTATAGGATCAAGTCTAGAAAAATCTAGATTCCAGACTGGAATGACAACTTAAATTGCTTGATGTGAACATAAAATAGCTCATGTCATCACGTTAGCAATACAACTTCTTTAATAAAAACTAAATCAATTCCCGTAATAATTGTACTAGCTAAGGCTAAAAGGCAGAGGGTTATTAGTGAGGGAAAATATGAATACTCAAAGCACACAACAATATCATGAATTCATTCGAGGATTTTTTACTTTATTCGATGAAATAAAAAAGGAAGACGACCCAATTTATAATTCCAGAGTTGGTTTTAATGCAGTAAAGTTTCTAATAAAGCACCCCATCTGGAATTTGGAGACAGATGAAGACAAAAATAAAGCTTATGAAGTTATTCTTCCAGAGCAGAACAAGATAAAGAAAGCCGAACAAAAGCTTGAAAGTGAAGTTAAAGCAAGGTTAAAAGAGTATGTTGATGATATCGCAGGAGTTTCAATATATGGCGATCACGCAAGTATTACACTGGGAGATGACAAAAAAGAGTTTAAAATCAGCGAGTTTTTAAATAGTGACTTTTGTCAGAAGAAAGGAATTTCGGGATTTTCAACGCTGCATAGTGATGGAAAGAGCGGAATGCACGGTTTTGTTGCCGAAGAAGGAGAGAAAAGAATAAGGCATTATGTTGTAACCGATGGTTCATATGAAATGACTTTGAATTGGCATGACAAAAATGGAAAAAAATGTACTATCAAAATCAAGATTGATAAAGATGGTGTAGATCTCACTGAACGTAATGGTGTTACTGAGGAACAATTAAAAGCAAACACAGATGTAAAAATAGGTGGCTTATTCCTATATCAAATACAATTCAAGGAGAAAGGACAAGAACAAGAGAAACAACAATCATCTGAAACTTTCATAGAAAGTGATATTAGTAAAGGTATTGGCGTTCAAGCTACTCAAGATCAAGAAGTTGAGTTTAAGCATGTAACGACTAGCACTACAAATTCTAATAACGCATCTGCTAAAAAGATTCCACCGTCACTGCCACCTAGAGCTAGTTCATTACCTAATAATCAGAAAAAAGATGAGTATCAGCCAATACGGATTAATAATAGAAATAACTACAATTCTCCATATTCTGATGCTTCTTCAAGCAGTACTATTTTCACCAAGTCTGTAATCTACAATCAAGATAATACACAAGAGGATGAACGGTATGACAATCCTACATTTGCTACATTTGGACATGCTGTACCTGTAAGCCGAAAATCAGATGAAAGTGAGCAAATATCTAATAATCGGCAAAAAGGTGCAATTTTTGATCCTACAGCTACTGAAAGCGCTGCACCAGCACAAGACGTTGCATTCAAAAAAGTTAAAGAATCACGCAATACTGGAAATAAGCAACCACTAAATGATGTAGCTTCGATTCTTGCATGGAAAGCAAAAAATGAGTTATTACGTAGTGAAAGTGAGTATGATGAAGAATTTTCTGACTTCGAAGATGGTTGGAGCGATAACGAAGATGAGTATATAACGCTTTCAAATCCTCAATCAGATTATAAACAAGAAAAAGATTATCTTAGCACTAAGGAAAACGAAGAAAGAGGAAACGATAAACAAAAAGAAACCGAAGATAAATTACAAGAAAGTGAATCTCTAGAATACAGCTCAACAGACATAAAAACAAACGATTCGGGCTATTCATCTCCAACTCACTCTAATCATGAAAAATCTCGAGTAAATTCTGGACAGTTAAAAGCGAGCCTAATGAATGTTGAACAAAGAGATGATACCCTACTTACGGAATTTACCAGTAAGTTGGATAAAGAAACTCAGAAGTTCCCACTAAAACCGGTGGATCAGAAAGAAATGAGCGAACAAATCAAAGAACATTTATTAGCAGCTGGATTGCTAAAAGACAATGCAGCAGAAACAAAAACAAACGACTCAGGTTACTCATCTCCAACTTACACTAGTAACTATAATTTTCAGGTCAATTCTGAGCAATTAGAGAAGAAATTAGAAACCATTGAACCAAAAGATACATTGGAAAAATTGAATAAAGGATTGAGAGACCAGGCTACTAAAGATTTATTCTCAGAAAGTATGTTGAAAGAAATAAAAGAAGGTAAAAAATATGACCCTGTACGTAAGTTATTAGAAAGAAAAGTGGCAGAACAAGAAAATGATAATACTAATCTGACTATAGACAAAAATAGCGAACTATATAAATTGCTAGAAAAAGATGCAGCACAACTGAAAGCTGGAATAGTAGAAGAGGAAAGAAAAGATACTTTAACAGAACGCAATGATAGTCCTGATCGCAATAGAATTGTATTAGCAAATAGAAATAGAATCTGGGCTAAACTTATTGCTGAAGAAAAACAAAAAAAGGACAGTGGTATTAGTATAGGTTAAAGTAATTACTTAGCAAGCAATGGGTTTCATGTAATGGTAACCCTATTACAGAAGAGTATGAGCCACGTAAAAATAATACAAACATTCCTGCAAGACCTTGTATGTTGCACCCCCCTGCCCTGTTTTTCCACTCTTCTGATGCTAAATAATATTTAATTTCTTGTTCGCTGAGACGCTTAAATTTCACTATTGTAACTACAGTCCTAATATGCTGTTTAGATTGATCAGGAGTTAATAAACACACACTGGTGTATACTCTATGCCTTCTTCCTGATAACAAGCGAACGCATTTTTCTGCTTGCTCAACGTTTTCAGCTTTGAGCAGTATCCTTCTACCACAAGCAACAACTGTATCAACACCAAGCACAAAGTAATCTGGATTTGAACTTTGTGTTTTCTCAGCTTTACTTTTTGCCATACGGATTGAGTAATCTCTTGGAAGTTCCTTTTTTAAAGGAACTTCATCTATGTCTGCTGGCAAAATTAAACCTGGCTCAATATTTATTTGTTTTAGTAAAGCTATACGCCTTTTCGATGATGAAGCAAGAATAAGATTATTTAGAGATCGTTCTGTCACTTGTACCTTTAAGCCTTCTAATTATCCTACCCTTTTTTGCATTCCTATCATAAACACTCATCTCAACCAACACCCTATCGCCTATAATTATGCGTATTTTACTTCTTCTCACTTTCCCTGATACATGACAGATAATCTCATGTTCATTGTCCAGCTTCACTCTAAATTCTGCTGCAGGTAGTAAAGCAGTTACTGCCCCTTCCACTTCAAAAATTGTTTTTGATTTGTCTTCTTTTATCATTGTCGTATTATAATTTAATAATCTTTTTCAGTCTACTATAGATTTTAAATTATTATCAATACAGGAGATTTTTATACTCTACTTGAGTATTGCTCTTGCAACTTAACTCCAATCATCTCCTTAACAATGCAAGAGGAAAGCGAGCTACCTACGCTTCTACTCTCTACTACCTTCTCAATAGAAGTTATGTTAGAAGATAAATCATTATCACAATTTTCCTCATCGCTACCATATCCTCCATCAAAGCTTAAAGATCTGCATAATGTTGTTTTTTCTTTCAGTGGAACATTAGACTCATTATCAGTTTCATTAAAAACTTCTCCCATTAGAGTATAATATTTTTTTATACAACCACTGGGGATTTCATTCATTCTTTGTTTATCAGTAACTTGATCTTGTTGGTCCTCTAAGTATTTCACTTGATGATTTAAGTTTTCTATCTCCTCTTTCATTTCTTTAATTGTTTGAATTTGATCTGCAATTACGTCGATATAGTTCTCTTTCAATTCATCAATATTATCTTCATCTTCAGTGAGTTCAAGTATATCGTCTAGAAATTCCTCGTACTCGTTTTCTGGCTCCTCAATGTCGAACTTTAGTCTCTCTTCTTCAAGTTCATCGTTCAAATTGCTACACTGCCTCTCTAACTTTACAATTGTTTCTGCTTCTATTTCTTGCTTTAATTCAACATTTTCTTTAGGTAGCATTTGATTATCTGGAATCAATTCATCCATTTTTTGTGAGTTAGTTTCCGCTTGAGTTCTGATTTGTTGTGAAGCAATTTCTGGTTGAGTTTCAGTGTGCTGTAAATTGACTTCTAATGCATTGCTATTAATAGAAGGAGAAGAAGGAAGGCTATTATCAGCATCAACTTTATGATCTAACTTCCCCTCTGGTTCCTTACCTTGATAAGCCACCATAGATTCATTGTAAAAATTAATAGGAGTAGCCCTATCCTCTTCTAGTGATTCCATTACAGCATCATATAAGGAGAGACCTTGAATATATAATTCATCGTTTTGCTTTATTAATTCTAGAATCTCCTTCGATGAAACAAAATCTTCACCATTAAATTTTAGTATTTCAGTTATGCCATCGCTACTCACATTCATAATCATGGTACACATTCCTGATCCATCTTTTGCAGGCCAAGTGCTTGTCATTTCATAATATGCACCTTCTTTAAATTCATAATATCTTTTCTTATCTTTTTGATGAGCGTGTATTTCATGTTTTTTATTGCAATAGATATTCAGTTCTTTAATATCTTTCTCTTGCTGTAAAACTTCACTAATCTTTGTTGGCTCACTCTTATCGTAATTAATAAGGTTAATATTCAAAACTCTATGATCGTTACCAGTTTCTGTGTAATAAGCTTGAAGCTCTACGTCTTTCCTCTCAAAATATTTACTTGCAGCTTTTTTTCCCTGCTCTGCCAATTCTATGCATTTATTTATATCTTCCTCAAAGCTCTTATTAGCAGACTCTGTTACTGCTTTATCTATATACGTTTGTTTGAAATCTCTATCGTTTATTAGGTCATAAAAACTCCACTCATCCCCAAAAGCCCTCTGCACATAAGTGAAATTCTTTTTTTCCTTTAGTTTTCTTAAGAACCACACCTTTTCTTTAAGATTTTTCAGTTGAAAGCTTATCCTTGCCTTTACACTAGAGTTTTCTGCGGGAATACTAACTTCTTCTAATTCTTTAAATAATTTATTATCTTTTATAATTGAGTAGCAAAACTTCACAATAGCGGAATTTGCAAACGAAGGATCTTTTTTTATACCTTCATCAAGAATTTCTTTAAAATGTGCAAATTGAGGTAGAACATAAAAATTTATTATTTCTTTTTCTGATCTCGTTTTATTAGCATGAGAGATATTATCTAATTGTGAATATAACTCTTTGAATGTATGGTAGATAAGTGTAGAGTAATAAACTTCCCTATTCAGTGAAGTTGGTCCTATACAAAAATGCTTTTCAAATTGATCACCTATTTTTCCTGCATCTACTGCTTTGTCTCCCTTAGTAAAACCTGCAATCATAATACGCCTCCTTTAACTATGTTTATATTATAACAATCAACATGTATTTAAGAAAAATCACACTGCTCACTGTACGTTTACGCTGCTACTTTGCATAATAGATTGCTTGAAGTCACACAAGTATAGTTTTTTATTAGATAAAAGTTAACAAGACGTTTTCATAGATTTTTAAGCTTAATAACATCCTCTCTTTTTGGACTGGTTGAAATTAGATGAATTGGTACACCTATTAATTCTTCTATTTTTCTCACATATTTCATCAAATTTGCAGGTAATTCCTTAACTGACCTTTTGCCTTGAGTTTTCTCTTTCCAACCAGGAAATTCTTCATATATTGGCTCTAATTCTTTTTGTATTGAATGTGATGCGGGTAAATAATCATACATTTTTCCGCCATACTTATAACCAGTGCCTATTTTAATAGTATCAAAAGAATCAAGAATATCTAATTTGGTTAATACAATGCTTGAAACTCCAGAGAGTTGTACGGCCTGGCGCACTAAAACTGCGTCAAACCATCCGCAGCGCCTTCTTCTATTGCTTACTGTTCCAAGTTCCTTACCTATAGAAAATAAGCTGTCTCCAATCTCGTTATTTTGTTCAGTAGGAAATGGACCATTACCCACTCTTGTTGTATACGCTTTTGCTACACCAATAATGTGAGCATTGTAGGATAATCCTGAGCCTGTTATCGCTTGCGATGCTACAGTATTACTTGAAGTAACAAAAGGGTAAGTTCCGTGGTCGATATCTAAAAATGCGCCTTGAGCGCCTTCAAATATTATTTTCTTACCTTCTTTCATAAAATCATTTAGTATCTTCCACACAGGTTTTTTATATAAAAGAATTTTTTCTGAAATCTCTTGAATTTCCTTTAATATTTCTTCTTTTTTAACTACCTGGTAGTTAAGTCCTTTTCTGATAGCATTATGGTAACTCAGGAGAGCATCCACTCTTTGATTGAGCTCATCTGTGTTTTCTAAGTCACAAAGGCGTATAGCTCTCCTGCCAACTTTATCTTCATAACATGGCCCTATCCCTTTGTTTGTTGTACCAATTTTGTGATTTCCGTTTAAATCTTCAAATAGCTTTTCCTTGTCCTTATGTACGCTAAGTATTAATGGACAGCTCTCGGATACCATCAAGTTGTTATAGTTTACGTCCACTCCTTTAACTTTCAATGACTCTATTTCTGAGACTAGAGCATGTGAATCAAGAGCAACACCGTTTCCTATAATAGATATTTTGTCCGCTCTCAAAACAGCAGAGGGCAGTAAATTTAATTTATAAACCTCATCATCTATTACTATAGTGTGCCCTGCATTATTTCCTCCCTGAAATCTCACAACTACATCTGCATTCTCAGAAAGATAATCTACTATTTTACCCTTGCCTTCGTCACCCCATTGCAGACCAACAATTACAATATTATTCATCACTATTTTCTAGATTAATACGTAAATATTAATGCAGCATGCTACAAATGAAAAGAGAAATCTACGCCTTTCCTATATCCCTAAAATAAAGAAATAGACTATCGACTTTTTTATATATTATAAAATTATTCATCATTATATGGTACAACTTACAGCATATTTATAGTAAGGTGTTAATTATGAAAGAGGCAAAAAAGAGTCCGGTAGTTAGATTAAAGGCCACAGCTAAAGAATTCAATTTTAGTAAATTAAGAGCAGATCAAGATAATAAATTAGCGAATTCCGGTGAAACAATGTTCTTAGATTTTCAAAGAATGAATTTTATTATTAATGAAAAAGAAATAGATAAAAATTTTATTATTGCATTTAAGGAAGGAGCTAAAGATTATAAAAATGAGATTTTTAACCGTGATAATTTTGATAACCTCTCTGAAGAAGGTAAAGCTTTTATGGAACCAGTACTTAAGGAGCTTGATCAAGATAGACTATCTGAAGTTTGGGAAAATCATTGTAATAGCCCTACAGTTGCTGATGAAAAAAAAATTGATGAATATAGAAAGGAATTTGAGAGATTTTATAACGCAGGGAGAAGCTCTTATCATCTATTCTCCAAAAAAGATTACCGTTCATTAGCAAAGGAAATTTTTAAGGAAATGTTTAGATACGCTGAAGCAGAAATCCCAAGTGATGCTATTTTAGAAGAGTTAGTCACCAATTGTAATCAAGCAGGGTATGGGGCTGGTATATTTAATGAATCTCATGCCGCACTCAGTAGTTGTAATTTAACTCCACACAGTCCTAAAAAAGTGCTAAACATTTACTGCACTGACCACAACCGCATAAAAGTGACGTCTGATATGGCAATACCTATAACCACGATTGACAATCCGGAAGAGAAAATATGTGACCTATCCAGCTCATTAGAATTTACACTTGAGTCTCAAGATAGCAAAGATAGTATAACATATAAAGAAGGTAAATTGTCACTTACTATTCCTGAAGAGTTGAAAAACTATAAAGATAATGGCAAGAGTTTGTTTGACATTATTAAAGAATATTTTCAGAAATTCTGTGCAGAATTAGGATTTAAACATGAGACAAAAATACAAATAGAGCATGACTTAGGTACTCAAATCAAAGTAAGTAACTATTTAGATGGTACGATATCAACTACAGGATCAGATGCAAATGAAAGATTTATCAATCTTTTAAGCGAAAATCTCAGAGATAGATTGTTCAAATCAGGTTCTGCTATAGAAGATGTTGATGATTTTATTGAAATTAAAGTATCTACCGTTATAGATCTATTGAGTAATTATGCTAAATTGGAAGATAATAAAGAAAACAGAGAGTTATTAATAAAGGAAGTAGCAGATAATTTAGGGCTTTCCACTCAAGATAAAACAGCATCAGAAGTATTGATGGAATTAAACTCTTTACCTTCTTCGATAAAAGGTCAGGTTAATCATAATCAAGTGCAGTTTGTTGTAAATATTTTTACCAATTTAATTGTTGAAGGAAAAAGCGAAGTATACAAAGAAAAAAATGCAATTAATGCAATTCATCAGAAGATAGATAAGGCAATTGTTGAGCAAGAAAAAAGAGCAACCAACAAACAAGATATAGAGAATGATAAATGGACAGATAAAATAAAAAAACAGAGATTATCTATGGAATCACATGGGCATTTGCATTAAAGATACTGTGTACAGAGGCGTAGTATGCTCAATTTTCGTCTTTCATTTAAAGCACTCACATTGACCAAACACACTCAATCCAAAGCGTTTGTAGATTCGATATCTTGAGTAACTTGACGCAGAGAGAATTGTATACCTTAGTCAACTTTTCTAGCGGTATCCATAAGGTAAATCATTATTTGAGTGTTACACCCAAGCCCTCTTTATTTTCCTCTGTTATCAAGCTAAAAATACCATTTGGTTTCATTATGTATACGAAACTATTATGCTTGCAAGAAAAAAAAACCCTAAAAAACTGGAAAAGAGAATAGGAATTTGACATAAGCTATTCCCAAATTTTCAATGTTCATATGGTTATAAGCAGTACAGCTATTAATCATCCATTATTGATATACCTGAATTATTCTCAGTAAATAAATCAAGTATAATGTTAGGTACTCTACCATCAACTATGTGAACAACCCCTGCACATTCTTCTACCATTTTAGTATATGACATAAGCCTTTCAACAAATTTTTCTCCTTTAATTTTTCCACAATCAATCGATTCTTTTAAATTTTTAATCAAGACTCTTCCATTGCCAACTTTGTTTATTTCTTCATCTGTATCACTCAAGATTATCATTTTAGATGCGTAAACTGCAAGTGCAATTGCACTTGCAGTGCTATCAGTATCAATATGATATGTTTCTCCATTTTTTCCATAACCGATAGGTGCAATAACTGGTATAGAATCTGATTCTTCAATAAAGAATAATATATCAGGATTGATTTCAGTTGGTCTACCGATAAATCCCATGTCTAGTATTTTTTCAATATTATTTAATCTATTTTCCCTAAGCGTAGTGCTTATCTTTTCAGCTTTTATGAGGTTGCCATCTTTTCCACATAGTCCAATAGCTGAACCACCAGCAGAATTTATATGCTGAACAATTTTTTTATTAATTGAACCACACAGTGCCATTTCAATGATTTTCATAGTGCTTTTGTCTGTAAGTCTGACACCATTTATAAACTTATCATTCATACCTAGCATTTTTAACACTAAGTTAATTTCATATTCTCCGTCATGAACTACCACCGGATTTATACCAAGCTGTTTCAACAGAACAACATTATGCGCAAAAGCACTAAGCAGCGTTTCATCTGAGATTATTACACTGCTGCATTTGATGATAAAAGTTTCGCCTACAAATTTAGGTATGTTAGACAGAACTTCAAATAATATTTCTGTTTTTTCCTTCAATGGCATCTTACCATTTAAAGATTCATCACTTTTCATTTTTTTATCTTGTAAATTTGAAAAACTCATCTCTTACCTTGGTGATTTTATGCTTAACACGAATGCTTATTTGATGAATTGATACATGTTCATTATTAACCCACTTTTGAGTATTTTCTAGAATAGCATCTAGACTTTCCTGATTCACTTTATCTATTTTTGTTAGCACAATATTAAAGTTAATATTATTACATATTAACCAATAAACAAAGTCTTTGTCTATTTCTTTTAATCCTACCTTGCTATCTATAAGCACAAACACTCTTTTTAGATTTCTCCTGTGAATTAGATAGTACTCAATTAGGTTTAAGTATTGTACTGCTTCTTCCTTGCTTGCACAAGAATAGCCATAACCCGGTAGGTCGACAATCCTAAACTTATCATTGTACATAGAGTAAAAATTTATTTGTCTAGTGCATCCAGGTTTAGAAGAAACTCTTGCAGCTTTTTTGCTGTTTATCAGCAAGTTGATTAAACTTGATTTTCCTACGTTTGATCTACCAGCAAATGCAATCTCTGGAGCCGACTCATCTGGTAATGATTTTTTGTCTGAAGCTCCAAATATGAAGCTGCAGATTGATGTTATCTGTTTTGCCATTATACTTAGGTAGAAATATTCGAGACAATTATAGTGTTATTGCTTGATATAAGAAATTTTTTATTTCAGTATATATTACTTACTTAAACAGCTGAAAACTAGACCTGTACTATATGGATATAGAGAATAATTTACAAGACTTAAAAAAAAAGTTTTCTGATGTAGAGAGAAATCTGGAAAACCCTACCAATTTGAGTCAAAAAGAATTCGTTAGTTTTTCAAAGGAATACTCTGAACTCAGACCAATTATCGAGATAATCGATGAATATAATATATTAAAAGAGGAAATTTCAGATTTAGAAGAAATCATGAAAGATGAGAACAGCGATGGTGATATAAAAGAGTTAGCAAAAGAAGAACTTCTTGAGAAGCAAAAGATACTATTACCGAAAGTAAAAGCAAAACTAAAGTTGGCATTATTACCCAAAGATGAAGATGACTCAAGAAATGCAATATTAGAAATTAGAGCAGGCACAGGCGGAGAAGAAGCAGCATTATTTGCAGCGATGTTATTTCGTATGTATCAAAAATATGCAGAAAGAAGAAATTGGAAGTTTGAGCCAATAAGTATTTCTAATACAGGTATAGGTGGCTATAAGGAAGCTTCTGCACTCATTAATGGAACAGAAGTTTTTGCAAGACTGAAATTTGAGTCAGGGGTGCACAGAGTACAAAGAGTGCCAGAAACTGAATCCTCAGGAAGATTGCACACTTCCGCAGCTACTGTTGCAATATTACCTGAAGTAGAAGAGGTTGACTTTGAAATAGAAGAAAAAGATTTACGCATAGATGTTTATAGATCCAGTGGTCCTGGAGGGCAATCAGTGAATACAACTGACAGCGCAGTAAGGGTCACCCACTTGCCAACAGGGATAGTTGTAATACAGCAAGATGAAAAATCGCAGCACAAAAATAAGGCTAAAGCGCTCAAAGTTTTGAGAGCAAGGCTATACGAAATTGAAAGACAAAAAAAAGAAATGGAAAGGTCAACAATGAGGAAAAGCCAAATTGGTTCTGGAGATCGCTCTGAACGTATAAGAACTTATAACTTTCCACAATCAAGAATAACAGATCATAGAATTAATCTCACTTCACATCGACTAGAACAGATTATAAAAGAAGGTGAACTAGATGAATTTATTGAGGCATTGACTTCACGAAATGAAGCAGAAAGGTTGACTGGAGGGGGTAATGTTACTTTTTGATGGAAATTTGAAACAAAGCATAGGTATCAGGTTAAAAAGAAGTAAAGTTAGTTGTTCATAAGGTTGACAATTATTTAAATTTATGCTGTAATTAGCAGCTCTATAACTTACAGAAACTATGGAAGTTGACTTTAATCAATATGTTAATAGTAACACCTTAGAGTTAAATAATCTATATGTATATATGGAGAAGCTAGTAAACTTTTTACAGAAAAAGCAAAATATTTAGCTCTTTACCAAAGCAGCTTATGGTTATTTAAAGCCTGCTCTTGCAAACCGACTTTGAGGGACCTACCCTCATCTATTGCGTAGCTTAAACACTCAGTTTGCTCATTTCTGACCATTCTTTGTGTCTCTACGGCACACTACGTCCACACACACTTAAAGTATTTATCCACAGTTACACTAATTTATAGAAAATGCAGATAAATTTTTTGTTGTTTTATAGCTAAATAACTTGTTGACAATAAAGACAGTATCAATAGAAATTCCTCCTTTCACTAAATCCTTTGCAATTTTCATCTTTTCTGCTCTTTTCACTTTCTCTTCGCAAATTTGCATGCTTTCAAACAGAGATTTTATTAGCGCATAGCGTAATTCTTGACTCTCAATTTTTTTTGTATTCTTTTATTAAATCAGGTAGCTCATTTTCTACTATCTCATCTTCCTCTATTAGCAGATCTGTAATGCTAATTGATAATGTTTCTGCTATTGCATACAATTTTTCCAGTGGAACAGCAGTCCTTCCTTGCTCATAGTTACTTATTTCATCACGTGTTGTATTCATTTTCTCAGCCAAATCCTTCTGAGTATATTCCCGTCCATTCTTTTATCTTTTTTCCTATCTTGTAGTATATAGAACCTGTTTTTTCTTCAACACATTCATCAGCAGACAGACCTATTGTTTTTGAAACAGTATCAACAGAAACTCCTGCTTTAACCAGACCTTTTGCAATTTTTATTCTCTCCGTTTTTTTACTATTTTTCTCACTAACTTGAACAAATTTGGTTAGTAAACAAAACATTCTACGTAATTCCTGATCATTAATCGTTTTATATTTTCTTACTAATTTCCTCTCCCTCATCTTCAAAACAGATTTTTTCATTTAATACAGGAATTAGGTCTACAATACCAATCGACAATATCTCTGCTATAGCATACAACTTTTCAATCGAAATTTTACGTGTTCCTTTTTCATATTGTAGTACTATTTGATACGTTACGCCGATTTTTCCCGCTAAATCTTTTTGAGTATAACCCTTTGCTAACCTAAAACTTCTTACCTTCTTTCCTACTTCGTGATCTAAAGAATTAGTATAGCTAACGGTCATTCTTTTTCATAACCTGCCATTTTAAAAGTTTCAGATAGAAATTTTGCTAGCATATGTTACCTTTGTTGAGAATTAGTATATTAAATGCCTATAATGTGACAAGCTAAGAAGTTCACACTTTAAATAGGTATCTTTGGAGGCTGCTAAATCATGAATCCATTTGTTGGCATTTTAATATACCTTATAGAAGAGTTGATAAAAAGATCTACAAAAGGGCGTCTAAGGTGCATACTAGGGTTATCTATGAAGGTAATTTTTCCCAACTCTTGAAATTTTGCTAACTTTAATAGGCTTTAGTATAAAAACGTTGAATATTTCTTCACAATTGTGTATAATGATTAATGCTTTTTATCTTACTTTCTCATGGCTCTTTCGAAGTTCCTTGATGCTCGCAATGATATAGCTTTTCGCCGTATCTTTGGTACCGAAAAAAATAAAGATATTCTTATTCACTTTCTTAATGATATACTAGATCTTACCGATGACAACAAGATTAAAGATGTCTCCTTTCTCAGTCCCATTCAAGACCCTGTCATCGCCTCTCAAAAGCAAAGTATTGTTGATGTTCTCTGTGTTGATTCTACAGGGGTCAAAACCATCATTGAGATGCAAGTCGCTAAAACTACTGGCTTTGAAAAACGTGCCCAATATTATGCCGCTAAGGCCTATTCAAGTCAAGCTGATGTAGGTGACCAGTATCATGATCTTAAAGGCGTTATCTTTATTGCTATTGCTGATTTCATCTTATTTCCTAATAAGCTGGCTTATAAGTCTGATCATGTTACTTTTGATAAGATAACTTTTGAACATGATCTCAAAGACTTTAGTTTTACTTTTATAGAGTTACCTAAATTTAAAAAAAGAGAAGATCAATTAGAAAATATAATAGAGAAATGGTGTTATTTTTTTAAACACGCCGGTGAAACAAGTGAAGAGGATCTAAAAAAAATAATAGGAAGTGATTTAATTATTGGCAGGGCTTATGATGAGCTGAACCAATATAATTGGAGTAAAGAAGAACGTCTTGCTTATGATCAAGCTAAAAAACGTACCGATGATTATTTATCTACCCTTGAAGAAAAACTTCATCAAGGCATCCAAATCGGCCATCAAAAAGGTAAAATTGAAGGTAAAATTGAAGGTAAAATTGAAGTTGCCAAAAACTCACTCAAGGCCGGTGTCTCTATTGATGTTATCGCTGAAATAACTGGCCTTTCTTTGGATGAGATTCAAAAATTAAGAAGTTAATTTAACCTTAAACTTCTATCCTGAGTAAAATCACTTTGAGGTCTTGAATTTATTCGCCCATCATTAATCTGTTCCGTACGTATAGCTCTTTTCACAATAATCCGAACGTATCGTAATACGCTACTGGCCCACTATCGTCATAAATACATATCTTATCACGTTCGAACTATTATAAGAAAGGCTATACTTCTTGGCACACCTTACATTTTTGTGATTACTAACTTTTATCATCTGTGCTCTCTAAAATATTTATTTCTTAACCACTCCTTTTTAGCTTTCCTCCCTCTTTTTACCTCCTATCGACCTACTCTTCTCAAAACTTTTTCTCTTAATTTTGCTATAGGATTAATAAACTCAGTGCTTGGTGAAATAATTTCTTCAGTAGTAGAAGGCTTGACGTTTTTCTCAAGATCATTTTTAATTTCACCTGCTTTAGCAACAACACCATTGATAACTTCTTTATCTTCTTCTGAGATTTGCTTGTTTTTTGCTGTACGAGAAGAGTAACCAAGCAGTGGAGAGATAACATAATCTGCAGCTTCTTTTGCCAATTTTATATTTTCCCTTTGTGACAAAATCTCTAGCTCATTTAAGTCACTTTCACATGCAATTTTAGCTTTACTTTGTTGTAATTTTATGTATTTTTCTCTATGCTTACGTAATTTTTTGCTCTCTTGAAAGTGAAAGGAACCATTAACCTTATTATTCAATAATTCAGTAGGAATAATAGAGGTATCACACTCTTCTACTCTATAATTAGGAATAATAGAGGTATCACACTCTTCTACTCTATAATTAGGAATAATAGAGGTATCACACTCTTCTACTCTATAATAATGATTATTATACATTCCAATTCTTTTAATTATACTCTGCAAATAAGATCTCACCTGCTCTATGTCTCTTAGGTCATCTTTTGTGAATTGAAAAGATTTGTCTTTTAAATTTTTTCTGAATTTTCTCAAACTCTCCACTTTATCTTGATTGCTTTTTCCTGGATAAATTTGATCAAGTAACTTGATCAAATAATCGCCTTTCATCAGTGGTGATGTTATTTTATCAAATAACTTAAGATACACTGGATGTTTCAAACATGCACTCATATGCTCTAAATAATTATTGAAGCTCTTAGTGTCAGTTTCGTTCTGTGGTTTTTTTCTCTGTTGATAAACTTCATTAAATTTCTCACTTAACAAATTAATCTCTGTGACACTTTTAACGCTATATTCTGCTACAACATGAGCATAAGTATCCACATTAGGATCACTTTTTAATCGATTAACTTTCTTTAAAAAATAATTATAAGTACTCCTTGTTTCCAAGTAATACGTGAAACGATTAAAGAGATATTCAACTATCATTAAAGCTTTTAGCAGCATATTAAGTGTTTTCATGCCAAAATCCTGGCAATTATCTCTTAATTCTTTTTCATAATTATTAAGCTTTCTGCGTGCATGTTTTAATACATCAATAAATTCCTTCTTACTTTTATTGAAGTCATGGCCATTGGTATTGTAAACCTCTATAAATGAATTTAAGGCAATTTGAATACTTTGATCAGCCAGATCGTCAATTCTTTTCAGGCTTTTTATTTTCCGATTAATATAATCTATTATCTCTGTTGCAAGCTTATTTCCATAAGCTTGTTGATTTGATAATCTTACTACTGATTTATTGTAAGCCTCAATATAATCTCCTTTTTTGAGTAGGTTTATGTCAAAGCTCAATTCACCACTCGAATAGCAAAAGAATGTAGAGTGCCTATTAGAATTTAGGCATCTAAGTCTACCTGGAGCTTGAATAAGTTGTGCAGGCTTATTGAGATCAGTAGATGTTGGATCTATTAACATTCCAACATGTTGTAAATTAATATCATTATATCCTTGTACTTTGGTAGGATTTACATCATTACCAACTAATCCCATGCGGCACAAAGCATGATAATCCTTTTCTTCTTTCAATAGATTTTCATATAAATCTTTTAGCTCAGCTGCTGATAAATTGTCGATTACTAACTTAGCTAATTGTTTCTGGTTTAAGTCTTCTAAAATTCTTTTTTTATGATAGTTGATAGAAAAATCATCCTTCTCAGTTCTTGCTTTCTTGAGTTCCTTAGCATGATTTAGATCTTCACATACGCTTTGATTATCACTCAGGGACAATTTCTTTTTTACAAGCTCTAATTCTTCTAATGGTTGACCACTTATATAGTCCGAAAGCTTACTTTTAAGATCTTCTGTAGATAAATTGGCTGAGCTATCTAACATTACTAATTTTACTTTGTACTTATTTTCGTAACAAAAATCTCTGAGTTCTTTTAATGGGTATTGTTCTTTATTACACTTATACTCAGTATTAGAACAAAGTTTATAAGTATAAATAATTTTACATATTATATAAGCAAGTTCATCACGATTTTCTAATGTCACTCCAAGCGCTTCCCCAAGCTCATCGAGTAGCTTTTTCTCATTTCCTCCTAGGGGTGTAGATCTTGCGAGCTCATATTGTTCTTGATCACTGAATCCTCTCAAAGAATTAATAAACTCTGTTCTTTCAGCAGATACTTTTTTTGATAGCTGGCAGAATTCATCTATTTTACTTTCTTCTACTCCATAATATTCAAGATAATCTCTTACTACAGCATCATTGCCCTCAACTAGCAAATCTACTAGCTTTTTAGGAACTTCTTCTAATTCTTTAGATGGCATCAAGAGGTGAAGTTTTTTATCTTGGTTCCAATTTCTTATTAATCTTATAAACAAATCAGAGCCTTTATTTTCCTTTAGAACATTAATTACAGATTGCATTTGCTGAACAAGCTCTTTCTTTAATTTGTCACCTTTAATCCCTTGATCTTTAACATATATTTCTAAATCATAATTGTTGTCTAATGCTGCTTTAACTTCTGCTGCTAAACCTTTCAAATCTGCACACCTTTTTTCATCAAGCTCGTGTCTATTTAGACCTGTTAAGCCTGAAAGTGTATTCTCAATTATTCCATGCATTACACGGAATGCAGAATAATCAGCAATGCCACTGAAATCATAACATTCTTTTACGATTTTAGATGCTTTTTCTTTTGTAATATTGAACCGCTTGGCAACTTGTTCCGTTATAAGAGCAAATTTTTTTGATTTGGTTACTAACTTATATTCTGTTTCAAAACTCAACTTTCGCTCTAAGAAATTAAGAATCTTTGAGCTACTACACCTTGGTAAGGTTTCGTTTCTACCATATTGCAATATTTTTTTCAGATTCTCTATCTGCTTATTTGACTCAGCTAAAATCAATGCTGGTTCACCAATTACGCTTTGAACATTTCTATACAGATAATTCTCTACTTCTTTTTTTAACTCATCGTCTGTTAAATTTGCATTGTTATATTTATCTTTTTCTTCTGGCTTAAAATCTACATATTCTTCAACGCCATTAGAATATTCTTTTGCTAGATTTTTACTTTTTACTTTGGTATGAACTTGTAGATTTAAATCCCCGTATACACCAGACTTCATTTTATCTGTCAAAGAAAGAGTTTTAAGTAAACCATCATTTTCTTTGATATATTTATGAGTGCTTATTGAAGGCGTTGCACTTAAAAACAGCGTAGGCATAAGTACAGATAAGAGTCCCATACGGTGTTTACACAACTCCTGCTCTGCTACTCGGTGCTCTTCATCAAAGGACAGAGATATAGATTTTTCAATATTTAGTTCAAATTCTTGATTATTAATTGTAACTTTACCATCTTGAATTTTATATTCCTTATCTCCAAATTGAATTTTATCTGCAAGAATTAAAAAATCTTTCTCATCTATATTTATTTTCCCATTCTTTATTTTAAATTCTTTATCTCCAATGTTGAGAGCTTTTATAATGTCAGGAAGCTGTTCAAGACCTATTGCTCCTAAAAATTGATCCCAATTTTTTATCAAGCTTTCGCTACTCAATATAGAGCACACTTTATTATCGCTTATCTCTTTCAACTCAATATCTTCAATATCGGAGTCAGATAATACTTTTTTCCAGTCATCGCGTTTCTGTGTTACAAGATCTTCATTAGGTGCTAGAGATATGTAAGGTACACCCATTAGCCTAGCTGGTAGATATTCAACAAGTAGTTCTATGAATGTTTTTCCAGTTCCTGTTGCAAGCGCAAACTCTTTAGTTGGACTCTTACCTTCTTTTAAGTGTTCTATTGTTTCTTTGATGTAAGATAAATGTTGTGGAAATATTACAATTTTACCAAGCCCACCTACTGTTGCACTTTTTTCTTTACCTTTGATTGTTACACTATAATGGTAATTACCTTTTTCATCTTTGTTAATTGTTAATTCATGCTGTGCGCACAAAGTAAGTAGATCCTCGTCAGTGTAATCTTTCGTATCTTTAATATCTACCGAAGAAGAAGCACTTTCATCAAATTTAACATTGTATATACCTTCTTCCTTCTTCGTTAAAGTTACACCAATTTCTCTTTCACCTATTGTTACTTTACCATTTATTTCATCTTTATTGCCACTCAACAAACTTTCTATTTTTTCTTTAATTTTCTTCGAATTTTTAGAAGTTTTGCTATTTAATTCAATTGACAGCAAGACTCCCAAGTAAGTCTTTTCTAGCCCTTCTATATTTCTCTTTTTTGAATCGTCATCAAACTTTGTGAATATTTGCGCAGATGAATGTACCATGTTTTTACCTTTAAAATACAGTGTTAATCTTTTAATAATATAGGAAATTAAATAATTAATCAATATATTTAATTAATGAATTACAAAATAATCATAAATTTTTCTATTATTTCCAAATGAATTAGTATGAACTCTTTAATGTACATTAGTAAAAACCCAAATAATATAACCATTGATAACAATAAAAACCAAAGATCGTGAGAACTGTTTTTCTTTGAATCTGCAGGTCTAGTTTATTAATTAATTTAAAGTATTGCATTCTATCTTTATTTATATTATTATTAAAATAATAAATTAACTATAGAGAGGTATATAATGAAAAGTATATTTAATAAAGCTAATGCACCTTATCTTGTGAGTGGTGCTTTGGCTACTTCGGCTTTATTGGCATCAGGAGTGTTTGCTGCAGCTCCTTACGTTGGTTTTTTAGCTCCAGTTGCAGCTTTAAGTCTTGGCCTTCCACTTATTGTTGCTGCTGCTGTGTTTTCTGTTATAGCTATTGCGCTTTCATGTGCTGCAATTAGTAAAAACAACACCATTGCTGAGAAAAACGAAGTCATTAATCAGAAAGAAAGAGAGATATTAGATAAAAACAAAACTATTGCTGAGAAAGAAAATAAACTTGATCAACAAAATACTACAATTTCTAGCCTAAAAGAGCAGCTCTCTAACAAAGAAGCTGAAGTAAAAGATCACAAGCAAAAAATTTCTGAGAAAAATGATCACACAACTCAAACAGAAGAGGAAGTGGGTATCCAAGCAGCACTTGGAAAAGCATTGACATCTACAAAGGAGGAAGTGGGTATCCAAGCAGCACTTGGAAAAGCATTGACATCTACAAAGGAAGCATTTATTAGTGGTTATGCAAATCGTATTGTTAAAGATGGCTTAAAAAATGCTTATGACGCGATTCTACCAGCTCATTCAACAAGAGAAATATTCAGCGGTACTTGTGATACGTCAGTCAAGTATGCAAAAGATGCACTTAACAGTGTCACAAGCAGCTTGAAAAGTATTTATAGTGTAACTTCAATCTTTCCTGTATTAGGTAGATCTTCAGAGAATACCAAAAGTTAACTATATTAGGGAGAAATAGCTAAAATTATTTTTCCCTTTGATATTAAATCTCAAAAAAATTGGCATAAGTTTAGGTAGTGTTGTGTCTGAGCTTACGCACATGCTGCACAAGATTCTAAACTACATTGTCCTTTTGGAATGTATGTAGGTTCAAGGTTATAATAAATGATCTTACCATTTCAAACAAATTATACTAATTTAATATTATATATCATTAAAAACTTAAAGAGTATAACCACCTTCAGCAACCAAAATCAGCTAGCGTGAGAGCTTTTTGTTTTGGAATCTCATGGTCTACCAAACGATACATACGAACTTTTTTATATCTTGACTTTGCTATACGCCAAAACCAGCCACATTAGCACATTTCATCCATATCTATATATGAACTGTTTTGCCTAAGATTATTGAAATAATTTAAATCTTCTATTTTTGTAACTTTATTTTTACGCGGCTTGTTCTCACAAATACATGATCTTTTTTGCACTTTTGGAAAAAGTAAATAAACAAATTTTTTGTGATGCTAGGGTAAATACTTCTCTCAAAAATGTTTTATTCACAAAAGATGCTATTTTAATTTTTGCCGTGTTGAAAAATTTTGCTATTCTAATATTGGTGTAAATATATATTAGGGGGTTTATGCATCTATCTAAACAACGGGCTAGTTCTTATCAAGAAAATAAACGTTTTTTATCACGTTCTTACACATCAAAAGAAGAGTTTGTTAGAAAATATAAAAAGCTCTACTGCAGAAAAGCAAAAGCTAAAGAACTTTATCTCCTGGTTTTAACTGAACTAGAAAAGGCAATATCAGATGGTAATGTCGATAGTTTAAAAAAATTAAGCAACTTCATTGATTACATAAGTGAGGTAGAAGATCAAATAACTTTGCGAGGCTATTATGATAATGCTAACAACCCTATTAAAAGCACTAACTTAGTCATCTTAGCTTGTAAACACAACAAAGAAAAGGTTCTAAAGTACCTGTTTAGTGATAATGGTAAGATTCTAAATAATTTGTCTACTGATATCGGAAAGGATACTATACTACCAGGTGATGAAGATGAAGCATGCCATAATTCATTTTACTATGCTGTACGTTCAAGCAAAGTTGAGCTTCTTGATACACTTGTTGATAAATGGCCAGATGATTATTTTGCTGCTCGCTTAGAAGAGTTAGATGAAATTCTTTCACGAGCTTATGAGGAATTAAAACTAAAGAACGTATTCTTGTCAGAAGAGATAGAAATTTTTGTTGAAAATAAGTTGATAAACCTCCGTTTTTTCTCTAGTGCTTCTGGACAAGATCAGAATGTGAAGAGTTATCTTAATAACATAAGAGAGCGGATTGAGTTAGTACTTCAAAATATTAGCCTGTTAAAGGCAGAGTATTCAAACACAGAAAAAGTAGATGAAAAGTTTTTATTCATAGCAAAATTTATTGCACAAAATATTCATATATTAAAGCGGCAGTTGAAATCAACCTACGATAGACTACCTTGGGAAGAAATGGAATTTTGTTTGATCAGTTTTATTTCTTCTCACATAAAACGACAGGAAATGAATCTATTCTATAATGCCACATTGAATAAAAGTAAAATACTAGACCACTTGGAAAATTTTGCAAAGGAACTTAAAGAAGAAAAAGATATTATAGAAGGTGTGGACATTGGTAAATTTGCTGATCTCCCGAAGTTAAAACGTGAGAGGGTTGTTGCAGAGATCGTTAGCAATTATCCTCAATTTGGAGAGTTGTATAGCGATTATCAACAAATTAGGGATATTCATTCTTTAGAGAAAATAAGTGATTATATAAAGTTGGCATTATCAGCTAATCCTAAAGAAAGGGAAGGACAGTTAATTATTACAAGGGTTTTACAGGTTATTGGTGAATATTTAAAAAACACTCTAGAATCTCCCAAGTTATCTAGCACTACAAGCGAGCTTCTTCTACTATCATTACCAAAGAACACAAGAGAAGTCATTATAGATTTACGTAACTCACTGTCACATGCTTACTCGCTCTCTAAAAGAACAGAGATTGAGGAAAATACAGATGTTAACTTTTTTATTGGTGTTCAAAATGATACTAAAAGAATCGATAATGTAATTACGGATATTCTTTACAATAACAAGATTAAAATGGTCAGAATATTGCTAAAGAAAATTACCAGTAGTGAAAGCTTAGACGAGATAAAAGAAGTTGCTGGAATATTTAGTAACGTTGAATTAGATAAAATGATTACAGAGAGTTTTAAAGTGATGGAACATGATAAGCTTGAAAAACTCATAAAAGAATTAAGCAATAATATAACTGAAAAGACGAATTATGAAAAGGAGCTGTTTAATAAAATTGATACCATAATCAATTTTGCAAAAACTAAATCAAAAAATATCAGAACTGATTATATTATAGGGTTTGCATCATTAGAGAGTTTAAGTATTGGGTTTAGTGATACTAAGATTGACCACAATGTTATTAGAGGAATGAAATTTCATGCTAATAAAACATTAGAGAATATTGTTCCCCGAATAGAATCTCACAATCTTAAAGAAATAGCCGAACTATCAATGAAAATTTCTCATAGTGTTAGGTCAAGAATACAGGATGACAACCTTGATAAAGTAAATAGATTAACTTGTGAGATTTTTTACATTGCTGAACTTGGAATAGGTGACCTTAAATGGATTGAAGAATTAAGAAACAAGTTGAATGAGAAAGGTTCGTTTATTCCTATATATAAACAAAGGAAGGCTTACAACATAACAGAAGAAAAATACAATAACCAGCTTGAACTGAAGTTATCTGAACTGAAAAGTATTTTGAGGAATAACGCATTAAGTGGCAAGTTAACTGAAAAGCTCCCTTCCTACAAGAGGAATAAAAAGTTGCAAGCAGTAGTAGAAATGCTTGTTCTGGATATAATGTCAATTTTAGGTAGATCAGAGAAGCATCTAGAAAACAATCTACTTTTTTTAGATGATAACACTCCTTTATTAACTGGAAAATGTTTGCGTAATCATTTAGCACACGATAATACCTTAGTTGATGTATTGTTATCTGATCCCTCAATAGCAGTTATCTTGAACGCTAAAAAACTTATTTCAGAAAATATAATAAAAAGTAAGAAGAAAATTGGCAAGTCGGTAAGAGATGATCCTTCCAAGCTGAAAGATAAATACGATCAAAACCTTATCACTATTACTAATCAGGAAAAAATGTTTGCTGCGTTGGAAGAAGGAAATCTTGAAGACTTAAAGAGTTATCTCAAAAAAGGAGCAGACATCAATGCTAGAAGTATTAGCTCATGGACTACATTACATTTTGCTGCTAAGGGACCTAGTCTTGAAATTATAAAATTTGTTCTTAATCAAAATTTAGACGTTAATGTTAAAGATATTAATGGTCAAAGCCCACTACATATTGCTTCTGCATATGGAAGGAAAAATATTGTGGAATTTTTTATAGGAAAAACAGGTGTATATGTTGATGATCTAGATAATAGTGGCAAAACATCACTACATATTGCAGCTAAAAATGGTCACAAAGATGCTGTTGAAATTCTACTAAAAAATAATGCTAATACTAATACCAAAGATATAGCTAGTTTTTCACCTTTACACTATGCAATAAAAAACAATCATATTGATGTTGCTAAGATTATGCTGGAAAAAGAAGCGAATGTTGACATCAACGAAACTATGGGTGGCTTTACTTCACTACATATAGCTGCAGAAAGTGGTTATCTAGGGCTAGTTAATTTTTTACTGAAAAATGAGGCAAATGTTAATGCAAGAAACGATAAGGAGGGAATACCATTACATACAGCAGCACTAAATGGCCACCTAGAAGTAGTGAATGCTTTAATTCTCAAAGGAGCAGATGTTAACTCCAGAGTTATAGATGGTTGTACACCATTACACTATGCAATAGAAAACGGTCATGAAAAGATAGCTAATATTTTATTGAAGCATGGAGCTAATGTTAATGTTGTTGACAAAACCTATAATAACACACCTTTGCACTATGCAGCAAAAGATGGACATGAGAAAATTGTTAAGGCTTTACTGACAAATAAGGCAAATGCTAGTATTGCCACTGTGGAAGGTATAACCCCACTACATTTTGCAGTGCAGAGTGGCCACTTGAAGATAGTTGTTGCTCTTCTCGAGCATGGGGTTAACATTCGCGCTAAAGATAAAAATAATGCTACGCCATTACACTATGCAGCAGAGAGTGGTCATAAGGCAGTTGCTGAGCTTTTAATAAAAAATGGAGTAGAAATCAATGATAAAGCAAATAATAATCTAACACCATTACATGTAGCTGCTCTGAAAGGTCACAAAGATATTATTGAACTCCTAATAAGAAATAAAGCTGAAGTTAGAGCTCAAGACATTAAGGGTAGTACACCATTACATGCAGCTGCGATGAATGGTAGCAAAGATATTATTGATCTTCTAATAAAAAATAAAGCTGAAGTTGATGCTAGAACTAATGATGGCATGACGCCATTGCATGTAGCTGCTCTAAGTGGACATAAAGACGCTATTGCTTTTCTAATCAAAAGTAAAGCTGAAGTCAATACTAGTGCTAATTATGGTCTTACACCTTTACATGCAGCTATTGTAGGGGGTCACAAAGATATTGTGAACCTTTTAATAAAAAATGAAGCCAAAGTTAATATGGAAGGTATTGCAGGTAGTACACCATTACATGTAGCTGTGGAGGGAGGTTATAAAGAAATCGTTGGAATTTTGGTAGCAAATAGAGCCAATGTTAATGTTAAGAGTAACAACCTAACACCATTGCTTTCTGCTATTAAGCATAATCATAAGAAGATCGTTGAAGTTCTTGTAGAAAATGGAGCTAGTGTTAATGCAGAAGGTGGTGAACCTTTATCATTAGCAGTGCTCGCTGGTTATAGGGATATTGTAGAGATTTTGCTAAAAAACAAGGCCCATATTAATATAAAAGGTCCTGAAGATGCTACACTATTACATTTGGCTGCTAAAAGAGGACATAAGGGAATAGTAAATGCTCTGATAGAAAGGGGAGCCAATGTTGATGCTATGACTATTAATAGTATAACACCATTATATCTTGCGGCACAAGAAGGCCATGAAGAAGTTGCTGAACTTTTGATAGCAAATAAGGCTAACGTTAACGTTGTAAATGTTGAAGGTACTCCACTACATATAGCTGCAGGACACGGCCATGTTAATGTTGTTGAAGTCCTATTAAGTAATGGAGCAAAAGTTAATGTTAAGGATAATAAGAGCAGAACACCTTTAGAATTAGCAGTTGCACATGGTCATTTGCAAGTGGTGAAAATGTTACTGCAGTATAAAAAAGTAGATATGAACGCTAAAGGCAACGATGATTGGACGATACTGCACATTGCTTCACAGGAAAATAACTTAGAAACGGTAAAATGTCTAGTAGATGAAGGGTCTAATATTAATGCTAAAAATGCCTCTGGCTCAAAGCCTATACATATTGCAGCTAGAGAAGGTCATAAAGATACTGTAGAATTTTTCCTTAGTAAGGGGTTAAGTATTAATGACTCTGGCGCAGCTAATCAAACATTACTACACTATGCTGCAATGAAGGGTCATTTAGAAGTTGTAAAGTATTTGATAGCGCAAGGTGCTGACGTCAACGCCAAAGATGCTAATGGCTCAAGTCCTGTTCATATTGCTGCTAACTTTGGTTATAAAGACGTTATTGAAGTTTTATTAAAAAATGGTGCAATTTATAATGCTGTTGACAAGCTTTATAGAAGACCTTTAGAAATGACTAACAACAAAGATGTTATCAATTTATTAGCATCAACTGAAGAATTATTTGAGTCTGTAAAACGTAATAGCTCTTTAGAGGTTGAGAATTGTATTAAAGCAGGAGCATTTGTTAATACAAAAAATGCTGATAGTGGAACGTCATTACATTATGCTGCATGGAAAGGCTATGACGAAGTTGTCAAGATTTTATTACAGAATAAAGCCAATCCTAATGCGGTTGGTAGCAAGAGATTTACTCCTATACATTATGCTGCTAAGTTCTCACATTTAAAAATTGTAAAAGCTTTACTGTCCCATGGTGCAGTATATAATGCTGTTTCTGACGGCGGTAAAACACCATCAGACTTCACTGTAGATAGAGATATAACTAGTTTATTTAAGTTAATTAGTGAATCATTTAAAAAAGTTAAAGAAGGTAATGCTCAAGTTATTAATGACCTAAATAAGATAAAGGATATTGATACAGTAAAAGCAGTGATGAGTGCTCGTAATAGAGAGAACAAAACGTTAGTAGTTGCTGCAGTACATAGTAACTTTTCAAAAGTCGAGCAGTTAAAGCAGATATTGCAAAGAGACGTATCTGCTCAGATTGATACAGCTTTAGTGCTCTTGAATCAAGGTAATTACCAAAAAGCCTTAAGTATTTTCAGAAGCGCATTTGAAAGAAGAAAAGAAATACTAGGACCAGATAATCCTGGTACTTTAGATATTCAGACATATATAGCCAAAGTGCTATATAAGCAAGGAATTTACCAAGAAGCTTTAAATGTGCTTGAAGAGATTTTTCAGAAACAAAAAGAAATGCTGGGTTTAAATGATAAGGATACTTTAAGTACAAGAAGTACAATCGCTTTAGTGCTGCATAGACAGGGGAAAGATGAAAAAGCTTTTAATATTTATCAAGAAGTCTATCAGAGACAAAAGGAGATACTAGGGTCAAATCATTCAGATACATTAAATACTCAGTTTCACATGGCATTAGTATTAGATAGACAGGGAAAATATGAAGAAGCGTTAAATATCAATAGGGCAGTTTTTGAAAAGAGGAAAGAAACACTAGGTACACATGATCTAGCCACTGTGAGTGCCAAAAATAATATAGCAATGGTATTAGCTAACCAAGGTAAATACGAAGAGTCCTTAAAAATCTATAAAGAGGTTTTTGAAAAGAAGAAAATAATTTTAGGTATTAATCATGCTGACACCTTGAGAACGTTACATAACATTGCTGGAGTACTCTTCAATCAAAATAAATATCATGAAGCCTTGAAAGCTTTTCAAGAGGTTTTAAATATACAGAAAAAAGCTTTACAACAAAATCACCCAGAAACCTTGAATACTCAATACAACATAGCAAATGTACTTTTTGCTCAAGGCAAATGGATCAGCGCACTTAAAGTCTACAGAGAAAGTTTAGATCAAAGAAAAGCTGTTTTTGGACCAAGTCATCCGAGTGTTTTAGATATTTTAAAAAAGATAGAGATGATTAATTTTAGATTTAAGCTTGAGGGTAGCGAAGCATCAGAGGTTCTCCAGCATCTGCAGAAAGATATCAACATTGCTGCTAGTAAAGGTGATATACGAACTGTTCAGCGTCTGTTAAAAGATGGAGCTGATGCCAACGATAAAGATATTGATGGAAGAACACCGTTGCATTACGCTGTTAGCAATGGACACATAGATATTGTAAACATCTTACTAACAAATGGAGCTAACGTTAGTCAAGTTACTAATAAAGGTAATACACCATTACACACTGCTACTTCCAAATGTTACAAAGAAATTGTTGAGGTTCTGTTACAACATATCAGTCGTGATAAATTAAATGACTTTGTTAATGCCAAAACTACTTCTAGTGGCACTACATCACTTCATGTTGCAGCTAAAGGTGGCTCCTTGGAAGTTGTAAAATCTTTATTAAAACATGGTGCAACTTATAACATTGAGAACAAAGAAGGTAAAACACCACTTGATCTTTCTCGAGAACGGAGTATTACTAACCTACTGAAATTATTGGAAGAACTTTTTGAGAATACAAAAAATGGTGATTTAGAAATTGTTAGCAAGCTGAAAGCAGTAAAATCTGATGAGTTCTTAGCTATAACAAATGCTCGTAATAATCAAGGGAATACATTATTGCAAGTTGCTATAGCCAATAAACATAAGAATATCGCAAGTAAATTGTTAAAAATGCTGAAAGAGCCAGATCAAGTTCAATCACAGTTTAGCCCTGAATGTGAGTTGGATCAACTTGAGAAGCTTAAAAGTGCTACAGAGGTGCATATCCGTTTTTCTGAGCTTTACCTTCCTATGTTGCGTAGCATGTCGCAACCATATAGTTCAGAAAAAAATACTTCTCCTTGGAAAACTCTTAAGGAAGGTTCTTATTACCTAGGAAATGCATATCGCTTAGTTGAGGTATACAAAGATTGTGTACCTGGTTCAATAGATAATAAAAGCATACAGTCAGTAAATGATATGCTAGTAGCACTAGAATTTGATCCAAAACACATAACGTCAGGGTATACAGATGAAGCTTACGGTGGGAAGGCTAAATGCTTTGTTTCCAAAGGGCAAGGTACAAAATATTATAAGTTATTGCATAGTGAGTTAAAGAAAGATGTAAGATCGTTTATAGAAATGGTTGAACTTAATATTGACATTCCTGTAAAAAGGTTTTTAGAGTCAATCAAGCAGAGATTACAGTCTGCTTTTTCTGAAAAGTTACTTCAGGCCATAGAAAATGACAATCCTTTAGCGGTTGAGAATTGCATCAAAAGGGGAGTAGTTGTTAACTTCAAAGATATCGATGGAAGAACACCATTACACCATGCTGTTAACAACGGCAACATAGATGTTGTAAGTACCTTATTAAAAAATGGAGCTGAAGTTGCTCAAATTACTAACAAGGGCAATACGCCATTACATATAGCTTCTTCCAAAGGGTACAGAGAAGTTGTTGAAGTTTTATTACAATATGTAAGTCGTGATGAATTAAATGACTTTATTAATGCTAGAACAACTTCTGGTGGTACTACATCACTTCATGTTGCTGCTAAAAATGGCTTCTTAGAAGTTGTAAAATCTTTATTAAAACATGGTGCAACTTACAACATTGAGAATAAAGAAGGCAAAACACCTATTAATCTTTCCAAAGATCAGAAAATTGCTAACTTCCTGAAATTAGTTGAAGAATTGTTTGAAGATACAAAAAAAGGTAATGTTGGAATTATCAACAAGTTAAGGGTAGTAAAGCAAGATGAATTTTTAGCTGTAACGAGCGCCCGTAATAATCAAGGGAATACATTATTGCAAGTTGCTATAGCTAATGGACACAAGAATATTGCAAGCAAGTTGTTAGAGATGTTAAAAACACCAGATCAAAATTTACAGGATGTTAATATAGAAAGCGGAGTTGAAAGCTTAAAACTTTAAGTAAAACATGGAAATATTTATATAAAATGAGTTATAGTAGTTTCTAAAATGAATGGTAGGTTTACATCATGGAACTACTGGCCAAAATGATAAATTTGTTTAACTTCTCAATTATAGGCAAAAACAGCTCTTTTTCATGTGTTTCATAACTAACGGAAATTGGTATTAGAAAAATTATGCTTGCATTAGCTTTTATTCATGCTAATTATGTACATAATATATCTATAGATTGAGGGAATATGATATTAGAATATATTTTAGGAACTAAGCAAGTTCATGCAAATGGTGGATTAGCTACTGAAGAACAGCACATGGAACGTTTTGGTCAGCAAACTCTGGAGCCTAGTCCATCATTGTTAGATCAAGAACAAACTGATGACTGGCATGAGTCCGTTGTTGAAGACAACAATACTGTTGTTGAAAGTTCTTTTATTCCAGAGAACTCAATTTTAATGAATTTAGCAAATCTGTTAACTGAGAGCGAAAAAGTTTCGATTGATGAATTTCATGACAAGATGGAAAGTATAATGAAAGAGTTTCATGAAAATAGATACGAAATTTCTGCAAAGGTCGCTCTAGAAAAGATGGAACGTTTAATAGATGAACATTTGAAAAGAAAAATAAAGCTAAATTTACGCTGTGATCAATATGAACGTAGTGTGTCGAATTTTATATTTAAAAAAATAATTGACATTGCTAATGCTAGCAGTGTTATGCGTATAACTCCTACTACTATATCACGTTATAAGGACAATGGGGAAGAGGCAATAGATGAGTGGGAAGAGGCTTTAGAACCTTTATTCAATATTGTCAATAAGCTACTATCAGCAGGTGCAAAAATAGAGTCTGATTTTTACAATGATAGAATGATAGGTGAAACTATGTGGGGAAGTGATGAGCCTATTTTTACAGAGTGTAAAAAAATTAAGGACAAACTGAAAAGTATCGCATATGAAGGTTTAATAAATAAGAATGAACAAGTTCAAGATGATGATCTGCAAGTAGAAGTAGATAACAATCTTGTTCTTTTTAGGTGGCCAAAAAACAGTATTGTTGAAGTTGGAAAGGTTATGAATAGTAAGGTGAATGAAAACTTTAGTATAGAAAGTAGCATCCTACAGATTGGAGAGAGTATAGTAAGAGTTGAAAATATAGGAGGAAAAAGAAATTATACAGATGTCTTAGGAGATAGCATTGAAATGTCCTTTACCACTGAAGTAGGCGAGATTAGTATTCATCTGTATCCTAGTGATAGTAATATAATAAAAGTAAAGCTTGATGGAGAGAACCAGGAGAAGTTTAACAAATTAAAAGATAAATCAAGTCTAGGAGAAAGCTGCTTTTTAGGAGGAAAAAGTGTTCTACAAGCTGTTAACGATAAAGGTTTTGAAAGAAACGGTAGAATACTTATAGAGTCAGCTGAAACTATTAAACAATCAAATTTTGTAGTGAAAGAATCAGGTGTCCCATCTACTCTTATGAGGCCAATCGATAGTTTAGACCAGCTGCAAAAGGTGGGAGCTTCGAAAGAAATAGTAGTGTGTTAATGAAGTCAACTAAAATTAGTAAACAAAAGAAAGGTCTTGGAGGGTAAAAAAATTGATGTATCTTCAAAGTAAGATTTTTTGAGGTATAAACTATACTCTCAAGGTGAGAAGAAATAGTAGGGGGATAAGTGTTGACTTAATAATTTAGAGATTCTTCTAAAGAAATTATTTTTCTCTCTTGATGTTTATTCTTTTATAGGTATAGCCTTTTGTGTTTGATTGAATTGACTTTTGTGATACCTACAGAATTTCCTTTATCAGACCCACCACATGATTCAGCGGGAGAAGGGCTATCAGGTTCTTACGCAATAACTTTGGAGTTCTGGAATCGTTTCATATGTATGTTTAAGATTATCACTATTTTTATTACATAGTTAAGTATCAGTTCCTGTAAAAATAGTTTACCTTAATTCTTTGTTTTAAAGTATTGGTTTTCTGGCACATAGTCTTTTCCATTGCCTATTGCTTTTGTAAATTGAGATTCTAAGCCGTAAAACTTCTCCAGTTGGTCACTCCATAACATTGGTATTTCTCTTAAATCAGCTAACTTCAAACCTCTTGGCTGTCTTCCATTTACTATGTTTTCTTTAATTTTGGGAGCTAAATAATTTAATCTTAAAATTTGCTGTATACGTCTTGTACCTATATTAACTTTAGCACTCAGTTCTTTTATACTCGCATATTTCCCTTCCTCTAGTTGACGTTTCCATAGGTGGGCTCTCACCACTGCTTTGAGTAACGCATTATTTGTTTTCCCTTCTGGCTCTACTACTGTGCATTTATTTCCTTTCTTTTTTATTGGTATAAATGTTTCCTCTGACTCAGAATGTACCTCTATTCCATCTTCTCTTATCATTACTCCCTTTATTAACTTTTTCACTACTTCTTTCTGCTTTCCAAAACTTAAATTTTCCCATTTTTCTTCGGTCTTTTCTCTCCAATTTTCATATATCTGCTCCGCTTTCCTCATCACTTCTTTTTCTACTTCTCCTGCTATTACATTTCGGTTTTCTGATTCACAACCTTTTCCCCTTAAATGATTGTTGCATACGTAATATCGATATCTCTTATTCTCCTTTTTTGCATATGTCAGTGTCATGTTTACTTCACAGCTCTTGCACTTAATTATTCCCCTAAGCAATGCTTCCTCATATTTTGCTTTTCTATATGGTTGATTCTTTATCAATTCCTGCGCTTTTTGCCATTTTTCCTCTTTTATTATTGCTTCATGTTTTCCCTCATACTCTTTTTCATAATGCCTGATTTTTCCCATATATATTGGATTTGTTACTATCCTCCTTACCGTCGCTTTTTTAAAGATATCAGACCTTGTTCGGTATCCTTCTCTGTTTAATTCCCTTGCCAACTCTGCCATTGACTTTAGCTCCAAATACCTCTCAAATATGTGCCCTACTATTTTCGCTTCTTTCTCATTTATTATTAATTCTTTATCTTTTACATCATACCCAAACGGCAAAGTTCCTCCCATCCATAATCCCTGCTCCTTTGATGTTGCTATTTTATTTTTTACTCTCTCTACTATCATCTCTCTTTCTAACTGTGCTGCTCCTGATAACACTGTTTGTACAAACTTTCCCATTGGCGTATTATTATCAAATATCTGCGTTACTGCTACAAAATTTACTCTATGCCTTCTAAAAAATGATGTTACTTCGATGCTGTCTTTTGTTTCTCTCGAGAGCCTATCCAGAGTATACACCACTACACAATCTACTTCTCCTTTTTTTACATCTTCAAACAATTCCTTTATTGCTGGTCTTTCTAAATTCTTTCCTGAATAGCCTCCATCATCGTACCTCTTGGCCAATGCTACCCAGCCTTCTTTGCTCTTTATATATTTTTCACATGCTACTCGCTGCGCATCAAGACTGTTAAACTTTTGTTCTAGCCCATCCTCATTTGATTTTCTTGTATATATCGCGCACCTTACCTCTTTTAGCATTTTCTCCTCTTCAGCTCCCATTTTTATCACGCATCCCGAATAATAAAGGTCCATTATAGCTCATTCCCATTATTTTCCCTGCTACTGCTGACAATGACGTAAAAAATTCTTCTCTGTAGATTAAACCCTTATCTGTTACCATTACCGCATGCGTTTCTTCCCCTCTCTCTAATATTAGCTCTGTCCCTTCTACTGGTAATTTATCGCTACTTATTCTTTTTCCCTTCTCTAGCCGATCTGCCAGATACTCTAGTCTTTTTGTCCCCTTTCTTGACATTTCTCCATACGCTTCCTCCTGCATTCTATATGCTAGTCTCGGTATCAGATATTTCTTTGAATGTTTAGGTGCCTCTTCCCCAAATACCTTCTTCCACATTTTTCTCAGCTCACCCAAAGGTTTTCTCTCTAAATTCATTACTTTCTTTTCTGTTTCTCTTTCCATATTTTCAGCCTCTCATAGAAGGTTCCATTTGTTCAAATAACTTTTCAATTCTGTCCGTTTCTTTCTTCAATATCTCGGTTATCTCTTTGCTATTTTTCGCATAATCCATCGCTGTCATTCCAAATTTATCCGCTTGCTCTATTTCTCCTCCAGCTTTCACTAGCTCCTCCACTATTTCTTTTTCACCTACCATGCACGCAAGGTGTAGAGGTATGCATTTATTTCCATATTCCTCAGCATTTACGTCTGCTCCTGATTTTATCAATTCTCTCACGGTTTCTAGGCGTTTCTCCGTTACCGCTAGGTGTAGTGCTGTATATCCTCCTATATCTGTTGCATTCACATTCGCTCCTTTTTCGACTAGTAACCTCACTGTTTTTGCGTCTATTGCATAATGCAGAGCTGTTCTTTCCTTTTCGTCTCTTGCATAAATACTTTTAAATGAGTTCTCTAATAATTCTTTTGCTGATTTATTAAATTTGCCAAGCTTTAACATAATCCACCTCACCTTTTCTTCAAATTTAAATCCCTTTTCTAAGCCCTCCTTTTCACCACCTCATCTATCATCTCATTTACTTGGCTCATTATTTTGCTTGCTAAATTTTCACATTCTTCCTTTATTAGTGATTTGTCTCTCTTTCTTATTTCCCCGATCTCTATTATTTTTACCTCAGGCATATAGACCCCATTCAACATGTCTGCTATTTCTCCCACTAGCCTTTCTATTCCATAGCATGTCAGTTCTCTACTTTTTGTTATTCCTCCTTGTTCTCTCAGAAATTCACTCGCCTTTTCACTCTCTTTGCTATCACATAGACGATACTTTTCACTTTCCCAGATGTAATACATTGGTGTTGCGCCGTACTTATTCAGTTGATTAACCTCAGCACCTGCTTTTACTAGCTCTTTTATTATTTCAACTCCTGCTCCTCCCATTTTGCACGCAGAGTGGAGTGGCGTACATCCAGTAACATATTGAGTAGCATTTGCTTCTGCTCCCGACCTTAGCAGCACTTTTACATTTTCTAAACTCTTTGCGAATACTGCACAATGTAGTGGCGTATAACCATTTTTATCTCTTGCATTTACCTCTGCTCCTTTCTTTATTAAGAACCTCACTGTTTTGTAATCGGAGATTTCTACTGCTTGATGCAATATCGTCTCTCCTTCTTCATTTCTTTTATTAATATCTTTACTTGCTACTTCTTTAAAAAACTTGCTAAAACTCATTTCATACCTCACAAAATTAGCTTTTCTAGCGTTAGATAAATTTCTTATATTTACCTGCTGCTATTCAAGTCATGTCCTTTTTGGCATGAGAAAGCAAGTCCTTTTCTTTTTATTTCATACATTTTAACCTATTATTAATATAATATATGAGGATCTAAATATAAGTATTTAACTTATTATGCATATTGCTTGACTATTTTTCCAACTTCTGTGCAAATGTCGATGTTCGTGCCATTTCAGTACTCCTGGATAAAATACTAAAATATGATTTTCTAATTCGTGTATTGAGTCTTTTTGCTTTAAATCTAAATTGTTTTCAAAATGAACATAGTGTTCTGCCACACCAAATCTTATAACTTTCTGGTTGGTAAAATCTTCTACTTTGTAGTGGTGAGTAACGCTAAACCTTTCTAAAATTGGCTTGTATTTTAAATTCCACAGTTGTTCAGATAGTTTGCTACTTCCTAGTAAAAATTTACTTCCTTTTTCTTCCACACTACCAACTGGAAAACATGCGTTTATTTCCCCCAAGTTCCAGCTATCTGATAATACTATCTGCGCTTTCGCAAACTTAATCTCAGGTAATAAGCTCTGTGGTAGCGGATATAGCGCTTTGAAGTTATACCACACATGATTTCTTTCATAAATACCGTTATAATTCTTTGTGTGAGGCTCGGTTTCTCCAAGTATTGCTACATCTAATCGATATATGTCATTACTAAATGCTTGCTCATAATGAACACGAAAAGTACTAAACTTAAAACTTGGATTTAAGATTTTTAGCTCAAATGAGTTCTTCCGACCAAATGATAACACCGGTCCATCTTCTTCTATTTTTACACCTGAGTAATCCGATAACAAATTTCCAAAAAAACTTTCATCTAAAATGAACCTACCAATGTTGTAGTGATCGTTAAAAATTCTCATTAGTCTCGATCTTGCAGGTAATGATAGTTTTGCAAGCTCTACTACTGCATCAACAAAGAAATCATTTGGTACGTCTCTTATCCCTACCTGCAACTCAAAGAAATGTTTACCAGGTGGCTCTTCAATAATTGTAATATCTTCTATATTTGCCCATTTTAATGCTATTTTCAGTGAGGCAGGTGTTCCACGGAGTCTTTGAAATTTTACTCCTTCTTTAATCGATTTCTTCTTATCCTTCACCCATGATAGAATTTCTTCTAGGCCATATTCTTCGATTAACCAAGGTAATATTCTTTCTTCTAATCTAAATTTAAACCCTCTTATCCTGCTTGGATCAACCCTATAATCTGTTGCATCTACTAGCGCTTTTTCTTGTTTTGTTGCATTTGGGGGTAATAGCATTAATTCAACTCAATCTTTAAATTTCGCAAATTTGCACACTCATTACCTAGCACAACAACATCCTCTTTTGGCTCGATTAATTCTACGTTTTCTACACCATCTACAAATAAATTTGCTATTATCCATGATCTTGTAACATTCCATCTCAGCCTTCTACTTGCTTCAAACTTCTTGATGAACTGCTTCTTGATTTCCTCCTTTGATATCACAGGACTTATGCTCATTCTGCTGTGAATATCTATTTCCGTAATATTGCAACCAACTACTGTTACTGTATCTGTTAAAACCCTTATATCATCTCTAGTAACCTGCTTTTTTACAATTTCTAGTAGCTCTTCTGACACTATGCCAGTTGTTGTAGATAAAATTGAGATCTCTACACTTCCTGCCACTTTTGACTCAACCAATGCATCTTTTACTCTACTATCTGCTGACAGTGCATGATATTTATAATATTCCTTACTTCCTCCTGTTGACCAACCTGCTATCTTTGCTTTAATTCTTTTTCTAAATCGTTCATCCTCTTCTTCTTTCTGCCTCTCTACTCCATAAAACTCAGCTAAATTATCAAGATCTTCTCCCCTTGCAAATTTTAGTAAATTGCTCTTTACTGATTCATTTATTCTTTGTCTTAGTAACAATTCCCTCCATGCTGCTACTTCTAATACCTTCATCGCTGGGTCACTTTCTACTAACGCTGAAAAGGTTTCATCTCTACACACTAACTCCTCCTTCATTCTGGAAAAGATTTCCTCATAGCTTAGTTTTTCAATAATATTAGATGTCTGCATTTCTAAACAACTACTCCACTAATACCTATGAATTTGCCTTCTGAAAGATACATACCTTCAAGTACAAGAGTCATTTTTCCTTCTTTAGCTTCAGCAATCTTTACTTTTTCTAACTTAAATCTCTTCTCAAATTTCCCCAGTGCTTCTGCTGTTGCTGCATATATCTCAAGTGTTAAATCTCTATTTATTGGCTTATCCACTAACTCAAATAATCTTGATCCATAATCTCTTCTCATTATTCTACTCTTAATAGGAGTGGTCAGTATATCAATTATTGATTGCTTTAAGTGTTCTAAACCCTCTAGTTCTTTACCTGTTTCTTTGCTCATTCCCTTCATTTGTTTGAATAAACTAAGAATTCACCATGTGGCACAAAACCTAATTTTAAATACATTGATAAACCTTCCTCCGAGGCTTGAAATATTTATATCCCTGCTCTTTGATATAATTTAAAGCAAACTTTGTTATACTTGTTCCAAAACCTCTACATCTAAACTCTGGGTGAGTTATAATATCATATATTCCTGCAGTATTTCCCTTATTTAATATCACGCTTGCTGTAGCAACAGGTACATAATTGCAATATTTAACAAGCAATTTTGTCTTACTATCTTTTATATATGGTTCTACCATCTTATAATATATTAATGCTTCTTTATCACCCGTAGATGCAAATACACGACTAAAATCTACCAATTCCTCCTCTGTTTCTACCATTACTATATCAAGATTGTACGAGCTCACTGCACTAATTTCGTCAACTCTTATCATCATTCCTATCTCAGTTTCTGTGTGTGATAAACCTAGTTGATTTAGTATTTCGTGAGATCTTTCTGACCTTGACCTTGAACTTGCACCATGCATATGGTAAATTCTTCTTCCTATAAAGAGATATTATTTCTTTAGCTATTACAGTTATTCTAGGATCATCAAAATTGCCTCCAAATATCACATTAAATGTATCAGATTCTACCAATCCGAAAACACAGACTACATTTGCAGAATAACGGTAAATACGCATTTTAGGATGTAGTGTAGGTAAATCAGAAATTTTATCTAAAAAATTATTTTCTATAACTTTATCCCAATTTCTATCAATTTTAGTCATTCTGAGAAAACATTATTACTACCTTTCTTCATTGTATTAGAACAAGAAACAATGTCACCAACTCTTCCCACTCCATAGCCATTCGCAAACACTGTTTTTGATCCTTCAGTTAATGCTCTTCCTTCACTAAAACTGTCTCCTTGTCTACACATTGACTTACCGTTTACAAAAACATTATTACTGCCGCTAATGCAGAAATGTGGTATAGCTTCTCCACAGTAGTCTCCTAACCTCACTATTCCTTTGTTCAATTTAAGTCGATCCTTTCTGCTTTCAGTTTTATTTCACTCTTTGTCATCTCTATACTCGATCCTCCAGCTTTCAATGTTATTTTGTCTACTACTTCAATCTCTAAATGATGTTTATCTTTATCGTATGACAACTTTGTTCCATCTTGAAATGTTAAGCTACTCACCTCTTTTTTATTTTCTGGAGCAGAGTACTTTTGTTGATATATTCCAGGAAGTACTACTCCTAAAGATAATTCTCCCAGCGGGGAAAGTATAACTACTTGCTCATCAATACCTGGAGGAGACCAATCTCTATCTTTTCCTGCTTTACTCGTTATCCACGGTAAATAATCTGTTAAAAATTCTCCTATTTTCACTCTTACTTTTGCTTTTTCATAATCTATTTCTTTTACAACTCCTATACGAATAACGTTTGCTAGCTTCCTATTCAGCTCTGAAATCGCAAAACTATGATCCAACATTTATATTTCCTACGTTTATGGTATGTGGCTTAATTTTTCCCTCTAACCAGACTGATTCTCCCACATGCAGATAGTGGACCCATTCAATCAACCACACTAAATATGCATCAAGTTCTGGCCTAAAATCATCTCCTCCTCCTGATATAAATTCTCCTGGTGAAACATTTTCCACGTTCCAAGTATTTTTATTCACTACTCTTGCTACTTCTGCTGCTAATGTTCTGACAATAATAGCTGCATTTTCTATTGTGCTATCAATCACAATTCGTGCTTCAAATCTTGCTTTCAGCGCTAATTCCTCTGTTCCTGGATCATGTCCTTTTTCAAAGCCACTAAGTTCCACAAACACCGCTGGCGCTACTAATTCTTTTCTTATCGATGGATAAATTTCACAAGTTTGAATTGCTGGTATTTCTCTCTTCAGCGTGGTACAAATTTTATCATGTAAATCTTTCAAATTCATCCTTTATAGCTCAATTGACGTTCAAAAAACTTTGTAAAGACTTCTTCAACTTCATAATTAACAAGATTCCCTATTATCCTTGAAGCCTCTGGTTTCAGTGACAATTTAACTTCCTTTATTGGCAATGCTGCCCTTCCTTCACGTTTAAACATACCGCTATTTCCTTTTGGCATAACTGCTGCAAATCCTCCTATAAACTCATGCTTTCCTACTTTCGATCCTCTTCTTGTTTTTTGTATTTTGCCAATTGCCGATGCTCTAATGTCATAGAGATTTGCTCTAATTAACACTTCTAATCTGCTAGTTTTCGCCTTAAAAATTCTTAATCTCTTTCTTATCAAACTTAATTTTATCTTCTTTTCCTCACTAATTTCTCGGGCAGCTTGCGATTTTAACCATAATGCCGTTTTGTTTAGTGCCTTTACCATTGCTAATTCTATTTTTCCTCTTTTAGCATTTACACTGTCTATTACCTTATTACTATTAACTTCTATATGAATAGACATTTACACCCCAGATGCTTCGATTCGCCAGATCATTCCAGATTTATCTCTAAGTGGTGGTGAGTGCACCTTATACTTACAGTTACCAATAACGAAGATATCTCCTACCATTGGATTTAATATATCAAAGACACTCACCTCCAAAATCAACATCTCCCCCACAAATTGTCCTTCACCAATCTCGTATAATTTATCTGGCTCTTGCTTTAATACTTGTACAATGTACGCCTTATTTTTCGACTCATACAAAGCTACTTCTCCTAAATGGGCAAAACAATCTTCTAATAATCGCTTAATATTCTCTTGCATATTTCTTTTTGATATACTAACCTTTACATGCTAAGAAAGCGCATACCGGTAGAGTCGTTCTGTGCCTCACCACCTTGTAGTTACTCTACCAGTATGTTATGCTATAGTGACTTTGATTAATGTTCCTGGTCTATGGCACATTGGCAATGGATTCGACTGCGTATGTAAATCAGTTCCTCTATCAAACCTCCTTGGTTCTTGTTTTGCATAGAGTGGCTGTCCAAGAGTATTTACTGTCTCATTAAAGTCTGCTGGTGCAAAATATGTTGTAAATGTGCTCGCTGTTCCTAGTGGAAAACAGTGCCCTGTATCTTTCTCAATAAATCTTCTCACCGTTCCTTCAGGGTCAGTTGCTTGCCCTCTATATTCCTCAAACGTTATTCCACAGAACGTAAACCCTGACCTCATATCATTCCGAAGCGCTGCTCCTTCTTGCCATCTCTCATATGCTTCTTTCACTTTAGTATGAGAAGTAAGTGCATCAAAAAACTCAGGGCTTATGAGTGCATGAATTCCCGTCATATATTCACCACTTAAGTTGTCTTCAATATGTCGCAATACTTCCAGACACTTACGCTTTACATCAGTTGTTGCTGTTCCAAGGGCAAAATTTACTACTTTTGGCGTGATTTCAAATTCGTTGTACAGATTTAATAATTCACTGCCATCTGCGTCCAGAATTATTCCTTTCAGCGCTCCCATTCGCAAATGCTCTAATGTTATTGCGTGCTTGTTTCTCATTAGCTGTAAATGGTCAGTTATTACGTCTGCAAGCGCTTTAAGTTCACTCTCTGATCCAAATGCCCTTATTCCTTGTACTTCCTCTGGTAACACTACATCATCATGTGGAATATGCGGAATCGTAAATGTTCTTACCTTTCTTTTTCCTCTTTTTCCTACTGTTGCTGGTGCTCCGGGTAACTGCGTTGGTAGTAAACTTAATACTCCGTTTTGCTCTTCTATGGTAATATGTCTAAATCTTACTGACCTACTTGGAAACAAGTTTAAATTTTCAACCCGTCCATAATTTATCGGCAATATATTCATCGCATTTGTTAGTGCCGTCATGCTAAATGCTGTATTTGTAAATGGATTTTGCATTTTTTCTCTCCCTTTTTTCCTATTAATTTTAGTTAAACTCCCTTGCGAAGGATGATCCCTCGTCCTTCAAGTTGCTTTATTGCTGCATTTTTCTGCTCTTCAGTGATATTTGCTGGCCACACAACTGCATGATCTGCTAGCATTGCACTGCGAGTAATAATTACTCCTTTAATATCAGAATCTTTGCTATGTATATCGGTTGTAATTACTCCTACTGCTGTTTGTGTGCCGTCTGTTCCAGTGGGGTTCAGCACTCTAATAAAACCATCATCTGTCTTCTTGGCAACTACTGTACCAAGTTTAATATTTTGACCTTTCGCTACAGTTATTTGGTCTCTTGAATATAGACTTGATGCCTCATACTTTAATATGTCACCTAGATTATTTTGCTCAGTTATACAACTCATAAATTTTTCTCCTTAATTGCTTACCGCCGCTTTTATCAATGCTATATACGGCGGTTATAAAATTAAATACACCGACTTTTCGCTACCTGCATCATCAACTCTTCTCCTGAATTCTGTGGTATTGCACTCAGTATCTCTGTCTTTTTCGTTCGCTCTGCAAGTAACTCCATTAAAACTTCCCGTGCTTTCTCAATACTTACTCCTTGCTCTATAAATTCTCCTATCTTTTCTGGCATCTTTGATACATTACATAATCTTATTATCTCTAAAATTTCTCTACGATAGTTCTCCTCAATTAACTCATCAGTTGTCATACTAACACTCCTACTTTTATGATTGTTGATAAATTCAAAAAATGTTGTAACTCCATCTGCAAGACCTATTTCTACTGCTTTCTCGCCAAAATATAGCCCTGCTTCCGTTGATTTGATTGCTTGTATAGAAAGATTGCGATTACGTGCTATTAGCTGGACGAACATTTCATATAGTCGGTCTACTTCTTTTTGTAAGCTTTCCAGACTTTCAGACGTCATTTGCTCATGTGGGTTTAAATCATTCTTTCGACTACCAGCAAAGATTGTGGTGTACTTAATACCTTGTTTTTCATCAAACCTACTTTGATCTATATGACTTGCTATTACTCCAATACTGCCAACACCAGAAGTTCTGCTCACAAATACCTTCTCAGCGCTAGAAGCTATTGCATATGCAGCAGAGTATGCATCATCATTTGCTATCGCTATTATCCTCTTTTTTCCTCTTGCACTATAGATAAAATCAGCTAAGTCAAATACTCCATTTACTTCTCCTCCCGGACTGTCTATATCAAGTAGAATCGTCTCTATACTTTTATCTTCTAAAGCACTCTCTATCTCTTCATGAATATTTTCATACGAAGTCATGTCTAAAATATGATCAAAAGCTTCTGTTTTTTTAGTCAAAACTCCATAAATACGTATTATTGCTATTCCTTTTGGGTTTATATGAAAATACTTTGAGTTCTTAAAGATAGGTTGTTTGCTGTTATATAATGATAGTAGTTCAAAGCTTCTTCTCTCTACCATTATTGGCTTATTTATCCACATCACCTTCCTTTCCTTATTCTACTTTATGGTTAACGTCAGAATCGAAACAAAGTCCAAAAGAATTAGCACGCTTTTGATCTTCTGCTATTTCTTGGTCAATTTCTTCTACATCGTAACCCATTTCTGATACTACTTCTGCTCGACTTTTGAAGCCATTCCTTACTGCCATTTGCTGTGCTTGCTGATCTTTCAGTGGATCCACCCAATCAAATCCCTGTGGTATCCATTTTACATCTTTAAATACTTGATTATCTGTTGTAGAAAGCTCTCCAGATAAAGTGGCAAGTTCTAGCCATCTACTCCATACTGGCCTGCAAAACTGAAATACTATAATGTTGTGTTGCAGCATAGCGCATCTACGACGAAACTCTATTAATCCAGCTCTGATTGATGAGTAATTAACACCGGTTAAATCTCCTGTTAGCTGCTCATATGTTATCCCTGTACCAATCGCTATTGCCCTCAGTTGCTGTCTCATAAACGCTTCATAACTTCCTCCAACATCTGACGGTTCTGAAAATTTTATGTCCTCACCTGGGTCTAAAAGCTGCATTGTTCCTGGCTCTAAACCTGATAGTGCTACTCCTTGCTCATTACTTTCACCTTCTCCCATGATATTTGCTTCTGGATCGAGTCTCGTAATAAACCCTGCAAACATCGCTGCTGTCTTTTTTCTCACTAATTCTGCATCGTCGTATTGATCAAGCTCATAAAGCTTTAGCAGTATATTAGAAAGCCATGGTTCTCCTCTTATCTGCCCAGGTCTTAATGGTCTATAAATATGTAAAACATCATTTGCTGGTACTCTCACTGATTCACCAAACGAGCCTTCACCAGGGTGTTCTTTAAATAGGTAATATGCTTCTCTTTGCCCAAGCCTGTTAAACTCAATGCCATTACGGATTATGTTACCATTTGCTAAAGTTTGATTTGTTTTATTATCTAAATGTTCAGATTCAAGTACTTGTAATTGCAGAGGTACACACAGACCATCTTCAGGTTTTCGGATCCGCAGACGTACAAAACATTCTCCTCCCTCTATCATACTTCTGCATACTAGAGCTTGTAATCCATAAAAATCACTTATTCCACAGCTATCTGCTTCATCTGTCCATTTTAGCCATAATTCTTGCACCTTCTTTCGAAATTCTCCATCTCTTGCTTTTGATTGCGGTTTTATTCCTGTTCCAATAGAGTTACTTACTATTGTATCAATAATATTTGCTGCATATGGATTTTTTCTTACCATATCACGAGAGCGGCTACGTAAAGTTTCAAGGTTTTGAGACAGCAAATTGTTTATACTTCCTGACTCTGGTTGAAAGTGAAAAAATCTTCTTCCTGAGCCTGCTGCATCCCATGCTGAGCTTTTTATCTTTGGTTTGTTAAATAATTGCTTGAAGGTTTTGAGCAGCATTTATAAAATTCCTTTACTCGTTGAAAAAACAATTTTCCTCTTTGGCTTCATGCCTGCAACTTTTAACCCCGCTTTTATTCGTTGCCTGAGCTCCAATAAATCCTTTATTTGAACTTCCCCGTACCGCACAACATGGTCACCATATGCAATTGAGACAACTCTTTCTCCGCTTTGCAGTTTTTGAATTGCTTTCTCAACTTGAGTTAAATATTTTTCACTGTACATTTTGATTACCAAGCCACTTACTCTGTCTTACTTTTTTAGGCTTTTTGCTTTCCATTTTTCCACTCAAACTATTCCATTTACTCTCTGGCCAACGATCAATTCCAAGCGCAATAGATGCTGCTCTCGCATAAATTCGGCAATCCAGTACTTCATTTCTTTCTCTTACCTTTTGCCACTCTTGTTTGGTGTATCCTTTTACCACTTTGCTGACTAATTGCTCTGCCGTTAGCTGCTTAAAATATTCAGGTGCATACTCGGGAAAATGACAATACCCTGGCGGTGTTTCTTCACCTTCTTTTAAAATATTAAGTAATTGAAAAAGCTCTGACTTTAATATCGATACTCCGACTGGCCATAGCTTTATTCCTCTTTTCAGCTTTTGCCCTCCAACTGTTATATCTACTCTACTTGGGCTGCTCAGCGGCACTAGTGCTTTATTTACACCTTTCACTGCCATTACTCTTCCAGATCCTTGATGACCTCTTACCCAGTTGTATACTTCTTGCGTTGCATACCCTGCATCAACCGCCATCATACTTATCATGTATTCAAGCCCATTTTCACCGATAAAATGATGATTGAGGAGCTCCGAAAGTTTTCCCCATACTTCTCCACTTCCTGTGTCTCCTTCAAATACTCGGTAGTCTATTGACCAACTTTCGCGGCTTTTTCCCCATGCTACAACTTCTACTTCTAACCGATCTTTTTGTACATCTACTCCTGCAGTAAGTACCACTTCTCTCCTAGGTACTGTGCCTACGGGAAAAAATTCTCTCCTGTTAAATAATTGCTTCCAATCTGGTACTTCTCCTTTGTCTACCCAGGTTTCTCCAAGCGTAGTATTTATCCATACTTTTAGTAATTGTTCACTTTCTTTTGCATGAAGAAAATCTTCTACTGCTTGAGTCCAGCTATACCAGCCTACTGGACTATAAAGACTTGAAAGATGAAATCCTTTTTTCTCACCTTTTACTCTATTAGTAGGTCTCCATTCTCCACGCTCAAGCATCTCTGTCTTTTGATGATTTTCTATTTTGCCGCTACATTCAGTGCAGACATAATGTGCTGTTCTTGAGTCATTATCTTCCCATTTAATTTGTGACCATTTTAAAACTTGATAGTAATTACAATGCGGACAGGGAACAAAAAAGTATCTCTTATCTGTTGCTTCAAATTCCTTCTCAATTCTGCTTATTCCATGAATCGTTGGTGTTGATACTAAAAAAATCTTTCGCCGTGCAAATGTATTAGTTCGTGCAATACTGAGCAGTACTGGATCTCCTTCTCCTCCTGAATCTCCTGGATAAGCATCAATCTCATCAAGAAAGAGATACTTTACTGGCATAGATCTCAGTCCTACACTGCTGTTTGCTCCAGTTATTACTACTATTCCACCTGGAAATTCCTTACTTTGTACAGTATTCCCTGAATCTCTTGATCTTGGGTCTTTTACTTTACTCTTTAAACATGGCGTACTCTCTATTAACGGTGCAAATCTTCCCTTTGACCAACGCTTTCCCATTTCAACTGTTGGCTGTACTACTAGCATTGGTCCTGGTGTTTGATCGATAATATAGCCAATCCAATTGTTACCAGCTTCTGTTCCTCCAATCTGCGCTCCTTTCATGAATACTACTTTTTCAGCCTGTGAAGAAGGAGATAGTGAATCCATGATTTCTTTTAAATAAGGAGTTCTTTCTGTTCTCCATTTACCTGGCTCTGATGCTGCAGTTGGCGCTAAAACTCGATACTCATTCGCCCACTCTGATACTTTAAGCTCTGGATCTGGTTTTAAACCTTCAGAAAAAGATGTGGCGTATATCATTGTCTGCATCTACTCATAACTGGTTCTATCTCAACATCATTAACAGTAGAACTACACTCCTCCAGTTCCATAAACATCTTTTTCTGAAATTCCTTTTCTATATATCTTTTGTTCATCTCACTTACCATTATTGCTACAACAAGCGCAAATATCCCTGTTATTGTTGCAAAAATGATTGCACTGCTTATTGTTGTTGCTGTTAACCCTATACATACCGCTATTACTACTGCGCTTACTGAGGTAAAAATACAGATCACACTATTGTATTTTCTTACTTTTGCATCTCTATGCTCTATACACCTATAATAAATTGGTACAGATCTGCCTATCTCATCTGGTAATTTGATGCTCTTTTCTTTAAATAAAGTTTTTAGTAACTCTAAATTGTTTGATTTGATTGCTAAGTGCAGAACAGGTGTATAATTTGCTCCTTTTTTCAGCAATAACTTTACTACATGTAAATGCCTTTTTTCTGCAGCAAGATAAATCGGTGATAGACCTTTATTATTTACAATATCAATATTGATTTCTTCTTTTAAAATTGCATCTACAATCTCAATTTCTCCTCTTTGTGCAGCTAAATGGAGTAGACTATTCTTCTCAGAACCGTATTTATTACTCACCAAAGCCTTCTTTATCTCAGGTTTAGCGTAATCAAATGGTGTCTTGCCGCTATCGTCTTTTACCAGAGGGTCTATATCTTCTCGCGTTAGTAAAACTTCTATTGTTTTAAGTCTTTCAGCGTAATGTAGTGGTGTTTTACTTTCGTAGTCTTGCAAATTGACTTGAGCATTAGGCTCCTTTATTAAGCATTTGAGAATATCAAGACATAAGTCTCTTTCATCGTAATTAGTATTACTTACAGCTATATGAACAGGCGACAATTTCATTGAGTTTTGTCCCATGCGTGCGCTATTTACATCTGCTCCAAGCTTTAGCAGTAACTTTACTATTTCCAACTTTTTGTTATTAACTGCATAGTGCATTGGTGTCTGATTTCGTGCATCAAAGACATCTATTTCAGCATTTCCTTCTTTTACTAAAATTTTGACAACATTCTCATGTCCTATTCCTGCCGCTAGATGTAATGGCGTATGATGCAGAGCATTTCGTACATTAACGTCAACACCTTTTCCTATCAAATATCTAACTGCATTAACTTCACCTATCATTGCAGCTAAATGAAGTAAGTTATCTTGTTCTGATCCGTATTTGTTATTAATTAGCGCTTGTAATATTTCTGCTTTTTCTCCTTCTTTTGCATAATCTAAGGAGGTTTTGCCTTCATTATCCTCAACAAAAGGATTAATGTTCTTCTTCGTGAGTAACAAATCCACCATGCTTAATTCATCAAACTCTATAGCGCAATGTAGTGGGGTCTTTCCGTTTAATCCTCTAACGTTTACATCTACCCCTGGTTGATTAATGAGACACTTTATTAATTCCAAGCTTAAGTTATCAGCCATTTTATATTCAAAATCTTCTTTATATTTGAAATTTAGTATTAGATAATTCTTGGAGTGAGTTTGTAATCTCTTCAGTTAGCACCATATGAATCTTTTCAGTGTCACTCAGTGATGCAAGTAGTGCTGAAACTCTATTCGGAATATTAAGCAAATTATTACGTACAACTCTTGCTACATTAAATGCTTCGTTTTTCACCTCCTCTACTGCTACAAGTTCTCCTATCTCAGCCTTAGCTTTCGCCTCAAGAAGTTTACCTCGTTCCATTTCATTTTTTATTCGCGTTTTTAGCAACATTGTAGAAAGGTTATTTGTATTTTCATTTTCTGGATTTTTCCTCCTCAGTGGCTGACTTGGATCTCTGATTGTTTCTATAGCCCTATTTGCTTGTTCTCGGTCAATGAGTCCATCCTCCAACTCAACTATTCCTTTCTTTACTAAATAACAGACATATTGCTTTGATACTCCTATCTCTCTTGCCCATTCCGTTTGCGTTATCTTTTCCACTTTTTTCTTACTGTTTTTCTTCTTGAATCTCTGAAAAAGTTTTACCAGTACCAGAAAGAATCGCTTCCCTACCTGTGTACACTTGCCAACGTTTTATAGTTACATCTACAAATTTTGAATCTAGCTCTATTGTCCTACAAATTCTTCCTGTTCTCTCACATGCAATCAGTGTACTTCCAGAACCGCTAAATGGATCAAGTACTATGTCTCCTGGTCTGCTGCTGTTTACTATTGCTCTCTCCATTAGCTCTACTGGCTTCATCGTTGGATGTAGTGAGTTATGTGTTGGCTTATCATAAAACCACAGATCACTTTGATTTCTACCACCATGCCACTCACGTTTATTGCCGCTTTTCCATCCATAGAGCATTGCTTCGTATTGTCTTTGATAATCAGACCTGCCTAGCGTAAAATGATTCTTTGCCCAAATGATAAATGTTGACCATTTTCCTCCTGCCTCCTCAAATGCTTTCTGCAACGTTGAAAACTCTGATGATGATATGCAGATGTAAATTGCTCCTTTCGTATATGCTAAAATATGGGAACAGATGTCGTAGAGAAAAAGCTCATACTTTTCACCTTGATTATCGTTTAATATCTTTTTATCTTCTCTCTCTTGACTGCTACCATAATCAACGTTATATGGAGGATCACAAATAGTAATGTCTGCCATTTTATCATCTAACAGCGCTTTATATGATTCAACTACAGAGCTATCACCACAATAGATTCGATGATCACCTAAAATCCATAGATCACCTGGTTTTGTTATTTCTACCTTTTTGTCATCAACAACTAAGTCAGAAAGATCTTCTTTTTCACTATCTAAATCATCAAGGAAATGTTGAACTTTTTCTAATTCAAATCCAGTCATTTTAAGATCAAACTGTAAATCTTCTAACTCTTGAATTTCTACTTTCAAAAGCTCATCATCCCACTTTGCCCAGTTAGCTGATTGATTAGCAAGTAGTCGAAAAGCTTTAGTTTGTGGTTCATTTAAATTATCACTGAGGACTACTGGAATACTTTCCATACCAAGTTTTCTTGCTGCTTTAAGTCTTAAATGACCATCAACCACAGTTCCATCGCTTTTTGCAACTATTGGTATACGAAAGCCGAATTCCCTGATTGAAGCACACATTCTATTTACTACGTCATCATTTTTACGAGGATTACGCTTATATTCGACGAGGTTTTCAACAGGATAGTAGTGGATTGCTAAATTCATATAATTTAAATTCTTAATAATTAAAAGGTTAATATTCAAAATATGTCTAACACTAGAAAAGGCCTGAGGTCTGACCCACCAAACCCGCCAGTATGGCCGAAAGGACCCACTTTTTATGGATTTTTCGTCTTATTAATATCTTTACTAATATAGAACATTAATGCCAAAGCATCGGCCTCATTATCATCTCTAGGTAAAAAACCTTTTTCACGTATCGCTTCAATAACTTCACTCTTACTTGCGTTACCATTACCAGCTATAAAGCGTTTGATAGTTTTAACATTAACACCTTTGTACGGCACATGATGTTCTTCACACCAAGCAGATAGAACGGCAAGAAAACCACCGTAGCAATGCGCTGCATCAGTTCCTAGATGTCTTCTTACTTCCTCAAAATACACTACAGAAATCTCTTTCAAAGAATTAAGCCAATTACGAAAATTTAAGAAGCACATGCCACCTCCACTAAAACGACTAGTATGAAAACTCTCACTGCCACTTTCAATTACTCCATCTGTAAGAATTGCCCAGCCCGTTTGTTTGCCGAGATCAAGTGTTAGGATTGACATTTTCTTTATGTTTGAAGCGCGTAGAGGTAAACTAACCTCGTTGAAACAATGCCCTTCTATTATATATATACCGGATTTCTTACTACTTTTTCCGGGATTTTTTCAAAAAAAGTTAAAATAATTTTAAGACAGCTAAGGAATTAAAGAGCTTTGAAAATCAGCTATATCTTTTACAGCAGCTTCTTCGCTATTTGAGTTGTTTCCATTTTGGAAATAACTGTTTATTTGGGTTTAGAAGAGATTACATGAGATTTTGGCAAAACATATCGTCTCCCCTATCTAAATCAGAGATAACGCTATAATAGCCCTTTAAAATATTTTAAAGAATTAAGTTGCAGTAGAGGCAGTTAATTGGTTATAATGAAAAGCAGCTCTTTCCTACAAGTGCTATATAGAACTTTACCTTTATTAAAAGTGGCTCACATATGTTTCTTCAGCAACAGTTTACTTATAAAGTGGAGGTAGGTAATGGATGAAAGTAAGATCATATTTTATACTACTCCAGGTGGAAATATAGAAATTGAAGTTTTATGCAGAAATGAAAATCTTTGGCTTACACAGAAAAAGATGGCTGAATTGTTTGATGTTCAGTTGCCGGCTATTAGTAAGCATATTAAAAACATATTTGAGTCTGGTGAATTACAGGAAAAAGAAGTTATTTCCACTTTTGATGTCACTGCTGCAGATGGTAAAAATTACCCGACGCAATTTTACAATGTAGATACAATCATAGCTGTTGGTTATCGAGTTAATTCTAAAAAGGCTACATCTTTCAGAGTATGGGCTACAAAAATTTTGAGAGATTTTATCATCAAAGGATTTGCATTAGATAGCGAACGGCTAAAAAACGGCCCAAAGTTTGGCAAAGACTACTTCAATGAATTACTTGAAAAAATCAGGGAAATACGAGCATCCGAACGTAGGTTTTACCAGAAGATTACCGACATTTATGCTGAATGCTCTGCAGACTATGATCCAAATTCAGAAATAACAAAACAGTTTTACGCAAAAGTACAAAATAAATTATATTGGGCAATTTATGGCTTAACTGCAGCAGAGTTGATATGTTCACGAGCTGACCACAAAAAGCTGCATATGGGGCTAACTACATGGAAAGATGGTCCAGGTAACAAAATTCATAAGAGTGATGTCAGTACTGCGAAAAACTATTTGACTAAGGAAGAGTTGAGTGAACTAAATCATATTGTTTCGATGTATCTAGATTATGCAGAACTTCAAGCAAGAAAGCATCGGCTAATGAAAATGCAGAATTGGGTTGAAAAGTTGGATGCATTTCTATTGTTCAATGATTATGAAGTACTTAAAGATGCTGGTAAAGTTAGTGCTGAAGTTGCAAAAGCTCTAGCTGAAGGAGAATACGAAAAGTACAGAGTTATACAAGATAAATTACATGAATCTGACTTTGATGAATTGATTAAAGCAAGTAAAGAAAGTGAGAAAATAACTACAACAAAAACCAGCTTGTAGTTGAGCTATCTGTGTTTGACATCTTGCTTTTGTTTTAATTTCAAGGGGTGAACCACCCTAGTGAAAACATAAATCTTTATAACCAGCTCTTGTTATATATATTTACCTAAATTACAAAAGCTGTTCACTTTTTTGAAAAAATATTTTACAACAAATAAAAAACATGATAAAATAAAGTGAGGCTTTTTGTAGTAAGTAAAAGTTTAAGGTAAAGGATAATTTAGAAATGCCTCATAATCGAGTTTTAAGCTACCTTACATAAGTAACTTAGGTCTTAGTAGTATAATTGTACCCTGGAGTCGTAGAATCTTTTTAAAACGATATTATTAGCCATCTTGTTTTTTGTAAGCATTTGTCTTTCATCTTTTTTTAGGTTATCCAAAATGCAATAGCAGGTTTTTCATATTTTTGTCTCTGTGTTGTATTTTTATTTAGGGCGATCTGATTCATTAAGTCTTTTGAAAATAGAAAAGTAATACACTAAGTGGCTAAAAGCATAGAAATTCAGTGAGTTAAGTATAGTATGTTTTTGTTCCTAATTTTTCAATTTTACTGGAAATCACAAAACTAAGAACAGCTTCTTATTCCTTAAAACCTTACTTTGAAGAATAGGCCACACATTTATCTTCCTTTGAGTGATGCCTTTGACTATCTTACAATAACTAGGTTTATGTCTACTAATATCATGAAATGCAGCTGGTCCACCTGTATGCGTAAGTAGTTAGAGTAGGTTATAGGTGACTTTAAAAAACCGGTTAGTTGCCACTTGAGTTTATTTTTTAAATGACTTTTATATTTCGGTTAAAAATTTAAATGGACGGTATATTAGCCTTTTTGAAAACCATTTCAGTTGAGCACCGCGGAACTTCTCTTAAGGTTTATATTATAATAAACTTATTACAGTTCATGTTTTTTTGCTTAACTTGTTATTTAAAAATTAAAAAAGTAATAAATTAAACACTTAAGCGCGTTAATAATATTTAGGTAGGTATTATGAAAGGTACATATCCTATATGTTCTATTATTATATATTATTATTTATTATATATATAATATATAAGGTTTTACCTGAAACTGGGCTACACTCAAAAACCCGCTATAATCCTAGCTTTTAAAGCAATTAAGAAGTTTTTTTGAATTTCAAACTTAAATTACTCTTAACCCTTTAATATAGGCGGGTTTTTTCCTTTTAGGAGATTTCATTTTCCAATCTAAAATGGCTTAAACTGCCAAAAATCTATGTAATCTCGAATCTAAAGTACTTAATTCACAAATAATTATTATGAATACCTTTACCAATATAGCGTTTTGTGGCTACTTCTTATAGACTCTCCCCTGAGTATATTGTAAACACGTTAAGCTCTATTAAAGTTTAATAGCAAAATCGTAATGAAAAAAATTTTAGAGCAAATCATATTTCAAACCACATTTACAGTATATATCTGTTATGGAGGAGAAGAAAGGATGGCTTATTTGGTTATTCTCATAAGCAAAGTATAGTATATTTTGCAACATAATGCAGACGCAACTTATAGGCGGCCTTTTTGTTTAAAGTTAAAATGAAATTAAATTTTGTAATTTTTTTGAGGAGTGTAAGTTGAGAGCAGAGTTAAATTTTCAATACCACCATTTACCTCTACAGAAGAGAACTTTTTTAGTGTTGCCTATATATTTTTGTAGTTTTTCGGACGAATTTGAAATTGAACGTGTATATATACTACAGGGGCATATGAAAGATAAGAGAACGGAGTTGTGCAAAATTTTCTAAAAAGTGAACAGTTTTTGTAATTTTGTTGAACTTACTATAGTAAGACCTAGCAGACCTGGTCTTCTGAATTGTAAATATTTGGGGTAAATATGGACAGTGTCAACTTATGCTTGAAAAAAATTTCTCCACTCTTCCGGAAAAACCTATGAGAAATCCGGTATTACTATAGTAAAAGGTACAGAGACATCTCTCTACCCATTTATGACTGTATTTTAAATTACCAGCCTTTAAGAACATCATCATGAGCTATGTAGCAGAGACATTTTGTCAATAAACATAGCTTATTTTAACAGGAGAAAACAATATGCATGACAAGCAAGCTTTATTTGAAAGAGCAGCAGAAGTAAAAGCAGAACTACTCTCAAGAATAGAATCATCTTTATCCTACTTATTACCAAATGGTACTTTCCACGGTGGTAAGTTCTATGTTGGTAATATTAGAGGAGATAAAGGGAAAAGTTTAGTAGTAGAAACAAGAGGAGAAAGAGCCGGATTATGGCACGATTTTGCTACTGGTGAAGGCGGAGATATACTTAATCTCTGGTGGGATGTTACTAGTCAGACTAAGTTTCTTGATACCATAGAAGATATAGAAAAATGGCTTGGTCACTCAACAAACCATAAAGAAGAATTTTCAGAACATTTAATAGCATGTTGGGACTATCATGATGAAAATAATCAAGTAATAGCTAAAATTTACCGTTATGATAGCACTTCAGGGAAAAAACGATATAGCTGTTTTGATGTAAAAAACTCAAGTAGTACTGCTCCAGATCCAAGGCCTTTGTACAATGTTCCAGGTATAATTAAATCCGATAAAATTGTTTTCGTTGAAGGTGAAAAATGTGCTGAAAGTTTAATCAGTAAGGGCATAACAGCCACAACAATGATGTTTGGAGCAAATTCACCTGTAAATAAAACAGATTGGGCTCCACTCAAAGGTAAACACATAACCATATGGCCAGACAACGATAGTTCAGGTCAGAAATATGCTGAAAATGTTGCAAAGAAGCTTTTAGATATAGGCGTTGCATCGCTTTCTATTCTTAAAATTCCACAAGATAAACCAAAAGCTTGGGATGCTGCTGATTGTATTAAAGAAGGAGTAGACGTAAAAAGATTTTTAACCTCAACTGTTTCTCTCCCATATACAAAAAACGTTACTTCATTTCCTGTATTGCAGTACCTAAATGACAAATCACCAATGCCAGAAGACATAATTGCTCCTAGAGTTTTAACTCCCAGTGGTCTTTTAGTTTTTGCTGGTGCGCCTAAAGTGGGAAAAAGTGACTTTCTTATTTCTTGGCTTTTTCATATGGCATCTGGAACTCCATTTTTTGATATGGTGCCAAAAAGGCCCTTAAGAATCTTCTACCTTCAGACTGAAATCGGTTACCACTATATGCGTGAACGGCTGCAACAGATGAAATTTAGTGAAGAGCTTATTAAACTTGCTGCAAACAATTTAGTTATTACACCACAGACTAAGCTGCTTTTAAATGAAAATAGCATTAAAGATATCGTAACTGAAGCAGAAAGAAACTTTGACCTAAACACCATCGATATCATAGCGGTAGATCCATTGCGTAACGTTTTTGATGCTGATGAATACGGTAACGAAAATGATAATAATGCCATGATTTTCTTTCTCCAGGAGAGAGTTGAAAAACTGCGTTCTCTAATCAATCCAGATGCTGGAGTTATTCTTGTGCACCATACAAAGAAAATGCAAAAGAAACTATTAGAAGAAGATCCATTTCAAAGTTTTAGTGGCGCTAGCAGCTTACGAGGATTCTATACCACTGGAATGATCATGTTTAGGCCTGATGAGAAGAACAGCTATCGTCAACTGATGTTTGAGTTACGTAATGGAAATTCTGTTATGCCAAAATTTGTTGATAAAATTAATGGTCATTGGTACGAAGTTGACGCTGAGTCACAAAGGTTAATAAATAAAGACTATGGTGAAAAACTAGATGCCGAACGTTCTCGCAGATATGACATCATCTTGGACTTAATATGTGCAGAAGGACGTAAGGGTCATGCTTATACAATTAATCAGTTTTGTCAGGCATTTGAAAATAAAGAAGGTCTCGGCAGTACACATTCTATTCGTGATCGTCTCGATGTTCTTGCTACCAAAGGCTACGTTAAATTCAACAAAGAAGGCAAAAACGCTGCAAGAAACAAATACGGAGTACTTTGCGTTGAAGGTATGGAATTTGGGCAAAAAATATTTGATCCAGAGAAGAACAAAAAGGTTACAGTCTATCACAGATTACTACCCACACACTACAAGTCACCACACTATGGCAGCGTAATTCCTGTAGAAAATCCAAATACTTGGGTTTATCACAATTAACACTTTAATCATTTCTTAATTAGAGGGAGAAAATATGCATTCTAAAAATTCCTATACTGGTATTAACCCAAAAGTTGTTAAACACATACGACACTATGCTAAACTTCTGAAGAGAGGAAAAGCTTTTGCTTATAAAGAGATTGAAGATATTGAGCAAGATCTTTTACTTGACTGTTTGCCTGGCCTTAATGAACTTGAAGGGCATTTTATAAAACAGTACGTTAAATGCCGTGCCCTCAATTTAAAAGAAAAAGAACTATGTAAAAAACGTACCATTAATTTTGTTGATGAAGCTTTATACGAAGAGAGCGATGAAAGTCTTGAATATACCTCCGCAGTACGCATTGACGTAAATGAAGCAATTGCAAAGTTACCTCGAGAGTTAAGAAAAATATGTAAACTATTGGCAGAAGATCACAGCATTTGTGAAATTTCCAGAAGGACTGGTATACCAAAATCAACTCTCTACGACACAATCAACAAGTTACGCAAAGAGTTTTCCCACCTTAAAACATACCTAAAACGAGATTTCTAACTATAAGGAGGGAAAATATGAAAATAATAAACAGCAAAGAAAGAGCGAAAATTGTCACAGGTGTGAAGATAGTAATCTTTGGACCTTATGGAATTGGCAAGACTAGCCTACTTAAAACCCTCGATGAATCAACAACACTTTGTCTCGATTTTGAAGCAGGACTTTTAGCTGTTCAAGATTGGCAAGGGGATTCTGTAAGTATTCGTACTTGGAATGAGGCAAGAGATATCGCATGTCTCATAGGTGGTCCTAATCCTGCGTTAAAATCTGACCAAGCATATAGTCAAAAGCACTATGAACATGTATCTGGCAAGTATAAAGATCTTCTTTCTGAGGTTTCTAAATACCGCTCTATTTTTATTGATAGCATAACTGTTGCATCACGTTTATGTCTTTCATGGGCAAGGATGCAACCTGAAGCTTTTTCAGATAGATCAGGAAGAGAAGATAAAAGAGCTGCCTATGGATTACTTGCTCAAGAGATGATGGCTTGGCTCAATCAATTTCAACATATCAGAGATAAAGACATCATCATAGTTGGCACATTAGGTCAATATCTTGATGACAGCAACCGTCCAACATGGCTGCCTCAATGTGAAGGAGCAAAAACTGCTAGTGAGATTCCAGGGATAGTTGATGAAGTAATTAGCATGGTTGGAATCAAGAAAGATGATGGCACAGAGGTTCGCTCATTTGTCTGTCAGACTATTAATACTTGGGGATACCCTGCTAAAGATCGCAGTGGCTGCCTTGATATGGTTGAAGAACCGCATCTTGGTAGATTATTTGCGAAAATTAAAGCCAAAACCTTGGCTTCTGTTGCCTAATTTTAAAAGGAGTAATATGGAACAAAGCTTTTTCAACATCGGTCAAAAAATCCCTTTTTATAGCGTAAAGGAATATTTAAGTGATCAATCGCCAATACCAGAAGATATAATTTCACCAAGGATTTTAACAAAAAGAGGTCTATTGGTGCTGGGTGGCCCACCTAAAATCGGCAAAAGTGACTTTTTGATCTCTTGGCTTGTTTACATGGCTGCTGGTAGATCATTTCTCGGTATGACACCAAATAGACCTTTGAAAATCTTCTACATGCAAACTGAAATTGAGTATGAATATATGAAAGAACGGTTGCAACAACTTCAACTGAATAAAGAGCTTTTGGACATAGCTGCCAATAACTTAATTATCACGCCAAGAGTGCAATTATCATTTAGCAGTGAAGAAATAGATGAAATTAAAAATGTTGTCAAAGAGCGTTTCAAACCTGATATTATTGCCATCGATCCTCTTCGCAACATCTTCAACTCAAGTGAATATGGTAATGAAAATGACAACAGCGCTATGCTATTCTTTTTGCAAAAAACGCTTGAAAGACTGAGAAATGTTATCAATCCAGATTCGGGCATAATACTCACTCACCACACAAAAAAACTGTCCAAAAAGATGCTGGAAGAAGATCCATTTCAAGGCCTAAGCGGTGCTGGATCTTTACGTGGATTTTATAGCACTGGCATGGTGATGTTTGCTCATGATGAAGAAAGCACTACCCGTCAAATAGTGTTTGAGCTGCGAAATGGTGAACGTGTGGCAAGCAAGCTTGTCGATAAGATAAATGGTCGTTGGAAGGTTGTAGACCAATGGAGTTGATTCTTTTTTTCACTTAATTTATAGGAGGACAATATGTTATCAGATTTTTTAACTGATTTTAATAACGCAAAACTGCAGAGCAATTTAATACCAAAAGGTACAATAGTCAAGGTAAAAATGGCAATAAAGCCTGGAGGTTATGAAAATTGGTTCACTAAAAGCTATGCTACCGGCAGCATCTATTTAAACGCTGAATTTACCGTCACTGAAGGTCAATATGCAAAACGTAAGATTTTTCAAGTAATTGGTATTAAAAGTGGCAAAGCAAGCGTTGAAGGAGAAGATACTTGGGGAGAATCTGGTCGTTCCATGCTTAGAAGTATTTTGGAGTCAGCACGAAATATTCATGCACATGACACTTCAGAGAAAGCAGTTATTGCTAGAAAAATCAACTCTATAGCTGATTTTAACGGATTAGAGTTTACTGCAAAAGTTGGTATTGAAGCTGATCGGTATGGAGAAAAAAACAAGATTGCTACTGTTATTACCCCAGAGCAAAATAAAAATGTTGAAAATGATTGGGTTGTTCCGTTTTGAGGTATGACGAATATGGATTGCTGCCATTGAGAGGGCTATGAAAGATGCAGTAGGAAAAAACGTAAAGCTGAAAGAAGAAGCGATAAAATGCAGAGTCTTTTGAAACTGTTTGTGAGCTTTGATTTTCAATATGTCAAAAAGCATTGTTTCGATATTCTCAAAAGAAAAAAGTAGTTCTGGTTTCTTAAGATAAAAGAATATTTAAGCATAGAAATGCACTTCAAAAAAAATTTTCATTTTTTCCGGAAAAACCTGTGAGAAATCCGGTATATATATAGTAAGAGGGGCAAACATGTCAATACTCACACAGTCAGGAAGAGCAGCAATAGCGGCAAGTATAAAAGAACAGCCTATACATCTTGCTTGGGGCAGTGGTGATGCCAATTGGGAAAGTAGTCATCAAGTCGAAAAAGTTTTTGTTGAGGATGAAATAGCTCTAGATCACCATACTATTAAAGATGTAAGGGTTTTTACAGGACAAACAATTTATCAGCCAAGTATTGACTATACAGTTGATAGCAGTACTGGTGTAATTAAACGTACGGAAAATAGCTCTATTATAGTAAGTGATAAAGTTACTGTAGAGTATACTGAAAGCACACCACCTGAACCTATAAATTCTATAAAGCTCTTGAATGAACTTGGCAGACGTACTGCAGATGAAGTGCTATTCTGCACAGGTGATGAAAACGGCGAACTTATAACTCCTTCTGGAAGGTTTAGGCCTTCTGATGTACCAACCAATAATCTTTTTCTCAAATTCACTTTCGATTTCACGGATGCAGCAAATCGAGTAATCAGAGAGCTAGGGGTTATGGTTGGTACTAAAGTAAAAAAAGAATTACCTGAAGGACAGAGATATTTTGAACCTCAAGATATAGAAGACCATGGGATTTTATTGGTTTTGGAACATACCGTACCACTTATCAGAACATCTGCAACTCGGGAAACTTTTTCATTTGTTGTAACTTTTTGAAACAAAATGACTTTAAACGCCTATTATAACCGTTTTAATCCTGACAAAGAATACGAAAAAAGCTTGTTCCTGGCAGGAAGAGGTTTACAGTCTGCAGAATTAAATGAAACTCAGGAGTATGCTCTTTCTAAGCTTAAAGGCATAGGAGATGCAATATTTCGTGATGGTGATGTTGTAACAGGAAGTAATTGTATTATAGATAGAGAAACTGGTAAAGTTACACTTGAAAGAGGAAAAATCTATCTTCGTGGAGCAGTTAGAAAAGTCGAAAAAGAAGAGTTTGTTATTCCACTGAGTACTATAGTTCGCATAGGTGTTTATTATGTAGAATCTACCATTACAGAACTTGAGGACGCAAATCTTCGTGATCCTGCTGTTGGTACAAGAAACTATCAGGAAGTAGGAGCTGCAAGGCTTAAAGTTTCTACCATTTGGGGTTATCAAGCAGAAGGTCTTTCTCCACGTTTTTCTGAAGGAGAATTTTATCCAATTTATAACATTGAAAATGGAGTATTAATAGAACATTCACCGCCACCACAAGCAAACATAGTAACTACAGCTCTTGCTCGTTATGATAAAGAAGCAAATGGATCTTACGTAGTAAACGGTCTAGAAGTAATTTGTTTGCAGAGAGAAGAAGGGGACGAAAAGGGGAAAAAAAAAATATTTGTGATTAATGAGGGCAAAGCTCATGTTGATGGCTATGAGATTGAACTTCCTCACAGTATTCGTGTTTCTTTTGATGAAGATCCGGATATAAAATCAGTTGAATCAGAACCGCATACTTTTCAGCCAAATAGCCAAAGAGTAATGGAACTCAAAGTTAATGATTTTCCAATAAATGAAATTAAAAAAGTAGATATAACTGTTCAAAAAACCATTACCATTACTCATGGTTCATACTCAGGAGCTGTTGATCCAATACCTGACTCTGCGGTACTTGAGATTATTCAAGTTAAACAAGGCAATGTTATTTATGAAAATAGTATAGATTACAAATTAAACGCAGGAAACGTCGATTGGTCATTACCTGGTAAAGAGCCAGCTCCTGGAAGTAGTTATCAAATAACTTACCGCTGTCGTACTCATGTAAGCCCTGAAGATATAAGTGAACAGGGATGTAAAGTAAGAGGTGCCGTTGATAACAGCTTGGTTCTGGTTGATTACACCTGGAAAATGCCCCGCTATGATTTAATTACTATCGATAGCAAAGGAGTAGTAAGGAGAATAAAAGGTATAGCTCACCCTTGGCGACCATCAATGCCTAAAGCACCTAGCGGACAACTTTTGCTCTGCTACATTCATCAGACGTGGAAAAACGGAGAAAAAGAAGGGGTAAAAATAGTGAATAATGCTATTCATGCTGTACCGATGAATGAGCTTGAAGCAATGAAAAAAGGAATAAATGATCTTTATGCGCTGGTTGCAGAGGAACGTCTACGCAATGATGCAAATTCAAGAGAACCTACCACCAAAAAAGGAGTATTTGTTGATTCATTCTTTGATGATGATATGCGTGATCAAGGAATTTCGCAGTCTGCAGCAATAGTAAATAGAGAGCTAGTTCTGCCAATAGATGTAGAAGTTGCAGATATTGAAAAAGGTGGGGAAAGATATCTTTTGCCTTATAAACTTGAACCGGTACTGGAGCAGCTTTTACAGACCAAAGGAGAAAAGATCAATCCATATCAAGCTTTTGATCCAGTCCCGGCACAAATTACTCTAAATAAAAACATTGACCACTGGACAGAGGTTACCACGAATTGGAAAAGTCCAGTAACTAGAGTGTTTAATACTAGAGAAACAACAGAGCTATTGTCAAGTAATTCTTATGAAACTGAATTTATGCGAGAAGCAGTACAGAATTTTGAGATCGAAGGTTTTGAGCCAAATGAAAAGCTCAAGGAGGTGAAGTTCGATGGTATCTTCATTCAGCCTACTGCGTAAGAGGTAAAAATATGCTCACAGCTAACAACCAGGGAAAATTAAAGGGAAAGGTGAAAGTGCCAGAAAACATTCCAGCAGGTACTAAATTAGTACAGTTTTACGGTGATAAAGGCAGTTATGGAGAAGCAACTTATACTGGTAAAAAAACAATTACCATAGAGGAAAGAAGAAGAGTTATCGCAGCAAGAAGAGTTGATCCTTTAGCCCAAACATTTACTCTAAATGAAAGTAGGCACATAGGAGGCGTGGAACTATGGTTTGTAAATAAAGGCAAAAAACGTGTTGTTGTGCAGATTAGAGAAACAGCAGTGGGAGTGCCCTCGCAAACTGTCATTGCTGAAAGCTATATTGAGCCAAAAGATATAAAGATAGATGGCACAGCAACACGTATAGAGTGGTCACCAGTGTTTTGCCATGCAGGAGAGGAGTATGCAATAGTACTACTTACTGATGATTCGGGTACTGCAGTAAAAATAGCAGAACTTGGTAAGTATGATGCAGTAAATAGCCGTTGGGTAACGAGTCAACCATATCAAGTAGGAGTATTACTGTCATCAAGCAATGCAAGTACCTGGACTCCACATCAAAATTTAGATTTAACGTTTCGACTACTAGCTGCAAAATTTAGCGAAAATTCTCACGTTATTGATCTGGGAAAAGTTACAGCAACCAATACTTCAGATTTAATTGTTTTGACGAACGTCGAAAAAGTAGCATTTGATACCAATGTGGAATTTATCTTAACAGATGAAGAAGGAAAAGAAAATTTTTTGTCTGATAATTTGCCACTTGCACTACGTGAAAGACTATCTGGAAAGCTAACAGTAAAGGCAAATTTAAAAGGGTCAAAAGAAAAAAGTCCAGTGCTATATCCTGGGTTACAGCTAGTTCTAGGTAATCTTTTAGAGTCTGGAGATTATGTTACAAGAAGTATTACAGCAGGAGCTAACACTAAGATTACCATAACATATGATGCGCTAATACCTGGCACTGCAGATGTTAAAGCATATGTACAAAAAAACGTGGATTGGCAATTAGTAAATTTAACATCAGGAAAACCAATTGGAGAAAATTTGGTAGAGAGAACTCATGTGCTATCAAATTTTAATGGTAATGATACAAGGATAAAATTGGTTTTAAGTGGAACAGTTGTTTATCGCCCTAAAGTCAAAAATCTACGAATCATTATCACTTAGCAGAATGTCAGATGATAAAACAAGTAGAGGATATTCTTTGCCTCATCCAGAAAATATTGCTGTGCAGGATGTTGTTCGTATCCGTACCACAATTGAGAAAATAGATGAAGATATTACCGAAAGAGAAGATGAGCATAATCAACTAAAAAATAATTTTAAACGATTTAGATTTGAAACTTTTTTGAATTTTTGGGAATGAAAGAAGCAATATACCAAAGGATAAAGGATTTAGCAGCAAACAGCACACCTGATCAACTTGCATATCTTGCAAAATCGCTGGAATTGATAGCAGATAAAAAAGCTATTTCTGATATTGTGCAAATGGCTAAAATAAAAGAAATAATTGATGCACTACAAAAAAGACTTAAGGATTTAGCAGAAAACAGTACTCCAGATCAATTAGCATATCTTGCTAAAGCACTGGAATCAATAATCGACAAAAGTGCGGTTTCTGAAATTGTACAGATGACTGATGGTAAGCTAAAAGAACTTCTTGATAGTGCAAAAAAACACTTAACTGATCTGGATAATAAAAAAGCTAGTTCTTTAGCAGTGATCTCTGAATCAGAGAAGCAGTTATTAAAGAGAATTGATGAAAAAGGAACAACAAATTTATCGCTACTTGATACGAGAAAGAATGCCAATATTGCAGCAATAAACAGTGTTGGCAATGATCATAAAGATGGTCTTAAAGGTTTAGTGAATAACTTCCGTACTGTTAATGATGTACCAAGTGGCTCATCAATCATGAAAGAAGTAAGAAATCGTCATATGATTGAACCTGGAGCATTACCTTTTTTATTTGGTGTACTAAGTAGAAAAAATAATTACTTTGGCCACGGAACTTTTACAACTGAGCTTGGTCAGTGGAGTAGTGATGTAACAAAAACAGACTATATGCTACAACTACTAGCAGGTACTCACACATATGAAAGCTATGTTAGTTTTTATCGGCCAAGACAACTCAGTTTTTTAGAGGGAAGCAAAGGTACATTTATCTATGGAGAATCATACCCAAGATTTATGTATGATGGATTTTCTGAGCAATTCAATATGCTGAAATACCCTTATGCTGCACTGGGAGTAATATTCGTAAAAAACACAAGCAATGTAGATATAAGTAAAACTCTAAACTTTGTTGGATCTGCAATGTGGTATAAAGATGAAGTTAATTATGGAGGAGCAGGATTATTTATAGGTACACCTGATAAAACTAATACAAGGAAGTCAGAGATTTCGAGAATTACTTGGACACGTATTTACCAGCATGAAATTAACAGTCCTGAATTTATTGCATCAGGTAACATACTCATTCCAGCAGGAAAAACTGTTGCAGTGTTACTTTATACGTCATCTAATCTTCACTCAGAAGGTGAAAGAGTTGGTGAGACACCTGAGTTCTTTGCAAGTGAGCACACGTATAGCACAATCTATGGTCAATTTATTCAGTGGGGAATATATAATTTTCGCAGCAATTTTCTAACCACGGGACTTGAGGTGGACGTAGAGAGAACGCTAAGAGCTTGGCAATGCCCAGGATTAGATGCCACTCATAAAATTTGGAATTGATACTAGAAAACGGAGAAAACCAATGCCAATTTATATTAGATTTGAACATAACAAACAAGTAGAAACAACAACGCTTGAAAGTAAGCCAATTGGAAATGATTGGTATGAAGCGCCAAAGAATTTTGACTGGCAAAAGAGTTATCAGTTAACAGAAGGAGGAGAAATTGCTCAGCGGAGTCAAGAAGATATTGAATTGGAGTTACTACAAAATGCGAAGTTTTCTGCACTTTCTAATCTTCGTGCTTATTATGATAACTATACTAACCAATACACAGGAGTATCTCATCAAAAGTCTAAATCGTATCAAATACAAGAAAAAGCCGCAAAAAGCATTCTAGCAGACCAGGATGAAAAGGATAAAGAAATTATAGAACCATTAGCAAAAGTCCGTGGTATTACAGTTATTGAAATGGCAAGAATAATTGAAGAAAAAGCAAAAAAAGCAGTAAAAGAAATAATTAAATGTGAAGAGTTGGAAGACATTACCAAGAAGAAAATTGCAGAAGCCAAAAGTAAAAATGAGCTAGAGAACTTACTAAACGATTTTAAACAAAAGATACAAAGAAATGGCTGAAGAATTTTTACACGGAGTAAATGTTATAGAGGTAACCTCAGGGGCAAAAACAGTACGTACAGCTAAATCATCAGTGATAGGTGTAATTGGTACCGCACCTGAAGCAGATGGGCAAAAATTTCCACTGAATAAACCAGTGTTAATTGCAGGAAGCTTGAAGGAAGCAGCAAAGCTTGGAAAGAGTGGAAGTTTACCTTCTGCAGTAAATGGAATATTTTCCCAGATTGGTGTAACAGTTATAGTAATTAGAGTTGAAGAGAGTGAAAACAGCGATCCAAAATTAAAAGAAGAAGAGACGCTGAAGAATATAATTGGCGGTGTTGATAAAGAGACTGGAGAGTATCAAGGGATAGAGGCATTCCTCAACAGTGAAAGTATAGTTCATGTTGCTCCAAGAATATTAATTGCTCCTCAATTTACTCATCAATTGCCTGAATCTAAAAACCCAGTAGTAGCAGCTTTGATAGGAGTAGCAGAAAAGCTAAGAAGCATAATAGTAGCAGATGGTCCAAATACCAATGATGAAGAAGTAATAAAATGGAGAAAAAGTGTAGGCAGCTCAAGAGTTTACGTAGTTGATCCTTGGGTTAAGGTATTTATTGAAGGAAAAGAAGAAATTTTGCCAGTAAGCCCATTTGTAGCTGGTTTAATAGCGAAAGTAGATAGTGAGCAAGGATTTTGGCATTCACCTTCAAACAAAGAGATAAATGGTATTGTTGGAACAAGCAGGCCTATTGATTTTACGCTCGGTAATACAAATTGTAGAGCAAACCACTTGAATGAAAATGAAGTAACAACGATAATTCATCAAAATGGCTATAGGCTTTGGGGAAATAGAACATGTTCAAATGACTCAAAATGGGCTTTTCTGTCAGTGAGAAGGACTGCAGATTTAATCAATGATAGTTTACTTCGAGCTCATTTATGGGCAGTTGATCGCAATATCACCAAAACTTATATAGATGATGTAATTGAGGGGGTGAATTCTTATTTGGCCAATTTAAAAGCACAAGGAGCTATTATTAGCGGAAAATGTTATGCAACACCTGAACTCAATACACCGGCAAATATTGCAAGCGGGAAAGTATATTTTGATTTCGAATTTACACCACCATATCCAGCAGAACAGATTACTTTCAGGTCACACCTGGTGAGTGGTACAATATTATAAAAATGGGAGAAAGAGATGTTACCGAAGATTTTAAAGAATTTTAATGTATTCGTAGATGGTCGTGGTTATGCAGGAAAAATAGATGAAATAACCTTGCCAAAACTTACCATAAAAACAGAAGAGTATCGTGCTGGTGGTATGGATATTCCAATAAACATCGATATGGGCATGGAAAAGCTTGAAGCTGAGTTTACTTTTGCTGAATATGATACAGAGCTATTTCGGCTATTTGGGTTGATAAATGGAAATTCAGTATCTTTAACTCTTCGTGGTGGTATGCAAGGCAGTGGTAGCAATGATATAGAAGCAGTAGTAATAAACCTTAGAGGAGTATTTAGAGAATTTGATTTTGGTAGCTGGAAACCTGCTGAGAAAGCAACGCTGAAATGTACTGTAGCTGCCCATTACTATAAACTTACTATAGGCGGTAATGAGCTGATAGAAATCGATGCTGAAAATATGGTTAGAAAGATAAATGGTGTTGATCAAATGGCACTACTTCAGACGGTTTTAGGCATATAAAAACATATTTGAAATTTTATTTTTAAGGAGGCGATAATGCACACTATAATACTTAATAACCCAATAACAGTTGACGGGATTTCTGTCTCAGAATTATCGATGCGTGAACCTAAAGTAAGAGATTTACTTGCTATAGAACGCATAGAAGGCGAAGCTTTAAAAGAAGTAGCTTTAATTGCTAATCTAGCATCCGTACCAAAAGAAGTAGTTGAAGATTTATGTATTAAAGATTATGTAGAAATACAGAAGGTGCTAAAAGGTTTTTTGTCGCCGCTGGAACAGAGGAGTTAAGATTCAATATTTTAAAACTTAGCTCAACAACAGGAAGTGGAATTGAGCAAATTATTAATATGAGTATAAAAGAGTTTCTAAAGTGGTTAGAAGTAAGTGAAGGAGTAACAAAAAAATGTCAATGCTTTCAATAAAGATCGGTGCAACATTAGATGGCAGTTTTAATAGTGCAATGACAGGTAGTGCAGCAAAGCTTTCTAAGTTGGGTGATAGTATAAAGCAGCTTGATTCGTCAATGAAATCTGTTTCCAAATTTAAGCAACTAAATCATGATGCCCTTGAAGCCATGAAGAATTGGAAGGAAGCGGAGAAGAAATCAAAAGAATCAGCTGCAGCAATTGCTAAAGAAAAGAAGGAAAAAAAAGAACCAAGCAAAGCACTGAAAAATGAATTTGAAAAATTGAAAGCATCGGCATCAAAGGCAAAAGAGGCTTATATTAAAAAGAGAGATGCACTTCACACATTAAATGAAGAAGTAAGGAAAAGTGGAAAGGATATTAAATCATTAGTGAGAGATCAAACTAAACTTGGTTCATCTATTGAAGTACTTAAAGGAAAATACAGTAAATTAGGATCTGTAATACAAAAACAGCAAAATGCTTTGGCAAAAAAAGCGCATTATAGATCACAAGTAATGGAGACTATAGGACTAGGTCTTTCACTTGCAGCACCAATTAAAGTTGCGATTGACTTTGAATCTGCCATGGCTGATGTTAAGAAAGTTGTAAAGTTTCAGTATGATGAAGAAATGAACGAATTCAGTGAGAATATAAAAAAATTATCCCGTGAAATACCGCTATCAGCTGCAGAGTTAGCACAAATAGCTGCAAGTGGTGGACAACTTGGTATTGACAAAAATAAGCTACTTGGATTTACCACAACAGTAGCTAAAATGGCCACAGCATTTGACATGTCTGCCGAACAAGCTGGTGATTCCATAGCTAAACTTTCTAACGTTTATGGAATTGATGTTAGTGAAATGGAACATGTTGGTAATGTGATCAACCACTTGTCAGATAACAGTGCTGCCAAAGCAAAAGATATGGTTGAAGCTCTAGCAATAGTTGGTGGTACTGCAAAACAATTTGGTCTTGATATCAAGGAAACAAGTAGTTTAGTAAATGCCTTCGTTAGTTTAGGTAAACAACCAGCAAAAGCTGCAACTGCTATAAATGCTCTACTTAGCAAACTTCAAACTGCTGAAGGGCAAGGCAAAGAATTTAAAGCAGCATTGGAATCCATAGGCATAACTGCAGAAGAGATGTCACAAAAAATTGCTCAAAATGGTCAAGACGCACTACTTTATTTTTTTGAAACCCTGGAGAAAGTAGATAAACAGGAACGTTCACAAATCCTTCTCAATCTCTTTGGTCAAGAATATCAAGATGATATTGCGTTGATAGTTGGAAGCCTAAAAAAATATGAAGATGCCATAGCTTTTGTAGCTGACAAAGAAAAGTATAAACATTCCATGCAAGAAGAATTTGACAATCGCGCAAGGACTACAGCAAATAATTTGCAGCTACTCAAAAATACAATAGCAGAACTAGGAATGAACTTAGGGTCAATTATGCTACCTCCTTTAAATTGGATAAGTAAGATTTTGAGGTCTATATCTACAGGTATAGCTTGGTTCGCAGAGAAGTGTCCAATTTTGACTACAGGAGTTATGAGCATAATTTCAGCTCTTATTATTGGCAAGATTGCAGTAGTAGGTTTTGGTTATGCATTTGCATTGGCTGGAGGTGGAATATTAACTTTTAAGGCTATTTTGCAGGGAACACTTTTGCCAGTATTAACTTCGTTATCAGCTCGAGTAATTCCAGCAGTGATCATGGGACTGAAAGCTTTAACGCTAACCAATCCTATAGGAGCTGCCGTTGCTGGATTATCAGTTGGTGCAGCGCTTGTAATCGCTAATTGGCAAAAGGTGAAGGACTTTTTCTCAAGTATCTGGAAATCAATTGCAAAACCTATAGAGAATTGGATTGGTGTAGGAAAATTGTTTAATGATAGTCCAATAAAAGCATTAGAGAAACCAGTAGAAGCAAAAATAGGCAGTGCAACTAGTGAAAACAATGTTTTTAGTAAAGAAAATCCTTTATTGAATAATAATGCTTTTAGTGGAATTTCGAATAGTAGAACGAATATTGAAAGTGCTAGCGTGATTACAGAAAAAGGTTCTGTAGCAGATAATTCAGAGAAAGTTTTAAAAGACTGTGAAAAGTGTGAACAAAAAATTTTCAATCAAACTTTTACATTTAATATAAGTATAAAAGCAGAACCTAACCAAGATGTACGTAGTCTTGCTGATGCAGTGATAAAAAGAATAAGAGAAAAATCGCGTGACGTTCTATTTGATTCAATAGAGCCGATTTACTAATGCTATCACTTGGTCAACATAAGCTTTCTCCAACAAGTGTAAGGTATAGTAAAGAAAATCGTTGGAGTACTATTGAGTGTATTGGTAAAATACCTTCATTACAAAATATTGGCCAAGGTACAGAAAATATAGACTTAGAAGGAGTAATTTATTTCCATAATCTCAATGATTTTAATCGATTAAAAAGTATGAAAGAAGCTGAGAAAAATCAGGAACCAAGTATCTTAGTAGATAGTTTAGGAAATGTTTTGGGAAGATTTGTTATTGTGCGGTTAGAAGAAAAGCAAACGTCGTATTTTCCCTGTGGATTACCAAAAAAGGTTGAATTTAGCTTAAGTTTAAGGAGTTATGTATGACAGTACATTATATAGCACGAGAAAATGAAATGTTGGATTACATATGCTTTAAACACTATGGACATAGCTCTGGAGCAGTAGAAATAGTATTGAAGGAAAATCCTGGACTTGCGGAGTATGGAAGTTTTTTGCCTGCAGGATTAAAGATTAAGTTACCTATAATACAAGAGCAATTAAAAAAATCGAAGTTAAAAGTGTGGGAGTAAATGAAACCTGAATTTAGCATTGAAGGAATAAAAGATCCTGTAATATCGGTACATCTTACTGATGAATCTGGTACCATAGATGATGTTGCAGAGATATGTGTTAACTATGACAATGAAAATGTAGAAGTTCCAAATGAATTGAACATAGCATTAGGTTATAAGGAAACGGGAATCTTTCCAATGGGTATATATACAGTCAACGAAGTGACTATACAGGGTCCACCTAAAACTCTACTAATAAAAGCTCATGCAACAAATTTAAGAATATCTTTAAAAGCAAAGGTATCAAAAGAATGGCACCAAATTACCATAGAAAACTTAGTAAAAAAAATAGCCCAAAAACATGGATATGGATATAAAGTTGCTGAGGAATTTAAGAATGTATTAATACCCCACATTAATCAGGTAGATGAAAGTGATATAAGTCTGTTAACAAAGATCGCAACAGAGCGTGAAGCAATGGCAAAATTAGCTGGTGGGTACATATTATTTATTTCAAAAAACATGGCAAAATCAGCCACAGGAAAAGCTTTAGGAACAACGACTATTAGACCTCAAGACACAATTAATTGGAAAGTGCATTTTACCGTACGTGATAAGTATAATTCAGTAGTAGCAAAATGGCACAGCTATGAAAAGGGCGAAACTATTAAAGAAACAGTTGGTAGTAGCGAGCCAAGTTATATTATGCTGGAACTTTACTCTAATGCAGAGTCAGCGCTGAGTGCAGCAAATGCCAAGTTGAAACAATTGAAGCGTAACAATGAAACTTTAGATATAACTATGCCTGGTAATCCAGAGCTATTTGCAGAAGCTAAACTTAATCTTATAGACTTTAACCAAACGGTAGATGGTGAATGGATAGTTAATAGAGCGGAGCATACTCTAAATAGCTCAGGCTACCTTACTATGTTATCAGCATCTTTGAGTAAGTAATGTTAAGGAAAAATAAGTATATAGTCTATTCAATGTAAAGAAACTACTGAATATGAGTCAACTGAAATGTAATGAAAAAGAAAAAATACATTTTGTATGGTTTATAATATTAATGGTATGTGTTGTTATTACATATTGCTATCAAAAATCCAAAGCTACGGATAATTATAACAAAACGTTACAAGCGGCTGCTAGTAATTGCAACTTAGAAATAGTAAAACTTTTAGTAAAGGATATGGCTCCAAACTTGAGTGAAACAGCGTTACATTGTGCGGCAAGAAAAGGATGTTTAGATATTATCAGATTTCTAATATTAGAAGAGAAAGTAAATATAAATGTAATCGACAGAAATGCCTTTAAAAGGACAGCTTTACATCATGCTGCAGGTGAAGGGCATTTAGGGATTGTAAGATTCTTATTAGAAAAAGGTGCGAATCCTAACATAAAAGATAACGACGGAAAAGGAGCTAGAAAAATAGCTGTAATGGCATCGCGACACGATAAAAATAAACCTTACAGAGAAATTATTAAGCTACTTGCAAATGCAGAGGAACAGCATAAATCAAAATAGTAGTTACTAAAGTAGCTATCCATAATAAATTCACATTTTAAATCATTATGCAAAAGCAAAAAATCCCAATTACAGTAATTGTAACGATGTTAATACAGACCGTAGCAACAATTTGGTGGCTTGCCAAGCTAGATTTACGGGTTCACATGCATGATAAATTTATAGAGCAGAACAACGGATTAAACGTTACGGTATATCGTCTAGAGGAACGGGTAAAAAATCTCTCTGAGGAATTGGACGAATTTAAAGCTGATTTAAAGTAATGATTCTTCTACTTTTGGTGTGTAAGCATCAGATTGAGATTGACGATCCTTCCAGTTTTTGATGTATTGCTCGACTAATGGAGGATCTCCTGTTATAATTAGTAGATTCTCAGCGTTTTTTTTCTGTGCGGCGTCAGAGAAATTGAAAGACCCAGTTATGATTTTTTGGTTATCAATAATCATGACTTTATTGTGAGCGATTGCTGGTTTGAAATCAATATAAATCTTAATACCTTGCTCGAATAACTCATTGATGACACTATATTTTGAATGAATTTGCGACTTATCAAGAATTATCTTAACTTCTACACCTCGTTTTTTGGCTTGAATCAAGGACTCAGCAATAGGCTTTGAAGTAAATTGGTATGCTTGAACTAACACAGACCCTTTAGCATGCTCTACGGAATCAATTATTAGATTGGTGCAATTTTCCCCAGGAGTGAAACATACAGTAGTACTTGGACAAGAAACACAACCTGATAAAAGTGAGCAAGTTAACAGAATTAATAAATATCTAATCATGAAAAAATACATCCTTTCAGTTGACGGCGGAGGCATAAGGGGCATAATACCAGCCATCATTCTAGCAGAAATAGAAAAAAGAACAAGAAAGAGGATAGCTGAAATCTTTCACTTAATGGCAGGAACCTCAACCGGTGGAATTGTTATAGCAGGATTATGTAAAAAAGATAAACAAGGAAATCCCCAATACTCAGCCAACGACCTAGTTGAGTTTTACCAAAAGTACGGAGCATATATTTTTAAATCTTCATTTTTGAGAAGATCAATATTTTCTTGGCTTAATTGCGCACAATACCCACATAAAAATATTGAATTTGTACTGGATAAATATTTTGGAGAGGATATTCTAAAAAATACATTAAGTAAGGTACTGATAACAAGTTATGATATTAACAACAACTATCCTTTCTTTTTTAAGAGCTGGAGAGAAGACAGAAATTTTATCAAATTGAAAGATGCATTACGAGCTACAACTGCAGCACCTACTTACTTTGCACCTAAATATCTTAAAATCAACCAAAAGGAAATGGTATTAGTGGATGGTGGGGTGTTTGCCAATAATCCAGCGGCTTGTGCATATGCAAGTGGTAAGAGGTTATTTCCAAATGATGAGATTATACTGTTATCAATTGGTACTGGCAGGACAGATAGAAGCATAGCTAATTCAAGGAGATTTGGAAAGATAGGTTGGATAAAACCTCTGTTGAACGTAATGTTTGCCTCAAGTTTAGATGCAGTAAATTACCAACTTGATCAAGTTATAGCTGATAAATATATACGCATACAATCGCAATTGAAAATAGCATCACCTGACATGGATAATATTACATCAAAAAATATCAAATCTCTTCAGCAAGAGGCAAAGGCAATGGTAGAAGGCAATCAAAAAGTAATCGATAAATTTTGTGACATTGTATCTTAATTTACATCAAGTAAAATCTAAAGCTTTAGTTGAACCAGAAAAGTAAAATAAGCAAATTTGCCTTGTTGAGAAATCTTATTATCTTTGTGTACTACTTTCTTTTTCACTACTAAAAAATCCACATAAATGGTTAAAAACCTTTTCAATAAAAAGCTCGCTTTCCTTTCCTGTAAAAGCTTCTTTTATTTCATGCAAACTACTTGTTACCTTATTGCTATTTTTTATGACTGAGTAGCTTTCAATAGCTTGGCAAGCAGACAAAATAGTTATTGCCCCTATTATAGTTGAAACAATTATGGCAATTAAAGGTGCTATTGTTGTAAGTACTGCTGCAATTAATGAGATGCCAACACAAAACGCAATAGCTGAAATGCAAAATGCTACTGTATGTTTCCTTTCATGACTAACCATACACACCTTCTTAATAAATCTGTTAAAAGGATAACTTATTTTTTTAGTACCGTCAATATTTTTAGAAAAATTGGCATACTCAAGATAATCATTTGTGATACCAATGAATTACATTAAGCAAATTTCTAGTACCTAATTTAGTTATAGCCTTTCTTGTAATAGTCTGAATGTGATAAGATATGTGTTTATGGCTATAGCAGGCCAGTAGCATATTACGGTCCGTTCGGATTATTGTGAAAAAAGCTATAATTCACTTCAATCTATTTGAACATTATATATTAAGTACAGAAGCACAAGAATTTCATTCAGTAATTTAGATATATTAAATATACAACTATTTTATTGATATTTTAATGTATTATTTATGAGTCAGTAAGCTACTGCAGTTTTTAACCCAGGCTAAGTTTTGAAAGCATAATTTTCAAGCTCCTCAATAGATAAATCTGTTATCTTAGAAATAGCATCAATAGAAACGTCCAACATACGTAAATTATTTGCAACTTTTATTGCCTCTGCTTTATAAATCTTTTCTTTGTAAATTTGCTTTCTTTGCGATAAAAATTCTACCCATATATCCAGTTCATCTCGTGATTCTTGATTGTCAATCTTTTTAGACTCTCTCACCCAACTTAATAGCTCGTTTTCTGCTTTATAATTATCTTCTTCATATTTCTTCATCAAATCTTCAGGATTAACTGATAACTTTTCTGCTATTTCCCATAATCTTTCGCTTAAAATAGTAACACTACCTTGTTCATAGTGATGTATCTGTGATGGTCCTATATCTAGCTCTCTTGCTAAATCCTCTTGAGTATATCCTCTTATTATTCTCCATTTTTTTATCTCTTGTCCTTCGTTTGAATGCTCAGAGCCTTTTTTCTCCTTATTATCATATTCTTCAGTTGATAAGCCTGTTGCTCGATAGATAATATCATTATCAAGCCCCACTTTCGCTAAGTTCTTGGCCATGCTTACCCTTGCAGCTTTTACATTATTTTCCTCTTCAGCTTGAATAAACCCAGTCAAATCGCGAATCAACTTGCATGACTCTTGTCCCTTTATTTTTGCTATGAAGTTGTACATCCATTCTTTGTTAAAAGAACAATTTTCTCTCAGTACTTTTTGTCTAGGAAATAAGCTACCAACGTGAACTGATAATGCTTCTGCTATAACTTTTAATTTTTTAGTTGGAATGCTACATGCTCCTTGCTCATATCTTAACAAGGCATGATATTTTATGCCTGTTTTCTCTACTAAATCTTTTAGGGTATACTTTTGTTTTAGCCTCCAGCTTCTTACTTTTTGTGCTATTTTATATCTTATAGAGATATTTGCCATATCGTAACAATTTTACTGAAATAAACACCTGTTATTTTACTATAACTTAAATTTAGCTTATAAAGAGTTCGCAATTTTGTGGTTGTAAGTAAAAAGGGAAGAAAACCTCCCTTCGTTTAAAGTTTCCGAGAAGTTTCTTTACTACCTCCACATACCTTATCAACCCACGATAATGTTTCGCTATTACTAATTGTCTTTTCAACCTTATCTTTACTCCACTTGCCATCCCTAGGAAAATTTCCTTTTTCTACTGCTTCTGTGACCGTCATTCCTCCAAAAAGGCAGCCTTTTCCTATAACTTCCTCTCTTTTTTGTAATTCAGACCACATTTCTTTATCTGCTACTCTGACCTCTATCTCATGGTCATTTTCTGCATTATGGTATATTACAATTTTTAGGCTACCAATACTTGTAGGAAATGTTATTTCAAAAGCACTATTATCGGACACATCAACGTAATTCCTTGCACCTTCTTTTCCAATTCTAACTTCAACCTTGCTATTTCCTATTTCTATAACATCACCTCCTAATTTTACCTCTCCTGTGGTTAATCCTAAATTTTTTGTACCTTCCAATACTCTTGCAATATTTACCTTACTATTCTCAGAAAATTTCATAAAAAACGTCTGATTATCCATTTCCACGTCTTCTATGATTCCTTCATTTTCAATAGCACTTTCACCGATTTCTCTCAATTCTTTAAGCCACTCATCTATCTGTGGACGAATCTCTTGATACAGTTTGTTATGCATTTCACTTATTCCCTTATCCTGCAATAGATCGTAACTGAATATTGCTCCATTTAGCATCAATTCACATATTATGTCTTCCTTCTCATTTTCTTTGCATTTGATCAAAGGCATTTTCGATATCACCGTATCAGCAAAACTCTTCTGTCCTTCGCTATACGCATTTATCCTTATTCCAGTACTTAGTGCTTGATCTATAGTTTTGTTCAGTTCGTCTACGCTTTTTGCCTTTACTACTCTACTTTTAAACCATCTTAATTCTGCATTTTCACTTGCACTTGGCTCTATCTTGCTTAAGGCTGGAATAAACGGATTTTGACGATTTGAAGATTTTTTGTTATAAACCTCGCGTCCTTCTCCAAGATTGATTGATTTTCCAGAAACATCGCTAGGGGAAGGCACACCTTCAGGATTCTCAAACCTACTTTTATCATCAAATATTTTCGGATCAGTCTCGTCTACAAGTATAAGCTGCTGATTTTTTTTGCTAGTACGCCTAATAGCACTATATAGTCCTTTTGGTAACTTTTTAGAATCAATGATTAACTCATAAGTATTTCCATCTGTATCATCAAATGATACTGTTTTTTTAGTAGTCATATAGCCTCCTATTAAGCATGTTATTCAAGTCTACAGAGCAATTTATTGCTTTATGATTAACTGAATACACAAATTATAAAAAGATCTTGTATATTCTGCAACTATTTATAATAAAAGAATAGATTTTTGGGAATTTTATTCTTTAATCACGACTTAATATACAAGCTATACAAAGATCTTTTATATTGTGCAGTTCTTGCTCTCCAGATTCTTGAGTAAGTTTTTTTGCTACTTGATTTTATATTGCATTGTGTAGCCAAACTTCTCAAGCAATTGAAATTTGGTTTATAACAACTCTCTTTCCTTAAAACTGCAATATCCTTTGTCTGTCATAATAATGTGATCCTCTAGTTCAATTCCCACTCCTTGACATGCTGACACTAATTCTCTAGTCATAACCTTATCATCTTCTGATGGTTCTAAACTCCCTCCTGGATGATTATGGGATAATATTATTGACGCTGCTTCCATTGATAACGCCTTTTTTACCACTTTCCTTTCAGATAGGTGTACTTCATCTATTGTACCAAAATACACTTCGTCTCTTATCAAACGGTTCTGTTTATCCAAGTATATTATCAGGACAGCTTCTTTTGCTGAAAAGCCTATGTTTACCCTTACATACTCTATCAGCTTTTCTTGGCTATCCATTACAGGTCCTCTCTTTAACCCTTCTCTGAGTGCTCTCTTATAAGCTTCCTTGACACATTCAATTGCTGCGGCTGCATGTTCGGTCATTCCTTCTATCATTTTCAGATCATCGATTTCTCGCCCTAAAATTTCTCCTATTCCTGGGCAATTATCCATTAGAGTTTTAGTAACATCTTGTGCTTGCTTTCTGTCATGAACTGCTCCTAAAAGCACTGACACTATTTCACGATCAAATAGAGCACTTCCTCCTCCGCTTTGTAGTACTCTCTCTATTTCTTCTGTAAGTTTTTTACCATTATTCATAAAATATACTCCTCGTTAATAACAAATTGTTTTTAATTATTTACTGCTGTTTTTTATCAGCATTGGCATAGAGCCATAGCTTCCGAGTGAAGTCAAATCAATTTTTCAATCTTTTTTACTTATTTTTTTATGAATAGGTTAAGATATTAATATACTCTTGCTTTTATCTAATTAAAAAAGTTGTCACTATTTTGGAGATGACATCAGTAGAAAAGCCTAACTGAAGTAAATTATTTGCAACTTTCATTTCCTCTGTTTTGTAAATCTTTTCTTTGTAAATTTGCTTTCTTTGCAATAAAAATTCTACCCATATATTCAGTTCATCTCGTGATTCTTGATTATCAATTTTTTTATATTCTCTTGCCAAACTTAATAATTCATTTTCTCCTTCACCATCTTTGCAATCACTTTCTTTGTATTCCTTTATTAGATCTTCAGCATCCACTGACAATTCTTTTGCTATTTCCCATAACCTTTCACTTAAAATGGTGACACTACCTTGTTCATAGTGATGTATCTGTGAGGGTCCTATATTAAGCTTTTTTGCCAATTCTTCTTGAGTATAGCCTCTAATTATTCTCCACTTTTTTATCTCTTGTCCTCCGTTTGGCTCGTATCTCTCTTTATCAGCATATTCTTCAGTTGATAAGCCTGTTGCTCGATAGATAATCTCAGTATCAAACCCAGCCTTAACTAGATTCCTCGCAATTCTTATTCTTGCTGCTTTGATATTACTTTCCTTTTCAGCTTGAATAGATTGGGTCAAAGCATAAACCACCTTGCGTAATTCTCGCTCTCCTATTTGTATGTATCCTTGCATTAGATTATACATTGCTTGTTCCTTAGCTTTATCAAAACAGCTATTTTCTCTTAGCACCTTTCGTTTGGGAAATAGATTTCTAATAGGAATTGATAATGCCCCTGCTAATATTTTTAACTTTTCAATTGGAATGCCACATGTTCCTTGCTCATATCTTAGCAGTGTATGATAGTTTATGTTTGCTTTGCCTGCTAAATCTTTCAGGGTATATTTTTGTTTTAACCTCCAGCTTCTTACTTTTTGTGCTATTTGGTATCTTAGAGAGATAGTAGTAGTATGCTTTGCCATATAGAAATAGGTATTATACAGGTTAATACTATCAAATAAAGATATACAAAATGTTTGCATTTTAGTTGAATATTTCTTCACAATTGTGTATAATTATTAATGTTTTCTAGGTTAACTTGTCATGGCTCTTTCCAAGTTTCTTGATGCGCGCAATGATTATGCATTTAAAAGAATATTCGGTACTGAGAAGAATAAAGATATCCTCATTCATTTCTTGAACGATATTTTAGGCTTCACTGGCTTAGCTGCTATTCACGATGTTGAATTCTTAGCTACCATTTTGGATCCTGAAATTGCCGCTAAAAAGCAAAGTATTGTTGATGTTCTTTGTAAAGACTCTCAAGGCTCAAGATACATTATAGAAATGCAGTTCACTAAGACCAAGGGCTTCGAAAAACGCGCTCAATATTATGCTGCCAAAGCCTACTCAAGTCAAGCTGATCAAGGTGATAATTATCATAATCTCAAGGAAATTATCTTTATTGCTGTTGCTGATTGTATTATTTTTCCAGATAAGGCTGATTACAAATCTAATCATGTCATTTTAGATCAAAATAGCTTTGAACATGACTTGAAGGATTTTTACTTCGTATTCATAGAACTACCTAAATTTACAAAGACAAAAGAAGACCAACTAGAAAATATAGTAGAAAAATGGTGTTATTTTTTCCGATATGCAGCAGAAACAAGGGAAGAGGATCTAGATAAGATAGTTGGTAGTGACGTAATAATAAAACGAGCTTATGAAGAGATGAATAAGTTTAATTGGTCAGAAGAAGAGTTACTAGCATATGAACAAATGAAAAAACGCATAATGGATGAAGTAGCTGCTTTAGCTCAAAAATTTGATGAGGGTCTTAGGGTAGGTCAAGAAAAAGGTAGACAAGAAGGCATCCAAATCGGCCATGAAAAAGGCAAAGCAGAAGGCGAAAAACAGGCTAAAATTGCTGTGGCAAAAAACTCACTTAAGGCCGGTGTATCTATTGATGTTATTGCTGAAATAACCGGCCTTTCTTTAGATGATATTAAGAAATTAATTTAACCTTATTCTGAGTCAAATGACCTTGGACTGAAGCATTACTTAAATAACTTTGAGGCTCTAAACTCATTTGTTTTGCACCATCAACTTCTAATCTATCATCTCCGTTGTGTAATATCTGCTCTATTGATTGATTTAATGTCACATCTAGCCCCTTATTAAATTTAATCATAAACTCATTAAACCTTTTCTCGCTTAATTTACCAGGGTATCCTGCTTCTCTACCAGGTAACGCTTTCTCTACATATGAGCTTAAAATCCCTGAAACCTCATCAAATTTACCACTCATGACTTTTCTAGTAATCTCTTTTTGCATTCCCATATAATCAATATTTAATCGATGTATTGATACACCACTTTTTAATCCAGCTTGCTCTACTACTTTCTCAAATCCCTTTGTAATATTGAGCGCATAGCCCTGTGCTTCTAGTTGAGATATAGACTGATCTGCTGTAGAAATATACTTTCGACCCGTAACCTTTCTAATCAATAAGTCAAGCAACATTATTGTGCTATTCACATCTATTTGCGCATCAACTTGCGAGATTGAACTTGTAGTATTTGATGTTCCCACAGATTTAGAACTTAACAACCCACCTATAGAGCTTTTTATCCAGCTGAACAAATTGTTTATTTTTGATCCAGTTCTTGCAGATGAACTTGTAGCACTACTTGTAATTTTTTTGTTTTTAACAGTATTAGGTTCACTCCATCTTCCTGTTTCATTTATGCTATGGTCTATAGCACTATGTTCAACTTCTACCATAATTCGCTTATCAGATGACCTTTTTTGCCTATTAGAAAGAGATCTGTTTCCATTGTTTGTAGTATTCATTTTAACTATCCTGTTCGTTATGTCATGGTAAGGGATAAGAAAATATAGCCTTTGTTTAGAGTAGTCTAATTTCTCGTTTAAACCAATCAGATCATCAATTTTTTTTAACCAAGCAGGATCAGTTATAACATTTCTTACGCTACCAGTTGTTACCTTACAATAGTTACACCGCTCAAAAGGTACTAAGTCAGGAAACTTTGGATCAAGTGGTTTTTTAAAATCTATATTATCTGGAAATGGTTTAGGTACTTTATATGTAGCCAAAAAGTCAATATCATCTATTTCATAAGACCTTGAGTTTAAAGATTGGGGAAAAGCTTCTTTAGAACTTGATAATGCTACTAAAGCACTAGGTTCAGCACAATTACTAGGTAACCAAGGAGGAAAATCTTCTCCTGATTCCCTAAGTGCATTAATAGCATTTTCTATGGATTGATCGATCGTAACTTCTTTTCCAGCAAATTCCTTATTCCTAGCTAAAGGTTTAGTGTATGTTACACCTTGTTTGCGGTCAATAAATATTACCAGTCCCGGAGAGTCAGTGCCTGAAAGTGTTACTACAGCAAGATTCTCAGTTACTGCTACAGATATTGCGGTATTAGGCACTTCCCCCTTTTTTATCTGTACTTTCACCTTTCTACTATAACTGATAGGGTCTTGACCAGTTCTAATAGGATGTAGCCTGCTTATGCCTTGAATTTCTCCTTTCGGATCTATAGTTACCCAACCATTTTTAGTAGTAGCGACTATAAACTTTTCTTCGCCATTTTTAATCATCCAGTCTTTAACACCATTATCACGATCAATACTTTCAATATCCTTTATGCTCTTTTTATTTATTTTATTACCTGGATCTAGGATAGTAAAGTCCTTACCATCAATGGTAATAACCTTAGAGCTAATATGACCTCCAATAATAATCTGGCCTCCTTTGTTAAGGATTTCCTGATAAATAGTCAAAGCCTCTTTTGCATAATTTTGAGCTATCCTCTCCATTTCTTTTGGCAATTTTAGCTGATTTTTAACTATTTTACCTCTATAATAAGCTCTACCAGAGGAAGCAAGCTGCCCCCCTGTAAGCATTCCATTAATTATAGCATGGTAAGTATATGCAGAAGTTAGGTCCCAGCCATTTTCACTAACTGCACTACCCATTAAATAAGCTGAAGAACCTGCCATTGCCACCCCTCCGGCAATTTTTCCTACACTTTTTGAGAATTGATGACTGGATAAGTCTCCTAAAAACGTAGCAGTGTTACTCCAAGTTTGCTTGCTTGCAAGTCTTTTTAGCGCTTCTGAAGCATCTATCCCTTGAAAAGCTTGATTCAGGTTAGAAAATACTGTTCCACCGAAATATCTGCCTTTTTGATTATTCAATGACTTAAAACTGTCAAAGGTGCTTACAATATTACGTCCATTTTTACCTAAAAACCTACCGGCTCCCCGTAAAAACATAGCCAAATCAGGAGCACCTGTAATTGCATCTACAAAGCCAAAGTAAACCCCTGGTTTCGAAAAATCCCAATTGGCAGCAAATCCATTTAAAACAAAAAGTCCTCCACCAGTACCTGTGCTACCAACAATAAAAGCACCTTTACCCCAAGTAGAAGATAAACCTTTATAAAACGTTCCAGCACTACGGATTCCACCAACTGCACCAGAACCTATCGCAAATCCTTGAAATGCTGCATTCCATGTTTCTGGTGAGCTGAAATCCCATTTACTTGGATCCCATTCTTTATTAGCTGCGGCTGTGCTGAAATAAATTCCTGCTCCTCCTAAACTAGTTGTTGCAGCAATAGATGCTGTACTTGATAAGCCTATAGAAGTAAAAGCACTTACAGATGCACCAAAACCTATGGGCAATAATGCTCCACCAACCCCACCACCTACTATGCCTAGCCAAGTCTTTCCACTATCCCACTTCCATTTACCAGGATTCCATTCTTTATTAGCTGCAGCTCCCCCTAAATACCCCCCTGCTACAGCCCCTGCTATAATTAGCGGTATAAGGAAAGCAAACTCTCCATCTGGATCTATTATTGATACTGGTGAATTACCAGCATACTTATATGGACTAAAATACTGTCCTTGAGGATCAATTTGGTAAAAGCGGCCAATGCTTGGATCATAAAAACGTGCATGGTAGTTGTATAAACCTGTTTCTTCATCCAACTCTTGACCAGTATAGCGATATGCAATATGAGCTTCGGGATTGCCTCCGTATTCACGCATTAAATTACCATATGGCAAGTAGTCATAGGCTGCTACCACCTCATCACCTTTTACTACTAATCTTATCGAACCTTCATGATCAGTTATTACGCTGTAAAATTCATCTCTACGTATAAATCCAAGCAACCCTCTTGGACCATAGATGTAGGCAGTGATAAGTATATCAGGTGGTAAATCTTGAGAAATATATGTAATTTGCCTTTCTACTAAAGCACGACCGAATTCGTCTCGTATATAATGTATTTCTTTCGTTGTTTCTCCTTGACTATTAGTAACTCTCTTTAATATACGTTCACCTTGAGCATCGTAGTAAAAGATCAATGCTCTACCGTCAGTTAATCTTATCTTGGTCGCATGATTTGATACTGAGTCATAATCAATCTGTTCGATGCCCTTATGTAACGCTTGAATTATATTTCCTCGGCTGTCATGCTTTATAGCAAACTTTTGCTCCGTCTTGGATGAAGAGTAGGATTTAAATTTAACACTGTTTACTTGGTTAGTATTGTTACTATAGCTTAGCTCATAACGATCAAATCCAGTATAGTAATGCTTATGGTTGCCATTTGCATCTATATCATACGATTCAACGTCAAATTCTGCTTCACCAAGTTGTCTCGCAAAGTGTTCTGATAATAACCTTACTATATCAGGAATAAATGACTCATATTTCCTTAATAAATTGCTAAACTCTTCATTCAGAGGATTATCTAGGTGCTGCTTTCTTTCCAGCATTTCTATAATTTTACTTGCAGTCTGCTGCAGTTCATTACTTCCAACTCCTCCATTCCACTTTATGAAAGCATTCTGCAAATTTGATTTTAGCAATGATAGGTTTTGCCCTTGAGAAAAAGCAGTAGCTAACAATCTTTCCAGAGGTAATTTATAGCCTCCATAATTAGCATTAATGCTTTTCAGGTCACTAAATAATGTTGGACGAATAAAGGGTTTTCCTCGCTTAGCATGAGATAGAGATATATCAACTTTCGCATTATCTTCTCTCAAATATCCAGCACTTTTCAATATTTGCCATATATCATGTGAAACTGTACTATTTATCCCTCGAATTTCTTTAGCAAAAGTATCAGGCTGCAATGGTAAAGGTGCTTCATTCCCTACAAAATATTTTGCCTTAGTTAGTTCTTGGTGATTACCATAATCATAACTATGCCCATATTCAGTAGGAAAACCTTTTTCTCCTAAAGTTTTTGCAATTTGACGTCCAGTGATTCCGTCACTACACACAATTGGTAATTTTGGTTCCAAAGCAGGATAGTAAGCTTTGGCTTGGTGGTTATGCTCATTTAAATAACCTGTTTCCTTTAGCTTATGAAAACAAAGTTCTGACTCCTTAGGTGTGATATTTTCACTTACGAACGATTGTTCATTTAACCCAAGTTCCCTGTTATCACAGTGTTCATGCCAAGTTGCCTTAAATTCAGTACGTGTAACAGTTCCATCACCATATCCATGCCCACCGTAACTTCTATCAGTATAATAAACTTTCTCTGTTAAGAATTTATCTTCCAGTTTAGTCAGAAACCCTGGAGCATTATAGCTATACTGACGAGTAAAATTCCTCGCCGATTCTGGTAAATGCTGCTCGCTAATAACTTGTCCAGCAGAATTGTGAGCAAAATTTACAAAAAGATTTTGTTTGCCTGGTACACCAATTCCTGTAACTTTGCCCAATTTATTATAACTATAAGTAAGCTTAAAAGAATTGCCTTGAACATCGATAGGATATTCTATTTCCCTTAGCTTTCCTGCCGTATATCTTTTATTTATTGCAATGAGCAAAGGTTCATCATTATCTTTAATTGGAATAAGAATACGTTTACTTAAGGTTTCTTTATCTATATTTAATATTGACTCCTCAATTAAAGGTTCTTTGTTGTTAAAAGTAATGGTTCTCCTTACCTTTCCACGCAATATAGGTTCACGTTCGAAATCGCTATGGTAAAATTGTTGATATTCCTCTATGTTATTGCTAGATATTGCTAAAGTGGGTAATTCTTCTTTTTTAGGAAGTGGAGAAGTTAATTTACCTGTACTGATCAATCTACCTAATTGATCGTAATCAAAATATATAACGTTTTCAACTTCTTCACCGTTAAGCTGAGAATAATGCACAGCAAATTTTAGTAACCCGTTGTTATCATATAGATGCTCTACTTTTCCAGAATCAGGTGTTGTTTTTATAATTGCATTTCCTTTTCCATCATAACTTGTATGTGCTCCTAAGAAATCTTGTAATGCTTTTTCTTCTGTAGATAAAGATTGGAGCTGTGAATTAAGTTTATGAAAAGTACGTACTTTTTCGTGATAGAGAGGTGGTAAGCTCTTCACTAGCTTATCATTTTCATCATACTCATAAGTACTTAGTAAATCTCTACTACCTGGAACACGGGTGTACTGAGCCACTCTATTGTTCTTATTATCAAAGACGGAAATATCTTCTACACCTCCAGGTTTATATTCCACTTGATAACTGTAGTTTTGACTAGTAGGAAAAAGATTGTTGATAAATAGATTTTCAGACGAAGAAGCAAAGCGCTTTGCATAAGGACCTGAAACAGAAAATTCCCTACCGGGCAGCCCTACCGCACATCTTTCATCCAGAGGATTATTGTCATACTTAGTCTGGCTATAACTATGCTCTCCAACAATTCTACCTACATCGCCCTGTAACTGTTCAATTTTCCATACTGAATTTGCCGAATAAGGGTTACTATTAGTAACAAAATTAGGGTAATAAGCTAGTACAGATTGGCTACTAGATCTTTCTATACGTGCTGGTTGCGTAGTAATGGTTTGTCTACCTAGCTCATCATATAGATACTCTGTCACTATTGCTGTATTTTCACCTTTTAATACAACTTCTTGTAATTTTTCATCCAGTGCATTAAAATAAGTTACCTGAATACTTGGCTCGCTGAAGACCATTACATCGCTTATTCTTACTTTACCACTAACACCTAAATTAAATAAAGAACCGTTTGACAAACCATCAAAATATAAACCACCATCTATCCAGACCAATAAACGACCATGCTCAACAGCTACTAGAATTTCACCATTGAGTGGTACAGATAGCCTTTTTCCTGGAAATATAATGTTAGCTCTGTTGCCTGTACGCATCAGTTTCAGATCATCATTAAACTTTATGATGGAGCTTTCTGACTGCAGTGAAAAACACACCCTCATTCCGTGAGAAGCAGAGTTAATATCATATGGATTTAGCTGCAAGCTATGTAAGTGATTAGTGAAATGTTGCAGTTGAGCTAAAGAAATTTTCCAAACATCCGCATTATCTATTTTCCAACGTTCCTTAAACGAGTAAGGAGAAAAATCTTCATAAAATCCTGTTTCTGGTTGAATCTGTATGCTACTCTTTAATTGCACTACTCTTCCAATACTTGAAGCTTTAGTATAAGAGCTCAACTTCTCAAGTTGGCCATACTCATTTATACTTGCTATTTCATTTTGGTATTCGTCATAAACATGTTTTTCGACTAATCCATTAGCTTGTATAACTTCTCTAACCTGTTTAGTTTTAGTGTCATATACGTTAACTTTAGAATGACTGTTCAACGGTGAAAAACGGACATGATCTACATCAATTGTGGTATTCGTTCCAGGACTCACAATAATAGATGTTTTAAGATTAATGTCAGGTTGCTCTGTCAAGGTTGAGTTTGAACTTTTTTGTAAGCCTTTATAAATCTGTTTCGCATGTAATAGATCTATAACTACTTCTAAATAGAACCAATCACCAGATTGAAATTTAACCTCGCTTAATAGCCCAAATATTTCATCACCATTTTCAGCATAAACAACTGCTTTGAGATAAGGAGTAACAGCACCAAGACCAAACACCCTACTTTGCGGCCTCATCCAGCATGATGCAACATATTCTTGATTTTGGTTATTAGGCTGGAATGTACCCTCTAAAGTACTTCTTGATAAACTTAAATAACTTTGTCCAGTAAATGAAAATCCTTGCTTTACTACATCAGTTTCATTAAATAACCATCTTTTTTCAGGTAAAGTAACATTTTTTCCAATTTTATTTATCTCATAATTCTCAAATCCATAATGGCTCACTTCCTCATCTGCTATCTCATAAGGAAAAAATTGTGCTACCTCTAATTTTCCTGTCTTATCTAATAAAGTAGTGTTCAAGTACAGGTTTTCTCTATTTATTATTGTATCGTTGGTACTAGCCTGTTCCTCTTTAAGCTTTAGGGTCTTTATTAATACTTCTTGTGCATTAAATACCTTTTTTTCTCCATTAGAATAGTTATCGAAATCCTTCATTTCTTCAATCCAGCCAAAAAAAGTTTTGTTATTACCTGGAATTATGGAAGTTTTTTCATAATATACAGAATTACCCAATGCTTTTGCTGAGGAAACGTCATATTCATAGCCTGTAATACGTTTACTACCATTTTCAAGTGTCACTGCAGTTTTTGTAATTACAGGATTGGGCAATAAGCGCCTTATACCAAGCTGTTGACGAAAGACTAAAGTATTGCTTTCTCCTGAATCAAGATTGTTAACGTGTGTTACTAATGTTTGATAACTACTCCATGAACTTAACTTTTCCTCTTGAGGCAATTTATATGTTTTATCAATTGTACCGTCACTTGAAAATTCAACTACACCTACTTGTTTATCTTTTTCTTGATAAGCTAAGTAAGCAGGATACATATTTCGTATAGAAGTTTGGTTTAATTGTTTTACTTCTAAGTCTAGCAAGCTATTTCCTTGCTTCTCTCTATTATTCCCTTGGCTATATAACTTTAATGAAGATCGTGAATTTTCTTTGTCAAGAACAAGCTTATTACCTAATGGAATAGAGAAATTTTCTTGTCTCAATTCTGTTTCTGATATTGTCCCTTCCTTCCATTTATCACCTGTGAAAGTAAATTTCCTATGGCTGCATACTGCTATTTGTGAATTTAAAGTTGCGCTATATTTTACAGAATCTAACAAGAAGAATTCTTTTTCCCATAAAGAAGCTACATTTTTGCAAATTTTAGCTTTTATATCCTCTATTTGTTCGTATACTCTTACACGACTATCCTTTACATTTTTATAAACTTCCTTCTCTCCTTCTTCTAACTGTTGATAAGCCTGAGATATCTGTTCTTCTAAGCGTTCATAAGCCTCATGTATTTTTTGTTCCAATTGCTCAAGGGCTTCTCGTAATCTCCTCTCCAATTGTCCATATACTTCGTTTTTACTTTCTTCAAATTTTTGATAAGCTTCATTAGTACTTTTTTTTAATTGTTCGTAAGTTTCATTCACTTTTTCTTCCAGCTTTCTATAAGCTTCGTTACTTTCTCTTGCTAGCTGAGCGTTTACTTTACTTACCTCTTCGCTTAATTTACTAAGAACACTATCCTTCTCCTTTTGCATTAATCTATGAATTTCATCTCTTTCTTCCTTTGACTGTACTTCTGCCAAAAATTTACGTCCCTGTTTTGTTATTTCAGCAAATGCTTCAGACTTAACCTTCTCCACTTTCACCTGCATATCTGCCTTAGCTTTTTGCACTGCACTCTGTATATCGTCATGTACTCCTTTGACTTTATTTTCCAAATCAGTTTTTACTTTCCTTATTCTAGAGCTTACTACATCTTTTTCTGTTTTGACTCTTGCATCTAGAGAAGCTCTTGCTTGTGTTGCATTATCCTGAAAATCCCTCCTTACCTCATATGCTCTATTTTGCAAATCAATCCTTGCTTCTTCTGCTTTTATCTGTAAGTCACCCCTTGCTGCATCTATTTGAGCTAATGCTTTACACTTCTTTTCTTCTATTTCATCTAATGCTTCTTTTTTACTGTTCTCTAGTTCGTCATTAATTGGTCCACTGAAATCTTTAACAGTAAACTTGTATTTATCTCCATTTATCCGATAAGCAAGAGTGTATTTATTATTACTTGAATCTTCAACTTCACGTGAAAACACGTTGATATTATCTTGATCAATTCTGTATTGCTGTTCTTGAACAATCTGGTATGTTCTGTCTAGAACAAAAAGATTTATTATCGAATAAAGTTGTGGACCTTCTGCTTCCCAAGTACTTAAAAGCAAAAGATTATTATTTAACTGCAGCGCATTATTTCTAAAATAGCTAAGTAGATGCTTATGCACATTATTGCTTAAGTTAAACTTTTCTAACGTTTTTTGTATACTACTAGCTACTCCAGGTATTTCTTTGATCACTTTAGATTGCCATTCATTATCATGATTTCGGTACCCTATTAATAAGCCCTGATCATCATAAATTAAAAACATTCTACCAGATGCTGCAAGGAGTAGAGATGTATTGTCTTTATTGAAAAAAGGTTTTTTTGTCCATTCTTTAGATGCTTTATTCCAATCAATTATCTCTACAGAAGAATTAGTGCTTGCTACAACTGTAAAATCTGCACCAAATCTGATCATTGTATCTTCATTAAAGCTATAATATTTTGGAGTTGGTAGCCATTTACCTTCTTCTTTACGAAATAAACATAGCTCTTTATCAGTATTATAATATAGAATCACAGCAAAAAAATCCTCTGCACGCACAATTTCGTGTGCTTTTACTAAACCACGACCTAATAGAGGAAACCTTGATGAAATAGAACTTGATACAGATGAATATAGCTCTTCTATCATTTCCTGATTGAACATTCTCAGTGCTACTTGTCCTTGCTCATCTATATAACTGATCAATACATCATCATTACTATAATCTACTCTATGACTTTTCTGCACATCATATCTTCGTCCTAATTCTTCAGTAATGTGAGACGCTGTCCCTATTGACCGATAACTAAACTCAACACTTGCACCTATTGGTAAAGTTACTTTTTCTAGCATATATGCTGAAAACTCTTTATAAGTAAACTGTAAAATTGGTTGGTTAGTAATATCTCCTCGTTGTCTTATTTCAGTTAAAAGACGCTTTCCATCCTCTACCCTGTAAACGAAATCAACATCTTGCTGATAGCCTGGAGTACTAACCTTATAACCACTAAGATAACGTGTCTCCACCTTCCTCGTATTTAGATTACCGTCCTTATCTATTAAAGGAAGTAAATTATATTCGCTTTCTTCTTTATCAGAATAGTTGAAAATGACTTCATTTCCTTGATTGTCACCAACGGTTTTTAAGTAAATTTCTTGAGTAAAGCTCTCACCATTCGGCACTGAAACATTAATTATGTCATACGTATAACGAACTACGTTATCATTTTCATCTCTTACTTCAGCCAAATACCAACCAGTAGCTAGTTTTTTTTGTCCTGTAGAGCTACTACCTACACTACGCCAATTTTCCCATGCTAGCTCCCAATTGATAGAGTCTGATCGAACACTATCAGTACGTCCATAAATTTGCTTAATACCTGAATTATTTATCTCCCATCTTTCTTCATTTTTATGATAATGAATTTGTAAATCAGGTTGATCAGTCGATAACTTAAAGCAGTAAACAGTATCAGTTGAGTTACTAGAGTCAAATATTAGCTGTTGGGGCAAATCTTGCAAAATAACATAATACTTTTCATCTTCAGGAAAAATACTTGATTGATGATCCATCATTATAAAATTTCGTGGTAGTGACCAACCAAGCCCCAAGATATCAGATGCCTTGCTATTGCTGTCATAAAAGAAGTCCAGCTTAATATCAGATGAAAGATTCGATAAATCAATTAGTGGCAATTTAAATTTTGGTTTTCCTGTATTTTTATCAACTGCATTAATAACAGAAGAACAATCTAATTGCTCCCTAAGTAAAAGAATAGGCTTTTCTTCCTCAGATTGTAATTGAAGTAATTGTGGTACTATTGGTGGTACTGATTGAGATGATGTTTCATTGCGCTCCTGAATCCCAACTTCTTCCTCTAATGATTTTTCAGCTTCAACAATATTTGCCCAGCGTAATTGATCTTTATACTGAGTAAAAATAATAGGATGTTCTATAACATGTGGATTAGATGATATAACCTTGATTACATTGCTATGACGTTCAGAAATAGTAAGCTGAGAGTTATCCAGTAAAGACCTCCACTGGCTTGTATGATTATCAAATGTGAGTATATCTATTCCTCTTGGTCCAGTAAAAAGCATATCCTGTCTACCATCCAAGTCTATATCTTCAAATTGAACTGAATTTATATGCTCTGTATTCCATCCTTTTATCTTGGAAAACAGCGGATTATAATGAATAGATCGGTAATTATTCTGTCCATATTGGTAGATAAATAATCCACTAGAATTTAGTGCTACAATATCTTTATAAGATTGGCCGGTTAAATCAGGAAAGAATAATTTTTCTTCAGAATTACCAAGCTTTGCACCATTTGGTACCTGCGTTAAATGTTCAAGACCATTACGTTGATTAAATTCATATATGTTCAATCCTTCCCTATTACGCATAATAACGTTCTCCTGACCTTTCCTTTGAAGATCAGATAAGAAAAAATCTGCTTGAGAATAATTCCCAAGAATACTCAAGTTAGTATCAAGTGGCCAGATGGGATATTCACCAGCAAGAAGCTCATCTTTCATTACTGCATAAAACTTTATTCCATATTCTTGATGTTTAGTTAAGATTCCAATTAAACTTTGATCATGGTAAAAATGACCAGATTTTATAATATTGCCGGGCTTGTTCCAATCATAGACATCATTAAACTCATTTTCATCAAAGTCATCACTTTTAGCCAGAAGATCAAAATTTCTGTTCTTGTATTGATAAAAATTAATACCTTGTGGAGTTTTTAGCATTAACATACTTTCCAATGTCTCTGGAAAGTGTAGAACTCGGCTTTTGGATGCTTCATCTGTAACCAGTGTTGAATTCCACTCTCTCTGCAAGAATTCAGACCTATTATCATAGCGATACTTGTATAGCTTGCCGTTATAAAAAGCATAAAACTGCAAGGTAGCATTACTACTATTCCCACTGCGGTAAAGTTCTATATTTTTATCAAAGGAAAAGGCTTGTCGTGAGAAATTTAGCTGATAAAGATTAGGCATAAAAACTCCATGAATAAAAAAAGAAAAGCCCTATCTTATAATAGGGCTAACTAATAGGCTTACTTTGCAATAGAAGAGATATTCTGACTTACGTTCTCTAAAGTAAGATCATGGATTTTAGAAGATGGCTTTATATCTTCGCGAACAGATAAGTTAGTTGCTTCTATTTCTTTAACAAAAGAACCAGGCCCAACATTTTCTTGTGTATTACGCTTCCTGCGAGAAGATTTGCAACTCTCAACGCGCCATTCAGCTGCTCTACTAGCAGAACCAGAGATATAAACGTCATCTGACCAATAATTACCACTGGTAGAATATAGATACTCATTATACTTAACATTTTTTATTCTAATATTATCTCCATAAGGTTCAATCTGCCACTTGTGACTCCAAGCAGCTTTACTATTATCTATAGATACCATTGCATGCCTGCCATCAGTAGGATCCCTTTCACTTTTAACAGACAAATATCCATTAGTGCATTCAAAATTTGTTAGAGGACAAGCAAAATTTCTTATAACAAAAACGTTACCTTCTTCTTGGCCTTCAAAATTCCACTTATATCCATCTCCACCTCTACTATCACCAGAGCCGCCATAAGAAGCAGCTCGTACAGGAAACATATCATTATTCTCGTAAGCATCAAGAGACATACCACGAAGTAAATTTCGATTATTAAGAGCATTTTTTATACACATATCTCTTGAGAATACCACATTTCTAGCTGCTTCTGGTAGCATACTTTTTAGCCTTTCAAGGTCAGACTTCTCATCTGAATTAACATTAGCATAATTTGGCATTTCCATCGTTTCTTTAATATAGTAAGCTAACTTAAATATTACCCTATCATTTAAATCACCATTTCTCCGCATATTGTCAAACACAGCTGCATAACCTTGAATACTTTGCACAATCTTACTATGACTGCGTATCATGCTTAAGATCTTTTCTGTATCTACTCTTCCATATACATCGTTCACAGCTTCTTTAATGGCATTACCAAACAATGTACTATCGAAGTTATAAACTTTATCAGCAATTTCTTTAACTGAAGCGTAACGATCATACAACATACCATCCTTCAATTTCTCTTTTGCTAAGCTTTTTATGTCTGGTAACTGGCGTTTCAAATCTTCAAGCTCAGATTTATACTGTGAATTCACATTGCGATAATTAGGCATTTCTATTGTTTCTTTAACAAGAGAGGACAACTTTAACATTGGACCAACTGTACTATCATTTAAACTCAAATCACCATTACTTTTCATTTTGTCAAACACAGCTGCATAACCTGGTATAAGCTGCTCAATATAACCACTATGACTGCGCATCATGCTTAAGATCTTTTCTGTATCTACTCTTCCATATACATCGTTCACAGCTTCTTTAATGGCATTACCAAACAATGTACTATCGAAGTTATAAACTTTATCAGCAATTTCTTTAACTGAAGCGTAACGATCGTATAACATACCATCCTTCAATTTCTCTTTTGTTAAGCTTTTTATGTCTGGTAATTGGCGTTTCAAGTTTTCAAGATCAGACTTAAATTGCTGATCTATATTACGATAATTAGGCATTTCCATTGTTTCCTTAACAAGTGAAGCCAATTTTAATATTGGGCCAACTGTATTATCATTTAAACTCAAATCGCCATTTCTCCGCATATTATCAAATACAGCTGCACAACCTTGAATAATCTGTGCAATATAACCACTATGACTGCGTATCATGCTTAAGATCTTTTCTGTATCTACTCTTCCATATACATCGTTCACAGCTTCTTTAATGGCATTACCAAACAATGTACTATCGAAGTTATAAACTTTATCAGCAATTTCTTTAACTGAAGCGTAACGATCATACAACATACCATCCTTTAACTTATCTTTTGCAAAGCTTTTTATATCTGGTAACTGGCGTTTCAAATCTTCAAGCTCAGATTTATACTGTGAATTCACATTGCGATAATTAGGCATTTCTATTGTTTCTTTAACAAGAGAGGACAACTTTAACATTGGGCCAACTGTATTATCATTTAAACTCAAATCACCATTACTTTTCATTTTGTCAAACACAGCTGCATAACCTTGAATACTTTGCACAATCTTACTATGACTGCGTATCATGCTTAAGATCTTTTCTGTATCTACTCTTCCATATACATCGTTCACAGCTTCTTTAATGGCATTACCAAACAATGTACTATCGAAGTTATAAACTTTATCAGCAATTTCTTTAACTGAAGCGTAACGATCATACAACATACCATCCTTCAATTTCTCTTTTGCTAAGCTTTTTATGTCTGGTAACTGGCGTTTCAAATCTTCAAGCTCAGATTTATACTGTGAATTCACATTGCGATAATTAGGCATTTCTATTGTTTCTTTAACAAGAGAGGACAACTTTAACATTGGACCAACTGTACTATCATTTAAACTCAAATCACCATTACTTTTCATTTTGTCAAACACAGCTGCATAACCTGGTATAAGCTGCTCAATATAACCACTATGACTGCGCATCATGCTTAAGATCTTTTCTGTATCTACTCTTCCATATACATCGTTCACAGCTTCTTTAATGGCATTACCAAACAATGTACTATCGAAGTTATAAACTTTATCAGCAATTTCTTTAACCGAAGCGTAACGATCGTATAACATACCATCCTTTAACTTCTCTTTTGCTACAGCTTTTACACTATCCTTTAAGCTACTTGCAAGAAACTCAGCTTCTCCTTTTATTTCAGATGAGGTATTTAACTGATTAATAATTTCTTTTCTCAAACTTTCAATTAACTTTATCATTTTGAATGGATCTTTGTGTCCATTACTTTCCATTTCATAATTAAGTGCCTTGTAAGTTAAAAAGCTTCTTTTTATATTCCTAACGCTATCTCCAAATTTCAGCACTAAATCAAAATTACTTATTTGATAATTATAAGCTTCTTTTATTATAAGATTAATCTTGCTATCATCATTAATCTCTTGGAGCTTTTCTTCAGCAGCTTTAAAGTTATGGCTCTTAATTGCCTCAACACATTCGGCTGGTAATCCTTTTTGTTTTTGTATCGTTTCTTGCTCTGCAGCTTTCTTCTTCATATCATCAAGCTCCTTTCTGAAGCCATTTACTACATTAATTAAACTCTCTACAAGACTTTCCAAATTTGCAACTTTTTGTGTAAATTCCTTGCTCTGATCATCTAAAAGCTTTTGCAATGTTTCTACAGTAGTTTCTAAATTACCAAGACGTACTTTATCTTCACTACTAGTGGTGGAAGATTGTTTCAACTGCGCTATATCTTCCTTCATCTTTCTCATTTCGTTCTCAAGCTTAGCAACCTTACTACTAGGATTAGAACGTGTAAAACTTCCAGACGGATTAGGGTTATCAATAATACTACTATTTGTACTGATAGAACGCTTAGAACGTCGCACATCCACTTTAGTACTTTCATCCAACTCTGTCTGAGTCAAAGCTATTATTAGTTTATTAATCTCGTTTTTTACTTTTTCTATCTCATCATTGAATGCTTTTGTGAAAAGGCTATAGCTAGATTTCTCTGTATTTACTATCACACTTTCTTCTACCTCAAAAGTACTATTAGCGCTAAGAAAATGTTTGTCATTTTTAATGACAGTATCCTCAGCAAAAGTATCTAGTGAGGTTGTGCTATTATCTTTCGTCTCACGAACGCTTATAAACATGTTATCAAAAGGCAAAGTAGAATTTCTAGGATAATCTGGCTCAAATTGAGGTTGTGCAAGAGTCTTATGCTCTTCGACTACTTCAAGTGTAGCATTTTCCATTTGGACTTTATTTAAGAGCGACATATGATTAGTTGAGGTACAATTTAAATTACTAACATCTAGTTCTTCTACCTTACTCTCGGGTATATCTGCAAATTCGCTACTCGGACTTATCATAACTTTTTCCGCTACTTCATCCATGCCTGTTATATTGTTGTTAAATGGTAATAATGTAGAATTTGCTAAAATTTCTTCTACATCATCTACTTTTTCTTCTTCCAATCTTAGCTCTGACACATTCTTCAATGTAGTAGCTTCATCAAGAGCATTGTATGTAGAGACATTACTCCTTAAATCTTCTTTAACTTTAGATATGTTGAAAAGCTTATCTTCAAAAGGCAAAGTAGAATTTTCTACGGCAGAAGAATTATTTAACTGTATACTGACAGCATTAGCAAATGCTACCTGGCCAGCTAGGAATAGCGTAACTGCTTGTGCAGGATTGCAAAAAAGTAATTTACTAATATTTCTTAACTTAGAATTAGTAACTCCATTCTTGCTCACAATGCTTTTACCTAAAGCGGAAGGTTTGATAGGAATTTCTCTATTACTTGTGCTATCTAATAAAGACTGATAATAAGCAACTTCTCTTCGCCCTAGATTAGTATCATTTTTGATACACTCCTTTAGTAGCAAAGGTTGAGCTCTTAATTCTTCCCTAAACTCATTTCTTACATTAGCTAATAGTTGCAAGTACTTACCAGGATTGCTTGAATCAGACACAAAATCTTCTAATTCTTTTAGCCCATCTTCATAAACAAGGGGAGATAGACTGTGTTTCCCGATTAAACCTTGCAATTTTATGATATCTGCCTCAAATGCTTTTTTTGATACACCAGATTCTAATTGTTCTTTTATATCTTCTATCCTTGCTCTAAATATACCTTCCCAGACACTCTGATCAAAATAATTAACTTGATCAAACGTTTTAGCAAAATAATCACGTGGTAGATCATTGATTAAATTCCAAAACCAACCTGAGATAGCTTGATCAACTGAAGATAAAGTCTTATCTACAAGACCTATACCCCACTGTTTCCATCCACTTGAATTTGATTCTTTACCTACAAACATACTACCCTCCAATTTTAAATAGAGCTATTTCTTACCTAGCACCCTAAGATATTTAATATACTAATACTAGTAATAGATTACTCGTAGCATAAATATTTCACAATGCAACAGTTTTTTTGAGAAAAAATTTTGCTGACAGTGTCGAAAAAATCTTTTATTGACTTACTTCACTTTTAAATTCACCCTGGTTTTTCTTTGGTACTCTTAAACAAATTTGTATTAATTTAGCAAAATATATTATTAAAGTCTCAAGTAAAATAACCATTTCCAGAACCCAAAACCACTATTGTGAGAAGAGTTTATTTTGGAATCTCATGGTCTACCAAGTGTACCGTGCGAACTTTTATTTATAATAATTTTACTATACGCTAAAATCAGCTATATTAGCTTACTTTTGCTAAATTTACATATGAACTAATTTACCTAGCTTTGTTACAGAAATTTTGCTCCCCTTATACTCATCATTTCTTCCAAATCTCGATAGCTCAAAGAGAATCGACATTTCATGTATACAGATAACATCCGCTGAAAAGCTAAATCCTTTGAAATATGGCAACAATTTTTGATTGATACTAAACATCTTTGCTTTTTTTTTAGACAATTATATCATTCTTCTTTCTACTTCCCTACAAATGCGACAGAACCGAAAAAATTCCTCTTATGGCTGTAAAAATGTTATGATAAGAGCTAATTTTCATGAGTAGGGAAATACCAAAATATTACTATCTTCCATCTTTTCTCTTTTCAATTCGTGCAACCATTTCTTTTACACTTACATTCGTGGAAGGTAAATTTTTGCTGGCAAGATGGTTGATCGAAGATTTTTTATTCCCTACTGGAAATGAACAAGATTGTTTTCTCTTCACACTGATATCCGTTTGTGTTACTGAAGTAGTTTTGTTTTCAGCAGGCAACACGTTCTTTACTTGATTTCGCTCAAATCTTTCTTTTAATGCCTTTACTTTACTACTCTCGCGAGTCACTTCTTTTTTCATAGCAACTACTAGTACTTTTGGTCCATCAGATTTTTTTGCTGATTCTTTACCATCTTGATTTTCAGATTTTAGTGGTAGTATAGGGTTACTCTCAGCTGATTTTTCCACTACTATTTTTTGCTCTGTGCTTACTTTTTCGCCTAAATCTTTAGGCTTTGGTGGTACTGCAGGTTTATCTTTTTTCGGTTCTTGTCTAATTTTTTGATTGGCAGTAAACATTTTCTCTGGTACTGGTGGTACTCTTGGTGGTTTTGGTGGTGCAAGAGATTGAAGTTGTTGTTTCTTCCTATGTTCTCTTTTTGCTTCTATATGTTCTTTAGAGATTGTTGCATAAATCGGCTCCTCTTTAATTGATTGTAGATTACGCAAATCTTTTGTTAAAGATTTACTTTTTTCCTCTTGATAATTTGATATTTCTTCATACTCAGGATCTTCGTTTAATGAACCTCCATAACCTGAATCTTCTCGCTCATATAAGAGATTTTTCTTTTGCTGTCTATTTTCCAAATTTATTCCATATGACCTATATTTATCTTGACTTCTTTCTATTCGCTCTAAATCTGAAATTTTTTGAATAACATCTGTATATTCGATTGCTGTTCTAGCAGTTGAAGGAGGCAATTTATCTTTTATAAAATTACTTATATTCCTAATCGAAACATCTCTTCCTAATATTCTATTGAATATCCTAAAAATTAATGGCTTTTTATTTGCCTTCTTTACACAATTATTCAAGTCATCACGTATAACAAGCTTAGCTACATCTTCTGCCTTATCTGTAAAACCCGCTAAAGCATTAGACAGATCTGTTACTGTTTTATAACATTGTTTCTCTGGATTTCCTAGATTTATAGCTTTGATCAGAGAATCAAGATTTTTTTTATAATCCTCACTTTTAAATGGATCATGCATACTAATTGTAATATTTTATTGAAATATAGATCTAAAATATTAAGATCTAGTGAATATTACTTTTTTAGTTCACATATAGCTATAGTTATACGGCGATAATGAGTAGCAGAATAACGATTTTGTCATTCTAGTGTCTGCTGTTACCCCTCATCTAGGTGTGTAAAAGTGAAATCTAGTTTCGCTATATAACACAGTCTCATACAAGTAGCTTCTCGATAATATTCTCACCTTCTTTTATCGAAGTCTGTAACTTATCATATAATCCTTGTTGTGTTTTGTTTAACTCTTCATAACTTAGCATATCAAATTCTCCTATTCAAAATAATAATATACTTTAATTATTATATATTTAAGCAAACAAGTCAATAAATCAATAAAATGCTGTGGTGCCAAAAACACTCAAACAAGAAAAAGTGCTCCGGTGCTCATTCTTTGTTTATAAATAATATTCTTAATTCAATCCTTTGCTTTCTTCTCAATATATCTACATATTAGGATAGACAGCTCATATAATACCAACATTGGAATTGCAAGCCCTACTTGGCTTAGTACATCAGGTGGAGTTAAGATTGCAGCAATAATGAAAATTACCACTATCGCAATTCTGCGTTTATTTGACAAACTTTGTGCAGTGATTAGCCCTACTCTCACCATTAAGGTTAGTATGACTGGAATTTGAAATGCAGTACCAAACGCAAACATGAATTGAAGAACAAGGTCTAAATATTCACTAACTGATGGCATAAACTCTATTGGTATACCGAAAGATTTACCGCTATGTTCAAAAGCAATAAAAAATTTCCAGGCTAGGGGAAATATGTAGTAGTAAACTACAGCGGCTCCCGTTACAAACAAAACCGGTGTTGCAATTAAGTATGGCAATAACACTGCCCTTTCTCTTTTATATAAGCCAGGTGCTAGAAACATATAGAATTGCCATGCAAACACAGGAAAAGAAAACAACAGTGCACTCATTATTGCAACCCTGAGATATACAAAAAACGCTTCTGTTAAGTCTGTATAGATTAGAGAAAAATCATTGCTATCTTTTGTAACTTCTATTAAAGGTGCAAGTAAAAAGCGGTATATATTTTCTTTAAAGTAGTAACAAAACCCGAAGGTAACACAAAAAAATAGAAAGCAAAAAATAACCCTTTTTCTAAGTTCCGCAAAGTGCTCATAAAATGAAGCATATTTTTGTGAGTTTTCGTTCATACTTTACAATAAAGCTATATCTAACATTCTCAGTGAAAAAGCCCATTCATTATCGTACCACGCTGCAACTCTACAGATATCACCTGTGACATATGTACCAGCTAAATCCACAATTGCACTATAAGGGTTATGGACAAAGTCTATTGAAACTAAAGGCTCGTTACATACGGAAAGCACATGATTTGCTGAATTCTTAAACATTTCATTTATTTCTCCAGCTGTTACCTTCTTATCAGTCGTAAATTTAAAATCAACCATAGAAACGTTGCTAACCGGAACTCTAATAGCAGTACCATCTAGCTTACCCTTTAACTGAGGAATGACAGAACCAATTGTTTTTGCTGCTCCAGTTGTAGTTGGCACCATAGAAAGGCCACAAGCTCTTGCCCTACGTAAGTCTCTATGGTTGCCATCAAGAATATTTTGATCATTCGTATAGGCATGTATAGTGGTCATAAAACCGCTTTTTATACCTAAATTGGAGTGTAAAACGTGTACAATCGGAGCCAGACAGTTTGTAGTACAAGAACCTGCTGAGATCACTTTATGCTCCTTTTTTAGCATATCGTTATTTACGCCGTAAACTACAGTTACATCAGCATCTGAAACTGGAGCAGAGACAATTACTCTCTCTGCATTATGCTTTGCTGCTTCCGCACGCTTGTTGAATGCACCAGTGCATTCAAGCACTACATCAACATTCCAAGGAATATTTTCAGGGCTACGTTCTCTATATAAAGAAAATTTCCTGCCATTTATAGATAGCCAATTTTCAGACTCGTTAAAATCAATATCGCCGTTAAATTTGCCATGAACAGAGTCATATTTAATCAAATGTGCATGCTGCTCAGCACTGAGCGACCCATTTACCGCCACAACTTCTATTTGCTCGCTATAGTTTTCTACTTCAAAAATAGCACGCAATACACTTCTGCCTATTCTACCAAGACCATTAATTCCTACACGAATTGTCATTTTTCCATCTTAAAAGTTTAATTATAGAGGATATTGCCTGATATTTCATTCTATTCTTTTAGCTGTTAATCCTAATGTTATAATATATTGATTGACTAAAGAAACTGTATCACTTAATTAATAATATCTAAATTTTAACTTGGAGTAGGTTATGCATGGATTACCAATGACAAATTCAGATAATCAGTATCAGCAAAGAAAAATAGAAGCATTGCAAAAAGAAAATAAAGGACTGTCAGAAAAAGTGAAAACACTACAGAAAATGTCAGTGCTGCACAATGAAATGCTAGTAATGCTACAGTGGAAATCAATACCAGAGAAACTGCGCACAGAAATATTAAAAAAACTGCTAGAAACACCTCAAGAAGCAGCAGCATTTCAATTAGAAGAAAGAGATGAAGATCAGCAAGTAATAGAAGACATACTGGATATGCAAGAAGAATTTGAATCTTCACAAAATTTGGAAATGCGGGAGTGTTAAATAAACTGTGTCAAACCGAGAAGTAAAGTAATAAATTGATAAAAAAATGGAGGTTTGACAATGAGTCAAGCAAACAGAACTACCGGTTTGGTAGACTATAAAGAATTAGAAACAAATATCTTATCATCTATACGAGAAGGAAGACCATTGACGGAAAGAGATGGAGCATTAACACCATTTATAAAAAAACTGCTAGAGGGAAGGCGAGATAGAAAACCATTTGTCGGCTGAAAGCGAAGAAAACAACCGAAGAAATTCAAAGACTTTACGGACAAGTATTTGAACTATTGACACCAAGAGATAGAGAAGGAAGTTTCGAGCCACAAGTAGTCAGAAAAAGGCAAACAAACCGAACTTGAAGCAAAGGTTTTAAGTACATATGCCAGTGGCATGGGATATAGCATCGCATGTAGAAGAAATATAAAATATCTGCAGCAGAGATATCAAGTATTACTGACAAATTGTTACCGGTAATCAACGAATGGCGCAGTCGTCCGCTGCAATCTGTATATCCAATAGTGTTCATGGTTTTTTAAGGTCAAGGAGGACGGGCATTGTGTAAGCAAATGTATGTATAACATATTAGCAAAATGGCAGAAAAGAAGTTTTGGGTTTTTATTTGGCTGAAAGTGAAGTTCTGGTTGGGAGTACTAAATGACCTAAAAGAGAGAGGAGTAGATGATATTCTGATAGCTTGTGTTAAAAAGCTTTCCTAAAGCTATAAACAGTGTATTTCCTAAAGCAGAAATGTATAGTACATCAGATAAGAAATTCACTGAAATATGCATCGAGCAAAAGTTTTCATGAATGATTTGAAAAAAACATATCAAGTAGAGAAATTGCCGAGAATTATTTACTTGAACTGGAGGAAAAATGGGGAGAAAAATATCCGTTGGTTTTGGGAGAATAATTGGGAAAATTTGTCTAGTTATTTAAAATATTCTGGCCCTGTAAGAAAATTAATTTATACCACAAATCCTATTGAGGGACTACATAGACAGATCAGAAAATTTACTAAAACCAAGGGCTCATTTACTAGCACAAATGCCTTGTATAAACAGGTATATTGTGCTATAAAAAAGGTAAGAGAAAAATGGACTATGCCTATACATGATTGGGCTTTAACTATCTCTCAACTTGATATCTTTTTTCCTAGTAGGTTAAAAATCGAGTTGAACTAAAAATGCGATTTGACACAGTTTATTTAACACTCCCTATTTCTCTAAAAAATACTATCTTCAACTTGAATATGTTGAAAAATATTTTGCGTATTATCCAAAAAGTCATCCTTTATAGCAGCTAGCTCGGATTGTTTTTGAGATAGATTATCTTCTATTGTTCTATTGAAACAATCAAGATCATTGCACTTTAGTTGAGAGCGCATGTCTCCATTTTCATATAAACCTCGTATAACGTCACAATATGCTCGAGTTTCATCAGTTTCTGGTTGTTGCTTTTCTTTGAATATTGCCTTTAATTTCGAATCTATGTCTAATAATTTCGAATCTATGTCTAATTCTTTTTTTATAGCTTCAGTAGCATTTTTATAATACTTTTCATGATACTTTTCATAATCTTCAAAATTCTTTAATATTTTGCCTTTTAACTCTTCTTGCGAATCTTTGCTTTTTAACGTTTCTTGCAAATTTTTGTCTTTTAACAACTCGTTAGCATGAAATTTTTCAATTTTTTGCTTCCATTCATCATACGTATATTTACCACGTTGTGTATCTTGACACTCGCCTCCTACATTAAATAGTTCTTCATTACAGATTGTATCACCCTGATAAAAGTAATCGCTTATATTAATTTTATTATTGCCAGTTATGGTTTGTTCAATTGCTTTTTTGTTGTTTACAATTTCTTCTCTGTACCTAGAAGTGCAATTTGATAATTCTTCTTTACAATCTGTAGTCATAAGCTGTTTCCTTTAATAAAATAAAACCTATTTTAGCATAAAATAATTAATACTTTATTACTAATCTGAGGTATACTAAGGTAGTGATAAGAAGTCCAGCATCTACAAAGTTCGTTTAAACTATTTTCAAAATGGGTAGAATGTAATTTTAGGTTAATAAAATGAATTACGATGTAATCATTTCAGGTAGTGGGCTAATTGGTCTTATTACTGCTATTGGCCTGAGTAATGACTCTGTATCTGTAGCCGTAATTGAGAAAAATAGTTTACCACGTGCAGTTGATGATAATCGAGCATTTGCTATTTCTCAAGGATCAAAAAAAATACTAGAAAAATTAGGGATTTGGCGGCTCTTAGAAGGCGAAGCTGAACCAATACTTGATATATGCATATTAGATGGAGATAGTCCATTTACTGTGCATTATGACCATAAAATGGTTGGTGAAGAGCCAATGGGCTACGTAATCAAGAGCGCTATTATATGGAATGCAATCAATAACAATTTTTTGCATAAACTCAATATATATTCTCCACGTTCCTATAAGACAATCTCTTGTGACGAAGGATACATGGAAGTTACTCTTGATAATGATCAAAAATTGATATCATCACTATTTATCTGTGCTGAAGGTAAAAACTCTAAGTTGCCAGAGTTGTTTTCTATACCAATGATAAAATTTGATTATAAACAAAATAGCATGGTATTTAATGTAAAACATGAACTACATCACCAAAACTTAGCTGTAGAGAGGTTTTTTCCTGGTGGTCCATTTGCAATTTTGCCAATGAAAGGTGGCTATACTTCTTCAATAGTTTGGACAGAAAAATGCGAAATTTCAAAAATGCTGATGAGCTTATCTGAAGAGGAGTTTATCATAGAACTCAAAAAAAGATTTGGTTCTTATTTGGGAGAAATTGAATTAGAGGGTGAAAGAAAATCTTACCCTTTGAGTTTTACTTTTGCGAGAAAGCTTCATAAAAGCAGAATTTTGCTTATTGGCGATGCAGCACATTCAATCCATCCAGTTGCAGGTCAAGGACTTAATCTTGGAATGAGAGATGTAGAGAGTGTTATTAGACAAATAACTGCTGCAAAATCCTCTGGCATTGATGTTGGCAGTAATTATCTATTGAAGAAAATTTCACGTGATAGATACTTTGATAATTTTACTATGGCACTTGCAACTGATGGACTAAATAGAATATTTTCCAACAGAATACTTTGCGTTAAAGTTCTGAGCAATCTTGGTTTAATGGTAGTTGAAAATTCAGATTTTCTTAAAAAAAGCTTCGTTCGACATGCTATGGGGTTTATATAAATCATTAGATTGCTTTCATCATAATCAGGTGTCATTAGAGTAGTTGACACTGGAGCCCAAATTCCATAATGTCATGCCAGTGCCCAGACACTGGCATCCAGAAAAATTTATAAGCAAACTTGAGCTTATGCTAAATTTGATGAAATAAAAAACTGAATTCCATCGTCACGCACTGGAATGACAAGAAAAAGGGTACTGCCATGACATTAAATGATTTTCCTTATTTTAGCATTAAACGCGATGAAGAAAATCATTTACAATCGCTATAGCAACTAGTGTTGAAACCTGACGTACCTTTTGGCTTGACAAACGAGAGTTTTTATCTGATTTGACAACAAGGGCTTCTAGATGACTTTGAAAGTAAATATTACCATGCTTATCTTCGATAGCTTCTATTACCCCGTCATTGGCAAATGCTGCAATTTTATATCCAAGTAGCTCTAGCCTTCTTCTATTCTCTGTAGTATTACTTACTGTACCTGAATGAGCATTCGGAAAATAAGTTGAAAACCAGCCATTTTGATTAGGTAGTAAAAATCTAGCTACCACTTTTTCCAAACGACTACCTGGAACAATTTTTATCTGCTGAAGAGATATATTCTCTTTTTGTGGATAGGATGCTGATTTTAAATGATTCTTCTCATCATTAACAACATTTGTTATTTCAATTTCTTTTGCATGCATAATGTCTTGTAAACCACCGCATATGGCAAGCAAATGAATTGTAGGATTGTCATCTACTATTTTTACAATTGCTTCATTCACAAGCTGGCGGTAAGGGTTAAGAGCTGAATGAAAGTTATCTGAAATAAATATTCTGTTTATCTTTTGCTCTTTGATAAATTTTGCAACTTCAACTTTTATTCGATCTAGTATCAGCTTTTTTGCCAATATTTCATCTTGTTTTGCGAACTCTTCTTGGATTTCTTTTAGATTAATTATTTTGTCGTAGTCAATGAATATAGTTTTAACCCCAAAATTATTGAATATCTCATAGATATTTTGAGATTCATCTGTTTGCAATAAACCAACAATTATATTATAATTTACTGCATTTTCCACTGTCAAAGCAGATAATTCTTTGTTCACTTTTTCACTATAAGCGATATTACTTAATAGTAGAAATGTAATTAATAGTATATTAAATATTCTATTGTAACATTTATACATTATTTCCTAAATAATTATATTAATATTATAATATATTATAGAACATTAAGAAAAAGAATGTGGCCTGAGCAGGAATCGAACCAGCGACACAAGGATTTTCAGTCCTTTGCTCTACCAACTGAGCTATCAGGCCAACTACGTACTTTCATTTTTAGATAAAAAACGTTATCATGTCCATCAAAAGTTTTTGAAGTATAGAAACAAAGAATGAACATTAGTAACAAAATAGGAATTTATCCTGGTACATTTGACCCCATAACTTTTGGGCACCTTGACATAATAAAAAGAGCATGTAAGCTAGTCGATAAGTTGATAATTGGTGTTGCAGAGAATGTTAATAAACATACTAATTTTGACATAAGCCTGCGCACAAGCATGGCTAAAAATGAAGTGAAAGGAGCAGGAATTGATGCAGATATTATATCCTTTAATGGGTTGCTAGTGAAGTTTGCCAAAGAGCAAAATGCTTCTGTTATTATTAGAGGACTGAGAGCAGTATCGGATTTTGATTACGAGTTTCAAATGAGTTGGGTAAATTATAAGCTCTTTCCTGAAATCGAAACTATATTTCTTCCTGCATCTGAGGATACTCAATTTATCTCATCAAGTTTTGTAAAGGAAATAGCGAGATTAGGAGGAGATGTTAGCAACTTTGTGTCAAAAAGTGTCCAAAGTGAATTGATTAATCTAAATAGGGTAGAAAATGGAGAATAAGTATTTGTTGTCTTTTTTATTTCCAAACGAGTATGTTAGATGTGTAAAATATTGTAAGCTAAAGGAGAGACATGTTAAAAGTGAGGGATAATAATGTAATAGTTTGCTGCCGTGGTGATGAGAATGATGATGGTTCTGGTCATCCAATAGTATACTTACACAAAGAAGGAGAAATGTATTGTCCTTATTGTAATAAGTCAATGGATGAAATAGTGAGTGCCGAAGAATTTCAATCTGTTGAGGTGAAAGTAATAAGCAAGAAGGAAAGAACCAAAGGTTAATAGTACTTCATTTTTTTAGCTTATGTAAATAGCAATGAGAGGGGCAGTAAAAATGAAACTATCCATACGGTCGAGTACTCCTCCATGGCCTGGTATAATACCTCCACTATCTTTAACATTGTAAACTCTTTTGATGAGTGACTCAGTGAAATCTCCAAGTTGGGCTAGAATAGCAACTATCAAACCAATTATTGGAGAATAAAAAATTGGAAATAAACTCAAAAATATTGAGCCAAAAATTGTACACACTATTCCAGCTAAGACTGCACCAAAAAGTCCTAACCAAGTTTTCCCAGGGCTAATGATTGGACAAATTCTAGTTTTACCAAAATTTTTGCCGAAAAAATAGGCAGCAATATCGATGCTCCAAATAGTTAAGATAAGCCATACTAATGCATATTTTCCCTGTGGTAGATTATATAGGCATATTAGCGAGGCATTTGGTAGTGCGATTAATAGTAATGCGAAAATGTATAAGATTCTATTGCCCTGAGTTAGATTATACCATTCAAAAGAAGATAAAACTGCAATTGAAAAAATTAGTAGATAAAATGATAAATCACTGAAATATGTAGCAAAAGAAAATATGAGTAATATTACTATTGAGGACAATATTCTAACCATAAAGTTATTATCTACCATATTTTTTTTCTCTTTTTGTATAATCTTCTAGTGCTTTGGTCAAATCTTGACAAGAAAAATCGGGCCACAAAGTATCACAAAAATACAATTCAGCATAAGCTGCTTGCCATAATAAAAAATTGCTTAACCTTTTCTCGCCACCAGTGCGAATTAATAAATCCAATTTTGGTAAATCTTTAGTATACAGAAATTTTTCAAATTCCTCTTCCAATACGCAATCAATATTTCCTTTTATGACGTTGTTGATAGCATGTATAATTTCCTGCTTTGCTCCATAACTAACTGCAACAGTGAGTAATAGACCATCGTTCTTATGTGTCACTTCTTCTGCTTTTTTGATTTGATCGAATATTTTACTGGGCAATAGACTTAAATTGCCAATAAAATTTAACTTAATGTTACAATTGCAAATGAATTTCATTTTATCTTCATTAGTTAAAGTGGAGTAAAATAAATTAAATAGGTAGTCTGTTTCGTTTTCAGGTCTGAGCCAATTTTCCATGGAAAATGCATACAAAGTTAAGTAAGATATGGCTAAGGTTGTGCAATGTTTAGCAATATCAAATGCAACTTCACTGCCTTTTCTATAACCATCAATTTTTACCATTCCTTGATTCTTTGCCCACCTACCATTACCATCCATAATAATTGCTAGATGTTTTGGTAAAGATTCTAGATTTAACATTTAAATTCAACCTGTTATTCGGTTTTACCAATATTACCTATATTACCTATATTACCTATATTAAATTAGCTTAATTTCTATATTTCTGTATGAAACGTTCACTATATTCACCTGAAACTATATTATTACTGAAAAATCATCGAAGGTCTATATTATAAAAATTTTCTCAATCAGCTGCTTAGTGATCTTACCAAGAAAAAGCGGAGAGAAAATATAGCAAAAACAGTCTAATATAGATGATTTTACGGTATAGTGAAATTATTATAAACAAATGAATTTAGTGGTGTTAGGAATACCTGGCTCTTTTATGTGGATTTATATTCTCAATAACCTGCGCTAGAGATAAATTATATAATGTTGACGTAGGTTCTTCGCATGCAATACCTTTCTTGAATATACTGGATTCTACAAATGACTTTATATCTATGTCCAGCTTTTGAGGAAGATCTTTAACGTCCATGGCAATTCCTGGTAAAGGATATTTAATGTCTATGCTCAGCTCTTGGGGAACATATTTAATTATATCTTCGTAAATACGTTCCTTGTTGTTCAAGTAATCGATATTAATATCTGTAATTTCACCAGCTTTACGCAGGAGTATAGCAAACCTCAAAGTTGACTTTACGCTAGGTGTAAAATTTTTAAATATACTTACAAACACCTTACTAGTAACAACATTACTCATTATTTCTTTTAGCTCTTCATTATTGACAGAATTAATATGCTTAACAGCATTTTGATCTTTTAGTAGTGTTATAATCCTTTTGCCATGCAATTTGATACTATTAAGTAGAAGTCGAAATTTTTCAGTATTAATAGAATCGATAAAATTCTGACTTTTTAGTAAATCCATAATCATGGGGCGATAAAACTTACTACTATTAGATATAAGTTCAAGTTTTTCAAGATCAATAGAATTGACTCGAGCGAGTAAACTCTGATCTTTTAGTATTTCTACAATCTCTTCATCTGTACAAAAATTATTACTTATCATGATACTAACTTTACTCCCATCAAGAGAATTGATTTGATCAAACAAACTCTGATATTTCAGTAAATTCATAATATATCCTTTATCAAGATATTTAAATATCAAGTTAAATATTTCACTATTCATCGAATTGATGCGTTTAACAACTTCCTGATTTTTTAGTAATTCTATAATAATGGTATAATCAAATTTCCTAAATACGGATTTAGATTTTTCAGAATCAATCAAATTAGTAAGCTTAATAAATTCTCGATCTTTTAGTACTTTACTAAACCTAACACTCTTAATTATGTATTCAAGCAGTCCTTCACTAATAAGATTGATGTTCTTAGCAACTTCCTCATTTTTTAGTAGTTCTACAATAACACTGGTATCATTAAACTTATCACTATTAAGTATGATTTTAGATTTTTTAGGACCAACCGAATTAATGCGTTCAACAACTTCCTGATTTTCTAGTAATTTTATGATATCTTTAAGACTAAATTTATCATTCTCAATTATATATTTCAACGTTTCTTTATCAATAAGATCGATGTTCCTAGCAGCATTTTGATTTTCTAGTAATTCTATAATACTGGTACCGTCAAACCTATCAATACTAAGTATGAGTTCAAATCTTTCATCAGTAACTGAATTAATGCGTTCAAGAATTTCCTTATTGTCGTATAACTTTGTAAAATCTTTATCAGCAAACTTCTTACTATTAGTCATGTATATAAATATTACGTGATTAATATTATGAGACTGACCATCATCAATACGTTTTTCATTAGTTCCTTTATTTCCTAGTGCTTCTTTAGCAAAGTTATTCAGATCATTTTTTTCATCTTCCTCGTAATCAGAATTATCATAATATCCATAATCTTCTTCATTTTCCTCACTATCACTACTCTCAAATTCATTATTGGTATTGCAAACCTCTCCACCTTTTAGTATTTCTAGAATATTGTGCTCCGAAGTGGCTTTGTTGCATGGCTCAAGTAAAAAAAACTGGAAGTTACTGACAGAAATCATTATAAAACAGGTATTTAACCACCAATATGCCAGTCAAAATGAAGGTCAGTAACTGCTACGAATATAACAAATTTCTTCAAAAAAGAGGAAATGTTTTTCATTTTGTTAATCAAGCCATAGAAAATTGGTATGAAAATAGTCCAAAAGTTGCAGGTGGCAATAACATTTATAGTGATAAAGTTGTAATTTTGATACATATAGTAGTCCATTTTTTTAGGATTGGCTTAAGACAAGCAGTTGGTTTCGTAAAAGGTTGTATAGAGCAAATGGGAAAAGACCTCAAAGTCATTAGCTATACTCAAGCTTCTAGAAGATTCAAAAAGCTTAACTTGAAAATTGATGATTGTAGAATTGATAAAAATGGTATGGAAAACATTGAAATAGCTATAGATAGCACCAGTATTTGTATCTATAACAACACCCATCAACGTAATAAAGAAAATGCAAAAGTAAGAAAATATAATGGATATGATCAAGTAAGAAAGTTACATATTATTTTAAGTATAAATAATAAAAAAGTTATAGATATGAAGTACACTAATGGTACTACACTTGATTATCATGCGATATGTTAAAGGGAACAGTAGATAAATATAATATTTCATCTGTTCGCGCAGATGCAGCTTATGATAAAGCTAGTATGTATAAAGTGTGTAAAGGACATAATATAAAACCAATCATTCGACCAATAAAAGGTGCGAAAATCTATGAGAAAATTGATTATCAATTAGAAAGAAATAGCAACATTAATGTGATTAAATTATGTGAAAACTATGAGAACGGTATAAAGAAATGGACACAAGAAACAAAATATGGACTAAGATCCTTTGTTGAATGTTTTTTCTATAGGTTGAAAAAAACGTTTGGGTTTAGTCTCAAGAATAAATCTGAAATAAATCGTGAAAAAGAATTACTAATTAAGTGCTATTTGCTTAATAAATTTACTGATATAGGTATGGCTAAGTTCGAATTAGCTGCATGAATTTACTTTACCTACCTGCCTTATCAGGAGCTATGCAACAAAGCCCTCCGAAGTTGCATGATTTATCATAGACCTAAACATTTCATCATCGTAATCGTTGATGTTATTAACAATTTCTTTATCTGATAGTAATTCTTCAATACCTTTGTAACTAAACTTATTATTATACTTGCATAAGATTTTAAGTTTACTGTAATTCATTGAATTGATGCCATCAACAACTCTTTGACTTGATAGTAATCTTCTGTTATAAGCCTTACATATCAGTTGAAGTTTTTCGTTATCTAAATCTTCTGCATTGCCTGCTTTATCAAAATCCATAATCTTATTTCAATTTACTTAGTATTTTAATTTTAAATATATAAAAAGAAATAATCAAGCATTATGATAAAAGGCCTAATGAATTTATTAGTTTATTTATGTTTCTTTTCATGTATAAATTTATAGAAAGTTTTATAAAGAAGTTGTTTTATGAGCAAAATTATAGAAGTCAGAGCACCAAAAACTCTTGGTGGTGAATCGGTTACGGAAGGTATAGTAAAAATAAAGAAAAATATCGGTGAAGCAATAAAAGTAGATGACTTGATCTTTGAAATTGAAACTGATAAAACGGCGCTAGAACTAACTGCAGAAGCTTCAGGACAAATAACCGAATTTTTTGTGAAAGAAGATGATGTAATCAGCCCTGATCAATTACTGGCAAAACTTGCTGTAGGAGAAGTAAAAGAAGAAGTGAAAAAAGAAGATAAAGGCGAAAGCGCTGATAAAAAAGATGCCCCTTCAGCTCGTAAAATTATGGAAGAAAATGCAATCAGTGCAGAAAGTATAAAAGGAACTGGCATGGGAGGCAGAGTAACCAAAGCAGATGTGATAGACCATATGAGTAAAGCTGAACAACCTGCGGTAAAACAATATGAATCGCCAAAAAGTGTAGCAAGTGGAGAGAGAAGAGAAGAACGAGTGAAAATGAGCAAAATAAGGCAAGTCATTGCTGCTCGTTTGAAAGCATCGCAAAATACTGCTGCAATACTGACCACGTTCAATGAAATTGACATGAAAAATGTCATGGATCTGAGGGCAAAGTATAAAGAAACTTTTGAAAAGAAATATGGAATAAAACTGGGTTTCATGTCGTTTTTTATAAAGGCAGCAGTGCAAGCACTAAAAGAAATTCGTGAGATTAACGCTGAGATTTCAGGTGATGAAATTGTATATAAAAATTACTATGACATAGGTGTTGCTGTTGGCACTGACAAAGGTCTTGTTGTACCAGTTATTCGTGATGCTGATCAAATGTCATTTGCTGAAATTGAACTAACTTTAGTTGCTCTTGGCAAAAAAGCACGAGAAGGTAAGCTGCAAGTATCGGAAATGGAAGGTGCAACATTTACTATCTCAAACGGTGGTGTGTATGGTTCACTTCTTTCTACTCCGATAATAAACCCTCCGCAATCTGGAATACTTGGCATGCACTCAATACAAAATAGACCAGTTGCTGTGAGTAGCTCAATTGAAATCAGACCTATGATGTACATTGCCCTCTCTTACGATCACAGAATAGTTGATGGCAAAGGAGCAGTTACTTTCCTTGTGAAAATCAAAAATTACATAGAAGATCCAAATAGATTGGTTTTGGAAATTTAAGCAGGTTAAAAGCGACAAGTAAGTTTTTCTGAAGTTTTCAAGGTGGGTGGCTTTGTTGAATGGCAAGGAATGAGGAGGAGTGATGGAAGAGATTTATGAGATAAGTTCGAAAATAGGCATACCGATATCAGAAAATTTGTTAATCAAGTAGCATTTTAAGAGCATCTCTTAAGAGCGGTTTATCTCAGATTTATTCTTAAAACTAAATCCAAATGTTTTTTTGAGTCTAAAGGGGAGTGTTAAATAAACTGTGTCAAACCGAGAAATGATGTATTTTAGTTAATATAAAAGCGGAGGTTTTACACATGAGTGAAAAAATAGCAAATAACTATGTTGGGTTAGTAAATTATCAAGAGTTAGAGTCAAATATCCTGTCATCTATAAGAGAAGGTAGGCCACTTACCGGAAGAGATGGAGCGCTAACACCATTGATAAAGAAGCTGCTAGAGGCAAGTTTAGAAGGTGAAATGGAGAGCCATCTATCAAATAATAGGAACGAAGAAAACAATCGCAGAAACGGCAAAAACTCAAAGACTTTACGAACAAGTTCCGGATCATTCGAACTGCTAACACCAAGAGATAGAGAAGGAAGTTTTGAGCCACAAATAGTCAAAAAAAGACAAACAAGCCTGCATTCTGAACTTGAAACAAAGATCTTGAGCATGTTTGCTAGCGGTATGGGATATAGAGACATAATGTCACACGTCGAAGAAATTTATGACAATAAGATATCTGTTGCTGAAATATCCAGTATTACTGATAAATTATTGCCAGTTATCAACGAATGGCGTAGTCGTCCTTTACAGGCAGTGTATCCGATAGTTTTTATGGATGGAATGTTCTTTAAAGTAAAAGAGGATGGACGCTGTGTAAGCAAGTGCATGTATAATATATTAGCAAAATGGCAGAAAAGAAGTACTAGGCTTTTATTTAGCTGAAAGTGAGGGAGCTAATTTTTGGTTGGGAGTGCTAAACGATCTTAAAGAAAGAGGAGTAGAGGATATTCTGATAGCTTGTGTAGATGGTCTCAAAAGCTTTCCTACAGCTATAAACAGCGTCTTTCATAATACAGAAGTACAATTATGTATAGTGCATCAGATACGCAATTCATTGAAGTATGTGGCTAGCAAAGATACAAAGAGCTTTTTAAGTGATTTGAAGAAGGTATATCAAGCACCAAGCAAGGAAATTGCTGAGAATTATCTACTAGAACTAGATGAAAAATGGGGTGCAAAGTACCCTATGGTTATAAAATCGTGGCAGAATAACTGGGAAAATTTGTCTAGTTATTTCAAATATTCTGATCCAGTGAGGAGAGTGATTTACACCACTAACCCCATAGAGGGATTACACAGGCAAATTAGGAAATTCACCAAGACCAAAGGCTCATTTACCAGCATAAATGCCTTGTACAAGCTGGTATATTGTGCTATAAAAAAGGTGGAAGAAAAGTGGACGATGCCTGTACGTGATTGGGCATTAACTATGTCCCAGCTCGACATTTTCTTTCCTGGTAGATTGAAAATTGAGTTGAGCTGAAAATTCGGTTTGACACAGTTTATTTAACACTCCCACTCTTTTTCATGAATTTCATTACTAACGAGACTTGATATTACAAATTAAAACTTACTCCCAATTCAACTCCATGGGAAATTTCATGAAGCTTTTGAAGTTTGTAGCCTTCAAAAACACTCGTTCTTTCAGAAAGTGGAAGATTAATACCACCACCTATTTGATAAGAAAAAGTTTTATTATTGGCTGAACATTCGAAAGTTTGTTTTAATAGATTATGTATCAAGTCAAGGAAATTTCCATCCTCTATCCTAGGGTTCTTGTTCTTACATTTAGGACGCTCGATCTGATAAGCTATACCAACACCGGCAGTAATATATGGAGTAATACCCGTGCTTTCAAATTTATAATGATAATGAAGTTTTGTCATAAGCCCCAGATCTACAAAAATGCCTCCAGCAAAAATAGGTTTGACTATAGGGCCAACTGAAATTTTAACGCTATCTGTATAATGATAGCCAAGATCAATATTAGCACCAACTCCCCCTGAAAAGGAAGTGTAGATCCTATCCCTAATAAACCTATCAATTCCAAAAGATGGTGTTGACAAAGAACAGCAGATCAGTAAAGTAAGCAATTTTTTCATTTTTATCTTCTCATAATTAAATCAATGCAGCTGCACTTTCTAATGGAACTTCTCTATATTCGTCAGAAGAAAAGTAGTACGGAGAAGTATCTTCATATTGATCCTCTAGACTGATCTCTGCTTCTTGCTCTAGGGATATCTGTCCTTCATCAGATAAAAGAGTTTTTTCTGTAAGAATTTTTATTAGTTCTTCTTTTTCACTAGAAATAGCATAATCCAAAGGAGTCCTTCCTTCATTATCTTTTGTATTAACATTTGCCCCTTTTTTTATTAGACTACGTATTACTTCTAAATTAGGAAACTCCGAGTTAGAAACAGCAAGATGCAAAGGAGTCCTTCCTTCATGATCTTGTATATTAACATTTGCACCTCTTATTATTAGACTTAGTGCTGCAAATATGTTAGGAAGATCTGAGTTAGACACAGCAAGATGCAAAGGAGTCTTTCCTTCATTATCCTGTATATCCACTTTTGCGTCTCTTCCTATCAGTGTTTCTACTACAATTGCTATACCCTCAGCACCTAGACTTGAGTTAGAAACAGCAAGATGCAAAGGAGTCTTTCCTTCGTTATCTTGTATATTAATATTTGCCCCTTTTTCTATTAGTATTTCTACTATATTATCTTGCAAATTAACATTTTCATCTTCTCCATCTATCAGTCTTCTTATAAAAATTGGTACACCTATAATATCTAGATTTGAGCTAGAAACAGCAAGATGCAAAGGAGTCTTTCCTTCATTATCTTGTGCATTAACATTTGCTCCCTTCTCTATAAGAAGTTTTGCTAACTCTATATAGCCACTTCCAGATACTAAACATAGTAAGTTACTTCCATCAAACGAATTAGCGTTTATATCGAACCCATTGTCTTTCCATTCATTATACATATCAACATTATGTTGCTGCAGCTCACTTTTTATTTTTTCAATTATGTTAGATGAGCCTACCTTGTCATCATCATTAATCTTTTTCAGTATTTCTTGTAACACTTCACTCATAGTACTCTCCTTTTAGATTAGGTATTAATTTTTTAAGATTAAAAACTAATTTTAGCACAAAAATAAGATATTAAAAGTAAAAATATTAAGTATACTAACCAATACGCTATAGACACTAATCTGGAAGATTTTGTTGTATAGATAGAGTATTTTAACTCAGTAATAAAGATAGAAAGGCTTTTCAAATGATCAAGTTTGAACTGTTACACAATGTAGATAATCCAAACTTAGCTATACTGGTATTAGTAAAATCATTCAAAAAATAGTATTTAATTAACAACCCTTTTGAACTCTTTACCTCTAATTTATTTTTAGACAAATATTTGCTTTAATCTATAAAGGTGGGTAGGCTCATTCTAATACTATTTTCAAGTAAAAAAAGCTTCAACAAAAGTTTATGATATAACATGATTGTGGCATTTTTACTCTGGAATTTCCATAGCCAGACCCCAGCAGAGCGTTGCTGAGGTGTGACTATGAATTATTAATTAAACAGCCTGATTTAGTGTCCTATCTGAAGCAGCAGATGGATCATCAATTTTTGTAGTTGGGCTATTTTCACAAATTTTGTCAATACCAATAGCCATTAATGTAAATGCTGCTGAAGCTACTAAAACTAATGCAACTATAGGTAAATCGAACATAAATGCTGTAAAAGCACCAGCTGCAAATAGTGTAACAATGCTTAGAGCTATTTTTCCTTTGTGTTTACTCCAGAAGGTTGCATCGCTCTTTTCTGAGGCTTCTCTGCTAATAGAAGATTTAGCATCTGCTAACGTTTCTTGAGGTATCTCTTCTGATGTTCCTCCTCTGCTAGCAAATTTTGAAAGATTGGCTAGATGCTCTATTATCTTGTTCATGTCTTCTGGATTACTAACATATTGCTTATGATCTTGAGCCCACTTTAATAGAGAACATCCTTCGTACGCTTCTATATTAAAGTTAGCTCCTGCATTTTTCAGCGCGTTGAATACCTTTAAATTGCCACGCTCAACAGCTTTTTTTATTGTAAGATTTACACTTTCTTTTCCTTCCTGAACATGAGATGTTAATTTTGGTAATAATAAATCCAGTATCTGGTTTGCCTTTTCATTATCATGTAAACTGTCAATAAGAAGAGTGAAAGATGTAATAGTTTAGACTTGATCTGACAGGCATGAATTATCTGACAGAAGAATTGACAGAGTCAAAACCAAAATCAGCATCCTGTTTAATGCTATCAATATTTTTCTGATAAGCAATATGCATACTATCAAAAAAGGTTTGCATAGGAGTCTTACCATAGCAATATTTACCCGAATGCGGTCTAGATCTATTGTAAGAATGCACCCAATGGTCTACATCTAACTGAAGTTCTGCCAAAGAGGTGTAAATTTTCTTTCTAAAAATAATATTGTAACATTCATCTTCTGTGGAACCTTTCACATATGCCATTAGTCTGTGGAGAACGAGCTTTGGTTCGAGAATGATCAATATTTTCTACCCCTAAATATAGCTGGTAAGCTTGATTTTCAGGTCTGCCACAATACTCTGTACCACGATCCGTCAAAACACGTAGCAATGATACTTTCTGTTCATCAAAGAACGGTACTACTCTATCATTAAGAAGATCAGCAGCTGTAATAGCAGTTCTTTCCGTTAGCAAAAGCAACTCTGGAATAGGTATCAACAAAGGTTTGCTGGTCCAATACCTTTGATATTACCAACATAATAACTGTCTTGGCTACCTAAGTATCCTGGATGCTCTGTTTCAATTTCTCCATGGGCCTCTTTTTCTTCCTTAGCCTTTTCTAGAGCTGTTATCTGTTCTTCTGTTAAAATGATACCATCCTGAGCTACTTTTGCTTCTAATGCCTTTAACCTCTTTTTAAAATTTTCAAGATCGTTTCTTTGCCACACTGATCTTATTCCACTTGCGGAGATCTCTCTTTTTCAGTTCGTTTGCTGCTCTTTCTTGTCCGTATGCTGGAAATTCTATTGCTATTTCAATTACTGCTTTTTCTATATCCTCCGACACTCTATTTGCATACAATGGCTTGCTTTTGCTTATCTCGTATAAAGCTTCTTCCCCTCCTGTTTCATACAGTTCTTTGAAGCGGTAAAATGTATCCCTTCATTACTTTACACGCCTGTGATACATTTCCTAATTGCTTTGCAAGTTCTAGCAATCCCAACTTTGGTTTTAGTATTTTTTCTTGTGTTGTACTCATATCTGACACTCCTTTAAAACTTGTTTATATTTTTATCTTACTTTATTTGCCTGTCAGATTAAGTCTGAACTATTACAAATAAGCCTATCTTTTTGCCTTGAAATATTACTTTAATCGACTCTATAAACGGCACTATGTCTCCTACAAATGGCTTTAAAACATGCAATTCCGGTGCAATAGGATCATATGGAGCAACAGTCAAAGTGATATTAGTATAGCTGTAATTGAAACGATTTGACTGAAACTTTAACTCAAAAACACGAATATTTGAATCAGATTCATTAATACAAGTTTCTATAAATTTATGCACCTGTTCCGCGAAGTTTTTATCCTGCACATCTACAAAAATACATTCGCAACCAAAGTAACAACTTGCAATGCTATTTGCTATTTCTATAGCTTGATCAATATTTCTAGCACCAAGATCTACCTGAGTGCCATTTAGTAGAAAATCCAAAATCATCCACTCTGCCTTATGGCCATGAATGACTTTGTTTGAATTTAACAACAAATCTATATCGCTAGCTTTGCGTATTAACACATATAAACGATTCTGATGATAGAAGAAACCTTGTAGTTGATTCTCGAAACTGTCATTTCTCTTAATGTTATCTTCTTTCAGTATTTGTTGTATGATTTCCTCTGAGATAAAGTCCTTAAATGGAGTATTTGGTCGTCTTGGTATTTTTTGTAAGGCAAAAGACATGAAACTCTTTCTTTGTATTTTTTCAAAGTGATAGACAGACTTTAAAAGATTGTAATCTGCATGAAACAGTAGAAACAGCAAAGACTTCTTATCATATTTATTATTATTTTTTACAAGGTAGGATTTCATGAGTTCTGTAGTTAATGCAGATCTTGCAATTTCACTGACAGTAACTTCTAGTTTTGCACGGTCAAAACAGGTAATCAAGTAGTAGGTAACGATAGAATCGGAATAATTAGCAATCACTTTACGTTTGTATTGTACAGATGTATTATCGCAACTTTCATCATCAAAGAGTTGAGCATTTAATTTATCTTTAAAGGAGTTTTGAAAAATAATATTTAATTGCTTACCAGAAAGTGAATCTATCCAAGACTGACGTGTTTTTGTATTGTGAAAACGATCAAGCAAATGGTTAACAGGGACTTCTAAATCATCTTCCCAAAATTTACGATTTGGATAAATGTTCATAAGAAACTAACCACACCATAATAACATAATAGACTATTTAAATAGTTAAGATAGAAATTTGAAAGTCTTGACCAATAATTATGCAAGGGCTGTTTACTGATTTTTAACCAAGTTTTTTCTAAAAAGTTTGCTTAAGAAGAAGATTTTTTGGACAAAAATTTTTCAAATCCTAAATATATATTATATAGCACTCTAGCGAAACAAATTCTGAATATAAATGTCAATCCTAACACTCGACCTCGGCAAACAAACGGGCTGGGCAATTCTAACAGATGGAGTAATTGAAAGTGGAAGCAAAAGTTTTCATGGTAGCCGTTTTAGCGGAGGTGGCATGTGCTTCTTGAATTTTCGTAATTGGCTTAATTCTTTGAAACATGAGTTCACTGCAGTGTATTTTGAAGAAGTGAGAAGACATCTAGGAACTGATGCAGCTCATTGCTACGGAGGTTTCTTGGCCCATTTATCTGCTTGGTGTGAAGAGAATCATATTCCCTATCAGAGCGTTCCTGTTAAGACTATAAAACGCTTTATCACAGGCAAAGGCAATGCAAGTAAGAGTGAAGTTATTGAAGCGATACGTGAAAAAAGTTTTTCACCTAGAGATGATAATGAGGCCGATGCTTTGGCATTAATGTTCTATATTAGTAAAGATATTAACAAGACGAAAAATCCATAAAAAGTGGGTCCTTTCGGCCATACTGGCGGGTTTGGTGGGTTCGACCCCAGGCCTTCTTTAGCGTCAGAGATATTTTAAATATTAACTTTTTAATTAGTATAGCAATTATATGAATTTAGCAATCCACTATTATCCTGTTGAAAACCTCGTCGAATATAAGCGTAATCCTCGTAAAAATGATGACGTAGTAAATAGAATGTGTGCTTCAATCAGGGAATTCGGCTTTCGTATACCAATAGTTGCAAAAAGCGATGGAACTGTGGTTGATGGTCATTTAAGACTTAAAGCAGCAAGAAAACTTGGTATGGAAAGTATTCCAGTGGTCTTAAGTGATAATTTAACTGAAGCTCAAACTAAAGCGTTTAGAATACTTGCAAATGAGTCAGCTAACTGGGCAAAGTGGGACGATGATCTGTTAAAACTTGAGCTTCAGGATTTAGAAGACTTAAATTTTGATTTGAAGCTTACTGGGTTTGAGTTAGAAAAGATTCAGCGATTTTTTAATGATAATGAAAGTGATGAAAAAGAGGATTTGCGTGAGGATTTAAACGACAATAGTGAAACTGTTACAAAACCAGGAGATTTATGGCTTTTAGGTGATCATAAAGTTTACTGTGGAGATAGTACTTTAGCTCAATCATTTAAATCTGTCTTGGACGATAAAACAGCAGATATTACCGTATGTGATCCTCCTTACAATGTTGACTATGGAGCAAGCCAGGAGAGGAATGACAGAAAAATACTCGGTGATGATCAAGGTGAAAAGTATGAACTCTTTCTTTTTGATGTTTGTTCTAATGTTTTAGCCAATACCAAAGGAGCAATTTATATCTTTATATCATCGTCAGAACTTGGAACGCTGCAAAAAGCATTTAGAGAGGCAGGAGGGCATTATTCAACGTTTATTATCTGGGCAAAGAACCATTTTACAATAGGTAGAGCTGATTACCAAAGACAATACGAAGCAATACTTTATGGCTGGAGAAAAGGAAATAAACGTCAGTGGCATGGTGGAAGAAATCAAAGTGATTTATGGTCTTATGACAAACCTGCTCATAATTTTCTACATCCAACTATGAAGCCAGTAGAGCTGATAGAAAGGGCGATAATAAACAGCAGCAAACCAGGAGATATAGTACTTGATCCATTTTGTGGTTCGGGAAGTACTTTAATTGCATGTGAGAAGACAGGAAGAATCTGTAGAACTATAGAGCTTGATGCTAAATTTGTTGATGTAACTGTGAAGCGTTGGCAAGTATACGCTGGAAAAGATGCAGTTTTAGCAGGTAATGGAAAGACTTTTTCAAAAATTAAGGAAGAAATAATACAAGAATAAAAAGGGGGAAAAAAGTGGTAGGGGAAAAAATTACGCAATCAGAATGGGCAAGAGAGCAAGGATTTTCCAAGCAATATGTCTGTTATTTAGTGAAGCAAGGTATTGTACAGCTGAAAGATGGTCTTATTGATAGAAAACAAGCAAATGAAGCACTTATGACAATTCGTGATCCAAGTCAGCCACTTAGGAGAAAAGGTGAAGTTGCTGGCAATGAACTTTCCACCATGCTTCTTAAAACTCGTATTAAAAATGAAATAGAGCGAGGAAAATTACTAGAAGCCAAAGCTAAAGCTGAAATTGGAGAATTAGTACCAATTGAAGAAGTAAAGCGCGATGCATTTAATACCGCAAGAGTGGTAAGAAACAATCTTATGAATATTCCCGACAGAGTGTCAGCACTTCTTGCATCACTGAGTGACACTGAAAAGATTCATATGGCGCTAACTGAAGAGATTACAAACTCGCTTGAAGAATTATCTAACACTAAATTTTAAATATAAAATGTCTGCTCACTTAAGTTTAGAATTAATAAAGTGCCTAATTAATCAACCTGGATTAGATGTTAATGTTAGAGGATTAAATGGAAAGACACCACTACATTGCGCTATAGAGTTTAAGCATGGTGGATCTGCTACTTACGAAGAAGAACATTAATCCTTTTGTAGAAGATAATGATGGTAAAACATCTCTTCAAAGAAGGGAAAAAAGCAGAAATATTAAAAGCGCTAATTAATAATAAATACGGGTCAGAACAAGATAGCTTACTTCATTTAGCTGCAATGGTGGGTGAGGTAAATGCTGTAAGGTACCTAATAAATAGAGGCATCGATGTTAATTCGCGTAATGCAATATTTCATACACCATTACATTTGGCAGCTGGTATTGGACATGCAGAAGTTGTAAAGATTTTGATAAGAGAAGGAAATGCTGAAATTGAGGTTTTTGATGCACGAAATCAGACACCGATGCACTATGCAGTTAACAACAAAAAATTAGAGATAGTAAAGTTATTACTGGAGCTAGGAGCAGATGTAAATAGCGCACGTGTAGGACAAAATTCAATGAAATTATCACCAGTGCATATAGCTGTAAGTAACACTAATTACGATGAAAGAGATTTATGTCTTGATATTCTCAAATGCTTAATAAAGGAGCCTAATGCTCAAGTTAATTTACAGGATTACGAAAATAAAACACCACTACATTATGCTGAAAGACTTAAAACAATAGAGGTTTTACTAACGCGAGAAGATATAGATCCTCTGGTAAAAGACGATAGTGGCAAAACACCATTTGATTACGCTAAACCTGAGATAAAAAAGGCTTTGATAAGTAATAAATACGGTTCTGAAAAGAATAGTCTACTCCATTTAGCTGCACAAAGAGGAGAAGTTGAGCTTGTAGAGTCTATTTTAAAAGAAGAAATTGATATTGATATTTCAAACAATAAAGGTCTATCACCGATTTACCTTGCTGCAGAAAAAGGACATTTACATGTAGTAAAGTTATTGCTGAAAAAAGGAGCAAACTATACACCTGTGCTGCACTTAGCAATCAAGTCAAATAATTTAGAATTGCTAAAAACTTTATTTAAAGAAAAGAGCATCAAATTACCAGATGAGATAGGCAGATCTGTACCAATTTATTATAGGTGTATAGAGCATAGAGATGCAAAAGTAAGAAAATACAATAGTGTGATCTGTGTTTTTACCTCAGTAAGTGCAGTAGCAATGGCAGCATATATAGGTTTAACAGCAACAACAATAAGCAGTGCGATCATTTTTGCAACAATAACAGGAGTATTTGCGCTTGTTATAGCAATAATGCTAAGTGAGATGAGCAAAAGATATATAGAAAAGGAATTTCAGAAAAAGATGTTTATGGAGGAGTGTAGTTCTACTGTTAATGATATTCAGATAGAACCAATTATGAGTAGATGCAGACAATGATATACGCCACATCTTTTTCTGAAGGTTTAAAACCAGATCCAGAGCTTAAAGTATCAGAGTGGGCAAATGAGTATCGAGTTTTAGCAGCAACTGCAGCATCAGAACCTGGTAAATGGAGAACGGAAAGAACTCCTTATTTAAAAGAAATCATGGATTCACTTTCTCCATCTTCACCTGCAGAAAAAGTAGTATTCATGAAAGGAGCGCAGATTGGGGGAACAGAAGCTGGCAACAATTGGATTGGCTATATCATCGATCAAACACCAGGTCCAATGCTGGTAGTACAGCCAACAGTTGAAATGGGAAAGCGTTGGTCAAAAGGAAGATTTGCACCGTTAATAGAGAGTACGCCATGTTTAAAAAGTAAAGTAAAAGACCCAAGGTCAAGAGATTCAGGCAATACTGTACAAAGCAAGGAATTTCCAGGTGGAATAGTAGTAATAACTGGAGCAAATAGCAGTGTAGGACTTCGCTCTATGCCAGTAAAATACCTCTTTCTTGATGAAATAGACGCCTATCCAGGAGATTCAGGTGGTGAAGGAGATCCAGTACTGCTTAGTATTGCCAGAACTAATACTTTTGCACGACGAAAGATTTTTTTAGTATCAACACCAACGATTCATGGAATAAGCAGAATTGAGAAAGAATTTGAAGCAACAGATAAGAGATACTTTTTTGTACCATGTCCGTATTGTAATTACTATCAAGTATTAAAATGGCCACAAATTAAATGGGAAAACAACGACTCAAGAACAGCACATTATGTCTGCACTGAATGTAGTGGCAAAATAGAAAATCATCAAAAGACAGAGATGCTTGACCGTGGAGAATGGAGACCTACTAATAGAGTAAAAGGTGAGAAAAAAGGATTTCATCTTTCAAGTCTTTATAGCCCAGTTGGCTGGTATAGTTGGCAACAAGCAGTAGAGGATTTTCTCCATGCAAAAGAGAGTGAACAATTACTAAAAGTTTGGATAAATACCACGCTAGGAGAAACCTGGGTAGATAAAGGAGAAGTACCAGATTGGAAGCAATTATTTAACAGGAGAGAATTTTTTCAGATTGGCACAGTACCAAAGGGTGAAGTAGTTCTCACAGCAGGAGTAGATGTACAAAAAGATCGGTTAGAAGTAGAAGTTGTAGCCTGGGGAAGAAGTCGTGAAAATTGGTCAATAGACTACCGAGTATTTGAAGGAGATACAGGAGGTAGGGAAGTATGGGGAAAGCTTTCAGAGTTACTCAATCATCATTTTATCGGGGAAAATGGGCTTGAATATATGATAAGTATGATGGCAGTAGATGCTGGATATGCAACACAAGAAGTATACAATTGGATAAGAGGTCATCAAGGGTCTGGAAGAGTAATGGCAGTCAAAGGTGTAAATAAAGCACTAGTACCACTTAGCAGCCCAAGTAGAGTTGATATAACAGTTGGTGGTCAAAAGCTGAAAAGAGGAATAAAGCTCTGGCCAGTGGGAGTATCGATATTAAAGTCAGAGCTTTTTCAATTACTTAATGTTTTAAAAGAAGGTGAAGAAGCTCCAGCAGGATATTGTCATTTTCCTGAGTATGCACCTGAATATTTTAAGCAGCTAACAGCAGAGCAATTAGTCAGCAAAGTGGTAAAAGGATACACCAAACAAGAGTGGCAAAAGGTAAGAGAAAGAAATGAAGTACTAGATTGCCGAATTTATGCGAGAGCTGCATCTATTGCGCTTGGAATCGATCGATGGCCAGAGAGTAAATGGAATAGTTTGAGTGGGAAAATGGAAAGTAAAAAACCTAAAAAAGTAAGACAGAGTAAGTGGTTGAAAAATGTATAACGAAGAGTATTTGTTTCAAGTTGAACAAGCAATAAAGAAGCTGCAAAGCGGAGAGCGAGTAGTATCAATTGCATATGGTGACCATGTTGTGAGATATGCTGAAGTTCAGATAAATGACTTACTAAACTTAAGACAACGTATTAAGGCTGAGTTAAAAGTTGCAGGTATGAAGCCAAAGAGGAAAATTGTTTTTTCAACGAGTAAAGGGATCATATAATGATAAAAATCGTTGAAAGGAACCATATGATAAAAATTATAGCAAAAGAATATACAGAATTTTTAGAGCAGCTGAAAGAACAGATTGCTACTAGTCGTTATAAAGCAGCACTAGCAGTAAATAGCAAGCTTATTGTGCTTTACCACCATATTGGTACAGAGATCTTAAAGCGGCAAAAAGAACATGGCTGGGGAGCCAAAGTGATTGACCAATTGAGTAAGGATTTGAGAAGTGCATTTCCAGAAATGAAAGGTTTTAGTCCTAGAAATTTGAAGTATATGCGTAAGTTTGCTGAGGAGTATTCTGATATTGAATTTGTGCAGGAGCCTCTTGCACAATTGACTTGGTACCACAATGTTACTCTTTTAGAAAAGATAGAGAGTAGAGAAACAAGGTTATTTTATATAAAAGAAGCAATTGAACATGGCTGGTCAAGAAACATCATGGTAATGCAGATTGAACTTGGGTTACATAAACGTCAGGGAAAGGCTATCACTAATTTTAAAGAGAAGCTGCCTTCGCCTCAATCAGATTTAGCGCATTACACATTAAAGGATCCATATATTTTTGATTTTTTAAGTATAGGAAAGGATGCTCATGAAAGAGAAGTAGAAAAAGGGCTTGTAGGGCACATGGAGAAGTTTTTGCTAGAGCTTGGTGAAGGATTTGCATTTGTTGGTAGGCAGTTTCACTTAGATGTTGGTGATGAAGACTTCTTTGTTGATTTATTGTTTTACCATCTGAAATTACGTTGTTTTATAGTAATTGAATTGAAAGATAATAAGTTTAAACCAGAATACGCTGGTAAAATGAATTTCTACTTATCTGCAGTAGATAATTTACTCAAGCACTCAACAGATCAACCGTCTATAGGATTAATCCTATGTAAATCGAAAAATAACGTGCTTGCTGAGTATACATTGCAAGATATGACCAAACCGATAGGCCTTGCTGAATATCGAATAACTGAAAACCTACCAGAGGAGATAAAAACAGCGCTACCAACAATAGAAGAGCTAGAGGCTGAGTTATCAAAAATTTCAGATAAGGAAAAGTAATGCTATTAAAGTCATTCAAGCAACTATTCAATAAACCAAAACCAAAAAGTTCTGCATGGGATGCAGCAGGCTCAGGAAGAAGATTTTTTCACTTTCAACCAGAGTCAGGAAGTATAAACAATTTGCTGTCTCAAAACCTTGAAACTTTACGTAGTCGATCACGTGACATGGTGAGAAAAAATCCGTATGCAGCAAATATCATTGATACAATAGTGAGTAACTCTATTGGAACAGGAATAAAACCACAATCAAAAGCAAGAGATGGAGAATTTCGAAAGAAGGTGCAAGAGTTATGGCTAAAATGGACAGATGAAGCAGATAGCTGTGGAATAAGTGATTTTTATGGATTACAAGCTCTAGTATGCAGAAGTATGATAGAGGGAGGAGAATGTTTTGTACGTTTAAGAACGAGAAAGCTGGAAGATAGATTTTCTGTGCCATTACAACTGCAAGTACTTGAGTCTGAACATTTAGATAATAAAACAAATCAAACTTTAGGAAATGGTAATGTAATAAGAAATGGGATTGAGTTTAACAAGCTTGGGCAAAGAGAGGCATATTACTTATTTAGAGGACATCCAGGAGAAGGTTCGTTTGGAGAGTCAGTGAGAGTACCAGCAAACGATGTTTTACATATCTATAGACCACTAAGACCTGGGCAAATTAGGGGAGCCATGGCTTTCGAGTATACTTCTGAAACTTTATGAGCTTGATCAATACGATGATGCAGAATTAGTACGAAAAAAGACAGCAGCAATGTTTGCAGGGTTTATTACAAGACTTGATCCTGAGGCAAATATTTTAGGAGAAAGCGAAGCGAATGAGCAAGGAGTAGCATTATCAGGTTTAGAGCCAGGAACAATGCAGCTTTTAGACCCAGGAGAGGACATAAAATTTTCAGAGCCATCAGATGTTGGAGGAAGTTATGAAGCATTCATGAGACAGCAACTGAGGGCAATAGCAATAGGCACAGGAATAACATATGAGCAGCTAACAGGAGATTTAACAAGCGTTAATTATTCATCCATTCGAGCAGGGCTGATAGAGTTTCGCAGAAGGTGCGCAATGTTACAGCATAACGTGATAGTGTTCCAGTTTTGTAGACCTATTTGGAATAGATGGCTAGAATTAGCAGTGCTTTGTGGAGAACTGAGTATAGATGAAAAAGTAGTAAAAGCAGCGAAAGAAGAAGTAAAATGGATACCACAGGGATTTGATTGGGTGGATCCACTGAAAGACCAGCAAGCACAGCAAATGGCAGTAAGAAATGGATTTAAGAGTCGAGCAGAGGTAGTATCAGAAATGGGTTATGATGTAGAAGAAATTGACCAGGAAATAGCAGAAGATCAAAAGCGTGCAAATAGTCTCAACTTAATGTTTGACTCTGATTGTAAAGGGTTATGATGCTCTTAGGAAAACCATTAATGCTTGAACCAAGGAATTTTGAGCTATTGTCATTGAACAATCAAAAACAACCTATCTTTAAGAATCTAAAACATGCTGAAAGGAATAATGAAAGAGGAATAGCAATTATACCAATACATGGAATCTTGACTAAAAAACCAGGTGCATTTGATGAAATGCTCGGGATGACATCATATGAGCAAATAGAAGCGCAAGTAAAGCAAGAATTAGCAGATAGTAGTATAGAGACAATTATACTGGAAATAGACAGCCCAGGAGGAGAGGTAAACGGTATATTTGACCTAGCTGACTTTATTTATGAATCAAGAGCAAAAAAGAGGATAATAGCGATAGCAAATGATGATGCATATTCTGCTGCGTACGCTATAGCCTCTAGCGCTGAAAAGGTATTTGTGAGCAGAACCTCAGGAGTAGGAAGCATAGGGGTAATTGCAAGTCATATAGATCAAAGTGGATTTAATGAGAAATGTGGAATAAAATATACCACAGTATTTGCAGGAAGTAGAAAAAATGATTTAAATCCACATGAGCCAGTGACGTCTGAAAGTCTGGAAAGCTTACAAAAAGAAGTAGACCGACTATATGAAATGTTTGTGCAGCTAATAGCAAGGAACAGAGGTCTTTCAATTGAAAAGATTCGATCAACGGAGGCAGGGCTATATTTTGGCGAGAGAGCAATAGAAATAGGTCTTGCAGATGGAATTACAATTCTTTCATCTATTAATAAAAACAGGAGTATTACTATGAATGAACAAACTACAACTGACCTAGAAACTGATAATTTAACTAAGTATCGTAATGAAGTTCTTGAATTAATACGTTTATGTAACTTATCACGAATGCCAGAGAAAATAGGAGAATTTATTGAGCAAAGCGTAAGTGTTGAGCAAGCCAGGGAAGTTTTAATGGAACTGCTAGCAGAGCGAACGAAGAAGACAGAAATACTGAGTGCAATACCACAGAATTCAGGAGAAGATTTAACGATACAGGTAGCAAGAAGTCGTAGGAGTTAAAGTATTTTTATAACCGCCGTATATAGCATTGATAAAAGCGGCGGTAAGCAGTTAAGGAGAGAAATTTATGAGTTGTATAAGCGAACAAAATAATCTAGGTGACTTATTAAAGTATGAGGCATCAAGTCTATATTCAAGAGACCAAATAACTGTAGCGAAAGGTCAAAATATTAAACTTGGTACAGTAGTTGCCAAGAAGACAGATGATGGTTTTATTAGAGTGCTGAACCCCACTGGAACAGACGGCACACAAACAGCAGTAGGAATAATTACAACCGATATACATAGCAAAGATTCTGATATGAAAGGAGTAATTATTACTCGCAGTGAAATGCTAGCAGATCATGCAGTTGTGTGGCCAACAGGTATCACTGAAGAGCAAAAAGCTGCAGCAATAAAGCAACTTGAAGGACGAGGGATCATTGTCCGCAAGGGAGTGTAACTTAAATTAATAAGGGGGAAAAAGAATGCAAAATCCATTTACAAATACAGCATTTAGCATGACGGCACTAACAAATGCGATGAATATATTGCCGATAAATCATGGACGAGTTGAAAATCTAAATTTGTTTCCAAGTAGGTCAGTAAGATTTAGACATATTACCATAGAAGAACACAACGGAGTATTAAGTTTATTACCAACGCAAGTACCAGGGGCGCCAGCAACAGTAGGAAAAAGAGGAAAAAGAAAGGTAAGAACATTTACGATTCCACATATTCCACATGATGATGTAGTATTACCAGAAGAAGTGCAAGGAATAAGAGCATTTGGATCAGAAAGTGAACTGAAAGCGCTGGCAGATGTAATAACTGATCATTTGCAATCAATGAGAAACAAACACGCAATAACGTTGGAACATTTGCGGATGGGAGAGCTGAAGGGAATCATTCTTGATGCTGATGGGTCAGAGTTATTAAATCTGTATAACGAATTTGAAATTACACCTAAAGTAGTAAATTTTGCATTAGGAACTGCGACAACTGATGTAAAGCGTAAGTGTCTGGAAGTATTGCGGCATATTGAAGACAACTTAAGTGGTGAATATATGACCGGAATTCATGCCTTGGTAGGCTCTGAGTTTTTTGATGCATTAACTTCACATACTAAAGTGAAAGAAGCATATGAGAGATGGCAAGAAGGAGCAGCGCTAAGAAATGATATGAGGTCAGGATTTACGTTCTGTGGAATAACATTTGAGGAATATAGAGGACAAGCAACTGATCCTGAAGGAACCGTAAGAAGATTTATAGAAAGAGATACAGGACACTGTTTTCCACTAGGAACAGCAAGTACGTTTACGACATATTTTGCACCAGCAGACTTTAATGAGACGGTGAATACGCTTGGTCAGCCATTATATGCAAAACAAGAGCCAAGAAGATTTGATAGAGGAACTGATTTACATACGCAGTCAAATCCTCTGCCAATGTGCCATCGTCCGGCAGTTTTGGTAAAAATTAGTTCTAGTTGATGAATATAGGAAAATTATTGGAAGATTGTTTTGAGCATCTAGGAGTGGAAGCCATATATTGTAATAAAAATAAGGAGAGTATTCGTAAAATGAAAGTGCTAATTAAACGTCCCGATACTACGTATTCTTTAGGTGCAGATGGAGCATTAACTCAGCAAATTGCTTCTATAGAAATACGTGATCAGGACGTTACTTCCTTTAGCATAGGTAATTATATCAAGATTGAAAAAAGGTTCTACAAGATTTTTGAACCACCATTGAAAGATTCTTCAGGTAAAATATGGAAAATTGAGGCAATAGAAAGTGTTTAATATTAAAACTAGTAACAATATTAATGAAATAATCTCCAATATTGACGGAAAAGAGCAGAAAGTAAAACTGGCAGCTATAAAAGCACTAAATAGAACAGCACTATGGTTAAAAGCAAAAGCAGCTAAGGAAATCAGTGAGGAAAAGAAGATAAAATTAAGTTTGATAAGAAAGAGATTAAGAATTTTTAAGGCGAAAACTAGCAGATTAGAAGTGTTAATTAGAGCAAATCTCTATGACATTAGAGCATCGGCAATTGGCAAAATACAAAAAACAAGAAGAGGATCGAAAGTAGGAAAGCATGAGTTTATAGGAGGATTTGCAGCAGTTATGCCAAAAGGAAATAGCGGTATTTTTAAACGTGAAGGAAGAGCAGCATTACCAATAAAGGAAGTTAAGTTGCCACTGAAACCAGAGGCTTCAAGGATAATAGGGAATCTTGTTAATTATGAAGTTGAAGAAGTCTTTACAAAGTTTTTTGAACGTCAATTGAGCTATAAAGGATGAATTTGAAAGATTTACATGATAAAATTTGTACCACGCTGAAGAGAGAAATACCAGCAATTCAAACTTGTGAAATTTATCCATCGATAAGAAAAGAATTATTAGCGCCAGCATTATTTGTAGAGCTTGTGAGTTTAGAATCGGGAAAAGATCCTGGAACAGAAGAATTAGCGTTGAAAGCAAGGTTTGAAGCGAGGATTGTAGTTGATGGAACAGTTGAGGATTCCTCGGTAATTGTTAGAACATTAGCTGCTGAGGTTGCGAGAGTAGTAAATAAAAATACTTGGAACGTGAAAAATGTTTCGCCAGGAGAATTTATCTCTGCGGAAATTGACGGATTTAGACCCGAATTAGATGCGTATTTGGTGTGGTTGGTTGAGTGGAGTCATCAGCTTCATTTAGGTAAATCGATATGGACAGAAAATAAGATTAAGCCACATACGATTATAATAGGAGAAAATGTTAGAGAGTAATTTTGCTATTTCAGAGCTGCAAAGAAAGTTAGCAAACATTGTACGAATAGGGCTTGTAAAAGAAGTAGATTATGAGAAAGCAAAAGTAAGAGTTAAAATAGGAGAATTTTTAACAGATTATTTACCGTGGATAACGAGTAAAGCAGGAAAAGATAGAGATTGGTCTCCGCCAGATATCGATGAACAGGTTATGGTATTTTCTCCTCTTGGTGAACTATCATTAGGAGTGGTGTTAGGAGGAATATATCAGGAAAAATACCATGCACCAGAGAATAAAAAAGAAATAAATAGTGTAAAATTTCAAGATGGGACAAGATTATTATATGATAAAGAGAAGCATCATTTAGAGATTGAAGTAGTAGACAAAATAACACTGAAAGCTGGGGAATCGAGCATAGAGATGACGAAGAGCGAAATAAAACTGAAAGCAGATAGAATAAACCTTAATTAAATGAATAAATCGGTTGTACGAGTAGGAGATTATTGTGTAGAAGCAACACCACATTTTTGCATTAGTGGCAGTAACAATGTTTTTGTAAACGGTAAGTCAATATGTAGACAAGGAGACAGTTTTAGTGAAGGAAAAGTAATGATTCAAGGATCAAAAACAGTATTTGCAAATGGTCTTGGTATAGGAAGAGTAGGAGATATGTGGGTTTAAAGTAATAAAAGGCAGTGAAACCGTGTTTGCAGGCTAAAAATGAAAGGAATGGATGCTAAAACAGGGAAAGCGTTAGAAGGAATAGAGCACTTAAAGCAATCGATAATTGATATACTGACCACACCGATAGGATCGCGAATTATGATGAGGGATTATGGGTCAAGACTATTTGAATTAGTAGATAAGCCAATAAATAGAGATTTAACTTTGGAAATCTATTCAGCAGTAGCAGAAGCTCTACAAAGGTGGGAGGAAAGATTTAAGCTAGAAAAAGTAAAAATGACAGAGGTGAAAGAAGGAAAAGTAACGCTTGACCTAGAAGGATTATACTTACCAAGCGGGAAAAACATTCATTTTGATGAAATTGTAGTTTAAAGATGCAGCAGCTAAATATTGTAGAAAAGCCAAATTTCGAGGAAATATTTTCAAGAATGAAAGAAGAGTTAGTCCGTAGAGATGAAACCTTTTCAGGATTAGTAGAATCGGATCCAGCAATGAAAGTTCTGGAGGTAGCAGCATGGCGAGAACTTTTACTCAGACAAAGGATAAACGAAGCTGTAAAGGGTAATTTACTTAAATTTGCGACGGTTGATAATTTAGCTGAGTTTTATGGAGTGGAGAGGCAAAAAGAAGATGATGATGAACGATTTAGAAAAAGAATTAAAGCAAAGATAGCAGGTTGGTCAACAGGAGGAAGTAAGGAATATTATAAATATCATGCACTGTCAGCAGATAGTAGAGTAAAGGATGCATTAGTAGAATCGCCTATACCAGGGAAAGTACAAATTTCAATCTTATCAACACAAACTGGCATAGTGTTAGAAGAGCTACTTGAAATTGTAAGAAAGCAAGTTAATAGAGATGATATAAGGGTTTTAACAGATACAGTAACAGTAATTGGTTGCAATATTACGGAAATAGATATTGACAGCAGAATGAGCATAAGTTCTTTAATATCAGAGGAAGAAATCAAGAAGCAGTTTATTGAGAAGTTTGAATTAGCAAAAAGATTAGGGTGGAATGTTACAAGATCATGGATAATAGCAAATTTATTTGTAGAGGGTGTAGAAAACGTAGAATTAATCGAGCCAAGAGAGGATGTTGTGGTGCTAGGTAATGAGTGTGCAGTTCTTAGTCATGTTAAATTAGAGGAAATATAGGATTTGAAACGTATTCTTTTACTAGCAAGCACTTTTAAGAAGTTCATAATATTTTTGAATATATTACATTAGCAGTAAATCAATTGACACGATATTACCTCAGATTATATTGTATGTGTGGAGGATACAAAACTTAAATAGGTAACATTAGGGGGTATTTTAATGGCACAGGAACAACAATCAAATGCAAACTTTTGCGGGGCTGTAGGCAGAGCACTACTTTTGCCATTACATGCAATAGTTTATGTGTTTAATCCATGTAATTGGTGTAATTCATCAGATAAGGTTAAAAGAGATGCAAGAGTTGCATTAAAAGAAGTGGTGGATGGCCATCCAAGGGTTTGTTTACACGCAGAAATGTTAAGAAGCAGTGCAGAGTTGGGCATGAAGATCTTGAAAGTTGGATCTGGATTTGTTGCGTTTTCAATACCCAGGTGCTTTTCAAGTAAACTGAAGCAGAAAGAAATTGACGATCTGCAAAGAGAACATCCCAACATCAAGCTTAGTAAGGAAGACAGAACAGCTATTATTGAGATTGATATTGTGGAAATTCAAAGAGGGTTGCATGGCAGAAAAGCTATTATTAACCAAATTGCAAGCAGGATATGTTCAGACCTAAAAGCATTGACACGAGCTGGCATTGAAAAAGTATCATATGGTGATATGAAGCTCATTTACAGTATTGCAAAAGCGTTGCATGATAGCCATAACTATACTAGAAGCGAGGAGAAAGAGATATTCACAAAATCTGATGGTGATATGATAATTTGCATTGCCAACAAAGGTATTGTATCTCTCGGTGGTAGAAATCATAGAATAGAAGATAATAAAAAAAACAGAGTATCTCTCAATGAGCCTGGAAGTAGTATGTCTAATGTAACGGCAAGCAGTTTTTACGTTAAGCAAATTTAGTAACAGATACACTTTTAATGAGGAAATTTCCGTACCAAGGTCAGAACTATCTCTTGTTTACTTATGTATCATATAAGCAAAAGAGTTAGAGCAAGAAAAAGCAAATGAAAAGTTTATTACCGCCAAACGCAACAAAGCAAGAAAAAGTGCTAGTAGAAGCAATCGACTACAAAGTTAATCCAAGTTGCATCAGGGAATTTAAATTTAGTCTCAAAGATGAAATACTGCCGTGGATAATAGAAGAATATGGTTTAGAAGAGATACTGCGTTGGGTAAAAGATAGAAGAAAAGCCGTAATAGAAGGAGTAAAATTTCAAAGACTGAGAGGAACTCCAGCATCACTCAAAATAGCACTAAAGTGGGCAAATATAGAAGATATTACAATTATCGAAGAGCCACCTGGTAAGCACTTCTTTGAGCTGCAAATTGGAATAAAGGATGTGCCAAATGACTTTTTTGTAGATGCAGTAGTAGAGCTGGCAAAACTATCATTACCAGCAAGATCGCGACTAATGAGGATTTTCAATGACCACTACAACGTTGACAGGTTTATATTAGATGAAAGCTTTTTTGGAAGTTTGTTATCGGATTACTCAGGGATAAAAATTGAAAAAGATGGACCAGTACTGTCATTCGGTAGAAAGAATACATTTGAGCTAAAAAGCTTAAATCCAAATTTTAAGTTTGGTACTTTTCAGATTAATTATGAGCAAGCATTTAGTAATGACATATATCGTTTAGATGTAGCAGTACTTGGGGAAACAGAGCCACATACCAAAAACTACAGTGGAATATATGAACGAAATCACATGTGGTACAATTTTAAAGCACTATATTCATTACCACAGAGCTTACTACCACCAATAAAGTTTGCCAAAGCACAGATTGTATTGTCAGATAGCTGGAAATTAGGAGAAATAAATTACTGTTTTCCTTTTTGTTATCAAGAAGAAAAAGGGAATAAATTTTTACTAGGAAGTAGCAAACTATCTGAAGAATTGTGGAACTTAAAATACAAGCCAATTTTAGAAAGATTCAGCGTTACCCATGATTATAAAGCAGAAAACTATACCGATCAGAAGATCACAAGATATGGTTTAGCAGAACACAATATTTACTATAAAAACGATTTAGATACAGAGCAAAAAGACTCAATACACGAGTTAGAAAAGCACATTTTAGTATTTTACCCGGGAGTACTGAAGTGGCATGAACATCGACATTTGCACAGAAGTTGGAAAGATAGTCAAGTAATATCTATAATAAGTTAAATACTTATATTTAGATCCTCATATATTATATTAGAAATAGGTTAAAGTGTATGAAATAAAAAGAAAAAGACTTGCTTTCTCATGCTAAAACCGACATGACTTGAATAGCAGCAGGTAAATATAAGAAATTTGTCTGGCGCTAGAAAAGCTAATTTTGTGAGGTAAGTATGAAGTTTAGCAAAGAATCTTTTAGTAAGTTTTTTAAAGAAGTATCAAGTAAAGATATTAATAAAAAAAATGAAGAAGGAGAAACGATCTTGCACCAAGCAGTAGAAATCTCCGATTACAAAACAGTGAGATTATTAATAAAAAAAGGAGCTGAGGTTAATGCAAGAGATAAGAATGGTTATACACCACTACACTGTGCAGTATTTGCGAAAAGCTTAGAAAATGTAAAAGTGCTGCTAAGGTCGGGAGCAGAAGTAAATACGGCTCAATATGTCACTGGATGTACGCCACTCCACTCTGCATGCAAAATAGGAGGAGCAGGAGTTGAAATAATAAAAGAGCTAGTAAAAGCAGGAGCTGAAGTTAATCAACTAAATAAATATGGTGCAACACCAATGTATTACATCTGGGAAAGTGAAAAGTATTGTCTGTGTGATAGCGAAGAGAGTAAAAAGGCAAGTAAATTTCTGAGAGAAAAAGGAGGAGTAACAAAAAGTAGAGAACTGACATGCTATGGAATAGAGGGGCTAGTGGGAGAAATAGCAGACATGTTGAATGTAAGCTACATGCCGGAGCTAAAAATAATAGAGATAGGAGAAATAAGGAAGAAAGATAAGTCACTAATAAAGGAAGAATGTAAAAATTTAGTAAGCGAGATAATGAGCAAAGTGAACGAAATGATAGATGAGGGGGTGAGAAGGAAGGCTTAAACGAGGAACTTAATTTTAAAGAAAGGTGGGGTAGATTATGATAAAGCTTGGCAAATTTAATAAGTCAGCAAAAGAATTATTAGAGAACTCATATGAAAATATTTATGAAAGAGACGAGAAGGAAAGAACAGCTCTGCATTATGCAGTAGACGCAAAAACAGTGAAGTTATTAGTTGAAAAAGGAGTGAATGTGAATGCAGCAGATGTGAAAGGATACACAGCACTGCACCTAGCGGTAACGGAAAAACGTCTAGAAATCGTGAGGGAATTGATAAAATCAGGAGCAGACGTAAATGCTGAAGAGTATGGCAATAAATGCACTCCATTGCACCTTGCATGTATGGTGGGGAAAGTGGAAATAGTGGAGGAACTAGTGAAAGCTGGAGGAGAAATAGAGCAAGAAGATAAGTTCGGAATGACAGCAATGGATTATAGTAAAGAAGTAACCGAGGTATTAAAGAAAGAAACAGACAGAATTGAAAAGCTATTTATGAAGGGCTAAAAATATGGAGGAAGAAATAGAAAAGAAAGTAATGAATTTAGAGAGAAAACCTTTGGATGAGCTGAGAAAAATATGGAAGAAGGTATATGGTGAAGAAGTGCCTAGATACTCAAAGAAATATCTGATACCGAGATTAGCTTATAGAATGCAGGAAAAAGCGTATGGAGAAATGTCAAGAAAAGGATTAAAAAGACTAGAGTATCTGGCAGATCGGCTAGAGAAAGGAAAAAGAATAAGTAGTAATAAACTGCCAGTAGCAGGAACAGAGCTAATATTAGAGAGAGGAGAAGAGACGCATGCGGTAATGGTAACAGACAAGGGTTTAATCTACAGAGAAGAATTTTTTACGTCATTGTCAGCGGTGGCAGGCAGAATAATGGGAATGAGCTATAACGGACCTTTATTATTTGGGATGCGTGATAAAAATGGAAGTTGAAAATGCTAAAAGAAGTAAGATGTGCAATATATACGCGAAAATCAAATGAGGATGGGCTAGAACAAAAGTTTAACAGTCTTGATGCGCAGCGAGTAGCATGTGAAAAGTACATAAAGAGCAGAGAAGGCTGGGTAGCATTGGCAAAAAGGTACGATGATGGAGGATATTCAGGGAAAAACTTAGAAAGACCAGCAATAAAGGAGTTGTTTAAAGATGTAAAAAAAGGAGAAGTAGATTGTGTAGTAGTATATACTCTGGATAGGCTATCAAGGGAAACAAAAGACAGCATCGAAGTAACGTCATTTTTTAGAAGGCATAGAGTAAATTTTGTAGCAGTAACACAAATATTTGACAATAATACGCCAATGGGAAAGTTTGTACAAACAGTGTTATCAGGAGCAGCACAGTTAGAAAGAGAGATGATTGTAGAAAGGGTAAAAAATAAAATAGCAACATCAAAAGAATAAGGATTATGGATGGGTGGAACTTTGCCGCTAGGGTATGATGTAAAAGATAAAGAATTAATAATAAATGAAAAAGAAGCAAAAATAGTAGGGCACATATTTGAAAGATATTTGGAGCTGAGGTCAATTGCAGAACTGGCAAGGGAGTTAAATAGTCAAGGGTACCGGACGAAATCAGATATCTTTAAAAAGGCAACGGTGAGAAGAATAATAACAAATCCAATATATATGGGAAAAATAAGGCATTATGAGAAGCAATATGAGGGAAAGCATGAAGCAATAATAGAAGAGGAAAAATGGCAAAAAGCGCAGGAATTGATAAAGAATCAGCCATATAGAAAAGCAAGATATGAGGAAGCATTGCTTAGGGGAATAATTAAGTTCAAGAGCTGTGGTGTAAATATGACACTAACGTATGCAAAAAAAGAAAATAAAAGGTACCGATATTACGTATGCAACAATCATTTAAGGGGAAAAGGTTGTGAATCAAAAAAACGAAATGTAATAGCAGGAGAAGTCGAAAAAGAAGTAATGAGGAAAACAGAGCAGCTATATGAAAATTGGAAAGACAAGACCGAAGAAAAATGGGAAAATTTAAATTTTGGAAAGCAGAAAGAAATAGTGAAAAAGTTAATAAAAGCAGTATTGGTGAGAGAGGATGGAATAGAGTTATATTCTGAATTAGAGGAAAAATTTATATCAATAAAGAAGAAGGGAAAGAAATGCACAGTAATTGAGCCAGAAGGAAAAACAAATAATGCGTTACTCAAAGCAGTGGTAAGAGCCTACCTGTGGAAACGTCAGCTAGAAGAGGGAAAGTATAGAAGTGTTAAAGAGATGAGTGCCAAAATTAATATAGGTACAAGACGTATACAACAAATTTTAAGGTTGAACTATTTAGCACCAAAAATTACAGAAGACATAGTAAATGGAAGGCAGCCAAGGGGTTTGAGGTTAGTGGATTTGAGAGAAATACCGATGTTATGGGGTGAACAACTGGAGAGGTTTTACGGGTTTAAGCAAGCTGTCTGCCAATGAAAAATAAGATAATTCCTTTAGAAGACTCTATAAATTATTAACTCAATATTTCTAAACCCTCCTGCCATTTTTCTGCGTTAAGCATATAGCTTACAGTACATTTTGAGTTTTCTACGCCTACATCTTCACAAGTAGTTATTTAACAAAGCCTTCTCAGATAGAATTAAAAGGATTTTTGATAATCCATGCCTTTAGATATTGTTGTGTTGCTTAGCGAGCTCCTATGACACTGATCAAGCCTCTCAAACTTACTAATTGCCATTTTAACATCTTTCTCTATAGCGCTAAGCCTTCTTTCTTTAATTTGTTCCAATGTCAAAAGCGAATCATCGAATGGCCTTGAATATTTTTGCCCAGTGAACTTTCTAATTGCCACATCAGCTAGAAAAGCCATTCCACCAAAACCAACCTGTGAAGAATTGATTGAGTTTTCACCTAAATAGGTAATGGGCTGTTGTGCAAAAGGTAAAGCAGGAGTGCCTTGAAATACGCCACTGAGTGCAGCAGTAGTTGAAGCTCCTACCCAATTCAACATACTATTAATAAAAAAAGAAGGTTTTGTTGCACTGCTTGTTGCCATAGTAAATGTGCAATGATTTCTGCTATCACTATTTTTAATATTACCGTCTTTCAATAAAGCTAACATTTCTGGGCATTTATCCTTGTTAGTATTAGCAAAATCCAATGCTGTTAAACCGCGGCCTTTAATACTAACATCAGCACCATTATCAAGTAAAAGCCTTGCTATCTCTGTATTACAAGCTACAACAGCTGACATTAAGGGTGTGCGTCCATAACCAAAATTATGTTCTGCATAACTTTCACTCTCTTGAATATTAACGTTTGCACAGTGATCAAGAAGTAATTTTACCATTGCTAGGTGATCGTGTATGGTAGCCCAGTTTAAAGGCGTAAGACCATTTATAGCTTGAACATTAACATTAGCACCATGGTCAAGTAAGAATTGTGCAATCTCTAAATTGCCACGTATAGAAGCAGCATGTAAGGGAGTAGCACCATATTTATTTTTAACATCAACATCAGCTCCTTTCTCTACAAGGTACTTCACTGTATTTAAATCATCTTTTATAGTAGCTAAGTGTAAAGCTGTATCGCCATCTTCATTCATCACTTGTTGTTTTTTTGTATTCTGTTGCTTTTCTGTAACCTGCGGCACCTCTGTAACTTGTTGCATCTCTGTCGCAACTTGCTGACCCTCAGTAGTCTGTGGCACTTCTGTAACCTGCTGTTCACTTGTTTCAAAAAGATTGTTTAATGCTTCAGAAAGCTTATTTAAAACCCTGAAAGGGTTGGAGGCAACTGAAACCTTCCGCCAAATCTCCTTTACAAAATCCCTATCCCAAACCTCCTCCAAAACCCCTCTGTTCAGCATCTTGTCTACAAAATCCCTGGATTGTTCTTCTGTAACTTGTTGTTCTTTACCTGTAAATTGCTCTTCGCTAGAACTAGAAAAATGATCAATAAACTCCTCTACCAAATCTTTGACATACTCCTTAGCAGCCTCTTTCCCTAAATTACCTAAATTTCCACGGAGTTTATTTTTCTTACCTACACTTCGCTTTGAACGATGAAGTTCCACTGTATCATCTTTACTTAAACTGATAATATCGTTTATTAATCTACTCGCTTCTTTATCACCCAGGCTTTTTTGCTTTAAAATATCAAGTAACTGAACAACATTATCCTTTTTAGTATTAATTAATCGTTCCTGACCTATACCCACTTTACCCTCCAGAAGTACAACTAAAAATTGCCTTCACCATCAAGCTAAATAATTGTAAATTACTTATGTAAATATCCAATTTAGCTTTACTTATGACATAGGTATTTCTAGTGTCAACAATTTTTTCAAGTAAACTGTATACAGATCAGAAATTGAATAGTAAAATCCGTAAATTAGCCTTTAGGTTTATTTATCACTATTGCTTCTGCTTTTTTCTTTACAGCCACTGTTTTTGCAATTTTATCGTGAAGAAATTGCTTGCGTCTGTCAAATATTCCACATATGAAAATTAGTATTATAGCTGTAAAGGTTAAGTCTGATAAAGGTTCAGACCACCATTTAGAAATATACTTATTAAAAAAGAATATATCCATAATAAACAAAGAACTCAATATGAAGCTAATAACTTCAAGAGAAACATATCTAATTATTGCTTGTATTAGAGTAATATTGTTAAGTGTATCTGCATCTTTGATATGAATGCCGCATAACGATTGTCCTGGAGTACTACCAGATCTTTTTATCATGAATACTCCAAATACTATTGATAGCAAAAAAGATAAGCAACTACGTGTAATGAATAATTTAAATCCAGCAATGTGAAAAATTGCCCCTACAAGAACCAGCAAGACTAAAGAAATTCCTATAGTAATAAGATGGTCAATAATATATGCTATGGCACGTCTAGTTATTCCCACATAGTTTAAATTTAAATGACATTCTTCAGGTTTATAGTCTACCACTACCGTATTTGCAATTTTATCGTAGAAAAGCTGCTTGCGTTGATCAAATATTGAAGGTACTAGGATCAATATTGGTAAGATTAAAAACCACTCAGAAATGTAATAGACAGGTATAAACAAAAGCGCCTTGAGAGTACTTCTTGTCACTACTTGCATTAAAGCAGCGTTTTGAAGTGTATTTGCATCTTTTATATACATATCAAGTAGTAATTTTCCTGGAGTCCATCCAAGTTTTGTTATCATTAATACTTCTAATGCTATATATACTAAACTATCTAATAATATACCTAGGTCTCCTAGTATTTCATGTCGTTCTGATATAAGGCCAGTATCAGTGTCGGTATCAGAAAAGACATAATTAAAAAAGTTAGTAAGAGATTCTTCTGGTAATATAAATGAAATTAACAAAAAAAAGAATGAACAGCAGACTAGGAATGTTGTTTGGTCAACTAAATACGCTGCAATACGTTTAGTAACTTTTGCATAGTTCACTCTAACACCCATTTTTGTATCCAACACTATTATCTAATGTTATTATGTTAGTGCTTAAATAATAGTAAAATTGCTGCTGGTTGAGAGCATGAGAAATATTTACATTCATATAGAAAACATGGGTTCCTTTAGCATCACAACAAATTGAATTATTTACTTCCTCCAAAAAACATAAAAAGATCGTATATTTGTGAGAACAAGCAGCGTAAAAATAGAGTTGTGAAAGCAGAAGCTTGAAATCTTTGCAACAAAGCTAAGCAAATTAGTTCATATGTAAATTTAGCTGAAGTAGGCTAATATGGATGGTTTTAGCGTATAGTAAAATTGTTATATAAAAAAGTTCGTATGTATCGTTTGGTAGACCAATGCATTCCAAAACGAACGATTCTCACGCTAGCTGTTTTTGATTGTTAGAAACGATCAAATTATTCAGGTTATTTAATACCAAACAAGTATAAATTTATTTCCTTACTTATCTAATCACGGGATGAGAATTACGTATGAATAAATAATATTAGTTAATATAATAATAGAAATATTGACATATTAATAATATTATTATACTCTTAATATAATTAAGTAATTAAGAGAAGTTATGAGTATTGTATTGTTTTATAAGAAGTTTAATGACCATGATTTAGGTGATGATAAAAGTCCTTTGAGAAAAAAATTCAACGAAATAATTAAAGATTTAAAAGAGAATAACAGTACAAGCCAAGGGAATATAAAATTAATAAAAGGTGATGGGAATATTGAATATTCTCGAGCTAAATTAAGTGATAGTGACAGATTATTATTTACAAGTATAAAGCATAACAACAAAGATGCTTTTGTTATTTTAGAAGTAATTCTAAATCATGATTATCATAAGTCTAAATTTTTAACAAATAGAGAAAAAATAAAAAACATAGAAATAACAAGTGAAGAAGTTCATGATACAGTGGAGATTGAAGATGCTCCACAAGTTAGTTATCTCGGTAAATTTATTACTTTTAGTGCAAAGCAAGAAGATATAGTTGAAAAAATTGGAAAGCTTGAATTACCTTTAGTTATTAGTGGAGCTGCTGGTAGTGGAAAGACATCAGTGGCTTTGGAGGGCCTAAGGAAGATAAAAGAGAAGTTCGAGGGAGGAAAAATTCTATGTATTACCAAGTCCGAAAATCTTGTAAAAGAATCAAAAAAATTATTTGAATACGAATACTACGATGAAACTGCTGGTGAGTTCAAGATTGCTGCTCCAGAAGAAATTGATTTCTTATCTCTTCATGAGTTTCTTGAAAAGCGAGCAGAAGATATAAAAGGAAAGAAGCCTATTGATAGAAGTAAGTTTTGTTCATGGTTCAACGGAAAAGATAAATTTGAAAAGTATAAAAAAGATAAATTTGAAAAGTATAAAAAAGACGGAGATAAAATATTCGAAGAATTTACAGCTGTGATAGGTGGAGGAAGCTTATTAGAAGAAGATCAATATACTCAATTAGGGGATAGACGAGCTATATTTCCTAAAGAAGAAAGAGGCAATATCTATGGTCTTTTTGAAGAATATAAAAAATTTATAGAAAAATATTCAGAATATTATGATCCTAATCTTATTGCTCATAAGTGTACTGAAGAAAAAATTTATGATGCGATTGTTGTAGATGAAGTTCAGGATTTAACCGAAAGCACATTGGGTTTAATATTGAAGAGTTTGAAGGATGAAAGTAAGGGTAATTTTTTATTATGTGGTGATGTTAATCAAGTGATACATCCAAGTTTTTTCTCTCTGTCTAGGTTAAAATCTTTTCTCTGTCAAAATAAATATATAAGGGATCAGGGTTCAGAAGTTTTTTATACCCTTGAGAAGAATTATCGTAATAGCGAGCAAGTTATTGAATTCGCTAATCGTATACTACATCTTAAGAATTATTGTTTTGCTTCAGAAGATAAAATAACAGTAGATAACGCTTTTTTCATGAAGAGTGATAATAATAATCAAGGAAACGTTGGCTTTATTACTGATGATAAAAAAGAAGAAATAGGAGAAAAAATACATAAATCTGTAAATTGGGCTGTGTTAGTTTTGGATGATGGGAGTAAACAAGAAGCTCGTGAGATATTCAAGACTTCACTTGTGTTTAATATACATGAAGCCAAAGGCTTGGAATTTGAAAATGTGATTCTTTACAAGTTTACATCATGTAAAGCTTATAATGAAATATGGAATATAGTATGCTCGGGTAAAAGTGAGTGGGAGATAGATAATAATATTAATAGTATTCGTTATTCATATAACGAAAAGGAAGTTAACACTTCAAGAAATAAGGATAAGAAAGATAAGTCTTTGGAAAAATATAAATTTTATGTGAACGCTCTGTATGTTGGAGTTACTCGTGCTGCTGTTAATCTCTATATTATGGATGATAAAAGTAATTTATTAAAAATAATAGAGCCAAGGGAAGAAGGTAATGTAAATATTGAGCAAGAAAAATCGAGTCTTGAAGAATGGAGAAATAAGGCACTAGAGTTAATAAAGAAAGGAAACATAGAGCAAGCAGAATTTATAGCAAGAAAATTGCAAAACGAAGGAAAAAAAGAATATGCTGAAGAGATTATGAATGTATTGAGAGCTAAGGGGTATCATGAAGAGGATCAGATCTTAGATAAGAACAAGCATACAAATTCAGTGTTAGAGAGTGATATAAGTTCTAGGTCTTCACAAAGCTCAGAACATGAAGGGAAAGATGATGATATTAGCAAGCTTCAGAATGAAAATAATCAAATTAAAAAGAAGAAAGCTAAAAAATTTCATCAAGTTCAAGAAGCGAAACCACAGCTTTCTTTAGATGAAAAAGATAGTACTAGTAAGAGTACAAAGACTCAGAATGGAAGGCATAAGCAGGATTTAAATGACGAAAAGGAATCAAAAAGATTAGAGAAAAATACAAATGAATTATTTTTAGCTTTAAAAAATGGTAATTTGCAAAAGGCTAAACGATTAATTAAGAAAGGAGCTGATATTAATGCTAAGAATGAGAAAAGTATAACTCCTTTACATTTGGCAGCAGTAATGAATTATAAGGAAGTAGTTGAACTACTTCTAGAGAAAGGAGCTAAGGTTAATGCTAGGGATATTTTAAATTGTACTCCTTTACGTATGGCAGCAGAAAATGGTTACTTTAATATAGCTCAACTTCTTTTGCAGTATAAAGCTGAAGTTAATATCAAAGATGCGTCAAGTAATACTCCTTTACATTTGGCAGCAAAAAATGGTCACGTAGATATAGTTAAACTTCTTCTGGGTTATGGAGCTGATGTTAATACTCAGCTGGTTGGAAAGTACTCAGGTGTGACTCCTTTGCATTTTGCAGTACTAGGTCATCACACTAATATAGTTAAATATCTTCTGGATTATGGAGCTGATGTTAATGCTAAAGCTACTGAAATTTTTAAAGATTTTACGCCTTTACATATGGCAGTAAACCAGGGTTACAATGATATAGTTACAGTTCTTCTGGAAAAGGGAGGAATTAATGTTAATGCTCGGGACCAGATGGGGTCTGTTCCTTTGCATTTTGCAGGAAAAAATGGTTACTATAAAATAGTTGAGCTTCTTCTGAAGAACAAAGCTGATGTTAATGCAACAACCAATGAAGGAATGTCTACTTTACATATCGCAGCATTCGAGAATCATGAGGATGTAATTAAACTTCTTCTGGAGCATGGAGCTGATGTTAATGCTAAGACTGAGAAAGGTAGTACTCCTTTGTTATTCGCACTAGATTGTAGACATTTCGAAGTGGCTAATCTTCTGCTTGCTGATCCAAATATTAATATTGGTTGTATAAAAGCTGCATCTATTAACAAGGAAAATAAAGAAGGCAAAGAAAAATTTTCTCAAAAATTTCGACAGGATTACAATTTATTTCAAAAGATAAAAGAAGTATCAAATGAAAAGGATACGGGTAAGTCAGATAAATTACTCAAAGAGATAGAAGAATTATTGGAATCAAAAAACAAACATGGTTTCAAACCAAGCTTAAACTACTCTCTAGATGGTAATGATGAAAATACGACTATTGAAATTGCTATTAAAGCTGGTGGAAAGTTACTGCAGCTTTTATATGATTATGCTGAGAAGGATATAGATGCAGACACTGAAATATTTAAACGACTCAAACATGCTAAAGAAAACTCTCAGTCTAAGAGAGATCTTTGTGATGTTTCTGTTTTAAAACATTCTACTCTAGATCAAGGTTTTGTGTCTAGTAATGATTGTGGAATAATTTGAGAGTATAATAAAATATGAAGAAATTCCATCAAAGGAGAAGTACTAAGTCTTTGTACTAGAGAAACAGAGATAATTCACAGATCATAAAATTTCAAGAAAAATAGTTCTCACAATAGCTGATTTTAGTGCTAAATAAGACAAGTTATAAACAGGCAAAACAACTCTTTTGGGAGTGTTAAATAAACTGTGTCAAACCGAGAAATGATGTATTTTAGTTAATATAAAAGCGGAGGTTTTACACATGAGTGAAAAAATAGCAAATAACTATGTTGGGTTAGTAAATTATCAAGAGTTAGAGTCAAATATCCTGTCATCTATAAGAGAAGGTAGGCCACTTACCGGAAGAGATGGAGCGCTAACACCATTGATAAAGAAGCTGCTAGAGGCAAGTTTAGAAGGTGAAATGGAGAGCCATCTATCAAATAATAGGAACGAAGAAAACAATCGCAGAAACGGCAAAAACTCAAAGACTTTACGAACAAGTTCCGGATCATTCGAACTGCTAACACCAAGAGATAGAGAAGGAAGTTTTGAGCCACAAATAGTCAAAAAAAGACAAACAAGCCTGCATTCTGAACTTGAAACAAAGATCTTGAGCATGTTTGCTAGCGGTATGGGATATAGAGACATAATGTCACACGTCGAAGAAATTTATGACAATAAGATATCTGTTGCTGAAATATCCAGTATTACTGATAAATTATTGCCAGTTATCAACGAATGGCGTAGTCGTCCTTTACAGGCAGTGTATCCGATAGTTTTTATGGATGGAATGTTCTTTAAAGTAAAAGAGGATGGACGCTGTGTAAGCAAGTGCATGTATAATATATTAGCAAAATGGCAGAAAAGAAGTACTAGGCTTTTATTTAGCTGAAAGTGAGGGAGCTAATTTTTGGTTGGGAGTGCTAAACGATCTTAAAGAAAGAGGAGTAGAGGATATTCTGATAGCTTGTGTAGATGGTCTCAAAAGCTTTCCTACAGCTATAAACAGCGTCTTTCATAATACAGAAGTACAATTATGTATAGTGCATCAGATACGCAATTCATTGAAGTATGTGGCTAGCAAAGATACAAAGAGCTTTTTAAGTGATTTGAAGAAGGTATATCAAGCACCAAGCAAGGAAATTGCTGAGAATTATCTACTAGAACTAGATGAAAAATGGGGTGCAAAGTACCCTATGGTTATAAAATCGTGGCAGAATAACTGGGAAAATTTGTCTAGTTATTTCAAATATTCTGATCCAGTGAGGAGAGTGATTTACACCACTAACCCCATAGAGGGATTACACAGGCAAATTAGGAAATTCACCAAGACCAAAGGCTCATTTACCAGCATAAATGCCTTGTACAAGCTGGTATATTGTGCTATAAAAAAGGTGGAAGAAAAGTGGACGATGCCTGTACGTGATTGGGCATTAACTATGTCCCAGCTCGACATTTTCTTTCCTGGTAGATTGAAAATTGAGTTGAGCTGAAAATTCGGTTTGACACAGTTTATTTAACACTCCCGACAAGTTCTAATCATTAATGTTATACACGTTCTTTTCTTTTTCTATTCTCTCTTGTTCTTCAATACAATACATAGCAAGCGGATTAGCTTTAAGTCTTTCGACTCCTATTTCTTCTCCCGTTCCATCGCAGTAACCATAAATGCCTAATTTTATTTTTTCCAACGCCTCCTTAATTTTTTCTTTTCTATCTTTTCGGCGCTTAATTAATTCTCCATTTTCACTATCAGAATAAATACTACTATCTTCTAGATCTTGTTTCTCCAGTTCAGAGAGTATTGATTTTAACTTTAAGCTAAAGTATTCCAGTTGTTTTACGTTCATATATTCTTCATTTTCTGAAGGAACGTAATCTTCCGGTAACTTTATTTTTATTAATTTTTCCATAGCATTATCAATAAAATATATTAAAACTTATATAACTTATAAACAAAAAAAATTATACTACCCTCAAAGTAAACACTATAATTTATAATAAACATTTAAAATCCTGGTATGATTAGTTCGGTAAAAAAATTAGTAATAAATGATAATAATCTTACTTATATAGTATGTATTTTTATTATAATGTTAAGTTTATCTTCATATACACTTGAAAACAACAGTAAACAAGAAGTTATATTAACATTAACATGGATATGTGCTACATTTGTTTTGCAGATCTCTACAAATAATTTATTTACATCTGATTATCATGATGGAATATTAGAGCAAATCTTTGTACAGCCACTCTCTTCTAGGCTGATAGTTGCTTATAAAATCTTCGCTCACTGGTTGTTATTTGGGTTACCGATTTCAGTGATTTCTTTCATGTTCAGCTTTGCAATTCTAGGCAATAATATTGAACATTCAATAGCAGTTGGAGTGTCTTTATTATTTAATACGCTGATAATCATTAATATTTCAGCTACTGGAAATGCATTGATGATTGGTCGAAATAACTTAGCATCAGGAGTGTCGCAAATTCTTGTTTTGCCAATGATAATGCCAACTTTTGTATATTTCAAATTGCTAACTCAATTTGAAAATTTATCCTTGAATATTTATACACTACTAATCACCATCTTAGTTTTTGTCATTTTAATTGTTAACAGCACTATAACTACTCACATAGCATTAAAATTTGCTGTGGAGCAGGATTGAAAAAACTTACTAGTTATTTACTTGTATCTGCTTAGTTAAGGGTGTTAACTTAAGTAGAGATGGAGACATTAGACTTCTTGCATGAATTACAGCGTGTGAAACCATTATTGGATTTCAGACTGGCTGGTTATGCAAGAAATCTAATATCTATCGAAGAGTCAGAAACTTTTATAACTTACCTTTAATCAACCTAACCCATGCGTGCCAATCTCTCTCACCAAGATTGCTTTCGAAAGACAGAAGATCCTTTACGGCTTTTGAGCAAATTTCTTCACTTGGAATTGACAACTCCCTATTCATTGCTAGCATCAGGCATTGAGTTTTACAAGCTTGTTCTAAGTGATACGTATAAAACATTGCTTCTTGTATAGTCTGACCACATGTTATAGATCCATGATTGCGCATTAACATCACAAAATTTTCTTTCAAATCAGCTATTAATCTTTTTCCTTCTGTATCATCAAGTGCCAGGGAATTATAATCATGGTAAGATACCTTATTATAAAAGTGCAGCGCCCACTGACTTATTGGGAGTAATCCATCCTTGAGAGAAGAAACTGCTACAATAGAAGGTGTATGTAGATGAAAAATTGCTTCAATATCTTTCCTTGCTTGATAAATGAAGCCATGGATTACATAGCCAGTTTTATTATATTGATATTCTTTGCCTTCAATTATATTCCCATCAAACGATACTTTCATCAATGAACTTTCATCTACTTCATAAAAACGTATACCAAACGGATAAACATAAAATGACTTTTTATCTTCAGAACGTACAGAGAGATGAGTATACGTATGATCATCTAATTTAAGATAAGATAAAATCTGATAGGCGTTAACTAGGTCTCTTTTCAACTCACTATTTGTTAATAACATAGCTCTTGACTAAAATTTTCTAAGGATTTATACGTGAAAAAAAGTTTATTATAAACTAAAAAGTGAACCTACTTTAAAATAATAAGCACTTTTACTTGCCTTAGGTGATTAGAGTTTACATTTCTAGATTACATAATATTTTAACTATAAAAACGGCTTTTTATGTAATATTTCATATGTTTTAAAGCCTTGTTTTTATGTTATTATAAGTGTAGGTTTTAATATTAAGAGTAATATGGTAAATATTGACATAAAAAAACAGCTAACAAAATTTTTCATATATATCACTGGTCTTCCAGGAAGTGGTAAACTTTCTACAGCAATAGTATTATCTAGTATGATAAATGCACTAATTGTAAGTGGATTTGAATATAATCAAACTTCCAAAGAAGTTCAAAATAGAATATATAACATTGTGCAGGTTATGCTTCAGGCAGTAGAAGCCTATCCAATTGATTCAAAAAATTATATATTTCTTGATGACTTAATGAAAAATAATAATGACAACATAACAATATATAACTCAATAGTAGAACTTAGTAAAAAAATGAGCACAAAAATCCTTCCCATAGTACTTAGGTGCAATCCATTGATATTACAAGAGCGTACTATATTAAAAAAGCAAAGAAAAAATAGGAAGGTTACCAATATAAATAGTATTAAATTTAGAGCGGAAAATTTATTTGTGCCACCAAATGCTATAGAGATAGAAAATTCAAATATGAGTATAAAAGAAGTAGCAGAAGAAATAGTAAGTCAGATGTACAAACTTGGCCAAATTAATAGTGTTTACGCAATAGGCAACGATTTCATATACTGAGGCTCATTTAAATATAGAGCCTCAACACCATTTAATTTTTGTTTATTTTTTAGTCTATAACGGACTAATAGCCCTGCATGGCTAGCATTTAACTCTGGTAAACTGCAATCCATATATGTAATGCAGTCCGTTTCAGGCTGGAGTTCACTTACTACAGCAGGATTTGATAGCGGTAACAAATTGAAATCAAATAACTGTGTATAAAACTTTTGATCATCTTCGATTATAGCTTTAATATTTTTTTTGCTATTTGCACAAAGTAGCGATATTGCATATGCTTGAGCTTCCAGCTCACTAACCCCATATAACGGCTTATTTGTAGCAAGATTTATACCTTGTGCAGTTGATATACCAACTCTGATTCCAGTAAAACTTCCTGGTCCAACTATCACTGCTAAATGGTCTATTTTATCGTAGCTGTAATTATGCTTATCAAACAAAGTATTCAGTATTTGAAAAAATGATTCTGCATGACTATTGTTTGCAGAATTGCGTTCTACAAAACAATTACCATCGTAATCAATTACTGCTATTGAACTACCAGCACCTACAGTATTAATTGCTAGAATGGACATCACTTAAGCTTATCATAGAGCTTTGTAAACATCATAGTGAACGCACCGTTACCCATAACATTTGCTGAAGTTATTATTGGGTCAAATACTATATACAATGCTGTAATTAATGAAAGCATCTCTGGAGAGAATTTAAGATACTTCTCAAGAACAGGCAACATTACCATAATTCCTCCCGCTGGAACTGCAACAATAGCAAATTTAAATAACAGAAAGTAGAGAAGGAAAGTCACATAGTCTGTTGCAGACAATGCACCACCAAAAGTCATTATCATTGATAGTATTATAATAAAAAAGCAATCACCTACTAAATGAAAGCTAGCAGTTATTGGCACAACAGACGATGCTATATCATGCTGCTTTACATTTTTTTTGCTTCCTTCAAGAGTAAGCGGCATAGCTGCATTACTAGACATTGTGCTCATTGCAGTAATAAATGCTGGTATCATATTACCTATACTAGCTATCCAGCTTGTGATCTTGAACGAATTTGCTGCTCCATATAAGAGAAAAACATAAAGGTAAGTTGCAGATGATATAATAATAAAAATTATTGAGTAATCCTTAAATATTATGGGTAAAACCTGATCATGTTCCATTTTTAAAGCAAGACCAAGTACAAACATTGGAATAATTGGCGTCAAAAATGTCTTCAAAATAAAGAGAGTTAAATCTAACATTTTGTTCGAGAGCTCTTTGCTTTTTTTTGGTAATATTGTGGACACTAATATGCTTAACACAAATCCACAAGCAAGGGCATAAAAATTAGAAAGCAATGCAGGTATCCTAAATGACCATAAAGGAACAATTGTTTCTTCATATGTTATATCTTGTATTGAATAAGTGTTTTGTGTGATGAAATGCCCAACAGAATAAGCTATTAAACTTGAAGCTAGATTCGACAAGAAAATCGTTATAATAAGTAACAATATAAACTTTATAGCCGACTGCTTAAGATTGTTAACACTACTAAAGATTAATGCAAAAACAATAAAAGGCATTATAAATAGTAAGATCTCTTTTATACTAAGGCTTATTGAATACAAGAAGGTTTTCACTTCCATTGGAACTAGATGACCAAAAAATACAACCGAAGTGATAACAGCAAGTAAGGTTAGTAATTGTAACATATTCTAATATAGCGATATCCTATGGAAATACATATGATAAATTAGCTGCTAAGTAAAGTAAAACTGCCTAAAATATTTGCATTACCTTCTAGTACTTGAATGAGATTTCAAGTTACAACGTTTCCACAAAGTATATAATTAACATCCACACCTTTGGTCAAGTTCCATTCACGCTTTATTACATTATATTCCATACCAGCCATGTTTTGCAGTATTACGTTGTTTTCCCTTAGATGATTTGCAATTTCTGATGGCTTGAGAAATTTATTCCAATTATGTGTGCCTTTTGGCAGCCAGTTTAATATGTACTCTGCGCCGACTATTGCAAGACAGAAGGATTTAATAGTTCTATTTATCGTCGATATAAAAATTAGCCCTTCTGGCTTCAACAGCTCTATTGCTTTTTTCATGAAAAACTCTAAATTATCGACATGTTCAACCACTTCCATCAACAAAACCACGTCATACTTCTTGTCATTGCTTAGCTCTTCAATGCTAGTGTGTGTGTATTCTATATTTAACCCTACTTTCTTCGCATGCGACTGTGCCACTTTTATGTTTTCCTCACATACATCTATTCCTGCAACGCTAATACCAATACGCGCCATTGACTCTGACAAAATGCCACCACCACAACCAACATCGAGCAATGATAGTTCTTTTAAATCGCATTTTTTTAATTCTTTTATTTTCTCAATGATGTATGATACTCTCACAGGATTCATCATGTGCAATGGCTTGAATTTGCCATTCTCATTCCACCATTCACCTGCTATTTTAGCGAATTTTGATATTTCATCTTCGTTATAAGTTTTTGTGGTTTTTTTCTTGCTAATATTGCTAAGTTTATCAAGGCGTTCTTTATGTCTACTTTCTTTTGAAAATTCTGTTTCGAGGAATTGTTTGACTATGTCTTTTGCTAATCCACTCGCAGTAAACCCTGCACCAAGACAAAGTATATTCGCGTTGCCATGCTCGCGAGCTAATTTTGCGATCTCAACACTATTACATAAAGCAGCATAGATTCCTTCAAAACGATTTGCCACAGTACTCATGCCCAAACCTGTACCACAAATTAATATTCCATAATTTGCTTTTTTGTTTGTTATATCTTCTACAACTTCAGCAGCATAGTCAGGGTAGTCTACACTCTTTTGTTCAGCAGTGCAGCCATGGTCTATCACTGTATAATCTAAAGTTTCCAAGTAAGCCTTTATTTCTGATTTTAGTTCATAACCTGCGTGGTCTGAAGCAACTGATATCACATCTGACATATAAGAAATTGCAACTTAAGGGTATTTATATGGGTAATTTATTTTGAGCTTTTTGTCAAGCTCTCCTGATCTTTCTGAATAAATTTCGAGTCAGATATGCATAAATTCTATATAATTTTTATCCTACCACTACTAATTCGGTAAAATGGATCATATAGATATTATAAAGTCAAAATTATTGTTGTCCGACATAGTAGGAAAAAAAGTTAGGTTAATAAAAAGAGGAGATAGTTTTGTTGGACTCTGCCCATTTCATAACGAAAAAACTCCATCTTTTTCGGTCAGCAATATTAAGGGTTTATATTATTGTTTCGGTTGCTCAGCTCATGGTGATGTGTTTGAATTTATTTCACAAACTGAAGGCTTAAGTTTTAAGGAAGCGTTGGAAAAATTGGCATCTGTTGCAGGTGTTGAGTTACCCAAAAACCTCAGCTTTGCTAAAGAAAATGACAAACTGTTTTCAGCACTGAATTTAGCTGCAAGTTGGTTCGCGCAGAAAAATCGAGGTGTTATGGCTTATTTAAGGCAGCGCAAGATCTCACTCAAAATCATAGATAAATTTAAGATAGGTTATGCACCAAGTTCTGGCTTGAAGGAATATTTGAACTCCTCTGGTATTAAAGACGAGATTTTGATCGATGTTGGGTTAATAAATAAGAATTCTCGTGATTATTTCTATGATCGGCTGATATTTCCTATACACAACATCACGGGCAAAGTTATTGGTTTTGGCGGACGTGCGCTGAACTCTGAGCAACAGCCGAAGTATTTAAACAGCCCAGAGAATCAGCTCTTTAAGAAAAGAGAAAATTTATATGGATTAAACTTTGCTTTGAGTGAAATACGCAAAAAACAGCATCTATTTGTTGTTGAAGGATATATGGATGTAATAGCACTACATCAAGCGGGAATTAGCAATACAGTTGCTCCGCTTGGTACCGCAATTTCTGCAGAGCAGATAAAAAATCTATGGAAATTTGCTAAAGAAATTTCCATCTGTATGGATGGCGATAGTGCCGGACGTCATGCTGCTATTCGAATTGCAGAACTTGTTCTACCGATACTGGAGCCTGGATACACATTGAAGTTCGTGACTTTGCCAAACAATAAGGACCCATACGATATATGCAATGAGCTAGAATATAAGACAGAAGACGTACTCTCTGCTTTTAACCACTCAACAGAACTGCACTCTGAATATTTATGGCATCACATAATTGGTAGCAATTTGCAAAATTATGAAAAATTTGCTCCGGAAAAATATTCAATTCTTGAGCACAAGTTCATGAAATATGTCAATGCTATCGGTAACAGCAGTATTAGAAGGTATTATAGAGATTATTTTTACAATAAGGTCAGTGAATTAAGAAGAAACTTTAAAAAGCTGATTTTTAATAGCAAAGCAACAAAAGGTGAGTATCTTTACAATAAATCTCCAGAGCTAATTGAAGCAGAGCAAAATCAGGCCATAATTTTGCGTATAGCCGTAGAATTTCCTGAAATCTTGAACCGTCCTATATTTTTTGAGCAATTTTCTCATTTCGAATTTACTAATGAGATGAAAAAATTACAACAGTGCGTAATTAATATGGTAACTAGTGAGAGCAACTTTAATAAAGAAATTCTACTACAGGAGTCTAGTGTTATAAAGTTTATATTTGAAAAAACTAGCGTACTAAATAGTCAATTAAGTGAGAAGAGATCGGCAGAAACTGTCTGGAATAACATAGTATTACGGAAAGAATTAAATGTATTACAAGAAGAAAAAATTAAAGCAAGGCTGGGCGGTAATTTTGACTTAGAGGAAAGGCTAATAGAACAAATAAAGCAAATAGAGGATAGTATACAAGAAATGCAAATGGAATTTATTCAAAAGTAGATGGCTTAAGATGTTCAAAATTATTAGAAAAACACTGTATTAGTAGTTGCTTAAAATAGCTTATTCTAGTATATTTCTGGTTTGTTCAACTACGATAAGTGTTTTCATTTCTTCCTCTCATTATCTTTCTAGCTTTATACCTTGGAAGTGGTATTTATTTTTCTTTTATCGGACTTGGCAATCCTCTTCATCAAATTTCACCGTTAGTTTGCTTATTACCAGCATTATTTTTTGCTGTTCTATTCAATAAAAACAAAATTCAGCATAGTATTGATACACTTATAAAAGGTATGGGGAATAAAACTACTCTTACCGTGTGTTTGATTTTTCTCCTTGCTGGGGCATTTTCTACTGTTACTCAATCGCTTGGTAGTATAAATGTTATTGCTAGCTTAACTATTTGCTTTCTTCCAGCACAATTATTACTTCCTGGAATGTTTTTAATTTCTGCGTTTATTGCAAGTGCAATAGGCACATCAATCGGAGTTATTGCACTTATAACACCAATAGCTGTGAATCTAGCACAAAATGGAGCTTTTGATTGTGCGGTGGGCGTTGGAGCTGTGATAGGTGGGTCTATGTTTGGCAGCAACCTTTCAATGATATCTGACACTACTATTGCTGCTACTTCTTCACAAGGAGCTTCAGTAAAGGATAAAATAAAACTCACTTTCAAGACAGGATCTGTTACAGGTCTTATAATACTTACTTATCTAGTAATGATTTCAAATAGTACAGAAGTTGTTTCTATCTCAAGTCTGAATTATTTATCCATAGTCAAAATTATCCCTTATATATCTTTAATAATTATGGGTTTATTTGAAATAAACACTCTGGTAACATTAGCTATTAATATGGTTATTGCTGGGATATTAGGAATAGCTTTTTTTGATTATTCTCTTATTGAATATTCTCGTGACATATATAGGGGTTTTTATAAGATGAATGAAGTAATGATATTTATTCTCTTCAGTAGTGGATTAAGCCACTTAATGTACGAATACAGTCAGAAAAAGATAGATATATTCACCGATAAGGTGAATATGACAAAAACTCAAGCTGAATTTATGATTGCGGGAATATCATCTCTGTTTACTATTTTAGTTTCCAGCAATGTTGTTGCTATTTTATTAACTAGTAATATTGCTAAAAGGCTTGCGCAAAGATATAACATTGCACCACACCGTAGTGCGTACTTATTAGAGATATTTACTTCTATCACAAAAAGTATCTTACCTTATGGTTCTCACGTATTACTAGCAAGCAGCATTGCCTCTCTGTCACCTATCATCGTACTAACAAAAGTATATTATTGTTTTGTTTTTGCAGCAGTTGCGATAGGTGAAATAGTTATTAACGGCAGACGTCGTGCGGTTGTAGCTCCTCAATTACCATAAATAACTCTTTAAATTTTCACTCAATTTGTTGATAAATATTATAATATTTGCTAAAATACTTATATAGTACCAATTCTTTTAAAGACATAGTATTACTAATGTTATAAAAAATGTATCAAAATAGTGGAGAAACAAATGCCTGATTATTATGAAATATTAGGAGTAAAAAGAGATGCTACTCATGGTGAGATAAAAAAAGCATATTACAAATTGGCACGTGAGTTTCATACAGATAAATTGCATAAGGAAGTAAAAGCTTTAGATAAGCTAGAACGAGAAAAGAAGAACAGAACGCTACTACAATCGGAAGAAAATGAACGAGCTCAACTTAAAGAGAAATTGACAAAATTCAAGGAAATATCAGCAGCATACACAGTGTTATCTGACTAAACAAAAAAAAGCCAGTACGATAGAGGAAAGTATGAGGATGGGGATTGTAGTGATGAACTGGAGTTGTTGCGGGCAAAACTGATGGAACTGATAAGTAAACTTAAACAAGAAAATAAAAGAATGAAAATTTTTTATGAAATATGTAATATGTATTTGTTGAAAAGTCAAAAATTAATCAAAGAGGAATCAGAAAGGGTAATCAAGCGTTTTAAACAAATAGGCAAGATGGGCAAAGCTAAAGAGACTGAAAAATTAACCGAACTCGAATATGTAGACACTATTCCGCAATTGTTGTTAAATATCCAGTCAAATGAGTATGAAGAGTTTTGTGATATAATAAAGAAAGTTACAATTCCTGCTGGTGACATTAAATTTCTAGTGCAAATTGCTATTGCGTACGATCGTGTGGAATTTTTCGAGCTCTTTGAAGGAAGGATAGAAATATCACTAAATGAAATCTTAAGCTATGCTTATGAATACCAATCTGAAAAGTTTTTGGATTATTTTTTTAATGAGTGCTTAGATAAATTCAATATCAACTATACAGATGAAAAAGGAAATACAGCTTTACATCATACATTAAAATGGTTGGATTTGGATAAATCAAAATACCAAGGTTTTGTCAAGTCACTTCTTAGTAAAGGTGCAAGGCTTGATGTTAAAAATAGCAAAGATGAAACTCCATTTGATCTCTTGGTCAATTATGCTACATACCCTTTTCGTAAGAGAAAAATAGAAAGATTAAATAATCTTTCGGTGGTGCTTAGTTGTTGTAAAACTGATGAGCTAAAGAAGCTAGAAGGTACACCTGCATTAAATAAACTAGTAGATATTATTGTTGAATGTAACCATAAAGAAGCTCTAAATCTTCTAGTCGAAAATAACATAAAAATTTCAAGTATTACTTTAGAAAATATCGTTACAAGCAATTGCAATAAAAAGATTTTTGATTGCTTTTTACATAAAAATAAAATTGACTATCAAGATGAAAGTGGGGATACAGCTCTACATCATGCTTTAAGAAACTTGCACTCCGATAAGTCAATGCTTTGCAAAGTTGAATCACTTGTGAGTGCAGGTGCGAGATTTTATGTTAAAAATGACCAAGGTGAAACTCCGTTTGATCTCTTGGTTGAATATGTTGAGAAGGGGTTTTATGGTCAAGCGTCAAGGTTAAGTTATGCTTGGAAGTTGCTTAACAAATGTGAAAATAAAGATGTACTAAGAGAGCTAAAATATAAAGATGGTACTACTGCATTAGATAAACTAAATGAGCTTCGTATTAAGTGTCGTAATACTTCTATCATAGTTGCTTCTACGTTAGCAGTAGTAGGAGTTGCTTTAGAAGTAGCTATTGCAGTTTACTCAGGAATGTTAGCGTTAGGGATAGGAATTGGAGTTTGTTGTCTTGTTGTTGCTGCAATCATATACCATTGTAATAGTCCTGCAAATTTATTGAAAGATAGCAATGCTGAAGTTGCAATTAATCAAATGGCATTAGTAAAATTATAACTTAAGATCAGAAGAAATGGCAGATCAAGTTTAATAATGTTAATTCAGTAATATATTTAGTAAAATCTAAAACTAAGAAAATTCTATACTTGCAACTCTGTGAGATGCTGGTGGTATCTATCTTACTTTCTTGATAGGAATATAGATGACAAGAGATAGGCAATGGAATTACAAAGAGTTTGCAAATATTAGTTATTATTTGTAGAATATAGAGAAATTAGTAGAGATTTTAATAGTATGCCATCCGTTACTTTTATTTTACCTGATGGAAGTAAGAAAAGTTATGAAGCTGCAGAGGGAGAAACTCTTCTTAATTTAGCCCATAGAAGTGATCCAGATCTGCTTGAAGGTGCATGTGAAGGTTCTCTTGCTTGCTCTACATGCCATGTGATTGTTGATCCAAAATTTTATGATGTTGTAGAAACACATAATCCTATATCTGATGAGGAAAATGACATGCTGGATCTAGCTTTCGGTTTAACAGAGACATCGAGGCTTGGATGCCAAATAAAAATCACAAAAGATATTGACGGTTTGTGCGTAACCGTGCCCAGAGGTACAAGAAATATATCATTAGATAAATAAGAGGATAATGCGTAAAATTTTTATCTATATTCTCATCTCCTTACCTTTGTTTATTCCTCTAGCGTATAGTGGTTTTTGGTATTTTTCTGCATTTAAGGTAAAAAGTCTTTTAACTGATTACATTAATGACGAAAAAGTTGATATTTCACATGATTTTAAGGGATTTCCTTTTAACCTAGTTTTTCGTGTAACGAATCCAAAATTTTCTAATGAGCAATTAACTGTTTCATCTGAAGCTTTAGTGATAAAAAACAGATTATTTGATAAGTCAGTATATATCTATATACCAAGCAATAAAGTAAACATTGCTGTCCGTAGTGATGAGAAAAAGAATATAAAGTGTCACACACACGTGAGTAGCCACTTTGTTGTTAAACTAAATGATTTACTATCTTCATTAAAATTCAACAGAAATAGCACTGTAATAGACTATATAGATACATTTCGTTACGAAGATTATGGATTAAAATGTGATGTTTTAGAAAATCAGCAAAGTGTTATAACTGAAGTGAATGATAAAAGTAATTACATTCAATTTCACTTTGATAAAGAACTGAATGAAAATACTAAACTAGAATTTGATTTTTATACTTACCGTTATAAACATACTGCAAGTCCTGAAAATTACCTTAGTGTCGACGCTAAATTAGATTATGAATTTGTAAACCATATTTCAGCTTCTAAGATTAATTTCAACATAGAAAAATTTTTGATTGAGAGTAATAACTTTTCTATTGCTGCGAATGGTGGAGTAAGTAATTACAATTTAGTTACATCTTCATTTGAAGATAAAATCAATGTAGCCATATCAAATTATAAAGAATTAATTTCGTTTATGACTAATGATTCAAAGACTGCAGATAAATTGGAAAAATCAATATCTTCCTTATCAGAAAAAATCACTGATAACGACATTCAATTTTCAATAAAGTACGACAATAATGTAGGTTCAGGCTTTATTGGAAAATTATCCACTACTGATTTTATCACTCAATTCACCAAGAATGAGAATAGTAATTAGCTTACTTTTTACATTGATATTCCATTTAAGCATAAATGCTTTTACTTTGGATGATAAACTAAGAGACGAAAGCATGGAAGAGCGAGCAAGTAGCTTATTTGCAGTAATAAAGTGTCCAGTATGCTCTGGTGAATTATTATCCGAATCTGAGTCTCAAGTTGCATATGGTATGCGTAAGACAATTCGCAAGAAGATCAGTGATGGATATACTAACGAGCAAATAGTTTCAGAGTTAAAAAATTCTTATGGAGATTCAATTATCATTGTACCACCTGTAAAATCTAGTACCTACATTTTATGGTTTATTCCTTTTATAATTCTTCTTATTGGATGTTTTTTAATACGAAAATCAGTTCAGAAAATAGATAAGGTAGTAAAAAGATAACTATAGAGTAAAAGTGAGTTTACAACAAATGCAAGTAGCTACTATACGAACATGAGTTGGGAGTGTTAAATAAACTGTGTCAAACCGAGAAGTAAAGTAATAAATTGATAAAAAAATGGAGGTTTGACAATGAGTCAAGCAAACAGAACTACCGGTTTGGTAGACTATAAAGAATTAGAAACAAATATCTTATCATCTATACGAGAAGGAAGACCATTGACAGGAAGAGATGGAGCATTAACACCATTTATAAAAAAACTGCTAGAGGGAAGGCGTATTGTGCTATAAAGAAGGCAGGAGAGAAATGGACTATGCCTATACATGATTGGGCTTTAACTATCTCTCAACTTGATATCTTTTTTCCTGGTAGGTTAAAAATCGAGTTGAACTAAAAATGCGATTTGACACAGTTTATTTAACACTCCCGAAAATGCTACCACTGAACAACAAAATATTCAAGGACAGAGCATATAGCTACTTTTACCGTTATCCCAGTGTTGTAAAACTGGGATAGCACTTTCTACTATGAAAATTATCTAAAATGTTCGTACAGTTTTTACTGAAATTACAACTCACTGCAAATCATATAGCTGGTTTTTGCAGTCCAGAAAAGCTTAATTTATTTTCTTTTAGTGATTAATTTAAGCAATCATATTAATATAGTAAATATTTACTTAATATACTAGTATTTACCTTGACTAAACAATTATAGTGCTGTATGATTTGTACTTAAGCTTTAATAGTGAGGTGTTGATGGACACACAAGAATTAGAAAACTTACAGAAAAGTTCATCAACAAAATCCCAAGATGCTGAGGAGAAAACATCAGAAGAGTTGGAAAGAAATTTAAACCTGAATGAAGCCAATAATAAAGGTCTAAGAGAAGTTGAGTTGAGAAGACAGAGAGTAGCTGAAACAAGTAAACTGGTTGGATCAATGATTGGAGCATTCTTAGGCACAATGATATATTCTAAAATCTATCAAGAATACGAGGGAGAAACATGGACAGAGTCATTAATGAATGGTTTTATAGCCGCTGTTTCTTTGGGATTTGGCTTCCTTCTAGGAAAAATAATTAATCCTACAAATGAAGCTGTTTCTACAAATCTGGAAAACGCTGCTGTTGAACAACCCAATGTGCAACAAACCCTACCCTTATGTATATAAAATGACAAATTTTATAACTAAAAAAGTACTTCCCCATTTTCAAAGCACTGCATACAATAGAATTATATTGTAGTGCCTTATACTCATCCTGAGATATAGGAAAACAATCTATACAACATTTTAAGCTGGCTCAGAGCGCTGGCAAACCCAATACCATAATTTACAAGGAGGACTTATGAATAAGAAATTTCTCTATTCACCATTGTCAATAAAAAGCATAGAAGAAAACGGAGTATTTTCTGGCTATGCGAGCGTTTTTAATATAGTTGATAAGCAAAATGATCTGATATTACCAGGAGCATTTAAGAACAACTTAAATAAAAGTCAGATAAAACTTCTTTGGCAGCACAACCCAAGTGAGCCTATAGGTAATATTACAGATATTTGCGAAAATGATATTGGCCTATATATAACTGCACATTTGCTTTTTGGTATTCAAAAAGCAGAGGAAGCATATTTAATGCTAAAAACTGGAACTATTAACGGGCTTTCGATTGGCTATATACCGATAGAGTATGATGTTGATCATGAAAGCGGAGCTCGAGTGTTAAAACAAGTGGAGCTATGGGAAGTTAGTTTAGTCACTTTCCCTGCAAATTTGTCAGCTCAGGTAATCAATGTGAAGAATCATTACAATGAACAAGAAATGTTAGCAAGAGCAATAGAAAAAGCAAATTCTGTGCTTACGAACATGTGTATTTCTACTTAAAATCTATAAAAATTTTCACACAATTTAACATTTATATTATTATTTATTTAATAATTATATTAATATATATAACTTCAATACTTTAAAAATTAGGTAATTTTATGGTAAATGCTAACAATAAGGTTAATTACAAACCTAGTATTAAACAAAAGGAAAAAAAATATAGCTTATCCACTGTGCTTGCTTGGCTATATCTAAAAACAATCGGACGAATATTGCCAGGGAGATGGAATCAATGGGCAGAGAATATCCTACACCACAATAAAGTTATTGTGAATAATGGAGTTCAAACTGATGCTCCCGAAGTAGTAGATCAAAGTGTTCAAATTTCTGAAGTTGTAGCACAAGAGGTCCAAAGTAAAATAATTAGTGAAGGTAAAACTACATTTAAAGATACAGAAATTCAGACTGAATTTGTTGAGACAGAGGATAAGAATGAAAAATTAAAGGAGCAACTGGAAGGTGTAAGTCAGGCACTAGGGGTGTTCATTGGGCTCTATAATAATCAAGCACAGCAGATTGAAGACTTAGAATTAGAAAATGAAGAGTTAAAGTCTAAACTTGCAGGACTTAAAAAGAACTATAGTGAATTGGTAGAAATTGCACAAAAAAGAGGAGAAGAATTTTTAGCACAGTTCAAGGAAAAGTCTGAGGAGATATTACATTTGCAGAAAGAATTAATTGAGTGCAGCAAAGAATTTGCAAATAAAACAGAAACGCTCTCAGTAAAGGTAGGAGAAAAAGACGCGAAAATAGGTAGTTTAACGCAATTAAATGAAAGATTAGAACAAGAGAAAAAGGAAATGGAGAATAAAAAGAACGAACAACAGCAAACTATATTTACAAAAGACCAAAAAATAAAAGAACAAGAGGATTTAATAAATTCATTTCGTGAAAATAAAGATATAAATGAAACTGTGAAGAAAGAGAATGAAAACCTACAAGCTCAAAACACAGAACTTGAGAATGAAGTTAGTAAGTTAAAAAAAGAATTTGGTACTCAAATAAAGCAATTAGAAAGTCAACTTGAGGAGAAACAGGCAGAATTAGAACAAGCTAAGGAAAAAGATGCTGAATTAGAGGATCTTAGAAAAAAATTGAAAAGTACTCAGCAACAATTAGAGAAAGACAAAAGTGATTGGGAAGGTAAACTAAATGCTGCTGAAATAAAGAAAAAAGACTTGGAAAGTGAAGTGAACAAATTACAAGAAAAAGTACAGACATTAGAAGAAAGTAAAGAGTGGGAATCAGCTGGAACAGAAAATCAAGCGAAAGCTGATACTACAAAACTAGAGGAAGAAAAAAAAGGTCTGTTAGCTGAAATAGATCAATTAAAGAGAAGCTTATCAAGCACGCCAAAGCAGTTGGAGCAACAGCAATTGTCAAATAATCAAGAACAACAAAAGTTACAAAACAAGCAAAAAGACGCTAGTAAAAAGCCAGAAGATATTAATAAAGAAACTAAAGCACTAGATGCAAAGAGTATTTTTTCTACTTCTGGTTCTGTGAAGTTAAAATTTTCAAATACTTTATCTAAGCTTCGCGGGAATGACAGTCTCGATAAATTTTTATCTGATCAAAATACAAAGTTGAAAAAAAGTTTTCCTGAATTTGAAGGAAAACACTTTTGCCATAACGTGCTTAAGGAAACTATACAATCTCTACCATATCAAAATGGTTATAAATTTAAAAGTGATAAGTTACTTGCACTGTTGGAAGAGAATTTGGTTAAATCTGGAAAAGAGATCATAGAAGATCGGGTTAAACAAGTTGTTACAGAAGTTGGTAAAAAACATTCCATTAAAAATGGAGATTTTGTTAAAAATTGTGTAAACAAGTTGTATTTAAATGAAGAAGATAGTAAAGCAATACTAAATTCTTTCACAGTTTTTTTGGCTAACAGAAATGATAGCAATAATGATTCATGCACAAAATTTGTTGTGCAGAAGTTAACAAAAGCTCAAATGGAACTTTTTTCAATTAATATTCAAGTACTAGAACTAGCATCAAGCATACGAGATACATTTTTATCCCCAAATCAGGGAATGTGTAATCAGACTCAAGGAGGAGTAAACGAGTATCAATTAACAAAGAAAGCTAAAGAAAAATACAAATTAACACCTAATCCTTCCATGAGTCACACTAATAGCACTCCGGTAAGTGTGAAGCAAGAAGCAATGTCTAGATAAAACTTTTAGCATAAAGTATCAGCTCCTCCTTTGTTAAAGTGTAGGAGCTGTCTTCCCAATGTTGTCGTAGCAATTCTAAGTTTCTACCTAAACTTTTCCCTGGTTGATGACCTATGATTATTAAATCATCCCCAGATAAAGGAAATTTTGGAACATTGAATATATTGGCAAATAAAATATACTCATCAACATTTGTTCCAGACTCAATACCACAAATCTTCATTAAGTCACAATATAATTCCTTACCAAATAAAGATATGTATTTCTTTTGCTCTTTTTCTGAAAGCTCTGTTTTGATATTGTTTGATAATAAAAATAATATTTTTTTCTTTTGCTTATTTGAAAGACGTAAAAACTTGCTCACTTCTTCCCCAAGACTAATCCTATCTTCGGCAGTCCTAAGAAGCAAAGCTAATTTTGTTAGTGCATCGATTGTGGGATCTAGGAAAGGCGTATGGACATACGCTGAGGGTTTTGTAGGAGGTTTAGTGTTGATAAGAAGTGGTGAAGATAAAATTTCGCATTTTACTTCTTTTGGAATAATTTTTTGTAAAACATCAGATTTTTGCATGCTCTTAAGTGTTGGAGCAGGATCATTGCATTCCAAGAGTTTAAATATTTCTTCTCTTATCCTCTCTCCAGAGAGGTTTTGAATCATGTGTGAATGCTTTTTGCACACATCCAATATTTCATCACTTAAATCTCCTATGCATATTTTAGCGTGAAAACGAAACGCTCTTAAAATACGTAGATAGTCTTCCTTAATCCTATCTTCAGCGTTACCTATAAAGTTTAACTTTCGTGTTTTTAAGTCCTGAATGCCACCAAAGTAGTCGTATATATGGCCATGCTTGTCCGCATAAAGAGCATTAAACGTAAAGTCGCGCCTTGAAGCATCAGCTTGCCAATCATTAGTAAATTCTACCTTCGCATGTCTACCGTCACACTTTACATCATGCCTTAGCGTTGTAATCTCAAAGGATCTTTTATTTAAAATCGCAGTAATAGTTCCATGTTTTAAGCCAGTTGGAATAGTTTTTATATTACGGAGTTTTAACGCTTTAACTGCTTGATTAGGCAGCAGATTAGTAGCAAGATCAATGTCGTGAATTTCACGCTGCAAAATTGAATCTCTAACACATCCACCAACAAGTCTTGCCTCACCACCAAATTTCTCTATGGCCTCAATAATTACACTAGTTTCGTGATCAATTTGCATTTAGGTTACACATACTGAAAATCATGTTACAAAAAATGCGAAACTTTTGCAAAAATCCTCATATAAAAATATATAGGCAGGAGAGTGGTAAAATAAGAGGGTAAAGTGATAGAGTAAGTCTACAACAAATCCAGTGCCTAGAAACTTATAAGTATAAAAGTAATGTTAAAATACAATGTTTTCGATGATTATAAAAAAGCTGGATGAGCTACTTGCATGACACCTTTGTAGCCTTCTCTTGTCATCCCAGTACCTGCTCAAGTAACTGACACTGGTTCCCTTTATGATGGTGTTATCCGAGTAGCTCATCCAGATTTTTATCAGGAACGTTGATTACTCCTTATTCTTCGCCCTTCCTGCACGCTTACGTTCATTCGGATCAAGTGTACTTTCATTGTCTATATACGCTCTCTAAAAAACCCTTTAATATTATTCTAGCGTATATTGACACATTAATTTTAATAATTAAACTACATTGACTTTAAAGCGAGGTTACAAAAATATGCTAAATCATCAAAATTTAACACGAAAACAAAAAGATTTGTATTTTCAGTTAAAAAGGGCCATATGGAATAGAAAGAGCATTAATAATATTTTAGAAGCAGCCTCAGAGAATGATTTACTAAAAGTTCTTACAGTTGGATATACTACACGATTTCCAAGAGGTGGGGGACGCACTCTAACACTGCTGAACCTTGCTATATATAAAGATAATAATGAATCTGTTGATCTTATTTTAACACACTCTAACAACAAAGGTATACTGCAAGAAATTCTTAAGACTTCAAGTACTATGAACTATACAATAAGAGGTTATACTTACACTTTGACACCACTTGCGTTTGCTATACATAGAAGTAATAACGAATGTATCAATTCTATTTTAATGCAGGCTCAATATAGTGGTATACTGCACAATATCCTTGCTTCTAAAGATATTGTACAGTTTCCAGGTCTGACGTATATCATCACACCACTTAACTTTGCTATATATAAAGGCAATAACGAATGTATCAATTCTATTTTAATAAGAGCTCAAAATAGTGGTATACTACACAATATCCTTACTTCTAAAGATATTATGCAATTTCCAAGCCTGACGTATGTCATCAAACCACTTGCCTTTGCTATATATAAAGGTAATAACGAATGTATCAATTCTATTTTGATACAAGCTCGAAATAGTGGTATACTACAAGAAGTCTTTATTGCAGTAAGTACTGTACTGTCTCCATATGTTGAATATACTTTAAATGCTTTTGAGCTATCTGTAGTTATTCATCAGAACGGTACTAATGTTAGAACTGCATTAGATAATGTATCTATTTCTCATAGACTACAAGAAAATAGAAGAACTTAATCAGTGTCCGTTCAACAGAGTGGCAAAAAAGCCCAGTATCAATAATGTCGTGACAGTACTTCTTCTCCTATCATGCAAGTAGTTACACTGGGATTCAGATTTTTATCAGGAACGTTGATTACTCTTTATTCTTCGCCCTTCCTGCACGTTTACGTTCATTTGGATCGAGGAATCTCTTGCGCAGACGTATAGACTTTGGAGTTACTTCTACCAATTCATCATCATCTATATACGCTATCATGTCCTCCAGTGTCATTATTTTTGGTGGAGTAAGCTTTATAGCTTCATCGCTACCTGAAGCTCTTACGTTTGTTAATTGCTTACCTTTAAGTACATTTATTTCTAAATCATTGTCACGACTATGCTGACCGACAATCATACCACAATATACCTTATCTTGTGGCTTAACAAACATAATTCCCCTATCTTGCAGATTGAAAATTGCATACGCTACTGCTTCGCCTTTGTCTGTTGAAATTAAAACCCCATTACGCCTTCCGGAAATTGAACCTTTATGTGGAGCATAACTGTGAAATAAACGGTTGATTATACCAGTGCCGCGAGAATCAGTTAAAAATTCTCCTTGATAGCCAATTAATCCCCTTGATGGTACTAAAAATGTCAACCTAGTTCTGCCACTACCAGAAGGTCTCATGTCAGTTACTTCACCTTTTCGAAAGCTAAGTTTTTCCATGATGATTCCACTATACTCATCATCTACATCAATTACTACTTCCTCTATAGGTTCAAGTTTTTTGCCATCTTCTTCTTTAAACAGCACTCGAGGCCGTGAAACTGAAAGTTCAAAACCTTCCCTTCTCATATTTTCAATCAGTACCCCAAGCTGCAACTCACCACGTCCACCTACTTCAAATGCTTCACCACTTGGAGCCAAAGTTACAGTAATTGCAACGTTTGTTTCTGCTTCTGCATATAAACGATCTTTTATAACAGTTGAGGTAAGTTTTGTTCCCTCTTGCCCAGCAAAAGGTGAGTCATTCACGCTTATAGTAATCGCCATTGTTGGCGGGTCAACTGGAGTTGAGCTGATCGCAGTTGTAACTTCTGGTGCTGCTATAGTGTCTGAAACTGAAGCTTTCTCAAGTCCTGCAATGGCAATGATATCACCAGCTACAGCTTGCTCTACTGGAACGCGTTTTAAGCCAGAAAATGAGAGTAACTTAGTTAATCTCCCTCGCTCAACCACTTGACCATCAAGATCAATTACCTTAAGATCTGAGTTAACTTGCGCGATTCCTTGGTAAATCTTTCCTGTCAATATTCTGCCAAGAAATTTATCAGATTCAAGTAAAGTAACTAGCATAGCAAAAGGTGCATTTTGATCATAAACGGAAGGTTTTATGTAATCTATCACCGTTGAAAATAATGGGCTTAAATCTTTTCTCTCATCAGATAGCTCCTTAGCACACCAACCATTTCTACCTGAAGCATAGAGTACTGGAAAATCTAGTTGCTCGTTGGTTGCATCAAGGTTAAAAAATAACTCATATATTTCATTTAGTACTTCATCAATTCTGCTGTCTGGTCGATCAACCTTATTGATTATCACAATCGGTTTTAAATTTGCCTTTAGTGCTTTTGACAACACAAACTTAGTCTGTGGCATTGGACCTTCTGCAGCATCAACCAGTAGTAATACACCATCTGCCATGCAGAGCACCCTTTCCACTTCTCCACCAAAATCCGCATGTCCTGGTGTATCAATGATATTGATTTTCTTATCACCCCACATTATTGACGTACATTTTGCAAGTATTGTAATCCCACGTTCACGTTCTTGATCACCACTATCCATCACTCGTTCTTGAACTTCTTGATTCTCACGAAACGTGCCACTTTGTTTTAACATGTTATCAAGTAAAGTAGTTTTTCCGTGGTCAACGTGTGCAATTATTGCAATATTGCGGATTGATTTAAATTCACTCATTTCTTATCATTTCAAATTTAATTTAATAACAAGTATACGTATAATATATTTAGAGTAAATAACTAAAGCCGTGCTTTCAGAGTATTTTAGGCAGATCATGGAACTCTAACAAAAAGGTTTCATGTTCGCTGTACTTTGTAGCAACTAACACCAAGACAAAGAAGAAGAATCTTGCTTTAGCAGTACATTTATATAAAATTAAAATAAACTAAAGTAATCATTTAAATGCTAACAAGATTCGCTCCAAGCCCAACTGGCTACCTACATGTAGGAAACATACGCACTGCACTCATTTGTTGGATGTACACACGTAATCAAAATGGAAAATTTTTACTACGTTTTGATGATACTGATCTTGAGCGTTCAGATATCAAATATGTAGATAATATCATAGAAGACCTAAAATGGATTGGCATAAATTGGAATTCAAGTTTTAAGCAATCAGAGCGTTTTGAGCGCTATAACGAGGTGTTCTTACAGTTAATGAAAGAAGGTCATATTTATGCATGTTATGAAACAAGAGAAGAATTAGACACTAAACGAAAATTGCAATTAAAACAAGGTCTTCCCCCTATTTACAATAAAGGTACGTTGCTTCTAACTGAGCAAGAGAAAATTCGTTATGAGCAAGAAGGACGAAAACCACATTTCAGATTTAAATTGGATAGAAATAAAACTGTAAAATGGAATGATGAAGTTAAAGGCGAAATAAATATTGCAACAATTCATATCAGCGATCCTGTAGTAAAAAGAGAAGATGGAATTTATACGTACATGCTACCTTCTGTCATTGATGATGTTGACTTTAATGTAACCCATGTTGTACGTGGGGAAGATCATGTAACTAATACCGCAGTTCAGATTCAAATGATTCAAGCATTAAAAGCGAAAATTCCTATCTTTGCCCACCTTCCCCTACTACACTTTGATGATAGCAAAATATCGAAACGGAAAGGCGGGCTGGATGTCAAGTTCATAAGAGAAGATGAGATTGAACCAATGGCGCTAATTAGCTATTTAGCAAAACTTGGAACATCTGATCCAATAGAAGCTCATGTTGATATGCAGCCTTTAATTGACTCATTTGATATCAAAAAATTTAGCTCAGCATCTTTACAATTCAGCTTGAGTGAAATGTATAAGCTAAATAGCAAAGTGCTGCAACAAATGCCATTTGAAATGGTGCAAGATCGTTTAAGTCAAATTGGTTCAGAGTTTTGGTATTTTATAAGAAACAACATAAACAGGTTTTCTGAGGTGGCCAAATGGTGGCAAGTATGTAAATCCAATATAGAGCCTGTGGTTATTAATAAAGAATTTATAAAAATAGCGCTAAGCACATTACCTCAAGGTGATTGTAATGAAAATACGTTATCAGAATGGGTTAAAAATATTCGACAGACAGTTGATATAAAGGCAAAAGATCTATTTATGCAGTTGCGCCTCGCTTTAACAGGAACAGAAACAGGTCCAGAACTCGCTAAATTATTAATTTTTATCGGTAGAGAGAGCATTGTTGCAAGGTTAGAAGAAAATCATACAAAAGGTTTAAATGCACCGAATGTATTTGAATGACACCAATAGTTAATCTCATGCTGAAAGATCATTTTATGATTCAGATCAGTTCTTTTACAGGTCACTTCCAAGCTCATCAAATTTTCTAAGATCTTCTTAAGTTCTGAAAGTTGCAAACTTTTCAAATGAGATTTAAAACTCTGTAATTGTTTGAAGAACAATGGAGGACTCAGCTGGTCAATTGCAGCTTGTTCATTCATTCCATTTTGTATTAACAGCAAAACGCTTTCTAGCCGTAGAAAATAATTTGATATAATACGGATTAATGCTATCGGTGAAAAATTCTCTTGTAATATCAATACATCGGAAATTTTGATGAATTGTCCCATGTCTTTACTCACTATTGCAGAGCACAGATTATCAAGTGTAACATAATCATTGCCGGAGGTTGAAAAGCATAGATCTATATCAGCAAGTTTAAGATCTTTTCTTTTTCCTAGATATAAAACTAATTTTTCAAGCTCTGAATATATAGGCAGTTTGCTATGATTAAAATAAGACTGCAAGTGGTAGATTATCTCACTTGTGCACTCTATATCATTTTGTTTCAAGTAACTTGATATAATATCACAAAGATTACTACCGCTGTCCTTATAGCAGGTAATGACACCGAAAATTTTTGAGCTTTCCATATAACTTTTAGTTGTAGAACTATATGGAAGATCATTTGCGATCATTACTATATAATGATCGCCTATATTATGATCCAATATGTTTCTTAACTCTTTAGATATACTTCCACTGACATTTATCAGCTTAACTAACCTTTTTTTAGTAAACATCGAAATGTTTGCCAACTCGGAAAATAACAAGCCAGGCGACTTATTCACTACTGCAAAATCCATCACCTGAACTGAATACTCATTCAAGTTGGCAATTATTTTCTGTACAAAAATATCGACCTTACTATTGTCACTCCCATGAATTAATACACCACTTAAAGTATCGGGTTTCTCAAGGAATTTTTTAACTTTAGATGGCGTGATTCTCATGCCATCTATATTATATGATCACTATTTGGTGGTACATCATTTGATTGCACATCAGTTTCCAACAATTCTGAGCTTTCTTGATTTGCTGTATTCTGCATATCATCAGACACTTCTTTCTTTCCCGTAACATAATTATAAAAATTTTTTATAGGCTGTCCTATATATCTAGAAAAAAATCCTTCGGCCATATCTTTCACTCCACAAATTAACAATTAGCACATAAAAACAATGTAGCAAAAACTACTTTACGCTCAGATAGTTACACTCATTTGTTAATGAATTATGAACTTCCGAGACCAAAATTAAGTCGATCTACTTAACACCAATCTTATAAAATAAGCAATGATTAAATACACAGCTGCGATAAGTATAATTGCAGGTCCAGTTAATAAGTCAAAACTTGCAGATAATATCAAACCTGATACTCCAGAAATCACAGAAAAAACTGTTGCAACAATAATCATTTGCATTGGAGTTTTTGAAATGAGTCTTGCTGATGCAGCAGGTATTAACAAAAATGCAGCAATGAGTAATATTCCTATTAATTGAGCAGAAATTGCAATAAAGATAGCGAGTATAATCAAAAATTCTAGCCTAACAAAATTAACATTTACTTTCTCAACTGTTGCCAAATCTTGATTAATCGAAATCATCAGCCAATAGCGCCATCTAAATATTAATATCAAAGTAACTATTACGGAGGTTAGAAAAATTGATATTATATTACTTTGGTCAATCATTAATATGTCACCAAAAAGTGAGCTAATAATACTATTATTACCTGATGGAAGAAAAGACATAAGTATTAAACTCGATGATAAAACTACATTGGTAACTATGTTCAATATCGTATCAGCAGAGTATAATTTATTAAAATTAAGAGAAAGTAGTATAGCAAACATAATTGCAATGAGCATTATACTTACCGATGGGCTGATATTAAAGATCAAAGCAAGTGCAATACCAAGCAATGAAGAATGGGACAAACTATCACCCAAATACGATAACCTTTGCCATATCATAAATGACCCTAGAGCTCCTGTGACTAGGCTAATCATAATTACCGCAATTAGACTGTTTATAAAAAAACTCTGTGTAAATATCTCTAACATGCTATCAGATAACTGACAACAAATCTATCTTCAGATATTAAAACGTTATGGGTTCTGCATGCAGAACCCGTCGTCATAAATTCAAAATTTAAATTCTTTTGCTCCATAAGATAAGACTTCATTGAACAATCGCGTATCTTACCAGTACCTATTATCAAAATCTCTATTTCCTCTGTTAAAAAAGATTTAAAATACTCCTTGTTATTTATATCACTTTCTTTCAATTCAATCACCTTTTCAGGAAAAATTATAATTGAGCCATGATATTCTTGATTATTTACCCAAAATCTTTCTTCCCTGTAACCATCTATAAGATTTTTCTTCTTGGAAATTAAGGGCATAAATCAAACTATTAATTCCGTGTCGCACACCCACCATTCTGGATATTCCTTTTTGATATTTGCCGCTGCAGCTTTTGCATTTTCTTCACTATCAAACATTCCAAAACACGCTACACCACTACCTGACATACGAGAAAGTATAGAGCCTTCTTGTGACTCTAGTGTTGATATTACATTCTGAATTTCAGGTACAAAACCTATTGCTGCTTCTTGAAGGTCATTTTTTGTCTCTTTAAGAAGCTCTAACAAATTCTCCTCAGTTTTATCACTCCACTTAATTGGATTAGAGAAATCCTCTTTATACTTGGAAAATACTTCTGATGTATTCAAAAACTTTTTTTTTGGTTTCACAAGTACCAGACTTGTGGGTAAAGAGCATTGTTTAATGGGGCATAATTCCTCACCAACACCTCTGACAAAAACTGGCTTACTATCTATACTTGCAGGCACATCAGCACCAACTCTTAAAGCTATATCATTTAAAATTTGCCTATCAATGTTCCAAAGCTCTCCCAGCATGCGTATCACAGCTCCAGCATCTGAGGAACCACTACCAAATCCCGCAGCAATTGGTACATTTTTTACAACCTTCACAGTGACTTTAGTGCGTACAGGAGCATGCCTAAGCAGTAGACTCACTGCTTTCGTTATAGTATTATATCGATAATTTATTCTAAACTCAGAATTTACAAATTCAACTGTAGAGTTATCATATCTAAAGTTTTTTTCTCCTACTTTTATCTCTAAAAAATTAGAAAGTTTAGCAAAGACAACCAAACTTTCAATTAAATGATACCCTCTTTCTTCTCTATTTATAATATGTAAAAAAAGATTGATCTTTGCAGGAGCCTTTACACAAAAACTTTCCATCTGTATATCTTCACTAACACTATCTTATTTACTATACTTGAAATGCCACTTCAGTCAAACTTTATACACTCCTAATGAGATCAAATGCCATAAATCCTAACTTCTCTGTATGGGTAAGTGCATCAGCTGGTACAGGTAAAACAAAGATCTTAATAGACAGAGTATTAAGACTTCTATTAGAGAATAAGAGAAATATTCTCTGCTTAACATTTACCAATGCTGCAGCAAATGAAATGGAGGATCGCATTTACAGTACACTTAGTAAGTGGGCAATATGTCCAGAGGGTATATTGGTCACAGATTTAGAACAATTAGCCCAGTGTGTGACCAGAGAAAATAAAGATTATTTAACAAGAGCAAGAAGGCTTTTTTCTGAACTGGAAAATATTGGTCTTAATATTCAAACTATACACGCCTTTTGTTACAAATTAATCTCCAGCTTTCCTACAGAAGCTGGTATCGCTCCACATTGTACGTTGAGCGAATGTAAAGAATTGCATTCCATCGTATTTGAAAAAACGCTTCATAATGAAACTGTGCAGGACGATATCAATATCGTTGCAGCTGAAATTGATGAAAATAAGCTGCGTGATTTGCTCTATACCTTATGTATAAAGAGATCAGCTCTAGAAAATAATTTAGGATATATAAAAGATAAACTAAGCGTCCCAGACAAGATTGACAATTTACAGAATGAAACGATTGAGCAGATAAAAAGATTAGCTGAAATATTAAGTAAGGGAAGCAAAAGAGATCAGAGTTACAGTGCGATACTTTATTCTACTGTCATCCCAGCTGGGATCCAGAAAGAAAATATGTGGATTCCAGTGTCAAGCACTGGAATGACACCAGGCCTAGCAGATCCCAGTGTCAGCTACTTGGATGACACCGGAATAAAGTGGGATGAAACTAAGATAGAAAATCTAGCCAAAGTATTTCTGAAGTCAGAATCGCAGGAAAAAAAAAGCATATCATCAATTATAACAAAGGGTACTTTGGAAAAATTTGAAGATGCAGAGCAAATGATAGAAAGCATTCAAAACACAGTATCCACTCACGTAAAAGACATGAATTCTTATCAAATATTCGGAAGAACCAGTAGTTTACTTAGTATATTTAAAGTATATGTTGATCTATATAATAATGAAAAATCAAAGAATGCACTGCTTGATTATGATGATATCATCAATTTAGCAACAAATCTCCTTAGCAATCCAGGCAATAAAGATTGGATATTGTTTAATCTAGACCAAAAAATAGACCACATTCTTGTTGACGAGGCACAAGACAATAGTATTAGTCAATGGAAAATTATAACAAGTCTCTGCGATGAATTTTTTACCGGCAGTGATGAAAAGAGAACTTTATTTGTTGTTGGCGATGTAAAACAATCAATTTACAGATTTCAAGGAGCAAATCCCCATCTATTTAATTACATGCAGCAATATTTTCACACGAAAACCGGTGGCAGAGATTGGGTATCATGTCAACTTGAAAAGTCATTTCGCTCAACTCCAGAAGTTTTGATGCTTGTAGACAGAATATTTAACAATTTTCGTGAAGAAATATCTTTCAATGATAACAAGATAAAACATATTCCATATAGAGAAAACGATCAAGGGTACATTGAAATCTGGCCGTTACTGCCAAGGTATAAAGAGGAAGAGCAGCAAGCCTTACAAATTCATTTAATACAGAGGAAAGATTATGTAGTAACAGATCGATTACTTGCTCAGGCAATAGCCCAAAGAATTCACAATTGGTTAAACGAAGGGCGGATTTTAGTCGCCAAAGATCGTCATATAGAACCAAGGGATATTATGATTTTGGTACGGCAGCGAAATGTGTTAGTTGATTACATAATAAGTGAACTAAAAAAAGTAAATGTACCAGTTATAGGCCGAGATTATTTTAGAATTATGGATTACATAGCTGTGCAGGACTTAATAGCTTTAGCTGAATTTTTGCTCCTCCAGGCAAATGATCTTGCTCTTGCAAATGTTTTAAAATCACCGCTATTTAACTTCACTGAGGATGATTTATTCAATATTGCATACGATCGTAAAGAACAGTCGTTGTGGGAAAAACTTCAAGATTATCAGGAGATTATCTCTAATGAATTAAACTATCTAATTAATTTATCTCAGACAGAATCCCCCCTTACACTATTCACGCATATATTGCGCACAGGCAAGAAGAAATTTGCTGCAAGGCTAGGTCTTGAGTGCTTCGAGATTCTAGACGAATTTATGAACCTCGTATTGCAATTTGAGCACCCATCTCTTCAAGCATTTGTTCAGTGGATCAAAGGAAATAATCCTGAGATTAAAAACGATATGCAATCAGAACTCAATGCTGTACGAATAATGACAATTCATAAATCAAAAGGTCTACAAGCTCCAATAGTGTTTTTAGTTGACACAAATACAGTACCAAGAAACAGTGAAAATATTTTGTTTGATGCAACGGAAGCACCATTTTGGTGTGGCAAAAATAGTAATGCTTATTGTAATCAAGTAAAAAGAGAGAAAAAACTAGAGGATTATAACGAATATTTGCGTTTGCTGTACGTGGCACTTACGCGTGCTGAAGATGAGTTATACATTTTAGGCAAAGAGCCAGTGCAAAAGGGCTCTTGGTATGATCTAGTTATTCAATATGGAGCATTATATGAGAGGAAAAAACTATACTTACAGCCGATATTTAAAGAAAAAGTTGAAGTGCTATGCATGAATGCAAACTACCCTTCTATTTATAAAAAACGTGATTATTTTGATGTTCCAGTGATTTCACCTCCATCAAACCTATCAATGTCATTGCAGCACGTAACGCTGGAACCTGGAGAAAAAAAGCCAGTGTCAAGCACTGGGATGACAGATGAGAATGCTGGAATGACAAAAAGGAGCATTGGGACGACAGACAGCTATGCAAGAGGCTTAATAATTCACAGTATATTGCAATATATGCCCAAGATAGAGAAAGACAGGAGAAAAAATTGGGTTAGGAAATATCTTGATAGCATAAACACTAGTGAAGATAAGGATGAAATTTACAGCAAAATATTAACCTTTAATGAAAAATATGATTACCTGTTCGACTTGGAGGGCAAATCAGAAATTCCACTTAGTGGAACAATTGACGGAAAACCAGTATTAGTGCGGCTAGACAGACTGTGTATAACAGAAGACAAAGCAATCATAATTGACTATAAATCACACCATAACGTTTCTATTTCCTCATCAAATGAAATAAAAAAGCAAATGTTGATCTATAAAACCTTAGTGCAAGAAGTCTACCCAGATAAGCAGGTAGAGTGCGTGGTTATTTGGATGGAAGATTTAACCTTACAATCTTTGATCTAAACTCAAAGGGAGTGTTAAATAAACTCCTTTCAAGCCCTTATTATTCGCGAATTCTATAACAACCCTATTAAGTAAAGATGAAGGATCTACATTAGCTATACCTTGCTCCTGATTATTACTGTTAACCATTTGTTGCTCATCACACATCTTTTCAATATTGCCTTTTAAAATACTCAAAAACTTTTCATCTTTCAGACAAGCTTCTTTTGCAGCTGAATATAAAATATTTGGTATTTGGGAGTAACTCTCGTTCCTTACGTGGCCTGCTATATCTAAATATACTTTAAAAAAGTTAACATCTTTTACTAGTACATCAGATTGTTTAGCTGTTTTTTCAAATATCTTTTCAAATTCTTCTACGATATTCAGTGTGTTAGCCAGAGCTTCTTCAGGAGTAACAGAACAAAACTTAGGAAGAGGATATTTTTTATCTAAGAAACTTTGTAATAAGAAGAATCCTAAGCCAATATTATTGCTGACACAAACTTCACTGCTAAATTGGCTAGTACCAGCTGTATTAGAATAATTTGCTGAGGTTTCAGGCAAAGCAGCTCTAAACCCACCTATAGAGCTTTTTATCCAACCAAATAAACCATTTATCCATGAAGATGGTCTTGTACCACTACTAATTGCGTACTCACTTCTACGATTTCTAATGTGCTGCCTATGTCTATGAGGTTGGTCAGATAACATCATAACTTCTGTGAAAACATCACTATAAACTTGATTCCTATGTTCTCTTTTTACAATATTTATATCTCTTGCAGCATTTATTTCCTTCTCATGATCTTTTAACACTATCTCTTTATCAGCAAATTTTATTGATAACGCTTTCATCTTAGGTATTTTATAGAATTTACTAAGTGTAATACTGCAGAGATTATCTTTAGTAATAGTCGAGTCAAAAGCATTAGTTATTATTAAATCACGGAAATTGTTACGAACAAAAGTATAGTTTCCTCCTTTTCTAGGCGTGATAAGCTCAGTACCTTTCTCCACATCTTGATTCGTTACTACAATAATCTCCTTATCCTTTTCAAATATCAAAGGTTGTGGTTTTAATTCTAATTCAGAACTTATTTTCATAGGCGCACTATCTGAGATAATATGAAGATTTTCATACCAATCCAAACCGTCTTTTAATCTTATTGTTAGCACTTCTAATAAAAAACTTTGTCCCATTTCTGTTTCTAACTTAACTAGCAAATCATTTCCATCTTGAAAAATTCTTGGCAGATTAATATGTATTTTCAAATCATCTTGTATTATTTTTACCACGTTACGTAAATCTAACGTATCTATGGAACTTCCTTTATCAAAATTATAGATGTTTACTTCTGGCATAGAAGAAATACTATGTTCATATCTTTTCTTACCTGAAGCTATAGTAATTACGTATATATTCTCACCACCATTTCCAATTAAGTGACTGTTATGGATCGGGTGATTGTGAAGTGCCTCAAATTTCCCATGGCCAACAAGTATAGATTCACCACCTGATTGCACAGCGATAGTCATATTGAGTTTATTCGCTATAGCTGGATAACTTTTTATAATTTCATCAATAGTTGTATTAGTACTCTGTATTGCATACAAATTTCTTTCCTTACCCACTTTTATTTCAGCGCTGTCTTTTAATTGATAGGTTATATTGTTCATTATGTTATATGAGATAGCTATACTAAAGTTTCCATTTGCAACTTTTGGAAAAAAATTGAACTTTATACTATTTTGATCTTTAACATCAACACTCTGAATATCAGCAAGCAAGTAGTCGAATATAATCCTATGATTACTTTCTAAATTAGTAAGTAATTTAACAGATGCACTACCTTTTTGAAATGGTACAATATAGCTAAAGTTACCTTTTAGTGCCAGACTATTTACTTCAGTATAAGGCCTAACTATTACTTGTATATTATAGGCACAGTTATTACTTTCTATTTGCAAATAATCAAGTTGTTCTTCGCTACCACTATTACCATCCAAAAATTTAGTTTTACATGCACTAAATATATGATCTGCCTTAGCTTTTCTACCAAGCACTCTTTCCACTGAATTAATTTTGAAGCCAGAATGACCACGGAGCTTATGTACGATAAGACCAATGTTTGCATTTAAATTAACCGCCACACTTACATCTTCTTGAGTCAATCCAGTGAGATCTAAGGTATCAATTCCACCCTTTCCGTACAAGGATCCTGCTATAAGATCTCCCTGTAAAACAAATATATCATTCTTATTTCCCCCATAGTATTCTTTAGAACCATCATTCACTACAAATATGTTCGGGCTATCCTTAAATCCTTTTGCATAATCTTCACCTTCTCCTAAATTAATTAGAGTATACCCTTCTGTTTTGTTATCAGATAAACCAATTGCATTTTTACATAAATACGACCCATAACTCGAAGCAGGTTCATCATCTCCCCTTGGTAAACAAAATAATCTTCCACCGCTTGGATCATCCGGTCTTGCTCTACTCCATTTTATATCATTTCTTTTTCTATCAAGTAGTACTGTACTGTTCAAATCTATCTCAAACTTAGTTGTGCATTCTTCAGTATGATAGCCTAATATCATTCCAATTGATGTTGGGTATGACATTTCACGACAAAAATCTACAATTGATTTACCAGTAGGAAAGACATAGCTTTGAATATCACTATGCTTCTTTAGATACTCAAATCCTTGCTTAACTAATTGGTTATAAAGTTGTTTTTCCTCCATTAATTCTTCTATATATTGTTCAGGTTGCATACCTATAAATGCATGCAATCCCTCAATAAATTTTTCCCTTCCAGTTAAGTGAATTATTTCATCAATTTTATCAACTCTCTTTATTGCCGTATAAATATCAGTTCCAACAAATACTACAGCGCCAATTCCTGCTTCAATAGGTCCAGTAACACTTGATACTCCTTCTAGTACTTCAAAACCTTCAGCAACTTCTATACCAATCTCTGCGCTATCCACTCCAAGATAAATACTATCTCCTATTACGCCAACTAGTGCTTCTTCAGTACTATTTTTAAATGCTTTTATCTGATTTACTAGATCATAAATAACAAACGCAGAAGTACCTCGAGCAAGAAAAGGTGATGCAACCCTTAAAGACCTACCAAGTAATGCCTTTCCTTCTGAGAGTAAATTTAATCCTTTACGAGATGCAGCTTCAGCAACTTTAGCAAACCCTTGACCACCGGCTATAAAACCAACATTAATTGCTACACCCTGATAATCTCCATTAAAAAAGTCAGCTAAAACATTTTTAACCATCATTCCATGCATGGTTATGCTAGAGATTTTCTTTACTCTACTTAAATGATTCATGACTTTCTGATTACTGGTAAGCTTATCAACCAAATTGCTAAACTTACCCTTAACTTGAACTTTACCTGCTAGCTCAATTAGCTGAGAATGCTTTTCCTCTGGTAGATCTTTAATATAATTAACGAACTTTTCACTATCTATCTTAATTTTACTAAAATCTCTTTTCTCATCTTTTTCTGTGTTAAATTTATCTACATCTTCCCAAGAAAGCTCACATTCCCCGATCTTTACTTCTCTTTTTCTTCTTCCTAAACTTGTACTCGGCAAACATTCTTCAACTTTACCTTTTCGATATATTTTATCAGCCCTTTCTAGTAACTCTGTTGCTCTTTGATGATTACCTAAAGCTTTCTCAGCAAAAGCTAAATTTTCTAAGGCTATAGCTACTTCAAAATGATCTTCTCCATAATGCTTCTCTAAAATAGGCAAAGCCCTTTCTAGCAACTCACTCTGTTGCTGATAATCATTTAAAGCTCCATAATTGATACCCAGATTTACTAATGTTTCAGCTACTTCAAAATGATCTTCTCCGTAATGTCTCTCTAAAATAGGTAAAGCCCTTTCTAGTAACTCTTTTGCTTCTTCATAATCACCTAAAACTAGACAAGACATACCTAAACTTTCTAGCATTATCCCTACTTGAAAATGCCCTGTTCCATAGTGCTTCTCTAAAATAGGCAAAGCCCTTTCTAGTAACTCTTTTGCTTCTTCATAATCACCTAAAGTTTCGTAAGAGTTACTAAGATTCGTTAGAGCTATAGCTACTTCAAAATGATCTTCTCCATAATGCTTTCGTAAAATAGGCAAAGCCCTTTCTAGCAAATCTTTTGCTCTTTGAGCATCACCCAAAATCTCGTAAACAACACCAAGATTTGCTAGAACCAGAGCTACGTAAAAATGATCTTCTCCATAATGTCTTTCTAAAATAGGTAAAGCCCTTTCTAGTAACTCTTTTGCTTTTTCATAATCACCTAAAGCTCCATAAGTGGTACTAAGATTTACTAGAGCCATAGCTACTTCAAAATGATCTTCTCCATAATATTTCTCTAAAATAGATAAAGCATTTTCTAGCAGCTCTTTTGCTTTTTGATAATCACCTAAAGCTCCATAAGGGATGCTCAGGTTTACTAATGTTTTAGCTACTTCAACATGATTTCCCATATAATCTAAAATAGGTAAAGCCCTTTCTAGTAACTCTTTTGCTTCTTCATAACCACCTAAAGCCTCATAAGGGATGCTCAAGTTTATTAATGTTTTAGCAACTTCAAAGTGCTCTACTCCGTAATGCTTCTCTACAATAGGTAAAGCCCTTTCTAGCAACTCCTTTTGTCTTTTGGGATTACCAAAGCTAAAATACCCATCACTTATCCATATTAATAAATTCTCAAGGTAATCTTCTTCTATTTTTTCTTTATCTTGAGGGTTCTTTTTTAACCAATTATCTATATGTGATAAAAATGCCTCTAAGTGTGGTAATAATTCTCGTTTCCTAAGATAGTCTTCTAATTTATCACCACCATAAGGAAAATTTGCTTCTAGTAACTTGAAAGTCTCGTCCATAACCTCCTTGCTTTTACCCTCCTCTGCTAACGCTATTCTTGTCACTTCTTGAACTAATTTATGGGCACTCAACACACTTTGCTTTTGCTCGCCACTCACCATAGAATATTTTATAAGTGAACGAACAGCTGACCTTAATTCCTCCTCGCTAATCCCTGTCAAACCTAAAAATACTTCTCTGCTAATCTTCTCAGGTGCAAGATAAGATACAATATTTAAAATCCTTAAAGCTAATTCTCCATATCCTTTGTTACCTGCTATTTCATCGGTTGTAATTTTCCAAGTGGTGAAAGTTGTTTTTGCGTAATCATTATCAATTCCTCTGAATAATGCAGAATCAAGCAGGTCTTTCGTCTTCTTTTCATATTCATTCAGATAATCATCTATATCAAATTCCCTGGTAACTCTTTGGTCCTCAATGTATGCTATTGCTTGTTTTATAGCTAAAGGAAAGTATTGCAATTTTTCTACTAAGGTTTTTATCTTTTCGTTTTGAGATTCATCTTCTATACTCAAGCCCTTTTTTACAAATTCTATCGCTTCTTCTGGCTTTAATTCGTTCAGGTTAATAATTTCTATCCCTTTGTCCCACTCTAGATTACGAGAAGTAATTAAAATATAAGGTCCATTACCACCCGGTAATGAATCATGTAGTGGTAAAAATTTATTCAAATAATTACTTTCCTCAGCATCATCAAAAATAAATAAGCTTTTGCTATTACTAAAAAAATTGTAAACTTCTTCTACGGTAGATCTTATATCCTTTTCTTTTCCATTTGCATCTTTTGTATCAATTTTTAGCTTATCCTTCGCTAATCGAGTAAATGATTCAATAAGAGCTACCTCGCTTTCACCGTTGATCCATATAACGTTGTCATAATAATTTTTACTATATTCTTGAACATATTGTCTAGCTAACTCAGTTTTTCCTATTCCTCCTAAACCGCTAATTGAGGTTATTTGTGATATTACTGTTACTTTTTCTGAACTACGTTGTATCTTATTATGTAGGTCAATTAACTCTTCCCTTCTTCCAGCAAACAAAATTACTGGCTTCTTTACATCAAACCAAATTGGCTCTCTTACTTGCTCTCTTGCTACGATTATACTATGTATTTCATCAAGCTTTTTATCTACTTTCTCGAAACTTTCGAGACTTTCTTTTCTTCCCTCTGCAATAGAGTGTGCTATCTTTTGACTAGCTTCCTGATGTTGCTTTATTATCTCACTAAAGACTTTCTTAACCTCGTTTTGATTACTTTCTATGTAACTTGATAGCTCATTAAAGTTCTTACCTATATAACCCTCTAATTCATTGAAGTTTTTTTCAGCTTCCTGTTTCATTTCTTCTTTAAAATTGCTTAGTAACCTCTCTTCAATTAACTTCGGATCTTGCTTATTAATCTCATTCAATAATTCACCTTCCCATTCTTCATTTGTTTTCCCATCTAACTTTAAAACATACCTATACTCTTCTCTAGGAGGCTTTTCTTCACTGTATTCTCTCACGAACTTTTTTATTTTATTTTCCAACTCCCATTTAAAAAGAAGACGATAACCATATTTGCTAGTATCACTCTTTTCATCTATTCTCTTGTAGTATTTATCAGCGCTACCATCACTCTTTATTGTTACTAACCCCGCTTTATCAAATAATTCTGCAGTATTCCATGAATTTGAATTTTTACTTTCTAAACTATGCCCTGGCTTAATGTGAGGAATACCAGTGGAGGTTTGTTTATATTTTTTTGACTTTCCAAAAACGATACCTTCAGTAATTGAGTAAGTACAAAACTCTTTTTCGGTATTTTTTCTATAGTAATCAACCACTCTACTAACAGCATCTTCTGCTAATTTTGTCATTGCTCTCTGCCAACTTCCATCTACTTTAACTTGTACAAATTGGCTCTCAAAACTTTGAAAAATCTCAATACCAGATTTTACTAACTCTTTCCTAATTTTTACCGGATCTTTTTTAAAGATATACAATTGATCTACCAGCTTTTTAAGCTCTGCTCTATTATAACTATCACCAATGCTGGATATTGCTAATCGAAGAACGTTAATCACAACAAGAGAAGATGCCTTTATTTTTGTTATCTCCACTCCTTCTGTTCCACCTTGTCCTGTTCCCATTATCGTATTAGCAAAATCAGCCCACTTACCTGTTTTTCCTTTTTGATTTTCTAGTCTTTCATAGTATTCTGATAAAGAGCGTTCATAAATAAAAACAAAATCTTCAACAAACTTCCTGAGCTTTTCATGCACTTCCTTCTCCTGTGCAGAAAGTCTTTTTACTTGATCAGAAGATTTTTTTAAATGTTCTTCTAAAGTCTTAATAATCTTTTCCTTATTTGATTGCTTAGCATTATCTAGTGGAGTTTTATCATCCTTATTTTTAATATTAATCTTTGCTCCTTTACTTAGGAGTAATCGTACTAATTCTTCATTACCTTTAGAAATAGCAATATGTAAAGGAGTATTACCTTGATTATTTTGAATGTTTACATCTATACCAGACACATTCAAAAGAAGTTCAACAATGTCTTGATGATTTTTGCTTACAGCAACATGTAATGGTGTATTACCACCATCATTGAGATCAATATCATTAATATTTTCTACTTGAGTAAGTAACCCTTCAATTTCACTAATCTTATTTAGCTGAGGATTATCCGTTCTATGCTCACGTATCGCCAGAAACAATTTAGCAATGTTAATATCATCAGGATTATATTGACGTCTTATTCTATTTTTAAATTGAAAAGATTTACTGTTTTGTTGCTTATTCAGCTGCTCTTTCAACCGATCAATGATTTCTGAATCAATCTCTTTTTTTAGATTACTTACTCGATGTTGTGTCCTCAGCATACACACCCCCTATATTACCTAAAGCTTTTATATAGTAATTAGATACATCAGAAAAACAAAGGATTTTTGAATATTATGGTATTTTGTTGAAGTTTTTAAGCTGGGCTTATATAAGAGCTTCGTTTTATCTTTAAATTTTATTTTCTCTACATTACCTCAGTTTTCCTTTGCTATTAAATAAATTACTATTGATCTAGTATCATATTTTACTAAAAGTCTAATAAAAGTAGCCATTTCCAGCAACCAAAACCAAGAAGCGTGAGAACTGTTTGTTTTGGGATCTTATGGTCTACCGCTTGATTCGTGCGAACTTTTTAATATAGTGATTTCATTATACGCTAAAACTAGCCACATTAGCACATTTCATCCATATCTACATACGAACTGTTTTGCCTAAGATTATGGAAATAATTTAAATTTTCTATTTTTATAACCTATTTTACGTGGCTTGTTCTCGCAAATGTATGACCTTTTTTGAAGGAGTAAATAATTGAAACCCTTATGACACTAAGTTGAGTGTTTTTCTATCCAATTTGAAATAAAAGATATTTTTCTACACCTATATACAACAAATTTGCTGTTCTAAAAAATACATAAAACTCTTGCTAATTATATCAAGTGTATAATAATCAAAACATGGATTTTTAGAGTGAGGTAAATTATGTATCCTAATGTACACGAAAGTAATGGTAATACTGAGTTACATTGTGCTGCTAAAGATGACAACTTAGAAGCAGTTCAAGCTTTACTAAACAAAGGTGCTGATGTTGAGGTACAAAACGACAATGGCGATACTGCTTTACATATAGCTGCTCAAGAAGGCCACTTAGAAGTAGTTCAATTTCTGTTAGAAAAAGGGGCTAGTGTTGAGGAACCAGGCAGCGAAGGATGTACTGCTTTGCATTATGCTGCTAGAGGAGGTCACTTAGGAATAGTTCAAGCTCTATTAGATAAAGATGCTGATATTGATGCACAAAACAACAATGGCGATACTGCTTTGCATCTTGCTGCCGAAAACGGTTGCTTAGCAATAGTTAAATACTTTGTAGACGAAAAAGGAATTAATATTAACCAAGAGAACGATGATAATGAAACTCCTTTGCATATTGCTGCTAGCGAGGGACGCTTAGAAGTAGTTCAATTTCTGTTGGAAAAAGGAGCCGTTTTTGAGGCAAAAGAAAATGATGACTTAACTGCTTTGCATTATGCTGCTACAAATAGTCACTTTGAAGTAGTTCAAGCTCTATTAGATAAAATGGATAATGCTGACATACTAAAGAAGAGTTTCAAATATGTCTTGCATATTGCTGCTCGAGAGGGTTACTTAAAAATAGTACAAGCTCTACTAGACAAAGGTGCTGATATTGATGCACAAAACAAGGATGGCGATACTGCTTTGAATGAAGCTGCTGGACGTGGTCATTTGCAAGTAGTTCAATGTCTGTTAGAAAAGGGTGCTAGTTTTGAAACACGAAACAACGAAGGCTGTACTGCTTTGCATATTGCCGCTGAAACTGGTCACTTAGAAGTAGTTCAAGCTCTGTTAGAAAAAGGGGCTAACATTGAAGCAAAAAGCAAAAATGGCAGTACTGCGTTGCATGAAGCTGCTAGAATGGGTCGCTCAGACATAGTTCAATATCTTGTAGAGGAAAAAAAGTCTACTATTGACGTAAAGGACGTTGATTGTAATACTCCTTTGGATTTAGCTGATGGAAGCGGCCACAAAAATATAGTTGAGTATCTTAATTTTCAAAAAAAGAAGCATTCTGAAACTTCAAAAGCAATAAAGACTGGTTTCTCTGTAGGTGTAATAGCCATGTTGACAGTAACTATGGGATGTATTGTTACTCATGTGAGCTTATCAATATTAGTTATTGCTGCATTGATAGTTGGAGCCATTGCTGGCAGCATTACATATAGAATATTAAAACCTAGTACTAAGCTAAATGAATATGAAGTAGAGATACAAAGTTTACCAGAAACCGATAACATCTTAAGAGTAAATGTTACATAGCTCTTGTTTTTTATGTCAAGTATATAATAATAAAATATGAGTTTTTAAACTGAGGAGAGTTATGAGTTTTGACAAGTTGGAAGAAATACTAGCTTCTATTGATACTGACGTTGGTTTAAGTGAGAGTAACGTGGTCGGAAAAGTAGAAAAAAAGCTAAAACAAGTAGATACATCTGGCCTATTACAGCTTGCTGTTTTGAAAAACAATAAACGAATAGTGGAGACTCTTATACAAAAAGGGGCTGATGTTAATAGAATGGATATATACAATCGTGATCCATTATATTATGCTATCTTACATAGAAATACACGAATGGTAGAGGTCCTGATAAAAAATGGGGCAAGTGTTAGGAAGAAATATAATGATGGAAGTACACCCTTGCATCATGCTATCTTGGGTAACAAAACAAAAATAGTAGAGCACCTAATAAACAATGGGGCTGATGTTAATGCAGTAGATGAAAAAGGTAGGACTCCATTATACTTGGCTGGCCGAAATACAAAAATGATTTCAATTCTCATGAAGAATGGAGCATGTCCCTTATTGGAAAATAGAAATGTTGAATTTTTGAAGTATTTAATTGCACTCATTAGAGATGGTGATATAGATAATTTGGAGAAGAGAGAAGCAAAACAGGAAGAAGAGCAAGTGGATGATGAATATGAATCACTTAAATACTCACTGCTGCTTAGTGATAACAGCTCTTTGATCTCTATTATAAAAAGGGAAGAATTCAGTAATTTAATATCTGAGTGGTCTTCAGGCGCATCTGACTTAAAAGAGGGCCAAAAAAATTTGAATAAGGCGTTGTTAAGTCTCCTAAAAGACTTTCCATTCTGTAACATTACAAGGTTTGAGAATTTTTTACAAGACAACAAAAGTAATGATGATCTAAAGATTGTTCTCAATCTTCAAAGAGGAAAGTCCAAGTTGACAATACTGCATGTAATACAAAGTATGGAGCATTTGGCAGTAGAAAAAGATATGGCCTGGGCAGTTAGAACATTTATAACTTTACTTTTAAAGGCTGGAGCTGACCCTAACATAGTTGACAGTGAAGGACAAACACCTTTGCACTATGCTGCTTATTATAATACTTTAAATATACCTTTACTTCTGAACAAAGGAGCACGTAATCAACCTGACAAACAAGGAAAAACTCCTCTAGATATTGTAATTATTAACAAAAAACCTTTTGAAGTGAATATTTTAGAACAAATCTTTTTAACTCAGGAACAAATGAGAGCAAAAAGCCATTTAGAAAATATTTGCGGTCATAGCTTTGACACTAATCAACTAAGAGAGTTTTTAAATCAGCACAGAGGAAATGAAGGTCTTAAAGAGATTTTAAATCTTCGTGATTGCAAAGGAAAGTCTCGTATTTTTCAAAAGATTAGAGATACTTGTTATGGTGATAAAATTCGTTTTAAAGAAGCAGAAAGGTTACTGTTAGAAGCAGGAGCAATTGATTACAAAGGATGGCAGGACAAAGAACATTTACCTAAAGCTTCCACTTTATGGGACATTTTAATATTAAACCAACGGGAGGAATTGAAAGCTTTTTTAGATATGGCCAATGCAGCTGAAAACATGAACGAGTTAGAGCAAGTTGTAAAAAGAGCTATAGAAGCAGGAGTAATGCTGAACTTTGCTGTGTCAGGAAGTTTATATGACAAGAAATATGAGAGTAAATATGGCTTCGCAGATTGTGTAATAAGAAAAATTAGTGAATTAAAAAAGAACTCTAAAATTGCAAGTGATGTAGAGGTTGCTAGTCGTATAGTATGTAACTTAGTATCAAAAGGAGTAGTACTACATACTATAAGCAGCATTCTTGTCATTGATGAACTAGAAGGGTTTAAAAGCCACAAAGCTAATATGGTAAAAGCCTATGAAAGTTATGCAAAGCGTACTTTGAAATTTATGGAAATTGTTAAAAGTGCAACTACTGGCAAGGTGAAAAATGTAAAAGTGGACAACTCTATTCTCTATTTGGAATATTCAGAAAATAGTGTAGTTGAAGTTGCAAAAATCATAAATGAAGCAAATTTAACTCATGGAAGTATAGAATATAGAAGAGATGTAATAGCAATCGGTGAAAGTGAGGTAGAAATTATAACGGAAGATGGGATAAGAAATTATACTAACCTTACGGGCAATATAGTACTGACTTTCCATACTAGTTTGGGAAAGATAGACATTAAACTGTATCCTGACGTACAAGATAAAAGCAAAATTATAGTAGAAGTGAGTAATAAAGAGGAAGTATTGGAAAAATTCGAAGGTCATGAAGAAGAATTAGGCGAGGATTGTGAACTTGGTAATTGTTGTGTCTACGATGCTATTGAACAGGGATATTTTGAAAGGTCTGGAAAATTAATGCATCCTGAAGTAATAAGAGAATCTAGCAAGAAATGGGCAGAACGTGAAGAGTTAAGAAGGACTTCTGATCCTAGGAGAGAAGTTTCTAGGTAGATTAATTTGCCAAAAAAGTTAAAGATTATTATTTAAATATAAACTGCTATAATTTATAGATTAAGGAGTTCATACCAATGTCTTTTAAGAATACTCTTTTATATCATTTTTAAGCTGGCTACAAAATGAAGATATGGAACATACAATTGGCTGAGCTGCCTTTTACACTCCAGGTTTACTATTAAAATATGCAGCTAAAATTGGATACATTTTTTGTCACTATTGCATCCGATATACTAAAATCTTCATTGTTTATATTGATATTTTCGCATAATTGATTTTGTAACATTGATTTGCTCTTCTACATCAATCTCAACATCTTTTGGTATGGCCCTTTGTGGCAGCTCCTTTTGCAATAGTGGTACCTTTTGATTTTCTGGCACATCTATCTCCTGTGGCTTTTATAAATTAAGACCATAGAATTTCTCCCTTTGCTCACTCCAAAGCATCGGTATTTCCTTTAAATCAGCTAGCCTCAAACTCCTTGGCTGCTTCCCATTTATTATGTCTTCTTTAATTTTTGGTGCTAAATAATTCAGCCTCAAAATTTGCTGTATACGTCTTGTGCCTATATTAATTTTGGCACTCATCTCCTTCACACTTCCATATTTTCCTTGCTCTAGTTGCCGTTTCCACGAATGGGCTCTCACCACCGCTTTCAGTAGCGCATTGTTTGTTTTTCCTTCTGGTTCAATTACTGTACATTTGTTTCCTTTCTTTTTTATTGGTATAAATTCTACCTTACCCTCTAAACACACTTCTATTTCATCTTCTTTTACCATTACTCCCTTTATTAACTTTTTCACTACTTCTTTCTGCTTTCCAAAACTTAAATTTTTCCATTCTTCTCCCCATTTTTCATATAAATCTTCTGCTCTCTTCATTACTTCTTTTTCTACTTCTCCTGCTATTACATTTCGGTTTTCTGATTCACAATTTTTTCCCCTTAAATGATTGTTGCATACGTAATATCGATATCTCTTATTCTCCTTTTTTGCATATGTCAGCGTCATATTTACATCACAGCTCTTGCACTTAATTATTCCCTTTAGCAGCGCTTCCTCATATTTTGCTTTTCTATATGGTTGATTCATTATCAATTCTTGTGCTTTTTGCCATTTTTCTTCCTCTATTATCGCCTCATGTTTTCCTTCATACTCTTTCTCATAATGCCTTATTTTTCCCGTATATATTGGATTTGTTATTATTCTTCTCACCGTTGCCTTTTTAAAGATATCTGATTTTGTTCTATAACCTTGACTATTTAACTCCCTTGCCAGTTCTGCCATTGATCTCAGCTCCATATACCTCTCAAATATATGTTTTACCGTCTTTGCTTCTTTTTCATTTATTATTAATTCCTTATCTTTTACATCATACCCAAGCGGCAAAGTTCCTCCCATCCATAACCCTTGCTCCTTTGATGTTGCTATTTTATTTTTTACTCTTTCTACGATCATTTCTCTTTCTAGTTGCGCTGCTCCTGATAATACCGTTTGTACAAATTTTCCCATTGGTGTGTTATTATCAAATATCTGCGTTACTGCTATAAAATTTACTCGGTGCCTTCTAAAAAATGATGTCACTTCTATGCTGTCTTTTGTTTCTCTTGATAGCCTATCGAGCGTATATACTACTACACAATCTACTTCTCCTGCCTTTACATCTTCAAATAATTCTTTTATTGCTGGTCTTTCTAAATTCTTTCCTGAATAGCCTCCATCATCGTACCTTTTGGCCAATATTACCCAGCCCTCTCTGCTCTTTATGTACTTCTCACATGCTACTCGCTGGGCATCAAGACTGTTAAATTTCTGCTCTAAACCGTCTTCATTTGACTTTCTCGTATATATTACACATCTTATCCCTTTACACATTTTCCCTTCCCTTTTGATTACGCAAACCAAATAGAAGCGGCCCATTGTAGCTCATTCCCATTATTTTTCCTGCCACTGCTGATAATGACGTATAAAATTCTTCTCTGTAGATTAAACCCTTATCTGTTACCATTATTGCATGTGTTTCTTCACCCCTTTCTAATATCAGCTCTGTTCCTGCTACTGGCAGTTTATCGCTACTTATTCTTTTTCCCTTCTCTAGTCGATCTGCTAGATATTCTAGTCTTTTTGCCCCCTTTCTTGATATTTCTCCATGCACTTTCTCCTGTAACCTATACGCCAATCTTGGTATCAGGTACTTCTTTGAATGTCTAGGTGCCTCTTCCTCAAATACCTTCTTCCATATTTTCCTCAGTTCTGCCAGCGATTTTTTCTCTAAATTCATTACTTTCTTTTCTGTTTCTTCCTCCATATCTTTAGCCTCTCATAAATAACTTTTCAATTCTATCCGTTTCTTTCTTCAATACTTCAGTTACCTCTTTACTATTTTTCGCATAATCCATCGCTGTCATTCCAAATTTATCTGCTTGTTCTATTTCAGCCCCTGCTTTTACTAGCTCCTCCACTATTTCCACCTTCCCCACCATACATGCAAGGTGCAATGGAGTGCATTTATTTCTATATTCTTCCGCATTTACATCGGCTCCTGATTTTATCAATTCTCTAACTGTTTCTAGACGTTTCTCCGTTACCGCTAGGTGCAGTGCTGTGTATCCTTTCACATCTGCTGCATTCACATTCGCTCCTTTTTCGACTAACAACTCCACTGTTTTTACCTCTACTGCATAATGTAGAGCTGTTCTTCCTTTTTCGTCTCTTTCATAAATATTTTTATATGAGTTCTCTAATAATTCTTTTGCTGACTTCTCTTTCTTATCAAACTTTACCATAATCTACCCCACCTTTATTGAAAATTAAGTCTCTCCTTTAAGCCTTCCTTTTTACCACCTCATCTATCATTGCATTCACTTGGCTGATTATCTTGCTTACTAAATTTTCACATTCTTCCTTTATTAGTGATTTGTCTCTCTTTCTTATTTCTCCTATCTCTATTATTTTTAACTCCGGTAAATAACTCCTATTCAACATGTCTGCTATTTCTCCCACTAGCCTCTCTATTCCATAGCACGTCAGTTCTCTACTCTTTGTTACTCCTCCTTGTTCTCTCAAAAATTTACTTACCTTTTCACTCTCTTTGCTATCACATAGGCAATACTTTTCACTTTCCCAGATGTAATACATTGGTGTTGCACCATACTTATTTAGTTGATTAACTTCAGCTCCGGCCTTTACCAGCTCTTTTATTATTTCAACTCCTGCTCCTCCTATTTTGCACGCAGAGTGCAGTGGCGTACATCCAGTAATATATTGAGTAGCATTTACCTCCGCTCCTTCCCTTAGCAGTACTTTTACGTTTTCTAAACTTTTTGCGAATACTGCACAGTGTAGTGGCGTATAACCATTTTTATCTCTTGCATTTACCTCTGCCCCTTTTTCTATTAATAACCTCACTGTTTTGTAATCAGAGATTTCCACTGCTTGGTGCAATATCGTCTCTCCTTCTTCATTTCTTTTATTAATATCGTTACTTGATACTTCTTTAAAAAACTTACTAAAAGATTCTTTGCTAAACTTCATACTTACCTCACAAAACTAGCTTTTCTAGCGTTAGATAAATTTCTTATATTTACCTGCTGCTATTCAAGTCATGTCCTTTTTAGCATGAGAAAGCAAGTCCTTTTCTTTTTATTTCATACACTTTTACCTATTATTAATATAATATATGAGGATCTAAATATAAGCATTTAACTTATTATAGATATTACTTGACTATTTTTCCAACTTCTGTGCAAATGTCGATGTTCGTGCCATTTCAGTACTCCCGGGTAAAACACTAAAATGTGCTTTTCTAATTCGTGTATTGAGTCTTTTTGCTCTGAATATAAGTCGTTTTTATAGTAAATGTTGTGTTCTGCTAAAACATATTTTCTGACCTTCTGATCTGTATAATTTTCTACTTTGTAACGATGGATAATACTGAATCTTTCTAAAATTGGCTTGTGTTTTAAATTCCAACGTTGCCCTGAAAGTTTATCGTTTCCCAATACAAATTTATTTCCTTTTTCTTCTACGCTACTTACTGGAAAGCACCCATTTATTTCTCCTAATTTCCAGCTATCTGACAGTACAATCTGTGCTTTGGCAAACTTTATTTCTGGTAATAAGCTCTGTGATAGAGGATATAGTGCTTTTAAGTTGTACCACTGATGACTTCTTTCATAAATGCCTTTGTAATCCTTTGTATGAGCCTCTGTTTCTCCAAGTACTGCTACATCTAATCGATATATGTCATTACTAAATGTTTGTTCATAATGCTCTCTTAAATAGTTGTCTACAATCTCTACTAACGGACCTCTAGAACTGAAAAAATTTATTCTTCCAAACGATAACACTGGCCCATTTTTTTCAACTTTTATACCAGAGTAGTCTGATAACAAACTTCCAAATAAACTTTCATCTAAAATAAACCTATCAACGTTATAGTGATCATTGAAAATCCTCATTAGCCGCGATCTTGCTGGTAACGATAGTTTTGCAAGTTCTACTACTGCATCCACAAAAAAGTTATTTGGAACATCCCTTATCCCTATCTGCAGTTCAAAAAAATGTTTTCCAGGTGGCTCCTCAATGATTGTAATATCTTCTATATTTGCCCACTTTAGTGCTATTTTGAGTGATTCTGGGGTTCCTCTTAAACGCTGAAATTTTACTCCTTCTACTATGGCTTTTCTTCTATCTTTTACCCAGCGTAGTATTTCCCCCAATTCATATTCCTCAATCAACCACGGCAATGTTTCTTCTTTAAGACTAAACTTAAATCCTCTGATACAGTTTGGATCTACTTTATAATCTATCGCATCTACTAGCGCTCTTTCCTGCCTTGTTGCATTTGGTGGCAGTAACATTACTCAATCTTTAAATTTCTCAAATTTGCACATTCATTTCCCAGAACCACAACATCCTCTTTTGGCTCGATTAATTCTACGTTTTCTACACCATCTACAAATAAATTTGCTATTATCCATGATCTTGTAACATTCCATCTCAGCCTTCTACTTGCTTCAAACTTCTTGATGAACTGCTTCTTGATTTCCTCCTTTGATATCACAGGACTTATGCTCATTCTGCTGTGAATATCTATTTCCGTAATATTGCAACCAACTACTGTTACTGTATCTGTTAAAACCCTTATATCATCTCTAGTAACCTGCTTTTTTACAATTTCTAGTAGCTCTTCTGACAATATGCCAGTTTGTGTTGATAAGATTGAAATTTGTACTTTCCCTGGTATAGGTGATTCTACTAATGCATCTTTTACTCTACTATCTGCTGACAGTGCATGATATTTATAATATTCCTTACTTCCTCCTGTTGACCAACCTGCTATTTTTGCTTTTACCCTCTTTCTAAATCTTTCATCCTCTTCTTCTTTTTGCCTCTCTACTCCATAAAATTCAGCCAAATTATCAAGATCTTCTCCCTTTGCAAATTTCAGTAAATTACCCTTTACAGCTTCGTTTATCCTTTGTCTGAGTAAAAGTTCTCGCCATGCTGCTACCTCCAGAATCTTCATTGCTGGATCGGATTCTACTAACGCTGAAAAGGTTTCATCTCTACACACTAATTCCTCCTTCATTCTGGAAAAGATTTCCTCATAGCTTAGTTTTTCAATAATATTAGATGTCTGCATTTCTAAACAACTACTCCACTAATACCTATGAATTTGCCTTCTGAAAGATACATACCTTCAAGTACAAGAGTCATTTTTCCTTCTTTAGCTTCAGCAATCTTTACTTTTTCTAACTTAAATCTCTTCTCAAATTTCCCCAGTGCTTCTGCTGTTGCTGCATAGATTTCCAAAGTTAAATCTCTATTTATTGGCTTATCCACCAATTCAAATAATCTTGAGCCATAATCTCTCCTCATGATTCTACTGTTTACTGGAGTGGTCAGTATATCAATTATCGATTGCTTTAAGTGCTCTATTCCTTCTAACGCTTTTCCTGTTTTAGCATCCATACCCTTCATTTCTATTTTGCAAAAACGCTTTCACTGCCTTTTATTACTTTAAATCCACAGGAAACTATATCTCCTACTCTTCCTATACCAAGACCATTTGCAAACACTGTTTTTGATCCTTGAATCATTACTTTTCCTTCACTAAAACTGTCTCCTTGTCTACATATTGACTTACCGTTTACAAAAACATTGTTACTGCCACTAATGCAAAAATGTGGTGTTGCTTCTGCACAATAATCTCCTACTCGCACAACCGATTTATTCATCAATTAAGGTTTATTTTATCTGCCTTCAATTTTATTCCACTTTTTGTCATTTCTATACTTGATCCCCCAACTTTCAGTGTTATTTTGTCTACTACTTCAATCTCTAAATGATGTTTATCTTTATCGTATGACAACTTTGTTCCATCTTGAAATGTTAAGCTACTCACCTCTTTTTTATTTTCTGGTGCAGAGTACTTTTGTTGATATATTCCAGGAAGTACTACTCCTAATGATAACTCCCCCAATGGTGACAATATTACTACCTGTTCATTTATGCTTGGTGGTAGCCAGCTTCTTTCCTCTCCTGCTCTAGAAGTTATCCATGGAAGAAAATCTGTTAAAAGTTCTCCTATCTTCACTCTTACTTTTGCTTTCTCATAATCTACTTCTTTTACAACTCCTATTCGTACAATATTTGCTAACTTTCTTTGCAGCTCTGAAATAGCAAAATTACTCTCTAACATTTTCTTCTATTATAATCGTATGTGGCTTAATCTTATTTTCTGTCCATATCGATTTACCTAAATGAAGCTGATGACTCCAATCAACCATCCACACCAAATATGCATCTAATTCGGGTCTAAATCCGTCAATTTCTGCAGAGATAAATTCTCCTGGTGAAACATTTTTTATATTCCATGTATTTTTGTTTACAACTTTTGCCACCTCGGCAGCTAATGTTCTGACAATAAGAGGAGCATTTTCTATTGTGCTATCAATCACAATTCGTGCTTCAAATCTTGCTTTCAGAGCTAATTCTTCAGTACCTGGATCTTTACCTGGTTCTAAACTTGCTAGTTCCACAAACACCGCTGGCGCTACTAATTCTTTTCTTATTGCTGGATAAATTTCACATGTCTGTATAGCCGGTATTTCTTCCTTCAGTGTGCTGCAAATTGCTTGATGTAAATCTTTCCAGAACTTTGTCATGCATATAATTTAACTCATGTAATGTATAAAATATTTTTCAAATACCTTTTCAACTTCATAATTAACAAGATTCCCTATTATCCTTGAAGCCTCAGGTTCGAGTGACAATTTAACTTCCTTTATTGGCAATGCTGCTCTTCCTTCACGCTTAAAAATACCGCTATTTCCTTTTGGCATAACTGCTGCAAATCCTCCTATAAACTCATGCTTTCCTACTTTCGATCCTCTTCTTGTTTTTTGTATCTTGCCAATTGTCGATGCTCTAATGTCATAGAGATTTGCTCTAATTAACACTTCTAATCTGCTAGTTTTCGCCTTAAAAATTCTTAATCTCTTTCTTATCAAACTTTTCTTTTCCTCACTAATTTCCTTAGCTGCTTGCGCTTTTAACCATAGTGCCGTTCTGTTTAATGCACTCACTATTGCTAATTCTATTTTTCTTCTTTTAGCGTTTACACTTTCTATTACCTTATTACTATTAACTTCTATATGAATAGACATTCTATACCCCAGATGCTTCGATTCGCCAGATCATTCCAGATTTATCTCTAAGTGGTGGTGAGTGCACCTTATACTTACAGTTACCAATAACGAAGATATCTCCTACCATTGGCTTTAATATATCAAAGACACTCACCTCCAAAATCAACATCTCCCTCACAAATTGTCCTTCACCAATCTCGTATAATTTATCTGGCTGTTGCTTTAATACTTGTACCATGTATGCCTTATTTTTCGACTCATACAAAGCTACTTCTCCTAGATGGGCAAAACAATCTTTAAATAATCGCTTAATACTCTCTTGCATTCTTCTATTTTATTCATTAAGTTTTCATCAGTATGCTAATAAGGTATATGCTGATAGAGTACTAACTGCCTTTTTGTTGCTCTATCAGTATTGTTATATTGCAACGACCTTGACCAAAACGGCCGGGCGGTGGCACATTGGCAGAGGGTTTGACTGCGTATGCAAATCAGTCCCTCTATCAAATCTTCTTGGCTCTTGTTTTGCATAAAGTGGCTGTCCTAGTGTATTTACTGTTTCATTAAAATCTGCTGGTGCAAAATATGTTGTAAATGTGCTCGCTGTTCCTACTGGAAAACAGTGCCCTGTATCTTTCTCAATAAATCTTCTCACCGTTCCTTCAGGGTCAGTTGCTTGCCCTCTATATTCTTCAAATGTGATGCCACAAAACGTAAATCCTGATCTCATATCGTTCCTTAGTGCTGCTCCTTCTTGCCATCTCTCATATGCTTCTTTCACTTTACTATGCGAAGTTAATGCATCAAAAAACTCAGGGCTTACCAAGGCATGAATTCCTGTCATATATTCACCACTTAGATTATCTTCAATATGCCTTAGTACCTCCATACACTTACGCTTTACATCCGTTGTTGCTGTGCCAAGAGCAAAGTTTACTGTTTTTGCTGTAATTCCAAACTCTGTGTACAGGTTAAGTAATTCAGATCCATCTGCATCTAAAATTATTCCTTTTAGCGCTCCCATTCGCAAATGCTCTAATGTTATTGCATGTTTGTTTCTCATTAGCTGCAAATGATCAGTTATTACATCTGCAAGCGCTTTAAGTTCACTCTCTGATCCAAATGCCCTTATTCCTTGTACTTCTTCTGGCAGCACTACATCATCATGCGGAATGTGCGGAATCGTAAACGTTCTTACCTTTCTTTTTCCTCTTTTTCCTACTGTTGCTGGTGCTCCTGGAACTTGTGTTGGCAATAGACTTAAAACTCCGTTGTGTTCTTCTATGGTAATATGTCTAAATCTTACTGACCTACTTGGAAACAAATTTAAATTTTCAACTCGTCCATAATTTATCGGCAATATATTCATCGCATTTGTTAGTGCCGTCATGCTAAATGCTGTATTTGTAAATGGATTTTGCATTCTTTTTCCCCCTTATTAATTTAAGTTACACTCCCTTGCGGACAATGATCCCTCGTCCTTCAAGTTGCTTTATTGCTTCAGCTTTCTGTTCTTCAGTGATATTTGCTGGCCACACAACTGCATGATCTGCTAGTATTGCACCACGAGTAATAATTACTGCTTTGGCATTTTCTGTCGCATTTACATCACTTACTATTGCACCTATTGCTGTTTGTGTGCCATCTGTTCCAGCAGGATTAAGTACTCTAATAAAACCATCTTCCGTCTTTTTGGCAACTACTGCACCAAGCTTAAGATTTTGACCTTTAGCTACTGTTATTTGGTCTCTTGAATATAGATTTGAAACTTCGTATTTCAGAAGATCCCCAAGGTTATTTTGTTCTGTTATAGTACTCATTTTGCTTTTCCCCTTTATTTTTTACTTTTGTTATACTACGAATATTCTAAATGCCAGATTGTGCACGACTTCTTGCTACCTGTATCATTAAATCTTCTGACGAATTCTGTGGTAATGTGCTTAAAATTTCAGTCTTCATTGTTCGTTCTGCAAGTATCGACATTAATATTTCTTGTGCTTGTTTGCTGCTAACATTCTGCTCTATAAATTCTCCTATTTTCTCTGGCATTCGTGATAAGTTGCATAAACGTATTAATTCAAGAACTTCAGCATGATAACTGTCATTTTTGATTTTATTAGTTAAATTATCAGTTTCTAGGTCAGTTGTAGTTTGTTCATTCATAGTAATACTCCTGTTTTTATTAATAGATGAAAGAATTGTAATTCCGTCTGCAAGACCTATCTCTACTGCTTTCTCCCCAAAATATAGCCCTGCTTCCGTTGATCGAATCTTTTCAATTGAAAGACCTCTGTTCCTCGCTATTAGCTGCACAAACATTTCATATAGTCGGTCTACTTCTTTTTGTAAGCTTTCCAGACTTTCAGACGTCATTGGCTCATGTGGATTTAAATCATTTTTTCTACTTCCTGCAAATACTGTGGTATATTTTATTCCCTGTTTTTCATCAAACCCACTTTGATCTATATGACTTGCTATTACTCCTATACTGCCAATACCAGAAGTTCTGCTCACAAATACCTTCTCAGCGCTAGAGGCTATAGCATATGCAGCAGAGTATGCATCATCATTTGCTATCGCTATTATCCTCTTTTTTGCTCTTGATTCATAAATAAAGTCAGCTAGGTCAAATATACCGTTTACCTCTCCTCCGGGGCTATCTATATCAAGCAGAATAGTTTCTATATCTTTGTTTGATAATGCTTCTTCTATTTCTTCTTGAATTTTCTCATATGATGTCATTCCCAGAAAATCGTCAAAAGCCCCTGGTTTTTTGGTCAAAATTCCATGTATTGCTATTACTGCTGTTTTTTCTATATTCTGATTTACTGCATGTTTTATATTTTTAAAGATAGGTTGTTTTCCGTTATATAGTGACAACAGGTCAAAGCTTTTTTGCTCTATCATCATCGGCCTACATAGCCAGTTGGTTTGTAAAATTTTCATAATGTAAATGAGATTTATTTTGTTTGTGTCCTGACATCAGAATCAAAGAAAAGGTTGAAAGAATCAGAACGCTTTTGATCTTCTGCTATTTCTTGGTCAATTTCTTCTACATCGTAACCCATTTCTGATACTACTTCCGATCGACTCTTAAATCCATTCCTTACTGCCATTTGCTGTGCTTGCTGGTCTTTCAGTGGATCCACCCAATCAAATCCCTGTGGTATCCATTTTACATCTTTAAATACTTGATTATCTGTTGTAGAAAGCTCTCCAGATAAAGTGGCAAGTTCTAGCCATCTACTCCATACTGGTCTGCAAAATTGGAATACTATAACGTTATGTTGCAGCATAGCGCATCGACGACGAAACTCTATCAGCCCTGCTCGAATGGATGAATAATTAACGCCGGTTAAATCTCCTGTTAGCTGCTCATATGTTATCCCTGTACCAATCGCTATTGCCCTGAGTTGCTGTCTTATAAACGCTTCATAACTTCCTCCAACATCAGATGGCTCTGAAAACTTTATGTCCTCTCCTGGGTCTAAAAGCTGCATTGTTCCAGGTTCCAGGCCAGATAGTGCTACTCCTTGCTCACTTGCTTCACCTTCTCCCATGATATTTGCTTCTGGATCGAGTCTTGTAATAAATCCCGCAAACATTGCTGCAGTTTTCTTTCTCACTAGCTCTGCATCATCGTATTGATCAAGCTCATAAAGTTTCAGAAGTATACTCGAAAGCCATGGCTCTCCTCTAATTTGCCCAGGTCTTAAAGGTCTATAAATATGTAAAACATCATTTGCTGGTACTCTCACTGATTCTCCAAATGAGCCTTCTCCTGGATGTTCTCTAAATAAGTAATATGCTTCTCTTTGCCCAAGTCTATTGAACTCAATCCCGTTTCTTATTACATTACCATTTCCTAAAGTTTGATTTGTTTTATTATCTAAATGTTCAGACTCAAGTACTTGCAGTTGTAGCGGTACAGAAAATCTATCCTCTAGCTTTCTCGTTCTTAAACGTACAAAACATTCTCCTCCCTCTATCATACTTCTGCATACTAGAGCTTGTAATCCATAAAAATCACTTATTCCACAGCTATCTGCTTCATCTGTCCATTTTAGCCATAACTCTTGCACTTTCTTTCGAAATTCCCCATCTCTTGCTTTTGATTGCGGTTTTATTCCTGTTCCAATAGAGTTACTTACTATTGTATCAATAATATTTGCTGCATATGGATTTTTTCTCACCATATCACGTGATCTACTACGTAAAGTTTCAAGGCTTTGAGACAGCAAATTGTTTATACTTCCTAACTCTGGTTGAAAGTGAAAAAATCTTCTCCCTGAGCCTGCTGCATCCCATGCAGAACTTTTTATCTTTGGTTTGTTAAATAGTTGTTTGAATGATTTGAGTAACATTTAGATTGTTAACTACGCAACAGATTGTTGCACTATTTGTAACTAAAGTGAACTGCTAGAAAATCCAGTCAATAAGCTATCAACACCTGTTATTTATTCAAGCAGTTCCTATACAAGCACATCTCTATTTAATTTTTACCAGAAGTACACTTAAATTTAAGATAGACTCCTTTCTTCTATATTAGGTTGCACAGTGGCGTTTTCTAAACTCATAAAAGGTTGTCTCTCCTGTTGACCAAGAGTGAGCTCTCTTAAACAATTCATGATCTGTGGTACTTGCAACATAGTGAAAACTCCTATTCCAAATATACCTGTTAAATACCTAGACATTGAAAACTCTTCATCATTATAATTTCCAGATGTACATACTAGGTAGAGCGAACCTGCAAATAGGGCAGAATGAGCGAAAATACGAGGAATATCTCTCGTTGTTCGACGATATGAATTTCTGTATGAGCCTTCAATTCCGGTCATTATAAGATTCATTTCTCTAGTTCCCTCCAGGAAATCTCTTACAGCTCTCTGAAATTCACTTCGACTATAGGAGATGTTTTGTACCAGCCCTAACTCCTCTGATGTTCTTCCTCCAATATTTCTAATAGCATCTTCTAGCTCTTTTAATGCTCTATTACCTATTCTTGGTCTTTCACTTATTTTTGGATTACTACCTTGGCTGTCAGCAATAATCACATAATCTAAAGCTGTAAGACGCTGATCACCGAAAACAATGGTATCGTTAATATGATCTTTTACCTCATCGACAATCTTTAATGCTCTTTCAACACTAACTTTATCATTTTCTGTAGGAATCAACGCAATTTTTCCAACTAGTTCTTCTTGTAATTCTTTTATATTCATGTTACCTCCTATAGTTATAATATTCTCAATATATAGTATTATATTTTTAATTAATTTTGTCAATCCCCTTACTTGTCGCAATCACAATTCTTCTCTTCGGTCTCACACCTGCAATTTTCAATTCAGCCTTAATACGTTGCCGTAAATTCAGCAAGTCATTTATCTGAACTTCAGCATATCTCACCACATGGTCACCATATGCAATTGATACTACTCGCTCTCCGCTTTGCAGTTTTTGAATTGCTTTCTCAACTTGAGTTAAATATTCTTCACTGTACATTTTGACTACTAAGCCATTTACTCTGTCTCACTTTTTTAGGTTTTTTACTTTCTATTTTTCCACTTAAACTACTCCATTTACTCTCTGGCCAACGATCAATTCCAAGTGCAATAGATGCTGCTCTCGCATAAATTCGGCAATCTAGTACTTCATTTCTTTCTCTTACCTTCTGCCACTCTTGTTTAGTGTATCCTTTTACTACCTTGCTGACTAATTGCTCTGCCGTTAGCTGCTTAAAATACTCAGGTGCATACTCAGGAAAATGACAGTATCCTGCTGGAGCTTCTTCACCTTCTTTTAAAATATTAAGTAGCTGAAAAAGCTCTGATTTTAATATCGATACTCCCACTGGCCAGAGCTTTATTCCTCTTTTTAGCTTTTGACCACCAACTGTTATATCAACTCTACTTGGGCTGCTAAGTGGTACTAATGCTTTATTTACACCTTTTACTGCCATTACTCTTCCAGAGCCTTGATGACCTCTTACCCAATTGTATACTTCTTGTGTCGCATACCCAGCATCAACCGCCATCATACTTATCATGTATTCAAGACCATTTTCACCGATAAAATGATGATTGAGGAGCTCCGAAAGTTTTCCCCATACTTCTCCTCCTCCAGTATCACCTTCAAATACCTGGTAGTCTATTGACCAACTTTCACGACTTTTTCCCCATGCTACAACTTCCACCTCTAGACGATCTTTTTGGACATCTACTCCTGCAGTAAGTACCACTTCTCTCCTTGGTACTGTGCCAATCTGAAAAAATTCTCTCCTGTTAAATAATTGCTTCCAGTCTGGTACTTCTCCTTTATCTACCCAGGTTTCTCCAAGTGTAGTATTTATCCAAACCTTCAGTAATTGTTCACTTTCTTTTGCATGAAGAAAATCTTCTACTGCTTGAGTCCAGCTATACCAGCCTACTGGACTATAAAGACTTGAAAGATGAAATCCTTTTTTCTCACCTTTCATTGGATTTGTAGCTCTCCATTCTCCACGTTCAAGCATCTCTGTCTTTTGATGATTTTCTATCTTTTCACCACATTCTATACATATATAGTGTGCTGTACTTGGATTTTTATCTTCCCATTTTATTTGTGACCATTTTAGAACTTGATAGTAATTACAATACGGACAGGGAACAAAAAAATATCTCTTATCTGTTGCTTCAAATTCTTTCTCAATTCTGCTTATTCCATGAATCGTTGGTGTTGATACTAAAAAAATCTTTCGCCGTGCAAATGTATTGGTACGAGCTATGCTGAGTAAAACTGGATCTCCTTCTCCTCCTGAATCTCCTGGATATGCATCTATCTCATCAAGAAAGAGATATTTTACTGGCATAGAACGAAGTCCTACACTGCTATTTGCTCCGGTTATTACTACTATTCCACCTGGAAATTCCTTACTTTGTACAGTATTCCCTGAATCTCTTGATCTTGGGTCTTTTACTTTACTCTTTAAACATGGCGTACTCTCTATTAACGGCGCAAACCTTCCTTTTGACCAACGCTTTCCCATTTCAACTGTTGGCTGTACTACCAGCATTGGACCTGGTGTCTGATCTATGATGTAGCCAATCCAATTGTTACCAGCTTCTGTTCCCCCAATCTGCGCTCCTTTCATGAATACTACTTTTTCTGCAGGTGAAGATGGTGATAGTGAATCCATTATTTCTTTTAAATAAGGAGTTCTTTCCGTTCTCCATTTACCTGGCTCTGATGCTGCAGTTGATGCTAGAACTCGATACTCATTCGCCCACTCTGATACTTTAAGCTCTGGATCTGGTTTTAAACCTTCAGAAAAAGATGTAGCATATATCATATCGCTAGCTCTTCACCATCATTAGATGATACCTCAACATCACTTAAAATAGAACTGCACTCACTTGTTTTCTCACTTTCAAGTTCAATAAACATTTTCTTTTCAAGTGCTTCTTCTATGTACTTCTGAGTTAAATTACTCATTGTTATTGCAGCTATGAACGCAACTATTCCCACCATTACCGCAGCTATAATGTTAGCCACTATCACTATTGCACATACTGTTATAGAAACACAGACAATATTGATATATTTCTTTATTTTTTTGTCTGCTATTTTCCTTTCTTCAAAATATTTATTGCTCAATAAATGAAATGTTGGAAAGTTCTTCTGTCTTCCAAATAGCACTATTTCCTTCTCTTTGCTCAGTAATTTTATTAATTTTGCGTTGTTCGTTATTATTGCATACTGAAAAACATCCGTGGCATCTGCTCCTCTCTTTAGCAACAACTTTACTACGTTAAAGTGACCATGCTTTGCAGCAACATAAATTCCCGTTTTTCCACTCTCATCTACAGCATCTATTTCAACTCCTTCACCAAGAATACCGTCTATTAGGTCTTCATATCCTTTTCTGGCAGCTAAATGAAGCAAACTGTTTTTATCAGCTCCGTATCTATTACTTGCTAAAATCTTTACTATATCTAATCTATTTGCTTCTTTTGCATAACAAAATGGTGTCTTGCCATTATCATCCTTAATTAAAGGGTCTATATCTTCTCGCGTTAGTAAAACTTCTATTGTTTTCAGCCTTTCAGCATAATGTAGTGGCGTTTTATTTTCATAATCTTGTAAGTTAACCCCAGCATTAGGAACATTTATTAAGCATCTTACAATATCTAAACATAAGTCCCTTTCGTCGTAATTACTACTACTTATAGCTACGTGCAAAGAAGATAATTTCATTGCATTTCTGCCGCTACCAGCTATATTGACATTCGCACCAAGATTTGAAAGTAATTTTACTACTTCTAGCTTCTTGTTGTTTACTGCATAATGAATTGCTGCATGATTTCTCACGTCAAGAACATCCTTATCCGCGTTTCCTTCTCTAATTAAAATTTCTACTATTTCTTCATGTCCAGCTCCTGCCGCTAAGTGTAATGGTGTATGTAGTAAAGCATTCTGCTCATTAACATTAACTCCTTTGTTAAGTAAAAATCTTACAGCATTTGCTTCATTCAACATCGCAGCTAAGTGAAGCAAGCTATCTCCCTCTGATCCATATTTATGATTGATTAGTGCTTGTAATATTTCTTCTCTTGCACAAGAAAGCGCACTTTTACCATCATCATCAGCGATCAGTGGATTAATATTTTTCCTGTTCAGTAAGAGTGCAACCATACTAAGCTCGTTAATTTCTACTGCATAATGCAGTGGTGTCTTTCCGTTTGATCCTCTGACATTAACATCTAATCCAGGTTGATTAATGAGGCACTTTATTAATTCTAAACTTAACTTAGCAGACATTATTCAAATTTAGCGTTAGATAATTCTTGTAATGAGTTTGTAATCTCTTCGGTTAGCGCCATATGAATCTTTTCAGTGTCACTCAGTGATGCAAGCAGTGCTGAAACTCTATTTGGAATATTAAGCAAATTATTACGGACAACTCTTGCTACGTTAAATGCATCGCGCTTTACTTCCTCTACTGCTACAAGTTCTCCTATTTCAGCCTTAGCTTTTGCCTCAAGCAATTTACCACGTTCCATCTCATTTTTTATTCGCGTTTTTAGCAACATTGTGGAAAGCTTTTCTCCGTTTTCTGAATAGTTTTTTCTTCTCAGCGGTTGACTTGGATCTCTGATTGTTTCTATAGCCCTATTTGCTTGTTCTCGGTCAATGAGTCCATTCTCCAGCTCAACTATTCCTTTCTTTACTAAATAACAGACGTATTGCTTTGAAAATCCTTGTTCTCTTGCCCACTCTGTTTGTGTGATTTTTTCCACTCTTTTCCTCCTCTCTTTATTGCTCCTTTTTACGAATTTTCTTCTTGAATTTCTGCAAAAGTTTTACCAGTACTGGCTAAAAGGGCATCTCTTCCGGTATATATTTGCCAACGTTTTATGGTTACATCTACAAATTTTGAATCTAACTCTATTGTCCTACAAATTCTTCCTGTTCTCTCACATGCAATCAGTGTACTTCCAGAGCCGCTAAATGGATCAAGAACTATGTCTCCTGATCTGCTGCTGTTTACTATTGCTCTCTCCATTAGCTCTACTGGCTTCATCGTTGGGTGTAGTGTATTGTGCGTTGGCTTATCATAAAACCACAGATCACTTTGATTTCTTCCTCCATGCCACTCACGTTTATTGCCATTTTTCCAACCGTAGAGCATTGCTTCGTATTGTCTTTGATAATCTGATCTGCCTAGTGTAAAATGATTCTTTGCCCAAATGATAAATGTTGACCAACGACCACCTGCTTCTTCAAATACTTTTTGCAACGTTGAAAACTCTGATGATGATATGCAGATGTAAATTGCACCTTTCGTATATGCTAAAATATTGGAACAGATGTCGTAGAGAAAAAGTTCGTACTTTTCACCTTGATTATCATTTAATATTTTTTTATCTTCTCTCTCCTGACTGCTACCATAATCAACATTATATGGAGGATCACACACAGTAATATCTGCCATTTTATCATCTAACAGCGCTTTATATGATTCAACTACAGAGCTATCACCACAATAGATTCGATGATCACCTAAAATCCATAGATCACCTGGTTTTGTTACTTTTTTGTCATCAATAGCTAAGTCAGAAAGATCTTCTTTTTCACTATCTAAATCATCAAGGAAATGTTGAACTTTTTCTAATTCAAATCCAGTCATTTTAAGATCAAACTGTAAATCTTCTAACTCTTGAATTTCTACTTTCAAAAGCTCATCATCCCACTTTGCCCAATTAGCTGATTGATTTGCCAGTAACCGAAAAGCTTTGGTTTGTGGTTCATTTAGATTATCACTTAAGACCACTGGAATACTTTCCATACCAAGTTTTCTTGCTGCTTTAAGTCTTAAATGACCATCAACCACAGTTCCATCGCTTTTTGCAACTATTGGTATACGAAAGCCAAATTCCCGAATAGAAGCACACATTCTATTTACTACATCATCATTTTTACGAGGATTACGCTTATATTCGACGAGGTTTTCAACAGGATAGTAGTGGATTGCTAAATTCATATCTTAATAATTAAAAAGTTAATATTCAAAATATCTCTGACGCTAAAGAAGGCCTGGGGTCTGACCCACCAAACCCGCCAGTATGGCCGAAAGGACCCACTTTTTATGGATTTTTCGTCTTATTAATATCTTTACTAATATAGAACATTAATGCCAAAGCATCGGCCTCATTATCATCTCTAGGTAAAAAACCTTTTTCACGTATCGCTTCAATAACTTCACTCTTACTTGCGTTACCATTACCAGCTATAAAGCGTTTGATAGTTTTAACATTAACACCTTTGTACGGCACATGATGTTCTTCACACCAAGCAGATAGAACGGCAAGAAAACCACCGTAGCAATGCGCTGCATCAGTTCCTAGATGTCTTCTTACTTCCTCAAAATACACTACAGAAATCTCTTTCAAAGAATTAAGCCAATTACGAAAATTTAAGAAGCACATGCCACCTCCACTAAAACGACTAGTATGAAAACTCTCACTGCCACTTTGAACTATTCCATCATGTAGAATAGCCCAGCCCGTTTGTTTGCCGAGGTCCAGTGTTAGGATTGACATTCTGTAAGATATTTGTTTGGAGGTAGCCTAAGCAATAACATGGACACTTAAGTTACCTCTTGAAAATAGTGGGAGTGAAAATTACGAGTTTCAAACTTTCATACCCCTCTACTAATATATATCGCAAAAACTTCACAGAATGTTCAAAAAAATATTATTTTTTATGTTTTTTCAAATTACGCTGAACAAATTCATTTCATTTTGCGATTAATTACTTATGAGGAAACAGAAAAAATCCCTGATAAGTTTTAATGGAGAATTTATGAATATTTCATGCGATTTCAACAATACTATTTCACAAAGTTATCTACCATCATCAGAAGAAACAGCGAACATAAAATTAAGGCTTCTGGCCGATCTCAGATCTTGTCTTTCTTACTTGCTACCAAATGGGGTTTTTCATGGTAATAGGTTTTATGTAGGTGATGTACATGGTAATCGAGGAAAAAGTTTAGTAGTAGAATTAACTGGTAGTAAAGCTGGGCTTTGGAAAGATTTTGCAACAAATCAAGGTGGTGATATTATTGATCTTTGGGCAGAAGTACACTCCAAAACAGAATTTCATGAGATAATGGCTTCTATAGCTGAGTGGCTTGGGTATAACAAAAAATATACAGAGAAGCAATACATTGACGAAGACTTTGAGAAATTTATTACCTACAGTTGGAATTATTATGATGAAAATGGTCAGGTGATTGTAAAAGTTTACCGTTCTGATTTTCCTGGAAAGAAAAAAGTATACAAGCCTTTTAATGTTAAAACGTTGAGTTATAAAGCACCTGATACAAGACCACTATACAATATCCCTGGTATTTTGAAGTCTGATAAAATCATTCTTGTTGAAGGTGAAAAATGCGCAGAAGCACTAATAGAAAAAGGAATTACTGCAACAACCACAATGTCTGGAGCAAATGCAGATGCGGACAAAACTGACTGGTCACAACTTAAAGGCAAGCATATTGTTATTTGGCCGGATAACGATGAGCCTGGTAAACAATATGCTGAAAATGCTACTACAAAACTTCTCAGCTTAGGTATTGCATCGCTTTCTATAGTCAAAATTCCAGAAGGTAAACCAAAAGGTTGGGATGCTGCGGACTATGTACAAGAAAACACAAATGTTTCTGACTTCATTGAAAATAACTTGAAAAAGGTAATTATTAGACCACCACTGAACATTTTAGACTGGAGTGCAGATCGTTTTGTAGGTCCAGTACCAGAGCAAAAGTTTCTTGTTGAAGGAATATTTCCCTTGGGTGTTACTTCAATAGTAGCTGCTATGGGAGATACAGGTAAGGGTATGCTACTCCTCGATTTGGCGCTTAAGGTTGCAAGTGACACAGATCAGATATGTGGTTTTGGTTCACCTGTTACTGAACATGGATCAGTAGTAATCTTTTCAGCAGAAGATGATGCAGGCGAGGTACACCGTCGGCTTGAACGTCTTGATCCTGAATGTAAAAGATTAAAATTTAAAGATAAGCTGTTTATAGTACCACTACCAAACGTAAGAGGATCACTGACAATACTGAGAAGTATTCGTGGTAAAATTATTGAAGTTTCGCCTGAATTTGAGTCTATAATAAAACAACTTGATAAAATTAAAGATCTAAAATTAGTTGTGTTTGATCCTCTTGCATCGTTTATTCATGCAGACATAAATGCTGATCCTGCTGTAGGAGATTATCTAATGTGTTTCTTGTCTGATTTAGCATGTAGTACCGGAGCTTCGATAGTTACTGCTCATCATCTGAGAAAACCAAAAGGAGAAAAGCCTATATTAACTGCTGAACAAGCACGTGATGCAATTAGAGGCACATCTGCTCTTGTTAATGGTGTCAGATGCTCATATGCTTTTTGGCCAGTAGAAGGTACAGCTAAGCCAGAGATCTTTCAATCAATAGGAGAAGCTCCAAGACAGAATGCGTTATTTTATGGAGCAGTTGTTAAGGCAAATGGTTTAGCTGACCGAACTGTACGTACTTACCTGAGAAACCAAGAAACAGGGCTATTAGAAGATATAACAGTGCAACTAAAAGGTAAAAATGCTAGTGAAAAAGACCTTAAAATGTATCTTGTTGATGCAATTGCAAGATCTGCTGTTGCAGGGCATCCATTCACTCATACAGGAAATACAGGAGTATACAAACAACGGCACAGATTACCTGATATTCTTCATGGTCTAGGGAGAGATAGACTAGAGCGTATAGTACAAGAACTTCTACAAACAAAGAAGTTAGTAAAAGGAATGTCTACAGGCTCGAGAGAAGATAAATGGCTTGATGTTAGAGAAGGCCCTTTTGCTCGTGGTGTTGGAAAATTTATTCATGGAGCTGAAGGTATTAGAGGTTGTCCGGAAACTAGTAAACTCAAGCATATTTCCTACTTAACATAACTTTACTCATAGCCAGATATATGAAACTTTCAGTAGATGTTGTAAGTAAATCGTACTCCTTTGATAGTCTTCTATTTCTATTGATCCAAGCAAAAGTCCTCTCTACCACCCACCTTCTCGGCTGTACTGAAAATCCAGGATCCCGTTGTGGCAATAGTTCTAGTGGTGTATCTTTATGCACCCAAAACCTACATGGAGGCCTTTTCACAATTTCAATGTCTATCCCATATTCCTCCTCTATATGGGTTTTTAAATCTTTTCCTTGGTACCCCATATCAGCCCACATTTTCTTAATATTGCTGTATTTTTTCTTCATATTGTCCAATGCCATCTTCACCCCATCTCTGTCATTTTCGCTTGCAGCTCCTACATAGCAACCAAGCACAAATCCTTGAGTATCTGTGATTATATGTCTTTTTCTCCCCTTTACCTTTTTTGCACCATCATAACCTTTGATCCCCCTTTTTCCGTGGTTTTTACCGACTGACTGTCCACTATGCATGCGCTCGGCTCTTCATTTCTTCCCATTTTTGACCTACTATATTTAGTGATATCATAGTTCATTTTCTCAAAAATCCTCTGTTTCTTCCATTGCCTAAACTGCTCATATACAGTCTTCCATAGCGGAAAATCATTTGGTAAATACCGCCATTGGCACCCTGTACGCAATACATAGAAAATTCCCTCTAACATTTTTCTTTTACTATATTTTGGCGGTCTTCCTCCTTTTTTGTATGATACTCTGAAGTACTTCTCTATTTGTGCCCACTCCCTTTCACTTAGATCTGTTGGATACTTTTTTCTCATCTTTACCCCATACTAAAATTTCAAATATCATAGCCTTTTACTAGTTTCCGGACAACCTCTTATACCAAATCTCATTGCTAACAAGACAAATTAGAAACAGCCCTTTTTGACTATAATTGAAGAGTTTAAGCAAATTCATAATATGTTCTATTTGTCTTTCCAATAACAAAATTAGTTGTAGATAAAATTACGGGTAAGCTCTTCAAGCATCTGAGGGTTTACCCTATTTTTTTATTACAAGCATTGGAATACATTATATATTATAACTTCAACTAGAAGTTGATAGAATATATAAAAAATCATACCACTAATAATTGAATTATGTTCCTATTCCTGCGTTACTGAATCAGTAATCAGAAATTAAGGAATGAAAAATACCTCTAGAAACCTAAACTTTATACTCTCTATTCCTAAAAGTGTTCCTAGAAAGCACCCCTCTAAAGTTGGCCATTATGGCTGATTCTACGTTCCTAAAACCCTTATATTATTATATAATATATATGAGTAATAAATAAAAGTAATAATAAATAATAGTAAATTACAAACAGTATAAAATGTTAATGAAAGTAAAAAGACTACAAAAATATTACTAAGATATTTAAATTGAATAAAAAAGAACAAATGGCTCACAATAGCGTTTTTAAAAGATTCTACGACTTTAAGGTCAATTATACTACCTTGAACTAAAGAACGCTTATAAACCACATTAAAACCGATTAAAAGGCAATTAACACTACATTTTAACTTCGCAAAAGATTCCTGCCCAACTTTATCATGTTTTATTTTAGTTATAAAGAAATTTTTTTTAAAGCTGAATTAACTTGAAAGAACATAAAAAACCTAACAAACAGTGGAAGGATAAACATGCTGAGTTTTAAAATCAAAGTCTTTAGTAGATTTAAAAGGCCTAATCATTTTTGTCTTTTTGATGAGCTTTATCGAACCAATTTTAAAATTATTTAAACTTTTTTTGAAAAATTTCCGGAAAAAGTTGTGACTAATCCGGTATAATTATTATAGAGGACTATGAATTTTAGATGCTCCAGAAAGAAGCGGTTAAACAAATGCTTAGAAAAAAATAAAATGACCTTCAATTGCGTTTCAAGACGATTCTGTAATGAATTATACCACCTCTATGCAATAACGCTTGTTGTTTGTAAAGAAATTTCTTACAAGCCTGACAAAAAAATTCACCTTTCTTTATAGGGTTAAAAAAGTTTTATAAAATCTTTAATTCTTTAGTAGAAATCTTATTGGATCAACCTATTTTTCTTCTTTTCACCGAACCATGTCTGAACAAATTTTTCACATGGGGGATGCTTCAAGAAAAAAGGCCAGAATATCAATAGTTTTATTTTTTCATATGGGGGAACGAATTTTTCCCATGCCGTACAAAGTGAGGTTAAAACCCTTCATCCTTATTCCTTTCAATCTTTCATGGAGTGCTATATGCAATCTAAAAATAAATATCCTGGTATTGATCCTTCAATCATTAAACAAATACGAAAACGTGCTAGACAAATTAAATCTTATAAATGCTGTGTTAATTCTGATATTGAAGATATAAAGCAGCAGCTCTTATGTGAAACTTGGTCTGATTTAAGCCAGTATAATGGTGAAGAAAGTGGTAGAAATGCATTTATTCATAGTGTCATAAAAAACCATGCAATAAGCCTTCTACGCAAACAATCCTGTGCTAAACGTGGTAGTAAAGCAGGCGTAGCATTTGTTGATATTACTGACTTGGATGATGTTATTGATGAAAATAGTAATTTTGCAGATAAAGTAGCAGCTAGTGTTGATATAAACGAAGCAATTTCAAAACTACCAAAGCTCTGGCAGGACATTTGTTATCAGCTTGAATCTCATAGTATCTCTGAAATCGCAGAAATACATGGAATATCTAGAACAACCATCTATGACATTAGAGAACAAATACGCGCTAAACTTGCTCATCTCAAAATATATTTATGAAAATTTTTGAACAAATCGTCGTCATTTTGCGATTACATATTATGAAGGGGTAATAAAACTATGACTTTAAAAATAATAAATAGTGAACAAAGAGTAAAAATGGTAACAGGTGTGAAGATAGTAATCTTCGGACCATATGGAATTGGTAAGACCAGTCTGCTTAAAACTTTGAATGAACCGACACTTTGTCTTGATTTTGAAGCTGGGCTACTTGCTGTTCAAGATTGGCAAGGGGATTCTATAAGTATTCGTACCTGGAATCAAGCTCGCGATATTGCCTGCCTAATTGGTGGACCTAATCCTGCATTAAAATCTGATTCAGCATATAGTCAAAGACACTATGAGCATGTATTCAGTAAGTACAAAGATCTAGAATTCTCTAAATATAGCTGTATTTTTATCGACAGTATTACAGTAGCCTCGCGGTTATGTCTTTTATGGGCAAAAATGCAACCAGAAGCTTTCTCTGACAGAAATGGCAAACAAGACATGAGAGCTGCATACGGGTTACTTGCTCAAGAAATGATGGCTTGGCTCAATCAGTTTCAACATATTCCCAATAAAGATATCATTACAGTTGGTACGTTAGGTCAATATTTAGATGACTTCAATCGCCCAACTTGGCTACCACAATGCGAAGGAGCTAAAACTGCCAGTGAAATACCTGGTATTGTTGATGAAGTAATTAGCATGGTAAGCATCAAGAAGGATGATGGTACAGAGGTACGTTCCTTTGTTTGCCATACTATTAATTCTTGGGGATATCCTGCTAAAGATCGTAGTGGTTGCCTTGATATGGTTGAAGAGCCGCATTTAGGTAAATTACTTACAAAAATCAAAACTAAAACCTTTTCTACTTCTACTCAATTTATGCCACACAACTAACTTTTGGAGGTTACATATGTTACAAGACTTTTTAACTACTGGTCAAAAGATTCCCTTTTTCAGTATGAAAGAATATTTGAATGACCAATCATCTATACCGAAAGACATCGTCTCACCAAGAATTTTAACTCAGAGAAGTTTATTGGTTCTAGGTGGCCCTCCTAAAATAGGTAAAAGTGACTTTTTGATCTCTTGGCTTGTCCATATGGCTGCAGGTGTTTCTTTTCTTGGTATGACTCCAAGTAGACCTTTGAAAATCTTCTACATGCAAACTGAAATTGAATACGAATATATGAAGGAACGTTTGCAATGTCTTCAACTTGATCCAGAACTTTTGGCAATAGCTGCTAATAACCTAATAATTACGCCAAAAGTGCATTTATCATTTTGCCATGAAGAAATAAATTACATAAAAGAAATTGCGAAGGAACGCTTTAAGCCTGATATTTTGGCAGTGGACCCTCTGCGCAACATCTTTAATAGTGAGTATGGCAATGAAAACGATAATAGCGCTATGCTATTCTTTCTGCAAAAAACTCTTGAAAAACTACGTAATGCTATTAACCCAAATGCTGGAATAATATTAACGCATCACACGAAAAAATTATCCAAGAAAATGCTCGAAGAAGATCCATTTCAGGGCTTAAGTGGTGCTGGATCTCTCAGGGGATTTTACACTACTGGCATGGTGATGGTTGCTTATGATGAGGAAAGTACCAGACGTCAAATAGTATTTGAGCTACGCAATGGTGAACGTGTGCCAAATAAACTTATCGATAAGATCAACGGTAGCTGGCAGCTTCTTGATCAATGGAATAACTGAGCTTTTTTTTAAAATCAATTGATATATAGGGGGCAACTTATGCTGCAAGATTTTTTAACTGATTTCAATAATGCGAAACTACAGAGTAGTTTAATACCTAAAGGTACAATAGTCAAGGTAAAAATGGCAATTAAGCCTGGTGGTTACGAAAATTGGTTCACTAAAAGCTATGATACTGGCAGCATCTATTTAAACGCTGAATTTACCGTCATTGAAGGTCCATACGCAAAATGTAAGATTTACCAAATAATTGGTATTAAAAGTGGCAAATCAGAAGGTAAAGAAGATACTTGGGGAGAATCTGGACGTTCTATGATTCGCAGTATTTTAGAGTCAGCTCGTAATATTCATACAAATGACACATCAGAAAAAGCAGTTCTTGCGCGAAAAATCAACTCAATTGCAGATTTAAACGGCCTGGAGTTCACAGCAAAAGTAGGCATTGAGGCTAATAATACCTATGGAGATAGGAACAGAATTGCTACGGTCATTACTCCTGAACAAGAGAAAAATTCAGACGCTGATTGGATACCATTCTAAATAAATTGCAACTATTTTTATAGTAAATTAATCGGAGGTTACATGGAGTTTTGCATTACTGAATCAAGACAAGAGATAAAAATGTTATTGGCTCACAATATTAAAGAGTGTCTGTCTTACTTATTGCCTGGTGGTAAATTTGGTTATGGGTTCTATTCTGGAAATATTAATAAAGACCACTTGATGGTAGTGGCAGAAGGTAAGCAAACTGGCACTTGGTATAACTGTGATAAGAAAACTAACGGAGATATTATTGAACTCTGGAGCATAATAACCAATAAAACTGATTTTTCTGAGATTACCAGCCTTATAACCAAGTGGCTTAGTGAGCGTATAATAGCAAAATATAGCTACCTTGATAAAAATAATGAGGCTATAGCTTATGTTTATTTGTATAAAAACAATTATAGACATATATGGAATCTAAGAACCTCTAGGAATGGTCTGAAGCCATTATATAACATTCCCGGTATTATTAAGTCTGATGAAGTGATTATAGTTAAAGGTGAAAACCGTGCTGATAGTTTAATAAAGAGAGGTTTTACAGCAACAACTGCAATAGATGATGATATTGAGAAAACGGATTGGTCTATGCTAACAGATAAGCATATAATAATTTGGCCGGAAAAAGATGAACAATATGTTAAAAAAGTAGCAGTGGAACTAGACAATTTAGGTATGTCCTGTGAGAATCCTGAAAGTTTAGGTATATCATCTGAGAACCGTGAAAGTTTAAGTGTATTATCTGAGAAAAAAGCATTTCCTGCTAGTCATTATCTAAATGATAAATCTCCATCACCAGAGGATATAATTTTACCGAGAATTCTTACTCCTGGAGGACTTTTACTACTTGGAGGAGCTCCAAAGGTTGGCAAGACTGATCTACTGCTTTCTTGGTTAGCACATCTGTCAGCGGGACTACCGTTTTTGAGTATGGTTCCAATTAGACCATTAAAGATCTTTTATCTTCAAACTGATCTTGAATATCCCTACATTAAGGAACGGCTACAACAATTGAAATTTGATGATAAATCTCTAGAATTAATATCAAAAAATTTAATTATTACACCAAAAACAAGCTTACTTTTGAATTCTCAAGGAGTAGAAGAAGTAAAAGATATTATAGCAGAGAGACTAGACGTTAAAACAGTTGATATCATTGCTATAGATACACTACGTGGTGTTTTTGATTTCAATCAATATAAAGGAGAAAATAGTAATAGCTCGATGTTTTGTTTTTTAAAAGATAGAGTTGAAAAATTGAGGTCTATAACAAACCCTAGTTGTGGAATCATTTTAACGCACAATACTAACAAGGTATCGAAAAAGTCATTAGTAGAGGAACCATTTCAAAACTTTAGCGGAGCATCGGCTTTAAGAAGTTTTTATACTTCAGGGATAATGATGATCAAGCCAAACGGAGAACAAAATACTCGTCAATTGATATTTGAACTTAGAAATGGTAAATCTATTTTACCTATGCAGATCGAAAAAGTAAATGACAGTTGGCAAACTGTATCAGAAAAACCAACTGTAAAACAACGTCGAAAAAAAAGTTATGACATCATTTTACGGTTAATTAATGAGAGAGCAGCTAAGGGAAAATTTTATACTAAAAGCCAATTTTGCTATTTATTTGAAGATACATTTGGTTTGAAGAGTTGTCATTCCATTCGTAGATATGTTAACGCATTAGTTGCTTCAGGTTATATTAAATTCTATGAAAAAGAAATACCAGAGCGCGTAAAAGTTATGAAAGTGGCTGAGCATTTAACGAGGAGAGATATTTAATAACACTCATTTTTTAAGAACAATAGTAAAAGGATTAAGCCTGTAGCCATATTCCTTAGTACCTATCCCTGACCATGGCAGAGTTTGAATAATATCGTCTTTTTTGACATTTAAACCTAAAGTTATAGCCAATTTCTCTGCTATAGTTTTTTGCATTCTATTTATTGGTTTGCGAATTTGTTGTTCAACATCGTGAATGTTTTCTAAGCGATTTGCAATTTCTCCAACGTTTAAAGTTTTGTATTGCTCTGGAGAAATTCCACTTTTAAAGTCATGAAAAAATTGATCTAAGAAAATAAAAAATATTCTTCCAGACTTTGACTGTGTTTCGATAACTCCTATACCATTAACACAAATGTCATTGCCTTTAATATGGAGCTGAAAAGTCTTTTCTGCTGGAGTAGACTTAGTCTGTTGCAATGGAATGTAAGAATAGCAATTGAATGCCTGAAAAGAAACATTAGGTAATAATTCTGGTACTCCTTTTTCTACTGTTTGATGCAATACTTCATTTAAACTTTGATCTTCGCAAATTAGATCTGCTATAGGAACAATGTGTAGATTCAGTGGTGGCTTAAGACTCTCCTTATTAAAAGTTATTAAAGCAGTAGGGGTGGTTTTTAACTTATCCACAGCAGAGTATGAGTTATCAGGACAGCATTCGGGAATAATTAAGCTGATAAGGCTTGTGTCAACAATAACATAATAAACTCCGGTTGCTACTTTATTACAAGTAATCTTTAAACTTGCTAATTGCTTTTCAAACCATTCTATAACTTTCAAATGATTAACTTTTACCTCTAAAGAAAAGTAACGCTGTTTTTTATAAGTATCAGGTAAAATATCACGTTCACAGAGGTCACACATTATTGGGTTATCATAATCTTCATCATAATCGCTGACAATTTCTAATCTATTGTTGCAGAAAGGATTTATTACATGAAAATCAAACTCATCTTCATCATTAGCACAGATTATAAAGTAATATTCTCTTAAATTTACAAACCCAAGACTTGACAGGTATTGTGCAACTTCTAAATAATCTCTGCTAGGTGTATCATAAGAGTCACTCCACCGTAGCAGATTAGTAACTATTTGCCTGTAGAAAGTTGGATTTTGCTTTTGACAGAATGGTAAGTCCATAAGTATTGGAAAACATTAACTTAAAATCTTCACGTTCTTTTTTATCAAGTACGTGTTCTGAATAATTGATCGCTATATAGTCTGTATTGGCATGAAAAGATAGAGTAACTTTTTTGTTTCTAAATATCACCTTTATATGTTGAACAAGACTAATATTGTAGATTATACTGCCAATTGAAGGCTCTAACACCTTTAACCACTTTTCTATGGAATTTGTGTTTAATGTAAAATAAGTGCTTGGTTCAGGTGACGTAAACTTTAATTCAATTAATTTGATGTCTTTTATTAATTCATGTACACAGTCAGTCAAGAATGTACGCACTTGGGCAACTTTATTCTGATTACGTAGATTAATAAATGAGCATTCACGTTGAAAATATCGACTGGCAATGCTGTTTGCTATTTCTAAGCCACGTTTGAGGTTTTTAGTACACAAATTTACCTGATTGCTATTTAAAGAGAAGTCAAGAATAATCCAGTCAGGTTTGTAACCGTGTATTACTTGGTTTGAGCTAAGTACCAGGTCTGAATCACTAGCACGACGTATAAATAAGTAAATGCGGTCTTGGTAGTAAAAAAAACCTTTGAACTTACTTTCAAAGTTGTCATTTGCTAGAGAATCATGTTGAGTTAATATCTCTCGCAGTACCTCTTTCGACAAAAAATCTTTAAATGAGCTCTGTCTTTGTCTTGGAGGATTATTTAAAATAAATGATGAAAAACTTCTTTTTTGAACTTTATTAAAAAGAAAGACGTGCTTCAGCAAGTTATGGTCAATAAGAAAGAGAGTAAATAGTATAGATTTTTTATCATATTTTACATCGCCACTCAATATAGGCTTTGCTATCTCAATTATGGCTGAATCAGACTTCAAACGGCTAAAGTAGCTGATTAAATAATAATTAGGTAAATAATCAAGGTTGCTGTCGATAAGGAATTTACGCTTTTGCTGAACTGACCTATAGTCATAATAAGGACTATTATCAAACAAATGCTGTTGATAATTGAAGTGTTGTTTAAGAATAACATTTAATTGCTTATTATTAAGAGAGTTAATCCAACTTTTGCACAAATCAGGATTTTGAAAACTCAATAGTAACTCAGTAGCAGGAACTTCAAGATCATCTTCCCAGAATTCTTGATTGGCAATCATTATCCAAAAGAAAAAATATTATGACAACTGTAGTATATTAAACAGTTGTGTCAATACTACCATAAAAAAATAATAAAAAAAAATTGAACAAATTGAAGAGAAAAAGCGATTATATATAATAGGAGGGTTGAAAACAGATAATGTCAATTCTAACGCAATCAGGCAGAGCAGCAATAGCAGCCAGCATCAAAAAGCAATCTATCCATCTTGCTTGGGGCAGTGGTGATGCCAATTGGGAAAGTAGTCATCAAGTCGAAAAAGTTTTTGTTGAGGATGAAATAGCTCTAGATCACCATACTATTAAAGATGTAAGGGTTTTTACAGGACAAACAACTTATCAGCCAAGTATAGATTATATAGTTGATAGCAGTACTGGTGTAATTAAACGTACGGAAAATAGCTCTATTCCAGTAAGTGATAAAGTTACCATAGAGTACATTCAAAGCACACCACCTGAACCTATAAATTCTATAAAGCTCTTGAATGAACTTGGCAGACGTACTGCAGATGAAGTGCTATTCTGCACAGGTGATGAAAACGGCGAACTTATAACTCCTTCTGGAAGGTTTAGGCCTTCTGATGTACCAACCAATAATCTTTTTCTCAAATTCACTTTCGATTTCACGGATGCAGCAAATCGAGTAATCAGAGAGCTAGGGGTTATGGTTGGTACTAAAGTAAAAAAAGAATTACCTGAAGGACAGAGATATTTTGAACCTCAAGATATAGAAGACCATGGGATTTTATTGGTTTTGGAACATACAGTACCACTTATCAGAACATCTGCAACTCGGGAAACTTTTTCATTTGTTGTAACTTTTTGAAACAAAATGACTTTAAACGCCTATTATAACCGTTTTAATCCTGACAAAGAATACGAAAAAAGCTTGTTCCTGGCAGGAAGAGGTTTACAGTCTGCAGAATTAAATGAAACTCAGGAGTATGCTCTTTCTAAGCTTAAAGGCATAGGAGATGCAATATTTCGTGATGGTGATGTTGTAACAGGAAGTAATTGTATTATAGATAGAGAAACTGGTAAAGTTACTCTTGAAGGAGGAAAAATCTATCTGCGTGGAGCAGTTAGAAAAGTCGAAAAAGAAGAATTTACTATTCCACTGAGTACTATAGTTCGCATAGGTGTTTATTATGTAGAATCTACCATTACAGAACTTGAGGATGAAAACCTTCGTGATCCTGCAATTGGTACAAGAAATTATCAGGAAGTAGGAGCAGCAAGGCTTAAAGTTTCCACCATTTGGGGATACCAAGTAGAAAGTGTTACTGTTAACTCTACAAATGGCGAATTTTACCCAATTTACAATATTGAAAATGGAGTATTAATAGAACATTCACCTCCACCACAAGCAAACATAGTAACTACTGCTCTTGCTCGTTATGACAAAGAAGCCAATGGTTCCTACGTCGTAAATGGTCTTGAAGTAATGTTCTTGCAAAAGAAAGAGGGAGAAGGAGGAAAAAAAATATTTGTGATTAATGAGGGCAAAGCTCATGTTGATGGCTATGAAATTGAGTTACCTCACAGTATTCGTGTTTCCTTTGATGAAGATCCTGATATAAAATTAGTTGAATCAGAACCGCATACTTTTCAGCCAAATAGCCAAAGAGTAATGGAACTTAAAGTTAATGATTTTCCAATAAGTGAAATTAAAAAAGTAGATATAACTGTTCAGAAAACCATTACTGTTACTCATGGTTCATACTCTGGAGCTATTGATCCGATACCTGACTCTGCAGTACTTGAGATTATTCAAGTTAAACAAGGCAATGTTATTTATGAAAATAGTATAGATTACAAATTAAACGCAGGAAACATTGATTGGTCATTACCAGGTAAAGAACCAGCTCCTGGAAGTAGTTATCAAATAACTTACCGCTGTCGTACTCATGTAAGCCCTGAAGATATAAGTGAACAGGGATGCAAAGTAAAAGGAGCAGTTGATAACAGCTTGGTTCTGATTGATTACACCTGGAAAATGCCCCGCTATGATTTAATTACTATCGATAGCAAAGGAGCAGTAAGGAGAATAAAAGGTATAGCTCACCCTTGGCGACCATCGATGCCTAAAGCGCCCTCTGGACAACTTTTGCTCTGCTACATTCATCAGACGTGGAAAAACGGAGAAAAAGAAGGGGTAAAAATAGTGAATAATGCTATTCATGCTGTACCGATGAATGAGCTTGAAGCAATGAAAAAAGGAATAAATGATCTTTATGCTCTAGTTGCACAGGAACGTTTACGCAATGATGCAAATTCAAGAGAACCTACCACCAAAAAAGGAGTATTTGTTGATTCATTCTTTGATGATGATATGCGTGATCAAGGAATTTCCCAGTCTGCAGCAATAGTAAATAGAGAGCTAGTTCTGCCAATAGATGTAGAAGTTGCAGATATTGAAAAAGGTGGGGAAAGATATCTTTTGCCATATGAACTTGAACCGGTACTGGAGCAGCTTTTACAGACTAAAGGAGAAAAGATCAATCCATATCAAGCTTTTGATCCAGTCCCGGCACAAATTACTCTAAATAAAAATATAGATCACTGGACAGAGGTTACCACGAATTGGAAAAGTCCAGTAACTAGAGTGTTTAATACTAGAGAAACAACAGAGCTATTGTCAAGTAATTCTTATGAAACTGAATTTATGCGAGAAGCAGTACAGAATTTTGAGATCGAAGGCTTTGAGCCAAATGAAAAGCTCAAGGAGGTGAAGTTCGATGGTATCTTCATTCAGCCTACTGCGTAAGAGGTAAAAATATGCTCACAGCCAACAACCAGGGAAAATTAAAGGGAAAGATAAAAATCCCAGCAAATATTCCAGCAGGTACTAAATTAGTACAGTTTTATGGGGATAAAGGAAGCTATGGAGAGGCAACTTATACTGGTAAAAAAACAATTACCATAGAAGAAAGAAGAAGAGTGATCTCAGCAAGACGAGTTGATCCTTTAGCGCAAACATTTACTCTAAATGAAAGCAGGCACATAGGAGGTCTAGAGTTATGGTTTATAAATAGAGGCAAAAAACGTGTTGCTGTGCAGATTAGAGAAACAGCAGTGGGAATGCCCTCACAAACTGTCATTGCTGAAAGCTATATTGAGCCAAAAGATATAAAGATAGATGGCACAGCAACACGTATAAAGTGGTCACCAGTGTTTTGCCATGCAGGAGAGGAGTATGCAATAGTACTGCTTACTGATGATCCTGGTACTGCAGTAAAAATAGCAGAACTTGGCAAATATGATGCAGTAAATAGCCGTTGGGTAACAAGTCAGCCATATCAAGTAGGAGTATTACTTTCATCTAGCAACGCAAGTACTTGGACACCACATCAAAATTTAGATCTAACTTTTAGGCTTTTAGCAACGAAGTTCACTGAAAATTCTCACGTTATTGATCTTGGTAAAGTTACTGCAAATAACGTATCAGATTTAATTGTTTTGACGAACGTCGAAAAAGTAGCATTTGATACCAATGTAGAATTTATTCTGACAGATGAAGAAGGAAAAGAAAATTTTCTATCTGATAACTTGCCGCTCGCGCTGCGTGAAAGACTATCTGGAGAGTTAACAGTAAAGGCAAATTTAAAAGGGTCAAAAGAAAAAAGTCCAGTGCTATATCCTGGGTTACAGCTAGTTCTAGGTAATCTTTCAGAGTCTGGAGATTATGTTACAAGAAGTATTACAGCAGGAGCTAACACTAAAATTACCATAACGTATGATGCGCTAATACCTGGCACTGCAGATGTAAAAGCATATGTGCAAAAAAATGTGGATTGGCAATTAGTAAATTTAACATCAGGAAAACCAATTGGGGAAAATTGGGTGGAGAGAACTCATGTACTATCAAATTTTAATGGCAATGAGACTAGGGTAAAATTAGTTTTAAGTGGAACAGTTGTTTATCGCCCTAAGGTAAAAAATCTCAGAGTGATTGTCACATAATGACTGTTGACCAAACCAAACGAGGATATCCACTGCCTCATCCAGAAAATATTGCAGTTCAAGATGTGGTACGTATTCGAAGAGCTATAGAAAAAATAGATGAAGATATTACCGAAAGAGAAGATGAGCATAATCAACTTAAGAGTAATTTTGAGCGGTTTAATTTTGAGACTTTTTTAAATTTTTGGAAATGAAAGAAGCAATATACCAAAGGATAAAGGATTTAGCAGCAAGTAGCACACCTGATCAACTGGCATATCTTGCAAAATCGCTGGAATTGATAGCAGATAAAAAAGCTATTTCCAACGTTGTGCAGATGACTGAAGTAAAAGGAATAATTGATGCACTACAAAAGAGGCTTAAGGATTTAGCAGCAAACAGTACACCAGATCAATTAGCATATCTTGCTAAAGCATTGGAATCAATAGTCGACAAAAGTGCAGTTTCTGAAATTGTACAGATGACTGATGGTAAGCTAAAAGAGCTTCTTGATAGTGCAAAAAAACACTTAACTGATCTGGATAATAAAAAAGCTAGTTCTTTAGCAGTGATCTCTGAATCAGAGAAGCAGTTATTAAAGAGAATTGATGAAAAAGGAACAACAAATTTATCGCTACTTGATACGAGAAAGAATGCCAATATTGCAGCAATAAATAGCATTAGTAATAGTCATAAAGATGGTCTTAAAGGTTTAGTAGAAGATTTTCGTGCTGTTAATAATGTACCATCTGGCTCATCAATTATTGGGGAAATAGAAACTCGTGATAACCAATTAAAAACATCCCTGATAAATGAGGTAAAAACTCGGGATGAACAGTTAAAAGTGTCTCTTATAAATGAAATAAGAAAGCGCAACATGGTTGAACCAGGGTCATTACCTTTCTTATTTGGTGTACTTGGCAGAAAAAATAATTATTTTGGCCACGGAACTTTTACGACAGAGCTTGGAAAGTGGAGTAGTGATATAACAAAAACTGACTATATGTTACAACTACTAGCAGGTAGCCATACGTACAATACAGATTACGTTAGTTTTTATCGGCCAAGACAACTCAGTTTTTTAGAGGGAAGCAAAGGTACATTTATCTATGGAGAATCATACCCAAGATTTATGTATGATGGATTTTCTGAGCAATTCAATATGCTGAAATACCCTTATGCTGCATTGGGAGTAATATTCGTAAAAAACACAAGCAATGTAGATATAAGTAAAACTCTAAACTTTGTTGGATCTGCAATGTGGTATAAAGATGAAGTTAATTATGGAGGAGCAGGATTATTTATAGGTACACCTGATAAAACTAATACAAGGAAGTCAGAGATTTCGAGAATTACTTGGACACGTATTTACCAGCATGAAATTAACAGTCCTGAATTTATTGCATCAGGTAACATACTCATTCCAGCAGGAAAAACCGTTACAGTGTTACTTTATACGTCATCTAATCTTCACTCAGAAGGTGAAAGAGTTGGTGAGACACCTGAGTTCTTTGCAAGTGAGCACACGTATAGCACAATCTATGGTCAATTTATTCAGTGGGGAATATATAATTTTCGCAGCAATTTTCTGACTACAGGACTTGAAATAGATGTAGAGAGAACACTAAGAGCGTGGCAATGTCCAGGATTATCTGAAACCTATGAGCTCTGGAGGTAACAAACAATGTCTATCTACATTAGATTTGAGAATGATAAACAAGTTGAAACAACAACGCTTAAAAGTAAGCCAACTGGAAATGATTGGTATGAAGCACCAGAAGATTTTGATTGGCAAAAAAGTTATTGTTTAACAGAGGGAGGAGAAATTGCTCAGCGTACTAAAGAAGATATACAAAAGGAGTTACTGGATAATGCGAAGCTTTGTGCATTTGATAGTATGCGTTTCTATTATGATAATCATACTCACCAATATGCAGGTCATTCTCACCAAAAAGCTAAATCTTATGAGATTCAAGCGGAAGCCGCAAAAAGCATTCTAGCAGCACCAGAATCTATGAATAAAAAGGATAAAGAAATTATAGAACCTTTAGCAAAAGTCCGTGGTATTACGGTTATTGAAATGGCAAGAATAATTGAGGAAAAAGTGAAAAAAGCAGTAAAAGCAATAATTAAATGTGAAGAGCTTGAAGATTTAGCCAAAAGAAAGATTGAAGAAGCTAAAAGTGAAAATGAGCTACAGACTTTGCTAGATGATTTCAGGAAAAAAATACAAAGAAATGGCTGAAGAATTTTTACATGGCGTAAATGTTATTGAGGTAACCTCAGGAGCAAAGACAGTACGTACAGCTAAATCATCAGTGATAGGTGTAATTGGTACTGCACCTGATGCTGACGAGCAAAAATTTCCGCTAAATAAACCAGTGTTAGTTGCAGGAAGCTTAAAGGAAGCAGCAAAGCTCGGAAAGAGTGGCAGTTTACCTTCTGCAATAAATGGAATATTTTCCCAAATTGGTGCAACAGTAGTAGTTATTCGAGTTAAAGAAAGTGAAAACAGCGATTCAAAGCTCAAAGAAAGCGAAACTATTCAAAATATAATTGGTGGAGTTGATAAAGAGACTGGAGAGTATCAAGGGATAGAGGCATTCCTCAGCAGTGAAAGTATAGTTCATGTTGCCCCAAGAATATTAATTGCACCTCAATTTACTCACCAACTACCAGAAGATGGCAAAAATTCAGTGGTTTCAGCATTAATTCCTATAGCAGAAAAATTAAGAGCTATAATAGTTGCAGATGGACCAAATACTAATGATGAAGAAGCAATCAAGTGGAGAAAAAGTGTAGGCAGCTCAAGAGTTTACGTAGTTGATCCATGGGTTAAGGTAAAAGAAGAAATTTTGCCAGCAAGCCCATTTGTAGCTGGTTTAATAGCGAAAGTAGATAGCGAACAAGGCTTCTGGCACTCACCTTCAAATAAAGAAATAAACGGTATTGTTGGAACAAGCAGGCCTATTGATTTTACGCTCGGTAATACAAATTGTAGAGCAAACCATTTAAATGAAAATGAAGTAACAACGATAATTCATCAAAATGGCTATAGGCTTTGGGGAAATAGAACATGTTCAAATGATTCGAAATGGGCTTTTCTGTCAGTGAGGCGTACTGCAGATTTAATCAATGATAGTTTACTTCGAGCTCATCTATGGGCAGTTGATCGCAATATTACCAAAACTTATATAGATGATGTGATTGAGGGGGTGAATTCTTATTTGGCTAATTTAAAAGCGCAAGGAGCAATTATCAGCGGAAAATGTTATGCAACCCCAGAACTCAATACACCAACAAATATTGCAAGTGGAAAAGTATATTTTGATTTTGAGTTTACACCGCCATATCCAGCTGAGCAAATAATATTCAGATCCCATCTTGTAAATATAAGTTAGGAGAAAGCGAAGTGTTACCGAAAATACTGAGAAATTTTAACGTATTCGTTGATGGTCGTGGTTATGCAGGAAAAATAGATGAAATAACCTTGCCGAAGCTCACTATCAAAACAGAAGAATACCGTGCAGGGGGTATGGACATACCAATTAGCATTGACATGGGCATGGAAAAGCTTGAAGCAGATTTCACTTTTTCTGAATACGATACAGAGCTCTTTCGGCTATTTGGGCTGATAAATGGGAATTCAGTAGCTTTGACGCTCCGTGGAGGGATGCAAGGAAGTGGTAGCAATGATATTGAAGGAGTAATAATCAACCTTAGGGGCATATTCAGAGAATTTGATTTTGGTAGCTGGAAACCTGCTGAAAAAGCCACTCTCAAATGCACTGTAGCTGCCCATTATTATAAACTTACGATAGGTGGCAATGAGCTGATAGAAATCGATGCTGAGAATATGATTCGCAAGATTAATGGTGTTGATCAGATGGCCTTGCTACAAGCAGTTCTAGGTATTTAGGTTTAGTTTTAAAAAGATTTTAGAATTTTATTTTTTAGGAGAAAGTATGACAATAGTAAAACTTGATAATCCAATAACAGTTGATGGTATTTCTGTCTCAGAATTATCGATGCGTGAACCTAAAGTAAGAGATTTACTGGCTATAGAACGCATAGAAGGAGAAGCTTTGAAAGAAGTAGCTTTAATTGCTAATCTAGCATCCGTACCAAAAGAAGTAGTTGAAGATTTATGTATTAAAGATTATGTAGAAATACAGAAGGTGCTAAAAGGTTTTTTGTCGCCGCTGGAACAGAGGAGTTAAGATTCAATATTTTAAAACTTAGCTCAACAACAGGAAGTGGAATTGAGCAAATTATTAATATGAGTACAAAAGAGTTTCTAAAGTGGTTAGAAGTAAGTGAAGGAGTAACAAAAAAATGTCAATGCTTTCAATAAAAATAGGTGCAACGTTAGATGGCAGTTTTAATAATGCAATGACAGGTAGTGCAGCAAAGCTTTCTAAGTTGGGTGATAGTATAAAGCAGCTTGATTCATCAATGAAATCTGTTTCCAAATTTAAGCAACTAAATCATGATGCCCTTGAAGCCATGAAGAATTGGAAGGAAGCGGAGAAGAAAGCGAAAGAATCAGCTACAGCAGTTGCTAAAGAGAAGAAGGAAAAAAAAGAGCCAAGCAAAGCACTGAGAAATGAATTCGAAAAATTGAAAGCATCGGCATCAAGGGCAAAAGAGGCTTATATTAAAAAGAGAGATGCACTTCACACATTAAATGAAGAAATAAGGAAAAGTGGAAAGGATATTAAATCTTTAGTGAGGGATCAAACTAAACTTGGTTCATCTATTGAAGTGCTAAAAGGGAAATACAATAAATTAGGATCTGTAATACAAAAACAGCAAAATGCTTTGGCAAAAAAAGCGCATTATAGATCACAAGTAATGGAGACTATAGGACTAGGACTTTCGCTTGCAACGCCAATTAAAGTTGCTATTGACTTTGAAAGTGCTATGGCTGATGTTAAGAAAGTAGTAGGCTTTCAAGAAGGGACAAACGAAGCTAATGAATTTGCTCAAAAATTAAAGAAGTTATCTCGTGAAATACCGCTATCAGCTGCAGAGTTAGCACAAATAGCTGCAAGTGGTGGTCAACTTGGTATTGACAAAAATAAGCTACTTGAATTTACCACAACAGTAGCTAAAATGGCTACAGCATTTGACATGTCTGCTGAACAAGCTGGTGATTCTATTGCCAAACTCGCTAACATTTATGGAATTGCAGAAGAAAAAATGGAAGGAGTTGGCAACGTTATAAATCACCTCTCAGATAACACTGCTGCCAAAGCAAAAGATATGGTTGAAGCTCTAGCAATAGTTGGTGGTACTGCAAAACAATTTGGTTTAGATATTAATCAGACAAGTAGTTTAGTAAATGCCTTCGTTAGTTTAGGTAAACAACCAGCAAAAGCAGGAACTGCCATAAACGCTTTACTTTCTAAGCTCCAAACTGCTGAGGGACAAGGAAAAGAATTTAAAGCAACATTGGAATCCATGGGCATAACTGCAGAAGAGATGTCACAAAAAGTTGCTCAAAACGGGCAAAACGCTCTACTTTATTTTTTTGAAACTCTAGAAAAAGTAGATAGACAGGAACGTTCACAAATCCTTCTCAATCTCTTTGGTCAAGAATATCAAGATGATATTGCATTGATAGTTGGAAGTCTAAAAAAATATGAAGGTGCCATAGCTCTTGTAGCTGACAAAGAAAAGTATAAACATTCCATGCAAGAAGAATTTGACAATCGCGCAAGTACTACAGCAAATAATTTGCAGCTACTCAAAAATACAATAGCAGAGCTAGGAATGAACTTAGGGTCAGTTATGCTACCTACTTTAAATTGGATAAGTAAGATTTTGAGGTCTATATCTACAGGTATAGCTTGGTTCGCAGAGAAGTGTCCAATTTTGACTACAGGAGTTATGAGCATAATTTCAGCTCTTATTATTGGCAAGATTGCAGTAGTAGGTTTTGGTTATGCATTTGCATTGGCTGAAGGTGGAATATTAACTTTTAAGGCTATTTTGCAGGGAACACTTTTGCCAGTATTAACTTCGTTATCAGCGCGAGTAATTCCAGCAGTGATCATGGGACTGAAAGCTTTAACGCTAACCAATCCTATAGGAGCTGCTATTGCTGGACTATCAGTTGGTGCAGCGCTTGTAATTGCTAATTGGCAAAAGGTAAAGGACTTTTTTTCAAGTCTCTGGAAATCAATTACAAAATCTATAGAAAATTGGACTGGTATAGGAAAATTTTTTAATGATAGTCCAATAAAAGCATTAGAGAAACCAGTAGAAGCAAAAATAGGCAGTGCAACTAGTGAAAATAATGTTTTTAGTAAAGGAAATCCTTTATTGAATAATAATGCTTTTAGTGGAGTTTCAAATAGTAGAACGAATATTATTGAAAGTGTGATTACAGAAAAAAGTTCTGTAGCAGATAATTCAGAGAAAGTTTTAAAAGACTGTGAAAAGTGTGAACAAAAAATTTTCAATCAAACTTTTACATTTAATATAAGTATAAAAGCAGAACCTAACCAAGACGTACGTAGTCTTGCCGATGCAGTGATAAAAAGAATAAGAGAAAAATCGCGAGACGTTCTATTTGATTCAATAGAACCAATTTATTAATGCTATCACTTGGTCAACATAAGCTTTCTCCAACAAGTGTAAGGTATAGTAAAGAAAATCGTTGGAGTACAATTGAGTGCATTGGTAAAATACCTTCATTACAAAATATTGGTCAAGGTGCAGAAAATGTAGACTTAGAAGGAGTAATTTATTTCCATAATCTGAATGATTTAAATCAATTAAAAAGTATGAAAGAAACTGAGAAAAATCATGAACCAAGTATCTTAGTAGATAATTTAGGGAATGTTTTGGGAAGATTTGTTATTGTGCGGTTAGAAGAAAAGCAAACGTCGTATTTTCCCTGTGGATTACCAAAAAAGGTTGAATTTAGCTTAAGTTTAAGGAGTTATGTATGACAGTACATTATATAGCACGAGAAAATGAAATGTTGGATTACATATGCTTTAAACACTATGGACATAGCTCTGGAGCAGTAGAATTAGTATTGAAGGAAAATCCTGGACTTGCGGAGTATGGAAGTTTTTTGCCTGCAGGATTAAAAATTAAGTTACCTATAATACAAGAGCAATTAAAAAAATCGAAGTTAAAAGTGTGGGAGTAAATGAAACCTGAATTTAGCATTGAAGGAATAAAAGATCATGTAATATCGGTGCATCTTACTGATGAATCTGGTACTATAGATGATGTTGCAGAGGTATGCGTTGATTATGGCAATGAAAATGTAGAAGTTCCAAATGAATTGAACATAGCACTAGGTTATAAGGAAACGGGAATCTTTCCAATGGGTATATATACAGTCAACGAAGTTACGATACAAGGTCCACCTAAGACTCTATTAATCAAAGCTCATGCAACAAATTTAAGAATATCTTTAAAAGCAAAGGTATCAAAAGAATGGCATCAAATTACCATAGAAAACTTAGTGAAAGAAATAGCTCAAAAACATGGATATGGACATAAAGTTGCTGAGGAATTTAAGAATGTATTGATACCCCATATTAATCAGGCAGATGAAAGTGATATAAGTCTGTTAACAAAGATCGCAACAGAGCGTGAAGCAATGGCAAAATTAGCTGGTGGGTATATATTGTTTATTTCAAAAAATATGGCAAAATCAGCCACAGGAAAAGCTTTAGGAACAACTACTATTATACCTCAAGACACAATTAATTGGAAAGTGCATTTTACCGTACGTGATAAGTATAATTCAGTAGTAGCAAAATGGTATAGCTATGAAAAAGGTGAAACTATTAAAGAAACAGTTGGTAGCGGTGAACCAAGTTATATTATGCTGGAACTTTACTCAAATGCAGAGTCAGCACTAAGTGCAGCAAATGCCAAGTTAAAACAATTGAAACGTAACAATGAAACTTTAGATATAACTATGCCTGGTAATCCAGAGTTATTTGCAGAAGCTAAACTTAATCTTATAGGTTTCAATCAAGCAGTAGATAGTGAATGGATAGTTAATAGAGCGGAGCATACTTTAAATAGCTCAGGTTACCTTACTATGTTGTCAGCATCTTTGAGTAAGTGATGTTAATAAAAAATGAGTAAATGATCTATTTAATATTAAAAAGATGTTGAATATGGATAAATTGGGTCAAGATACAAAAAACAAGCTGCATTTTTGGTGGCTTATAACAGTAATAGTATGTATTATTGCTACCTATTCCTACATGAAGGCAAAAGCTGTAGATAATTATAAAACGATATTACGCATTGCTTCTCAAAATTGTAACTTAGAGACTGTAAAATTCTCAGTAAAAAATTTATTAGATATTGATACACACATGCCTAAGTTAACTGCGTTACATTACGCTGCAGAAGGGGGATGTTTAGAGATAGTTAGGTTTTTAATAGATGAGGGAGTTAACGTAAACATTATTAACAAGTATGGAAGCACAGCACTACATAATGCTGCATATTATGGTGATTTAAGGATTATCAAATTTTTGCTAGAAAAAGGCGCTAATCCTAACATTATAAACGATGATGGAAAAAAACCTAGAAATGTAGCTGTGTTAAGGTCAAGGCACAACAAAGACAAGCCCTACGATCAAATAATAAAGTTACTTGCAGAAGCAGAGGATCAATACGAATCAACAAAAAGTAATCACTAAAGCTATAAGTTTTCTATAATCTGTACATAAACTTCCAAAACTATCCATAATAAATTCACATTTTAAATTATTATGCAAAATCAAAAAATCCCAATTACAGTAATTATCACGTTATTAATCCAAACAGTAGCATTTATATGGTGGTTATCCAAGCTAGACTCAAGGGTACAATTTCACGATAAACTTATTGAATATGGTTTAATGGAAAAAGTGTTAGTACTTGAGGAAAGGGTGAAAAATCTTTCTGAGGAATTGGATGAGTTTAAATTACACGTTCTAAGCGGAAAAATTAAATCTTAATACCTTTACCCAAATTCACAATGATTAAATATATTTTATCCGTTGATGGAGGTGGCATTAGAGGCATCATACCAGCCATTATTCTAGCAGAAATAGAGGAAAGGACAAGAAAACCGATAGCTGAAATCTTTGATCTTATGGCAGGGACCTCAACCGGTGGAATTGTTGTAGCTGGATTATGTAAAAAAGATAAACCTCAATATTCTGCTAATGATTTAGTCGAGTTCTATCGGGAATATGGACCATATATTTTCAAGTCTTCATTTTTTAGGCGATCAATATTATCTTGGTTTAACTGTGCACAATACCCATATAAAAATATTGAATTTGTATTGGACAAATATTTTGGTGATGATACTCTACAAAACACTTTAAATAATGTACTGCTTACCAGTTACGACATTCAGAATAATTGCCCATTTTTCTTCAAAAGCTGGAAAGAAGGTAATATTAAGCTGAAAGATGCACTCAGAGCTGCAACGGCTGCACCTACTTACTTTGCACCTAAATATCTTAAAATCAACCACAAGGAAATGGTATTAGTGGATGGCGGGGTATTTGCAAATAATCCAGCGGCTTGTGCATATGCAAGTGGTAAGAGGTTATTTCCAAATGATGATATTCTACTGTTATCGATAGGTACTGGAAGAACAGATAGAAGCATAGAGTATGCCAATTCAAAGAGATTTGGAAAAATAGGCTGGATAAAACCTTTGTTAAATGTGATGTTTGCCTCTGGATTGGACTGCGTAAATTATCAGATGAATCAAGTAATAGGCAATAGATACGTAAGAATACAATCGCAATTGAAGCTAGCGTCGGCTGACATGGATAACATTACATCAAAAAATATCAAATCTCTTCAACAAGAGGCAAAGGCAATGATAGAGGACAATCAGAAATTAATAGATAAACTTTGCGATTTCATATCTTAATTTATACCAAGCAAAATTCAACTGAGCCAAAAAAGTTGGTTAGCAAATTCTGCTGGTTAAATCATTAACTAACTTTACTTATATCTTAAACACATTTAATTTTCACACTCACCCAACTCATCAGCAGTTAGGCCACTTGCTCGCACAATAATATCAATAGCAATACCTGCCTTAACTAGATCTTTTGTAATCTTGATTTTCTCTGCTTTTTTAACCTTTTCTTTACCAGTTTGCATTCCTTCAGATAAAGATCTAACTACCGTATCCAGTAATTCTTGATCCTCAATTTTTTCGCATTTACCTATAAACCTAAAAACTGGCTCATTTTCATATTCTGTTAGTCCAAGAGCTTTAATGTTAACTGATAATGTCTTTGCTATCTTATATAATATTTCAATTGGAATGTCTGTATATCCTCGTTCATAGTCGTGTATTTCTTTAGGTGTTGAACCTATTTTATTTGCCAAGTCCTCCTGAGTGTATTCCCGTATTAATCTCTGCTCTTTTATCCTTTTCCCCACTTTGTAGAGTATAGAATCAGTACAAATTTCTTTCTCTATATCATCATACTCATAAGTAGATAAGCGAGTCACTTGGGAAATAATATCAACTGAAACTCCTTCTTTCACTAGATTCTTTGCTACTTCTATTTTCGCTTCTTCTTGACTAATTTTTTCGCTAATATATACAAACCTTACTAATGGATACAGTTTCTTTCGTAATTCCTGATCCTTAATTTCTCTATGTATTTTTGTTAGATAGACTATTTCTTTATCCTCATCTTCATACCAACTGTTTTCTCTTAGTACTGTTGGTCCTGGAAGTAGATCTATAACATTAACTGACAATGCTCCTGCTATTATATACGATTCTTTGATTGTAATAGCCTTGCACCCTAGTTCAAAGTTATGTATTTCCTTATGTGTTAAACCAATTTTGCTTGCTAATTTTGCCTGAGTATACCCTTGTACTATCCTACAACCTTCTATTTTTTTCCCCAGCTCGTAGCTTACTGAGCCAATATGCTCTGAATTATCATAGATAAATCCTCTAAAAGCTGTTTTTCCTACAGAAGCAAACATATATTCTATCACAAAAAAAATCCACTATTGGCTAAGTTTTTATGAAATCACAAAAATTTCTCAATCATATAATTTGATAAGCCTGTCGTTTGCAAGATAATATCAGCAGAAATTCCTTCTTTCACTAAATTCCTTGCAACTTCAATCTTCTTTTCCTCTCTGACCTTTTCTCTACAAACATGTATACCTTCAAATAAAGACTTGATTAGCACATTTCGTAATTCCCGACTCTCAATCTTTTTGTATTCTTCTATCAAGTTTGATAGCTTTTCTTCCGCTTCACTATCCTCATCTGATTCGGGAAGTAGATCTATGATACTGATTGATAATACCTTTGCTATTTCATCTAACATTTCAAGTGAGACAGCAGCTCGCCCTTGTTCATATTCGTATATTCCTTGATTTGTTATGCCAACTTTATTCGCTAAATCTTTTTGTGTATATCCTCGTATCAATCTCCACTCTTTTATCCTTTGCCCTACTTTGTATGGAACAGGAATTTTGTTCTCCTCATACTCACCAATAGATAGGTTAGTTGTTCGAGAGATAACATGAGCAGAAACTCCTACTTTCATCAAACCCCTTGCTACTTCTATTTTTACCGATTTTCTGCTTCTTTCCTCATTCAAACGAATAAATTTGGTTAATAAATAAAATACCTCGCTTAATTCTTTATCCTTATGCCCCTTTACTAAATTTAATATTTCTTCATCTTCAAAATATCTTTTTTTATTTGGTAGTGTCTCTCCACAAACTAGACCTTTAACATTTACTGATAATGCTTCTGCTATGGCATATAACTTCTTAATTGGAATTTTACGGTTCCCTTTCTCATATTGCAGTATTACCCAGTACTTTACACCAATTTTCTCAGCTAAATCCTTTTGAGTATACCCTCTCTCTAACCTCCAACTTTTCACTTTTTGCCCTACTTCACAGTCTAGACTTTTTTCCATACAAAGAACCATACATATAATATCTTCTACTATAGCTCAAAGGCTCCAGATATAATGGTAGACTCTGGAACCTTAAAATAAATGAATTAAAGCCCCCTAAAAGATTCTTTACTATTTTCACGTACTTTATCTACCCATGAAGACAATTTTTCACTTGGGCTATCAACCTCCTTCATAAGCTGCTTGCTATTCCATATGCCACATCTCATAAAACTTCCCTTTTCTACTGCTTCTTTAAGTTTTACTCCAGCAAAAAGACAATTTTTTCCAATTTCTTCCCCTCTTTGTTGTAGCTCAGCCCACATTTCCTTGTTTTCTACTCTAACTTGTACTTGATCATATTTTTTTACATCATGGTACAATATAATATTTAGTTTACCAGCGCTTGTAGGAATTTCTAACACAACAGAGCTACCATCTGATACATCAACGTAATTTCTTACACCTCCTTCCTCCCTTCTGATCTCAACTGCATTATTACCCATTTTTAAAATATTACTCCCTAACTCTCTCAGTATTTTTGCTACCTCTACCTTGCTATCTTCAGAGAATTCCATAAAAAGCATTTTATTATCTATCTCGATATCTATTAATTCTCCTTCCTGAACAGCACTTTCGCCAGCTTTCTCTAGTTCTTCTAGTTGCTTATCTATCTGTGGCTGAACTTCTGGTTGTAGCTCATTATAGATTTCACCTATCAATTTATTCTCCAATAAAGTATCATGAAACTCTGCACCGCTTAGCATTAATTTACGCATTATCTTTTTTCGATCACTTTTTTCTAATTTATGAAAATGTGTACCCAATACTACATATTCAGCAAAGCTCCACTCTCCATCATTACATGCATTTAGCCTTCCTCCAGAAGCTAGTACTTTGTCTATAACTTTGTGCAATTCATTTACATTCTTTGCCTCTACCACTTCACTTTTAAACCAGCTCAAAGTTTCACTTTCACCTGCACTTGGCTTTATTTTTTGCAAAGCTGAAGCAAATGGATTCAACCCTTCTGGATAATCTGCTTGATTACTCAAAGGTTTTGTGCCATATATGTAGTCAAGCCCTTTTCCGTAGTTGATTTGAACGTCTCTATTAGGGAAGGGCACTTCTCCAAACTTTTTAGCCTTATTAATTTTGCTTACAAAGGTGGATTGCTCCTTAGTACGGCCAATCCCCACAATAGCATTTAACACCTCACCTTTTGATAATCTATCAAGATCAATGTTTAACTCGTAAGTACCTCCTTCTTGATCATCAAAAGGTACAATTATTTTATTACTCATATTAGCCTCCGCTATTAAATATATTTAACTAAGTCTATAACCGACTTTATTACTTTATTATTAATTTAATATATACTTTCTCATTAATTGTAAGCAATAATTAATGCACTTGCAAATACTTTCTTCATTCAAGTAGTTAAACAACTCATGAAAATCTTCAAATATCTGCTTTATAACAGTCCTTGCTCTTTAAAGCTAAAATACCCAACACTTGTGATGATAATGTGATCCAGTAACCTAATCCCTATAGTCTGACAAGCTTTAGCCAAGTCTTTAGTTACAGCTTCATCCTCATCAGATGGCTTTAACCTTCCTTCTGGGTGGTTATGCGATATTATTATTGACATCGCTTTTCTTATTAATGCCTTTCTTGTTACCTCTCTTATGTAAAAAGGTACCTTATCCACTGTACCAGTGAACACTTCTTCCCCCTTTAAACGGCACTTTTGATCAAAATATATTATTTTCATCTTTTCCTCCTCTGAATAACCAATACTCACCCTTAAATATTTTACGATGGTTTCCAAGTTATCCATTACAGGTCCTTTCTTTAACTCTTCTCTTGGTACTCTCTTTGCAGCTTCCTTTAGGCATAAAATTACTGCTACTGTAGAGTCGGTTATCCCTTCTATAGTTTTCAAGTCATCTATTTCCTGGCCTAAAACTCCTCCTATTCCAAAATTATCTATTAGCTTTCTAGCAATAATTCGAGCTTCTTCCCTGTCATGCACTGCACTTAGAAACGTTTCTATTACTTCACGATCAAGTAGTGCTTTACCGTTGCTTTCTAATGCTCTGAATTCTATTTCTTCTCTACGATCCTTACTGTTTTCCTTATTATTCATAAAAATTACCCTTCACTAATAACAAAATGTTTTTATATATTTACTGCTGTTTTTTGTCAGCATTGGCATAAAGCCATAGCTTTTGAGTGAAGTCAAATCAATTTTTAAATCTTTTTTACTTATTTTTTCATCAAAAAGTAAAGATATTAATAGATACTGATTTTTTTATTTTAAATTTGTTGAATTTCGTCTAAAGAGATGCCTACTGTTTTTAAAATAATATTGATAGAAATTCCTTCCTTAACTAAATTCTTTGCAATTTTCATCTTTTCTACTCTCTTCACTTTCTCTTTGCAAACTTGTATGCTTTCAAACAGAGATTTTATGAGTACATGACGTAATTCTTGGCTTTTAATCTTTTTGTATTCTTCTATTAACCTTGATAGTTCCACTTCACTATTCTCATTTTCTCTTGTTTCTGGAAGCAGATCTGTAATATTAATTAATAGCATCTTTGCTATTTCATCTAACATTTTAAGTGAAACAGCAGCTCGTCCTTGTTCATATTCATATATTCTTTGATTTATTATGCCCACTTTACTTGCTAAATCTTCCTGAGTGTATCCTCTTCTCAACCTCCATTCTTTTACTCTTTGACCTACTTTATACGGAATGGAAAATTTTTTCTCATCATTATCATATTCATCAACAGATAAATTGGTTGTTCGAGAGATAACATGAGCAGAAACTCCTTCCTTAACCAAACCCTTTGCTACTTCTATTTTTACCGCCTTTCCACTTTCTTCCTCACTAATACGGATGAATTTAGTTAATAAATAAAACGTTTCACGTAATTCTTGATCCTTAATCTCTCTATGTCTTCTTACTAGATTTAATACCTCTTCTCCCTCATACCTTCCCTCATTTGATACTTCTTGTACGCAAGCTAGATCTCTAGCAGTTGTTGATAATGCTTCTGCTAATTCATATAACTTCTTAATTGAAATTCTGCGTGTTCCTTTTTCGTATTGAAGTATTACCTGATATGTTGTTCCGATTTTTTTTGCTAAATCTTTTTGAGTATATCCCTTTGCTAATCTACGATTTCTTACTTCCTGTCCTATTACTTTGTAATCTAAAAAATTAGAGCATTTATTCTCTTTTTTCACATTTTATACTCCATAACCAGAAGAGCTGTTACGTATACTTAATTGGGAACCTTTTTGACAAACTGAACTCATCTCCTTTCAAACAATTTTTCTATATCACTTAGTTTCATTTCTATATACGTTGGTCTTTCATGACCAGGATATGGAGTTTTCTCAATTTGTCTTAGTATCTCATTCATCTCTTCCAATTTCATTTTTCTTCCTGCTCCATGGCAAGCGATTGTGGCTGATATTTTATTCACCTTATCCTCTATTGGCAACGTATCTTCCATTTCCATTAACTTATCTACTATATCAACTAGCATCTCTTTTATATCTATTGTTCCCAAGATTGCAGGTATTTCTTTTATCGTTACTTTATCTTCTGATTGTATTTCAATATCAAAACCCATTTCAAAAAGCTCATCTTTATAAGTTTTAACCATCCCCATTACAGCTTGGTTTTTAATTTCAACTGTTTCAGGAAGAAGTTTTTGTCTTTTTATGCTTGATTTTTGCTTTAAGCACTCGTATATCAACCTCTCATAGGCTGCATGTTGATCTACTATAATCAGCCTATCTCCAGCCTCAGCAATAATGTAAGTATTGTGGACCTGACAACGTGCATATCCTAGGGGATGATCCTCTACCAAATCAATTTGCTTCCTTTCTAAAACCATCGTTCCCTTTTGGGCTGGGGATTCTCCATACTTAAAAGTTTCTGGTAAGCTTTGCCTTCTTTCATCTGGTGCATTGAATTCTTTCATTAGACGATTTTCTAAAAGACTTGGTCTCTTTTCATAAAACTCTTTTTGATCTTTTTTCTCTTGACTATCAACCTGCTCTTGGCTTTTACTATCATTAAAAATTAGCTCCTCTTCAATACCTTGATCACCCGCTGCAAATCTCGTTGATAGTGTTTTTATTATCCCTCTTCTCACTATTTCATATATTAGCCTTTTATTCTGAAATCTTACTTCCGATTTATTTGGATGCACATTTACATCTACTTGGTCATATGGTACTTCTAAATGCAACACTGCAAAAGGATACCTATTGTTTGGAATAAAATCGTGATACGCATATCTAATTGCACCAACAAGTAGATTGTCTTTTATTGGCCTTCCATTAACAAACGTATAAATCTGAGTTGAGTTGCCACGATTGACATTAGGTTTACAGATGTGTCCCTTAAGTTTGATGCCTTCTTCTTCCTCTTTAACTTCCAGTGAATTGCTTTGAAATTCTTCTTCTATTTCACATAATCTGTTGAACAGCGAAGTTTGCTTAACATATTTTAAGAGCTTTTTATTACCAGAAGTGAGAGTAAACCCAATACTATAATTAATCATCGCTAAGTTATTCACAATATCAACAATACTTTGTGTTTCTGCCCTTTCGATTTTTAGAAACTTTAGTCTATTTGGTGTAGCAAAAAATAAGTCACAAACTTCAATATATGTACCTTGCAACAAAGAACAAGGGGTAATCTCTCTTACTTTTTCTCCTCCCTCATATCTTATAGACCATGCTTCCTTTGCTCCACTTGCCTTGGATGATAATTTCATTCTGCTTACTGCTGCAATTGAAGGCAGAGCCTCTCCTCTAAAGCCAAGATGTCTGATCTCTATTAATTCACCATCGCTTAATTTTGAAGTAGCGTGGCGCATAAACGCAAGTTCCAAATCTTCCTTTTCTATTCCATTTCCATTATCTGTCACAGTGATAAGGTTACGCCCACCACTTTCTATTTTGATCTCTATTTCTGAACTTCCAGCATCTATTGCATTTTCTACTAATTCCTTTACTACACTTGCTGGCCTTTCGATTACTTCACCTGCTGCTATACGATTTATTGTTTTTGTATCTAAAAGAATTATTGCCATAATACTCCACCCAATCTATGAAACTTAGAGTTCCCTCTATTTTTTGGTGATTTCTTGACCTCACAATCTCTATATTTTAGATTTTTAGATTCCTTTCTAGCAAGTCTATCTGCCTCCTCATTGTACATATTACCGTTGTGAGCTCTAACCCACTTCCAATTAATATCATGCTGCAAAGCAACTTCATCTAGTTCCTGCCATAATTCTCTGTTCTTCACTGGCTTTTTATCGGCTGTCTTCCAACCATTTGTTTTCCACTTGTTGATCCACTCTGTTATACCTTGTTTAATATACTGACTATCAGTGTGTACAATAACTTTGCAGGAAATTTTTAACATCTTTAGTCCATTAATTACAGCCTTTAGCTCCATCTTGTTATTTGTTGTGTTTTCTTCACCTCCAGAGATACGTTTTTTGATAAAGACACTTTTATTTTCATACATTACCACGGCTGCCCATCCACCGGGACCAGGGTTTCCAGAACAAGCTCCATCTGTATATATTATAACCTTCTTTTTGTCCATATTGACAGGATATAGATTTAACATAAATTTGCTACTGAAATGTTGACACTAAGTTTCAAGATCTTTATCCTGTAAAGGTGTGGGAGATTAATGAACCTGTCCTCACGATATTAGGTAAATTGTAATTGAGCTTTTGGGCTTGTATTTTTATTAGGAGGTTAATCTCTCACACCCAAAATAAGTGTTTTTAAAGCTCTTTATAGCTCATGAATTCATTTGCTGGGGTTTATGGAGGGAGTTGTAAAAGATGATAAAATAAACAGCTAAGGTGCGCAGTAGCATTCTATGGTCATCTATGAAGGTAGTTTTTTGCCAACTCTTGAAATTTAGCTAACTTTAATAGACTTTAGCACAAAAACGTTGAATATTTCTTCACAATTGTGTATAATTATGAATGCTTTTTATCTTACTTTCTCATGGCTCTTTCCAAGTTTCTCGATCCTAAGAATGATATATCGTTCAAGCGCATCTGTAGGGTCGAGAACTGGCGCGCCTCTTTAGGGTTTGGTGGCTGATCCATTATTTTCATCCTGGGCCTCAATCCAAATTCCCATGTTAACGTTTCCAGCTCCCGCCTCGTCAAACGCAGCATGCGGTTTTCCCGCACTACGCTTTCCTAGCAAGTTCTTTACCAAAGTTTATCACATATTGTGTTGGTGATGCTTTCGGTCTGTAATACCTTATTCTGTAGTCTGAATATAGACCCAGCGTTTTGTATATCCATTCGCTACTCCATTTCTTCCAACCAAACCCTTTCTTTGCTTTCCTGGCTCGCATTAAATTGCGTCTTACCTTCTTTTCCACCCAGTGTTTTACGTAACTGAACTTTCGACTAGAGTTTCCTATCCTAAAGTAGTTTACCCACCCTCTCAATATCGGATTGATGTCATTTATCACTCTTTTTATCGGTTGCGATTTATGGCGCCGAAATATTTCCTTCAACTTGCGTAGCAGGTTTGTTCGTGCTTTCATCTGCGGTGTTTTCCTGACATTCCACTTTCCTTGTTTTGTGATATTCTCTTGAAAATCAAACCCTAGGAAGCTAAATGTTTCTCCTTTCTTTAGGTTAATGACTTTTGTCTTTTCTTCATTTACTCTCACTTCTAGTTTTGCTAATTCTTCTTCCAACCTTCTGTATACTGCTCTTTCTAGCCATTCCCGTTTCGGGTATTCTCTGATCAGTATCACCAAATCATCTGCCCATCTGGCATATTCCATACGTTGGTACTTTCCTTCTTTGGTCACCTCTTTTGCTTTCTCCAACATTTTATCTACCTCATTTAGGTATATATTGCTTAGTAGTGGTGAAAGTGGTGATCCTTGTGCCATTCCTCGTTTTCCTCCTATTTTGAGGATTAGCTTAATCATGCGCATGATTTCTTTGTCATTTATTCTTTTGGCAATCTTTTCCATCAGAATATGATGTCGCACACTGTCAAAGTAGGATTTTAGATCTACGTCAATTACTTTTGTATTGCCTTTGATTGCTGCTTCCGTTACTTTTTGTACTGCTTCATGCGCATTACGCTTAGGTCTATACCCGTATGATCCTTTTTGGAAGTCTGATTCGAATATCGGTTCAAGTATTAGCTTCAGTGCTGTTTGCACTATTCTATCCCGGATGCAGGGTATGTTCAACGTTCTGAATTTTTCTCCAGATTTTGGTATTTCCTTTCTCCGGTTCCTATTTGGGCTATAGGTCTTGGTTATTAATTCGTGTCTTATTCGTTGAAGATACTTTCTTGAGCCCTCTGTCTCTATCGATTCGAATGTCACCCCATCAATCCCTGGTGCCCCATTACTCCTCTTCGTTAGTTTGTAAGCTTCCTCCAGTGTCTCCATTTTACAGACATGAACATGGATTCCCCAGAATCGCCATTCCGGTTCTGCCTTCGCTTTGGTGTATATCTTTCTTCTCAGGTCTTGTAATTTTATCGGCATTTTTGTCATTTTTACCTTTACCTTCCTTTTGTTAAAAGATCCCTGCTAGTAGGGTGCCTTTGCTCCATGAGCGTTACCTCACTTCTTCACTACTACGCACCCATCCGTCACCCTCTCATCTTCAGTTCACTTCCTGTTTTCCAGTTATAGAACCTACCTCTCCAAGGTGTTTCTCCTTGGGATGAGGAGGGCTTCTCCAGTTGCTTTGTATGTCCTCATTGCCATGCTGTTACTAACACCCCGCTGAAGTAGACCAATCGTTTCATTCGTTTTTCGTCTGGTCTATTCTGTCTTCGCCAGTACCAAGATGGCTCGACCTTCAGAATATTCCTTTCGAGGCAATCTGTGCATTCGCTTTCGCTACGGCCTGGTAATTCGCCATTATCCTACGATAATGTTGTCGGTAGGCTTCAACATTTTGGTTTCCCTTTATGCTGCTACCCAAGCTACAGGATTCCGACTTTTATCCTGGTAGGTCTATTTCCTACTGAACAATACTCGCCTTCTCTGGACGCACTTGGTACTGAAAAAAATAAAGATATTCTTATTCACTTTCTTAATGATATTCTTGGCTTCACTGGTAAAAGTGCAATAAAGGATATAGAGTTTTTAAGTACTATTCAAGACCCTGAGATTGCCTCCAAAAAACAAAGCATTGTCGATGTTCTTTGTAGAGATGAAAATGGGCTACAAGTGATAGTCGAAATGCAGGTCGCTAAAACCAAAGGCTTTGAAAAACGTGCACAATACTATGCTGCTAAAGCTTACTCAAGGCAGGCTGATAAAGGTGATCAATACCATGACCTTAAGGAAATTATCTTTATTGCTATAGCAGATTGTATACTGTTTCCTGATAAGTCTGAGTATAAGTCAAAGCATACCATTCGCGATGAAGATACTAATGAACATGATCTAAAAGATTTTTACTTTATATTTATTGAGTTGCCTAAATTTCCAAAAACAAAAGAAGATCAGCTTTCAAGTATAGTTGAAAAATGGGTCTACTTCTTTAGATATGCAGATGAAACTAGTGAAGAAGAGCTAGAGAGAATAATAGGAAGTGATCTAATAATTAAAAGAGCATATGAAGAACTAAATAGATTCAACTGGTCAGAAAAAGAATTTATTGCCTATGAACAGGAGATCAAGCGTATTCGTGATGAACAGGCTGTCCTTGCTCAAAAACTCGATGATGCTAAACTAGAAGGTAGACAAGAAGGCATCCTCATCGGCCATCAAAAAGGCAAAGTGGAAGGCAGAAAAGAAAGGGATATTGAAGTTGCAAAAAACTCACTTAAGGCCGGTGTATCTATTGATGTTATCGCTGAAATAACCGGCCTTTCTTTAGATGATATTAAGAAATTAATTTAACCTTATTCTGAGTCAAATGACCTTGGACTGAAGCATTACTTAAATAACTTTGAGGTTCTAAACTCATTTGTTTTGCACCATCAACTTCTAATCTATCATCTCCGTTGTGTAATATCTGCTCTATTGATTGATTTAATGTCACATCTAGCCCCTTATTAAATTTAATCATAAACTCATTAAACCTTTTCTCGCTTAATTTACCAGGGTATCCTGCTTCTCTACCAGGTAACGCTTTCTCTACATATGAGCTTAAAATCCCTGAAACCTCATCAAATTTACCACTCATGACTTTTCTAGTAATCTCTTTTTGCATTCCCATATAATCAATATTTAATCGATGTATTGATACACCACTTTTTAATCCAGCTTGCTCTACTACTTTCTCAAATCCCTTTGTAATATTGAGCGCATAGCCCTGTGCTTCTAGTTGAGATATAGACTGATCTACTGTAGAAATATATTTCCGACCTATAACTTTTCTAATGAGTATGTCAAGTAACATTATCGTACCATTTACATCCACTCTTGCATCTACTTGTGAGATTGGACCTTTAGTACTTTCAGGTTTAGAACTTAACAATCCACCCACAAAGCTTCTTGCCCAACCAGATAAATCGTTTATCCATGAAGATGGTCTTGTACCACTACTTGCTGCTATTTCAGGTTGATCCATTGAATAGTTTTGGATATTAAAAAGTACTTCATCCTTTATTTTATGATCTCCTGAAGGGTTACTTGAGATACTAGAATGCTCTGGGATTCCCCCACGCACAATACTGCGACGAGTACGATGACGTCCACCTTTTGATTCAAGGTAGCTAACCATCTCTGATTTATCATTGAATCCATTATTCCAGCTAGCATAGTCTAACAGAGTAAAACCTCTCTTATCTTTGACATTAATATCAGCATGCTTTTCATCTACAAGATATTTGATTACATCTAACCTACCAGCCCAAGCAGCCCTATGTAGAGGTGTTTCAAGTTGTTTATTTCTTACATTAAAATCTCCATGTTTTTTACCTATGAGGTATTTTACCACATCTAGGTATCCATTCTCTGCTGCTTTATGCAAAGGAGTATCATCATTGCCATTCTTCACATTAAAATCAGCATTTTTTTCATCTACAAGATACCTTACTACATTTAAGTGACCATTTAAAGCAGCAAAATGCAAAGAGGTATGGTTATAGTAGTCCTTATCATTAATACTGACATGTTTGTTATCTATAAGATACCTAACCATATTTAAGTGACCATTTAAAGCAGCATAGTGTAATGGTGTTTCTCCTTTATCATTTTTAACATCAGCTGAAGTACCATTTTCTATTAAATATCTTACTGTTCCTAGATCACCATTTTTAGCAGCATCAAAGATATTACGGCTAGAATAACGTTGCATCTCTGACATAAGATATTGTGCTACATTTTGCTTACCATTTGCCTCAGCTGTTTGTAAAGGTGTTTTACCGTTCTTATCTTTGGAATCAATAGTAGCTCCTTCTTCTATCAGGTACCTTACAACATCCAAATTGCCATTCCATGCTGCTTTATGAAGAGGTGTTTCGTTGTTAATATCTCGAGAATTAGTATTAGCATGCTTTTCCCCAATAAAAAATTTTACTACTTCTAAGGCATCATAATAAGCAGATTCATGTAAAGGAGTATTGTTTGAACTATCCCTGACATCTACATCAACATTTTTATCGTTAGCTAGATATTTAACTATATGCAAATATTTATTCGAAGCTGCATAATGCAAAAGTGTTTTGCCTTCATTATTTTTAACATTAATGTCAACTCCATGCTCTACTAGGTATTTTACCTTTTCTAGATCACCATTTTTAACGGCTTGAAATATATTATTAACATTTATAACCTCTATTTTTGTAATATATTCTATTATGCCTAGGTAACCTTTTTCTCTTGCGATATCTAATGGCGTTTTTCCATTATTATTCTTAATATTAGTACTCGCACCTTTTCCTATAAGGTATTCTACTACCTCTAATTTACCTGAAAAAGCAGCACGATGTAGGGGTGTATACCCATAATTATCCTTGGCATTAGAATCCGCTCCTCTCTCTAAAAGATACTTTATTATCTCCAACTTACCGTTTTGGGCAGCCCAATGCAAAGGCGTATAATGATAACTATCACTAGTTTTAATATTTATATCAACCCCTTTCTCTAAAAGATACCGGACTATATCTAAATGACCATTTAATGCAGCAGAATGTAAAGGCCCATCACCTTTATTATCAACAGCTGTCAAACTAGCATTCTTACTATGAAGATATTTTAGTATATCCAACTTACCTAAAGAAGCTGCTAAATTCAAAGCCGTTTTACCATCGCTGTCCTTTACGTTAACATCAACGTTTTTATCTTCTATAAAATATTTTACTGCATCTAAGTATCCACTTTTAACTGCATCAAACACATTATAACTTACACCTTTTTCTTCTATTAGATACTTAGTTATGTTCGAATGGCCATTTACAGCAGCATAATCTAGCGCAGTATATCCATTGCCAGCCTTCAAATTAACATCAACACCTTTACTTATCAGATACTTCAATATATCTAGGTGACCTTTTTCTGCAGCTGCATGTAATGGTGCAAAATTAACATTGTTCTTAGCATTAACATTAGCATGCTTTTCATCTACAAGATATTTAACTATATTTAAGCGACCGTTATAAGCAGCTCTATGCAATGGAGTCCAACCTAAACTGTCTTTAGAGTTCACATCATTACCCTTTTCCTCTATAAAGTACTTTATAAGACCTATATAACCCTTTTCAGCAGCATTGAATATATCACCATTATACCCCACTCCTTTTTCTTCTATTAGGTATTTAATTATGCTTAAATGTCCATTTATGGCAGCGTACTCCAAAGGAGTTTTTCCTTTACTATCGCTTGACTTAAAATCAGCACTTTTTTCTTCTATAAGGTATTTTACTATACCTAGATAACCTTTTCCCGCAGCATCAAATATATTAGTACTATAGCTCAGAACTTCCTTATCCGTATTCATTTCATCTAGGTACTTTATTATATTTAAATGACCATTCAAAGCTGCATAATGCAAAGCAGAATTACCAAAATTATCCTTTTTACCAGCATCCACGTGTTTTTCCCCAATCAGGTACTTTATAATATCTAAGTAGCCCATTTCTGCAGCGTAGTGCAAAAGAGTTTTACCTCTATCATCTACTACATTAGAGCTGGCACTTTGTCTCTCTACTAAATACTTTAATATACCTAAATTGTTGTGTTTAACGGCATTAAATATATTGGTACTGTAACCAACATTTTTTTCATCTATAAAATATTTTGCTACATTTAGGCTACTAGTTAAAGTATAAGGAGTTTTGCCTTCATTATTCTTAATGTTAAAATCCGACCCTTTTCCTACAAGATATTTGACTATGCTTAAGTCACCAATCAAAGCAGCGTAGTGTAAAGGAGTATTACCATAATTATCTTTGATATTAAAGTCACCACCCTTCTCATCTACAAGATACACGAGCACATCAAAGTGACTATTTAAAGTTGCAAGATGTAGAGGTGTATAACCATAATTGTTTTTTACATTAACGTTAGCACCTTTCTCTATCAAAAATTTTACAATATCTAAAACACCACTTTTAACAGCTTCATGAATAGGAGTATTATTTTCTTTATCAGCTAGATTTACATTTGCAGCTTTTTCTATTAAATAACTAACTACATTCCAGCTCTTTTGATTAGCAGCTTTTAACAAAGGTGTAGCATTATTTTCGTCAACAGTGTTTATCCCAGCACCCTTTTCTATCAAGTATTTTGCTATCTCAAAGTTGTTAGCAGCAAGATGTAGAGGTGTACTGGTATGAAAACTGTTATCAGGCACATTAACATTCACTCCTTTTTCCTCTACAAGATATTTTACTAAATCTAAGTTGCCCGACAGGACAGCTGTATGTAAGAAAGACATACCAGATTTATCGGCAATTTTATAATTTGCACCTTTTTGATCTACAAGAAGCTTCACTATCTCCAAATGACCATATCTAGCAGCCCAGAATGCAGGTGAATACCCATCCTGATCAATAGCATTAACATTAGACTGATTTTTTATAAGTAAGCTTACCATATCTATTTTACCATCTCGGGCTGCAAAGTGTAGAGCAGAGTTACCATGTACATTGATTTTCTCGATATTTGCACCCTGATTTGCAAGAAATTTTACAATAAACCATTTTCCTCTATATGCCGCCTCTAGTGTAGGGGTCCAACCAACTTGATTAGAAAGGTTAACATTCGCTCCTTTTCCTTGCAGATATTTAGTTATACGTAAGTAGCCATTTGAGGCTGCAAAGTGCATAGCAGTATCTCCACCGTTATTTTTTGCATTGAGTTCTGCACCTCTTTCTTCTACAAGATATCTTATTACATTCAAATGCCCATTCAAACTAGCCAAATGAAGAGAAGTAGTATTGTAGTTATTAGTGGCTTTTACATCAACTCCATTTTCTGCAAGGTACCTTATCATTTCTAAATTACCACTATAAGCAGCAAAATGTATGATGGTGTTTCCACGATTATCCCTAGTATTAGAATCTACTCCTTTCTCAATTAAGTACTTAACTACACTAAAGTGACCTTGTTTTGCTGCATCGTGTATTGGAGTTTTACCATCGTTATCTTTTGTATTTAGGTTAAGACCTTTTATTTCTATTAAATAGCTAACTATATCCAAATGACCACCATATGCAGCCCAATATAATACACTACTTAGGTCAGAGCCCTTTTGTTCAAGCAGTTTAACCATTTCTAAATTGCCTTTCCAAGCAGCAAAATCTATAGGAGAAATACCAGCTTTATTTTTAGTATTAACGGTTGCACCCTTATCAGCAAGAAACTCTACTATATCTAACTTATTATTGAGAGCAGCAAGAGCTAAAGGTGTATAACCATCTTGTTGCTTAGCGTTGAAACTAGCATTAGCCTTGTTAATGAGAGTTTGTACTATCTCTAAATTTCCTTTCTCAGCAGCAAAGTGAAGAGGTGTAGAATTATACTGATCACGCTCTTCAACCAGCGCTTGCTTATCAAGTAAACTTGATACAACACTATTTTGACCTTTCATAGCTGCAAGGTGAAGTGGAGTTAAACCAACTTTTCCTTTTAAATTTACCTTAATCCCCTCAATTTTTAATAGCTCAAGGGCTACATTTTCCTTTTCAAAAAGAATTGCAAGATGTAATGGAAGCCATCCATCAGCAGATTGTTCATTAACGTTTATCGTATCCTGTAAAATTAAAAGTTTAACTATCCCTAAATTTCCAGATGAAGATGCAAAATGGAGAGGTGTAAGCTCACCTTTAACCTTAGCATTTACATTAATCGTGCTATTTCTGAGTAATAACTCCACAGCAGAATCATATTCACCAATTGCAGCTAGATGTAAAGGAGTTAGTCCTTGATCAGAACTTGAATTAATATTAACTTTATTATCTAGAAGTAAAAGATCAATTATCGCATCTTTACCAGAAGAACAGGCAAAATGTAACGGAGTAAATCCTTCTTGAGTTGTAGAATTTACAACAGCTTCATTTTGCATTAATATTCTAACAACATCTTCATTACCCTTATGAACAGCAGCATGTAAAGGAGTCCAACTTAAATAAGTGTCTGCATTTACATCAGCACCATTTGCTATTAAATCTTTGATAAGGTTCTTATGCCCAAGTTCAGAAGCGATATAAAGTGGTGTACGTCCATCTATATCCCTTGCATTAATATCAGCTCCGTTCTTTATCAAAGCTAAAGTAATATTAGAATTGCCTGATTCTGCGGCGGCATGCATTATGTATTTTCCATCTTGATATTCAGTATTTATATCAGCACCACCTTTCATTAGAAGATCTATTTCATTTATAGCTATTTGTTCATTTGGTCGCATTACAGCATTATAAAGATCATGATTAATATCTCTAAACTCTTGTTGATTACTATCTGTGATTATACCAACTAACTCTGGACTACTGTTACCAAATTTCCTAAAGATAAGACGTTCTCTTCCTTGCAAATCAATACCTATATTAAGAAACGGATTTGCCTTACCATGTACCGTATATGGTATAGACCAATCACTAACTTGAGAGTAAGTACTTTGATCTTTGAAATGTACTGCATAGCTAACTCTCTTCCCATCTTCCCATTCTACAATAGGTGTACTTATATTTGATTTTAAAAAGTTATAACCTATTTGTATCGTTGGTCTATTCTCAGGTAAATTCTTGATATCATTAAGTTCAGATCTAACTAGATTTATAACATCCTTTCTCTCTGACAAAACCTCTACTATATCTTCTCTCTCTTCCTGTATAAAATGTAACTGTTGAACTTCATCAAGTATACTAGTTACCTTATCCAATAGTCCACTACTAGCACTTAATGAATTTACAAAGTCCTTAGAAGTTATTGAAAGCAAAGAAAGATAATAATTGTACTTTTCTATATCATTCTTCTGATAATAGTAATCAGCAAGATAACCATAGCCTTGAACAAGAAAAGACATTACAGAAACATAAGCTTGTGTTCCAGAATAAAGTAAGTCAAGGGTAGTAAACGCTATTTCATCATATGCATCTTCCGGAATAGCAAACCTTTGGTTAATGATATCATTTAAACTTACATGCAGAGTACTTGATGATTGTAAAGTAAGAGTATCTTGTAACCGATGTAATATACTGTTCCTAGCTTCAAGTTTAATCACAAGCTGGTCCTTGTTAAACTGTCTAATTAAATCTTTCTCTGTTATAAAGTAATCAATAAATGTAATTATTTTTGAAGCTACATTTTCTATTTTAGATGTCTTGACAAATTCACGTAGTTTTTTAAAGCCTTCCTTTATCTCATTTCTTGTTTCGTCAACTTTACTTTCTAGAAATTTAAATCCTTCTAACATTGCTAAAAGGTTTCTATCTACCTTATCTTCAACCTGCTTAATTGCTTGATAATTTCTATTTATTTCTTGGAAATTTTGCCTTATGGAATCAAAATTTCTATCCAAGCCGTGTCCTAGAATATTAAGGTTCCTATTTAAGCCATAGCCTAAAACATAAAGATTCCTATCTACCTTACTTTCAACCTGTTTAATTCCATCATAGTTTCTGTCCAAGCCGTACCTTAGAACATAAAGATTCCTATCTACCTTACTTTCAACCTGTTTAATTCCATCATAATTTCTATCTAATCCATAACCTAAAAAGTAAAAATTTCTATCTACTTTGCTTTCAACTCCTTTAATAGCATTATAATTTTTATCTAATCCATAACTCAAAAGGTAAAGATTCCTATCTACCTTACCTTCAACTTTCCTAAGCCCAACATAATTTCTATCTACCTTATCTTCAATCTCCATTATGGCACCATAATTTCGGTCTACTTTATTTTCGACTTCTCTGATAGCACCATAATTTTTATCCAGACCATAACTTAAAAGATAAAGGTTTCTATCTACCTTATTTTCAACATTTTTAATTGCACCAAGATTTTCCCTGATTGCATGATAATTTACAATTATTCCCTTCAAGTTATCTTTTATAGCACCAAAATTTCTATCTACCTGACCAGAGACATGTTGAATTGCACCGTAATTTCTATCAACTTTTCCATCAACTACTCGAATCAGACCATTATTTATTCTAAGCACGTCAAAGTTACGCTCTATAGCACCAAAATTTCTATCTACCTGACCAGAGACATGTTGAATTGCACCGTAATTTCTATCAACTTTTCCATCAACTACTCGAATCAGACCATTATTTATTCTAAGCACGTCAAAGTTACGCTCTATGGCAACAAAATTCCTATCAACTTGACCAGAGACATGTTGAATGGCACCGTAGTTCTGCTTAATAGCATCATAGTTTTCTCTAATTGCATTATAATTTATACCTATAGCATCAAAATTTCTATCTACCTGTCTTGAGACATGTTGAATAGCACCATAATTCTGCTTAATAGCACCATAGTTTTCTTTTATAGCATTGTAGTTTGTACCTATTGCTTCCAAATTATCTTTTATAGCATCAAAATTCCTATCTGTTCTACCTGCAACATCCCTAATAGCACCATAGTTTTCTTTTATAGCATTGTAGTTTGTACCTATTGCTTCCAAATTATCTTTTATAGCATCAAAATTCCTATCTGCCCTACCTGCAACATCTCTAATAGCACCATAGTTCTGCATAATGGCACCATGATTTTCTTTTATAGCATCGTAATTGATACCTATCGCTCTTGAGTTGTTTTCTATAGCATCAAAATTTCTATCTACCTGTCTTGAGACATTTTGAATAGCACCATAATTTTCTTTTATAGCATTGTAGTTTGTACCTATTGCTTCCAAATTATCTTTTATAGCATCAAAATTCCTATCAGTTCTACCTGCAACATCTCTAATAGCACCATAATTCTCTCTAAGAGCGTCATAATTTTTCTTAATAGCACCATAATTTATACCTATAGCACCGAAATTCCTATCTGTTCTATCTGCAACATCTCTAATAGCACCATAGTTTTGCTTAATAGCACCATAATTTTCTCTAATTAAGTCATAATTTTCCCTAATAGCACCGAAATTCCTATCTGTTCTATCTGCAACATCTCTAATAGCACCATAGTTTTGTTTAACAGCTCTATAATTATCCTTAATCGCATTGTAGTTTATACCTATAGCATCAAAATTTCTGTCAACTTGCCCTGAAACTTTTCTTATCTCACCATAATTTTGTTTAATGCCCTCATAATTTCTATCTATAGCCCTCAGATTATTTTCTATGCCATGAAAGTTTCTATCTGCTTTATTTGCAACATCTCTAATAGCACCATAGTTTTGCTTAATAGCACCATAATTTTCTTTAATAGCATTATAGTTAGCACCTATAGCTTCTGAATTCCTCTCTATAGCATCAAAATTCCTATCTACTTGACTTGATACGTGCTTAATTTCAGCATAATTTTCTCTAATAGCATCATAATTCCTATCTATTCCTTTTGAATTGTTTTCTATAGCATTAAGTTGCTTATTCATCATGGCCTCTATGCTATTAGGATCTTTGCAATTTTCTCCCTTTCCGCCTTCTTTGATATTTTTAAAAGTATTTTTAGCAAGATTCCACCCATTTTTTAACGAATCCAATATACCAATCCATGGAGCTTTCTTGAATGTAACAGTATCCAAAATATTTTGACCCTGATCTTTTATATAAGTCTTTGCATGTTTTATCTGACAACCAACCACAGGTATCTCCCTGACACCCTCCATAACTATTCCTGCCGCAAGGTCAGCACCAAATGAAGCCGCGAATCCTCGTTTTGTTTTACTAGGGATAGAATTTTCACGAGGGTGAGCATTAACCTGTACTTCTCTTGCATCTGATCCAGTATTTCTATGGGTTAAACCCGTTTCTGATCCACTTTTTTGAACTCTCTCTCTAGAGATAGAATTTTCACGAGGGTGAGCATTAACCTGTACTTCTCTTGCATCTGATCCAGTATTTCTATGGGTTAAACCCGTTTCTGAACCACTTTTTTGAACTCTCTCTCTAGAGATAGAATTTTCACGAGGGTGAGCATTAACCTGTACTTCTCTTGCATCTGATCCAGTATTTCTATGGGTTAAACCCGTTTCTGATCCACTTTTTTGAACTCTCTCTCTAGAGATAGAATTTTCACGAGGGTGAGCATTAACCTGTACTTCTCTTGCATCTGATCCAGTATTTCTATGGGTTAAACCCGTTTCTGAACCACTTTTTTGAACTTTCTCTTTCTCTATTGCTTTCCTAGACGATTCACCAGTAACAACTGGTACACCAGCTTCCCTTGCTTGAGAGACAATTCCAAGTAACTGATGTTCATGTTCAGGGAATTTTCTAATATAATCAGATAACATATCTCCATCTATTTTTTTAATTTTATCAACTGACAAATCAGAAAGTCTTACATTATCAATGTTAGATTTCTTGCTCCCTTTTAAAGTGATAACACAATGAGCTTGCGCTGATCGCCTTTTTCTTCCTCGAGGAGGTAAAGGAATGCCCTCGATTTCCTTTGTAAAAATCTTACCGGTTCCTTCAAAATTAGGGATGTCTTTTCCCGCTGCAGCCCAAGGAGTGTATTTAATTTGCTGGGATATAAAAACCCACTTACCGTTATCTTGTCGGTATAAAAAAGGCGTTGTATAAATGGGAGGAAGATCAGGATTAGCGGCATTAATAGCAATATAATTCTTAGGTAATCCTACAGTATATTCTTCCCAACTTATAGTTGTACCGCCTTTCAAATCGTAATCTAAAAACTGTTTTAACTCATCAGTTCCCCTATCTAAATTTTCATTCAATAATTCTTCTATGTTTTTGCCATTAATCGTAGTAATAGGTCGACCATCTTTACCCAACACCCCATCATTTAGAGAGAGTGAACCGTTGGGTATTGCTTCTATATGGTTGCCATTCTTATCTAACAGTTGTTCAACACCGGCTAGTTCACTAATAGGGTTGCCATAGCTATCTATAGGTTTTCCTGTGGCATCAAAATGAATCTGATAGACGTGTTGTCTATTACGATGGAAAACCTCCATTTTATTCGTAGTTTTGTCGTATTTTATATGAATTGAGCATCCTTGAAGCTCACCTGTGAAAATAAAACTAGGACCATGATGAGGATCGATAGTAATTTTATCTCCAGTCCCTAACCAATACCCCTTGACACCGTTAACATCCTTCGTATTAGGAGATAAAACATATTTGTCTATACCAACTTTAGTCAAACTAAAGGGGTATATAACCCCATTTTTCAAATCAACTTTTGCCCTAAGTGCAAGAGATCCTGACACAAAAGTACTAACCGAGTTTTTACCAAGCCAAGCAGCTGGATTGTTTTTAAACTCTTCTTGGCTCCGAATACTAGGGATAGGAGAAGGGGGGCATATAAGGATGGTACTCTGAGCTGCTCCTCTTTTCTTTCGTATAGTATTTATTTCTACCCCTGGGGTCACACTATTTCTATCACCAGTTTTTAGACTATTTTTCATAAATTCTTTGTCTAAAGAATTACCAGTTACAGGGTATAGCTCAATAAAAGTCTGAGAATTTTCTAAAAATTTTTCAGAGTTTTTTTGAATATTAATCAACTCTGATAATATATTTTTATCCTCCCCTTTAATGATTACTCCTTTTTCTCCAGCTAAGCGAATCAAAAACTCTCTTTCCTGCGGTGATTTTCCTTTTATATATTTCAAAAATTCTTCGCTATTAACCTCAGATAAACGGCCTGATAAATCATAAAGTGTCTCTATAGATTCAAAGCTAGTTTTATTAGAACCAAATACCCGTCTAATAGAATTAATGTCCTGCTGAGTGAGACTTTGACTTTTATTAAAAAAACCCATATAAACTCCTTATTTTTACATTTTTTAATATTTCTGTTTTATTTAACTCTAAAAAAAGAACTTAAAGTAGTAATATTTTACATCTCCTTTTAAATTATTGCCTTTTTTCTTTATTACTATCATCTCTAAACGAATCCCTGTATGTTGTACCAAATCTTTACTCATCGTCTTTTACAGGAATTAAGTAACTCAAAGCAACAGCGCCAAAAAAACAACCACCACTACCAGGTGTTTGAAATTGATTAGCTCCTGAATTATCCCTTTCTTTATCTATTGGATACATTGCTTTCAGTCATAAACCCTTCCATCTATTTCACATAAAACCTAATGTTATACTAGATTTTCTATATATTAGTAGATAAAATCGGGAATGCAAGTGATTTTTATGTGTATTTTGACATTTTATTTTTAGACTACTTCATTCTATCTTCAAATTTCGTTTTTGCCGTAAATTCCTCGTCAAGAAAATTGCTATTAATCTAGCAACATATTTCACTAATAACTTAAATAAAATAACTATCTTCCGTAACCAAAACCAAGGAACGTGAGAACAATTTTTCTTGGGATGAGTTGGTCTACCAAGTGATACATGCGAACTTTTTTATATGGTAGTTTCATTATACGCTAAAACTACCCATATTAGCCTATTTCATCGATATCTACATACGAACTGTTTTGCCTAATTTTGTTGCAAAAATTCCAGGCTTTTATTTTCACAACCCTGCCTTTACTTGAGCTGCTCTCACAAATATACGCACTATTTTTAAAAACAGTAAATGATCGGATTTACTGTTACACTAATTAATATGGTGCTTTCACTTTGTGACTCATAGAGATTATGGCTGCTGACTTATCAGATTAAATCCTATCTAATGAATCAAGTCTTGTTGATCTTACATTTTTATTGTAATAACTTCCATGAATCACACGCATCTGGAATGATGAATTTAAAATATGGATTTTAGTTGATTTTGTTATTGATCTAACTCACGTAACATTAGTTGTATTAAACAAGACTTGATCTGACACTTTAGAAAAGTAAGTTATAAAATAATAAAAGAAAGGAGTGTTAGATATGAGAAACAAAAATACTAAAACCAAAGTTAGGGTTATTAGAATTAGCAAAGCAACTAGGTAACGTATCACAAGCGTGTAAAGTGATGGGTTATTCTCGTGATACATTTTATCGATTTAAGGAGTTATATGAAAATGGAGAAGAAGAAGCATTACATGAAATAAGTAAGAAAAAATAATATTTATTGACATTTTAAGATATTTGTTGTTATATTATAGTATATTTATGTTCACAATATGTTCAGTATAAAAAAAGCAAGTTTTGTTGTTGGTAAAGACCCATTTTCAGAAGGTCAGTTAGCGCAGCTTTCATTTACTACAATAGATAATGAAGATAAGGATGACTTAAAACATCTGATATTTGTACTTGATATTAGTGGTTCAATGTCTGAAAGAGATGTTTTTGTTTACGAAACACAAAAATATATATCACGAATAGAAGCGATGCAAAAAGGTGTTTGTAAGATAATCTCTGAATTAAGAGATGATACTAAGATTAGTGTTATTCAATTTGACAATAAAGCTACTATTTTATTAGATGGAGAAAGTAAAAGTTCTCATGATAAAATAAAAAATCTTCAAGTAAGAGGGGGTACTAATATTGGCAAAGGAGTGCTGGAGGTATTAAAATTAGAATCTTATACGAAATTTAACCCTGAAGAAACTGCTATATTTGTGATTACTGATGGAAAAAATAGCGAATATGTAGTAGATGATCTGAATCCGAAGGAGGTAATAAAGAAGATTAAGAACAATTCCAATGATAAGAAGTTACCAAGAATTTATTCTGTAGGAGTAGGTAAAGATTATGATTTCACCTATATTACGGAATTGCAGGTGGATGGATCACCACTAACCCACGTTCAACTTCAATCTGATTTTGGTAAAGTCCAAAATGCTGGATTATTGAAAGGTAAACGTATTAATGCGAATATTACCATTAAAAATAAAGATAAAAAAATATGCACAATACCTGAGTGCATTGTTACTTCACAAGAAAAAGATTTTTTATTTGCTATAGATCCAAATCTATTAAATGAGGACAAAATTACTATTCAAGTGTGTTTTGATCGGCATAAACCAATAGAGCAAGAAATTAATGTTACAGGTAATGTAGGTGAATATAACGAAAAAATTTGCTCAAATATGATCAATAATAAATTTCTTGAAATACAGGAAAGTTACTTGAAACAAAGAAATAGCATTGAAAAAACAAAATTTTATCTTAGTAAATTATTTTATAAAGTTCCACATTATAAAGAATATAACGAATTACGTCTTAAAATATATAGATTCATGAAGGAAATTTCCGAAAATAATCGTCGTTACGCATTAAGTTCATTTTCTTCTGTTTCGATGAATATGACAAATACTCTTTATATCACGCCAGTAGTACGTCAAGAAATTTCAGATACAAACTTAGATACAGATCTTGTGGATGATGAGCTTGATATGGATCCTATAACTCTTGAGACTATAAAAGAATATTGTATAAGGGTTTTTTCAATTAATGAAAACACAGGAGAAGTCTACACACATTTACATAATCTTGATGGCTTCCTTATGATGGCGAAAGATGAAATTAAAAAACTTCCACAACATGAACGAGATAGTAAAAAAAAGAAGTTGGAAGAGATTAAAGAAAAATTAGAGGAAGCAAAAAAGAAGAAAGAAATGGATATAGTTTCTTTAAATAAAGATATAAAGAGTATGTTAATGGTTCTCCTTTTAGGAAAAAATCCACGTAATCGACAACCTATTGTTGCATTTAGAGGATGTAACTCAAGAGAAACAGAAAATTTACAACTAACTAATGAGCAAGATGATCAGCAAAATTTAACAGTACCTACAGTACCAAGTTATGTAAGTGAGAATGTTTCGACATCTAGAAGTGATGAAGAAGAGTCTGTAGTAAACAGCAAACAACTTAGTTATCAAAACAAAAACAACCCTAATCCACAAGATGCAAAAAGTAAGTTGCCTACGATAGCTGCTCCCATGCTAGCAATAGCTGGAGTTGCTTTAGGCGTAGCTATTGCAGTTCACCTAGAAATGTTAGTGGTAGGAATAGTGGTTGGAGCTTGTTGTCTGGTTGCTGCTGCAATCATATATTATTGTAATAAGCCTTCAAAGTCACTTGAGAATAGCAATGCTGAAGCTGTAGTAAATCAAATAACAGTGCAAAATTATAACTTAAGGGGGTAAGGAGATATAGCAGGAGAGTTGGCTTTGTTACCTATGAAAGGCCGACTATACAAGCAACTTATTGAAAATCTTATTTTTTTACAATCAATTTATCCAATTCAGTGTGAGTGTTAAATTTACTGATCTTTCCATAATTGGGGTTAAAGAGTTGCAGAAAGTTTAATAATCCAAAGATTCTTCTAAAGAAATTATCTTATTTTTTATTGGCGGACAGCTTGTTTAAACCCGTAAAATTTCTCTAGTTGCTCGCTCCACAACATCGGTATTTCTCTCAAATCCACTAACCTCAAACCCCTTGGCTGCCTTCCATTTACTATGTCTTCTGTAATTTTTGGTGCTAAATAGTTCAACCTCAAAATTTGCTGTATACGTCTTGTACCTATATTAATTTTGGCACTCAGTTCTCCTACGCTTACATATTTTCCCTCTTCTAGTTGCCGTTTCCATAGGTGAGCCCTCACCACTGCTTTTAGCAATGCATTATTTGTTTTCCCTTCGGGTTCTACTACTGTGCATTTGTTTCCTTTTTTCTTTATTGGTATAAATGTTTCCTCTGATTCAGAACGTACCTCTATTCCATCTTCTTTTACCATTACTCCCTTTATTAACTTTTTCACTACTTCTTTCTGTTCTCTGAAACTTAAATTTTTCCACTCTTCCGCTTTTTCTTGCCAATTTTTGTATAGGTGCTCTGCTCTCTTCATTACTTCTTTTTCTACTTCTCCTGCTACTATATTCCGACTCTTTGACGCACAGCTTTTTCCAACTAAATGATTGTTGCATACGTAATATCTATACCTTTTATTCTCTTTTTTTGCGTACGTCAGCGTCATATTTGCATTACAGCTCTTGCACTTTATTATTCCCTTTAGCAATGCTTCTTCATATTTTGCTTTTCTATATGGCTGATTCTTTATCAATTCCTGCGCTTTTTGCCACTTTTCTTCTTCTATTATTGCTTCATGCTTTCCTTCATACTCTTTTTCATAATGCCTGATTTTTCCCATATATATTGGATTTGTTATTATTCTCCTTACCGTCGCTTTTTTAAAGATATCTGATTTTGTTCGGTAACCTTCTCTATTTAACTGTAATAGTTCAGACTTAATCTGACAGGCAAATAAAGTAAGATAAAAATATAAACAAGTTTTAAAGGAGTGTCAGATATGAGTACAACACAAGAAAAAATACTAAAACCAAAGTTGGGATTGCTAGAACTTGCAAAGCAATTAGGAAATGTATCACAGGCGTGTAAAGTAATGAAGGGATACATTTTACCGCTTCAAAGAACTGTATGAAACAGGAGGGGAAGAAGCTTTATACGAGATAAGCAAAAGCAAGCCATTGTATGCAAATAGAGTGTCGGAGGATATAGAAAAAGCAGTAATTGAAATAGCAATAGAATTTCCAGCATACGGACAAGAAAGAGCAGCAAACGAACTGAAAAAGAGAGATCTCCGCAAGTGGAATAAGATCAGTGTGGCAAAGAAACGATCTTGAAAATTTTAAAAAGAGGTTAAAGGCATTAGAAGCAAAAGTAGCTCAGGATGGTATCATTTTAACAGAAGAACAGATAACAGCTCTAGAAAAGGCTAAGGAAGAAAAAGAGGCCCATGGAGAAATTGAAACAGAGCATCCAGGATACTTAGGTAGCCAAGACAGTTATTATGTTGGTAATATCAAAGGTATTGGACCAGCAAACCTTTGTTGATACCTATTCCAGAGTTGCTTTTGCTAACGGAAAGAACTGCTATTACAGCTGCTGATCTTCTTAATGATAGAGTAGTACCGTTCTTTGATGAACAGAAAGTATCATTGCTACGTGTTTTGACGGATCGTGGTACAGAGTATTGTGGCAGACCTGAAAATCAAGCTTACCAGCTATATTTAGGGGTAGAAAATATTGATCATTCTCGAACCAAAGCTCGTTCTCCACAGACTAATGGCATATGTGAAAGGTTCCACAGAAGATGAATGTTACAATATTATTTTTAGAAAGAAAATTTACACCTCTTTGGCAGAACTTCAGTTAGATGTAGACCATTGGGTGCATTCTTACAATAGATCTAGACCGCATTCGGGTAAATATTGCTATGGTAAGACTCCTATGCAAACCTTTTTTGATAGTATGCATATTGCTTATCAGAAAAATATTGATAGCATTAAACAGGATGCTGATTTTGGTTTTGACTCTGTCAATTCTTCTGTCAGATAATTCATGCCTGTCAGATCAAGTCTAAACTATTACAAAGCTGGAAGTTGATGGTTTATATGTCAGTCCGGAAAATCTGCAGCTTAAAGCTAAAATAATGCCTAAAATAGAGGCTAGAATATTCGAAGACAACCATAAGCCATTGATCAAATTTTGTCGGCAAAAAGGATTCTACTTTTTTGATGCAATTGATAAAATAAAAGCCTGTTTGGAAGAAAACAGAGATGAGCTGAAAGTAAAACTTGGGGTTCATAAAAAATCTCTGATTGACTTTGTTAACTTTAAAGATGTTGCAGTACGGCACGCTCCAAGGCTGCAATTATGTGCAGTCGTTGCAGTGTTGAATGCACCAAGCAGAAACCTTGGCAATCCAAGCAATAAGCAACTGCAAGCAGTTAGTCAATCTTATTCTTCCAGTGTTGATGAGCAAGTTCCTCAGCATGTAAGTGAAACAACTGGCAATGTTGGACAGATAAGTACAAACGTTAGTGAGCACAGTGAAGTTTCTTCAGAACTCGAAAGTAATGGTAATCAACAAAGTACACAACCAGAATTTTTAACAACCAACGGTAACTCTAGTAACATAACTACTGAAAGTGGCAGTACTAAAATACCAGTTTCAGATCAAAAAAATAGTATTCAAAATAATAATCAACAGCCGAGTAATTTAAATAATGATGCTACGCGAAGTGAAAAGAAAAGTAAACTACCTATTGTAGCCGCTTCTACGCTAGCAATAGCTGGAGTTGCTTTAGGAGTAGCTATTGCAGTTTACTCAGGAATGTTAGCGGTAGGAATAGCAGTTGGAGTTTGTTGTCTAATTGCTGCTGCAATCGTATCCTATTATGATAGGCCTTCAAATTCACTTGAAAATAGCAATGTCGAAGAATTTGTAACTAATGAGGAACATACTATTGTTTAGAGGCTTACGCTTAAATGAACTGGAGTGGCAAAGAGAGACTCTTTTGAAATTGCTTACCTAACATTCCACTCAATAAAAGTCACTCTTTATATTTGAAGCTTAACAAATACGGTTTTAGACGTAAAAATATTGAATATTTGTGCAGAATAGTGTATAATTATTAATTTTTCTCTGAGTACTATGGCCATTTCTAAATTTCTTGATCCTCGCAATGATTTATGTTTCAAAAAAATCTTTGGAACGGAAAAAAATAAAAATATTCTTATTCACTTTTTGAACGATATCTTAGGATTTTCTGGAAGTAATGAAATAAAAGAAATTGAATTCTTAAGCACTATCATGGACCCTGAGATTGCCTCTGATAAACAAAGTATTGTTGATGTCCTTTGCAAAGATTCTATTGGTAATAGATTTGTCATCGAAATGCAGCTCGCTCGTGATAAAGGCTTTGAAAAACGTGCTCAACTATACGCTGCTAAGGCTTATTCAAGGCAATTAGATAAATCTGGTAATTACATTGATTTAAAGAAGGTCTTCTTTATTGCTATTTCTAATTGTAACTTACTTCCTGAAGAAGTTGACTATATTTCTACTCATAATATACGAGATATAAAAACCAATGGACACTACTTAAAAGATTTGCAATTTATCTTTATTGAATTACCTAAATTTGCAAAAAATAAAGTAGAGCTGTTAGAAAGCACGATAGAAAGGTGGTGTTTCTTTTTTAAATATGCAGAAGAAACCACAGATGAAGATTTAAAGAAAATAGCAAAGGAATCGCCAATAATAAAGCTAGCATATGATGAATTAGATAGGTTTCGCTGGAATGAAAAAGATTTAGTAGCTTATGAAGAGAGAATAATGGATCTACGTAAAGGAGAAGCCATCCTCGCTCAAAAACTTGATGACGCTAGAGAGGAAGGGAAAATTGAAGGGAAAATTGAAGGGAAAATTGAAGTAGCAAAAGCGATGCTGGCTAATAATGTTGATATTGATACTATTGTCAAGTGTACAGGTCTTTCCATAAGTGAGATTAAAGAATTGCAGAAAGTTTGGGAGTGTTAAATAAACTGTGTCAAACCGCATTTTTAGTTCAACTCAATTTTTAACCTACCAGGAAAAACATATCAAGTAGAGAAATTGCCGAGAATTATTTACTTGAACTGGAGGAAAAATGGGGAGAAAAATATCCGTTGGTTTTGGGAGAATAATTGGGAAAATTTGTCTAGTTATTTAAAATATTCTGGCCCTGTAAGAAAATTAATTTATACCACAAATCCTATTGAGGGACTACATAGACAGATCAGAAAATTTACTAAAACCAAGGGCTCATTTACTAGCACAAATGCCTTGTATAAACAGGTATATTGTGCTATAAAAAAGGTAAGAGAAAAATGGACTATGCCTATACATGATTGGGCTTTAACTATCTCTCAACTTGATATCTTTTTTCCTAGTAGGTTAAAAATTGAGTTGAACTAAAAATGCGATTTGACACAGTTTATTTAACACTCCCTCTCAAAGAGGTGCTTTTAAAATGCTATTTGATTAATAACTTTACTGATATAGGTATGCCTATTTTCAAATTTGCCTCGTAAATTCCTTTCATTACTCCTCCTCATTCCTTGCCATTCAACAAAGCCTCCCAGAAGCACCATAAATACGCTTTTCAACACATATTTAATAGAGTTTGTGAAGAAAATGACACTGAACACCGTTTGACAAAAGTCTTGGACAAATGGGCAAGTTGAACGTATGAATAAAACTTTTAAAAATGCTACAGTTAAAAAATATTACCACCGCTCACATCAGCAGCTCAAAAAGCATCTTTACAATTTTATGATGGCTTACAATTATGCTAGAAGAATTAAAACTCTTAATGGTCTTACACCTTTCGAATTTATATGTTTACAGTGCTCCTCATGTATTTACACTACCATCACACTCTGGAACCATGTATCTAAACTTCTGCTGAAACCTTACTGTAATTGTCCTTAGATTATCATTAAATAATATTAAAAATTTAAGCATCTAGACCCATCTGTTGTAAGAAGATAATGTTTTGCCAGTCAATATTATAAATTGACTATAGCATCTTGCTGACGGCTAAGATTTACGTTGACATCGTTAAGATAAATCTTACTGGCTGGCTGGTTATCTATTTTTCTCCTTTTAGTTTTTGTACTCTCTATGTCTAGAAACCTTTTGTTTCCTAGCAGTAACTCTTCACTTGATACTGAAGAAGAACTTTCGCTATTTTTTTCTACATAAAGCTCTTTTAAGATTGAAACACCCTTAGCATTCAAATCAGATTTTTCAAATTGTAAGAGCGATTCTCTTTTTTCTACCTCATTTTTTAAATATGTTGATTTATCTTCATCTCTAGTAAACAACTTTTGTATAGCATATACAGTATCTAAAGTATCAAGATGATTTATCCCTATAACCTTCTCTTGTAATTCTTGCAATCGTTGAAGTTCTTGTAATGCTTTTTCTTTATCCTCTAAGCAACTATGTAAAACAGCTATATAAAACTTCACAGATAGTACGTTAGGATGATTATCTAAAAATCCATAATTTTTTTGTAGCTTCAGCACTTTCTCAAAATATTGCAATGCTTTCTCTCTTAATTCTCTTTGAATTACTTTTCCTACCTCTATTGCAACAAAATAAGGAGCCGGTTGTAAGTACTGACTACTCTCTTGATTTATCAGAATATCTTGTAGCTGCCTAAATAAAGCTTTTATACTCAATTCACGAGGTAAATCTTCTTTATGTGGTAACGCTTCTTCATTTATAGTTACTTTTTTTCTTTCTTGACTCATAAAGAAATATGCTAAGGCATAGATATATTTTGTATCTAAATTATAAAATTCATACACCTCGGAAGGATCAAGATAAGGATCATCATCGGAGTTAAAATCACTTATTTTAAGGAAAATTTCATTTCTCAGTTGTCTTACATAGTACAAAGTTGTAAATGCATCAGTATATCTTTTTTGCATTACAAATACTTCAGCTATAATAACTGCCATATCTAGATGTTCTTCTATAAGTTCCATGATTTCTTCGTTAAATGAACTAGTAAATATAAAGTTATTGTATTTACTGTACGACAATGCTTTTTTATAATTTTTTTGTTTGAGATAAATAGAAAGTATTTTTTTATCCAAAGCAAGAGAAGGAAATACATCATTTACCTTCTCTAATTTTTTCAAATCTAGAAAGACTTTTAATGCTTTATCATACCATCCCAAACCAGCTCGCGCACAGGCAAACTCATATTTGATCAACCTTGAATATCCATCATCTACAGCAAGTAATTGATATAATTGCGACGTAAGATTGATAACTTTTTGATACTCATATAACTCATTTAAGCCACTTAAAATTAAACAAGGAAGATTCTTATTTTCTTCTATTAGATAGTCATATTTTTGACCATGATAAAACAAAGATAAGAGGTGAACTACATCTAAAAACCCTCCTTCAGTTTCAGATACCAATTCTATGATACAACTTAATATGTATTTTTCCTCATCTATGGTAAACTGTGAACGTATTACTTTTTTTATTAATTCATGCATAGTATAGACCTTGTATTTACCTTCCTTTTTTGGATAAATTATCGAATATTGTTCTAGCAATTTAAAAATGGAGTATAGCCTATCCTCATATCTAATCCAGGGAAGAAATAAATTGGGATCAATTGTACCATGACCAAAATAAGCCATAGCATTTAAAATTTTTAGAACTTTCTCTCCAGAACTCATCTTTTCTATTGTTTCCATCGAGATTAGTAATGTTATTTGCAGTATTCTATCGTATGCATTTTGTCTAGTGTTTCGTGGAAATTTCTGATTAAACCTTTCGTATTGTATTAAATATTCAAAAATTCCAAATGCTTCGCTCAAAGAGCTTGATCCTTTGTTTTTAATACATGCTACTGCTAGATTTATAGCTAATGGAAAACCTTCGAGTTTTCTTATTAGTGCTTTTATTTTTTCATCTTGCGACTTATCTGCTATCTCTAAAATTCTTTTTACAAGTTGTATAGCTTCTTTTTCTCCAAGACTATCTAAAGACACTTCTGCTATATCTTGATAACCTTGATCAGAAGAAGTAAATAAGCAGTCAAAACCACCTCTTTTACCTCTGATCTTTAAAATTCTCTCTAGATCTTCTTTTTTAACTCCCTGAAAAAGGAATAGGCATTTTTCCTCTCCTTTATTTCTTTCTCTTTCCATACACATGCTTAGCCTATCTCGGACAAGGGAATCAAAAGAACTTTCTATGGACAATATATCTTGAGTATTTACCTCATAGATATGAAGATAAACTCCTTTGTTTTCTTCAACAAATTTTCTAGCTAGTTGAGTTTTGCCAATTCCAGATGGACCTACTATTATTACTTCTCCCCCATGTAATTTTGTATATATCTCCTCTATTTGTTTCTTTCTTCCAGTGAATTCTTCTACTGGAGCACATACATCCTTAAAATTCATTTTCCCAAGTAGAGATGATAATCTTTTTATATCTGATACTTTTATACTAGGCCAAAAACTCCTAGATCTTGCTGTATTACCATGCTCTGATTCAAGTAGGTTGCTATAGTTTTGAGAGACTGTTTCAGCATGATTTACAAATGCTTCTTTTACTTTTAGATAATAAAACGAATTTGGAATTGTTTTTAAATTTTTTTCCATCAAAGATACAACATCACTATTTTTTTCAGTTCTTCCTATTAACTCTTTGCCTCCTATTATATGTTGTTCTTTTTTTCCCTCTTCTTTAACTAAGTATTTCAAATTCATATCTAAATTTTGTTTGCGCTCTTGACAACAAAATAAGATATGCTCGTTTAAAAAGCTTACCTCTTGTTCAATATGGGATTTAATTTTTACTATAAGATCCTCAATTATCTTTTTGCTTGGAATTTGGATTTCTTTATTGACAATATAAAATACCTTCTCCACTTTAGCCTTAAATTCTTGTATATTTAAGGCATCTAAAGTATACACATAGTTTTCAAGTTCTACGTTTGTAGCTTCTACTCTAATATATCTTGTATCATATGTTCTTTTCGACTTTTCACCCATAAGGGAACGGCGATAACCATACTGACTAGATTTATCCTCACTTTTCTTTCTATAATAGACGAAAGAGCCTTCACTGCCTTCTGCAATTCCGATATTTTCATATAGGTCTCTAAGATTATAACTTATTTCTCCATACTGCGCAGACATACCTTGAAAGTATGTATTTAGAACAAGGGTTTCAGCTATTCTTATATTGCTCAAATCTCCCTTGTATTCTTTCTGAATGTAATATTCAATTATCTTATCTACGATATCATCTGCTATCTTTGAAATATGATCAAAGCCTATTTTCTCAAACTGCATTTCAAAACTTTGAAAAATATTGCATCCAGCATCCATTAATATTTTTCTAAAGCCCAGTTTATATTCATTAAACGTTCCTATTAAGTCTGATAGATTAATAAAACTTTTTGTCGCTTTTGTTACATTACCTTCTCTCAAAGATGCTTTCATACCAAACATCTCCCAATCATCATGTGTTGAACATCCAAAAATACTTTGCACAAACCTGTTAATGCTCACCCCATCCGAAAATATTCTGTTCCCCTCTCTCAGTGTACTTGCAAGTATATCATATATAATAAGCCTCGTTTCAAATGATTGAATGAAACTCAGAACAAACTTCATCAAATTTGAATACTCTACTTGATAAAATTGATAATGATTATTTTCTTTATAAGACAAGCGTATTTTGTTACAGTATTTTTTCTTTTCATTGTATATAAGATCTTTTGAATCTTTCTCAGACACTATTATCGCTGTATTTAGTAGATCAGACATTGCATTTATTTCATTCTTTCCACCCCAAGTTTGAGTCATTTCCATGCATTTCAAGTATGTATCAAATATAAATTCCTGAACTTGATCACGTTTTTTTATCTTATTAAGTTCAGTACAAATTTCCTTTATTGCACTTTCATCAAAAAAATTGGGTTGGAGTTTACTAGTGTCAATATTATACTGCTCAATTTTTTCAGCACCGAATTCATGTTCAAACTCTTTTTTAAAGGTACCTCCTGTAAAATAACTTCCACTGTGACTCTCAAAAAGATCCATAATTTCAACCTTATTTTCAAATCTTCTTTGGCTGAAACATACTTCATCAGCAACCTCACAACGAAATGTCTTCGTTACTAATTGCTTCATTACACTATCTTCATAAATATTTGCATTACTTTGTATTAGCCTTTGAATTGAATGTACATCATAGTCGCTCGCAAATAATTCTTTAAACCTTTCATGAAAGGCATAATCATCAAATTTTACGGGAGTTAAGTAAGCTAAAGCAACAGACCAAAATAAGCAACTGCCATCTCCTGGTATATCAACTTCTTTATATGAAATAAGCGGTTGCAGTATCTTAGCGATATCTTTTCTGTTATTATCTTTAGCAATATCTATAGGAGTCTTTCCCTCTCTATTTAAAACATCAACTTGCGTTCCTATCTTTAGCAAAAACCTAACAATTTTTGATTCTCCAGCACGAACAGCAATATGTATCGGTGTATCATTATATTGATTCACCTGAAAATTAACGTTTAGACTCGGATATGCTTCAAAAAAACTTTTTAGCTTTTCAAGCTTTCTATCTTCTATAAGATTAGAACCCTCTAGAATACTAGTAAATTCTTTCTGTATTTCACTTATTAATAGTGTCTCGCTCAAGATTGGCTCAAAATGAAAATCTCCTTTATTTATTATATGTATAGTATCTTTTTCATTATAATCTGTACTTACAAATTTGGATCCTAATCCATCAATAAGAGACCCTGACCATTCATATATGGGAAGATATTCAATAACATGCAGCTTAACATTATATTCATTACAAATCATGCTTCCCTCAATTTTAGGTCTGCCACATATAGGAACCTGCAACGTATTTCCATACTTTAAATCAGTTAATGATGAAGCCACTTCTTTATTGTCCTTCTGCATTCTTTCTATATCTTCATTACTGTATTCTATACCAACCAAATAAGTCTTCCATAATTCATCATCATCAATACCAGGCCCTGGAGGTATTACTGTAGAATCTTCACGGTTTCTAGCATCGGCTATAATCTTTTCTTTCATTTCTTGACTAATTAAAGCTTGCTTCCTACAAATTTCTCTCAAAGATTTCACAGTAACACTTGTTCCTGGCTTTAATTGCTTAAGTCCTTGTACAACCGCGTGAAAGAAACCATCCCCTCCTCCAACTGCTTTCCCTATTGTAAAACCTTCTGGCAGCTGTAATATTTGCTGACTACTAGATGACAATGTGTCTTCTTTTTGCGTTCTTATTAACCTAGATTGATTATCTGTTACTTGTTCCTTTGTATTTTCTTTACCTAACATAAAGCCCCCTATATTTTAATATTCATATTTTGATTGTTTTGTCGTAAACCTCTTTTCTGAAGATTGGTTTTGACATCTAATTCATTTGATTCTTATGCAGCTGTACCAAACCAATTTGCTGTAGAAACTTTACGGTAATCCTAAGTAACTTTGATTGCTGAGTAACAGTGTGCCTTTCTTTTGATTTCTTACTAAACTAGATATATTCTTAAAAAAGCCAGGATTGCTTTCTGAATGATGTACATAATACAATTCATCTAACACCCCATGTATTCTTTACATTGAATCACATTATAGCTAAAAAGATCTAGCAGAGCAAGAACTTTTTAGCATTTTATTTTAGTTTGTATTTTTAAAACTAAAGCCAGTACTTGCAAAAACACTTCTGTTTTTTTACTGCAATGTACTCTTTCTATTTTTAAGTACTAATTCAACTTTACATATTACTCAAAACTGAAACAATACAGCCATTTCCGATAACTAAAATCAGCAAGCGTGAGAACTGTTTTTCTTGGAATCAATTGGTCTACCACGTGATCCATACGAACTTTTTTATATTCTGACTTTGCTATACGCTAAAACTAGCCATATTAGCTCATTTCATCCATATCTATATACGAAATGGCTTGCCTAGCTTTGTTGCAACAGTTTTGCATTTTTGTTTACACAACCCTATTTTTACGCAATGTGTTCTCACAAAGGTAGGCATTTTTCTTGCATCTTTTAAAAGAGTAAATGATTAAATTTGTTGTAACGCTATAGAATCCAGTATTTTCTGCAAACTATAATATAGTTCAGTTAATATATTCATAAAGTTGATAATTGTAAAACAATTTGTTATAATTGTTAATCAAATAACATTAGTAGGATAAAAATGGATTTCAGTGAGTATGTTAAAGGCAACATATTAGATGTTTATAATGAACAAGTAGATATCAATAATTTGATAAGCTTTTTGCAAGAGAACAAAAATATTACAGAACTTTCTCTCACTTGGTGTGGGATTGATAAAGAAGGAGCAAAAGCTTTCGCTGATGTTGATCTTACAAACCTTACTCAACTTAATTTAACTGGCAATAATATTGGTAACGAAGAAGCAGAAGCTTTAGCTAAGAGTAATCTTACAAACCTTACTACACTTGATTTAAGTCACAATGATATTGGTAACGAAGGAGCAAAAGCTTTAGCTAAGAGTAATCTTACAAACCTTACTAAACTTAATTTATTTGACAATAAGATTGGTAACGAAGGAGCAAAAGCTTTCGCTAAGAGTAATCTTACAAACCTTACTGAACTTGATTTGGCGAATAATAGTATTGATGCAGAAGGAGTAGAAGCTTTCGCTAAGAGTAATCTTACAAAACTTACTAAACTTAATTTACGTCACAATAAGATTGGTAACAAAGAAGCAAAAGCTTTAGCCGAATCTGAGAAATGCTGCGAGTTCATAGGTAAAATTGCTCGTATAGACAATAATGGCGGAACTAGAGCTCTTTTTGAACTTCTGAAAAAATCATGGTCTCAAGCAAGAGCAAAATCTAAGAGTAATGTTTGCAAGCTAGATGAAAGCACTGTAAGGAGTTTATTTTTTGATCTTGCACGACACGGTTATCATAAAGAGGGAATAAAGGTTTTGCTGGATGATTCTGATAAATATCCTTTTCTAATTAATTTAAGAAATGAGCAAGGACACACACTATCTCATGTCTATGATCAAGACCTTCAAATGCAAAAGTTTTTCTTTGAATGTGGTATGATTCCTGAACAAAGAAGAGATGATTTGCCCAATAATTACTCTTTCGCAGAAGAAGATATTAAACTATTTCTGCAAGATTTGGCTAAGAATCTAGTTCAACATGCGAAACTTCATTCAGAATTGAAAAAAGCTCTTAAAGATTTTGCTATGTGTAAGGTAGATATTGGTGATCCTGAAAAAATTACCTTTGAAGAGCAAAAAATTTTAGCAGAGATAAATAAATATTTTAGTGAAAATATTAAGGGTATTTTACCGAATTACGATAGAATTATACCAAATAAGGATGAATACAAACTTATCATCAATGGACTGTCAGGGGTAAAAGAAATGAAAGATTTTGCACAAGAGCCATCTAATCAGCAAGAGAATATTACAAGAGAAACGGAAGCTCAAATTGATGAGAACAGTGATGATAAGTTTTTTGATGCAGAAGATTATAATGAAAGTCGTGCAACTATTAGAGAGAGCGACACAGATGAAAAATCTAAAGATGTTAATGAGTCAATTTTTCTAGAGGAAAATAACACACCGTTAGTTTTAAGAAGATTACACTCAGAAACTTCAGTTGTAGCAACAGATCAAACAAATGGTATTCAAAATAATAATCAACAGCCGAGTAATTTAAATAATGATGCTACGCGAAGTGAAAAGAAAAGTAAACTACCTATTGTAGCCGCTTCTACGCTAGCAATAGCTGGAGTTGCTTTAGGAGTAGCTATTGCAGTTTACTCAGGAATGTTAGCGGTAGGAATAGCAGTTGGAGTTTGTTGTCTAATTGCTGCTGCAATCGTATCCTATTATGATAGGCCTTCAAATTCACTTGAAAATAGCAATGTCGAAGAATTTGTAACTAATGAGGAACATACTATTGTTTAGAGGCTTACGCTTAAATGAACTGGAGTGGCAAAGAGAGACTCTTTTGAAATTGCTTACCTAACATTCCACTCAATAAAAGTCACTCTTTATATTTGAAGCTTAACAAATACGGTTTTAGACGTAAAAATATTGAATATTTGTGCAGAATAGTGTATAATTATTAATTTTTCTCTGAGTACTATGGCCATTTCTAAATTTCTTGATCCTCGCAATGATTTATGTTTCAAAAAAATCTTTGGAACGGAAAAAAATAAAAATATTCTTATTCACTTTTTGAACGATATCTTAGGATTTTCTGGAAGTAATGAAATAAAAGAAATTGAATTCTTAAGCACTATCATGGACCCTGAGATTGCCTCTGATAAACAAAGTATTGTTGATGTCCTTTGCAAAGATTCTATTGGTAATAGATTTGTCATCGAAATGCAGCTCGCTCGTGATAAAGGCTTTGAAAAACGTGCTCAACTATACGCTGCTAAGGCTTATTCAAGGCAATTAGATAAATCTGGTAATTACATTGATTTAAAGAAGGTCTTCTTTATTGCTATTTCTAATTGTAACTTACTTCCTGAAGAAGTTGACTATATTTCTACTCATAATATACGAGATATAAAAACCAATGGACACTACTTAAAAGATTTGCAATTTATCTTTATTGAATTACCTAAATTTGCAAAAAATAAAGTAGAGCTGTTAGAAAGCACGATAGAAAGGTGGTGTTTCTTTTTTAAATATGCAGAAGAAACCACAGATGAAGATTTAAAGAAAATAGCAAAGGAATCGCCAATAATAAAGCTAGCATATGATGAATTAGATAGGTTTCGCTGGAATGAAAAAGATTTAGTAGCTTATGAAGAGAGAATAATGGATCTACGTAAAGGAGAAGCCATCCTCGCTCAAAAACTTGATGACGCTAGAGAGGAAGGGAAAATTGAAGGGAAAATTGAAGGGAAAATTGAAGGGAAAATTGAAGGGAAAATTGAAGGGAAAATTGAAGGGAAAATTGAAGTAGCAAAAGCGATGCTGGCTAATAATGTTGATATTGATACTATTGTCAAGTGTACAGGTCTTTCCATAAGTGAGATTAAAGAATTGCAGAAAGTTTGGGAGTGTTAAATAAACTGTGTCAAACCGAGAAGTAAAGTAATAAATTGATAAAAAAATGGAGGTTTGACAATGAGTCAAGCAAACAGAACTACCGGTTTGGTAGACTATAAAGAATTAGAAACAAATATCTTATCATCTATACGAGAAGGAAGACCATTGACGGAAAGAGATGGAGCATTAACACCATTTATAAAAAAACTGCTAGAGGGAAGGCGAGATAGAAAACCATTTGTCGGCTGAAAGCGAAGAAAACAACCGAAGAAATTCAAAGACTTTACGGACAAGTATTTGAACTATTGACACCAAGAGATAGAGAAGGAAGTTTCGAGCCACAAGTAGTCAGAAAAAGGCAAACAAACCGAACTTGAAGCAAAGGTTTTAAGTACATATGCCAGTGGCATGGGATATAGCATCGCATGTAGAAGAAATATAAAATATCTGCAGCAGAGATATCAAGTATTACTGACAAATTGTTACCGGTAATCAACGAATGGCGCAGTCGTCCGCTGCAATCAGTGTATCCAATAGTGTTTATGGTTTTTTAAGGTCAAAGAAGACGGGCATTGCGTAAGTAAATATATGTAGAATATATTAGCAGAATGAAAGGAAAGAAGTTTTAGGCTTTTATATAGCAGAAAGTGAGGGAGCTAACTTTTGGCTAGGGATGTTAAATGACTTAAAAGAGAAAGGAGTAGAAGATATCCTGATTGTATGTGTTAAAAAGCTTTCCTAAAGCAATAAACAGTGTATTTCCTAAAGCAGAAATGTATAGTACATCAGATAAGAAATTCACTGAAATATGCATCGAGCAAAAGTTTTCATGAATGATTTGAAAAAAACATATCAAGTAGAGAAATTGCCGAGAATTATTTACTTGAACTGGAGGAAAAATGGGGAGAAAAATATCCGTTGGTTTTGGGAGAATAATTGGGAAAATTTGTCTAGTTATTTAAAATATTCTGGCCCTGTAAGAAAATTAATTTATACCACAAATCCTATTGAGGGACTACATATACAGATCAGAAAATTTACTAAAACCAAGGGCTCATTTACTAGCACAAATGCCTTGTATAAACAGGTATATTGTGCTATAAAAAAGGTAAGAGAAAAATGGACTATGCCTATACATGATTGGGCTTTAACTATCTCTCAACTTGATATCTTTTTTCCTAGTAGGTTAAAAATTGAGTTGAACTAAAAATGCGATTTGACACAGTTTATTTAACACTCCCCAGAAACATTTAGTCTTATATAAAATTAGTATCATCAGAAACAGGATTATCTTCATAGTAAGGACTCGCTCTTTGCATATCATCAAAAACAGTTTTTAACAGTACTTCCTTATCAGTATCCCATGCAACTTTCTTCATGACTGGAATATAATTCTTACACTTTTGGTCATTTCCACAGTCCTTGATTTTACCATTAGCCTTTAGATAAGGCTTTAATAAATTATAGTGTATTTGAGTGTTATTGCCCTCTTTATCTATCATTTGTCCTGAGTTATTAACAAGTATCAATGGTGCAACTTGTTTTGCTTTCATAACACTTATTTCACCGAACTCTTTAACGAGATCAGGACATGATTCTCTAGAAAAAAAATTCTTGTTGCATTCTTTAGTAGCATAGTAGTCGTTAGAGTAGCAGAAACTCTTAATCCCTTCTTCTTGACACGCTAACTCTTGTGGACTATTAATGCATTTATCACATTTTATATCACTAAAGTAGCTTATTGAACTAAGAGTATCAGTAAAGGCAAATTTAAAATTTACTGCACCATAACCACCCTCTGCTCCCTTTTCTATATATGGTGCAATGTTAGGATTACCGTACATCTCAGAATACAAATTCTTTAATAAATCAGATGTATTAAAACCTTGATAACCTATCTTTCCATTTTCTCCATAAAAACGAGCATAAGATCCACAAATTTCTTCCTTGCTACAATCTGGGGTTATTTTTTGAGACGTAATTTCTCTATTTTCATCCCTTCCTCCATTAGTAACAGGTTTGACTACATTAGTTTCATCTCCTCCTCCATTAGTAACAGGTTTGACTACATTAGTTCCACCTCCTCCATTGGGACAAGGTTTATCTGTACCACTTCCTTTCTCTTTTTTACATTCTTCAGCTGCTTTTTTATAACACTTATTCTCTGCTTTTGCCATGTCAATTTTATACTGCATAAGTTCTTCTTTTACCTTGTCAATTTTACACCGCATAACTTCTTCTCTCTCTTGTCCAATTTCGCACCTCAAAGCTTCTATTCTTGCTTGCTCAGCTTCCAATTTTGCTTGCTCAGCTTCCAATTTTGCTTGCTTAGCTTCCAATTTTGCTTGCTTAGCTTCTAATTTTGCTTGTTTAGCTTCTGCTTGAGCATCATCATACTTTGCCTGATTAATTGCCTGTTCAGAGCCTTCTTTCATCTTCTCAGCATCTTTTTTACACTGTATTAACTCATCTTTTGCTGCCTCAGCTTCATTCTTAGTTTGTTCTACCTTCCCTTTCTCTTCTTGAACCTGTAATTTTAACTCATCAACTTCTGCTTTTGCTGCCTCAGCTTCATTCTTAGTTTGTTCTACCTTCCCTTTCTCTTCTTGAACCTGTAATTTTAACTCATCAACTTTTGCCTCAGCTTCATTCTTAGTTTGTTCTACCTTCTCTCTTTCTTCTTGAAACTGTAATTTTAACTTATCAACTTCTGCTTTTGCTTCATTCTTAGTTTGTTCTACCTTCCCTTTCTCTTCTTGAACCTGTAATTTTAACTCATCAACTTTTGCCTCAGCTTCATTCTTAGTTTGTTCTACCTTCTCTCTTTCTTCTTGAAACTGTAATTTTAACTTATCAACTTCTGCTTTTGCTTCATTCTTAGTTTGTTCTACCTTCTCTCTTTCTTCTTGAAACTGTAATTTTAACTTATCAACTTCTGCTTTTGCTTCATTCTTAGTTTGTTCTACCTTCCCTTTCTCTTCTTGAACCTGTAATTTTAACTCATCAACTTCTGCTTTTGCTGCCTCAGCTTCATTCTTAGTTTGTTCTACCTTCCCTTTCTCTTCTTGAATCTGTAATTTTAACTCATCAACTTCTGCCTTTGCTGCTTTAGCTTCATTCTTAGTTTGTTCTACCTTCCCTTTCTCTTCTTGAACCTGTGACTTTAATTCACTAGCTTCTGCTTCTAATTGTGTAATTTCTCTTTGTGATTCCACAGCATCTTTTTTACACTGTATTAACTTATCTTTTGCCTTCTTAGTTTCATCTCTACAGTCACGAAGTAAATCTTCTTCTGATTTATCATCCTCTTTTCCCGCAACCTGATCTCCTAGATTTTCGACTTGCTCACCCTCTTCATCATAAAAAAGTTTGTTGGCATATAAATTACTATTATCAACTTGATCGCTATAGATATTGTTTGACATTGTGACCTCCTATATAGTCAAAACTGGAATTAAATTAGAGTATAAAAGCTAGGAATTCAACATGGGTAAAAGAAACCACAGCTCAGGAAATCTAAGGTTAACTCAGAAATTATTATAAGCCAAGTAGATCTAGCATGATAACCAACAATTAGATTTTCTTTCAATTTCCACCTTACTCACCAGCTTGACACAGTCCATCTTTATTCATTAGAGAGCCGTGATTCCTCTACTCTCCAATGATTAACACTTGTCAGTTTTGAGTGTAGTAGTTGATAGCCTGTACGTAAATACGTTGCTTTTGTCCTTTAGAAATTTTTAGTCTACTATCTTTATCCAGAAAAAAATTGTAAAATTTCTATAGTTATGGTATAATTGTAAATACCGCTTGCCAATAAGCTGAGTATAAAAATGCCGTTCGGACAAATCATTACATATAGCACGATATTACTTACTATAATTGCAGTATTTCTCTTTTTGAGAAAAATATACAAAAATCATATTAGAAAAATTATATTTCCTCTAAAAGTTCTCAAAGAAGAGTGGGAAGAAAATAGAAGATTTAATGAATTGTATCAAAAAAATAAGCAAAAAGAGTTGATGAAACAACAGGAAATGCTAAGGGAGAAACAAAAGAATATGCAAGTTTACAAAGAAGATCTAGAAATAGTTGATATAGCAAAACCGTTAGGTAAATGGACAAAGATGGTTATGATGGGTAATAGTTTAATGAAACATTTTGCACAATTGATACACAGAGAAGGTGATAAGAAAGGATTTTGGGAGCTATTTATAAAAGCTCAGTCTTCAACTAAGGGTAAATATAAAGGAAAAGGCAGATGACGTATCCGTTGTATAACCTGCTTTCTGGCATTAAACTTCTTAAGTGTTATAGTCAGTCAAGTATAAGGGTGTCATCCCAGTGCTTGACACTGGGATCCAGCTCTTCATGTAATCTAGTTAAAAATATTAATTTTAACATAAAGCAACTACTTTTATGCCAACCAGCTCAGCGTGCTTACTTAAAATTCCTGGATCCCAGTGTCAAGCACTGGGATGACACCATCTGCTACCTACAAACCCAATGTTCGTACAGTTGTATGTCAAACACTGACTGTTTGTTGTGCAAGCTATCCAATGTTCATACACTGAAGTGTTTAGGCTCCAAGTTCTCTTTAAAGGTCCAATAGATGCTTGAATGTAAAAATCTATCCTGTGCTCGTAATAACAAAGTATTATTTAAAAACCTCAATTTTAAAGCTGAGCCAAAATCAAAAATCTTAATCACTGGTCCAAATGGTAGCGGCAAAACCAGCTTAATCAGAAGTTTATCTGGACTCTTACCGCCAGTATCAGGCAATATAAGATACTGCGGAAAAGACATATATGATGATCCAAAATCCTTTATATCTTCCATGGTTTACGTAGGACATAAAAACGCCTGTAAAGATAGTTTAACAATTGGTGAAAACATAGAATTCTGGGCAAGAATACGGAACACTAGAGAATCAGTTATGGCAGCTGCTTATTGTTTAGAGTTGCAGCCTGTATTTAACATTAGATATGGTGAACTTTCTGCAGGCTGGAAAAGAAGAGTTGCGCTTGCTCGCCTTTTAATTTCTAATGCAAACATTTGGCTGATAGATGAACCATTCTGTAATCTTGATAGCACAACATGTGAATTAGTATTGAACCTAATCTCAATACGCTCTGAGCAGAACGGTACAGTAATTATTACAGGACATAGCTCTACAGAACAATTGTGTGACTTCAAGACAATCGACATACGTGATTTTAACAGACCTCTTGTATAATTTTTGGCCTTATTGTACTTACATCAATAATTTATTATCACATTTAATATTACGCATTAAAATTAACTCATCTCTTTCAAAGGCTCTATATTAAAAATCGAAAGTCCAGAAGCAATGACGTGTGCTAAGGCTTGGACGAGAAACATTCTTGCAGCGGTGAGATTTAAGTTATTCTCCAGTATAAACCGCATATTTAAATCACTTTTGCCATATCCCCATAAAACGTGAAACGCTTCTGCAACTTCAAGTAAGTAGAAAGTGATTCTGTGTGGCTCACAAAGCCTTGCAGATATTTCTACCACATCTGGCCACTTTGCTAAGGTTTTTATGAGGAATAGCTCCCCATCTGTCTTTAAAAGTGAAGGGTCTGCTGTTGGGAGCTCTTTTGGAGCATTACGCATTAACGAATGAGCACGGGCGTGCGCATATTGCACATAAAAAATAGGGTTGTCTTTTGACTGTTCTTTAACTTTAGCAAAATCAAAGTCCAAGACCATATCATTCTTGCGTGTTAACATTATAAAACGAGTTATATCCCTGCCAACCTCTTCCACTACATCCCTAGCTGTAAGAAAATTTCCTGATCTTTTCGACATCTTAACAGGTTTGCCATTTTCGAAGAAATTCACAATATTATGCAGTTTTACCTCTATCTTTGCTTGATCATCACTGAGCGCAGAGACAACTGCTCTAAGCCTTTTAATATAACCGCCATGGTCACTGCCGAGCTCTACGATCATATTGTTAAAACCACGTGATATCTTATCAAAATGGTAAGCAATATCCGATGCAAAATAAGTCCAGCTACCACCCTCTTTTTTTAGTGCGCGGTCAACATCATCACCAAATGTTGTAGAGCGAAATAACATTTCTTTTCTGGAAGTCCAACTTTCACTTTCTTTGCCTTTTGGTTTCTCCAGGTACCCTTCATACACTAGACCCTTGTCAGACAATATCTTTATACTCTCTTCGATTTTGCCATTTTTTTGTAGCTCATACTCTGAAGTAAAAATATCATGATTGACTCCAAGCAAGCTCATGTCCTCCTTTATGAGTTCTAAAATAGAACTTAAAGTATATTCTCTAATTATCTGGTTATCTTCCTCTGCTCTAAGCTCCTTTCCATATTTTTTAGCTAGCCCCTTCCCTATTGGCTTTAAATATTCACCTGGGTATAAACCTTTTTCGATGCTAATTTTCTCTCCCAGAGCTTCCTTATACCGCAAATATACTGACCGAATTAACGTATCTATCTGCGCTCCAGCATCATTGATATAGTACTCCTTAGTAACTTTATAACCAACTTTCTTTAGCAAATTTGCTAAAACATCACCAAACACTGCCCCTCTTGCATGACCAATATGCAGTGGACCGGTTGGATTTGCAGATACAAACTCAACATTGATGGCCTGATTGTTTCCAATGTTGAGAGTGCCAAACTCCTTTTTTAGCTCATTTATTTGTTTTAAAATCCCATGCCATACTTCCATTTTCAAGTGCATATTGATGAACCCAGGACCTGCTATTTCCACTTTTGCAACTTCATCAAAAGATTTAAATTCTTCTGCTAAGATCCCTGCAATCTCAACTGGATTCTTTTTTTCATGTTTTGCAAGCACCATAGCAACATTTGTATAGATATCACCATGTGCTCTATTGCTCGGAGGCTCTACAATAAAGTTTGTTGCATTCGTACTTATAACACCCCTTTGCTTCAACTCATTTAATTTACTAAAGATTAGAGAGGCAACCTGTTTAAAAATGTTCATTCACTATACTGCTGTAAAATCTATAGCAGTATAGCGAATAAGTGGGGCTAGTTAAAGGTTTATCTAATGTAATCTACATTGCAGTTTTCTGTAATTCCTGGTCCAGATACTAATTGTATATTATTTCTAATATAAGCTTTTCCTTGCTCAAGTGAGCCAGGAAAAATGTAGTTATACCAAGTCATTGCCGGAATGAGAATAAGAAGAAAGTAGCTCATTTTGAATTTCAGAGTAGTAAGAGTTTTCTAGATTATTAGAAGTTGTCGACAGGTTGTCACCATCATCCTCAGTTTTATCATCCTCAGTTTTATCATCCTTAGTTTTATCATCCTCAGTTTTATCATCCTTAGTTTTATCATCTTCAGTTTTATCATCCTTAGTTTTATCATCTTCAGTTTTATCATCTTCAGTTTTATCATCCTTAGTTTTATCATCCTTAGTTTTATCATCTTCAGTTTTATCATCCTTAGTTTTATCATCCTTAGTTTTATCATCCTTAGTTTTATCATCTTCAGTTTTATCATCCTTAGTTTTATCATCCTTAGTTTTATCATCTTCAGTTTTATCATCCTTAGTTTTATCATCTTCAGTTTTATCATCCTTAGTTTTATCATCCTTAGTTTTATCATCTTCAGTTTTATCATCCTTAGTTTTATCATCCTTAGTTTTATCATCTTCAGTTTTATCATCCTTAGTTTTATCATCCTCAGTTTTATCACTAATCTTAAACTTAAGACTTTTCTCTAGTTCATTCTTAATACTTTCTTTTATCTCATCCTTAGTATCATCACTAATCTTAAACTTAAGACTTTTCTCTAGTTCATTCTTAATACTTTCTTTTATCTCATTCTTAGTCTTACCACTAATCTCAAACTTAAGACTTTTCTCTAGTTCATTCTTAATACTTTCTTTACTTTCTTTTAGCTCATTCTTAGTCTTATCACCAATCTCAAACTTAAAACCTTTTTCTAGTTCATTCTTAATATTTTCTATCAGTTCATTTTTAGTCTTATCATCAATCTCAAACTTAAAACATTTTTTCAGTTCATTCATAGTGTTATCATCAATCTTACACTCAAGATCTTTACCACATTTATCATGAATCAACTTATTCTTATTAATTTTACAATCATCCAACTTTGTAAACAAATTAACTCTTACCATATCATTTACATAACATGTATTATTTGGCATTGGATGAGTATAGACGCTTTTAAACATAAAATAACTCCATCAGTAAATAAATTTATCAAACAATTAAACATAGAATAATGTGTGTACTAACAATACACACATTGTATTACTTTTATAGAAAATAAATATTTCCTTCTGCTGGTGTATTGTAGGTAGAAAGAAAGGCTGCAGCACTTTGAGAATCTATTATAGAACCGTTTATTATTTCTACACATTTATCACATTCAGAATTGTCTTCACAGCTACCCGCAAGTTTACCATCTACAACCTTAAGATTATTTTTAGAATTCTGAATAATCTTTGCACACTCTTTAAACTTGTAGCCTGTTGGATCTTTGGTCTTAACATCAAGGATATCATCAGTTATTGGGTTAACCGTTATTGCAAGCTTTGAAAAATCAACGACTGTTTTAGATTCAGGTTCAGGTTTAACTTGTGGACAAGGTGGACAAGCAGGAGCAGGTGGACAAGCAGGAGCAGGGGGACAAGCAGGAGCAGGGGGACAAGATGGTATATTTATATCGGGAAGCTGTATATTTAACTCAAGTCCATTATCGTACGGGTTAAATCGATTATGGTCACATGGATCAAAGTTATGATACCATGGATTGAATTTATGATGATTTCGTGGATCAATCATCCAGCCCTTACGTGCGGAAGTACAAGGGTCTATACATGAAGAAAAATTGTAAGTCATAAAAATCCTAAAAAAAATAACTATCTTATTATTATAAGATAAAAAAGTTAACGATTTCATAACTTTAATGCTAAATTAGCATATACAAATATAATACATTTAAAATACGACTTTAACATAGGAGATATTGAAACTAAAAAGCTTTGCCAGCAAAATAATGCTAAGATTTCAAGAAAAAGCTGTCAGTAGTCAAATTAGTTGTGTTAATTTTGGTAGAACTGCTATAGCCACTGCAAATGACAAGCAAGCATCTGTTTATTATATTTTTAAGCAAAATGTGAAGCACATGGTTTCCCATGTGCTATTCGAAGTACGTGTAGCAAGAGTGGCAGCACATATATTTGTAAGTGATCCAAACTTAGCAAAAATAATCAAATGTCTCACAATAAGGGTTATGATATATGTCATAATGGCTATTATATGAGTTAAAATGATTATGGCACGAATTAGTAGCACAAGGTACAAATGTAGGTGGACAAGATTGTGCACAATTCGATACTGGTGCTTGTAAAGCTGGTGGTAAATTATAAGCCATACTTGATACCGGTGCTTGTAAGCCTGGTACTGGCGAATTATAAGCTGTGTTCAATACTGGTACTGGTAAACTATGAACCATAGATTGTAGCTTTGGCAGATTATTGTAAAACATAACGATCCTTAAAAAATACTATGATATTATTATAAGTTAAAATCATTAAAGATTTAATAACTTAATTGCTAAATCTAGTATAGAGACTAATGTTACGATTTAAATTTTCCTTCAGTTTTTACTATATCTTCACCAATTTTGCATACAGCCCATCTTTACTCATTAGAGAATCATGAGTCCCTACTTCTTCTACTTTTCCGTGATTAATTACTATAATCTTGTCAGTTTTGAGTGCGGTTGATAGCCTGTGCGTAATTATAATTGTTGTTCTGTTTTGCATTAATTTGCTCAGTGCTTTTTGCACGAGGTTCTCACTTTTATAATCAAGGGCAGAGGTTGCTTCATCCAGTATTAAAACCTGAGGATTTTTCAGTATTGCTCTTGCTATTATAATACGTTGCTTTTGTCCTTCGGAAAGCTTTAGTCCTCTTTTTCCTACAAATGTATCAAATTTATCCGGCAGCTTATCAATAAATTCCATTGCATACGCACTGATAGCTGCTCGCTTCACTTCTTCATATTCAGCACCCGGTTTGCCGTATAGTATATTTTCCATTATTGAGCAAGAAAATATCATGTGATCTTGTGGTACTAAGCCAAACAGCGATCTTAGATCATTTAGCGCAATTGTCTTAATATTCTGTCCATCGATAGTAATACTGCCTTCACTTGGATCGTGAAAACGGAGCAGAAGCTTTAAAATGGTGCTTTTACCACTGCCAGATGGTCCAACAATTGACACTGCTTGACCTGCCTCTATAGAAAATGATACGTTATTTAATGCTGGCTTATCAGCATAAAAAAATGTTACATCATTAAACGAAATTCCTTTTTGAACACTATTGATCCTTATAGGATTATCACTATCTAATATAGAGCTTTTCATGTTCATAAATTCAAATAAACGCTCTGCAATTCCAAGACCTCGTTGCAAATCACTGATGTTATCGCTTAGATTGTTTACAGCCCCTGAAGCAAGCGCTGAATAAAACACAAATGAGGAGAGTTCTCCAATGGTCATATTATTACTTAAGACTTCTTTTATTCCAAAAAAAAGCAAAATAACTAGCGAACCTATCACACACGTGATAACTAGAGTTACTAAAATAGCACGCAAGAGTACTAATTTTTCGTATGATTTTGATACTGAGTTTAGATGTTTCTGAAAACGAATTTTTTCATTTTCTTCTAGTACAAATGATTTAATGGTTACTATAGATCTAAAATTTTCCTCACTAAATGATGCAAGCTCACTTAATTTATCCTGAGCAAAGCGTGCATAATTGCGAACTTTTTTTCCAAGTGAAGTCATGATAATGAGCAGTATGGGTATTATTGCAGCTGCATATGCGGTTAAATGTAGATTTGTGTATAACAGCATTGCAACACTACCAGTTAGTACCACTGCATTCCTCAATATTGTCAATAAGCTGCTGTTTATTATCGATTGCAATGCAGAGGTATCAGTAATGAGTGCTGAGATAACATCTTGCACACCTGTATTCTCAAAGAAACTTGGTTGTAAATCAGTAATACTGCTATATAAGTCATATCTAATTCTTGCGACAACTTTTTCGCTGCCAATGCCAATGAAATATAACCGAATAAATGCAGTGAAAGAAATGCCTAAAACTATCAGTATTGCAACTACGAGCTTGGTAGTAAAGTTATGCTCTGCGCCAGAATCAATTATGTTGCTTAAGCCCCTACCAAAAAGAAGAATCGTTAAAGCTGAAAATAGAACTGCAATAAAAGCTACGGTAAAATAATGTAGACTAGGTTTTATATAGTAAAATAGCTGCTTAATGTTAGATCGCATTTTATTTTAAAGTTAAGTATTTAGCTTCAGGAAAAAGTTACAATATTAGTTTACAGTGTACTTCGTTAGAGCAATACGTTCAAGAAACTTTAGCTTGATTTCTACTGAAGAAAAAACGCTGCGAAATTACAGAAAGTTAGCAAAAAAACTACTGAATAGACCAGAGTTTAATATTCATTTTGTTCCAATATGTAATGCTACTATTCCATAACTCATATTATAGAACTCAACATTCTTAAAGCCTATCTCTTCAATTTCCATTTTAAAATTAGTTTGAGTTGGAAATTCTCTGATGCTTTTCACTAAATATTCATAAGAACCCTTATCTTTAGCAACTATGCTACCAATTTTAGGAATTACTTTAAATGAGTATAAGTCATAAAATTTGGTGAATATCTCATTTTGATAATGCATAGGGGCAAATTCCAAGCAGACAAATTGTCCATTTTGCTTCAATACCCTATATGCTTCACTTAAAGCCTTCTTACGGTCGGAAAAGTTTCGAATACCAAAAGCTACTGTATAATAATCAAATTCGGAATCTTCAAATGGTAAGCTCTCTGCATTTGCACATACCCAATTGAAATTTAGCTGATTTGAATTTATTGCTTTATCACGCCCTTTGTCCAGCATGTTTTGATTTATATCACATACTGTAACTTGAGTACTTGGTTCACCTCTTGCTATTCTTATAGCTATATCTCCGGTTCCTCCAGCAATATCCAAAACCTTGGAGTTCTTTTTAAAATGCACACTACTTACCATCTTCTCTTTCCATAGCCTGTGCATTCCAAAACTCATTATATCATTCATGATGTCGTAGCAATTTGCTACAGAATCGAAAACCTCTTTAACTAGTTGTGATTTATCCATATTTTATATAGAGATTGCTTACATAATTATTTTAAACTTTAGCAGTTAAATTAATATACTAATGAGAAAAATATACTACAATTAAACATATTTAATCCAGTAAATCATTAGTGTCGACAGCTTTTTCACAAAATATCATCTCTCTTATTATGATATTATCTGTAGCAGTTGTTGATATGGCAACAGACTTATACTCAGTTGCATTGCCAAGTATTGCCAACTATTTTAAGGTGAAAGGTAATATAGCGCAGCTTACGATCAGTTTAAATTTATTAGGAATTGCAATATCTGGATTAATTTATGGCCCATTGTCAGACTATTATGGTAGGCGCCTAATAATGCTTATTGGTATGACAATTTTTACTTTGGCAAGTATTGTATGTTGCATAGCTGATAATATTATACTTTTAATATTAATCCGTTTTATACAAGGAGCTGGAGCTGGTGTTGCAGGCGTTGTCGGATATGCAGCAATCAGGGATATGTACTCAGGTAGTGAATACTCAAGAGTAATCTCAAAGTTAAATATGGTAGTAGCACTTTCACCTGGAATAGCTCCAGTGGTAGGCAGTTATATAATTTCACATGGATATAGTTGGAAATTTTTGTTTTTTATCATATCATTTGCAGCAATTGTTATGCTCATTTTTATTTACTTGAAGCTGCAAGAAACGCTCACTGTAAATAAAAATCAAACCAACATAGCCATCAATATCTTCAAGCAATATATATCAATATTCAGGAATTATCGTTTCCTTGGGTTTTCAGCCATTCATGGATTAACTTTCATGTGGCTTTGGGCATACATTGCTAACTATCCGTTCATATTTGAATCAATGGGTATTGAAGTACAATATTTTGGCTATCTCATATCAATCATAGTCATATTTTACGTAATCGGCACTTTAATTAACAGAAGGTACGTACCAAAAATAGGAGTGAGCAAGATGCTAATCATAGGTTTGGTATTACCAATAATATCTGATGGTTTATTGGTATATTTTTATTTCATGAACAAATTGAACGTACTTATTCTTCAAGTTCTTTGGATTCCAAGCAATATAGGACTTGCACTCGTAATCAGCAATAACGTAACTTCTGCTTTAGAAACGGTCAAAAGTATAGGGCTTGGTAGTGCAGTTCTCTCATTTTGCAATATGATGTTTGGGGCTGTTGGAATATACATAGTAGGAAAATTCTTTTCTTATGGCATTTTACCAAATTTACTATTAACAGTTGTATGTTCTATAATTGCAATTCTTATATATAGTTTACTTAAATACACTGAAAAACACGAAGGATAATCATTATTTCTACAACCAAGAGTTCATGAATTATTAACTACCTTACTATAGTAATGCAATTTTATAGAGAAGTGTTAAATGAATTATTCAATCAGAAATATAGATGCTGCTTTACTTGATGCTGCTAAAAGAGGTGATCTTAATGAAGCAAAGCGCCTAATAACTGAAGAAGCTGATGTTAATGCATATGATGTATCTCAAGGTAATTCTCTATATTGGGCTGTTAAAAATAATCATTCTGATATAGCAAAAGTTCTATTAGATAATGGAGCAGATTTTATTGCTTATGACTCTTCTCGAGAACGCCACGTGTTAAATAAATACGAAGAAGTAAAAGCTGAGCATTGTAAGGTTTCTCTACATCTGGCTGCCAGACTTGGCGACTTGAAAGCAGTAGAAGACCTATTAAAGAAAGAAGCAAATGTTAATACAAAAAATGATAAAGGACAGACTCCTTTAGATTTAGCTAAGACAGAAGAAATAAAAAATCTATTACAAAGCATAAAAGATGCCAATGACAAATTGCTTGAAGCTGCTAAAAGCGGTAATATTGATGATGTAGAAAATCTGTTAAATAGAGAAGAAAAAGTACAGGTTAACGCAGAAAATGAATTTGAAGAGACCCCTCTACACTTATCTGCTCAAAATGGACATAAAGACGTAGTGGAATTTCTACTCAGCAAAGAAGCAAAAATTGATGCAAAAAATGAATTTGAAGAGACTCCTCTACATTTGGCTGCTCAAAATGGACATAAAGGTGTAGTAGAATTTCTATTCAGTAAAGGAGCAAAGGTTGATGCACAAAGTGATGATCTAAGCACCCCTTTACATTTTGCTGCTAAATATGGACATAAAGACGTAGTAGAATTTCTACTCAGCAAAGGAGCAAAGGTTGATGCACAAAGTGATGATCTAAGTACCCCTTTACATTTTGCTGCTAAAAGTAGATATAAAGATACAGAAAAGATAGTAAAATTTCTACTTGATAAAGAAGCAAACGTTAATGCACAAAATAATGCAGGAGAAACCCCTTTACATTTAATTCTTCAAAAAATAGACCTAGATATAGATACAGATAAATTCTACACTCTACTGAACAAAAAAGGCATCAATGTTAATCTAACAGATAAAAATAAAGAGACTCCTTTGCATTTTTTTTTAAAAAAGAAAGCGATGGAGATACCTGAATTGGACGATCTACTGAAAGTAGAAAGTATCAATGTTAATTTACAAAATATAGATGGAAAGACTCCTTTACACCTGGTAATTGAAAAAAACAACTGGAATACATTACCTAATGTATCGTGGAGCCGTGAAAAGATGGTCGATATTCTAATAGAAATGAAGGCAAATGTTAATGCAGTAGATAAGGATGAGAGGACTCCTTTACATTGGGCTGCAGGATATGGTAGAAAAGAGATAGTAAAAGCTCTAATAAACGCAGAAGTAAATGTTAACGCAGTAGATAAGGATGAGAGGACTCCTTTACATTGGGCTGCAAACTATGATAGAAAAGAGATAGTAGAAGCTCTAATAAACGCAGAAGCAAATGTTAATGCACAAGATAAATATGGAAAGACTCCTTTAGATTTAGCTAGCACAGAAGAAATAAAAACTCTATTACTAAAACCCCCCAAAAAAATTGATGACAGTATAGCATCAAAAGATAATGAAGTAGGTCAAGAGGAAGATGTTGGACAAGAAGGTAATGTCCAACCAGTTACACAAGAGCAAGACCCAAAGGAAGAACAACAGGAGATCAGTGCAGAAGAAGAAAGTGATGTAAAAATTGAAGCTGCTGATAATGGACATTCTATTGACATAACACTTACACAAAATGGTGTTAGTCCACGAAGTGAATCATCAACAAATGAAGAACAGCCAAGCTCTTTTTTTAGTAACTTGTTTAGTATACTTATGAAGCCTTTTTCTTTAATAGGGTCATTTTTTGGTAATTTCTTTTCATGGTTGTTTGGATCTGATGAACCATCAACTGAATCTGATCAAATAATTGCACCAAGTAACTCAGGAGGAGAGGAGCTAACAAACTATCAAGAGGGTGATCATAATATTATATAATAGATTTCTTGCATAACTGGAATGCAAAGAAAAATCAGTTTCAAGTGGCCCGGGAGTGTTAAATAAACTGTGTCAAACCGAGAAGTAAAGTAATAAATTGATAAAAAAATGGAGGTTTGACAATGAGTCAAGCAAACAGAACTACCGGTTTGGTAGACTATAAAGAATTAGAAACAAATATCTTATCATCTATACGAGAAGGAAGACCATTGACGGAAAGAGATGGAGCATTAACACCATTTATAAAAAAACTGCTAGAGGGAAGGCGAGATAGAAAACCATTTGTCGGCTGAAAGCGAAGAAAACAACCGAAGAAATTCAAAGACTTTACGGACAAGTATTTGAACTATTGACACCAAGAGATAGAGAAGGAAGTTTCGAGCCACAAGTAGTCAGAAAAAGGCAAACAAACCGAACTTGAAGCAAAGGTTTTAAGTACATATGCCAGTGGCATGGGATATAGCATCGCATGTAGAAGAAATATAAAATATCTGCAGCAGAGATATCAAGTATTACTGACAAATTGTTACCGGTAATCAACGAATGGCGCAGTCGTCCGCTGCAATCTGTATATCCAATAGTGTTCATGGTTTTTTAAGGTCAAGGAGGACGGGCATTGTGTAAGCAAATGTATGTATAACATATTAGCAAAATGGCAGAAAAGAAGTTTTGGGTTTTTATTTGGCTGAAAGTGAAGTTCTGGTTGGGAGTACTAAATGACCTAAAAGAGAGAGGAGTAGATGATATTCTGATAGCTTGTGTTAAAAAGCTTTCCTAAAGCTATAAACAGTGTATTTCCTAAAGCAGAAATGTATAGTACATCAGATAAGAAATTCACTGAAATATGCATCGAGCAAAAGTTTTCATGAATGATTTGAAAAAAACATATCAAGTAGAGAAATTGCCGAGAATTATTTACTTGAACTGGAGGAAAAATGGGGAGAAAAATATCCGTTGGTTTTGGGAGAATAATTGGGAAAATTTGTCTAGTTATTTAAAATATTCTGGCCCTGTAAGAAAATTAATTTATACCACAAATCCTATTGAGGGACTACATAGACAGATCAGAAAATTTACTAAAACCAAGGGCTCATTTACTAGCACAAATGCCTTGTATAAACAGGCATATTGTGCTATAAAAAAGGTAAGAGAAAAATGGACTATGCCTATACATGATTGGGCTTTAACTATCTCTCAACTTGATATCTTTTTTCCTAGTAGGTTAAAAATTGAGTTGAACTAAAAATGCGATTTGACACAGTTTATTTAACACTCCCAACTTGTCCGGGAATTGATAAACTCAAGCATATTTCTCTCCTTAACATAACTCTACTCATAGCCAGATATATGAAATTTTCAGTGAGTAAATCTTATTCTTTCGATAGTCTTCTATTCCTAAAGCAAAAGTCCTTTCTACAACCCACCTTCTTGGCTGTACTTTAAACCCCTCATTGGTAGTAGCTAAGGCGGTGTGTCTTTGTTGACTTAGAACCTACATGAAGGCCTTTTGACAATCTCAATATCCATACCATATTCTTCCTTTATATGATTTTTTAAATTTTCTCCTTGGTATCCCATCACATAGTAAATACCGCCATTTACACCTGTACACAATACATAGAAAATTGCTTCTAATATTTCTCTTTTGCTATACTTTGACGACCTTCCTCCTTTCCTGTATGATACTCTGGAGTAGCTTTCTATTCTTGTCCATTCCTTTTGACTTAGGTCTGCTGGATGCTTTTTTCTCATCTTTACCCAGCACTAAAACTTTAGATATTATAGCCTTTTACTAATCTCTGGACAAGCTCTAGCTTCGGTAAACTCAGTAGAAGGTTCTTTTGCAAAAAATGCAGCATGTACAGCATTTTTAATAAAAAAACATGCAGCAAGTGCAAATATTGCTGTCGGTACATAGCGCAAAGGAGAAGCTATACTAAAAAAAGTAGCAGAAGCGACGATTAAGCAACAACAAGTCAGTATCGTTTGATCACGTAGATAACGTCCATCAACTCCACCGTACTCAGCCATCAACCTTTTAACTTTATCATTGTTACCGTATGGCAGAGTAAGCGTTTTAATCAAATTCATTACACAATTATTAGTGAAATATGGAGCACACTCTATAACTCTGGAGCCATTAACCTTCTGATTAGGATCTGCACCATACTTTAGAAGCAACTCTACATATTTTTCGCGTTTATCGTTGTCACAATTGATTGCTTGATATAATGGACCTCGACCATTTTCATCTAACATATTAGGATTAGCACCATATTTCAAAAGTATTTCCATAGTATGATCATCATCACACAAAAACGCTTCAAACAACGGATTTTTACCATTTCTATCTAACATATTAGGATCAGCACCATATTGTAACAATAACTCTACAATTCTGCTGTCATCGAGAACCATATAATAGTGTAACGAAGCTTCATTATGTAATAGCTTTATATTAGGATCAGCACCATTTTCTAAAAGAAGTTTCAAAATACTATAATTTCTTGAATCTTTAGCTTGCATTAAAGCAATAGATAATGGAAAGTAAATACAAATAAGTTCTTCATTGATGTAGTCACCAAATCTTCCATCTTTACTGCTTTTGAATTTGGGAAAAAGCTTTTCAAGAAACTTTATATCCTGATTGTAGAGAGCCCTACTTAAGTAAAACCTCAAATCTTCAGGCGAATTAATTCCATTTAAATTTCCGTCAGTTAGATTTTTAACCCCTTCTATATTTTCCTTAGTGAGAAATTCATATGCAGTACCTAGCTTTTTAAATTTCTCCTCATTTTGTTTCTTTACAGCTTCTGAATGTTTATCAGGATGATATTTCAAGGCTAATTTTCTATACGCTGATTTAATTTCTTGTTCACTGGGCACATCGCTTGATTCAAAACCTAATATTTTTAAAGCTTCCTTTCTACTTACAATAAATTCCCCACTGAAATATGTTAAATTAAACGTAACCCAAAATTTCAAAAAGTAAAGCTTTTATGTCAAATTGCATCTATTTCATAACTGTACAAATATTGTAGATCAGGAAACTTCAGTCCTTGATACTGGAATAACATCTCTATACTACTCCGGGCCAATCTAAATATTAAGAAATTTACCATATAAAAAAAAGGCAGAAGAAACCCTATTATCTATTTTTTAAATTTACGTTCTTTATTGTCTCATTTGACGTTCACTAAACAGAATGTAGTCTAAGTACAAACTTGTGAAAGGCTTATGTGTAATGCTTCTCCACATAATCACTAATAATTTCCTTAAATTCTTCAAAAATATTATCACCTTGTAAAGTTTTGAAATATTTGCCGTCTTTGTAGACTGCTGAAACAGGTTTTTCTCCATACCCAGGCAGGCTGATCCCCAGATTTGCATGTTTGCTCTCTCCAGGACCATTTACTATGCATCCCATAACAGCAACGTTCATATACTCTACACCAGGATTCTTTTTCTTCCATACCGGCATATGAGTTTTTATGTAGCCATTTACTTCCTCAGTTAATATACGAAAACGATCGCTACTTGTGCGTCCACAACCAGGACATGAACTCACCTGAGGGTTAAAGTAGCGCAAACCTATAGACTGCAGTATTTCCTGACATACTACCACCTCATTAGTGCGTGATTCACCAGGGCGCTGAGTTAAAGAAGCCCGGATAGTGTCTCCAATACCATTTTGCAATAAATAAGTAAGCCCTGCTGTGGTATTTACTACGCCTTTGTTACCCATACCAGCTTCGGTTAAACCCAAATGCAGCGCATAATTGGAAGATTTTACAAGTGCAGTATAAACTAAAATTAAATCTTGCACTCTACTGACTTTACATGAAATGATTATTTTCTCTGCATTAAGGCCAATCTTTTCAGCTTTTTTTGCACTACCAAGAGCAGACATTACAAGCGTCTTACGTAATATAACATCAGAAGTTTTTGGATTACTAGATAAGGAGTTTTCATCCATTAATTTTTGTGAAAGGTACTTATCAAGACTACCCCAATTTACTCCAATTCTGACAGGAAGATCATGCGTTATTGCATACTCTATAATTTTTTCAAATTTTTCATCACGTTTATCACCAAAGCCTATATTACCTGGATTTATCCTAATTTTACCCAGAATTTTAATGTTGTCTGGATAATCCTGAATCAGCCTGTAGAGCTCATATTGTCCACAGCCTACTAATATCTTACCATCAAAGCCTTCTTTATTTATTTCCTCTACTATATAAGGTATTGCTTTTGCTACTTCCTCTGAGTTCAAAGCAATTCGCACCAATTCTGAACCTGCATGCGCTAGTTCTATTACTTCTTTTGCATATTTCTGAGCACTGCTTTTTATGTTGTCAGAATCTATATGTGCACCAAGTGCCATGGATTGAACAACTATAGGATTATTTCCACCTATCTTCACTTGTCCAACTTTTACAGTATGAGTTTTATGCCTGGAAACCGGCGATGACTCATATGCATCATCACTCAATGTCAGGTCTCTATCTAGCATATTATTAATCGTGACACTATTTTACTGTGTCAACTACACTGCCAAATGAACTTGAGCCATTTAAACTATGCTGTGGTGTTCTATTTAGATCAGTAATAGAATCATGAGAGCACGTTCTTCTTGATGGACTTTCTTTTATAGTAACATTTATAGGGGAAACTTTTTTTTCTCGTGTTGAAGTAACTTTTTTCCCTTTTTGTTGTTCACTTTTATGCTGCTTACTTTCATACTGAGAAACTGGCTCTTGATCTATAAATACAGCACCCTTTAAACGTGCAAGATTAATACCATGCTGATTGATCATAGCATCCTCCCCATCTTCAACTATGCAAGCTCCCACGTTGTTTGGCTCGTTATCAAGGCTAGCAATTTTTTTTTCTTTTAATTTTTTGATTAGATCTTCTTTATTTATAGCTAGATCTTGTAACTTTTTTTTCTTGAGGAGCTCCCTACGCTTCTCATACAGTTTATATGACTCAGCAAAATCCTCGTCTGCATGAAAGTTTGTACCACCAGGGTTACCAGGAGGTATGTACCTCTTACTGAACTTTACATTAGACTTCGCTTCAACATTATGTACAGTAAAGAAACTAGAAACCAAAAGTATTAATATAAATAAAACTTTAGAAAAGATCTTAAGCATACTATAGTGAATATTGCACTTTAAAAGATACCAATTAACAAACTTCAAGTAAATCAGAATCTCTACCAACTTTATAATACAAACATCTTTCTAAAAAATTTACTACCAAAACCTACATAATCTAAAGGAAATTTAAGGTGTTACAAATTTTACGTAACACCCTTTCAAGAAGAGCATTACACTCTTCCTTGCTGTAAGTTATTCTTCAGTTTTTCGGTATCATTCACATTATTAAACTTTCCGCTTGGCATATCTTGAAACAATTCGTTTTTCTTCTCTTTATCAAGCTTAACTCCCTGATAGATACAGAATGCAACAAAACTAGTTACAGCTATTGCAGCAACAGCACTGACTATGGCACAAGTTAGTATTGCTTGTTCTTGTCCCCCTACCATGTCTGCAAATGTTTCTACTTTTTCTTCTAAGCCTGTAAATTTTTCTTGCAAGCCGCTTAAGTGCTCTTGCATAGCTTGAAACTGCTCAGTACCAATCTTGTCTTCTAATGCACCAAAAACTTTTTCAAACTGCTCAACATCTATCTTTTGAGCTTCTTGCCACTCTTTTAATGCACTAAATACCTCTTCAAACTGTTTAGCATCTATCTTTTGAGCTTCTTGCCATTCTTTTAATGCGCTAAATACTTCTTGAAACTTTTTAGCATCAATATTTTGACTTTCCTGCAATGCTGTTACATCCGATTTATCAAAACCGAATACAAATTTGGTTATACCCATTTTTAACCCCCTAGCTAATTAATATATTACTATTGTACGTTTTTAGTAGTTAATTTAGTATTAAACACTATACAACTGGGATCCAATAAGAAATATCTGGTCATGCGCTGGAACTTTTGAATTCCAGTTATGCAAGAGATCTATTGATCTTAGAAATAACTTTCCTTGGTTTAAGTTAGCGATTATTCTACCAATATCTCTCTCTTTCCTGAGTAACTCGGAGCACTGACAATACCTTCTTTCTCCATTCTTTCAACAATATTTGCAGCTCTGTTATAGCCTATTCTAAGTTGCCTTTGAATGTAACTAGTTGAAACCTTTTGATCTCTCTGAATGATGGCCACTGCTTGCTTGTATAGATCGTTCTCTTCATCTTCTGTTTCACCTTCTGATTCCGCGAAAGAATTTTCATCTTCTTGAGTGATTTCCTCCATGTAGTTTGGCTCACCTTGCGTTTTTAGATGATCAACTATATTTTGCACCTCATCATCACTTACAAATGGACCGTGAACTCGAATAATCTTACCACCAGAGGCCATATAAAGCATATCACCCATACCGAGCAATTGTTCAGCCCCTTGTTCACCAAGTATTGTACGGCTATCTATCTTAGAAGTAACAGCAAAACTAATTCTCGTTGGAAAGTTTGCTTTTATCACACCTGTTATCACATCTACAGACGGACGTTGCGTTGCCATTATGATGTGTATTCCTGCAGCACGAGCCATCTGAGCTAAACGTTGAATAGAGCATTCTATATCTTTGCCAGCAACAAGCATTAAATCTGCCATTTCATCTACAATCACCACAATATACGGAAATGTCTCCATTTTAATCGGTATTTTTTCAAACAAAGGTTTACCCGTTGTTGAGTTAAAGCCAATCTGTACAACGCGTTCCAATTCTATTCCGCTATTCATCGCTTCTGTAATTTTTTGATTATAGTTTATTACATTCCGCACATTTAAATATGACATCATACGATAGCGATTTTCCATCTCTTTCACGATCCACTTAAGAGCAATAACAGCTTTTTTTGGCTCTGTTACCACTGGCGTTATTAGATGCGGTATTGCATCATATATTGAAAGCTCAAGCATCTTTGGGTCGATCATTATCATCTTGCATTCATCAGGACTTAATCGATAAACAAGCGACAGAATCATCGTGTTAATCGCAACTGATTTACCTGATCCTGTAGTTCCGGCAACAAGCAAGTGGGGCATTTTAGTCAGATCTGCAATAATTGGTTTTCCGCTTATTTCCTTGCCTAGTGCAATCGGAAGATTTAAGTTTGCATTTTGGTATTCTGGCGATTCCAGTAAATCACGCAGCATAACAATTTCTCGTTCTTTATTTGGCAATTCTATTCCCATTGCATTTTGTCCACGAATTATTGAAATACGTGCAGAAAGTGCACTCATTGAACGTGCAATATCATCTGCAAGACCAATCACTCTTGCAGATTTTGTGCCTGCTTGTGGTTCAAGTTTGTATAAAGTCACAACCGGTCCATAACATACACTTATAATTTTTCCTTGCACGCCAAAATCACTTAGAACCTGCTCGAGCAGAGATAAATTCTTATTGCTCTCTAATGCATTCAACTGTTTTCTCTGCACAGATTCTTCTACTTTAGAAAGTAAGTGAATGCTTGGAAACTCAAACTCGCTAGAAGGTGGTTTAAAAATCTCTTCGGTAGCTTTTTTCTGTCTTTCTTTTGGTTGTTGTCTAGTGGTTCTATATTTTTCTTCTACTACTAACGGTGCTATTGAATAATCAGTAGTTTTACGTAACCTGAAAAACAGAACCTTTGTAAAAAGGGAAAATATTTTTTTACATAGGAAAAGTAAAGAATAAACCGTTCTCTTCCAACCAATTAACCCTACAAAACCTATTGATGCTGCTACTGCAAAGATGTAAAATGGGTAGTTACTAATTAGTGCATTTCCTATCATTCCGCCATGCACATACCTTGCAGTTATACCGAGCGAAAGTTGCGCTAATGTAGCGCATATTCCTAAATTGATTAATATTAAATAGAGAATTTTCAGCAGCCTTTTTGATATCAAAAAGTAAACTACGGTTGTAGCTATTGTAATACTAGCGAGTCCAAGAAATTGAACCAATATATCAGCTAAATATGAACCTACCACTCCGCCCAAATTTGTTACTTCCTGATTTGTAGCTGTATTTAAGGATGGATCTTGATAATTATAGCTAAAAACCGATATATATATATACATTAAGAGTAACAGGTATATCGCTGATTTTAGCTGTTTTTTTAACATCTACTTAAAGTAATAAGTAATTGTATATTTTACAAAGTGAATTGCTATTATCAATATCATCACGGATAAATCTAATCCATTGAACGGTTGTATATACCTTCTGATAACCTTTAGTGGAGGATGGGTAAGTCTGTTTAAAGTTTGCATTATGCTGCTTACAATCTCATTATACATGTTAACTACATTCAATTTAATCAACAAATCGAGAGCAACTGAGCATATTAGAACTAAGCTGTAAAGATCAAGTAACAAGTTAAGTAAGTATATGATTGGATGCATATTACTAATTTATACTAAAGTCTATTATGTGTAGTGATATATATAAAATCAAGCCTCACAATAATTTTCATACTGAAACAGGTATAAACAATAACTGATTAGTCTGTTTATCAACTGATATGTCGGTTCTGTCGCATCTATAAACCATAGGAAAGAAGATCATTAAAGGTGGGATTATAGGAGTTATGAAGCCATTAACATAGCAAAATTCTCAAAAGTAGAAACATTATTTTAATAATTTGTCTTTTTTGAATCATACAAATATTTTCTATGCCTGTGATGGTAATCTTTGCGGAATGGAAGCTTTTAAACCCAAGCATTGGCTTTATTAGTTTTTTGATAAATCTATCAACAATATTATTTAGATATTTTATTTGAAGAACTGTAATCTTCAGAAATTTCTGCATTCAAATAATCAAGAGCAGCAGTATTACTGCCGCTTTTATCAATTACAATTTTCTCAGGAAGATAGTTACTCCTGAAGGCTTTACGAAAGAATGCAAGTGCTGCAGACTTGTCTCTACTAACACACAAGAGTACAGTATATAAATAAACCCATTTACCGTTTAATTTAATGTAAGTCTCTCCAACTACTACCAACCTGCTTCTTTCTTTTCCTTACTGCCTCATCTATCAGTGGTGATAACCCACCTTTGTAACGTAGCATTTTGCTCCCCTTATACTCATCATTTCTTCCAAATCTCGATAGCTCAAAGAGAATCGACATTTCATGTATACAGATAACATCCTCTGAAAAGCTAAATCCTTTGAAATATGGCAACAATTTTTGATTGATACGAAACATCTTTGCTTTTTTTTTAGACAATTATATCATTCTTCTTTCTACTTCCCTACAAATGCGACAGAACCCTTAATCCACTCTATTATGTTCTGAGACCATACATCTAAGACTTTTACTTGTTACAACTACTGTGCCTGCAATCTTATCGTGCCAAGTTTGGCAACGTTTGTCGAAGCTTGCCCATATGAAACCTAAGAATAGTGGTGAAGTTGACAATATAAAGGAAAAAAACCTCTTTATTGCTTGTTTTAGAGTCAATTTTTCAAAAGTTTGTGCATTTACAACTCTGAGTCCAAGTAATAACTTTCCAGGTGTAGCGCCAAATCTTATCCACATATATGCTACATAACTAAAAAGCATAATAAATTGAACTATCTGATTTAGAACTAGTAACTTGATTAGTTTACTCTGCATTGCTGTTTCCTCTGCAGATAATGGTGTTTGCATCTGATATTTCGCAGCAATTTGGCCTAATATTTTACTGCTCTCTGAGTTCATGAAGAGTTGGCTTAAGGCTTGGCCGCAAAGCTGCAAGAACAAAACGATGATAATTAAATCAAGCAGCACTGACAAATAGCGTCTAAGTCCTGTTACGTAACATATTCCATTTTCATCTTTCTTTACCCTTTGAATAGCATTTATCGAAGAAAGAATGGAAAATAAACGATTAAAAAATTTGTGTAACATAAAGCATTTTCCAATATTTGAGTGCCCCTGGCCGGACTTGAACCAGCATGCTTTTGCAAGCAACAGATTTTGAGTCTGCCGTGTCTACCATTCCACCACAGGGGCCTACTTTAATGCTATAAGCAACACAGGATTAGTCAAATTTTTTCTCTTTCAAGTAAGGACTGAATATTCTACAATAATCAATCATTACTCTGAAAACTTAAAATGAATGAATTAGCCAATCTTATTGATTCAAGAGAAGAAATATGTAAATTGCCACACAATTTAGAAGCAGAGCAAATGCTCATTGGTGCAATGGTTCGTGATAATAGAATTTGTGATGCAGTCGAAGATATAATTGCAGCAGATAATTTCTATGATCCACTACATCAAAGCATTTTTACCCAGATATCTAAAACCAGAAAACACGGTATAGTTGCTAATGAACTGAGCCTCAAGATGTTTTTCGAGAATGATAAAGCATTTGCCGAATGTGGTGGAGTTGAGTACCTAGCAAAACTTGCAGCAAAGGCAAGCATTGCGCTTGACATCTATAGCTTGACCAGAATAATCCGTGATACTTATTTAAGGAGATGCTTAATCAAGCTCGGGCAGGAGATAGTTGACGATAGTTACAACTACGACATTGAAAATCCTGCACAGGTACAAATTGAGCAGGCAATGACAAAGTTGTTCAACTTAGCAGTAAAAAAGCAAGGTGATAAGACATATATAAAGCTTGCAAGTTCAATTAAAGATGTGGTTGAGAAGATCAGCAAGCTGAAGAATAACCCAGAGGCTCTAGGTATTACAACCGGACTTCAAGACCTAAACCAGCTTCTTGGTGGTTTGCAGAAATCTGATCTGTTAATTATAGCTGCAAGGCCCTCAATGGGAAAGACAGCATTGGCGCTGAACATCGCACTTAATGCTTGTAAGATTTTGCAAAAAAGAACAGATAAACAACATTATGTAGCATTCTTTTCACTTGAAATGTCAGCAGAGCAATTGACCGCAAGATTGATTACTATAGATTCAGGCATTGGTTATTATAAGGCACTGACTGGGAGAATTAGTGATTTTGAATTACACGAATTCATTAATGCTAGTACAGATCTATCCGAATTACCTTTCATCATAGATGACACTCCTGCGTTATCAATTAGTGCTCTTCGTACCAGAATACGTCTTCTCTATCAACTATATAATGTAGAGTTGGTCTTTATCGATTATCTGCAGTTAATTCGAGGAACAACAAAAAGGAGTAGTGAAAATAGAGTGCAAGAAATCTCAGAAGTGACGCAGGGTTTAAAAGCAATTGCAAAGGAACTAAATATTCCCATTGTTGCACTATCACAGCTCTCTCGTTCTGTTGAGCAAAGGGATGATAAAAAACCACAACTTTCTGATTTACGTGATTCAGGAAGCATAGAGCAGGATGCGGATATAGTAATGTTCCTTTATAGAGAAGAATATTATGAATTAAGAAAGCAACCAAATGAAGGAAGTAATAAACATCGAGAGTGGCAAGAGAAAATGGAGAAAATTAGAAATATTGCAGAACTGATCATTGCAAAACAAAGAAACGGGCCAATTGGTAGTGTGAAACTACATTTTGACTCCAATAGAGGTGCATTTAAAGATTATACAGAAAGATATAGTCTGTAGCGGTTTTGAGTAATTCTGGAAGTGTTTAACAAACCATACGTGCCAAATTAAGTAGCTATCGTGAAATATAGCAATATTTAAGATTGGCATTTTATTTGTTACATTTATTTTTTTAGGAAATTCTTATCTAGGATAAGATATTTTTTTAGAAAAATCTATAAATTACTAACTTTATTACTTAATATATAAAATAGTTTTTTTCTTATTTCCTTTCTTCCTTACGCCACTTTTTCTTAACTTGATGCGTATGGTTTATTTAACACTTCCGATATACAACTAAAAAATAGCAAATTCTCTATAACTTGAATATAATTTTAGCTTTACCTAAACAGAAAGATGAATTACTTAATGGATTTTGTTTTAATATCTCTTTCCTTGCCACTTTTTATTACTGAGAATTATTTGTTAATTACTGCGTTGATCCCACTTTTAAGTGCATTAGCTATTTCTTTTACTAGTAAATGGCCCAGAGTGAACAGTAGCGTTACTGTTGCTTCTTCTATGCTTCTGTTTGCGTATACATCTCTATGCACTTTATATTTGGTGTATGGTGATCATTCTCAATTTATTCTCATGGATTTTGGTAATAATTTGCATATTAGTTTAAAGCTAGAGTCTAGTGGAGCAATATTCAGTTTATTAATATCATTTTTGTGGGTACTAACCAGTATATATGCAATATGTTATATGAGAAATAACTATGCTGATAGCAATCACTCAAGTTTTCTATGCTTTTTTTCAACATCAATCAGTTGTGCAATGTTTATTGCTTTTTCTGGAGATTTGCTCACTACATTTGTCTTTTATGAGCTTCTAACTATTAGTACATACCCTCTGATTACTTACAACTCAACAAATGAATCAGTAATTGCAGGACGCTATTACTTTGGTTTACTATTTTTCTCTTCTTTAGTATTATTTTTTCCTGCAATAGGCCTATTATATAATGAATTCCATACTTTAGATTTTGTAAGTGGTGGAATATTCAAGTTTGATACTTCACTCATCACTTTTATTGCAGTGTGTTTTGCTATGCTGATTTATGGAATAGGAAAAGCTGCATTAATGCCAATGCATTTTTGGTTACCAAAAGCAATGGTTGCACCAACTCCTGTGAGTGCACTATTACATGCTGTTGCTGTTGTGAAATCCGGAGTTTTCATCATCATCAAAGTTATATTATACACTTTTGGCGTCGATAATATGCAACGTTTTGTGCAGCAAAATTGGTTTGCTGCAGGGTGGCTTCCGTACGCTGCTGGATTTACTATCATTACTGCATCGTTGATTGCATTAAAGCAAAAGGAATTAAAGAAATTGCTTGCTTACTCTACCATCTCCCAATTGTCGTATATTATATTGTTCGCTTCAATTTTTAGTGAATTCAGCATGAAGATTGCAATCTTTCAATTAGTTTGCCATGCATTTGCAAAAATTACTTTATTTTTTTTTGCAGGTATCATAATAACGAAAACGGGTGAAAAATATATAGATAGAATTCACGGTATAGGACGTAGTATGCCAATTAGCATGATAGCATTCACTATAGGTGCATTGTCCATGATAGGAGTACCTCCTGCTCCGACTTTTTGGAGCAAATTTCTCATCTTTCAAGCTGTTTTCAACTCTAGTAATGTAACACTTTCTGTGTTTGTAACTCTAGTGTTAATTGTTAGTACTATACTCAATGCTCTATACTTTTTACCAATAATTTACAACGCCTTTTTCTCAAAACCTTCTAGAAATTATTTTATTAAAAAGACACCAATGCTTCTAGTTTTACCCCCAGTTATTACTGCTATATGCACTTTAGTTATTTTTTTTAGCTACCAAATAATGTTATAAATATAATCATCTATATTTATAGCTATTAACAATAAATTTAAATGGCACTATTCCAGCTAGAGTTGCTTTTATATTTGACAAAGTGAAGCTGACCTCCACAGCATAATCTTTCATCTTCTTATTTTGCTCAGCTGTAAAAACTACAGTAGCGTTTCCAGCAAATGTAACTAAGTTCTTGGTCAACCGGTCAATAGATAATGTTGTTACGTTTATGTTGGTAATTTTTCTTGTGGATGAAACAGCTTCATTGTTCACTTTTTCCTGAAAGTTTTGGTAGATTTTGTATACAGAATTGTTTTTTATAAAATTTTCTTGATACTTTGGCTCAACAGTCCGAGAGGACTCATATGTTTCAATATATTTACTTATTAAATACCTTGCTATGGAAATGTACTCATCTTCTTTTTTACTAAAACTAAGTTTATGTATTGCAGAGAACTCATCTTCTGTGTGGTTCATATACTTCACAAAATTTAAATCTTTTTTAACAGGAAGTAATAGGTATATGTTTAGTAGTGATAAAAATAAACATACTAAGAGAAGTAACGCTATTAACGCCATCCAAGATCTTTCTACAACGCAGAACAGGTATCTGTGGCAATACCATTCAACTGCTTTCCTGAAGTAACTTTTGTTTTTTACTGATTCAAGTAATTTATCTTCCATAATACAAACCCAATTATATAATATACTGGATACTCTAAAAAACTTTAAAATATGTCTAAATTTTCCAAAATAGGATGAATTATTATATCACCTTGTTCTGCAATAAGGTAAAATTTATCAATTTTGCTCACATCTAAATTTATCATTTTTACACTGAAGCTTTCAGGATCATAAGTATTACTTTCTGCACTTTTGTGATAATTATAGTAGTGTAATTTATTTTGATCATCAAAATAACCAAATTCATCAGCAAGAGTTCCCACTTTTTTGCCTTTACCGTCTCTGACTAGCTCAAATAGATCAATTACATGGTTTTCAGATCCAGGCTCAATAGATCCTTCTACAGCAAAAAATTTAGGTGCATGACCAACATACTCCTTAAGTTTTAGATTATTAGTCTTTTTTATACTACCAAAATCCATGAGTTTATATTCATCTGAAAGACCAGAATATTGTGGATCATACTTTTTATATTCAAAAAACTCATTACCTAAAAAATTACAAAACGTTAATTTACAATCATCGTGATTGGATTTAACAACTTTAAAGTAATGAAAATCTCTAGGGATCTTTACTTCCTCTTTCGTAATATGATTACGTACAACAAGTTCATCATTAATCATATAATAGCCAATTCTTGGCAAAGTAGCTATATTGATTGCCTTGTTTAGCTTAAAATTTGCCTCATAGATGCCACTTGATAGCTCCTTCCCTTTTTCTAAAGTGACGTCTTGATCTAAAGATGTATTCTTGATTAAACTCAATTCTTTCTGCATGTTCAGTATAGTGTTTGTTAAAACTTCTATTGATTGCCATACAGTTAATTTATTATCATTCAAGTTATATACTTTCAGTATTAAATTAACAGAATTTTATCATAAATTTATGTTAAAAGTATTACATTTTTGTGTCATGATATTAACTACATTAGCTAAAACATGCTTTTTATCTAAGCGAAATTGCTTTGCAGCAACGAAAAGTTCATCTATTTCTTTCCATTGACTTAGTAGAATTTCAACATTATTTACTTCTTTCTTTATACTTTCTAAAATGGAGGTTTGAATTATATGTGATGCTAGTTCTAGCTCAATCTCACTATTAATTATTTTATTAACTATATCAGAATTATTTAGATTACGGAAAAATGTATAAAAATGCTTATGTGACTCATAAGCACCACTATTTATTGCATCTATTATTATTCCCGGAGTTCCAGGAAACAAAGTAATGATCTCACTAAATATTTTATCGTCGAATTTACACTGAGATGAAACAACCTGCTTTGTTTCATCGTAAGTTAATGGAAGTAAATTCAGCTGAAAACACCTACACCGGATGGTGGTTTGTACATCATATGGCTTATGGCTAATTACAAATATTTTAGAATTTTGTGGCGGCTCCTCTAATATTTTTAATATTGCATTTTTAGCATTATTAGTCATTGACTCTAAGCTATCTATTATAGCTATTTTATATTCTGATTGAATGGGGCTTAAGTGCAAAAAGTTTTTCATTTCTCTCACCTTTTCCACTCCTATTGTATCACCTTCAACAATGTGTAAGTCTAATGCTACTTCATCGTAATTTTTTATCAGAAACCAATTAGAAAAGGATTGTGCAAGTGTTGCTTTTCCTATACCTTTTTTACCACAGATCAGCCAAGATTGAACAGACAAGTTGTTCATTATCTTTTTTTTTGCTTGGTTGTGGCCTATCACCTTTTTCATTCTTTCTCCTATAGATCTTAGTTTGAAAATTCGTTATTTATTGTTTGTAATGAAATTTTACCTTTTCTTAAAACCTTAATCTTGTCTCCAGTTAAGTCAATAATAGTAGATTCTATACCAGAAACTAATTCATCATCTTCAATTACTGCAGATAAGTGTTGCTTAATAGACTGAGGTATATCTCTTGCTTTGCATATACTTTTTTCTCCTGAAATGTTAATACTAGTTGCAACTACTGGAGTTTTCAGTTCATTTAATATTGAAATCGCAATAGGATGATCAGGAATTCTTATGCCTATGCTGCCTTTAAAGAATTCATTTGGTAATATGTTATTATTTTTAAGCGGTAAAATATAGGTAATTGGTCCAGGAGAAAAGTAGTTTATTAAATTGATATATTCTTCTTTTACCTTTGCTATATTTGTCAAACTATCAACATCACTAACAAATATAGAGAGTGGCTTGTTTTGAGAACGCTTCTTTATCTGGTATATTTTTTCTATAGATTCCTGATCTAGCGCATTACAAGCAAGAGCATATACTGTTTCTGTTGGAAAGCATGCTAACAAATTATTTTGTATTGCGTTTATTACTTCAAATATCATATAGCTAAACTTGTGTTTACAATATCCCTGATTATCTCGCTATATGATAGCAATTAAAATACCGAAATGGCTACTGTTGTATACTTACAGTAAATTTTATTAGCAACTGCTCGTTTTTACAACAGATTTACTACAATCCGAACTCCTCATTGATTTTATCGACTATCGTCTGTGGTGGATCATCTCCCCATCCTGAATATAAAATCTCTCCATAATCTGCAACATCTATAGAGCCAGTTCTGCTTTTTGCTAGAAACATCTCTCTTTTTTCTTTATCAACTAATACATAGTGCCAAGCTGACCTTCCACGGTCTTTACCACGAACTAGATATATGAGATCTGATCTACTTCTTCTTGTTGCATCAGCAAAGGATCTTTCGTTGATAGTTCTGCTTTTACTCTTTATGCCGCCACTTTCAGAAAAAGCTTCCTTGGCTTCAGCTTTTTTGTTTGCCAATTCAGAAATTTTTCCTTTTGCTCCTAGTGCATGTTCTTTGGTATTTTGAGATGAATACTTACTGGAAAAACCTCCTCTTGTCTCATTAGAGGTCCTATTTGTAAAACGCTTAGTAAACGAGTTATCGTTATCATTTTCTGCCATAAAAGTCTCCAAATTTTAGATTGTAGAATCCAAATTTTTACTACACCCTATCATAGGTTAGTTAAATTAATATAAATGAAGGATAATATAGTAATTATTACAGGAATTACAGCCTCAGGTAAATCAGAATTATGCGATAACTTGATAAAAAAGTATAAAAACATTAGCATAATAAACTGTGACTCAAAGCAGGTATACAAAGAGATTCCCATAATTACTGCTCAACCGCCAAGGCAAGAAAAATTTTATAAACTATACGGTTATGTTTCAGCAAAAGAAAATTATTCCGTGGGTCTATGGTTAGAGGATTTAGAAAAAGAAGTTAATCACGCATTAGAAAATGCGCAAATACCTATCATTACTGGAGGAAGTGGGCTTTACATCAGCAGTTTAATCAAAGGCTTATCATCAATGCCACAAATAAGTCAGGAAGTTAGGAAAAATGTAAGCGAATTAAGGAAAAATTTAAGTAAAGAGGAGTTCTATAAGTTAGTGCTAAGCAAAGATCCAAGGATTCAAGGTAAAATATTTATTAATGACTCACATCGCCTCTCAAGAGCACTTGAAGTTATCACTGAAACTGGCAAGACAATCTTTGTATGGCAAGAAAATAGACAGCCTCCTTTGTTCAATAATTTTAAGGTATATACAATTCTACCTAAACGTGAGGATATATACCGAAAAATAAATTCTCGTTTTATTGAAATGGTTGAAAATGGAGCAATTGATGAAGTAAAAAACCTACTTAGCATGAACCCATCTCCACATTTGCCAGCTATGAAAGCACATGGAGTACCAGAAATTATAAGATACTTAAAAGGGGAGATTACTTTAGACGAAGCAATACAGATTGCTCAAACAAACACAAGGCATTATGCAAAACGCCAGTACACTTGGTTTAAAAATCAATTTCCGAATTCTCAAGTGATTGACTGTGCAAATAAATTGACAGAATTTTAGATATTTTGATTATTATGTATTATATTGCTATGCCTATGCAAACTTTTCTTGATAGTATTAAACTTTTTTCTTAAAGAACTTTCATCATTGCCTAAATTGTGATTATTAAATTCTTTGTAAAAATATTCTTACTTATGAAGCGCTACTATACCTGTAAGAGCCTTTATCACTAAATGAACTATATCACGCAATATTTCATCCTCAATTTTTCTATATTCTCTCACTAATCTTGTAACCACAATCTCCACTTTCATATCCTTGTATAGCTCTTCTCATAATAGTAGGAACAAGATAAGATAGTGATTTAGTGTAACAAGAAGGTAAAAATGCCAGCAGCGTACAGTTATGACTTAAGGAAAAAAGCCATTCAGGCGTTGGATGAAGGAGAGAGCAAAACAGCAGTAGCAAATTTTTGGCCCTCTCTAATAACTTCAACATCACTAAATTCAAGGGATTGGCCTTCTATTATTTGGAATCTTTCATGTCCTTTTCCTGCAACTAGCAGAATCATATTTTCATCATGTGCTATATTTATACCTTTCTCTATAGCTTTTTTTCTATCTCCTATCTCCAGTGCATCAGGGCAATGTAACAAAATATCGTGACGAATTTTCCCCGGATCTTCATCACGCGGATTGTCATCTGTGACTATAACTTTACCTGCAAGCATTTGTGCTATTTTACCCATCTCTGCACGTTTTGTTTGATCACGATTCCCGCCACAACCGAACACTAGAACTATCTTTTTATTGAAGTGCCATTTTAAAGACAACAGAGCTTGTTTGAGTGCACTTGGAGTATGAGCGTAATCGACAAATGCAAAAGTGTTCACTTTTTCCATTCTTCCAGATGGAGAAGCGAGTTTATCTATACACATTCTTTGATAGTCCATACCAGATGAAATAACTATACCGATTGCACACAACAAATTATATGCTTGAAATTGCCCAAAAATCGGAAAAAATGCGTTATAAATTTCATCACCGATTTGAATTGTCAGGTATTGACCATTGGCAGTGGGTATCTGCTTTAATAAAGTAATGTCAGAGTTTTTTTTTCCATAGGTTATAACTTTGTTGCCACGCTTTTCAGCTATGTTGAGCAACTCTCCATATTCGCCTATATCTGCATTTAAAATCGCTGTTTTTTCTTTTGGCAATACCTCATCAAACAACCTTTTCTTGGCCTCAAAATACTCATCGATACTTTTGTGATAGTCCAAATGATCTTGAGAGAAATTAGTAAAAGCTGCAGCATTGAGCCTGAGTCCATGGATTCTGTATTGATCGATTCCATGGCTTGAAGCTTCTAATGCTAAGTGTTCTACGTTCTTATTATTTATGTCACGCAATGTGGAATAAAGATCATCTGCACTTGGCGTTGTAAGGCTATTATCTTTTCTATTATTATTGACACATGTTCCCAGTGTTCCTATAGACGCTACATTATCTTGCCAAATCTGGCGACAAAATTCCACCACTGAAGTTTTACCATTCGTACCAGTTACAGCAGCAACATATTTAGGTTGTTTGAATTGATAAAACCTGCTGACTATTTCACTGTATATTCCTTGAGGGTCCGAGTGGTAAAGCACTGCAAAACTTGGAGTACTTGTCATTCGAGTAGCGGACACTGGAATCCAGTTTTCATTATACAATTGTCTAGTATGCTTGTTTACAATTAAATTTTCTGGATCCCAGTGTCTGAGCACTGGTATGACATCTTTCTTGGCCCCTTGTATTACAACGTCTACACAGTTGTGTACACATCCATTAGGAAGACATGTTACGTGTTCTTTACTCCTTTCTGACACACAAACAAAAAGGTAACCTTCTTTAACTCTCTTAGGATTACATGTGACGCCTTTGATTTCAATATCAAAGTCAGCATTTACAATGTTATGCAGTAGCTCTTTCAGTCTCACAATCATCTTTAACACTTGAACATGGCAGTCTTATTAATGCAGTATTCAAGTCAAAAATCAAATCTTCAGGATCTTCTAGTCCGCAAAATATTCGCACAAAACTTCCACCATAATCTGAATTCATTACAGATCTTGACATAGATCTATGGTCTACTGGTAATATCAAACTGTCACATCCTCCCCAAGAAGCACCAATGCCGAAAACTTTCATGTGATCAACCATGCAGCCTAGTTCTTCACATGAATATTCTCTATCTAGTACTATACTAAATACGCTACTTGCCCCTTTGAAATAACTTTTCCATAATTCATGTTGAGGATGGGAGGGAAGTGCTGGATACAAAACTCTTTTGATTTTTGGATGTTTTTCCAGCCACTTTGCCACTTGCATTGCTGTACTTTGATGCTTCCTCATGCGTGTTTGCAGTGTTCTAAGTCCCCTGTGTGCAAGGTAACAGTCATGCGATTGAATGGTGACTCCATAATTTTTATAGCTCTCATAAAGCAATTTAAAAATTTTACTTTCAGCAACCATAGCTCCCATCACTAGATCTGAGTGACCGGCTAGATACTTTGTCACCGCGTATAGTGCAACATCAATTCCATAATCAAGCGGCTTAAACAACAAAGGAGTGGCCCATGAATTGTCACAAACGGTTACGATTCCACGTGCTTTAGCAACTTTTACTATATGCTCTATATTTGAAATCTCAAACGTTATAGAACCAGGAGTCTCAATCATGATGAGTGAAGTATTACTCTGAACTAAATCAGTTATATCCTGTGTCGGATTATAAAAAGTTACTTCTACTCCTCTTTTTGGTAGCTCATTTTCGGCAAATCTCTTTAGCCTATAATAACTATTATCTTGTATCAGGACATGTGAACCTGCTTTAGTGAAAGTCAAAATAGCAAAAGTAAGTGCAAATAATCCAGAAGGGTAGATGAGTGCTTGTCCCCTACCCTCAATTTCAGCCAGTGCATTTGAAAAATAATGAACAGTAGGCGTACCAACATTACTGTAACTGTAATCCCTTGCAACACCATCATTGATTACATCGTATATACTTTCTCCATTTGCTGCATTTAAGTAGTCCTTGTAAGTAGGAAATAATATAGTAGAAGAATGATAAACTGGTGGGTTCATCGACCCTTTATAATCATTAAATTTTCTTCCTGCTTTAACTAATAAAGACTCTTCGTTCACATTTTTATTATTTATTTTTTAGATTGTATTCGCTTTGCGTATACAAGTGAAGAGAAATCGCATGTACTCGTTCTATTTCACTCTTTAATAATTCATAGATCAATTTATGCCTCTTTAAAGAGCTCATTCCAGAAAAGTCGTTAGATATTAATACTAATTTGATATGTGAAGGTAGTGTCGAAGAAGAAGCAAAATAATGATCTGCATGCTTCGCTGACTCATCTATAACATTAATACCAATTATACCTATTGAATCGCGTAATTTTTCTTCTATTGTCTTAATAATATCCACAATAGTTCCTTTAAGCAACAATACGCTCCTCTTGTCATCCCACAGTATCTGGGCACTGGGATGACAATCGAATTACTTATTCTCTTCTTTATTATCTATGTCTTGATAATCAGAATCTACTACTTTTTCTTCCTTATCATTTGGATTTCCTTCTGATGAAAAGCCATTTTCAGCACTGTTTTGCTGAGATGCTTGATACATAGCTTCTCCAAGCTTCATAGAAAGTTGAGAAAGATTAGTAACCTTCTGTTGTATTGAATCAGCATCATCAATATTATCAGACTTACTAACTTCCTTTAATTCATTAACTGCATTCTCAATAGCAGATTTATCTTCTGGAGAAATTTTATCACCATATTCTGTCAAAGATTTTTCTGTAGAATGAACTAAACTATCCGCTTGATTCTTCACTTCAATAAATTTCTTACGCTTTTCATCTTCTTGTGCTTTTTCCTCAGCTTCTCTCACCATCCGATTTATTTCATCCTCCGATAAACCACCTGAAGACTGAATACGTATTTTTTGCTCTTTTCCAGTAGCTTTATCCTTTGCAGAAACATGCGCTATTCCATTTGCATCTATATCAAATGTCACCTCAATTTGAGGAACCCCGCGAGGAGCAGGTGGTATTCCTTCTAAACTAAACTGACCAAGCAGTTTATTATCAATCGCCAATTTTCTTTCACCTTGATGTACCTTAATTGTAACGGCTGTTTGGTTATCTTCTGCAGTTGAAAACACCTGAGATTTTTTTGTGGGAATAGTAGTATTACGTTCAATAAGTGGAGTGAATACTCCACCTAGAGTTTCAATACCAAGAGAAAGTGGAGTTACGTCAAGTAGTAATACATCTCTTACATCACCTTGAATGATTCCCGCCTGTATTGCAGCTCCAATTGCTACAACTTCATCAGGGTTAACCCCTCTGTGTGGATCTTTGCCAAAGAATTCTTTAACTTTCTCTATGACTTTTGGCATACGAGTCATGCCACCAACAAGAACTACTTCACCAATTTGACTAGCAGACAAACCAGCATCTTCAAGAGCTTTTTTGCAAGGAATTATAGTCCTTTCAATCAAATCATTCACTAAGCTTTCAAGCTTTGCTCTTGTTAGCTTCATATTTAAGTGTTTTGGGCCACTTGCATCAGCTGTAACAAACGGTAGATTTACTTCTGTTTCCATTGCACTTGACAATTCTACCTTTGCTTTTTCTGCAGCTTCTTTGATTCTTTGCATAGCCATTGGATCGTTTTTCAAATCAATGCCATTACTTTTCTTGAATTCACCCAGTAAATAATTCACTACTGCATTATCGAAGTCTTCCCCTCCAAGGTGAGTATCACCATTTGTAGCCTTTACTTCAAAAACTCCGTCACCTATTTCAAGAACTGAAACATCAAATGTACCACCACCAAGATCATACACTACTATTGTGTGTCCGTGCTTTTTATCAAGACCATAAGCAAGTGCTGCAGCAGTTGGTTCGTTAATTATTCTGAGGACATTTAATCCAGCAATTTTTCCTGCATCTTTTGTTGCTTGACGTTGAGAATCATTGAAGTACGCCGGCACTGTTATCACAGCATCCTTTACTTCTTCCCCAAGATAAGCTTCCGCTGCTTCTTTCAGGTTTTGTAATATAAATGCACCAATTTGACTAGGAGAGTATTCTTTACTATCAGTTGTTTTAACCCATGCATCACCATTTTTTGCTGCAAATACCTTATACGGTACACCTAGATTCTTCATTTCAGGATCGCTATATTGGCGACCTATCAATCTCTTAGTTGCAAAAAAAGTATTACTTGCATTGGTAGTTGCTTGCCTTTTTGCTGGAGCACCAATCAACCTTTCTCCAGATGAAGTAAATGCAACTATAGATGGAGTAGTTCTTGCTCCTTCTTTATTCTCAATTACTTTTGTATCCTTACCTTGCATTATTGCAACACAAGAATTTGTCGTTCCAAGATCTATACCTATTGCTCTTCCCATAATGAATACTCCCTTTTAAATATTATCTGATGTAAAATATATAAGTATAAAACTCGTTAATTACAAGTCCCGTTTAGTTGTTAGAGCCCAAAAGGCGCGAAAGCCATTTAGTTAACCAAAAGTTGCCCGGTAGTTTATCTGAACTACCAGCTTCTTTATTCCTGCTATTCACAATTTTACATCCAGAATTCTGCAATGGCTTATAATCATTAAAATTAATATGGTCTCCTTGCTTTAAAATAAATGTATCTGCATCTAAACTATTATCAATACTAACATTTAATGTAATATTGAACTCTTTTTCGATTGTAGAAACCATATCACGCTTATTATTAAAAATGTGCGCTATAACTGCACTGCGTGCTATTAAATCAAAGGACTTATTTTGATTTTTATTAGCAATATGTTGCAAATCCCTTAGTATCGATGCAACAACCACTTCGTTTGATTTCACTCTTCCAATACCTTTACAGCGTAAGCACTCTGTAGTATTAATTTCCTGTATATTTGGTTTAATTCTTTGTCTTGAAAAGACCATTAAACCAAAGTCATTGATAAAGCTAAATTGAACTTTAGCTCTATCATCTTTAAACGCCTGCTTGATAGCAAATTCAACATTTTTGCAATACTCAAGTTTCAACATGTCAATAAAATCAACAACTATTAACCCTGATAAGCCCCTGAGATTCGCTTGCCTTGATATTTCAGATAATGCCTCCATATTAGTTCTATAAGCTGTTTCTTCTATGTTATCTTCTCCTGTCATTTTCCCTGAATTTACGTCTATTGAAACAAATGCCTCAGTTAAGGTTATCACCAAAGACCCACCAGATGGTAATTCTACTCTATTGCTATATAATTCAGAAATTTGATCTTCGACTCGATAGTAAGTAAAGATTGGAACAGAGCCTCTATATAACCTAGGACGTAATTTTCCTTGTAACACATTTTTAGTGTATTTTCTTACCGCTTCACAAACTTCTCTATCAGATACTATAATTTCTGTATCATTACTACAAAAGTCACGTACAGATCTCATAACTACATCTGCTTCGTTGTAAATTAATGATGGAACATTTAAAGAAGAGAAGTTTTGCTGGATATTTTGCCATAATAAGGTCAAATTATCGTAATCTTGCTCAATTTCTTTCTTACTTTTTCCTGCACCAACAGTTCTTACTATTAAACCTGAGCCTTTTGGTAAATTTATTGAATTTAATATATCCTTTAACTGTTTTCTAACGTTGGTATCTTCAATTCTGCGAGATACTCCACCCCTACTTATGGAATTGGGCATGAAAACACAGTATCTACCGACCAAAGTTACGTATGTTGTAAATGAAGCTCCTTTATTTCCTCGTTCTTCTTTAGTTAATTGAACCAATAACTTTTGATTTACTGAAATCACATCTTGTAACTTATATTTTCTATGTAAAGGTACCTCCCTCACAAAACCACTGCTGGATTCATTACTAGCTGTAGAATCTAGGCCTTCTTCTGTGCAATTATCATTTGAACAGTCCACACCGCTCGAATAGCCTTCGTCAGGGAAAATTTCCTTCTCTTTTTCTGGAATATTAAAGTAATTTAGAGATATCTCAGAAAAAGACAAAAAACCTTGCTTATTTTTTCCATACTCAATGAACACGGCCTGCAAAGCAGGCTCTATACGCTTTACATAAGCAACGTATATATTACCTCTTAATTGTCTTTTTTCCTTGAATTCTTGTTCAAACTCTACAACCCTACCATTAACTAGTAGGGCAACCCTTACCTCGTTAGAACAGGTAGTACTTTCTATCAATAATAACCTTTTGCCATCACTCGCCACTTATTTACCGTCTGCTTTTCATTCTGAAATCTTCTTATACTACTTAATATATTATTGATTGTCAAGAATTTTGCGACCTGCATTATTGGGTTGACTTTCAGTGTTTTGCGTTCTAAACTTGCATAGAATTTATTATATCACTACAATTATGGCGAAAAAAAATGCTTCTTTGCTTGTCAAGCTAGTTAGCACCGCAACTAAAACAACAAAAACTGGAGAAGAGAAACTAACAGGCTATTTTTGTGTAAAAAAACGTAATCCTAAGAACCTTCCCAAGAAGCTCGAGTTTAGGAAGTATGACCCAGTGGTCAGAAGACACGTATTATTTAAAGAAGAAAAATTAAAGTAAGTATATTATCATGCAAAGCTTACAGCTAAAAGGAGTGTAGCTTATTGCTCACTAGTTATACTGTTTTGCATTAGGGAAAGTCTGTTTGAGGTTTTGAAAGATTACGGTAACTTATATAAGTTACGGGAAATTGAGCCACCTGAATAAGGGCTGAAAATGGTAGCGTTTTTGTCCTGATCTGGTCTTTTTATTGCTTAAATGGGACTTGATCTGATACTTTAAATGATCCAGATAGTCTATATACCATCACACTCTGGGACCATACACTTAGAGGTTGTTCACAAACTTTTGAATTCTTTTGTTAAACTTTTACAGAAAAAAATTGCTTGCGCATATTTTAAATCTGACTATAATCATAGTGAAAGATATTTTAAGAGCTCAAAATTTATCTTTATCTGCAGACTTTTTTCATTAAACAATCAAACTCATTAAAAAATGTGGCGTATCTTCTTCAGCGTACGTGGGTGCACACACATACTTAATCTCTGTCGTATGTGCGCCGCACTTTTTTTCTAATCTTTTTTACACAGGAGGATTTTATGTCCAGAATGCCAGATACTTGATCTTTACTTTAGCTAAAAACCATAGGCGCCTATGGTTTTTATAAAGAAAGTTTAGAAAATAACCAAAAACCACTTGCCATAAAAAGTAACTATATTAGTATGATATTCACATTTATATGTTAATATAGATATAATCAGATTAAGGAGTATATTATGGTAAAATTTACACAAGATTCTGCTTCATTGACAGTGCATGGTGTTGATTTACTTAATTTGTGCCACAGACAGTGTGAAAATAAATACGAGGGTAATGATTTATTGACAAAAATTAATAGATCTTGGTGTAAGGCTGACTGTAATAGAAAATTAAAAGCTCCTGAACACCATTCACCAGAAAAAGTAACCTTAGTGAACAGTTAACAGATATTGCAAGTAATCTCCGTTTTGAGAGCATAAAATTATCGCTTATATCAGATGAAATAGACAATTACAATTCAATGTCTTTTTAATTAGAGTAAAAGAAGATATTGGTTATCTTCTTTTTTTTATACGATTATTTCTATAATTAACTACTTGAAATTAAGTTCGTTCAGGCAAGATAATTATGAGTAAAAATAGCAGATGCAAGTAGCTGGCACACAGCTGTACGAGCATTCATTTTTGAGGGCATAGCAAATGGTGTCATTCAAGTAGCTGACATTGGCTTGCCCTAATCTCATCAAGAACGTTGTGCTTTAACATAATATTTTTATGCTTACCAACTTAACTGAATCCCAGACTGGGATGATATACTTCTGGTAGATAATGTCGGTATAGTTGTGATTGGAATAGAAAGCACTAAGTTTGCAATGCTATCTGAATAGATAAAAGAACTCATTACTCAGTGAAACAAGACTTGAAATTTTGTGCAATGCTGCTGATTATATCTAGATATGCATCCTTTCCAGGCTCTACATCTGATCCAATAGGATCAAGAATCACCATTTTTACGTCACTAGAAAAGACATTAGGCTTTATGCTATCCTCTCGTGAATGAGAAACAATACATTTAACGTTTTCCTCTTTCATTACCTTTTTTAATTTCATTAAACTCTTCATACCTATGTAAGAATCCTCTTCTATAGAAAGAATGGCGCTTGGGTAACTTAAATCAAAATATTTTTCGAAATATTGATAAGCATCGTGAGTAACTATGTATTTTTGATTTTTTAACTCATCCAATTCTTTCGTAATTTTTTCTACTTCTTGGTCTATCTTTCTTATAGCCTCCTCTGCGTTAGTATTGTATCGATAGGCATTTTCTTTATCTATATTAGATAATGTTGCACTGATAGAAAGTATCATACTTTTTGCATTTTCAGGACTCAGCCAAATATGCAAATCTTTTTCATCTTGAATGTGACTAGAAAACGAATGTGGTCGAGCAGGAAGTAGATCGATTGCACTTGATAGCGGTATTAACTTCTTATTTTCTTTAGCGAAAGTTTTAACAAATGTTTCCAAAGAATCATCGATATAAAATATAATATTACTAGATTCTAATTTACTTGCATCTGAAGGCCTGAGCATGTAGTTATGTTCAGACACTATTTCGTACATTAGTAATTCTGGCTTTGAAATCCCATCTGTAACAGAAGCTACAAGTGAGTGTATAGGTTTGATTGTAGCTACAATTTTTAAATTGGATGAAAAGGCACTATTGTAGTATAGTGTAAGTGAAAGTAATAGAAAAAAAATCAGTAAATGTCTCATATAAATATTGAGAAGAAGTCAATTTTCGCCAAAAAGTTAAGTAATGTCAATAACTGCATTCTAAAAATAGAAAACCTTACTCTTGCACATGGTAGTAAAAAAGTTCTTGATAATATCAATATATCAGTAGAAAGAGGAGATATAGTTACAATACTTGGTCCAAATGGCGGAGGTAAAACCTCTTTAGTGAAAGCAGTTGCTGGTATAAATAAAGGTTTTATTGGCAGTATTGTATTCGCTGACAATATAAAAATTAGCTATATGCCACAAAATTTTAGTATTGGTAATTTGATGCCAATAACAGTTGAGTCTTTCCTTTTCAATAGCTCCTCGAAGAAATTGAAGAAAAATCAACCCATTGTTACAGAAGCAATAGAATTGGTTGGTATCGGTAACATCCTAAAAAATCAAGTATTAGAAATCTCTGCAGGACAAACACAATTACTGCTGCTTGCACGCTGTTTAATTTCAGAATCTGATTTGATCATTTTAGATGAGCCAGTCAGTGCAATGGATATTAACGCACGAGCTAAATTTTATGATATTATAAATAAAATCGCAAAAGAACGATCAGTGTCGATTCTCATGACTTCTCATGACCTTAACTCTGCTCTACCATCCTCAGATTACATAATTTGCATAAATAATACTATCTATTATCAAGGTAAACCTGATGAAATTATGGAGATAAATGAAATATTTGGCAGTTACGCAGCGAAATGATTCAAAATATTCTACGTCTTCTGCAAATAACTACAGTGCTAACACGCTACAATGTGTTACCTTATTTACTTCCACCATCAAAAAAATCAATAAATAAAATACAAGGTCATAAACTAAAGCGTGCTCTTGAAAGATTAGGTCCGGTGTTCATTAAATTTGGGCAATCCATTTCATCACGCACTGATATTTTAAATGAGGACATAACAAATAACTTGCTATTGATATGTGATAGATTGCCATCATTTTCGTATAAAATAGCAGTTAAAACTATAGAAAGTGAGTTTAATTGTAAATTAAGCGACATTTTTTCAAGTTTTTCTGAAAAGCCAATTGCAGCAGCATCAATTTCTCAGGTGCATAGAGCAGTTACAATTGAGGGTAAGGAAGTTGCTGTAAAGGTTTTGAGGCCAAATATTGAGAAAACATTCTCAAGGGATATAAAAATGCTTTCTTGGCTTGCAGAAATTGCAGAAAAATTTAGTGAACAATCAAAAAGGCTGAAGCCAGTTGAATTAGTCAAAACTTTTGCTGAAATTTGCCGATTAGAGTTAGATCTACGCTTTGAGGCTGCCCACTCTTCGGAACTGAAGGAAAATACTAAACATGACAGAGGTTTCTACGTACCTGAAATAGATTGGAGTAGAACTTCAAAAAAGGTTTTAACATTAGAATGGATGGAAGCTATACCAATATACGAAGTTGAAAAGCTGAATAACCGCAAGCAAATAGCTATCAATCTTATAGAATCGTTTTGTAATCAGGTGTATAGGGATTGCTTTTTTCATGCTGATATGCATCCAGGAAATCTAATGATCGATAGTAATAACAATATTATTGCCCTGGATTGTGGAATCATGGGTAGAATAGATCGTGAGACATGCTACTACGTTATAGAGATACTCAAGGGATTTTTAAATCGGGATTACGATCACGTTGCAAAAATGCACTTTAAAGCTGGTTATGTTCCATCACAGCATAGAAATTTTGTTACAGCTTGCAGAGCAATAGGTGAGCCCATTGTTGGACAGCCTATACAGAAGATTTCATTTGCTCGATTACTTACTCAGCTACTAAAAATAACTGGTGATTTTGATATGAAAGTTCAAACACAATTGTTATTGCTGCAGAAAACTATGATTTTATTAGAAGGAACATGTAGGAAAGTCTATCCAGAAATCAATATGTGGAAAGTAGTTGAAACATGGATAAACAGTCAACATGAAAGTAAAATAGGGTATAGGGAAAAAATTAAAAGCTCTTATCCCATCAAAACAATCCAAGGAATATTTAGCCTTATAGAAAAATTAAACCTAATAGCTGACAAAAAATTACAAGTGAAAAATAGATCAAATGGAAAAGCCTACTTTTTACTTTGGTCTGTAATTATAATTCTCATCGTTAAATTTTTAATTTCTTAAACTAAAAGATAATAAAAGCAAGTTTACAACAACTATTTAAGTCTTGAAACCACTCAGGTTCACATTCACTCGAATTATCAAGGTATTTTCAGGGGTTCTGTCGCATCTATAAACCATAGGAAAGAAGATCATTAAAGGTGGGATTATAGGAGTTATGAAGCCATTAACATAGCAAAATTCTCAAAAGTAGAAACATTATTTTAATAATTTGTCTTTTTTGAATCATACAAATATTTTCTATGCCTGTGATGGTAATCTTTGCGGAATGGAAGCTTTTAAACCCAAGCATTGGCTTTATTAGTTTTTTGATAAATCTATCAACAATATTATTTAGATATTTTATTTGAAGAACTGTAATCTTCAGAAATTTCTGCATTCAAATAATCAAGAGCAGCAGTATTACTGCCGCTTTTATCAATTACAATTTTCTCAGGAAGATAGTTACTCCTGAAGGCTTTACGAAAGAATGCAAGTGCTGCAGACTTGTCTCTACTAACACACAAGAGTACAGTATATAAATAAACCCATTTACCGTTTAATTTAATGTAAGTCTCTCCAACTACTACCAACCTGCTTCTTTCTTTTCCTTACTGCCTCATCTATCAGTGGTGATAACCCACCTTTGTAACGTAGCATTTTGCTCCCCTTATACTCATCATTTCTTCCAAATCTCGATAGCTCAAAGAGAATCGACATTTCATGTATACAGATAACATCCTCTGAAAAGCTAAATCCTTTGAAATATGGCAACAATTTTTGATTGATACGAAACATCTTTGCTTTTTTTTTAGACAATTATATCATTCTTCTTTCTACTTCCCTACAAATGCGACAGAACCGTCTTGAGCGCCCATGCCTTTCTGCTTAGACACTTGCTTAGTTTTCTGCAATGGTTTAACATTATTATCTGGTTGCTTGTCAATATTTGGTGTGTCTTGAAGCTGTGTCATACCTGTTACGTAAAATCTTATACTAAAATAAGTATATTAGTTAATTATGTAAAAATGATTAACATAGAAGCTTTATCATCAAAATATTATTTACTTATTAGTTTAAAATACGTCACAATATAAAAATGAAAAATAGCCGATTAGCGGTAGTATTCGATTGGGATAATACCTTAGTTGATACTCAAGATAATATTTCTAATGCCATTAAGCATACTTTAGATTTGATGGGATCTGGCAGTAAAGTTGTTGATAGAAATTCTCATGAATCAAGAAAGAGCTACATGGTCAATTTGTTTGGTGATCAGTGGAAAAAAGCGAATCAGATATATCAAAAATACCTAGATAATGCATTGTTACAAAATATTACTCTGAATGAAGGAGTAGAGAAAATGCTGCAGACACTGAAAAGCCACAATATTTACCTAGCGATAGTTAGCAATAAGAAAAATACTAATTTACGTCAAGAAGTTGCCTACTTTAAACTAGATTCTTACTTTGAAAGAATAGTTGGATCATGTGATACTGCAGAAGATAAGCCATCTGCAACTCCACTGCTATTTGCACTAGAGGAGAGTACGCTACCTGTAAATAGAGAAAATGTGTTTTTTGTTGGTGACAGCATCACAGACATTCTATGTGCACAAAATGCAAATTGCTTACCTATTGTATACGGACAATCAATAAGAGGTTATGAAGATTTGTTATATTTTCAACATTTTAATAAACTTACAGAATTCATAGTAAAGTATTTGAAAGATAGGTGGTAATGACAGAGATCGCTAGTGTACACAGGCGCTTTTGCGCATATTTAATAGATGTAGCAATTTTATTAATTCCAACCTTACTAATTGTGTTGTCATTAGGGGATTTTCCATTAATTTTACACCTGTCATACATGTGTATAAATTGTGGCTACTTTACATATTTTATATCTTCAACAGCTCAAGCAACTCCTGGTCAACAGTTAATGAATATATATACTATCACTTTAGATAGTTCTAAAATAGGTTTGAGCTTAGCATTTGATCGCACTATCTCTCAGTTTTTCCTTCCTATGCTAAATAATTCAATTATCACCTTTATCAAACTTTTTCAAACATCAGTAAATGCTTTAAGTACACTAGAAGTGATTATAGTGATGCTTACCTTCAGTTGGTATTTAGTTGCTTGCTTCTCTCAGAGGAAACAGGCATTTCATGATGTGCTATTTGATACGATTGTTGTGAGAAAAATGAATTGATGTTGCCTTGATTGTTATGTAGATTACATTGGTATATTAGCTAAAGAAAGGTTATGAATAAAGAAATAGTAGAACATTTAAATAAATTACTTACAAATGAGCTGACTTCTGTACGCCAGTATCTTTTGCACTTTGCGATTCTTAAAGATAGCGGAATTAATAAACTTGCAGAAAAGATGAGAAAGGAGCTTAATGAAGAACTTGAGCATGCAAATAGGTTGGCAGAAAGAATTTTACTGCTTAAGGGCATGCCAAATTTTCAAGATACAAATAAAATCTCAAAGTATGAAGGAAAGTTCACAAAAGATACAATGCAGAAAATCTTAGAAGATAATTCTAACTTAGAAGAAGAAGGTATCAAGGGCATCAAAGAGGCAATTTCCGTTGCTGAAAAAGAAAAGGATTTCGTGAGTGTAATGTTATTAGAAGGACTACTGAAAAATGAGGAAGAGCACTTACATTGGATCAAAGAACAGATTGACCTTATTGAGCTTATGGGTATTGAAAATTACTTGAGAACACAAATATAGAGTGTTAAGAAAAACAGTATTTATTTTCATTATACCTTTTTTATTTCTTTTTTCACTCGGGTTATGGCAGTTATTTAGATTGAGCTGGAAGAATAATATTATCAAAAATATGGATCTTCCAGTTATTCATCTACTGCCTAGTGATAATCTTTCAAAGTTTAACTACAGAAACGTTAAAATCGACGGAATTTTAAGTGATATAGAACTATATGTTTTCGCAGGTCAACGTGGCTATCATGTGCTGTCTCCTATGTTGCTTATCAATGGACATTACATGTTAATAAATAAAGGAATAGTCAGAGAAAAAAAAGAAGAAAAAGCAAAAATTGAAAAAGTAGCTGCTGATGGCGTTTTGTATTGTGATGGTAGCAAAAATTGGTTTATCAAAAATGATATTGCTTCAAATACATGGTTTACCTTAAGTACAGAAGAAATCTCCAATGATCTAGGTATTAAGCTAGAGAAATGTATATTGTGGCAAGATAATTTTGGTGGCAAATTGACTATACAGCCAATAAAGCATCTTGAATACGCAATTACTTGGTTTGCACTTTCCTTGATTTGGCTCATTATGTGCGTATTTTACTATAGGCAAAATATATATAAGTCGTAGAGATACAGTGTGGAAAAAGAAAAGCTACAAATAGAAAAAATGCAACAAAGTGGAAGAAAATACTTATTACAAGGGTTAGTGATATGTCAGTGTTGCAAATCCGTTTATTATGGAATGAGTAATGCTAAGGGAGGAAGAAGTTACTATCGTTGTCCTGGAAAACGTTTTGGTGAATGTAACAGCAAATCAATACGCGCAGATATACTAGAAGGGGTAGTATGGGAAGAAGTGAAGATGTTAAGAGGGCATATAACGAAGGAAAAGTGTGATTTATCAGAGGTAGATTGGGAGACTAAATTTAATATAATTAGAAAGTTAGTTCAGCGTATTGAAATTGATGATGATAATGTACATATGGTGTTTCGATTAAAAGAACTCGCTCTCGAAAGACAAAAAGAAGATATTCAACCTTGTACCAGAATTATAAAGAATGTAGTGCTATCAAATGCAATAGGAATGCATAAAGTTAGCAATGCCCTGGCTGCAATATCAGTTGCAGTGAAACTTGGAATTAGTGATGAAGAGATTAAAAAAGGTCTTTTGGAATTTAAAGGAGTAGCAAGGAGATTTTCTTTAATTGCCGATATTAAAGGTGTTAAGTTAATTGAGGACTATGCTCATCATCCAAATGAAATACAAGCAACCCTGGCAGCAGCACGTTTGACCACTAAAGGAAAGGTAACAGGAATTATCGAGCCGCTTCGTTTTGCTCGTGTTCGTAATTTTTTTGATGAGTTCGTACGAATTTTCATGATGTTTGATTATGTAATTCTCACTCCTGTCCATCCTCCAGAAGATAAGCCTATTCCTGGCTGTGGAATTGATGATATACAAAAAGCCTTGATCAGTAATGGGTTTAATGATGTGAAGATTATGAATGATGCTTTACTCATTTCACATTTTATTAGTAATTCGACAAGTTCAGGAGATGTAGTATTATTTATTGGTGCTGGTAGTAATATAGCTAAACTAGCGAAAGAAACTGCAAAGCTGCTGCTAGTAAAATAAACTTAAGCATTGGTGATTTATATGATAAAATTGTGTAGTAAAACTGGATCCCATTGTCTAGGCAAACAACTGTACAGACATTGCGATATGGGGATAGCTTCCATTAAGAATGGTGTCATCCCAGTGCCCAGACACTGGGATCCAGAAAACTTAACTTTAAATAAGTGGCTGTATAATAAAAACTGGATTCCAGTGTCAAGCACTGACCATCCGCTACTCAAATTACCTGTATATTGCAATGTTCGTACACTGAAATGTTACAGCGCTGGGGTGACATTTCCCGAACGTGAACACAATTGTGAATCTAGTGGAGGTTTAGCATGATGAAAAAGACGATCAGCAGTGTATTTGCAAGAGAAATTTTAGATAGCAGGGGTTACCCAACAATTGAGGTAGAAATAGAACTATGTGATGGAGCAACAGGTAGAGCCGCTGTCCCTTCTGGGGCTTCGACCGGTAAACTAGAAGCATTGGAGCTGAGAGATCAAGATGAAAAAAGGTATTGTGGTAAAGGAGTGCTGAAAGCTGTTCAATCTGTGAGTGGAGTGATAGCAAATAAAATCATTGGCATGGATGCAGCAAACCAGAGTGCAATTGATAAAGTTTTAATTGAACTAGATGGAACAAAAAATAAATCTAAACTTGGAGCAAATGCAACTTTGGGTGTGTCTCTTGCTGTTGCAAAAGCAGCAGCAAACAGCTTTAAAATGCCGTTATATAAGTATTTGGGAGTAGGGGAAGAGCAGATGCCAGTTCCGCTAATTAACGTCATTAATGGTGGAGTACATGCAGATAATAAACTCGATTTTCAAGAATTTATGATTCTTCCGGTTGGTGCTGAAACTTTCAGTGAAGCAATCAGAATATCTGCGGAGGTATTTCATAACTTGCGCAGCATTCTTAAGAAAAAAGGTTATAGCACAAACGTAGGAGATGAAGGTGGTTTTGCACCAGACATTGGTAGCACTGAAGAAGCTCTTAATCTGATAATTCAGGCTGTTGAATCTGCCGGTTATTCGATGAAAAATCACTTTGCACTGGGTCTTGATGTTGCTGCATCTACTTTTTATGAAGATGGAGTTTATAAATTTGAAAACAGAGAACTCACTTCAGAGGAATTGGTTCAGTATTATTTTGACCTTGTAGGCAAATATCCAATAATTTCTATAGAAGATGCAATGAATGAAGACGACTATGAAGGTTGGAAATTACTTACTGCAAAATTGGGAAGTAAAATTCAATTAGTCGGGGATGATTTATTTGTTACAAATTGTGAACTAATAAGTAAAGGAATAGAGGAGAAAATGGCAAATGCTGTACTAATCAAGCCAAACCAGATAGGAACACTTACGGAAACTTTTGCTGCCATTGAAATGGCAAAATTAAATGGCTACAGGGCTATTATTTCGCATCGCTCAGGTGAAACAGAAGATACAACGATATCCCACATATCAGTTGCGTCGAATTGTGGGCAAATAAAGACTGGCTCGCTGTCGCGTTCTGATAGGCTTGCAAAGTATAATGAATTGATGAGAATAGAAAGTTCATTAGGAGAAAATGCTAAATATTATCGCGGGTTAGCATGGATTTCATAGACGAAGTTAAATTATATTTAAAAGCAGGTGATGGTGGCGATGGTTGCGCGAGTTTTCGTCGAGAAAAATTCGTTGAATTTGGTGGTCCAAACGGTGGTAATGGTGGCAGGGGAGGAGACATAATTTTCATCAGTGATGCAAATCTCAACACTTTGCTTAATTTTCGTTGTCGAAGACACATTAAAGCGAGTAATGGAAAAAGTGGTACGAGTAGAGATAGATCTGGCACGGCAGGAAAAGATATTATACTTAAAGTTCCAGTTGGTACACAAATAATCGATGAAGAAAGTGAGGAAATAATAGTAGATCTTGATAAACCTGACATGGAATTTCAAGTAGTGAAAGGTGGAAAAGGTGGGCTTGGAAATACTAACTTTAAATCTGCTACTAATAGGGCACCAAGACATTTTACCCATGGTCAGCCCGGTGAAGAAAGAAATATAATATTGAAGCTAAAAGTTTTATCTGATGTTGGCATTATTGGTATGCCAAATGTAGGTAAATCTAAATTTTTAACCCGCTGCTCGAATTCTGATACGAAAGTAGGCGACTATGAATTTACTACTATAAGACCACATTTAGGTGTAGCAAAAGTGGATTATAGCGAAATTGTAATAGCAGATATTCCTGGAATAATCGCTGATGCTCATCTTGGAGTTGGGCTCGGACACAAATTTTTAAAGCACATAGAAAGGTGCAAAATTTTACTGCATTTAATTGATGTAACGCGCGATGACGTTATCTCAGCTTATAATTGTACGCATAATGAACTGAAGCTTTACAATAGCGATCTTGTTGAAAAAGAGGAAATTGTAGTGTTAAATAAATGTGACTTATTGGAAGAAACAGAAATTCTTGAGAAGAAGAATCATTTAGCCAATTATCTTGATAGAGAAGTACTGTGCTTATCAATCGACGATGATTTACAGCCCATTCTGAGGTTATTGAGTGAGAAAATGAAAAAAAGCGACCCTAAAAAAATTGATGTGTATGATCCTTTTAAGATGTGAATTTTTTATTTGACAATCAAAGTCTGGATTCCAGTGGGTAATTTTCCACAGTTGTCTGCATTTTTTGTTCCACAACTTATCTTTTTTTCGGCTTGTGCCATTTCTCACACTGTCTCTTGCTTTCTTGAACTCAGAAATTCAATAGCTACAAAAGCATTTGAGTAGTTTTTTGTTAAGAATTAGGCATAGAATCCCCCATATTTATTAATAAAGAACAGAAAAAATGTAACGCACATACGACAGAGATTAAGCATATGTGTGCACCCATTTGCGCTGAAGAAGATACGCTACATTCTTTACTGAGTTTGATTATTTGATAAAAAAGTCTGCAGACGAAGATAGATTTTGAGCTCTAAAAATACCTCTACTGTGAGTATACTAAGATTAGATAAATAGGCGAAGTAATTTTTATATTAGTTTTTTAGTTGCCAATCAATTTGGAGTTCAATAACTTGACATTTATTCAATACTACTGTATAATAAGCATGTGTATTTTTTATACACTATGGCAATAAAATTACCTTGTAATAGGTGTATTGGACCCGAGGGCAGTACTCGGCGCCTCCACCATATTTTTTGATTGATACGGGGGCGAGTAAGGATCGACATGCATAGTAAAGATGGTAGCTTTGCTCGGTTAGATACCACCGCTAAGAGTTCACAATTTAGATGCAAACGATAACTTTGCTGCTGAAGACAATGTTGCATTAGCTGCTTAATTTAGGCACTATAACTTCATTGCTATAAGCACGGTTTAGGGAACGCCGGGTAACAGAAGTTCCCCCAAACATGTAAGGGTTATATGGATAAAACAGATTATCAGAAGTCGCTTAGTTATGCTAAATTTCAAGTTATCAAAAAGGCTTTGAATACTATATTAGATAATGTTTTTACTCCTCACTTAGAAATAGTATTTTTTACGCGCTTTAATGGTGTTGTCATGCCAGACTACTTGAAAGAATCATACCCTACTCAAATGCTTATTATATTACAGCATCAATTTTTTGGTCTAAAAGTTCTTGAAGATAAGTTTAGCGTCAGTTTGAGCTTTCGTGGAAAACAAGAACAAGTCACTGTACCGTTTTTTGCTATTAGTGAGTTTCATGATAAAATTTCAGGAGATACTTTAGTATTTAGCGTTGATTCTGATAAAGAATATGAAAGTGAGAAATGTGCTGAAAAGTCATCAAATGGTAGTATTATATCTATAGATCAACTTTACGATAAGTAGTTACTTCATTTTATAAATAAAAAATATTGTATCTGTTCAGGATATCGACAAGACCATAGAGTAAAAGTGAGTTTATAACAAATGGTATCATTTGAGTAGCTGACATTGGCTTTCACATAAAAAACGTTGTAAAGCGCTTTCATGTTTACCAACGGTTCTGTCGCATCTATAAACCATAGGAAAGAAGATCATTAAAGGTGGGATTATAGATGCGACAGAACCTTTTTTAGTGCTGTGCATATTTGGCAATAGACGTTTACTTATTACTAAATTTATTATAGTATAATTTAAAATCCTCATGGTATCGAACCATTTCACTAAGTACAATGATAAAAAAACTAGCCTTTCTATGTCTAATATTCGTTTTGATGAGTAGTTGTAGTTTTAGCAATAGGTGTAATCACACTGCAGGTCATTATAAAATTGGCAATAGCTATACAATAAATGGTATCACCTACCACCCAAAATACTGTAGCTGTTACGAAGAAGTAGGAATAGCATCGTGGTATGGAATAGAAGATCATGGCACAATTACAGCCAACGGTGAAGTGTTTAATCGTCACTTGATTTCTGCAGCACATAAGACCTTGCCCCTACCCTGCTTTGTTCGTGTTACTAATTTAGAAAATGGAAGAAAGCTTGTTATAAGAGTTAATGATAGAGGGCCATTTGTTGAAGGTAGAATAATAGACTTGTCAGAAAAAGCAGCACAAGTTTTAGGACTTCATAAGTCTGGGCTTGCGAAGGTAAAAGTCGAGTACTTAAGAAAGAGGTCAGAACAATTGATACAAAATACTCCTCATTACAAAAGGCAATATGAAAAAGAAATGCAGAAACGTCACCCAAAACAAAACAATGCAGAAAGTAAGGGATATGTAGCATTTTTTGTAAACGCTCAAGTAGCTAAATCAGCTGCATCAAAGCTTCGTAATCAAGGAATAGAAAATGTTAGATTGCTTTTCAAGAATGATCAATATTGCGTAAAAGTAAGTTAAAACCTGCATTACAGATTGTGTAGCATGCCAGAAACTATTTGACAAATGAGAATGTTCCAAAAGCATGTGCGTCAAGTTGAGAAACTATCGTGAAATATAGCAATATTTAAGATTGGTATTTTATTTGTTACATTTCAGGTAGTGACAGCTACCTAAGCTAGAGCTGTAAAAAATAATCTACCACTCAAGAAATTTCATTAAAAAAATAGCATAATCTTATTTCTCGGAAGTGTTAAATAAACTGTGTCAAACCGAGAAGTAAAGTAATAAATTGATAAAAAAATGGAGGTTTGACAATGAGTCAAGCAAACAGAACTACCGGTTTGGTAGACTATAAAGAATTAGAAACAAATATCTTATCATCTATACGAGAAGGAAGACCATTGACGGAAAGAGATGGAGCATTAACACCATTTATAAAAAAACTGCTAGAGGGAAGGCGAGATAGAAAACCATTTGTCGGCTGAAAGCGAAGAAAACAACCGAAGAAATTCAAAGACTTTACGGACAAGTATTTGAACTATTGACACCAAGAGATAGAGAAGGAAGTTTCGAGCCACAAGTAGTCAGAAAAAGGCAAACAAACCGAACTTGAAGCAAAGGTTTTAAGTACATATGCCAGTGGCATGGGATATAGCATCGCATGTAGAAGAAATATAAAATATCTGCAGCAGAGATATCAAGTATTACTGACAAATTGTTACCGGTAATCAACGAATGGCGCAGTCGTCCGCTGCAATCTGTATATCCAATAGTGTTCATGGTTTTTTAAGGTCAAGGAGGACGGGCATTGTGTAAGCAAATGTATGTATAACATATTAGCAAAATGGCAGAAAAGAAGTTTTGGGTTTTTATTTGGCTGAAAGTGAAGTTCTGGTTGGGAGTACTAAATGACCTAAAAGAGAGAGGAGTAGATGATATTCTGATAGCTTTGTGTTAAAAAGCTTTCCTAAAGCTATAAATAGCGTATTTCCTAAAGCAGAAATGTATAGTACATCAGATAAGAAATTCACTGAAATATGCATCGAGCAAAAGTTTTCATGAATGATTTGAAAAAAACATATCAAGTAGAGAAATTGCCGAGAATTATTTACTTGAACTGGAGGAAAAATGGGGAGAAAAATATCCGTTGGTTTTGGGAGAATAATTGGGAAAATCTGTCTAGTTATTTAAAATATTCTGGCCCTGTAAGAAAATTAATTTATACCACAAATCCTATTGAGGGACTACATATACAGATCAGAAAATTTACTAAAACCAAGGGTTCATTTACTAGCACAAATGCCTTGTATAAACAGGTATATTGTGCTATAAAAAAGGTAAGAGAAAAATGGACTATGCCTATACATGATTGGGCTTTAACTATCTCTCAACTTGATATCTTTTTTCCTAGTAGGTTAAAAATCGAGTTGAACTAAAAATGCGATTTGACACAGTTTATTTAACACTCCCCATCACACTTTATGAGATGGTGATTTATGGTAAATTCATGTAACTATCTCAAATTTAGCCATACCAATATCAGTGAATTTATTAAGCAAATAGCATTTAGTTCTTTTTCTCGATTTATCTCAGATTTATTCCTAAAACTAAATCCGAATATTTGCTTTAATCTTGAGAAAAACCCTTCAATATAAGATCTTTTCCCATAATTTACTTCTTTTTCCATTCTTTCATGCCATCTTCACCGTATAATTTTATTAACCTAATAGCAGCATTCCTGTCAGACATATAATCTATTTTTGAATGTTCTGCTGCATCCTTTTTTGGTAGAACTTTTGTTTTTATATCGTATTTCTTACACAATTTATAAAGTTTTTGCCTATCGTATGCCCTATCTGCATATAATGCTTTTATTTTGTGCTGAAAATTAACTTCTTCAAGCAAATCACAAGTGATCAGAGTAGACACCGTTACTGTATTTTACAGCTATGGCTTTTTTGTTGTTTATATTCAACATTACGTGCAATTTTCTCGTTTGCTCATAGCCACTCTGTCAGTGCTATTTTCCTTGCTGTGTGTTGTTGTATATACTAATTCCTGTACTGTCTATAGCAATTTCGATATCTTCTATATTATTTTCTGCAATCATTTATCTTAATATTAAGTTTTTTTTGATGCTTGTGAATAGCTGCAAATCTCTTCCTATTTGTTGCAAATACCCTTTTATAAACCCGACTGTTTGTCTTAAGCCAATTCTAAAGAAACTGACGATTATATGCACTAAAATCACAACTTTATCACTATAAATATAGTTGCCGCCCTGCATTTTTGGACTATTTTCATACCAATTTTCGATAGCTTAATCGATGTAACGAAAAATATTCCCCCTTTTTTCAAGGAATTTGTTATATTCGTTTTGGTTACTGACTTTCATTTTCTGTGGCATATTTTTTCTTCAACAGTTAAATGGCTGTTTTATAATGAATTTTGTCAGTAACTTCCAGTTCTTTTCACTTGAGCGATGCAACAAAGCCCACTGGGATCCAGAAATTTTAGGTACAAAAGTAATCCTAAGTTGATGAGATGACGAAAAGAGTGGATTCCATCGTCACACGCTGGAATAACACCTATTTGCTTTCATTGGTTCCTTTCTTATCATCCGACTGGCCTTTTCTTGTCATTCAAGTAGCCGCGCTGTAGAATAAAATTTTTTATTTTAATGAAAAAATTGCTTCCGCATACTCAAGATGCCATTATAATGATGGTAGAGATATTTAGAGAGCTCAAAATCTATCTCGGTCTGCAGACCTTTTAACCAATTTTTCAATAAAAATTCAGCCACATCTGTTGTGTGTACATTCTGAATCTTTTTTATACAGGAGGATTTTATGTCCAGAATTCCAGATATTTGACCTTTACTTTAGCTAACAACAGGCGCCTGTAGTTTTTAGAATTAGTGTTAACACGGTTTTTCTACTTTTTTTTTCTTAATGTTTTAACTCAATACACACCATCATCATTTACTGCTTCTAAATATATCATTGCTAAACACACGCCGCTGTGTATTTCTATAGATAACTCATTGCCTAGACTTCGATTAAAGCAAGAATTCTTTCCTGGAAAAGCAAGGTTACTAAGGTACAGTTCCCATTTTAATCCTTTAGTTGATATTTGAGCTTTCGGTATACCAAGTAAGGATATTTTAGTATTTTTTAGCAAAGAGGAAAAATAGCTAATACCTTTTTGTAAGGCGTACCCCACCATGGGAGGCGAAGGCATATAAAAGATACTATCTGTACTTAAAAAAAAGTTAATATTTTGTAGTATATGATCAATTGCTCCTCCAGTAATACCCGTTACTATTGATGGCAATAACTTTACTGTTTTTAAGTGAGCCATTGCTTTAGAAAAGTCGCAATAATCTTGATCAGGTAGATATACTGTATTTAAATTAGCACGTAAATTCGGATTTATACTATCCAAATCTCCTATTACAAGATCAGGTTTTACGCCAATTGATAGAAGCTTATTTGCTCCTCCATCTACAGCAATAACAGGTATATCTTGTTTAAAAAACGATGAATCAGGTATTTCTCCATTTAGTACTACAATAGAACGATATTCTTGCTCCACGCTACAATGTAGCATATGGTTATAAAACGCTCCGTGCAGTTTTTGCATCGTAGTAACATTTTTGAACAATTGATATTATACTGATCACTAATCCAGCAATATTACTGAGTATCACAAAAGTTAAACCCTGACAAATACCGTAAATAAGCCAAGATGATGAACAAATAAGATAATTCACCAACATTAGCATCGATATGTCACGAGTAAGTTTTGTGATATATGCTCTATATACTTGAGGCAATAACCCAATGAGAGATGTAATGAACGCGATGAAGCCAAAGCATTCTTCAATATTTATATACATACATTTTCCTACGTTTGTTTTAACAAGATCAGGTTCAAAGGGTTGTACTTTATGTACTCTCAGCTTTTTTAGAGCACCCCTAATGCGTGTAATTTATAACATCATTTAGTCTATTAATCAAGAAATTAACAGTGACTTGCATTCATGAAACCCAATCGGCTTCTATGCTAATTATTATCCAAACTAATAGTCGGCTGTGCATCCTGCTCAGAGATCAGAGCAACTAGCAAATTGTTTATCAATTGAACCTTTTGTTTTCCATCCAATTGTAAGCTTTTATTTTTTTCAAAATGGGCTATTACTTCTTCGATAATTCCTATTGCATTTTGCACTATATGCCTTCTTGCAGAGGTGATGGCATGTGCTTGTTGACGTCTCAGCATTGCTTGTGCAATCTCAGATGAATACGCCAAATGCGATATTCTCGCTTCTGCAATTTCAATTCCAGCAATATTCAATCTTTGTTGTAGCATTGACCGCAATTCATTTGAAATTTTGTCAGAGTTTTTACGCAAAGATTCTTCATCGTTTTCGCTATCATACGGATAATTACTTGCCAGTTCTCTAATTACCGAGTCACTTTGCACAAAAACAAAATCATGATAATTATTAACATTATAATATGCCTTCGCAGGACTGCTCACTCTCCAAACAATTACTACTGAAATCTCTATCGGACTTCCATTAGCATCATTAACTTTAATTTTTTCTGTATTGATATTCTGAAATTTCAAAGAAATTCTATATTTACTCGAAAATGGAAGCGTTACGCATATTCCAGACTTAAAATAAGTTCCAATATAATGACCAAAAAACTCTATCACTCTTGCTTCATTAGGATCATTAACGAAAAATCCTTGAGAAAAAGTCAATATTGAAACAGCAGCAACTCCAAGTGCAATTGTGCTGTCATACACAAAAAGTACCAATAAAATTAACCCTAGCGCTATTAGTACAGGAAAAGCCCGAATTTTACTTAGATTTCTATCATTTATTGTATTTTTATCTGTACTGTCTTCATCAGATTGCTTTTTCACTTGCACCCTCTCTGCTGATTATTTCATCTACCTTACTTACAAATAATTTAAACTCTCTTAATTCACGATCAGGCAACTTTATCTCATTGCCATGAGCTATCGTAAGCGGATCAATATGTTTACCATTATATATAACTTCATAATGTAAATGAGGTCCTGTTGCAACACCAGTGCTGCCAACATAAGCAATGATTTGTCCCTGCTTTACTTTAGAGCCTAACTTTACATCGCTACTAAATTTGCTTATATGTGCGTAACAAGTTGAATATTTATTGTTGTGCTTTATTTTGATGTAATTCCCATAGCCACCATTCTTTCCTATATATTCTATTACACCTTCTGCAGTGGCGTGTATAGGAGTGCCAAGTTTAGCTGCATAATCTACTCCTTTATGAAAAGCAATTTTACCATGAATGGGATGCTTTCTATTACCAAAATTCGAGGATATACGAAAATCTCCGTTTAAAGGACTTACAAAAATTTCGCTACTCTTCAAGCTTACCCCCTCTTTATTAAAATACTCTTCTTTGCTGTTTTGTGACTCATAATAATATAAACTTATAGCTTTATTGCTTGTTGTGAGTGAAGTATATAAAATTTTTTCTTCAGCCTTCTGATTACCGAGCGATTTCTCAAAAAGAACCTCCAACTTACCTTTTGGCACAATGTCTTTTTTAAAATCTACACCATAATCTTTATATATGCCGATTAATCTCATTATTGTATCTGGCGCCAAACCTTCTGCATCAAAAAAAGAGGATTTTATGTCACTGGATATGAATAACAACTTTCTATCACTTTCTGTAGCTTTTTTTTTTCTGATCCCGTCTTGGAATAACACTGGAGAGTGGGTTAGTGTCATTCCAATGCTTGACCAGTCTTTATTATACAATCGCTTGGTGTGTCCATTTGCAATTGAATTCTCTGGATCCCAGTGTCTAGGAACTGGGATGACATCTTTCTTGGCGCTCATATCACAATGTTCGTACAGTTGTTTGTTTGACACTGGCTCTTTTTTCCTGATCCCATGCTGAAGCGGCACTGCAGATGTTTCAGTCGCATATGCTGATAAAATACAAAGCAGTAGAAATATTACCAGCCTCATAGTTTATCAGCAAAAATAAAATTACCTTCAACATACTGCACATCATCATTATCTTCTAGCTCTTCAACTAATGTAGATAATTTATCAATTAATTCTTTGTCGCTAACTTCAATCAGGTCCTTTGGTTGCCATGAAAGACGAGCAAGTTCTGGTTCTCCAAATTTTGTATAGAAAGCGTCACGTACTTTACCAAAGTCTTTTACTGCACAAGTTATAACATATAATTCTTCCTTGTTATTTTCCTCAACATTCAATACTTCTAATTCAATTCCATAGTTAAATAAATCTTCAAAATTTATACCCTCTGCTTTATAGACAATTAAGCCTACATGATCGAAAAGGTAACTCACACATCCTGTTTCTCCCAAATTAACGCCTTTGCGAGAAAAGATATAACGTATCTCAGAAGCAGTTCGGTTGCGATTATTTGTCAGAGCATGGACAATAAGTGCAGAACCAGAAGGTCCGCAGCCTTCATATTGTATTTCTTCATAACTTTCTCCAGCAACGTTACCAGCTGCATTTTTTATTGCTGTTTCTATTTTATCTTTTGGTAGATTTTCCTTTCGCGCAGCAAAGATAGCAGAGCGAAGACGTGGATTAAGCTCGGGATCAGGTAGCCCTTGTTTTGCAGCAACTGTTATTTCCCTAATGAGCTTCGTAAATTTTTGCGAGCGCTTTGCATCCTGAGCACCTTTTCGATGTTTTATATTTGAAAACTGTGAATGACCAGCCATAAGAAAACTAATTCACCCCTTCTACTAACATATTTTCATACTGCTCAGCTTCTAAGTCAAGGCCAAGAGCTAAGTGAGCTGTTATTAAATAACTAATAACTCTAGAAGAATATTTAGAATCTTTATTGCTTATCATATCTTGAAAACGCTTAATTGCTGCTAAATATTCACCACGCTTTAGGTAAAATTCACCAATAGAATACTCTTTTTTTGATATATGTTCTGTGATTAATTTTTCTTTTTCTTTGATCTCTTCTATATATTCGCTATTCGGAAAAAGATTAATATATTCAGTAGCTAGCTCTAAAGTTTTATATGCAATTTGTTGCCCAAGCTGCACTTTGTTAATTTGCATGTAATAAGATAATACTCTTAAGTAATATACATATGGCAAATCTTCACCATTTGGATAAACGTATATATAATCATCCATATCACTTGCAGCACCGCTGTATTTACCCATATTATAGTGAGAAACCCCAGACAATAATTTGGCTTTCATTGCCCAATAAGATAAAGGATACAAATCCTCTATCTTTTGAAATGCTCTAATAGCTTGCTTATATTTTTTCTGATCATAAAGCTTAACTGCCTCCTCATATAGTTCAGTTTCAGTGTGTTCAAGATCATTCGCATACGACTGCGTGAAGGGGCAAGTCAGAAGAAAAAAGCATATGATTAAAGTCTTATACATAAGATTTTTTTTGATCAAAATAAAGTATAGACTAAATATTACCTAAATAAACAAATTTTTGGCATTATCATCGAACGAAAAGCGTCTCTTGGCCACCATTACCTATATTGCTCGCACCACCACCTATTGCAACACCCTTTCCACTCACTTCTACGTTCTCTAGCTTTCTACTATAAGAATGTGTGATCAATCCACTTCCTACCATCAAAAGAGCAATACCTACCAGACCTAAAGCAGGCCCAACAGCAGATGATGCTAATGCTACTCCAGAAATCAATATTATTTTCCTGATTAGTAATAAAGAAGAACCAGCGAGCATTAACTTAGCTGAAGACATATTGCTTATCTTTTTTTCAGATTTCTCATCAAAGTCTTGCTCTTTTTCTACTTCATATTTTTTACTTTTCTTGTACTCGCGATAGCAGAAAGTAGCACTCGCTACAAAGTAAAATAGACTAGAAATTGAAAAAGCTACGTCTCCTATTATTCCTTGCTCCAATGCTTCACTTACTATGTTAGCCACAATAACTAATGTAACTAAAGCAGCATCAGCATAGTTAAAGTAATCATCAACTGTATAAGGAATATCTCTCTTTTCTTTTTCTCCATCTTCAATATTCTCCAACTCTCGTTCTTTTTCTGCTATTTTTCTATTATTATAAATTAAATATAGCGTGCAAATAAGGGATAAGACTGTGAAAGGTAATATAGTATGGCCTAATGAGCTGCTTATAAGGCCAAGTAATACCTGATCGCTACATGTTTTTTCGAGCTCAATTGCCATCAATAATGCAAATGGAACCATTGTTACCAATGATACACATTTCCTATGTAGCTCTCTTTTTTTTAGTGTTAATAGTTCTTGTTCGAGCTTTTTTCTTTTTTCTTCCTCTCTTTCTTTTCTGACTTCTTCATCAACTGTTGGCCAAAAATCCCAGAAAAAATCTTCCATTTTAGCACCTTTTTTATCTTGGGATCTTTTAAAAAAAGACTTAGTGCCTGTAATACTAGTCATATAAATCCTACTGACTTACAAACTAATACATTATACAGGATTTTAACTAATCAGTCAATATTGTGAAATTATTAACTTTCTTTGTATACTCTTAAGTAATTTAGTCAATCTGTTTGATGCCAGCTAGAACGTAATTATAGCCTGACCACATAGTCATAACAGCCGCAGCCCATAAGCAAACCACACCTATATATTTAGTTGCTTCATAATCACTCATTATTAACGCTACTATAGCAACCATCTGCAAAAATGTTTTAATTTTTCCAGCCTTACTCACAGGTAAACTAACGTTTGTAGCTATCAAGAACTCCCGCAAGCCTGAAACTAATATCTCCCTACAAACAATTATAACTGACGGTATAATTGTAATATCATCTATCTTATGCTTATAAACTAGCATGATTATTGTTGAAGCTACTACTAACTTGTCAGCAATTGGGTCAAATAATTTGCCAAAATTCGATTGGACTTTCCATGCACGCGCTAAATAACCATCAAAAAAATCTGTAATGCACGCAAACATAAAGATCAATATTGTTATTAGACTTGCATACTTACTTTCTATATAAAAGCTTGATATTATTGCCGGTATTGCGAGCGCACGAGAAATTGTTAGCAAATTAGGCACGTTTTTCTTAAGCATGTCACATCACCCTACGTAGTAGATAAATTTATACAGAAGTACAATAGAGTTCACAAGCTAATAGTTGAACATTCATAAAAACCCCATATACTTAAAAAATTACTAACAATAAGCTCAAAGCATAAGAATGAATAATGATTTAGATAACACCACAAAACAAGAAGCACTGAAGTATCATAATAGGGGTGGTAAACCTGGTAAGGTATCGGTTATACCAACAAAACCCTTATCCACACAGCATGACCTATCACTTGCTTATTCCCCTGGCGTTGCAGCTCCATGCCTTGAAATAGCTAAAAATCCTGAGGCTATTTATGATTACACGGCAAAAAGCAATTATGTGGCTGTCATTTCAAATGGCACCGCAGTGCTGGGACTTGGCAATATCGGTCCTCTTGCTTCAAAACCCGTCATGGAAGGCAAAGCTGTTTTATTTAAGCGTTTTGCTGACATTGATGCAATTGATATAGAAGTTGACACAGAAGATATAGAAAATTTCATCAATGCAGTAAGGTATCTTGGGCCAAGTTGGGGGGGAATAAATCTAGAAGATATAAGATCTCCTGATTGTTTTATAATAGAGAAACGTCTAAATGAATTGATGGATATTCCGGTGTTCCACGATGATCAACATGGCACTGCAGTAGTTGTTGCAGCTGGTATAGAAAATGCCCTCGATATTGCTGAAAAGAAATTAGAGAATGTCAAGATCATCATGAATGGAGCTGGAGCAGCTGGTATTGCGTGTTTGGAAATACTAAAGTCCATGGGCGCTAAAAACATAGTACTATGTGACAAACAAGGAGTAATACACAAAGACAGAAAAGAGGACATGAATGAGTGGAAGGGAAAATATGCAATTGACACTAAAGAACGTTCTCTACTTGATGCCATAAAAGGCGCTGATGTATTCATCGGACTCTCTGCAAAGGATGTGCTCAGCGAAGAGATGTTAAAAAGCATGGATAAAGACCCAATCATTTTTGCTCTTGCTAATCCTGATCCAGAAGTAAGGCCTGAATTTGCAAAGTCTGTCAGGCCAGATGCAATAATTGCAACTGGTAGATCAGACTATAACAACCAAGTCAATAACGTAATGGGATTTCCTTATATATTCAGAGGAGCACTTGATGTACATGCAACGACAATAAATGAAGAAATGAAAATTGCCGCTGCAGATGCAATAGCAAAGCTTGCCCGCGAATCAGTGCCAAATGAGATATCTGCAGCCTATGGCGGTCGTAAAATGAGCTATGGACGTGAATATATAATACCCACTCCATTTGATCCAAGATTAATTTCTATGGTATCTCCTGCTGTTGCAAAAGCTGCAGTTACCTCAGGCGTTGCAAGAAAGGAAATAGAGGACTGGAATGAGTATGCAAGTCAACTAAAATCTCGTCTTGCTAGTGCTCTCAATACGCTCAATTTATTGTCTTCACAATAATCAATTGCATATTTTAGGCTTATAATTAAAATAAACCAATGACTATTACAATTCACGAGTTAGAGAAAATTATCAAACAATCATTTCCTGATGCTGATATAAAGATTAAGGACCTTGCTGGAGATGATGATCATTATCATTTAAAAATAACTTCCAAGTGTTTTTCTGGAAAGACAAAAATAGAACAACACAGAATGGTATATAAGGCTCTTGAAGGTCAGTCTATACATGCATTGCAACTAGAAACTGGAGCTTAAAATTAAGGTGATATTTATGAACAACTTTGAACAAATAAAAAAAGACATAGCAGAAAACGATGTAGTGCTGTATATGAAAGGCACCTCTGACTTTCCTCAATGCGGATTCTCTGGACTTGTCGTGTCAATTCTCAAAAAATTGAATGTAAAGTTTAAATGCATCAACGTACTTGAGAATGATGAAATACGTCAGTCCATAAAAAGTTTTTCTGATTGGCCAACAATTCCACAATTATATATAAAGGGAGAGTTTGTTGGTGGCTGTGACATAACCCGCGAGATGTATGAAAAAGGTGAGTTACAAAATTTGCTAAAAGAAAAAAAGGTTATTGCAGAGTAAGTTTACACAGCAGAGTGGCAAAATAAGATAGATAAAAACATAGTGTTAGTGTCCAGACACTGCCTTCTTTTCTCGATTTCAGTGTCAGCTACTTGAATGACATCCTTTTAGTAGCACACACACAACTGTACAAATATTGTCCTCAAAAATGCGAGTAGCTCATTTGGTGTCATCCCAGGTGGGGTCCAGGAATTTTGAGTTTTTGATGAGATTATGACCACGCACTGGGATGACAGGATTCGTTGTCATGTTACATTCGAGTTATACCTTATCACCAGGCTTAACAGATAGATGACCCAATGTTATTAAATTTATAGGCTTATTTTCGTTATTTACCACCACCCAAACACCATCGTTTTCATGATCAACAATTTCTATTGGTGTAAATACTACATAATTATTGTCATCAACAATCTTTATTCCAAGAACACCATCGTCACTTAAGCTCAAGGCTGAAGAAGGAATTTTATATGCAAATTTTTCACCTGAAGGTAGGCTTACACTAGCAGTCAGTCCTTGCAAGGATATAATTTCATTATCAGTTACCTTGACCTCCACTCTATAAGATCCAGTTTTAGGCTCAGCAATTTTACTAATAAAACTCACTTCACCTACTAATTCCCTTCCGTCTAGCAAATTAATTTGCGCTGCACTACCCAGTTTTATTTTATTTACTTCATTTTCTGAAACATACAACACTACAAGAACCTGATCAAAATTAACTATGTCAGTTATCTTATGTCCAAGATTAACAAAATCCCCTTCATTTACGTTGATCTTATCTACATAACCATCAATAGGGGATTTAATCGCAGTATTTTCTAAATCCAACTCTAGCCTTTTTAGGTCAGCTTTTGCACTCTGCAATGCAGTAAAAGCTGCTTCCACTCTTATCTGTGCTCCATAGCCTTTTTTATTCAATTTTCGAGAGGAATCATACTCAATTTCACGCTGATTTAACAAAGCTTTGGCTTTCTCAACTTGTGCAACTCTGTCATAATCTTCTATCTTTAAAATTACATCGCCTCTTTTTACTTTTTCACCATCAGACAAATAAATAGCAATAACTTGACCACTTGTTCTTGAGACAAGGCTTGCCCTATGCAAGGGATTTACTGTACCAGAAAAATTTAAATATACAGTGCGATTTTGTGGAGTATAATCCTGAGTTTTTACTGAAAAACTACTAATTGGATTATCACTATGAACCGCCTGATCTTTTTTTAAAAATGTACTGTTGATAAAAAACAGTAGAATAAGAGCAATACCGGAAACGATGATTACTTTGTTTCTCATCCTTAAACAGTAAAATTTATTGACCAATCTTGTTAGAAATAACTGCATAAATTTTCGAATCAGAAGTGTAAGTATAACACAGCTATTGTCACTCTATAAATAGTTTTATATGAGCAAGTTTTCTTACAATAAATAAGTTTTTATTGCAAAAATGCAATTTTTAATCAAATAAAAAAGTTGTGCATAAAATTTCCATCATATTATATGATGAAAATAAGAATATTGTAACAAAACTAAATATATATTTAAACAGAGCTTTAGCCCATCACCAAACTGGTACTCAATTGTTCAACACTATCAATTTTAATTTGTAAAGTGCCCTTTATAAATTTATTAGCCTGGTCTGTACTCATAAAAACTGTATGTTCATTGGGCATTAATTTTTCCATATCGGCTCTATTTTTTTTATCTTGCAAATGAGGTTCGCAAATATAGCTATACTTTTTAAAATCTAGAAGTTTAGCAAAGCCATCACGATCATTCTCATGGTGAAAAGCAACATTTATATCTACTATTTCGTCCGTTTCTTGCAGCTTTCCATCTTTATCTATTACCTGTGCCTTAGCAAGCGCAACTGTAGGTTTATAGACATAATTTGCTCCAATAATTCTCCTTATTGAGTGTTCTATTGCCATTTTTATTATTTTAGGATTACTGCAGTCTGAAATAGGCACTGATTTATAATTATGAGCAGCTACTTTAGCATAAACCGACTGGCTTTCTAATTTCTCTGAGTATTTTTCATTAAATTCTTTTATCCTGTGAAAATGTCTTTCATATTGAGTCAATCCATCTTTCCCTTTTTTCTCCATCCTTTCCAAGAATTTCTCTACAGGTTCTCGTTTGGCTAGACTAATTTTGCGTATAAGCGGAATTTGTTTTTTCAAGCTAATCCAATATGGTAGGCAAACAACTTTCGCATCTTTCGAAAATAGACCTTCTAACTTTTTCACTGCATTGTATAAGTTTGCTGATTCTGGTTTATAATGCCCACTATTATTGTCTATATAAGTTATTTTACCATTTACCACTTTCATTAAACCAGAACATAAAACTGGCCTACCACCTGCAAGAGTTGAATGACGATAAGCCCATTCGCTTTTGTTAACATTAATATGTTCATGAGTTACTAGCTTTCCATCAAGCGTGATCACATAAGCTACACAACCTTTTTTACCCTTACTAATTTTATCAGTTGTATCATATAGTTTGTCTTCAAAGCCTTTTAACTTGTTACCTTCCACTTCTGGCATTAAGTCCACGTATAATTTTCCTTCATGAGGAATTTTAGTATATTCTGCTTGCTCATCTGGAGTAAAATACTTAACCCTTGTATTAGTTCCAGGAATTTTTCTTCCTTCAACTCCAACTTCTGGAAACAAATTATATCGTGGAAAAAAATAAGTAAAATTATTCTCTATCCAATACAGAATCTTATTTATGATACCAAAAACTTTTCTATTACCTAAATCAATAGAGAGTTGCTGTTCCTTTGGTACTGCTAGATGATTGGACTTTGTACCAGACTTGCCAAATTCTTTGGCAGCATATTTAAACTTTTCTAGTAAATATTCCTTACGTTCTTTTGATATTGACATTTTTACCTCACTCACTACTATTTTATCCTATATTATTTTAGACAAAAAGTCAATCTTTCTTAAGATATTAAGAAAAAAAGTAGCAGCAAAATAGCTAAACTGACTTAGATTTATCGACAATTTGAAAAATCATCATTCCGCTACTTGTTAGCGAAATCTATGTTCGTACAGTTGTGCTACCCAACAAACTTATGCTAAACTGTGCTGCCACTAACTTTGCAACCGGTACTCTATAGGGCGAGCATGACACATAATCAACCCCTGATTTGATGAAAAACTCTATGGACTGTGGATTCGCTCCATGCTCTCCACATATACCAAGTTTAATTTCTTTTCTGGTTTTTTTGCCCCTTTCGATAGCTATTCTGATTAATTCCCCTACCCCTTCAACATCTAGCACTTCAAATGGATCGTTTTCAAATATGTTGCTTTCCTTATAAGAATCGAGGAAATTAACTGAATCATCTCGTGAAAGTCCCATAGTTGTTTGTGTTAAATCATTAGTGCCAAAACTAAAAAATTCTGCGTGTTTTGCCAATTTATCAGCAATCAGTGCTGCTCGTGGCAGTTCTATCATCGTTCCGATTGAATAGTTCACATCGAAATTTTCGGCTTCTTTCTTTATTAACTCGCATATCAGAATAAACTCTTTCTCACTCATGATAAAAGGAATCATGATTTCAGGTTTCACTTCTATCTTCTTTTCTTTCCTTAATTCACTTGCAGCACTGAGTATTGCCCTAATTTGCATGCCATATATTTCAGGATGAGAAATGGCAAGTCTACAACCTCGATGGCCAAGCATTGGATTTTTTTCTGATAACTGTGCTATTTTATTTTTTACTGATTCAACTGACTTATTCAGTGATTTGGCAATTTTCTCTATAATAGATTGATTGTGGGGCAAAAACTCATGTAGAGGTGGATCAAGCAAACGTATAGTAACCTCCCTGCCCTCCATAATAGAAAATATTTCTTTGAAATCAGACTTTTGCATTTCTTCGAGTTTATTTAATGCATTTGCCCTTTCATTTTCATCATCAGCTATTATCAATTTTTGAATGAATTCGATTCTATCACTAGCAAAAAACATATGTTCTGTGCGACATAATCCTATACCTTCTGAACCGAATTCTTTTGCAATTTTTGCATCTTTTGGAGTATCAGCATTCGCTCTCACCTTCACTGTTTTGATTTCATCTACCCAGTTAATTATCGTTTTGAATTCTTGAGATAATTCAGGCAAAATTGTAGGAAGAATACCAAGCATAACCTCTCCTGTTCCTCCATTGATGGTGATTGATTCACCTTTATTTACTTTTATATCCCCCATAGAAAGAAATTTTTCATCTTTATCAATATAAAGTCCATTTAGACTACAAATGCATGGTTTACCCATTCCACGAGTTACAACAGCGGCATGCGAGGTCATACCTCCTCGCGCTGTTACTATTCCACTTGCGGCATTCATTCCATTAATATCTTCAGGGCTCGTCTCTGATCTTACCAAAATTACTTTTTTACCCTGCTCTGCAGCTTTTTCAGCATCACTTGCACTGAATACTACATATCCAGAAGCAACACCTGGAGAAGCTGGCAGTCCTTTGCCTATTACTTCTTGATCGATTTTAACATCAAGAACTGGATGTAATAAATTGTCAAAGGTTTTTGGATCAATTCTCAATATTCCTTCCTCTTTTGTAATCACTCCTTCGTTTACCATATCAACTATTATGCGAATAGCAGCTTCGGCTGTGCGCTTGCCAGACCTAGTCTGCAAAATCCATAACTTACCGTCCTGTACAGTAAATTCGATATCCTGCATGTCCTTATTATGCCTTTCAAGTTTTTCACATACCGCGCATAATTCTCGGTAGATGCTTGGTAGCAACTTCTCTATGGTGTTTTCTTGCTCGCCGTTAACTGGCATAGGAGTATAAACACCAGAAACCACATCCTCACCCTGAGCATTAACTAAAAACTCACCAAAAAGCTTTTTTTCTCCAGTTGAAGGATTACGTGTAAATATCACGCCGGTTGCAGAATTATCGTTCAGATTGCCAAAAACCATTGCTTGTACATTAACTGCAGTTCCAAGGTTTTCAGAAATACTATGTATTCTTCTATAGGAAACAGCCCTATCGTTTTTCCAAGAGGCAAATACTGCATTAACCGAGTTTAACAATTGCTCTTCAACGTTCTGCGGGAAATGCTTTCCAGTTTTTTCATATACTATCTCTTTGAAATCATTAACAATTTTCTTTAAAACATCAACATTAAGATCAGCTAAGCTTTTTGCTCCACTTTTTTGCTGTTCACTATCAACAATGTCTTGAAATAAGTGATGGTCAAGCTGTAGTACAACACTCGAGTACATCATGATGAAACGACAGTAGCTATCATAGGCAAAACGTTCTCCACTTTTTTTTGCAAGACCAACAACGGTTGCATCATTTAGGCCAACATTTAGGACTGTATCGAGCATGCCCGGCATTGAATTCACACTACCAGAGCGTATGGAAACTAATAAAGGATTATTTGAATCCCCGAATTTACAACCGATGTCACTTTCGAGCATCGCCATGTAGTTTTTTATCTCGTTACGTAGATCACAAGACAATTCATTATCTTGACAATAGGCCTGACAAACAGCAGTGGAAATTGTAAAACCAGGTGGAACAGGAATGCCAATGTTACACATCTCTGCCAGATTTGCTCCCTTCCCTCCTAGTAGATTTCTCATTGCTGCATTACCTTCACAGTTGCTTTGGCTAAAGTAATATATTAACTTTTCTTGCATTTTTTTCGGATTTTCACTAATAAACATACTATACATACTATTCTAATAAATTTGTCAGGCAGGAGTAATAAATTTTGTAAAATTCAGCACAATTAAATAGCCTCTTTTCCTTTCATTCTAATGTCCCTATTGTCATTCAAGTCTGTCATCTCAATGACCTCTATGATGTCATACCTGTTGGAGTATGAATGTAGCCTTATCTCACACTCCTGTCATTCCAGTACTGGGATCCAGAAGACTGATCAAGTAATAAGAACTAGTCACGCGCTGGCTCTCTTAAATTACTTTAGCTATAAGTGTTAAGAAATTTACCAATCAAAAAAAGGCAAAAGAATCCACATGGTGCTGATTTTATTACTGTAATTGATAATGTGCTAACGCTTAAACGAAGCGTGTTTAGGCTGAATAGAAAAAAATAAAAAAAGGCATGCAGCTGCCATAATTTCGCCAATAAACACAAGATTTGTCAAGAAGCTTCTATTAAATGAAAGTTATGAAAAAAATCTATTGCAAGTCTTTTAATATTCTGTTAAGAGCTGGGATAATATAAAAATTATCATGTTCGGATTAGAAGACAGGAAATTTCTGATTACTGGTGCATCAGGCGGGATAGGGCAAGCAATTGTAGAAATTATGCATAAGGCCAGAGCAACTTTATGTATTTCTAGTACAAAAAAAGAAGTACTCGAAGAAGTTGCTAAAAAATATGAAAAAAACATTCACGTACTTCCTTGCGACTTATCAAATCCTGAAGAGGTAAATCAACTAATAAATAAAGCAAGTGAGTTGATGAAAGGCTTTGATGGACTCATATGCAATGCAGGAATTACACAAGACAGCTTATTGTTGAGAATGACAGATGAAGCATGGCAAAAGGTAATTGATATTAATTTGAACTCTACATTTAAACTAAATAGAGAAGCATGCAGAAAATTAATTAAAAACAACTGGGGAAGAATCATAAATATTTCCTCAATAGTAGGATTGACAGGAAATGCCGGGCAAGTAAATTATGCAGCATCAAAAGCTGGAATAATAGCTATGAGCAAATCTATAGCAAAAGAAGTTGCAAGTCGCGGTGTAACAGTAAATTGCATTGCTCCTGGGTTTATAGATACTAAGATGACTGAAGTTTTAAATGAAAAACAAAAAGAAAAAATATTAGATAATATTCCAATGAAAAGAATGGGAACAGGAGAAGAAATAGCAGCAGGGGTATTGTTTTTAGCAAGCGACGAAGCAAGATATATAACGGGGCATGTGCTTAACATCAATGGTGGGCTATTTATGTAGCAACACTTATTTATGGACAAACTATGAGTTTTACCTTAAAATAAATATATATAAATTTAGATTCACACTAGTTTATTACTTGGAGGCAAAAGAATGAGCTATATAATAAAAAAATTTTTTAATGCTTTATGTATAGTGCTGTTTCTCTCTTTTTCAGATTACGCAAGTGCTGCTAGCGACATAGAAGATACAACTGCCCAAGTAATATGCAACATTATTGGTTACGTTTGGGGAATAGGCGGACCACTTATGACTGTAGTCATAATAGGTGCAGCTTTGCTTGCAATATTTGGTAGAATGCCATGGCCAGCTCTCTTTGCCTTAGGTATGTTTTGTGGTGTATTTTTTGGCGCCAAAACGATTATAATGAAAATTATACCCAATATAAGTACTGAAGTAAAAGATATGTTGGATAAGTGTGGAAAATAATCCTAAAAGTAAGCGTGTTTTTGTGTGTATTGTTGTTTCATATCTTCAATTTGTAGCAAGTAAGAGCTATCTTTTGGTAAGCTTTTAACAGCTAAATCGGCGTATTTCATAAATTTCTCTAAATTACCTTCAATACAAGCCTTTTTCGTCAAAGCAAAATAATACATTGCCATATCAGCGCTACGTTTATATGCAATACTTAAATACTTCCAGACAAAGGCGTTATTTGTTTCTACGTTTGCAACCTGCTCTAGGTAAAAAATTGCCTTCTCTATTTCACCGTGTAATAATAAAGTATGAGATAACGCAAGTTTCACTAAATAGTTATTCTTCTCAGATAAATATCTAAGTGATTCTTCATACATTTTTATTGCTTCACTTAAATTTCCAGCTTTGTATAACATCTCCGCTTTTAATTCATATAAATAAGGATCATTGCGTGACTCTTGAATCAATGAATTAACTTTAGTAATAGCCTCTTCTATCTTTCCTTGCCTATAATGAATTACAGCATTTACATACTTAGAACTACCTTCATATTTATTAGATAACACATGAATAGGAGCAAAGAAAGAGTCTAGCTTTGCAACCATACGCTCAAACTTCAGCAATTTATCTGCAAGGATTGGTTTTATATTGTTTTTAACCTTATAATTCTGTACAGCAAATATACGCTTATCACTAAGTGGGTGAGTGCGGAAATACTCTTCAGTGTTTTCATGCTCAATACTCTTAAAATAGTCAAAAATCTCTTTCATACCCAAATTATCATAGCCAGATTCATCTAGGTATCTTAAAGCATAGCTATCTGCTACACTCTCTTGCTCTTGAGAATAGTTAAAAAACAACCTTGAACTAAGCGTTACACCACTAAGCAAGATTGCACTCGCAACCTGAGGGTTAATGACAATACTAGAAACTAATCCTACCATATAACTAATCATTGCTATTGATTGAAAATAACCTACAGCACTACTCATTTGTAATACATGACCAGCAGATATATGAGCAATTTCATGTGCTAATATACCAAGTAAGACATAAGGTTCAGTCGAATATTGTAAAAGCCCTAAATGAATGAAAATGCTATTATTGTTAATTACAAAAGCATTAATCGATCTATCATCAACTATAAAAACTTTTATTTTATCATTATCAATACCCGCAGCAGAAAATAAAGGTTGCGCTAGATCCTTAACTACCGCTTCCACTTCACTATCTCTAATAATACTAACAGAGTAAGCGCTATTACAGTATACGAAAAAAAATAGTAAAACAAAAAGCTTAGACATGGAAATTCCTTGTTTGTATAACTTTGAGGAATTTTGTATTTTAACACTTAAACTATACGAATCTATAAACGCTAGTTTAAATTTTGAACGTAACTGATAAGTTTATCAATGGTAGTTAACTTAATATTATGTTGTTCAGCAAATTCAAGCAACTGGGGTAAGCGCATCATAGAGCCATCATCATTCACTAATTCACAAATAACTGCAGAATGATTACATCCCACTAACTTAGCTATCTCAACACTTGCTTCAGTATGACCAGCACGTTGCTCTACTCCACCCTCATGTGCAATCACAGGAAAAATATGACCGGGAGTTATAATGTCATCCTGAGTTCTATTTTTATCAATAGCAACATGTATAGTTTTTGTTCTATCCTCAGCTGAAACACCCGTAGTAATACCATAACGTGCATCAATTGATGTAGTAAAAGCAGTATGATTTTCACCAACATTTTTTTTTTCCATGAAACTAAGGCCTAACCTTTTCATGTGAACTTTAGTCATTGCTAAACAAACAATCCCTGTACCGTATCTAACCATAAAAGCCACATGTTCTGGCTCTAATTTCTCAGCTAATACAATCAGATCACCTTCATTCTCTCTGTTTTCATCGTCAACTAAAATGAATAATTTACCAGAACTAGCATCCCTCAATACATCTTCCACAGAAGAAATACCGGGTAGACTAATTGAAGGATAAGTTACTTGTACCATGATTTACTTAAACTCAATCTTAACTATTTTATACAATTTCTCTCCATTTGGCACTATCACTTCCACATACTCACCAACTTTTTTGCCAATTAAAGCACTACCGAGTGGTGAATCCGTAGAGATCAACTGCTTTGAAGCATCAGCTTCATACCCACCTACAATCTTATAAACATATTCTATTTCACTGTTATCATCACCGAGCATGCTTACCGTAACAGTTGCACCAAACATTACTGTATCACCAGACAAATTTTTTACTTCTATCACTTCTGCATGTGAAAGTTTACTCTCTACCTCAATTATGCGGCCTTCAATAAAACTTAATCTTTCCCGTGCTGCATGATATTCTGCATTTTCAGATAAATCGCCTTGATCACGAGCATCAGAAATAGCCTGTATGATAGAAGGTTTTTCTTCCTTTAATTTCTCAAGTTCGACTTGCATACTCTCAAAACCTTCCCTTGTAATAGGAAACTTGTTAACAATGGATGAAGTCATAATCACCGCCTAAACGCAATTAAATTGAGTGACAAAATCACTCACAATACCAAGAATATCATCTTTTATATCATCATTCATGTCACCTGACAACTTTTTTAAAACTCCAGGGTGAACAGTTTGAAAATAATTGATAAGATCACACTCGAACCTATTGATGTTGCTCACCTGTACCTTATTTAATTGACCATACAGATTAGAAAAGATATACATAAGCAATACTTGCTCTTCTATTTGCATAGGTGAATACTGTTTTTGCTTTAATAATTCAATAAGGTATTTACCTTTGTTTAAGGACAATTGAACAGTAGCATCAAGATCAGAACCAAATTTAGCAAAGTCTTCCAGTTCTCTATATTGGGCCAAACTCAGCTTTATAGAACCAGCAACTTTTTTCACAGATTTCAATTGTGCAGCAGAGCCAACCCGAGAAACCGATAAACCTATATTCACTGCAGGGCGAAATCCTTTGTGGAACAATTCAGACTCAAGAAAAATTTGTCCATCGGTAATTGAAATCACATTAGTTGGAACATATGCAGATACATCGCCAGCCTGAGTCTCAATAATCGGCAAAGCAGTCAAAGATCCCTGTCCTTTTTCATCAGACATTTTGGCAGCTCTTTCAAGCAAGCGAGAGTGTACATAGAATATATCTCCAGGATAAGCTTCACGACCAGGAGGACGTCTGAGCAATAAGGACATCTGCCTATATGCCACAGCATGCTTAGATAAATCATCATATACCACCAAGCAATGCATTCCATTATCACGGAAAAATTCTCCAATAGTGCAACCGGTATAAGGTGCTAAAAATTGCATAGGCGCGCAGTCAGATGCGCTAGCCACAACTACGGTTGTATACTCTAATGCTCCACTTTCTTTTAGCTTATTCACCACTTTTGCTACTGTCGAAATTTTTTGTCCAATAGCAACATAAACACAGTAAATTTTTTGATTTTCGTTTACCTCATCATTAATCTTCTTCTGATTGATAATAGTATCAATCGCAATAGTGGTTTTACCAATTTGTCTATCGCCAATAATTAATTCACGTTGCCCTCTACCTATAGGAATCAACAAATCTATAATTTTAATTCCTGTCTGCAGAGGTTCATGCACAGATTTACGGTCAATAATACCTGGCGCTTTAGATTCTATATACATTTTGTTCTTGGCTCTAATTTCTCCGCCATCGTCTATAGGATCTCCTAATGCATTTACAACTCTCCCTAATAATTCATGACCTACAGGCACCTGTACAACATCACCACTACATTTTACAACGTCCCCTTCTTTTACATCACGGTCATTGCCAAGCACAACTATTCCAGCTGTATCATGATCTAAATCAAGAACTATTCCTTCTACACCGCTTGCAAAAGATACCTTTTCACCAAACTTTGCTTTTTCCAGCCCATAGACCAATGTGATACCATCCGTTACTGAAATTACTTCACCTATATTTTCTCGTTTTATAGGATTATCAAATGTCTCAACCTTCTCTTTTATTATGTTTACTACTTCAGAGGCATTTATGCTATTCTTCATATACAATTCCTTATTTTCAACATTTCCATTTTACTCAAATCAACCAATCTATCCAAATAACTCTTAAGCGAAGCATCAATCAAGTTAAAACCATACCTAACTACAAAGCCACCTAGTATAGAAGGATCAACCACATGACTGACTTTTATTATTTTACCAAGAAAGTTCAAAGATTCAGTAATTATTTTTATATCAGGTTTCTTTAAAATCTCTGCTGATTTTATAGTAATTTCCAATTCATTTTCACTTTCCCTTACAAGATTTAAGAATTTTTCTAATATAAGGATTAATAAACGGGAGCGCTTGTTTGCAAGTGTAACCATAATAAATTTGACTAAGTTTTCACTCAAGTTCTCCTTTATAGAAAGTATCGCTTCTTTTTTGTGCAAAAGAGAAACCATAGGATGAGATAGATACACAAAAACATCTTGATCTTTAAAAAAAGCTAACAAAAATTCTACTTCTTTTCTTATAATACCTAATCTGCTTCCTGAGACATGAAACAGTGCTCTAGCATAAGATGAAACTAAATTATTGTTTTTCATATTCAATTACCTGTTCTAGTAAATCTAAATTATTTTAGCTACCATTGTTCAATCCAAGCATTTTTTATATAAATAGGTCTTCTCCTTAAGGAAAGAAAACATAAATCATATCTGACTGAATAATCTAAAAAATCAAGATTTTTACTTAAGAAATATTTAGAAGAATTTATAATAGACTGACACTGAAAATGAGATATCGGTACTTCTTTTCCAAATAAACTTGTTTTAACTTCTATAAAAATCAGCTCCCTTTTTTTAGATACAATTAAGTCAATTTCACCCAACTTACAACGGAAGCGACGTTTTATAACATTATAGAATTTCAGCTTTAAATATATCGAAACTAACAATTCTCCAAAGTAACCTACAAAATAGCGTAACCTACTTACCATAAAAAGAATAATTAGCTTTGTGTAACTACTTTGCTTCCTTTTTTATTTTTACTATAAATCTCACCTTTTGCTGAAATATCTCTATCAACTAGCTCTATCACTGCCATTGGAGCGCAATCACCCTTTCGAGTACCAAATTTTATTATTCTAGAATATCCACCTTTACGGTCTTGATAACGATTAGCTAGAACGCTTAATAATTTATCAACTACTAACTTACTATTATGAAGACGTGAAAGCAAAAGCCTTCTACCATGTAAAGAATCGTTATTCTTAGCAATTGTAATAAACTTTTCCACATATGGACGAAGTGCTTTAGCCTTTGGTAAAGTAGTTACAATCTGCTCATGATTAATTAACGAGATAGATAGATTCTTTAACATTGATAACCTATGCTCGGTATAACGAGACAGTTTATTTTTCTTTATTCCATGTTTCATATACTACCTAATCCTCATCAGTATGTTGTTTAGCCAGTTCATCTATATCCTTAGGCGGCCAATTTGGTATATTCATACCCAAAGACAAACCTGAATTATTTAAAATTGCCTTGATTTCATTCAAAGACTTTCGGCCAAAATTAGCAGTTCTTAACATTTCAACTTCCGTCTTTTGCACAAGATCACCTATATAAGTGATATTTTCATTTTTCAGACAGTTATGAGATCTAACAGATAATTCCATTTCATCTACTTTACGCAATAGAACAGGATCATAGCCCAAATCTTTAGCACCACTAGACAAAGAAACTTGCGATTTTTTATAACTAATATCAGAACTAATAAAAGGCTGAAATTGCTCCTGTAATATTCTTGCAGCATAGTCAACAGCTTGACTTGGAGAGATTGTACCATCAGTTTCAATTGACAATATTAGCTTATCTTTATCAGTAACTTGACCAACACGACTATTCTCTACTCTATACGAAACCCTCTCGACAGGACTATATAAAGCATTAACTGGAATAAAACCAATTAAATCTTGTTCATTCATAAGCTTTAAAAATTCATTTTCTTTATATTTATTTACAGGAAGATAACCTTTTCCGCTAGCAACATATATAGTAATGTTAAGCTCCACATCTTGACCTAGTGTACATATCACCAAATCTTTATTAACAATAGAGCATTGGTCATCAGTTTCTATCATTCCAGCTAATACTTGACAAGGCCCTTTAGCGCTCAAATTTAAGCACTTATTAGACGTGTTATTTAGCTTACATCTCAACATGCCCATATTTAATGCTATATCAGTTATGTCTTCCCTAACTCCTTGGATCGAAGTAAATTCATGATTCACGCCTTCAATTTTTATTCCATAAACAGCACTACCGCGAAGAGAAGACAACATTACACGCCTTAATGCATGACCCAACGTTAAAGCAAAACCACTTTCCAAAGGTTCTAGAACTATATCACCTTTTTTACTTGAATCACCTGATATTACCTTAATCGCATTAGGCTTAGTTAATCTATCTAAATTTCCACAGAAAGAGACATTATCACTATAATACATACAAAAACCTTCCAAATATCCTATACTCTTCTTTTTTTCCTTAGTCTACACCCATTATGAGGTATCGCCGTTTTATCTGCAATTGAAGTGACAGTCAATCCACAATTCCTAAGTGCTTTAACTGCAGCTTCTGCACCAAAACCAGGACCACGAATTATTACAGAAACAACCTTCATACCAAATCTCTCTATTACTTTCTTCGCAGCAGAATCGGCAACCTTACCTGCAGCATAAGGTGTGGATTTTCTCGAACCAGAAAAACCACATGCACCAACAGAAGTCTGGTAAAGCGTATTACCACAAACATCAGTCACATTTACAAAAGTATTATTAAAAGTTGCACGAATATGGACAATACCAGTAATAAACCTTTTTGTATTCTTACCAACCGTTTTAACTTTTTTCATAAAAACTCACGATAATAACAAATTTTATTTTTTTCCAGCAATAGGCAATTTAGATCTGCCTTTACGAGTTTTAGCATTAGTATGGGTTCTTTGTCCCCTCACAGGCAAACCTTTTCTATGCCTTAATCCTCTATAGCAACCGATTTCTATTAAAGATTTTATATCCATAGCCACTTTTTTTCTGAGCTCACCCTCTATGACATATTTTTGCCTAATAAAACTACTAATTTTCTCTATATCTTCATCTTGTAATTCCGAAACACGCTTACGCTCATCAATTTTACAGCTACGACAAATTATATTCGCAGTAGTAATACCTATACCATGTATATAAGTTAATGCAAAAGGAATACACTTCTTCACCGGAACATTTATGCCTGCAATACGTGCCACTGATACCTCGATACTTTATTAATAATAACTCTTAATTTATACCATAAAACAACTTATAGTCAAATCAAATTACAAGAAATTTTACTTTCAATCTCTTGCATTACTCTATCAACACTCAAATTAGCGTTAATTGTTAACAACTTGCCCTTATAATACTCGCGCAAACCCTTTATCTGAGAATGATATTCTCTTATCCTCTTATTAATTGCAAGCATATTAGCATCATCAATTCTCTTCTCCAATCTCGTACTTTTACATTTAGCACAAGTAGTATTCTTAAAAGAAGATATACTATATATACTTTTACAATCCAAACAAGTAAGACGATCTTTTAATCTATCAATTGCAATATTATCGTCAAGCTGCAACTCAATTACAAGATCAACATCCCTATTGCATCTTTTTTGCAAAACTTGAGTTAAAAAATGAGCTTGATTTAAATTTCTTGGAAAACCATCTAACAAAAAATCACCATCTATTAATGCAAGCTGGTCACACAATAATTTACATATAACTTCATCTTGAATTAAATTACCAGATTCAACAGTATCCTTTATTCCTTTACCTAATTTACTCCCACTAGATATAATATTCCTTAATAAATCTCCTACTGAAACTAATTTAAAATTATACTTTGCTATTAACAAACTGGACTGAGTACCCTTACCAGAGCCAGGAGGACCAAAAATTGTAATGATCACTTTAGTCTCCTTGTTTTAGACTCATATTTCTTTATCCAACTATCGTACCTATTTGAAAAAACATAAGATTGTACTTGCATAATAGTATCAGTAATAACGTTAACTATAATCAGCAAGCTCGTCCCACCAAAAATAAATGGTATATCATAATGATACCTCATAATTTCAGGTATAGTACATATTACCACCAAATACGCAGACCCAATAAATGTTAATTTAAAAACTATATCTTGAAGATAATCAGAAGTATGTTTTCCAGGCCCTCTACCAGGAATAAAACCACCATTTTTCCTAAGAAAATCAGCATTTTCCTCTGGATTAAATATAAAATTGGTATAGAAAAAATTAAAAAGTACTATAAGTATTAAGTAAGTTATAATGTACATCACTTTATTTGCCATAAAGTAGTTTAAAATAAAATCAGCAATGGCATGACCTTTATAGAAATTTGCAATTGAAATAGGCGTTAATAGAATTGCGTTAGCAAAAATAGTTGGTATTACACCAGATAAATTGATCTTCAATGGAATGTAAGTAAAATCATCATTATGTAATTTTTTAAACTGTTTTTTGGGATATTGAACAATTACCTTTCTATAAGAAGATTCTGTAAAAATGACTAAAAGGAGCAGTAAAAAAAACAATGCTATAACAAAAAGGGTAATGAAAAACGACATACTACCATTTTTATTTAATGTTAGCAGAGATGATAAAGCATTATGTAATTCAGATGTTATGCCAGTAAAAATGATTAATGAGATACCATTGCCTATACCGCTCACACTGATCCGCTCACCAAGCCATATTAAAAATATAGTTCCACCTAAAAGGCTAAAGACACCTATAGTACGAAACATAATACCAGGTTCAACTACAACTAATACCCCTTCCCTATTCATTCTTTCTAACCCTATTAAGATCGTAATTGATTGAAAGATACAAAACACTATAGTCATATAGCGTATATAAGAGTTCATCTTTCGACGTCCTAACTCTCCTTCATTTTTAATTTCATTGATTCCTTTAACGGCAGAAGATAATAATTGCATAACTATGGATGCAACTATGTATGGCATAACGTTTAACGCCAAGATCGTCATTCTAGCTAAAGCGCCACCAGAAAATAAATTAAATACTCCAAAAACACCAGAACTCTCTTTTGGAAATATATCATTGATTATATCAAGATTAACTCCAGGAATAGGAACATAAGTACCTAAACGATAACAAACTAAAGCCATTAGCGTAAAAAATATACGCTTTAGTAAATCACTTTTATATAACAACGTAGAATCCAAACTATTAAATGCAAATTTACTGCTCATGATTTACGATAGTATTTCTACACTACCACCAACTGAAGCTACAGATCTTTTTGCAGCTTCTGATGCAAAATCAACATGAAACACAAATTTTTCGCTTAATTTACCCTTATTAAGAAGTTTGATTTTACTTTTAACAGATCTGATAAAACCTAATTTATGCAGTAGCTCCTTATCTATGATAGAATCCTTGACTATTTTTTTAGCTTCCATTAAGCACTGTACATCACCAACATTAAATATAGAGTATAAGTTTTTGCGTATAGGCTTAAAACCTCTTTTAGGTAAACGAGTATATATAGACTGCTGTCCACCTTCAAAACCATTTATAGAAACGCCACTTCTCGCTTTTTGCCCTTTATGCCCCCTACCAGATGTTTTACCTTTACCACAACCAATACCTCTACCTAATAATTTAGGCTTCTTTTTCTTAGATAATTTGGTAAACACAGAATTTAATTTTACAGCATCATTCATACTTTACCTATTTCCAACTATCTCACTAATCTTTTTACCCCTCTTACCTGCCACTTGGCGAGGAGATAACATAACATCAAAAGCCTTAAATACTGCACATATAATATTATGGGGATCATTTGATCTAGTAGACTTAGCTACCACATCCTTTATACCTAATACCTCAAAAACCGACCTCATTGCTCCACCAGCAATAATACCTGTTCCAGTTCTTGCAGCTCTTAAAACTATCTCACCAGAACAAAATTTAGCTTTAATATCATGATGTAAAGTTCTACCTTCACGTAAGTGCACCCTAATCATCGACTTCTTTGCAGCATTTACAGCTTTCACTCTTGCTTCAGCAACCTCTGCGTGTTTACCTATTCCACATCCTACCCTACCCTTACCATCACCAACAACAACCAAAGTTGAAAATGAAAATCTTCTACCACCTTTAGTAACCGTTGTTACCCTTCGCACTGAAACCAAAAGTTCTGATAAATCATTATTATTTTGTAAATTCTTTACAGCCATATTTAAAACCTTCTAAAATTTAAATCCAGAGCTTCTTAAAGCCTCAGCAAATTGAGAAATCAATCCTGTATACTTATATGCTCCCCGATCAAAGACGAACCGCTGCTGCAATTTTGTACTAGGCAGACGCTCAATCACTAAAGAAGAAACCTGTTTTATAGTTTCAGCATTGACCCTACCTTTACATACATTCCTAATTTTATCATCCAAAGTAGAAGCAGAAGCTAGGGTTATTCCTTTTGCATCGTTAATCAACTGAACGTAAAAATGTTTATTAGACTTAAATACGGATATACGTAAACGTCCAGCGCTCTTATCGAGCTTCGCTCTATTACGAAGTTTCCTTTTTTCATAGCTACTTAAAAAATTATACAATCTTTTCATTTTAATTACTTCTTTTTATTTACAATCTTACGCAGCATAAATTTGCCTTTTATTACAATACCCTTACCTTTATAAGGATCATATTTTCTAATTTTGCATATATCAGAAGCCACCATATAGACTTTTTGCTTATCCATACCGCGAATCACTAAATGAGTTGGCTTTATACACTTAATCTCAACGTCTTTAGGCACTTTATACTTAATATTATGACTATAACCAAGATATAAAGTCAAATACTTATCATCACATTCTGCTTTATACCCCACACCATTAATCTCAAGATCAACAGAAAAATCATTAACCATACCGTTAATCATGTTATTAATATTACTTCTATAAGTGCCCCATATAGATTTTATTTTATCATAATCATCCCTGCCTTGATCAACAGAAAGTAACAATTGATTATCAACTATCTGACACAGAATGCCACTACACAAGTTCAGCTCTTTTTCTGCCCTAACACTTCTTATTAATACCCTACCATCATTATATTCAACTGAAAGATCAGCAGGAATATTGATAGGTGCGGCACCTATACGAGACATACATTTCTCCTATCATTTAAAATACACGACACAAAACTTCTCCACCAACTTTTAATCTACGTGCATTATAATCGGTCATCACTCCTTTCGGTGTAGATATAATAAAAATTCCAAGACCATTATATGCTTTAGAAATGTCCTTACACTTAGAATAATAACGACAACCGGGCTTTGATACCCTAGCTATATCATTAATCACAGGTGATTTATCATAATACTTCAACTGCACAACAAGCGAAGGGATACTATCACTCTCTTGCTTTTCATAATTAAGAATATACCCTTCCTCTTTTAAGATCTTCAATATAGAAGAATTCACTTTAGAGAATAGGACTCTTGTTTCCCTATGCATTGCCAATTGAGCATTACGTATTCTTGTTAAAAAATCACCAATACCATCAGATAACGACACTATTACACTCCTTATATCACATTTACCAACTAGATTTTGTAACCCCTGGAACTTGTCCAAAAGAACACAAATCACGTAAAACAATCCTACATAAACCAAATTTTCTATATACTCCTCTCGGCCTACCAGTTAAAGCGCATCTATTCCTAATTCTGATTTTAGAAGAATCTCTAGGCAATTTTTTAATCAGCTTACTTTGAGCTGCAAACCTTTTTGCAATAGATAAATCCTTATTATTCATTATAGATTTTAATTCTTCCCTTCTCTCCCTATACTGATCGCATAACTTTATTCTACGAAGATTCTTCTGTATCATGGATTTTTTTGCCATATATATTTTCTCTCAATTATCAAAAAAAGGGAATTTAAGAGCCAGTAATAATTCCTTTGCTTCCTTATCACTAACTGCACTTGTTATAATATTAATATCCATACCTCTAATTTTACTTATTTTATCATAGTCTATTTCTAAAAATGATATATGCTCCTTGATACCAAGGGAAAAATTACCATGACCATCAAATTGCTTCACACTAAACCCTCTAAAATCTTTTTCCCTTGGCAAAGCAATATATATTAATCTTTCTAAGAATTCATACATTTTATTTCTACGCAAAGTCACTTTACAACCTACAGTTGCACCTTTTCTAATTTTGAAACCAGAAATAGATTTTTTTGCAAAGGTTAACACAGGCTTTTGCCCAGTAATCAAATGTAGATTATCAAATGGCTCATTTATCGCTTTATTGTCCGTAGCAGCATCTCCAACGCCCATATTGATACACACCTTGACAAGTTTAGGCACTTGCATTACATTGCCGTAATTAAACTTATCCTTTAAGGATTTTACTATATTATCTTTATACAATTGTTTAAACATATCAACCTAATCTATCACTTCTCCAGAAACTTTTGCAAAACGCACTTTTCTACCATCTATAATCTTAAATCCTACTTTAGTTGGAGTTTTACACTTAGGATCCAATATTGCAACATTGGATACATCAATAGCTAACTCTTTATTCAATATACCACCACCACTACCAGCTCTTGGTTTAGTATGTCTCTTACACACATTTACGCCAGAAACAACTACTTTCTTTTTAGCATCACGTATTATAACTTTGATTACCTTACCAATTTTTCTCTTATCTTTACCAGTTAAAACTATAATATCATCACCACTTTTTATTTTAGCACTCATTATAAAACCTCATCAGCTAATGACATTATTTTCATAAAAGAACCAGATAACAACTTTTTTACTGGACCAAACACCCGAGTGCCAAGTGGTTCACCTTGATCATTAATTAAAACCACAGCATTGCTAGAAAAACGAATTACAGAACCATCAGATTTCTTAACACTATTTTTTACTCTAACAACAACTGCTTTATACACTTTTCCTTTTTCAACTTTACCTTTTGGGTTAATGGACTTAGTAGATATAATAATCGTATCACCTACAGATGCAGATTTCCTACCACCTAACAAGCCAATACAAAGCACTGCACGCGCACCAGAATTATCAGCTACTTCTAACAATGTATTTTTTTGAATCATATAAATACCTATTCCTTTTTAGCTATTGATAACAACCCATTTTTTAGTAACAGAAATAGGCTTATGTTCCTGTATTAAAACCCTATCTCCCTTTTTGCAACTATTATTCTCATCATGTGCTGTATACTTCTTGTATTTTTTAATAACTTTTTTATACAGCCTATCCTTATACACTTGTAACACCGAAACCTTTACAGTCTTATCAGACTCAGCATTAGTTACGACACCACAAAAAACCTTCTTAGGCATTTTTTCCCTCTCTCTTTCTTCTATTTAATACAGTTAGACTACGAGCTATGCTCTTTCTTATTAAGCTAAAACGCGAAAAATTGTTGCACTGGCCCAGCTTTTTTTGAAAAGCCAAATTAACAAATTCTTTCCTCAAATTCACAAGAAGTTCATGTAATCCTTGTGAAGATTCTGATTCAAATTTAACTATATCCATTGCAACTCCATTCAATTATGATTAGATATAAATTTACACTTCATAGGAAGCTTAGCAGTCGCTTTTTCAAGCGCCAATCTTGCTAAATGCATGGGAACATCACTACTAATTTCAAACAAAACCCTACCGGGCTTAGCTTTAAATACCCAAAATTCAACACTACCTTTCCCTTTACCCATACGTACATCTGCTGGCTTTTTACTAACCGGAGTATCAGGAAAAATTCTTATCCATACTTTACCAGAGCGTTTTAACGTTCTAGATATTACGCGCCTTGCAGTTTCAATATGCTTGGACTGAACCTTACCTACTTCCATAGCTTTTAATCCATAATCTCCAAAAGACAGCGTGCTACCACCCTTAGCATTACCCTTTATTCTCCCCTTAAATACCTTTTTATATTTACTCTTTTTGGGAACAAACATCTCAATATACCTTAACTACCAACATAAACCCAAACTTTAACTCCTATAATACCACATATAGTCTTCGCTTCACAAAAAGCATAATCTATATTAGCACGCAAAGTGTGTAAAGGCAAACGACCTTCTTTGTACCATTCAGTACGAGCTATTTCAGCTCCGCCAAGACGCCCAGAGCAACTTACTTTAATACCCTCAGCACCCACCTTCAAACAATTTTGAATAGCTTTTTTCATCGCTCTTCTACATGAAATCCTTTTTTCTAGCTGATGTGTAATACTCCTTGATATTAAAACTGCATCTATTTCAGACTTTTTAACTCCTACTACATTCACTTCAACACTACTTTCTACTTTTTTAGCTATTTTTTGCTTTATCTTCTCAACATCCAAACCTTTCTTACCTATTATAACCCCAGGTTTAGAAGAATGTATTATTACAGACACTAAATTAACTGTACGCTCTACAGTTACTTTAGAAATACCAGCATGCTTAAAGGATTCATTTATATAACTGCGAATAAATAGATCTTGATGCAATTTCTGTTTATAATCGTCCGTAGCACACCAAACAGAATCCCAGGTATTACTATTTATTTGCAATCTAAATACTTTAGGATTAACCTTCTGTCCCATATTTTTACACTTTCCTTATTAATTTTCCATTTCTATAAATCATACAATTTCTTTCAATTTTATAGTTATATTACTATAAAATTTGCTCATTCTATTAGCCCTACCCATAGCTTTTGGATATACTCTACGCAAAGTAAGTGACTTACCTATTAAAATTTCCTTTATATATAAATTATCAACGTTCAATCCATAATTATTTTGAGCATTAGCAATTGCAGAATTCAACACCTTCATTATAAAACCGGCAGCCTTTTTTTCACAAAATCTTAATTGTACATTAGCAAAAGAAACTTTTTTATTACGCACTAAATCAGCAACCAAATTTAATTTGCGAGGAGTTGATCTTAAAACCTTAGAACCAGCCTCAACTATTATATCCCTATTTTTCATATCAATTGCCTACCTTCTTGTTGCCTTTTTATCACCACCATGCCCAGTAAATTTACGAGTAGGTGAAAATTCACCGAATTTATGACCTATCATATTCTGATTATCAACACTAACAGGAATGTAATCTTTACCATTATAAACAGCAAACTTTAAACCCAAACAATTAGGAAGAATTACAGAAGCCCTGGAATGAATTTTTATCACCTTATTAATAGAACCCTCTTTTAAAGCCCTCTGAACTAATCTTAGTACAGATGGATGTAAAAAAGGTGGTTTCCATACAGATCTACTCATAAATTAACCTTTCAATTTTTTTATATACTTATCACTAGATTTATTTTTTTTCCTAGTTTTCTTTCCTTTTGTTGCAACACCCCAAGGAGTAACAGGATGACGACCGCCAGAAGTTTTTCCCTCTCCACCTCCATGAGGGTGATCAATCGGATTCATTGCAACTCCACGCACAGCAGGTCTAATTCCAAGCCACCTACTTCTCCCAGCCTTACCCAGCTTTCTATTTTTATGATCAAGATTAGACACTACACCAATAGTAGCTTTACAAGAAGATAAAATCAACCTAACTTGACCAGATCTAAGCCGCAATAAAACATATTGACCATCACGACCAACAATTTGCGCACAACAACCCGCAGCTCTAGCAATTACAGCACCACCACCTGGCTTCAATTCAACATTATGAACAAAAGAACCAACAGGTATATATTTCAACAACAAACAATTACCTGGCAGAATATCAGCATCATCTCCAGCTGTCACAACATCACCAGGCTTCATACCCTGAGGAGCTAATATATAAGATTTAGTATCATCTTCCTTATATGATATTAATGCTAAAAACCCACTTCTATTTGGATCATACTCTATTTTCTCAACCATACCCTGATCACTTCTATTACGTTTAAAATCTATAACTCTATACTTCTTCTTGTGACCACCACCCCTGTGACGAGTTGTAATTCTACCATGATTATTTCTTCCACCACTGGATTTCTTACCAAACACAAGAGACTTCTCTGGCTTATCTTTTGATAAACCAACTTTACTTATTAATATAGTCCCACGAGAAGACGGAGTAACAGGATTAAAAAATTTCATACCCATATTAAACGCTCATTATATCTAATTTTTGACCATCTATCAAAGAAAAATAAACCTTTTTTCTCTGTTTTTTACAACCAACCACACCCCTGAAACGTCTATATTTAGGTTTAACTCTAATAACATTTATAGAAGAAATTCTGACATTAAATAAAGACTCTATTGCCGATTTTATTTGACGCTTATTTACATTTACAAAAACATACAAAGAGTATTTATTAAACTTCTCTCTTAAAAGAGAAGCCTTTTCTGTGATTACAGGAGATTTTATTATATTATTATATTTAATCATAACAATCTACCTTCAAGATGCTTTAAAGTGTCTTTTGTTAACATCACGCATTCATGATTCAATATATCAAAAACATTTAACCCAATAGGTTTGATTAAATCTACATAATGCAAATTTTTAGCAGCACGTAACAAATCATCTCCATAATCACCAACTATTAAAAAAGAAGAAAATTTAAAATTTTTAATATATTCACACATTTTAGATGTTTTCTTCACATCAACATTTAAACTATCAAGAACAATAACTTGATTATTTAAATATTTTAGAGATAAAGCAATTTTCAAACCAAATTTACGTACTTTTTTATTAAGAGAATAAGCATGACTCCTCACAACAGGACCAAAAATAATTCCACCACCTCTAAACTGAGGAGACCGCAAGCTCCCCTGTCTCGCCCTACCGGTACGTTTTTGACCATACGGCTTAGCTGTTGTACCAGAAACATCACTGATACCCTTTGTTTTATGAGCACCAACTCTTCTCTTTGCTAATTGCCATCTCACTATATCATGCAAAATACTCAATTTTTGCTTGGCAGAAAATATCAAGGGATTAAGCTCAACACTACCTACATTATTATTAGATAGATCAACTAATTCACATTCCATAACTAACTCACCAAATTATTAGCATCATCACTCATATTCAACAGCAGACCTGCTGGAAAAGGAACATCTTTATGTAAAGGCTTTTTAACCGCATCTCTCACAAAAACATAAGAGTTTTTAAACCCAGGAACATTATTACCCTTTACAGCAATTATGCTATTTTCATAATCAATGGATAATATTTTCATATTCTGTACAGTTACTCTGCTATTACCTAAATGACCAGCCATTTTCTTCCCCTTGAATACTCTACCAGGATCTTGACATTGACCAGTAGAACCTTGTGATCTATGAGCAATAGAAACGCCATGAGATGCCCTAAGCCCACTGAAATTATGCCGCTTCATCACACCAGCAAACCCTTTACCTAAAGAATAACCCGTAATGTCAAGATATTGACCAACTACAAAATGATTAACCCCCACCTTTTTACCACATTCTATTCCGAATAGATCAGTTAATCTACTTTCGTATAATTTACATTTACTATTTATACCCTTTTTCTTTAAATATTCCAACTGAGGTTTTGCTATTTTTTTTAAATCCCCTGTGCCTAAAATAACTGAATTGTAGCCACATTTATCTTGTCCTTTTATATCGATAATATAAGTTTCGCTGAGATGCAATAAGGTTACAGCCATGCGACTATTATCAAAATACATAGCAGTATGGCCAACATTCGTCATTAGCAAACCAATCCTCCTAAGCGAATTTATTCTCTTCATTTCCTTTTCCTAAATATTAACTTCCTTAACCTTTAAATCCACTTCTACACCAGCAGAAAAAGATAAATCTGCAAGCATCTTCATCATAGTAGAAGTAGGATTATGTACAATAATTAACCGCTTAGAAATTCTCATTTCAAATTGCTCACGAGATTTTTTATCAACATGAGGAGACCTATTAACAGTAAATTTAGAATCTTTTCTTGGCAACGCAATCGGACCAGATAAATCTGCATTAAACTGCTTTAATTGATCAATAAACTCGCGAATACACTTTTCCAACAAAGAACAATCGAAAGCTTTGATTCTAATATATATATCTTGCTTCATCTTAGTTATTACACTCATTCTAAAATTTCCGAAACAACGCCAGAACCAACAGTTCTACCACCTTCTCTTATCGCAAAACGTAATCCTTTATCCATTGCTATTGGTACTTGCAACTCCACTTCTATACTTACATTGTCCCCTGGCATTACCATCTCCTTTCCATCTAGCAATTTTATGCTCCCAGTTACATCCGTTGTCCTTAAATAAAACTGTGGCTGATAATTTCCAAAAAATGGTGTATGCCTTCCTCCTTCTTCTTTCTTCAATATATACACCTCCGCATTAAATTTCTTATGCGGGGTTATTGTCCCTGGTTTTGCCAATACTTGCCCTCTCTCCACTTCTTCTCTCTTTGTTCCTCTTAGTAGTATTCCTACATTGAGTCCTGCACTTCCCTTATCTAGCAACTTCTTAAACATCTCAACACCAGTACATATCGTCTTTTGCGTCGCTTTCAGACCTATTATCTCTATCTCATCCCCTGTCTTTATCTCCCCCTTCTCTATTCTTCCTGTTACTACCGTCCCTCGGCCCGATATTGAAAATACATCTTCTATTGGCAACAAAAACGGCAAATCTATAAGCCTTTTAGGTGCTGCCACATACTCATCTAACTTCTCCATCAATTTATCTATTGATTTCTTTCCATACTCACTACTATCATCCTCCAATGCTTTTAACGCAGACCCAACTATCACAGGCACTTCATCACCTGGAAATCCATACTTACTCAGCAACTCTCTCACTTCCATTTCTACCAAATCTATCATATCAGCATCAGCAACATCAGCTTTATTTATATATACCACGATATATCCAACACCCACCTGTTTTGCCAGCAATATATGCTCTCTCGTTTGTGGCATCGGCCCATCAACCCCTGACACTACCAATATCGCTGCATCCATCTGTGCTGCACCTACTATCATATTCTTTACATAATCAGCATGTCCAGGGCAATCAACGTGTGCATAGTGTCTCTTTTCTGTTTGATATTCAACATGCGCTGTTGCTATTGTTATACCTCTCTTTCTTTCTTCTGGCGCTTTATCTATTTGATCATATGCTACAAAATTACCATAATGCTTTGTTATCGCCGCTGTTAACGTTGTCTTCCCATGATCCACATGTCCTATCGTTCCCACGTTTACATGCGGCTTTCCAAATGCTTCTACTATCGCTGTCATAATTTTAACTCTTCTACCTAAAATATAAATACATCAACAAATAATATGTTGATTTTATATAAATACAACAAAAAAAAGAGCGGATAGTGGGAATCGAACCCACGTCACTAGCTTGGAAGGCTAGAGCTCTACCATTGAGCTATACCCGCACAATGGAGGAGGTAGGATTCGAACCTACGTACGCAATGCGGACAGATTTACAGTCTGTTACCTTTAACCACTCGGTCACTCCTCCACAAAAATCTGTTAAGAGAACACTACCTTAACTTAAGTTTTATTATTCCTAATATTAAACATCCAAATCCAAAAGATCAAGTAATAAAAGCTAATCTAACTGATTTCAGTTAGATTTTACTTTTATATAACAAAATATTGTCAATAAAACGCCCAAACAAGTAATGTGAATCATGTGTACCTGGCGCTTCTTCTGGATGGTATTGAGTAGAAAAGACTGGGTAATCCTTCATCATTATCCCCTCTACACTATTATCAAATAGAGAAATATGAGTAACTTCAACGTTACTTGGAAGAGAAGCTGAATCAACAACAAAACCATGATTTTGGCTAGTTATCTCAACTTTTTTACTCTCCAGATCATAAACTGGATGATTACTCCCTCGATGACCAATATCCATCTTGACAGTCTTTGCTCCCAAAGTAACTGCAAGTAATTGATGGCCCAGGCATATGCCAAAAACTGGTATTTTAGATTTCACAATAATTTCTATTTCTGAAATTACACTCTCTCCTATCTCTTGTGGATCACCAGGGCCATTTGAAAGCACTATACCATCTGGATTCATGCTTAATATTTTGTGAGCAAAACCTGTATCTGGTTTGACTAATTCAACCGTACAATCAAGTTCTACTAAGCGTGAGATTATACTATTTTTTATACCGAAATCAACAATTACAATCCTATATTTTGCATTAAGAGCGCTTTGAAAGTTATTACTTAAACTGACTTTCTTAGTTATTTCTATTCCATTTACAGATTTGTATTTCTTCAATTCATCTAATATATGTGCCTCACTTGACGGACATATCATTCCATTTTGAGATCCATGTTTTCTCAAATATCTCGTCAAAGCTCTAGTATCAATTCCCGATATCCCAACTACATTATTTTTCTCCAACCAATCATTTAAACTAATATATGAAGAAGAGTGAGACATAGGAGAAAGTTCACGCATAACCACACCACTTGCAAAAACTTTTTCTCCTTCATTATCTTTGTGATTTATTCCAACATTACCAATATGAGGAAAAGTGAACGCTATTATTTGATCAGCAAAAGAAGGATCGGTTATAGTATGCTGATAACCTGTCATACCAGTGGTAAAACAAACTTCACCTATACATTTGCCTCTTTTACCTACCGATTTTCCCAAAAAGCACTTGCCATCTTGTAAAACTAAAGCTGCATCCTGCATTTAATTCTCTCAACTCATTTAAAATATTATATAAGAATTTTAAATTACAAGTAAGCAAATACTAAACTTCCCTTTAAGTTTATATAAAATTCAAAATTATAAGTAGCTTTCTTTTTTTATTATTTAGCAAAATTATAGCAAACTTAACTTGTGTGAATAGGCAATAGTCATTACATTCATACTTCACGTTATGTAAATTCACATGGATAGAAAAACTTGTCTCATTACAGGAGCATCATCTGGCATTGGAGAAAGTCTAGCACGGTTGCTCATTAAAGATGGATGGTTTGTGGTTGGCATTGCAAGGCGCACTGAAAAACTGGAAAAATTAAAAGAAGAATTAGGTAGTAATTTTTTACCTATAACATGTGATGTAAGCAAAAGTGAAAATATTAAAAACTCGTCTGATTTTTTAAAAAAGCAAAATATTATACCAAATCTCTTTTTTCTTAATGCAGGATGTGGCGAAATAGAAGATAAGTTTCATACCAACATTCATAGAAAAACATTTGAAACCAATTATTTTGGCGTTATCAACTGGATTGAAGAATGGATTCATCATAATTCCTTGGCAACTTTTGCGGTTATATCTTCTCTTGTTGCTATGCATGCAACACCACATGCTTCTGCATACTGTGCCAGCAAAGCAGCACTAAAAAGTTGTTTTCAATCACTAAAAATCCAATATGCTAACAGTAGCACAAAGTTTATCACCATAATGCCAGGGCCAGTAAAAACAGATATGTTTAAGTCTAATAAACCACTTCCCTTCATATGGGAGCCAGAAAAAGCTGCAGCATATATTTTAAAAAGTATATTTAAAGGAAAGAAAGTTATAGCGTTTCCAATTTTCTGGCGGTTATTTTTTAATATTTTACAAATTCTTCCCACTAAAATGACTGCAAGAATCTTACGATAATCACCAAATCTACCATCTTGTAAAGCTAAAGCTCTTCAAAACTCAATCGCAAGCTTCTCCACACAAAAACATCTTGACTATCGCATGTTTCATATTATATGAATAAACTGTTAATGAAAGTGGAGGGTTGCAATGCCTAATAATACAGATCAGTCTAAAAAAATAAATGAGAAATGGTTATTTATAGGAGGTGCTTCACTGTTTCTTGTAATAATGCTACCATCAATTTTTCTCTTAGCAAAAATAGCTATGATGTTTATTATAATCTCAACTACAGCAATAGCAATAAAAATTGCCTCAAAAGCAATATCAAACGTTTTAGAGGATAAAGAGAATCAATCAACACAAAATAAAATTATAAACCTAGCTATTGGAGCAGTGTCCATACTTGCAGGTGGGATATCATTACTTATTACAGCAAAAGTTAGTTTCATCGCAATATGTTCAACTATAGCTATTTTAGCTCTGTATGAATATATTAAAGATGAAAAAATAGGTAAGGATATAAATGATAAATTCGATAAAATAGCTAATAATACAACTGAGTTTTGCGTCAACAGCATTGAAAAACTTATTCCATCACAAAGTTGTGAAGTGTAATCTTTTGTTTATAAATTTTTAGATGCATGGCTAACGTATAAACACTGAAATCAGCACTTCCTTTCTTGTTATCCTAGTAATGGCTTCCATCATCAAAAATGTTGTATTAATTTTATACTCGTAAATCTAACTGGATTCCAGTGCTGGAATGACATTACCTTGAATGGAAATCGGTGCGTGATGTACATCTGTATAGAGATTAAATATGTCATTCAGTTTGTTATCATTTTAGTACTGCCATTCTATAGGTAACAGCTGTACCTGGAGCTCCTCTCTTGTCATTCCAGCACTGGAATCCAGAAAACTTAATTTCAAACCAGTACTTTCCCTCTTTTCATCCCAATTTCCAAAATGTTACTCCAGTACTGAAATCCAGCTTTTTTATAACTATCGAAAACACTGTATTACTTTACAAATTTAACTAGATATAATTACTGGCATGGCACGTTCGTAAAATTACGATAAAAAATTACTTGACAAACTCTAATAGTTTTGTTACCATGCACAGTGAAGGTGTTCTAGAGCTCGGAATCTATCTTCGTCTGCAGACTTTTCAATTCAATTAATCTATAATCTTCAGTTAAAATATATTTTAGCTATACTTCGGTCGTAGCTGTATACATTTTTCTCAATCTTTTTTATTAGTGGAGGACTATCATGTTTAAAACACTGAATTACGCATATCATTGACCTACATGTCTTTAAAGGACAGATGGTACCTATGTCCTTTTTATATAAATTATTGTGTTTTTATGTCTTTTTTAGCAATGTCATTTATTGTTTTACGCCCCAGTCTTTTTCAAATATTGCGAGCCCTTGATCAGTAAGTGGATGATTAATTAACTGTCTAAGTATTTTTGCTGGCACAGTAATTGAATGAGCACCAAGCCGTGCAGCTTCTATTACATGTGCTGGACTTCTTACTGATGCAACAAGAACTTTTGTCTTAAAATTATAATTAGAATATATAGTGCATATATCTTCTATTAGCGATAAGCCATCATAGCTTATATCATCAAGGCGACCAACAAAGGGAGAAATAAAACAAGCACCGGCCTTAGCGGCAAACAGTGCTTGTCCAGGAGAAAAACATAATGTAATGTTAGCAGGTATTTTATGTTCTGTCCACAACTTTTTACAAGAAATTAATCCTTCATGTGTAAGAGGTAACTTTACTACGATATTACTAGCGATTTTCGCTAACTTAAGGCCTTCCTTAACCATATCTTCATGGCTATCTGCAACAACTTCAACACTAACAGGCCCTTTTATAATAGAGCATATTTCGCTTACTAAATCTTCGTACTTATCTTTATGTCCAGATTTTGCTATTAAAGAAGGATTAGTTGTTATGCCATCAATGAACTCTTTTAGCTCCTTAATTTCATTCAAATCAACACTATCAAGAAAAATTTCCATATTATTGTCCTATTAAAAACCTATTTTTACAAAATATTGTCATCTTTGAAAAGTATTAAATAAAATCGGATTTTTAACTCAACTCAATTTTCAGTCCTTTAGGAAAGAAAATATTGCACTGAGACACAGTATAGCGCTTTCCTTAATTGGTTGCATTTTATTAACAAAATTAGCATAACCAATTTCTGAAGTTTACTAGCTTTACGTTCAATAGAAATTCTTGCATAGCCTAAAACTTAGTGCTACTATTAGTATAGTAACACAAATAGGTAGTGAGGAACAATAAACAAAATGACTAAGTTCGAGTTTAACGCTCGCAATTAAATTCAACTAAAAAGGTTAATATAAAAGGAGTTAATCACTCCTAAAGTAAATATATTATCAGAACAATAGTAACAAGGGGTATACTATGTCAACAAATTTCCCGACATTGAAAAACATATTAGCAGAGCTGAAAAGAAAAAATAGCATTACTGTTTTAGAAGAACATTGTCAGGAAAAATGGGAGGTTTATGACTTGCTCATGGATTTAACAAATGATGAAAATTTTAAGCAAGCATATATAGATCTATCTTTCAACAAGAGCTTTAAAAAAAACTTTATAGAATTAGCAAATCAGGCAAAAAAAGCTGTAAGTAAGTATTTTAGAGACAAAGACATAGACCTTCGAGCTTTTTATGTAGAAACTAACAATTCTGATAAAGTGTTAAACATTAATCTTATTAATTACAATAGAAGTGAGCCAATAAGAATTAGTGATATCTTACAGCAAGAAAGGGATATTAGCACATTGAATATCTATTGCGATAAAAAGCATGACATATACGCTTACCGAAAAGGTAAGGAAAGACATTATGAATTTAAAGAGGGTGCATATTATGAAATGACAAGCACTTGGCCTGTGCAGGACAAGGATGGGAAAACTTTTACCTGTACTATGGTTATGAATGTAAGTAATTCTGGTATAGCTAAAGTACTACAGTTTAATGGTAAAGATTTTGAATCGCCACCTGAGGAGTTTTTGGAATTAATAAGACAAAATGAAGAATTATATATTCAAGACCTCTCTCTACATGATGCTGTAAAAGCATTATTGAAAAAGAACAAAAATGCTAACATTGCACCGGCTGTTAGTAATCTGCAAAATAACGAACATATCGTAATCAATCAAGACGAAAAGATGAAAGATCTTGAAAATGATGCTAAAAGCAATCCTATTCTTTCTTTCACTAGCAACAATGTATCAGAGGTTAATCCACAGCAGATTGCAACTCAGGCAATTGCAACTCAAACAGAAGTTAATTCACAACAACTAGATCAAAAGCTTACAAAAGCTGAGCAAGAAATTAGAGAATTAAATGAGCAGAGGAACGAATTACGATATAGGTTCGACAAGGCTGAACAAGAACTTGAAGAGTTAGAAAAGCACAATAGTGACTTACAGAATGAACTTGGAGAAGAAAAGCAAGAAAATGCAAAATTACAAACTGAACTGACACAAAAAAATGAAAAACTAGCAAATATGTCAACAGAGCTGCAAGAAAGAGCGCAAAAACTTGAGAGAGTGTATGAAGAAGAAAAAGAAGATCTAAAGAAGAGGCTGGAAGTTGCTAATGTAGAAAAAGAAGAGTTGACAAGTGAGGTAAGAAAATTGCAAGAGGAATTAGACCAGCTGTTAAGTAATTGCATAATAAAGCAAAAAAAATCAGAACAGGAACTCATGGAGGCTAAGCAAGAAATTGAAGCATTAGAGAAGTGCAATAGTGATTTACAGAATAAACTTGAAGAAGAAAAGCAAAAAAACGTAAAATTGCAAATTGGACTAACACAAAAAGATGAGAAGCTAGAAAATATATCAACAGAGCTGCAAGGGAAAATACAAGAACTTGAAGGTGCATATGAAGAAAAGAAAGACCTGAAGAAAAAGTTGGAAATTGCTAATGCAGAACGAGAGAAACTGAAAGGTGAAGTGAATAAATTAGAAGAAGATGCAAGTGAAAATGAAAAGGAAGTAGAACGCATGAGAGATGAACACAGTAAATCGTTAATGAATTTAAAATCTCAAATGCAAAGCTTAGATGATAAGCAAAACACAAATCTGGAATCTTATAAACAAGAGGTAGATCAGCTAAAGTGGAAATATGAAGAGTTAAAGAACGAGGTAGAGCTTAAAAATAAGCAGATTAAGAGTCAAGAAGAACAGTTACGGCAGGATGAACGTTTAACGAATTTAAAACCTCAAATGCAAAATTTGCAAAGTGAGCATAACGCACATTTAGAATCTGATGAACAAGAGGTAAGTGAGCTAGAGTGGGATGAAAAGTGGGATTTTAAATCGTCAGAGGGAGAGCTAGAGACTAAAGATGAGCAAATTGAGAGGCAAAGAGAACAGTTACGGCAGGAGATGGAAGAAGAAATAATGGATCAATACCGTTCATTTATAGAACCAAAGTTTGAAGAGTATGAGAATGAGATTGAAATATTGAAAGAAAAGATTAAAGATATGGAAATTGAAAGAATAACGGGAGAAAGAGAAGAGCTAAACGGTAAAGAGCAACATCTAAATAACCAAGTAGAAATGTTAAGTACAGAGATTTCTCAACAGGAACCTTTGAACAATCGTGCAAAAATATCTGATCAGCTTGTAGGGGAAGTTGATAATGCAGAAAGAAAATCTAGATCTTCAAGCTCTGATAGTGCATTTTATAGTGATGATGATTGCTGTAATTCACTTCTAGACTTAATCAGCAGTCCCTCAAAGGTGTGTAGCCAAAGTCAGCGTGGAAATGTTTAAAGATGCACATGAGACCAGCGGCTTCTTTATTCAAGTAGCCCCTCTTGTCATCCGAGTTGTGTGTCAGCTACTTGAACGACAAACATTGAGATGACAAGAGTAGACTTATTTCTTGAACAAAAAAGAGCCCCTAAAGAGATTTGACATCAAGATAACTTAAATATATACCAACTCTCTTATCTTTTAATGATTCCTCATCATGAGTCAAATGATCAAAAACCTGAATTTGATTCGTTATAATGCTACAATTATTATTTGCAACCTCTAATATACCATTATCAATTACAACTTTTTCCTTTGTCTGGTTACTCATTTGAGCAGTAATTATACCAGGCAATAAATAAATTAAGTAAGGAGAATGGTAAGCTAAAATCACTAGCTCTCCTTCAAGCCCATTCACTGAAAGCGAAACCACTTCATCGAATGAAATTCGATTATCAGGAGAAAAAAATTGCACCTTAAAAGTGTTCATAATCTTTAATGTCCGGCTCCAACTTCAGCTTTTATTGATTCAGCCTTTTCTATTGCTTCACTTATACTTCCCACCATATAAAAAGCAGCTTCTGGCAGATGATCATATTTACCTTCAATAATTCCTTTAAAACTAGAAATAGTATCAGAAAGTGAAACAAATTTGCCAGACATGCCAGTAAATACCTCCGCAACATGAAAAGGTTGAGAAAGAAACTTCTGAATTTTACGAGCTCTATCAACAATAATTTTATCTTCATCAGATAGTTCATCCATACCAAGTATTGCGATAATATCTTGCAGCGACTTATAAGTTTGCAATATACGTTTCACTTCAGAAGCCACATTATAATGCTCTTCACCAATGATTTCAGCAGATAAAGACTGAGAAGTTGAGTCAAGTGGATCAACAGCAGGATATATACCCATTTCAGCTATCTGCCTTGACAACACTGTGGTTGCATCAAGATGAGAGAATGTAGTTGCTGGAGCTGGATCGGTCAAATCGTCTGCAGGAACATATATAGCCTGTACAGAAGTAATAGAACCAGCAGTAGTTGAGGCTATTCTCTCTTGCATAGCGCCCATATCAGTCGCAAGAGTTGGCTGATAACCAACAGCCGACGGTATTCTTCCAAGCAAAGCAGAAATTTCAGAGCCAGCTTGAGTAAAACGGAAGATATTATCTACAAAAAATAGAACATCTTGATTTTCATGATCACGAAAATACTCCGCCATAGTTAGTGCTGTTAAAGCAACCCTAGCCCTTGCTCCAGGAGGTTCATTCATTTGACCATAAACCAAAACGGCTTGAGATTTTTCGTGCTCATTTATATCTATTACATTCGAAGTAATCATCTCGTTATAAAGATCATTACCTTCACGCGTTCTCTCTCCTACTCCAGCAAACACAGAAAATCCTTTATGAGCTTTTGCTATGTTGTTAATCAGCTCCATTATCAGAACTGTTTTACCAACACCAGCTCCACCAAATAAGCCAATTTTTCCTCCTTTAAGATAAGGAGCAAGAAGATCTATAACCTTTATTCCTGTAACTAAAACTTCTTCCTGTATCTTCTGCTCAGTAAAACTTGGAGGTGATCTATGTATAGGTTCTAAATTATACTTTCCTTTTAGCGGACCACACTCATCTATAAGCTCTCCTACAACATTAAAAATCCTTCCTAAAGTTGAGCGTCCAACCGGAACTGATATTGGTGCACCTGTATCAACAAACTCATCACCTCTTGACATACCATCTGTGCTATCCATAGCAATACAACGAACTACATTGTCACCTATATGTTGTGAAACCTCTAAAACTAGCTCCTTGCCCTTACATTTTAGTTTGCTTTTTAAAGCATTAAATATCTTAGGCAACCCGTCTTCAAATTTTAAATCAACAACTGCTTGAGTTATTTTAACTACTTTACCTGTACTCATCTCTTTCATCACCTAACACTAAATTCTATAAAAGAACTTCTAAAGAAAATAAATCCTATATTATTAACAGAAATTTTGCAATATTAAAACACTTACTAGTTACGTTTCATTATAAATAGTGCAAATGCATTTAATAGCCAAGTAATAACAAACAGCACCAAACTAAGCGCATAAGCAGCAAGAGTTTGCACACTATTGAAATCCTGATCTCCGGTAAGTAATGTAGCAATTTGTACAGTGATAGTAGTAACTGAATTGAGAGGATTAAAGGTCAAATTTGCATTGATTCCCACAGCCATTAGTACAATCATTGTTTCACCTATCACTCTTGAAATTGATAATAAAATTGCACTTAAAATTGTAGGCATTGCATAAGGTATTGTTATATGCCATATAGTTTCCGCTGGAGTTGCACCAAGCGCCATAAAACCATAACGCAAACTTTTTGGAACAGATCTTATAGCATCTTCAAGCAAAGAAATAATAAAAGGAAGAATCATTACCCCGATCGATAAACCAGCAATCAAAGCACTTTCTGAGTGTATACTTAAATTAAAAAAATTTGCTACCTGCTTTATAAAAAAAGACAAAAATACAACTGAGAAGTATCCATATACAACAGTAGGAATAGCAGACAAAACCTGTAAGGCTGTATTAATAACATAACGCACTTTTTCACTCGCATACTCACTAATATATATTGCAGAAAATAAACCAAGCGGCACCGCAACTAACATTGCTACAATAGTTATAAGTAATGTCCCCACTAAAAGTGGCGCTATACCAAAACATCCCACCTCTCCTTCGCCAATAATAGCTACATTATGCTTCCATTTTAAGCAAAATAAGAATTCTGAAATAGCTACTTTATTAAAAAAAGAAATGGACTGAACAAAAATAGATAGCATTATAAATAAAGTGATAAAAAGTGATATTGCTAAAGCCATAAATAACAAAAATTTTACCATCTTATTTCTTTTACCTTTAAAGATAAAAATCAGCATAAAAAAAAGTAACGCTATAGAAATAGAAGTTATAAAATAACCATCATAGAATGCTAACAAACAAGGTAGCATCCACATACAACTCAAATATATATAAGACTTAACTTTACTTACTGCTTGAAACTTACTCAAATAAAATAAAAGGATTAGTAAAACAGGTACGCCTATAATTAAATTCATTTTTCCATATATCAAATTTTATTCAATAAGAATGCCATAGAAGTTGACCATTATTTGACAATAGAGAAAAATAATTTAAAATAAATAGTTATATTAATATAAAAACAATGAAAAGAACATTTCAACCAAAAAATTTAAAAAAAAAGCACAAACATGGATTTCGTTCACGTATGTCAACAAAAGCTGGAAGAAAAATTCTTAATAAGCGTCGCTCATTAGGGTGTAATAAATTATGCGCATAGTAAGCATAAAAAAAAAGAGTTTTCCTTTGCTTTTAAAAACAGATTAGCACCTGACAGTCTTTTTTATCGAGGGGTATATATATCACTATATGCTATAAAAGAAAGAGAACCTGAAAAGTATATTCATGTTATTAGAGTAGGTCTGGCTATCAGTAAAAAAGTCGGAAAAGCAGCAAAAAGAAATAAAATAAAAAGGCAATTACGAATGCTAGCTAAAGTTAGCATTTCTAATATAAGTAATGTAGGATACTATTACATAATACTAACCCATAAAAACATTATGCAAGCAGGCTATAAAAATTTACAAAAAGACCTCAATATTTGCTTAAAGAAAGATAAAATAAGAAGAAATTTTCACTAAAGTATTTACAGATATATTTTTTATGATAAGATAAGTAAACTTTTTAAAATAAATTAATAGATGTGGGTGCTTGATGGTAGAGAGTATAAGAAAAGAAGATAAAAAGCTCGATACAAATAATGCTGAAGAGAGTTTTTATGAATATAGAAAGTCTAGCTATCGTACACAATGGGGAATGGCATTTGAACAAAGCCAATACTTAGAACAAAATAAGGATAATCCTAGAGGGAAGTTGCTAAATTTAAATATAGAAGCAACTTATTACAATAAGAGAATAGTTTGATAAAAGTAAAAGTATCCGTTCAAGGGAGTGGTTCAAGAAACGATAGGCAGGGGATTGTATAGTTCTCTTTGTTTCCATGTTAAGTATAATGAAATTATCCTTTCAAATTCCTAGCTCTGATTACGTAAAATATGAGCTTTTACAGTAAATGATATAATGCCTAATTTGCTGTTCAGCGCGATAGTGGAATACTTTCTGGTTTACTTAAAAAATTTCACACCATTCTTTCAGATTTTAAAATATTTTTCGCAACTTGAAAAGCTCCAGTTGCTTCAGATAGGTAGCTTCAAGTAATACCTTATACGTTTTGCAACTTTCTTACACTTCTGTTTCATTTTTTAATAAAGCTTTTTTTAGCATAAATAATTCAGTGGATGCGTTTTTTAAGTAACAGCCCAGAATTTTAACTTCAATAGTCCAGCTATGTTTCAAAGTACCTGTCAGCGACTATTACGATTGCAACATACACTGTCTTTTAAATCTTCTTTCCCTTTAAAACTTGCAGTATTGCTTCAGCACTAACCAAGTTTACCTTTATTATAACACGTTGATGCGCAAAACCTCACTTTTCTTATTCGATTTGCTCATACACCTTTTTGCATTTTGAGGGAATTCTATATTCACTATTTGATACGCTTTCAATTCACATTAAAAACATCACTTATAATTTTCACGTTTTGAATTTTTATAAAATCCACTGAGTGCTACAATTATCACCTAACTATTGGACCAAATGTATCTGCTTTTTGGTAGTTTGCTACTTCTTCTTTCTCCTCATCTCCAACAACTTAATTAATATTCAATTATATAAAGTTTGATTTTCGGAAGATCAATTGTTTGATGATTTGTTAAATGTTGCTATCTCTCCTCCTCATTTGCAAATAGGTGACAAATTCTACTTTTAAATTTTCTACTTTTATTTTAAAGTTTTCGCAAAGTTCTAAAAGATCAGTTATATTACCTCACAGCTACTCTATGTTTACCTTGTTTCATCGCTCTACTGAACAGATATAGATAAAAAGAAATTTTTATAAGCTTGGCAACGACCTACTTTCCCTTTTTAAGTATCATCGGCGCTAAAAAGTTTCACTTCCGAGTTCGAAATGAGATCGGGTGGTTCATTTTTGCTATAGTCACCAAGTCAATAAAAATTTCTGACTTAACAAATTTCAATTTAATATTTAACACTGCATATGCACATATAGAAAGGAAATAAATCAATCAGGCTATTAGTACTAGTTAGCTTCACATGTTACCATGCTTCCACACCTAGCCTATCAACGTGGTAGTCTTCCACGGCCTTAATTGGGAAATCTTTTTGAAGAGGGTTTCTTGCTTATATGCTTTCAGCAATTATCCCATCTATACATAGCTACCCAGCGATGCTATTGGCATAACAGCTGGTACACCAGAGGTATATCCATCTCGGTCCTCTCGTACTAGAGTCAGATCTTCTCAAATTTCCTTCACCCACGGCAGATAGAAACCGAACTGTCTCACGACGTTCTAAACCCAACTCACGTAACACTTTAATCGGCGAACAGCCGAACCCTTGGGACCTTCTCCAGCCCCAGGATGTGATGAGTCGACATCGAGGTGCCAAACGGTGTCGTCGATATGAACTCTCGAACACCATCAGCCTGTTATCCCCGGCGTACCTTTTATCCGTTGAGCGATGACCCTTCCATACAGAATCACCGGATCACTATGACCGACTTTCGTCTCTGCTTGGCTTGTCAGCCTCGCAGTCAGGCAAGCTTATGCCATTGTACTATCAAGCTGATTTCCGACCAGCTCTAGCTTACCTTCGCACGCCTCCGTTACTTTTTAGGAGGCGACCGCCCCAGTCAAACTACCCACCATACAATGTCCTAGTTCCAGATAATGAAACATAGTTAGATATCAAAAGTGTAAAGGGTGGTATCTCAAGGTTGACTCCATTATAGCTAGCGCCATAACTTCAAAGTCTCCCACCTATCCTGCACATCACACTTTTAATAGCAATGTAAAGCTATAGTAAAGGTGCACGGGGTCTCTTCGTCTAACCGCGGGTACCCCGCATCTGCACGGGGAATTCAATTTCGCTGAAGTGATGTTGGAGACAGTGGAGAAATCGTTACGCCATTCGTGCGGGTCGGAACTTACCCGACAAGGAATTTCGCTACCTTAGGACCGTCAGTGTTACGGCCGCCGTTTACTGGGGCTTCAATTCAGAGCTTGCACCCCTCCTATTAACCTTCCAGCACCGGGCAGGCGTCAGACCCTATACTTCCACTTACGTGTTTGCAGAGTCCTGTGTTTTTAGTAAACAGTCGCTACTCCCTATTTTGTGCCACCTACTCATAGTTGCCTAAAAGCAGGTTACCCTTCTTCCGAAGTTACAGGTATAATTTGCCGAGTTCCTTCAACATCATTCTTTCAACACCTTAGTATACTCTACTCATCCACCAGTGTCGGTTTACGGTACGGCCTCATAAATATAAGTGCTATTTCCTGGAGCTTCTTTTAAGCATAGATCAATCCAATAAGACCTATACAAATACAAAACCCGTCACACTTAAGAGGTTTAGGAATATTAACCTAATTGCCATCGACTACTCCTTTACGGACTCGCCTTAGGAACCGACTAACCCTACGCAGATTAACTTAACGTAGGAACCCTTAGATTTTTGGTGAGAGTGTTTTTCACACTCTTTTACGCTACTTATGTCAGCATTCTCACTTCCGATATCTCCAGCAGTTTTCATAAACCGCCTTCACAGACTTACGGAACGCTCCGCTACCGCGCCTATTAATCGAAATCAATAAGCACCCACATCTTCGGTATACAGCTTTAGCCCCGGTACATTTTCGGCGCAGAAAAACTTATTTAGACAAGTGAGCTGTTACGCTTTCTTTAAAGGATGGCTGCTTCCAAGCCAACCTCCTAGCTGTAATGGTTTTTCTACTTCCTTCCCCACTTAGCTGCAATTTTGGGACCTTAGATAGTGATCTGGGCTGTTTCCCTTTCCACCACGGACTTAGCACCCGTAGTGTGTCTGCTGTATAATTAATTGTTGGTATTCGGAGTTTGGTTAGATTTGGTAAGATGATGAATCCCCCTAGTCTATCCAGTGCTCTACCCCCAACAACATACATACAACGCTCTACCTAAATAGATTTCGCGGAGAACCAGCTATTTCCAAGTTTGATTGGCCTTTCACCCCTAATCACAACTCATCCAATAATGTTGCAACATTAACTGGTTCGATCCTTCAGTATGTTTTACCATACCTTCAATCTGGTCATGACTAGATCACTTGGTTTCGGGTCTAATCCATAAAACTAAACGCCCTATTCAGACTTGCTTTCGCTACGCCTACACCTACCGGCTTAAGCTTGCTTCATAGATTAACTCGCTGACCCATTATGCAAAAGGTACGCTGTCACTCTAAATATCAATAAATTGATATAGAGCTCCAACTGTTTGTAAGCACTTGATTTCAGATTCTATTTCACTCCCCTCCCGGGGTTCTTTTCACCTTTCCCTCACGGTACTTGTTCACTATCGGTCGTTAAGGAGTATTTAGGCTTGGAGGATGGTCCCCCCATATTCAAACAGGATTTCACGTGCCCCGCTCTACTCAAGGATTTAAAAACTTTCTATTTATACAGGACTATCACCTTCTATGGTTACCATTTCCAGAGTATTCTAATTCTTATTTTTAAATCACTAGCCTTTTCCGCTTTCGCTCGTCACTACTAACAGAATCTCGGTTGATTTCTTTTCCTTTGGCTACTTAGATATTTCAGTTCACCAAGTTTGCTTTATATACTTAGTATATAATAACTAGCTAAGCTAGTTGGGTTTCCCCATTCGGAAATCTGCGGATCAAAATTTGTTGACAATTTCCCACAGCTTATCGCAGCCTGCCACGTCCTTCATCGCCTCTTAACGCCAAGGCATCCATCAAGTGCTCTTAATAATTTATTTATCTGACTATATGTAGAATATGCAGAGTTAAATATTAACTTACAATTGAATTGAGATTAAATAATCTCTACCATAAAACTTTTCAAACATCTAAAAACTAATCTTTTATATGTTACAATCTGATAAATCATATGTCAACGCCTTTTTACACAAAACATTTACCTATTATTATCAACAACAATATACCAGCAATCTAAAACAGTACAATCTGAGAAATATTCGACAAATTGATATGTACAGAAAAATTAATGAAAAAGATATTTTGTAAGATAAAATGTGTTAAAATTAGTTACCTAAAAATGAAAATGAACATTTGGAGTATTTCTAATGTATGAAAAGTAATCTATCTTTTATAAAAAACTTTGCTTTAAATTGTATATCTAAGCTCACTGGCTTATTAAATATTAAAAAAGTAAAAAATTTCATTATGGATAAATACAATACTCTCCATAAAGAAATTGTAGTGTTTCTTGAAAAATCTAAAAACCTGTTAAATACCAACATTGAAATCGGGTTATATCACTTCTATAAAGGTAATATATCAGATGCAAAGTTAAGATTTTGGTTAATTAGCATATTCTACCCCAATTTACCTATAATCTGGTATAATATTGGAAGATGTCATTTTGCAGTAGGAAATACTAATAAAGCTTATAATTATTTAACAAAGACGCTAAAATTAGATAGTAGTCACAAAGAAGCTTCTTACTACTTAAAAAAAATAACAAACACATCAGATATCGTAGAATTGCCTGAAAATCTCATAAAACAATATTTTGATTACACAGGTGAATATTTTGTTGAGCATTGGCTAATTGCCAAACAATACAGAGGGCATGAACTCGTACACATGATAATTACAAAAGTCTTTAACAACTCCACTTCTAAACTGAATATACTCGACCTTGGTTGCGGTACTGGAATATGTGGTCACTTCCTAAAAATAAGTAATATTAGAAGTCGCATAACAGGAGTTGACATCTCAAATAGAATGCTCAATATTGCAAGAGGATGCCTTATAAAAGGTAAACCTGTTTACGATGAGTTAATACATACAGAAATGAAAGAGTTTCTTAAACAAGAGAAGAACCAGCAGTATGATGTAATTATCTTTGCTGAAGTGCTACACTATCTACATGATTTTCTAGCAGAATTGGAACTAGCAAAAGGATTGACAAACAAAAAAGGGGTTATTGTATGTTTAGTAAGAAGAAAGGAAGGTAAAGGTATTGACTTTGTAAACAAAGGAGATTATTTTCGTCATTCAGAAGATTATATTCAGCATGTTGCAAAAGAAACAAATATGCAAATAAGTCAAATGAGTTACTGTAAAATATATGGCAGTCAGGTTGATGGTATCTTATTTGCATTACAACATCCACAAACAAATTCAACAACTTAATCGAGAAATCGCTCAAATAAATTTCTATATTATCATAAAAGGAGCCTTATGAATTACATTACTATTAATTACGCAAAAGATAGTAAATTAACCGATTTTGGAAAAGCAGTTCTATTGGATAGGTATTTAATAGAAAATGAAAGTTATCAAGATCTCTTTATACGTATTGCTAATTACTATTCTGATGATAGAAAACATGCACAACGTCTTTATGATTACATGAGCAACTTGTGGTTCATGCCTTCAACACCAATACTTAGTAACGGCGGTACCAAAAGAGGATTGCCTATTTCCTGCTTTCTTAATGAAACTGAAGATAGCTTGAAGGGAATAGTTGATCTATGGAATGAAAATGTTTGGCTCGCTGCACGTGGTGGTGGAATAGGTAGTTATTGGGGAAATTTACGTTCAATTGGTGAAAGTGTCAAAGGTAGCGGTAAAACATCAGGAATTGTGCCATTTATCGTAGTACAAAACGCTCTGACGCTTGCAATCAGCCAAGGATCCTTAAGAAGAGGAAGCTCAGCAGTTTATCTTCCTGTATGGCATCCAGAAATAGAAGAGTTTCTAGATTTACGTAAGCCAACTGGTGGTGACCCAAATCGCAAAGCATTAAATATACATCATGCTGTAATAGTAACAGATAAGTTTATGCAAGCTGTTGAAGATGATCAAGAATGGGATTTAATAAGCCCTCATAACAATAAAGTTATTTCAACAGTAAAAGCACGGGATATATGGATTAAAATATTAACAGCAAGAGTTGAAACTGGAGAACCTTACATTATTTTCCTTGATGCAACAAATAACAATAAGCCAGAATCTTACAAAAAGCTCAACTTAGACATCAAAATGTCAAACCTATGCAGTGAAATAACTTTAACTACAGGTTACGATCACCTGAAAAAGTCACGCACTGCTGTATGTTGTTTATCATCCGTAAATCTTGAATACTACGAAGAATGGAAAGATAATGAGCTTTTCATAGAAGATATAATGCGTTTTCTTGATAATGTATTAGAGGATTTCATAAACCACGCACCAAATGAAATACAGCGAGCAAAATATTCCGCAATAAGAGAGCGTAGTATCGGTCTTGGTGTGATGGGCTTTCATTCATTTTTACAAAGTAAAATGGTTCCTTTTGAATCAGTAACAGCCCAACAATGGAATAAAAAAATATTTAAGCATTTGCGCGAGCAAGCAGATGTAGTTTCTAAAAAATTAGCAGAAGAAAAAGGGCCATGTCTTGACGCTAAAGAAATCGATCTAATGGAAAGGTTTACACATAAGCTCGCTATTGCTCCAACTGCCTCAATTTCGATTATCGCAGGCAACACTTCTCCTGGAATAGAGCCGTATGCAGCAAACGTATTTATACAGAAGACACTTACAGGTTCATTTGTAGTACGAAATAAATTCTTGCAAAAACTACTAGCAGAAAAAAATCAAGACAATGATGAAACATGGTCCTCAATTTCAACAAATGAGGGTTCTGTTCAGCATTTAGATTTTCTTAGCAAGCATGAAAAACTGACATTTAAAACAGCATACGAACTTGATCAACAATGGATCATAGAACATGCAAGTGATAGAACTCCTTATATTTGTCAATCTCAATCAGTAAATCTGTTCTTACTTGCCAATGTGCATAAACGTTACTTACACAAAATACATATGCTTGCTTGGAAAAAAGGATTAAAAAGCTTGTATTATTGCAGATCACAATCAATGCAGAGAGCTGACAAGGTCTCACATGACATATTCAAAAAAAGTGAAATATTGCAACAAAAAACAGATATTAATTATGATGAATGTCTATCATGCCAGTAGACTGTACATAACTTACTGTCACAAAAATACAATTGTACAAAAGTTATGTTTTCATAGATGCTACATAGAAATCCAGATGAATTTCTAAAGTCTATTCCAAGAGATAAACGTATAATGTGCCTTGATATGGGAGAAAAACAAATAGGCATAGCATTTAGTGATAAAACACAGCTTATAGCTACAGCTCATAGTATATATTATAGAAGAAATATGAGCAAAGATTTAGGTTATCTAAATAGAGTGCTTAAAGAAAATGAAGCTGGATCAATGGTAATAGGACTACCATTCACAATAGATGAACAAGAGACCGAATGGTGCAAAGTAATAATCCAGTTTGCAAATAAAATAATAAAAAAATGCAAAGTACACATATACCTACAAGACGAAAGTCTATCAACATCTCTTGCAACTCACGCACTAAAAATTACTGGAATATCAATCACAAAATCAAAAAAAATAGATGATAAAATTGCTGCATGTATTATTCTACAACAAACATTAGATAAGATAAACGCCATCAAATAGTTTTTTAAACTGAATTCATGTAAAACTACTCAATAAAACAAAAATTTCTCGTATAAGCATGACAAATTGCTGTAGCAAGAGCATCAGCAGTATGGTGACATTTTATATTTGAGCTTTTAACTATTTGCTTGACCATAAATATAATCTGACCCTTATCAGCATGACCATTTCCAGTAATGCTCTTTTTTATATAGTTTGCATCATATTCATTCATGGGTAAATCCGTCATTCGTAATATTAAAATTGCAATTGCTCTTGCATATCCTAAAGTTAGCGAAGATTTTGGATTCTTATTAATAAAAATTTTTTCCACAGCAGCTTCATTTGGAGAGTATAGGAAAATTACTTTCTTTAATTGTTCAAAAATTATATGTAGACGTTCACCTACACCCAATTTACCATCAGTTGATATGGTACCGCCACCCAAAAATTTAATATTATTCTTTTCTTCCAGTCTAATAATGGCCCAACCAGTCTTACTCATCCCTGGATCTAGGCCTATTATTTTAATCACTTAATAAAGGCTTAACCAATAAATAAACAGAAATAAAAATATCCAGACTAGATCGACAAAGTGCCAATACCAAGAAGCAAACTCAAAGCATAAGTGATCTTGAGGTGTAAATTGACCTTTTCGAGCTCTAAATAAGCATACTGACAAAAATATTATTCCTATTATAACATGCACACAATGAAAACCAGTAATCATGTAAAAGTTAGATGTATAAATAAGTTTTTCTCCTGTTTCTCGCAAAGAAAAACTTGCTTCATGATATTCGATTGCTTGCACTATTATAAAGAACATCCCAAGCAATATAGTTATAGACAGCATTTTAATCATGCTTTTTTTATCATTTTCAAGTAAAAAATGATGTGCTGAAGTAATTGTTGTACCAGAAAGCAATAATATTAGTGTATTCATAAATGGTAACGACCACGGATCCGGTGGTAAAATCCCTTCAGGGGGCCATTCAACTTTTTTTGTAGGAGAAAACGCTTCAAATAAAAAAACCGGATCAAGCCAGGCTTTAAAGAATGAACAAAAGAACGCTATAAAAAACACAACTTCCGAGAGGATAAATAAGTACATTGCAAGCTTGAGTCCATGTTTTACAATGGCAGTATGGCATTTATCATAAATTGCTTCTCTTATTACATCTCTCCACCAATAAAACAGCACTCCTGATACCGCAGAGATTCCCAAAACTAAACCAAATATTCCAGAAATTTGTTTATGGAGTGTACCAACTAATCCAAGTGCAAGAACAAGAATTGCTGCTGATATAGCAATTGGCCAGGGACTTGGGTCCACTAAATGAAAATCATGTTCTTTACTTTTCATATCATCTTCAAAAATACGTATTAAGCATACAAATTAGCTTAAAATTGTCAATATTTCTTAGGAAATTGATTAAATCTTGAAAAATTATATGCCCCACTCCAAAAATCCAACTCAAATTGTGCAGTTATTTTAAATAATTCTAGCATTCTGGTTCTTTCACTTTCTCCTACTTTGTTACAATATTCGTCAACAATATCTTCCAAAGCAACACATCCAGATTCCATTAAACTACCGCCAAAAAAATCAAGCCAATCCTTATACCTATTATTTTTTTTAATTTTATTTCTCATATTATCAACAACAATTTTATATATGAAATGGCAAGAGTAAAGAACTGTTACAGCTTCATAAACATCGCTATATGAAGTAGACAAAAGAAAGTTAGTAAAATTGAAACACTCAAGCGACTTTTCTCCACGATTTATGGAATACACAGCAAAGTAGTGGTTGTATAACACTTTCATAATCTCTATTACCCCTTTAGCCACCTCAATAAATGGAACAATGTTGTTACAACTCTCCATTTTTGATGCAATCATTAAAACAGTACGAATATAATCAGCTAAAAAGAATGCATCTTGTTGTATATAAAATTTGAAGTTTTCTATGTTTAAAGTATTATTTGCTAATTCAACATTGAAAGGATGCTCAATAATATCCTTTAAAAGATTTGACCCATAATAGCTCTTAATTATACCACTGAACATCACATAAACTAGAATATAATTTAGTGTTAATACTACAGACTACGCTAGAGAATACATCTCATCCCAAAACAATATTTCTAGCTCTAAACCTCTCTTAAAAAACTCATGCATCCTTCTTTTTTCACAATCGCCAGCTTTCTCATAAAATTTATTCGTAACATTAGTAAACTCATCAATTGCAGCATTCATTGCTTTGCTATTGTAAATATTGACCCATCCTTCGTACTTGCTATTTTTAACCTCATCGGGTGTTAGCTCACTCATCATATTATGTAGAATGATTTGGTATATGTTAAAGCAAGGGTAAGATGCTGATAAAGCTTCAGCAACAGAACTGTGATATGCAGCGCGCATGAAAAAGTCAGTAAAGGCAGAACAGGATCTTGATTTTTTGTGATTATCAGATAAATCACAATCTCCAAAATGTTCTTTATATTGCCTCCGAACATCAAATGTTCCTCTTGCCACATTTATTAAGCTGCTCATTATTTCAATGTCATGAACTTTAGCTGCAATAATCAATAAAGCACGAGTACAGTCCACTAAATATAAAAAATCCTGCTGAAGATAAAATTTGAACTTTTCATAATCTAGCGTATTATTCATCAACTCAACATTGAAAGGATGTCCTTTTATTTTTTCAATAAGACCAGATGATTCTTTTATAGCAATATCATAAAATTCTTCTTTTGGTTTGTCGGACATCTTGTAAGCCTCATAAATATTAAAACTGGTATAATTACTAAAAAGTTACTTACAATTTAATAATAAGTTATTATATCAGTATCAAGCTAGAAATAAAAGAGTTTAATAGTTTAAAGAAATTCTCTCTTTTTTTCTTCTATATTAAATTCTTTACAAAAATCAGTAGATAAGTCCACACCTTCCCAAGAAAATCCACCATCACTTTCTAACTTTTTACCAAAATGCCCATAGCAGGCTGTACGTTTATATATAGGACGATTAAGTGATAAATGTCTTATTATGCCTTTAGTTGATAAATCTATGTTACCTTCAATAAACCCTTTAATCCTCTCTTCATCTATTGTATTCGTGCCAAATGTATCAATGTAAAATGAAGTAGGTTTTGAGACACCAATTGCATAAGAAAGCTGCACAAGACAACGTTCAGCTAAACCTGCAAAGACAATATTTTTAGCAAGGTATCTCGCCATATAAGCTGCGGATCTATCAACTTTTGTTGCATCTTTTCCAGAAAACGCTCCTCCACCGTGTGGAATATAGCCTCCATAAGTATCAACCATAACTTTTCGTCCGGTTAATCCACAATCACCAACTGGTCCACCAATAACAAATCTACCTGTTGGATTGACTAAGAGATTTTCTTTAGGGCACATCCACCCTTCAGGTAAAGATGAAGCTATGTAAGGATAAATTATTTCCTTCACTTTCGATTGACTCAGATCCTCAAGATGCTGTATTGAAACAACAATACTTTCAGCACGCACTGGAAGGTTATTCTCATACGCCAAAGTGATTTGCGATTTTGCATCCGGACCAAACTTTACCTCTTTGAACATACTCATGATATTTCTCAGAATCGAGTGTGCATAAAAAATGGGTGCTGGCATGAGGCTTTCTGTCTCTATTGTTGCATAGCCATACATTATGCCCTGATCCCCAGCACCTTGATCCACACCTATTGCAATGTCATTTGATTGTTCATGTAGTAATATATTTACTTTCACTGTTTCCCAGTGGAAACCATCATGCTCATAACCAATATCTTTTATTGTATTCCGTACAATACTTTCAATCTTGCTATTTTCAATGTTCGGCCCAAATACTTCCCCAGCTATAATAACATTATCTTTAGTAACTAAAGTCTCTATTGCAGTACGAGAGGAAGAGTCATTAAAAAGGTATTCGTCAAGTATTGCATCTGAAATCTGGTCTGCTACTTTGTCTGGATGACCGGCTGCTACTGATTCACTGGTTACTGAATTCTTATGTAAAACCATCGCTTAGTTACACGATATCAAAACTATTGCAAATTTAAATGGTGGGTCTGGGAAGAGTTGAACCTCCGACCTCACGCTTATCAGGCGTGCGCTCTAACCACCTGAGCTACAGACCCGTATCTATTCAAGCCAAGGCTTGCATATCATCTGTAGGCACAACATCAATAAACGTCTTTTTATTTGCTGATTTTCTAAAACTCACCCAGCCTTTCGTTTTAGCAAAAATCGTATGATCTTTACCCATACCAACATTCTTTCCAGGATGAAATTTTGTACCTCTTTGACGTGCAATTATGTTACCTGGAATAACCTCACCATTCTTCTTTATCCCGAGCCGACGCCCTGCCGAATCTCTACCATTACAGGAACTACCACCTGATTTTTTAGTTGCCATATCTTACCTCTTACTTTTGAAGACTAATTTCATTGATACGAAGAACAGTAATATACTGCCTATGACCATTTTTCCTACGGTAATTTTTTCTTCTCTTTTTCTTAAAGATTATAATTTTTTTATCTCTACACTGCTCCAGTACTTCAGCTTTAACAACAGCATTAGATGAACAAGATAAGCCATTACTTGAAACACAAATCACTTTATTGATTTCCACTTCCTCTTTTTCTTCAGCTTGTAATCTTTCTACTTTAATTATGCTGCCTTTTTTTACTAAATACTGCTTTCCACCAGTTTCGATTACTGCAAACATGACAAATATCAATTATTGTTATTAACACTAATCGTAAATGATGTCACACATACTGTCAATATAAATAAAAACATGAAATACTTCTACCTTTATCTGCTTTTCCTCGTGGAGAGTAGTCAAGTTTTAAAACTTGACTACTCTCAAATTCTCTTAGTCTCATGAAAACTTTACGACGTTAATAAAAACTCAAGCTTTCACTAAAAACATTCAATCGGAGCTTATAAATTAAAACTCATTCCAAGTTCAAACCCATGAGAAAAATCACTGAACTTGTGAAGTTTATAGCCAGCGAAAACATTCGTTCTCTCAGAAAGTGGAAGATTAATACCAGCACCTATCTGGTAGGAAAAAAATCCTTCTTGTTTTTGAGACATTGCAATAATGCCTCCTGTGCCAAAAGTAATATAAGGAGTAATATCCGTACTTTCAAATTGATGATGATAATGAAGCTTTGCCATAAGTCCCAACTCTAGTCCAGCAAGGTTATACTGACTATTGAGAATAGGTTTAACTACAGAACCAACCGAAATTTTAACACTATCTGTATAGTGATAACCAAGATCATAATTAACACCAAGATTGCCATATGACGACGAAGTATAGATTCTATCTCTAATCCAATCAACTCCAAAAGACGGTGCTGACAGAGAACAGCAGACTACTAAAGTAAGTAATTTTTTCATTTTCACCCTCTAACCATGAATATACGCATATATACTCACAGAAAAGTTAAAAATTACATAACTTACATAATAAAATTGGAATCACTTTCTTAGCTACTTGCCTTTCTCTTGCAATTGCCAAACTTCTCTTTGTCACATTTTGTTACCTACTGCAATCATCATTTTAGCCTATATCACTTGCTTTTTTTCAAAAAAAATTCAAACCAGACTTCACTAAAAACATTCAATCGGAGCTTACAAATTAAAACTCATTCCAAATTCAACCCCATGCGAAAGTTCATGAAACTTTTGCAGCTTGTAGCCAGCAAAAACACTTGTTCTCTCAGAAAGTGGAAGATTAATACCAGAACCTATTTGATAAGAAAAAAATTCTTCTACGTCTGGCCCTTGATTTTCTGAAAGAGGAATTTTAGCAACTCCTCCTACACCAAAAGTAACATAAGGAGTAATATCTGTATTTTCAAATTTATAATGATAATGAAGCTTTGTCATAAGTCCCGCGTCTAAAATCCCTTCACTCATAACAAGTTTAACTGCAGGACCAAATGAAATTTTAATGCTATCTGTACAATGATAGCCAAGATCATAATTAATACCAAGCATACCATACGACGAAGAGGTGTAGGTTCTATCTTTAACCCAATCAACTCCAAAAGACGGTGCTGACAAAGAACAGCAAGCCAAGAAAGTAAGTAACTTTTTCATTTTTATCCTCCAAAGATTAATATATGCATATACAAGCATATAAATATTAAAAATAGTATAAATTGCAAGTAAAAAATTGGAATTATTTTATTTTTTTTGTTATTTGTCTTTCTCTTGCAATTGCAAATTGGCATATCTTTCACTATCTGCTGCAATCATCATTTGAGTCTACATCACTTACTTTCACTTCAATATAATTTCCCACTAGCCTTTACTAAAAATATTCAATCAGAGTTTATAAATTAAAACTCACTCCTAGCTCAATTCCATGGAAAATTTTATGAAACCTTTGCAATTTGTAGCCAGCAAAAACACTTGTTCTTTCAGAAAGTGGAAGATTAATACCAGAACCTATTTGATAAGAAAAAAATTCATCATTGACTACAGCTTTGAAAGCCTCTCCAAGTAGAGCACTTATGTTTTCACCTATACTATCAGCTCTACCTACATTAGGTTTAGCCTTCATTGTACGCACTATAACAGCACCAACACCAGCAGTAATATAAGGAGTAATACCCGTATTTTCAAATTTATGATGATAATGAAGCTTTGCCATAATCCCCACCACTGCTCCAAATTCTTCATCAAGAGTAGGTTTGATTAGAGAATTAATAATAGGTTTGATTACATAGCCAACTGAAATTTTAACGCTATCTGTATAGTGAAAACCAACGTCATAATTAACACCAAGTCGGCTATATGACAAAGAAGTATAAATTCTATCTTTAATCCAATCAACTCCAAAAGATGGTACTGAAAGAGAACAACAAACCAACAAGGTAAATAATTTTTTCATTTTTATCTAAGATCTCAGCATATGCATATATAAGCATAACCATCAAGAAAAAAATTGGAATTATTTTATTTTTTTAGTTACTTGCCTTTCTCTTGCAATTGCAAGACTTCCCTTTGGCACATCTTTCACTATAACGCTACCTGCTGCAATGACAGAGTCATCATGCACATTAAGCGGTGCAATTAATGAACTATTGGCACCAATAAAACAATTGCTTCCAATATTTGTTCTATGTTTCTTTTTCCCATCATAATTACAAATAACGGTACCTGCACCTATGTTACTCCCCTGCCCTACCTGAGTATTTCCTATATAACTTAAATGCTTTATCTTAGTATTTATACCTATATCACTTGCTTTTGTTTCAACAAAATTACCTATGATTGCACCATCACCTATTGTTGTATTTTCACATTTGGCAAATGGACCAACCCTAACACCAGATCCTATTTTTACTCCAGGACCAAAAAAAACGTATGGGTAAACAATCGAATCCATACCAATTTGCGTATCAAGAGAGAAGAAAACAGTTTCTGGAGCAACAAGCGTTACTCCAGAGTTAGTGAAAAACTTTCTTTTTTCTTCTTGAAAGTAAAACTCGGCCGTTGCAAGGTCATTCCTATTATTTATGCCAGTTGCCTCCTCCTCATCAGCAATAACATAGCCGACATTTAAATTACTCTTTACTGCAATGGAAACGATATCGGTCAAGTAATATTCATGAGCTTGGTTATTAGACTCTATTTTCTCCACCAATTCACGTAGATTCTTTTCACGTGCAACCATTATTCCGGCATTAGCAAGAAATTCCTCATCATTATTTCTACCATTTTGTGCTTCTACGATTTCTCTTAGGGAACCATTCTCAATAATTAGTCTACCGTATCCTTTATTATTAGTTTTAAACCCAAGACAAACTAAAGCATTGCTCTCTCCTAAGCAGCTTATCATTTTAGTTATTGTGCTGCTTTTTATTAGTGGAGTATCCCCATACTGCACAACAACTATATCTGACAATTCTTTCAGGTTTCTCATTGCAATTTTGACTGCATCCCCTGTACCGAGCGTTGACTCTTGTGTAATTAGTTTTATACCCTCAAAGCATTTCAGCCTTTGAGTTAAAGGCAAATCGACTACAATAACTATTTTTTCAGGATTCAGCTGCTTTGCATTGTAAATGACGTGCTCAAGCATGGAGAAATTACCTATTTTGTGCAGAACCTTAGGCAAGCTTGAATTCATTCGTTTACCATGCCCAGCAGCAAGTACAACAAATGTATAAGATTTATTTGTCACTTATCTTAAAGACGAAAAATGAAAACCATAATGGTTGAGCCAACTAACTCTATTGTCGTAAAAGCTCCTTAGATCACTAATTTGATATTTCAGCATTGCTAGCCTTTCTATGCCAATACCGAAAGCAAAACCACTGTATTTAGTATGGTCTATTCCAACATTTTTAAAGACATTTGGATGCACCATACCACATCCAAGTACTTCAATCCATTTACTACCTTTATAACTTATGTCCACTTCTGCAGAAGGCTCAGTAAAAGGAAAAAAACTATTACGAAAGCGTATTTTTAGACCTTTATCTCCGAAAAATTTACTAAGGAAGCGATGAATAGTAAATTTTAATTGGCCCATATTGACATTTTCATTAACATAAAGCCCTTCTATCTGATGAAACATAGGAGTGTGAGTTGCATCAAAGTCATTTCTGTATACCCTGCCTGCAGCCACTATTTTAATTGGAAAAGCTTTTATCTTTTCCATAGTTCTAATCTGCACAGATGAGGTATGAGTGCGCAGCACCATTCTTTTATCGTTTATTTTATTCTTTAAGTAGAAGGTATCTTGCTCCTCTCGCGCAGGATGATGACTTGGAGTATTTAGCGCATCAAACACGTGAAATTCATCTTCAATATCAGGACCATCAACTGCTTTGAAGCCCATATGTGCAAAAATGAGCTTTACTTCACTTATAACTTTGCTCAGTGGATGAATCTTGCCAATTCTTTCTGGTCTGACAGGCAGTGTGATATCAACTGCTTCATTTTGCAGTTTTAACTTAACTTCTTTATCTTTTAGTTCATTTTCTTTGCTTGTTATAAGCTGGTCTATCTTATTGCGTAAAACATTAATCACTGCACCTAGGTCGCGTTTTTCTCCTGCATCATCTATATTCTTTAAGTCATCGAAATAAGCTTTTACTACACCCTTTCTCCCCAAGTATGACAACCTAACTTTTTCTAAATCCTGCAAAGAAGCAGCATTTTCAATCTCAGAAACTGCCTTATCTTCAAGTAAAGGTATTTCACTTATTAGCTCTTTGTTCACCTTAAAAACGCTAGCTTAAACTTTCATTATAGTGCAATCTTTAATATCATCAATAAAATCATCAATAAAACTATTTTGATAAAACGTTGTCATCCAAGCACTCTCCTTCTTGTCATTCCAGTGCTCTCTGTGGTGTCATCCCAGTGCCCAGACACTGGGATCCAAGTTACTCACAAGCAAACTAGCATAGAAAGTGGTACAACGTTTTCGATGAGATTGCAGAAAGTATGGATTCCAGCATCAAGTGCTGGAATGACATCTCTATAGGACTCCTAACTAATCCAGAATATTAAAAAATTTATCAAGCGAAAAAAAGGCAAAAGAATCCCCCAGTAGTGAGTTTTATAATGTAAATTGGCGTTGCAATAATGTGCTAACGCTTATTTTAAGCGGATTTTGGCTGAATGTAGAAAAAATAAAAAAGCCGCTATAATTTTATGTAATTTGCCAATAAATATCTGAGTTTTTTACTGAATTTTGTTATTAAATCTGCAGAGATCAAAAACAAGGATAAATACTCTTATTGTCATGATAAGGAAACTGATGAGGTTTGTAAAGTAACTTCTTCTGCTCTTATTGAATCCAACGCGCCGCTGTTATGCAAGGGTGTTATAATTATTAATTTATTGACTAATTATGTTTTTTATTTCACTCTACATTAAAAAATTTACTCATGCATAGTAGTAACATAGAAACTAAGAAAAAATACAAAATTGAGGATTTAACTAAGTTTTTTAAGGATAGATCTAAAAAAATAAGTAAGGCATTTTCTAATGAAGTACTGGAGATTAGAACCATTCGCTCACAAAATATTACAAGTGACACACAAGAGTTTTCATTTAAGATCAAACTGCTGACAGAGGTAAACCCTAATACAATATTACCTCAAATAAAACATTTGATTGACTTTTTTGAAACCAGCCTTTCTCAGGAGAAAAACTTCACAGCCAATATAAAAGTAGCAAAAGAAAGTGAAGAATTATATAATAACTACCATAAAGCTAATAAAACTGTAGAAGAATTCATAAATAATGCTCCAATTCAAATCCTCCTGCAGGGCATAACAATAACGCTACAAACAGAAGTTAAAAACATCAACCTCAATAGCTTGCAACAAATCGAGGCATTTTTGAATGAACAGCTAAAGCATGCAGAAAAAGCTAAAAATGAGGATGCCACAAGAAATTTAGTCCCTCAAGAAATAGAGCGGGATATAGGTCAAACTACTTCGCACACAGATTATTTTAAGGCTAACAGAAAAAAGAAGTCAAAAAAGCAAGCTCAAGAACTATCAGAAGAGGAAAAACAATCAATCATAAAACAAGTTCAACTTGATGCTAGAGTAGCTATGATAGATAATTTGGCTGAGCACAAGGGAAAAAAACTTGATGAAATATTCGTAGAAGTAATAAGTGAATATAAAAATCAAGATTCAGATGCATTTTACAATATTTTCAACTCAGTGTTTAATATTATTTATTTCCAAGATAAACAACTACATGAAATATTAGAGCCGAATGAGATATCAGAAGTGCTAGAGGTACTCAAAAGGCCACAACCCCCTAATAATTCACTTTTAGGTAAAGAATATTTACAAAAGCAAGTATATAGAAAAAAAGAGCAGTTGATTAAATTAGTTTCAGGCCAACCTTCTCCACAGCCTAAAAATGTTTCTCATGAAATTTTACCAAGCAAAGCTGTAGATCATTTACCAAAAACAAATGAAGCTAAAACTCGATTGCCTACTAATATTAGGCTCAAATCACCATTAAAAGCTATGTTTTCTTCGAAAGAGACTTATTTTTGTCTATTTTTAGTAGCAGCTTCTATATCAGCACTCTGCCTATGGCATTTGCCGCTGGGAAAAGTGTCAATTTTAAAGGAATTGGTGCCAGCAGAAAAAAGGGAAAGTATCGGTCTAACATTAAACATAGGGTTACCAATATTAATTACGCTGTGCGTTTTGAACCTGGCTTACTTTCTATATTCTGAATATTCTGTAGAATCTATTGAGCAGATAAGTAAAAAAGATCTTCCTTTGCGCACCTAACAAATAAGATCTTTTGTGATATAATTATTTATTTTATTGCATGTTTAAAGGAATTATCAAAGATATTGGCACTATAACTGATATCACTATCCACCCTAACTCTGATCAAATCTTCCATATTGAGACACAAAATTTATCCTCTATAAACAAAGGAGATTCAATATCCTGCTCCGGAGTGTGTTTAACTGTTGTCAACATAATGAGCAATGTATTCACAGTTCAAGTATCTCAAGAAACCATGAAGGTTTCTAACTTAAATACGTGGAAAACAGGGAAAAAAATAAACCTAGAACAAGCAATGAAACTGAGTGACAGAATTGACGGCCACTTGGTTCAGGGTCATGTGGATGACACGGCAGAAATTTTAACAATCAATCAAAATTTAGAATCTCATGAAATCAGACTATCATGCCCACAAGAATTAATTAAATTTATTGCAAAAAAAGGTTCTGTAACGCTAGATGGGGTTTCCCTTACGGTCAATTTAGTTATCAACCAAGAATTCACTGTGAACATTATTCCCTACACATGGAAAAATACAACTTTTCAATATAACAAAACAGGTAATTACCTAAATTTAGAAGTTGATATGATTGCTCGGTACTTAGACCAGCTGATAAAATATCAACACAATTAATTTTACAACTTTGTTATTTACAACTATTATATCTTGAAAATCATATAGATACAAAATATGTTTTTCGATAGCCTAATTATCTTTATTATTGTCTTGTGTGTAATAATATCGATAACTAGAGGTTTTATAAAAGAGCTATGTGCATTAATGTTCTTGCTCTTATCAGTCTTTTTGACAGCTAGTTACTATGATTTTTTTATTATAAATTATAGTAAGTATTTTGACTCTAAAGTTACACAAAACATACTTTCTACAATCTCTGTATTTATCATACTTAATCTTACATTCATGACAATGAATAACTGGCTAATGTACATATTATCACCTATAAGGTTGGGATTAATGGATAGAGTTACTGGAATCTTTGTCGGAGCACTCAGAGGAATATTGCTTTCTTATGTACTATTTTTTGCTGTGCACTTATATTGCCACACAGTATACGATAAAAAAGAGGGAGAGTCTAAAATAGACGCAGAAGACATATTGCCCAATTGGATAATAAATTCACACTCTTATCAGGCTTTATTTGTGACAACAGAAGAAGTAATTAACATGTATGTACCAGAGTCATTGATACTAAAAATAAAAGAGATTGGTGAGGAAATGGTTGATCAAGAAAAATCTCAAAACAATAAAGAAAAGTGAGTGTTCATTTTCTATAGCTAAACTAGATTAGACAGTGTTATTCTGCTACTTGTTAGCGCCACAGCAGTGCGCCATAGATCATACCAATTCCCATTACTAATCAAACAAAACTGCAAACATTGACGAATAAGTAAATCATCAAAAAAATTTAAATGTATAATTTTAGTGCATCAATGTAATAAAACAAAACTTTTTTAGTGAGTTCAAAATTTTCTAAGGTATTTCCTTCACATCTTGCTGTTATGCAGTTTTGCGTATTTGATACTCTAAGAAGCCACCAACCTTTATCATCAGTTACCTTAATTCCATCAAGCTCTGAAAATACAATGTTTTGCTGCTTTAGTGTCTCCTTGATTGATTCAATTATTTGAAATTTTTTCTCATCCTTCACCACAATTTTCACTTCATGAGTGATATATAACTTTGGTAAATCTTCAATCGCCTCAGATAGGCTTTGGTTTTTCTTAAGTAAAATGTCAATGGCTTTAATAGCAGAATATAGTCCATCATCAAAACCTAACTCAGAAAAGAAAAAATGTCCACTCAGTTCACCGGCAAACTTTGCTCCTTCTTCTACCATCTTTTTCTTAACTAGTGAGTGTCCAGTGGCACAGGTAATTATTTGCCCTCCTAATTTGCTAACGAAATCATGCACTTTCATACTCATTTTTACGTTGGCAATAACCTTGCTTTTTGGGTGTTCCGCCAATACTTCACGTGAAAAAATCATAAACAAGTGATCATTGGAAACAACATTACCTTTATTATCAATCAAGCGTACCCTATCACCATCACCATCAAGTGCAATACCAAGATCACATTTATCTTTCTTGACAATACTGATTAACTGAGCAAGATTTTTTTCTTCTATGGGATCTGGGTCATGCAGTGGAAACGTCCCATCTATAGAGTTATTGGTTATGATGTGTATATGACTTGGTAAAACTTTTTCAATATACCTTACAATTGTTGGACTATTGCCAAAATCCCAGGCTATCTTTAGCTTGCGTGTAGTATTATTTTTTAGTGCATTTTTTAATATGTGAATGTATTCACTATATGTATTCGTGTTAATTAAGCTTCCAATTTTCGTGCTGTTTTTAATTGTACTGCCTATAATTTCCTTCATTTCTTGATCTGAGTAAACTTTTTTACTACTGAAAAATTTAAAGCCGTTATATTCTCTGGGGTTATGAGAAGCAGTGATCATAATCCCAAGATCTACCTGCATTGTTGCAGCGTAGAGCATAGGTGAAGAACAGAGCCCAACGCGTATAACATTTGCACCGGATAAAATTAAGCCTCTGATTAATTCTTTTTCTATACTTGGTGAATCTATCCTGCTGTCATAGCCTACACAAACGTTAGCTGCAGTTTGACCAAATTTTCTGCCTATTTCATACCCATCACTGATCTGCAGGTCTCTGCCTACCACACCTCTAATATCGTATTTTCTTATAATAGTATTGTCCATACTGCACTTCTTGGAGTGGTTAATATATAACATTCCCGCCAAATACTCAAGTTTATTTAACTATAAGATTAGTTGATTTTTTAAGAAAATATGTTAATATTATAACACAGTTCTCTAAAAATAGAAATTATGCCAAAAGAAAACTTATTTATAGCTGAAAATCAAGATTTAGATGTAGATGAGCAAAAGAAAAATGATATTTTAAGTTTCATTGAATCTTGCAACAATTTTCAGGATTTTATAAAAAAACTAGAGGAAGAAAACTTAATTTGGTATTTTATTGGCCCTTTACACAAAGATAAGGACATTAAAGAACAGATAAATTTAAAGTGGGAAAATGAGTTTCAAAAGTTTGAGCAATCAATAACTGCAACACATAAAAAATTTGAAGAATCTCTACCAGGTGAAAATTTCTTAGTATATACAACAAAAGATAATGACTTTCAAATTAGGTTTGAAAATAAAGAAAAACCAATAGAGATTAGCGCCCTTTTAAGAGCCAGCGACGAAGGCAAGGTTTATAACCTATCTTTAGGGAAAGAGAGTCAAATAACTGCAACCAAAAAAGGCAGCGAAAGGCACTATGATTTTACTGGTTCAAGCTCATGTGAGATGACCATCAACTGGCAGGCTAAGGATTCTAAAGGCAATAGCGTAGATTGTAGCATGACTGTAGAAGTAAATTCTAAGGGCATAAAAAAAGTGATTGATGCACCAAAATTTGGTGATTTAATTTTCAAAGATTTAGAATCAGAAGAAACAAAAAAGAAAATATTAGAATTAGTAGAACAAAACACAGAAGTTTTTATCAACGGAAAAACTCTGCATCAAACTTTTACTGACATGGGCAAAAGTGTGAACGAGCAGCAAACGCTGGCAGAGGAAATATTTACAAAAGATCCACCACAGTCACCTATACCAAGTAGTAGTGGATATTCTTCTCCTGATTCGCGTAGAAGTTCTTTCTCTGGCGTTAGTGAATTTAGTGACGAAGAAGATGAAATGCTTGAGAATAGCATGTCTGATGACGAGAAAGAGTACGAACAAGAAGGATCAGAAAATAGAGTGGATGAAATTATAGATGGAATTGAGGAGTTAAAAGAAGAAAAAGAAACGCTTGCTCAATATTTTGCAAAGCAGGCAAAGCAGCTTGAGGATCTAAAGTCAGAACGTAACTCCTTGAAAAAGGAAGTTAATGAACAACAGGAAGCAATGCGTGAAAGAGATCAAAAAATCAAGGAACAAGATGCTTCTATTAAGAAGCTTACAGAGAAACTCAAAAAATCAGAAGAACTTAATCAAAATATAGAAAAGGAAGGTGATACAGGAATAAGAACACTAAGTGAAGAAAAGCAAATTTTGGAAGGAAAAGTTAAAAGACTTGAAGCTGAATTGAAAAAAATAATGCAAGAAAAAGATCAAGACATTAAGCAATTAGAACGAAAGGTAAGCACACTAGAACAAAGTCAAAAAGATAAAAATGCTAGAATAACAGATTTAATTAATCAGTTGAAAGATAAAGAAAGCGAGATTCAGTCAACAAATAAAGAACTACAGAAAAAATTGGATCAAGGTGAGACTGAACTAAGTAAGTTGAAAGAAGAAAACACAGAGCTGATAAATATTACAAAAAGAATACTGGAAACAGATAATAATGAAAAGCTGTTGGCAGAAAAATTGAAGGAAAAAATCGATAATTTGGTTAAAGAATTAAATGAAGTAAACATAAAAAACAAAGATTTAGAGGGGGAATTAGAGAGAAAAAACGAAGATTTAGAGAGGAAAATTCAACAACTTGAACCTGGAAAATCACTTGCAGATGAGCTCAGTGAAGTAACTACGAAAGTAGCTACATCAACTCAAACTGAAGTTGAATATAAAAGTGTAGGAATCCAGTCAAGTGATCAGGAAACTACAGTTCCTAAAACACAAGACCAAGGTACACAAGCTGCGGATAAATCTTCAAGCAAAAGAATTAGTGAGTTAAGAAAGGAAAATAAAAATTTGGCTAGGGACAAACTAATGATATCTGAACAATTAAAGCAAAAAACAAAAGAGATTGGTGAGTTAAAGAAAAATTCAAAGCAATTACAAGAAGAAAATACACAACTAAGGCAAAAAGTTACTAAAGGTACAGGGGTTGATGCATCATCTTCAACAGATCAAAAAGAGGCTAATACAGTGGAAGTTCAAACTGAAGAGCAAGTGATTGATTTATACAATAAAGAAGGCAAATATGTCAGAACAGAACTATCAGATCCAAGCGCAGTCTCTGCTAAGGCTACGGAAAAATCTACCCCTTGAGGATTATGAGTTTTTACTTCAACTATAGCTAATCCAAACGAAACATCATACCGCAACAATCACTAATTTTCTGTCCTTTCAACAAAACACATCAAGTAAAATCATTTGAGTGCAAATGAACATTGTTAGATGAATTAACCCTAACTTAAGAATCAGATATATACAATATTAGTATGTTTAATTAATAGTGAGGTTAAAAATGTCACCTAGTGAAAAAAACTCTTCAAATTTTGTTGAAACTAAGCAAGATGATCTTAAAATGATTCAAGATTCTTCATTAAATTCAGATATCATTCACGATCCCAAGAAGCTAAAAGACAGAATTATGGATCTGGTAAAAGGAGATACAGAATTCTCTAAAATGAAGCAAGGAGATAAGGCCCTTGTAGTAGGTACAGCAAGTGGATTATTTACAGCAGTGCTACCACTTTTGGCAGTTGGTGCAACACTTGCTATACCAGGTGCTATAGTTGGTCTTACTCTATTTTTCGCTGTGAAAGTTGCTGTAAAAGCAGTTCAATCTGGATATAAAGGACTCAAATGGTCAGCAGAAAAAACAGTTGAAGGGGCGAAGCATATTGGCGGAAAAATCAAAGATGGTGCTGTATATGCCAAGAATTCGGTAAAAGAAACTGCAAGTTCTGTAAAACAGGCAACACAAGAGAGAGCTAGCTCTACATTAAGAAAAATGGGGGATAACATTCAAAACCTTGGAAGGAAGATGAGTGATAGTGGTGCAAGCATGTCTAGTTTAGATGTCATCCCATATTCAATAGGTAATGAAGATCAAACTGTTATTTTGAAAACAGAAGAAAAAACAAGAAATTTCAACAGTGTAAAGGAAATGCTTACCAAGAAAGTTTTTGAAGACAAGACCGTAAACGGCCCTGCTTTCACTAGGAAAATATTTTCTAAGCTGGGGGAAAAAATATCAGAGAAAGCTTATTCTGTTAATGTTCAACACAGTGCCAAAAACTACCAGTTGACCAACCAATTGGATCAGCAAATAGATTTTATCAATAAATTAGATGCTAAGAAGTTGCAACATTTGTTAGATAAAGATAATAGCAGACTATATGAAATTTTTTCTGAACATCATGATGAGATTAAGGAAGTTATTAAAGAATGCATTAAAGAATGCAAGGAAGAGCATACTCGTTTTAATACTTTAGAAAGGATTAATAAGTCAGAAAAAAGGCATAAAGCAAGTTCTATGAATTCACTGGAAAATAGCTTATCAGGTAGTAGTTCAACGAGTTCTATAAGTACTGTTAGCAGCAAAGCAGAATTATTAAATCCTAATGAGAATAGGGAAGTAAAAGAACCTACTTCATTTTGGAGCAAGTTGTTATCACCACTAAAAGGTGTCAAAAAGCCAGAGGAAGTTACTTGCACAGGATATAAAAGGATTTCTGAGGATGAGATGCCATCTGCGGAGATAGGAAAGAGCCGTTTTTATGTTGCTCCGGAGAAACCGCTAAGAAGCAATTCAATGGGTTCTTTAAGCACTCACAGTACTGCTACAACTTCTAGCTTTGCCAGTTACCGTCTTAGTTCTGATAGTGGGTTCAATTCACCAAGTTCTTCTCCGCAACATGGTATGTTCACTGAGAAAAATGGCAAGTTAAAAACCCAAGATAACTTAAGAAAGACAGGTTCTTTGGAAAAATTGGTGGGACCTTCTTCAACAGTAACTGCTGAAGCTAAAGCAGAGCAGCAAACTCCACACATAAAAGTAAAGTAAATAAAACTACCTACTTTCTCCAAAAGGATGTTACTCAATGAGTAACATCCTTTTTTCCATTTAGTCAAAATTTTCACTTATTTAAGATCAGTTTTCTAGCACTGGGCCAATTATGGAGTTTCTTTTGCCTTTTTTCTAGATTATGCAAGAAACTTAAAAAATGAAAGTTTTTATTCAATAATTTGTGTATAAAGGATATTATTTTACTGCTAGTGAAATAAACCAGAATGAAGTCTATTTTATTGACAAGGCCTTTATTAGATTCGTTGAGCACAAGAAGCACGCTAAAAAAATATGGATACAAAGTTTTTATAGAGCCAGTATTCACAATAAAGTACTTCAATCCTGATATATCCGCGCACGAATTTGATGTTGTGATATCTACAAGTAAAAACAGTGTAAAGGCTTTCAGTCAAATATGTAAAGAGGATAACTTTTCGATTATTACAGTTGGTAATTCAACTATGCAGGCTGCAAAAAATTTGGGATTTTCCGATATAATCTCAGCAGACAGCAACGTTGATGGTCTGATATCATTCATAAAATCTCATTATTCAAATGCAATAAAGTTCTTATATATAAGGGGACAAGAAGTATCATGTGACCTAAAAAAAAGATTATCTGAAGAAGGTTTTAACGTAAGAGAAGTTGTACTCTATAAAACAATTACTAAAAGGAGTCTAACTAATAGGTGTAAAAATTTACTATTGGACGGTAAAATTGATAGCGTTGCTTTTTTTTCCTCACAAACTGCAAGGGTATTTTGTTCATTAGTTCTAAAAAGTGGGCTATCTCCTGTGATGAATAATACAGTTGCATATACCATGAGTAAAAACATTGCTGATAGTTTAAAGTTAATCAAGTGGAAAAAAATTATAACATCGAGGTTGCCCACAGGGGAGAGTTTAATTGATATAATTAATAAGGATTGTTGATGCTAAAGATTGCAACTTGGAATGTAAACTCCATACGTAAAAGAATTAACCAACTTTGTAGTTTTATAGTTGATAGTCAGATAGATATAGTTTTGCTGCAAGAGATAAAATGTACAGAAGAGCAATTTCCTTATGCAGAGATAGAAAAGTTAGGATATGAATATGCTGTCTATGGACAGGTTGCAAGAAATGGTGTTTGTGTTTTATCTAAATATCCAATACTGGAAAAATTAAAAATTGATGTTGTAGAGAGTCATCAAGAAGCACGTTATATAGAGTGTGTGATAAAACACACCAATAATAAGGTAAGGGTAGGAAGTGTATACGTTCCAAACGGTCAAAGCCCAGACTCTCATACTTTTGAGTATAAACTCAAGTTTTTTGATAACCTATATGAAAGGATGGGCACTTTGTTGAAAAATGAAGAGTTAACTATTATAGCTGGCGATTATAATGTTGCACTGGATGAAATTGATGTTTTTGATTCAAATTTATTAAATGGCCAAGTGTGCTTTCATATAAAAGAGCGTGAGAAATTAAGAGCGATCTTGAATCTTGGTTTTAAAGATGCATTTAGAATATCTCACCTCAACTTACAACAATTCACTTGGTGGCATTATCAAGGTAATTCACTCAGAAACAATCAAGGAATGCGAATAGATCATATGCTGCTATCGCCACAAGCTGCAGATAAATTGGAAACATGTTACATAGATGATAGGTTGCGTAAACTAGAAAACCCATCTGATCATACTCCCGTTGTATGTGTTATAAAACAATAAAAGACCTATTACACAATTCACCTTTGGCAAATAGGTCTTAATTGACTGCTGTCTTTTCTGTGCTTTTGGCTGGCTGATCTAAAGTAGGTTGTTTAAGGGTAGCAGGTGTTTCTTTTCGTGGACTGCAAACTCGCTCAGAAGCAAAATGCTGTTTATTCTCTCCGTCTCCCTGAGAAATTTGTTCAGTAATTTCTTTGATTTCGGTTTTGAAAATATCATCAATGCCATTGCGAATTTTTTCATTCAATTTTTCTCTCTTTTCTATATCATCTTTATCTGGTGAGCTAGGGTCATATAAAGTACCTGGCCTATTATTTGAAAAAAGAACTTCAATTCCTCCCTTTACAGCAAATATTGTACCAATAACAGCAGCAATTATCGCAAGTGTAGTAGGACCAAAAATTAATATTGAAGCAATGGAAAAAAGAATAGGAAGAAAAACTTTACGTAAGAACTTTGTTACCATCTCTTCATCACTAAGTAGTGGTTTATCCTCTTCTTCCTTAACATCTAAAACTTTTCCAAGACCTGGTATTTTTTTTAATAATCCTCTTCCAGGTATTTTACGCTTAACAAAATCAACAACCCAATCCCTAGCTTCTGTACCACGTACATCATCTAAGCATCCTTCTACTATTTGCTTTACTTTACTATCTTCCTCTCTAGCTAATTTTTTCTCTCTAATTTCTTTAAGCACAGAAAGTAAAAACTGACAAAAATTCTCTTCACTGAGTGGTCTTATCTTTTCTGGATTGACATTATTAAGTAGTATGTCCTTATAAACTGATATGAAAGCATTAGTTATTCCTTGATTCTCTTTGGCCTTATCTTGTAGCACTTTCACAAAGTCATCATAAATTACCCTATGTTCCTCCTTGAGGACCATCTCATTTTTCTCCACCGCCTGAACAGGTGGCTTCGAAGGTTCCTGATTCTTTGATTGTGAAATTGGTATTCCTGTCATAACTGATCTATCCGTACTAACCTATGCTTTAATTATAGCATATTTTTCGCATTAATTCAAATTTCTTAGAACCTGTCTTGAAAGGGAAAAAAGAAAAGAATAAAGCAAGAAATAGAAAAGTAACAAATGATAAGGGAATGTAAAAAATTGCTTCCATATATTTTAAATCTGATTATAATTACAGTTAGAGATATTTTAAGAGCTCAAAATCTATCTTTGTCTGCAGACTTTTCAGTCAAATTTTTAATCAAAAAGCGTAGCGTATCTTCTTTAGTGCATGTAAATATGCTTAATCTCTGTTGTATGTGCGCTGCACTTTTTTCTAATCTTTTTTTTACACAGGGGGATTTTATGTTCAGAATTCCAGATATTTGACCTTTACTTTAGCTAAAAACCAATAGGCGCCTATAGTTTAACGCTAATTAAAATAAAAATTTTTCTAATATATAGAAGAATCACTGTTTACTGAAAACGGGGCAAGAAAGCTGCTAATGTCACAGAATTTTAGGTAAATGTTGTTTGCTTGACGTATGAGTGTACTCTCCTTACTTCAAGAAATATTTAATATGACTATGCTTGTTAATTAAGTCCTTTCAAGACAGGTTCTTAGGGTCTACGGTATAATTAAGAAAAGCCCCAGTTGTCGCTAATTTTTATTTCTACTTCAAGTGGTATAGAAATTTCTACTGCATTTTCCATTATATCTTTCATAAGTTTTGCTGTTTCTTGCACTCTGCTCTCTTCCACTTCTACAAGTAATTCATCATGAACCTGGAGGATTATTTTACCTGACTTTAACTGATCAAAAAGCCGAATCATCGCGCGTTTTATTATATCAGCGGCAGTTCCCTGCAGTGGTGCATTTATTGCTGCCCTTTCTGCAAATTGTCTTAGATAAGGAATTTTATTGTTGATGTCTCTTACAAAACATCTTCTACCAAACAAAGTCTCTACATAACCATGATTTCTCGCGATAGATACTGCTTTTTCCATATAGACCTTTATTTCTGGGTAACAAGAAAAATAGTAATTAATGTATTCAGCAGCCTCTTGAAAGGTAATGCCAAGTCGCTTTGCAAGGCCAAATGGACTAATGCCATATATAATGCCAAAATTAATGGTTTTTGCTTTGCGTCTTAATTGCTCATCTATTTCTTGCACTCCAAAAACTTGTCTTGCAGTGATATCATGAATATCTTGCCTGTTTGCAAAAGCTTCTTTAAATGCGGTAACATTTGCAACGTGTGCCAGGAGTTTTAATTCTATTTGTGAATAGTCAGCAGAAATTATCTTGCAACCTTTTGGCACAATAAAGGCTTGCCTGATAAGACTACCTTCTTCGCTTCTGATAGGAATATTTTGTAAATTAGGATTGCTAGAGCTCAGCCTTCCAGTTGCAGTCACAGTGATTGAAAAGCTTGTATGTATTCTACCATCAAGCGGATCAACCTGTTTTATTAACGCGTCAGTATAGGTACCCTTTAATTTACTTGAATGTCGCCAACTTAAAATTTTACCTGCGATTTCTGTCCCCTCCTCTTCAAGTGCCTCTAGAACTTCAGAGTTTGTGCTATAAGACCCAGATTTTGACTTTTTCTTTTTACTTAGCTCCATTTTATTAAACAAAACATCACTTAATTGTTTTGGCGATGCAATGTTGAATTTTTCTCCTGCTAAATTATGTATATCGTTTTCAAGTACAGCAATTAGCTGCTCAAACTTATCAGACAATTCCTGTAGTTTTTGAATATTGAGCAGTATTCCATTTTGCTCCATATCAAATATTACTTTCATGAGAGGTCTATCAAAGCGCTCGTAAATCGTAAAAAGTTTTTCCTGAAATAATCTTTGTGTCAGTTTCTCATGGATCGCTATTAAAATTTTTGCCGAGAAAGTTTCTACATTTTTACTTAAATTGTGTGCAATTATGTTTGGAATGCTGTGATCATGCTTACCTGTGTCAAGGCTGTATGACATGATCATCAGGTCATCAATTGAGTCTAGCACTCTCTCTATTGTAGGAAATATTTCTCTGATCTTTCTAATATCATGTACTATTTTAAGCACCCCATTTGAAAATAAAGTTGAATTTATTATAGTAAGTGCATCTTGTAGGCAGCTTTGATCTATGTAGAAAATATTATCCTCACTACAAGATAAGGAGATTTTGTTCAATCTATTGTTTTCAAAGTGGCAATGAATTGCAATTTTACCTTCATATCTGCAATGCTCCAAAAATTTTTCTAATTCTTCACTACTATATTCTATTTTCTCTTTTGTGCTAGATCCACTATAAGAAAAGAGCTTTTCTACTTTTCCTATCAATGAATTAAATTCATATTTCTTCAAAAAGGATAACAATTTTTCCATATTTGGAGGATGGACTTCATATTTTACAATATCATGTTGAAGATCTACTTTTTTGCATAGTGACAAAAGTTCTCTTGAAATTAGTGCTTTTTCCTTATGCTCAGTAAGAATATTACGAACTCTTGTTTGCTCAATGTTATTGATGTTTTCTATAACGTTATCCAACGAATCAAATTTATCCAGCAATTTAGCTGCAGTCTTTGGCCCTATTCCTGGAACGCCTGGAATGTTATCAGATGCATCTCCAGTTAGAGAAAATAAATCAAGAAGCTTATTTGAATTTACACCAAATTTTTCTATCACTTGTTTTTCATCTACGTATATATTTTTGATAGGATCAAATATTAGAATGTTGTAATTCAAAAGTTGAAATAAGTCTTTATCTGATGAGACTACTACTACTTTAAAGTCTTCGTGTTTGGCATATTTTGCAGCTAGTGTTGCAATTATGTCATCTGCTTCATAGCCTTCAATCTCTTCATAGCTGAAGTTAAAAGCTTCTACCGCTTCTCTCAGTATTGTAAATTGTGGAATTAGATCCTCAGGAGGTGTTACTCTGTTTGCTTTGTACTCAGAATATAAACTGTGCCTGAAATTTTTTTTGCCAGAATCAAGTGCTATAGTTAAGTAGTCCGAATGGGAAATATACTTCAGAACCATATTAAGAAAACCGTACACAGCACCTACTGGAATACCAGCTGTGGTAGTTAAATGATGTAAGACATAGTAAGCTCTGAAAAGAAAACCATAACCATCAATGATTGTGAAAGTTTTTTCTTTCATTGTAGATATTTATGTGTGCCTTTGATGGTCTGTTATTTAGCTATAAAAATCAAGCTCTTGTTTCCTATAGCCAAAATAATCATAATGCTATAGTTACTATAAGAAAACATATTACGTAAGGGAATTAACTATTCTGCCACAATTTTGCTCTATCACACTTGCCATATTTAATATTCCAGCTTCATCGTAATAATTTCCAATTACTTGTAAAGCAAGTGGTAAGCCTTCATTGGAAAGTCCAACAGGAACAGAAATAGCAGGTAACCCTGCTAAGCTTGCCGGCACCGTAAACACATCATTGATGCACATAATTAGCGGGTCTGGCTTTTCATTTAAGCCAAAAGCCTCTGTTGGAGCAGATGGCACAAGTATGTAATCTATTTTTTCAAACGCTTTTATAAAATCATTTCTGATTAATGCCCTAATGCACTGTGCTTTTTCATAATACTCATTGTAATGACCTGAAGAAAGAGCATAAGAACCAATTAAAATTCTCCTTTTCACTTCTTTACCAAAACCTTCTGCTCTTGTTAGCGAATACATTTCTTCAAGGGTATCAGCATCAACCCTGAATCCATAACGTACACCATCATAGCGAGCAAGATTAGATGAAGTTTCAGCAGAACAAATTAGATAGTAAACCGGTATAGCATATTTAGTATAAGGCAGAGTAATGTTAACAACTTCAGCACCATTTTCTTTTAAATTGGAAGAAACTTTTTCCCAATTATGAACTATTTCATCTGAAATTCCATCCATCTTATACTCTTTTGGTATACCAATGCGCTTACCCTTAATATCACCACTTATAAAACTGGAAAATTTAGGCACTGGCCTTTTGCTCGATGTTGAATCTTTTTCATCATAGCCACAAATTGTTTCCAGCATTAACGCTGAATCAGAAACGGAACGAGTAATTACTCCTGCTTGATCAAGAGAGCTCGCAAATGCAATCATACCAAAACGCGAACACCTTCCATAAGTTGGCTTTATTCCCACTACTCCGCAATAAGCTGCTGGTTGACGTACAGACCCACCAGTATCGCTTCCTAATGCTCCAGCACATAAAAACCCAGCAACTGATGCTGCAGATCCACCAGAGGACCCACCAGGAACAACTTTTTCTCCGTCACTTTTTCTAACCCACACATTTTCAACAGGACCAAAATAGCTGTTTGTGTTCGCAGAACCCATAGCAAACTCATCCATGTTAAGTTTACCAAGCATGGCTGCTCCATTTTTTAAAAGCAAGTTAGACACCGTAGATTCATAAGTCGGGATGAAATTTTCCAGCATTTTTGAGCATGCTGTTGTTTTTATTCCTTTTGTACAGAATAAATCTTTAACACCAACTGGTATGCCCATAAGTGGTGAAATATTATCTTTTTGTTTCAAGAAGTATTCATCTGCTATTTTAGCAGCTTTTATCGCGATTTCTGGGGTTTTTGTTACAAATGCATTTAGTTGCTCATTTTCGACTGCATTAACATGCGTCTCTACAAGCTCAACAGCAGAAAAATCTCCCCGCCTAAGTCCATCATGCATCTCTGTAATAGTGAGCCTTCTCAATTCATTCATTAATATTCAATTTTAGCGAGGTATTAATTATAACAACAATAGGGCAGAAAATCTATATATTTATGATCGAAAATAGGAATACAATCAAGATCAATTCAGATTTCTGAAATAGACTGATTAGTAGTACGTTTTAAATGTTGTGTTGGCACACAATGCTAAGCCCTAAGGGCCTTCATATCTAGATTTCTAAAATCAAATATCAATATCATGCACGTTAAGTGCATTGTTATTTATAAAGTCACGACGTGGTTCAACTATATCACCCATTAGCACCGAGAATATGCTATCTGCTTCTTCACAATCTTTTATTTCAACTTTTAGCAGAGTTCTAGTTTCTGGATTGAGTGTAGTTTCCCAAAGCTGATCAGCATTCATTTCACCAAGGCCTTTAAATCTCTGCAGAGTTAAACCTTTTTTACCATAATCCATCACTATTTTTGCGAGTGCACTTGGAGACTTTATTTTTATTTCAGTTTCTTGTGACTGTAAAAATGAATCACCATTAAATAAGTCAATTATGTTATCAAGAGAACTCAATATATTCCGTATTTCTTTGCTTTCAAGCATACTAAGCGAGAATACATATTTGTCTGCTAACCCTTGAAACAATTTAGCAATGTGAATTTCCTCATCTTTTACTTCTACTTCCCAATTATATTCACTATACATCAATTTTAAATATTTTAATATCTCATCAGCAGACAATAGAGCATTCTTTTTGCTTAAAATTAGCAATGATTCTAAGAGATCTTTTGGTATTTCCCTATCATAATTTTTGCTAATGTTTGAAATACTGAGGCAGTTATTCAAAACGAAACGCAAATCTTTGCCTACACCATTTAATGTTAATCTTTTAATCGCTGAATTTACTATATACTCTTCAAAATTTTCATCATCTTTGATATAAGTATCTTTAGCATTTTTTGTAACTTTATAGAGCGGTGGCTGCGCTATGTATAAATATCCTTTTTCAATTACTTCACGCATATGTCTAAAAAAGAAAGTTAGAATCAAAGTTCTTATATGAGAGCCATCAACATCTGCGTCTGTCATAATGATAATTTTATGATACCTAGTTTTTTCAATATCGAAGTGCTCACTCCCTATTCCAGCCCCAATTGCCGTGATCAGAGAGCCAATTTCTGCAGATGAAAAAATACGATCCAGCCCTGCACGTTCTACGTTTAGAATTTTCCCTCTTAAAGCAAGTACCGCCTGTGTTTTACGATTACGTCCCTGCTTTGCAGTACCACCTGCGGAATTACCCTCTACTATAAACAATTCCGATAACTCAGGAACTTTTTCCTGACAATCGGCAAGCTTTCCAGGTAGAGTTGCAATATTAATATTGTTTTTATTTTTAACTAACTCTCGTGCTTTTCTTGCGGCTTCTCTTCCTTTTGCTGACCTAATCGCTCTTTCTACTATACTTGCTGCTAACTTGGGGTCAGTTTCAAGTATTGTACTCAACTTGTCAAAAACTATGCTCTCTACAACTGCCCGCGCTTCAGAACTGACCAATTTATCTTTTGTCTGTGAAGAAAATTTAGGATCAGGCATCTTGAGAGATAAAACACAAGTTAAGCCTTCTCTAACATCTTCTCCAGTCAAATTCACTTTTGCCTTCTTCAAAAAACCTTCATTGTTTGCATAGTTATTGATACATCTGGTTAGTGCAGATCTAAACCCTGCCAAATGCGTACCACCATCCCGTTGTCTTATATTATTTGTGAAGCATAGCATATTCTCATAGTAGGAATCATTCCACTCCATTGATATTTCTACACTGGTACCTAGATCTTTTACATCATCTCTAATGCTGGCAATTTTAGTAACATGTGTCTTATTCTTGTCTAAGTACCGTACAAAATTAGCTGTACCAAAATTATCTTCAGACTCTTTACTATCGTTAAAATAAGACTTTACATGTGGTTTATTACGGAGATCACACAAAATGATCTCAATATTTGAGTTTAAAAATGCCAATTCTCTGATGCGACTCTCAAGAGTGGAGTAACTAAAATCAATACTACTAAAAGTCCCCGTTGATGGCATAAACGTTACTCTAGTTCCTCTTTTATTTGTGTTTTCATTAATTACCTTTAAAGATTCAACAGACTCACCATCTTCAAAGCGTATGAAATATTCCTTCTTATTGCGCCAGATGGTTAATTCCAGCCAACTCGATAACGCATTAACAACTGAAATTCCAACACCATGTAATCCTCCAGAAACCTTATAGGTATTGCTGTCAAATTTACCTCCTGCATGCAATTGGGTCATTATTACTTCTGCTGCTGATATTCCTTCCTCTGCATGAATATCAGTTGGAATGCCACGACCATTATCGGTTACAGATACTGAGCCATCTTCATTTATGCTAACTTCAATCTTACTACAATAACCAGCTAAAGACTCATCTATCGCATTGTCAACAACCTCGTACACCATATGGTGCAGACCAGATCCATCATCAGTATCACCAATGTACATACCTGGACGCTTTCTTACAGCATCAAGACCTCTTAGGATTTTTATTGCATCAGCGTTGTAATTACTTTCCATGGAATTGCTTTATTTATAAATATTAATTAATATTACATTTGTATGTGCTGATTAGCAACATCTTTAAGTTGAGAGAAGGATTCTTGACATATAGATAAAATATAATACATCACCTACACGAAGTGGTTTTACATGTTATTTCAATACATAGACTTAAATTGAAACAACCATACAAAATTCTGCTTCATATTTCAAAATAAATGGCCACAATCAAATACAATTTACCTTCTTCTTTCAATTGGACTTTCTAGATTAACACAGGATAAGTTGCTCATACACTCTTTTAATATTTCATTCTTTTTATCATTGTTTAATCTATCGCTGAACTCTTGACACCTTCTCTCAAGAGCTGAATGCGTAGTCATAATATACCTTACTGTTTCAGATGATAACTCTTGTAACTCGCTACGGATCCTTTCTTGTTCTATTCCAGGGAAATTGGTGAAATTGGCTTTGGCCATTTCAGGGAATTTTTGTGTGATCGTTTCTTTTATCATTTCTCTAGCCTCTTCTCCATCGAGTGTAATAACCACTGATGGATGTAAGCCAGATAAAGACTCAAATAATTTATTGTATGTTCCACCTGCACAACTTTGACCTTGATTACCGTAAGTTGTTGCAGCGTCTACAAGACCTTTTAAAAACATATCTTTTCTGTTTTTTATGTCTTCATCATTCAAAGGAGTTCTTTGATTTTCTGTCCCTGTATTTCTATCATTGCAGGCTTTCCAACATAAAATAGCTGCTTGCTTTAGTGTTAACTTACTATGATTGTCTTTAAAATCATCTCCTGTTCTATTGATAAATCTTAAGCATTTAAGTGCATGAGATTTATCGCCTTCTGTAAATTCATTTGACTGTTTGATGTACTCTTCAATGTCGGTTGTGTTGCCTATATTTAGCTGTACATAGAATTCATCTTTGCTTAAATTCTCTTTATACTTTTCTATGAGTCTATCAACACTCAAGTTTATACTAGCAACTGCACTTGGGTCATGAGTAGTTTGTGCCATAAAAGGAATGGCTGCTAAATCTTGAAAGAAAATAGGCCTTTCTTCCTCTGGAATTTGTTGTATTAAATCGTTAAACTGCTGTATGTCTTCAATGAGTGATTTGTTTAGCAACCATAAACACAATATAGGCAGTACCAAAAGCACACAAGAATTAATAATGTGTACAATTAAAAAAATCCTTAATGTTATTCTAATAACATTTTTTGGCCACGCTGATAATCTTTTTTCATTTTCCCTTGGTTTGAAAAAATAATTTACTAATGATAAATACAAAGAGAGCTGTACAAGAAGAAAAAATGAAGGAATCATACTTACTAATAAAACTATATTAATGAATCTTTTAATCTTATTAGTGTTGTTGTAAGCATTTTGCACTCTTTCTATTAAAGCCTGTACTCTATTTCTATTTTGCTGTTGATTATTATTTTGACCTGCAAACATACCCTATTCTAACATTAATATATCATGCTATAGAAAGAATGTAAATAAAGCAAGGAATTTAGAGCTGCTTTTATTTTTGTTTGATTGGGGATACCACTTCTATACTTTCTGCTCCATCTAAGGTACTATGTGGTTTTTCTACAGTAATCTTGGGAGTTACTTTATTCTCGATATCTGCTCCATATGAGCTAAGTACTTCAATGGCCTTTTCATTTCCACTATTGAGTGCAATATCCAAAGCATCTATTCCATCTTTATTTTTGTGGTTGATAAAATCCTTCAACTGATCTCTACCAAAGCTTTCTATATATTGTTTAATGATGAGTTCCACTACTTTTCCAGGACAATTATTAGCAGCAGGAAAAAGTATTGTGTTGTTATTATTATCTTTTTTCGTTATGTCTGCTTTGAGTTTATTCATCAAATACTCGATAACTTCTACTCTGCTATCATTCTTTGCTTCAGTGCATTGCCTAATAGCTAAAAATAAAGCTGTACGCCCATTATTATCAATATCTTCAATATTCTGTCCCTTGTCAACTAAGGCTTGTATTACACTTTTATTTCCATATAAAGTAGCAAGGTGAAAAGGTGTATGTCCTTCAGTGCTTTCTCTTTCATCAATTGACGCACCATTGCTAGCTAGCAATTCTATAAACTCTGGCGTGTTTGCAAAAATTGCAAGGTGCATTGGTGTTAAGTCATCTTTGCCATGATTTCCAGTTTTTGCGTTAACGTTTGCTCCGTTATTTATCAGCAATTTCGCTATTTCAAACTGCTTATACCCGATAGCAACATGCAGTGGCGTACGATTACGTTCATAATTATCATTGACGTTTGCACCAGACTTTATTAGTAGCTCTGTAGCTTCAATATCACCCATCCGAATTGCAGAGTATAAGGAAGGAGATTCATCTTTTTCTATTTCCCCTGTCATACGAAATTACGAACATAATAATTCATACATTATTAAGAATTATTGTTAATTTTTTATTAAAATAATATTAACAACAGCTAAAAATCTTTAATTTTTATTAAAGATTTAATATCCATCAATGCTTATATAAGCATTCCAAAAGTGAAGAAGTGAAAAAAAGCTTTTCATGAGAAATTATAAATGATAAATTGTTAATAATGAATTATCGAGAATAAATTATGTGCTTTGGTTTACCTAACATAAACAGAGAAGGTTATTTATTTATAGTTGTTTCCTTTATCGTAACATGTATAGCATTCTCTATATCTTGGGGAGCTGGAATTACTTGCTTATTTCCAACGTTATTATGTACTTATTTCTTTCGTGATCCAGCAAGAGCTGTACCAAGCAATAAGGATTTTATATTAAGCCCCGCTGATGGTGTGATTTCAAAGATAGAAGAAGTTAGTTACTCTTTATCAGAAGAGAATGAAGAAGAAAAGAAATTTACACTTGTCAGCATATTTCTAAGCGTTTTGAATGTCCATGTGAATCGTATACCAATATCTGGTACGATAAAGGAAATGAGCTACAAGAAAGGCAAGTTTGTTTCTGCAATGAGTAATAGGTCCAGTAATGAAAATGAAAAGCAGATTATTGTGATTGAGTATGAAAAGGAAAAAGAAATCATTGTGGAACAAATAGCTGGATTTATCGCACGCCGCATTGTTTGTAATTTAAGAGCGTCTCAGAATGTAAAAGCAGGTGAAAGGTTTGGAATTATAAGATTTGGCAGTAGAGTGAATATTTATATCCCTGCTGGAATAGAGGTAAGAGTCTCAGAAGGCCAAACTGTTATTGGTGGTGAGACAGTTATAGCAGATTTAAATAAACAAGAGAAGCTTACCTTTGACATTGTATGAATAACGATGAAAGTAACGGTAAATCCTTACCTATTACCAAGTTATTTCCAAATTTTATAACTTTACTGGGTTTATGTGCTGGCCTTACTTCACTTAAATTCACATTTAATGAACAATGGGAATTTTCAGCAATTTTTATTATCATTGCAGCAATAATAGATGGAATGGATGGCAGAATAGCAAGAATTCTAAAATCAACTAGCGATTTTGGAGCACAGCTTGATTCTTTTGCAGATTTTCTAAATTTTGGTTCAGCACCTGCTTTTCTTTTATATTTTTGGAAATTAAAGGAAATTAAAGTTGTAGGATGGATTTTAGTAATGATATATGTAATCTGCATATCAATAAGACTTGCAAGATTCAATGTTTTACTACATTCAGAACAATTATACTGGAAAAAATTTTTCTTTTCCGGCGTTCCAGCTCCTGTATGCGCTTTACTTGCTCTGTTACCAATAATTATTACCTTTCAATCTCATGAGAGTGAATACTTACTTCTTATAGAGCAATTTTTTAACGTAAAGAATACAGCTTGTTACTTTTTGGCCATTTCATTTTTTTCGATAAGTCATATTCCAACTTTCTCTGCAAAGTACATTTATGTTCCTAGAAGCCTATCCTATATATTTGTGTCGTTTTTTGGAATATTGATCATACTGTTTATAAGCAAGCCCTGGATAACACTACCAATTTTAGGTGCATTGTATATACTTACTATTCCAATAAGCACTGGACTTTATATATACTACACATATAAAACTCATTAGCTATATAAAAGTAGTGAGCAGCATGATTGTAAAAGCAACTGATCTATTAAACTCTCTTCTGTATATAAAGATATTCAACATTCCATTTATAATTCTTTGGGTAATTGCAACTGGAGTTTTTTGTACGGTTCGGTTCAAATTCATTAACTTTAGATTATTCAAGTATGGAATACAGACGCTATTCAACCTAAAATGTAATGGTAATAACAATGGTATAATCACTCATATTCAAGCGTTTACAACAGTCATTTCAGGAACAGTTGGCCTTGGAACAATATCAGGAGTTGCAATAGCTATTACAATAGGGGGCCCAAGTGCAATTTTTTGGATGATAATTACTGGAATACTCGGTATGTCGATAAAGTTTGCTGAAGTAGTACTTGCATTTACCTATCGTTCTGAAAGCACAACAGGTGGAGCTTTTTATTACATGGAGCGTGGATTTGCAAAGATTGGATTTATGAAGACTGGCAAATTCCTTGCATTTATCTACGCAGTTATGCTGCTTGTTGCAATGATTCTAGGCGGCATACCATTTCAGGCAAATCAAATTGCAGCGTTGTCAAGTAACTTATTTGAATACAACACATCTGTTATTATCTCGCTATTTGTATTAATTGTAATACTGGGAGGAATAAAGCGAATTGCTTTAGTTGCAACAGGTTTAGGGCCGATCATGATAATGTTATATATAGGCATGTGTATATATTTAATCTGTGTAAACGGAAATAATCTACTGAATGCTCTATCTATAATATTTCAAGATATCTTTAACAAATCAGCTATAGGAGGTGGAGTATTGAGTGGATTAATAGCAGGGGTAAGAAGGTCAGTGTTTGCTAATGAAGCAGGTACTGGAACAGCAGCTATAGCACATTCGATTGTAAAAGAGAAAGACCCAGTTAAAGTTGGAAGTGTTGCAATGATTGCACCATTTGTAGACACAATATTAGTCTCATTTTTGACTGGTATTGTGATAATTATCACCGATATGCATAGCACTAATACCGTAGGTGATATTACGTTAGTTAGCTCAGCATTTTCAACAGCCTTGCCTTTATTGAGCAAGCTAGCTCTTCCGCTGATAATGTTTTCCTTTGCATTTTCCACAATAATAGCTTACTATTACTATTGTGAAGTTGCCCTGTTGTACTTATTTGGTAACAAAAAAGTACTGATATTGTTCCAAATTCTTATAGTGGGTTCAGTGTATATCAGTTGTATGTCAAAAAATATAGAATTTATATCTTATTTAGGCGATAGCCTGTTTATGTGCCTTATGATTCCAAATGCTGTTGCAATATATCTACTGAGAAGGGAAGTCTTAAATACAATAGATTCTTATTACAAAAGGTATTAAACATGATTTATAGATTGCTTTGCATGATGTTATTTTGCCTATCGTTTAACGATGTATACGCTGCTTCAATTTTTTACAAAAGTTATGACATTGCATTAAATGGAATAAGCAACTTCATGAATGAAGTATTGTTTTTCAAGATCTTTCACGTACCATTTATAATTCTTCTATTGGCTTTTGGTTATATATTTCTAACACTACGTTTTAAGTTCCTCAACATAAGGATGTTTAAGCATGCGTTCGCTATTTTATGTGGAAAATATGATACAGATCATCACGATGGTCACATTACGCATTTTCAGGCATTTGTTACTGCACTTTCAAGCACTGTAGGTCTTGGAACTGTTGCTGGTGTTGCAATTGCAATTTCAATGGGAGGGCCAGGAGCGGTACCTTGGATGATGATAACAGGCTTTTTTGGTATGTCTGCAAAGTTTGCTGAAGTAACTTTAGCATTTAGGCACAGAACAGAAGGTCAGGAGCAGTTATTCAGTGGTCCCTTCCAATATATAAGAAATGGGCTAGAAGAGTTTGGATTTAAAAAATTTGGTATCGTACTGGCTGCAATATATGCAGCGGTTTTTGTATTATCAGGCCTTGGTGGAAGTGTAGCATTTCAAACTAACCAAATGGTTTCAATATTATCTGGCTATTCAAATTGGATAGATGGTCATCCTTGGTTTCTCTCTTCCATAATTTCTACGCTACTTGCTCTGGTGATTATCGGTGGAATTAGGAGAATAGCTAGAGTATCTTCTGCACTAGTGCCTATCATGTCACTAATATATATTTTGAGTTGTGCCACAATCATTGCATTCAATATTCACAATTTTGGCAATACATTAAAAATATTGTTTTCCAGTATGATAGACTTCAATGCCGTTGGTGGAGGAGTGGTAGGAGCATTTGTTGCTGGAATTCAAAGGGCAATTTTTGCCAGTGAAGCAGGTGTTGGTTCTGCATCAATTACTCATGCAGCAACTAAGGATGAAGAACCAGTAAGAACTGGACTAGTTGCGATGATAGAACCATGCTTTGATACAATGTTAATTTGTTGCTTAACAGGAATAACAATAGTAATAACAGGTGCATACCAGACCAGCACTGGCGAGGGAATACTGATCACCCAAAAAGCATTTGAGACAGTTTCTTCTTGGTTTCCTATCCTTTTAACCATAGCTGCACCTTTGTTTGCATTTTCTTCAGTAATTTCATTTGTCTATTGCTGTGAAATGGGATGGTTATATTTATTTGGTCCAAAGAGTATAGTGATATACCGAATATCGGTAATAATTGTGGCATTTCTCTCTGGTCTTTCCAAAGATATAATGGCTATTGCTAATATTGGTGGGGCTTTATTCTCTTGCTTAGCACTCATCAATATGACAGCACTTATACTGTTTAGCAATCAGATTAACAATGAAGTCCAATGTTATCTAAAAAGGCTAAGGAATAATAAAATTAGCTAGATTTTTGCTATGATAGAGATATTTGTAGTTTTTGTATTATCTTACATATTAGGTTCAATACCGTTTAGCTTAATTATTGCAAAAATAAATGGTATAAATTTAAGAGAAGTAGGTTCAGGAAACATTGGTGCTACAAATGTTGCAAGGACAGGAAATAAATTTCTTGCTGCTCTTGCGTTATTTCTGGATACCTCTAAAGGGTTTATCGCAGTTTATACAGCACAACAATTTTGTGATAATAACGATTTATATATATATGTATCTGCAATTTTAGCAGTTCTAGGGCATATGTTTCCTATTTGGCTAAGGTTCAATGGAGGAAAGGGGGTTGCAACAACTTTGGGAGTTTTAGTAGCACTTAACATTTCTATAGCATTAGCATTAGCATTTGTATTTGTCTGGCTAATAGTATTTTTTATCTTTCGGTACTCCTCTCTTGCTTCCTTGGCTGCTACTGCAGCAGCTGTTATAGCATCTTTCTTTTTTCAAAAGGAGTTATTCCTTATACTACTCACTGTAGCGATATTAATTTTCTTGAAGCATTATAAAAATATTGCAAATCTTCTGCAAGGCAGAGAGCATAAGTTTTTATAAGCGATGAGATGTTAAATCACTGACACTTAAACTACGAGATAAACTGCTTGATGGTATTATTTTATCTTCTTTATTTAAGATTGTAATTTTTACTCTTGTTATACTCTCTACTTCTTGAGGTATTAAAAATTCATCTTCAATGAATCTTTGCTTCACTTCTTGTATTTGTTCATAAAGTGTGGTTACATTGCGCTTATTTTGATTATAAATATCTTCAATCTCTATCTCTAGCCTGTGTGAAGCTTCTTTTTTTAACATGTTATTTATCACTGCTTCTGTTATTGCTAGCTTTTCTTGCAGAATTTTCTTTATTTCTTCTTTATCGTCTCTGCTATTTTTACTCAGTTCCGTGTATACCCTATAACACCTTTTCTCTAGTGGTAACGTTCTTAAACTATCTAACATTCTGGCCACTTGACCCTTAATAGCCTTCTTAGCTTTCAATTTTAATTCTTTTACTTCTTCTTTTATTATTTTGCTAGCTATTCTCTTAGCTTCAGTTAAAGATGAGTCCTTGAGAAAAAAGTCTGTTCTAAGTAAATTTTGGTTTAAAAGCTCCAAAAAGACTTTTCCTTTGATGTTTTCGAGTTGATCGTCTAAACCATCCCCCTGTAGTTCATTTGTTATGTGCTGAGACAGCGCAAAGTGCTCTAATTTATTTAACTTTACAGAGCTGATATTTTTCATTAATGTCAGCGCAATTTGTTCACTATACTGAGAAGTAAAATTCAGTAATCTTCTCATTAAAGGAACGCTTACTTCTGCAATAAAATCATCAACTATTTTTTGACTTTTATCATCTTCATAATTATTTTGGGCGTTATGCCAAGCCCTAAGAATTTCTTTACTGTTCTTCTTATTTTTTAGCCTGTCTAACATAAACTTACGTGCTTCATTTTCTGCTTCTGTAAGGAGCATTTGTCTAGGTGGTGTAAATTTAATCTCTGGATCGGAATGAATACCCTCTAATGTACTTAACATTCTGTAGATAACACCAGTAAAACACGTGTTAGGAATTCGTTCTTTTCTAGAGAAAGTTTGGCTATCTAGTAAATTTGCAATCAACGCGTCTTTTTTATTTTTTACAGCTTCTCTATCTCCATCATTGCAGGCTCTAAGAACTAACAGAAGAATTTGTCCACCAGTGAAACCAGAGCTATGTTTCTCATTACCTTTGCAAAAATCTTGTAAAAACATTACTAATTTTCCCTTATTCTCATTACTAAATGGTTGGCCATCAAGCATATGTAAGTAATTTATATATTCAATAAATTCTTCAAATTCCCTACTATTAATAGCGTCTTCTGTTACTGCATTATACTTGCGTATTAACTTACCAATATTATTACTAATATCGTCATTCAATTGATGGGGCAGTAAATGCTCATAAGTATCATCAAACTTATTTGTCATACTGCGAGTATTTTCTTTTATGCCTTCTAAAAAGAAACTTATAGCAGCTTTGAGTAACGTAAATGGATTAAAATCCTTTGGCCTTAATTCACTTTGTAATAGAATTAAAACCATTGCAAGTGGTATTGTTGCAAGTAACGAAACGAGCAGAAAAGTAGTTGTAAAGGTTAGATATGTTACAGAAGCAAAAAATAAAAGGAAAGATGCTATTTTAATTTTATTTTTCTCAAAAAATATTTCCCCATATTCCTTTTTACTTATTTTTTCCTGCTTTGCAGCTTTTATGTCTTTATAAACGTAAAAAGTTTTTATTTCAGATCTAAAAAACAATGTGGCAAAAGATAAAAAGACATTGGCAGGATTAACTAAAATGCTTAAAGAAACAAAAGCTGCGAAGTAACTTGCTGTCTTTAATCTGTAAGAATCCTTTCCAGGAAATTGTATTTGGGAAATACCTATCATAGCCTACTCTCTATAATATTATGATATTGTAGTAATAACAAATAGCCTATAGATGTCAATGCTTAAGTATTTTACTGTCTACGCACTCATCGTATTCAATTTCAACTGTAGAGTGCGCAATTTCGAACCTATTTAATAGTATTTTTTTTATCTCATACAAAATATTAGTGTGTTGTCCATTTTGCTTTATCTTGGCATGCATAGTAAGTATAAAATAATTATCAGATAGTGACCATGCATGTATATGATGCACATCTATCACTTCAGGTAACTTAGATACAATCTCACTTTTTATCTCCTCAGCAGATAAACTCTCAGGTGTACCTTCAAGGAGTATATGGCAAGAATTCTTGAGAATTTTATAGCCACTGTTTAAGATTATTACACTGACAAATACTGACAAAATAGGGTCCACTATTTGCCATCCGGTAAACATGATAATTATGGATGCAAGTATAGCAGCTACAGAACCTAAAATATCTCCGATAACATGCAATACAGCACTTTTTATATTTATGTTACTTTCGCATTTACTATGTAATATAAAAAAAACTATGATATTAGAAATCAGGCCAAGTGTGGAAATTATTAACATTATTTTCCATTCAACATGAACTGGAAAAATAAATCTTTTTATTGATTCAATTATAATGACTACTGCAATGAAAAATAGAGTTAAACCATTAACAAATGCTGCAATTATCTGCAATCTGTGATACCCATATGACCTCTGTAAATCAGATTTCTTAGCTGAAAATTTGTGTGCTATCCAGCTTAAAATCAAGGCAAAAAGATCAGTGAGCATGTGCCCTGCATCTGATAACAGAGCAAGCGAATGTGAAATTATTCCACCTGCTATCTCCATAAGCATTGTTATAGCAACTATTATTATGGAATAAATTAAGCGCTTGGACTCTGCTATTGAGTGTTTGCCATTGTGCACTGCTGTCATACAAAATCTTTTTATGAGCAAAAATCGTGGGTAACACTGGGCTCGAACCAGCGACCCCTTGCACGTCAAGCAAGTGCTCTACCAACTGAGCTAATTACCCATCGTAGCTTTAGTATAGTGCTTCAATGAAATGAAAGTCAATTTGCTTTTAGACTTCTTGCTGGATGAAATTCCTTGACAAACCTTCTTACCTTCCTTACTATATTAGCAAGGGTATTTATGCTTGTTTTTATCTTCGCGGATTTAACAACAAAATTCAGTAAAAAACTCAGGTATTTATTGGCAAATTACATAAAAATTATAGCGACTGCATGTCTTTTAAATTTTTTCTACATTCAGCCAAATCGCGCTTGTTAGCACATTATTACAACGCCAATTTACATTATAAAACTCGCTACTAAAGGATTTTTTTACCTTTTTTTCTACTCAGTAAATTTCTTAATTATAATTCCGCTACTTATTAACAGCTATGGAATTTTAGCTATATTCTCGATTTTTCATATTGAGTTAACTATCTATACTTTTTTATTAAGATATAAATTATATCAATATGAGAATTTACACTTTCTTAGCGGAAGTAGCTTTATGCTTGATATTGTAAAGACTAATAAATTAGGGGTTAAAGTAATGACAATCAATCGACAAGTAAATAAAAATATATCTAAAGATGAATATTTTAACAACAAGCATATCATAGAAGTTAAAGATTTAAATATCAAAGTAGAGGTTCATTCTCATGATTTAAGAACAAGTAAAGTTGCTCACATTGAAAGTGAGATAAGAGAAACAGCTACTAATTTTAAAGATGCATTTAAGCTGGAGCCTGGTAGCTCAGAACAAACATTCAAAATTTATGTGTTTGATGATAAGGCTGATTACACTCACCTTGGTGGAAGCGAACGTTTTGGTTCTTACCTTGGAGATGAAGGTGGTAAATGTTACTACAAAGGAGAAGCTGATATTTTTGCTGAGATGTATGTCTATCAGCAAGGTGGCGTTCATAACCTTCAGCATGAATTTGCACATGGTTTAACTTACTTGGCTACAGGAGGAAAATCTCTACCTACAGTATTAATGGAGGGAATTGCAGATTACTTTGAACATCATTCAGATCACAAGTTCAATGCTCAAGGGTCAAGCATTGATAAAACTGAAGCCGCAAATTTGGATCTAGGTGAAATTTTAAATTTACAATACTCAGCCAATGGTGAAGAAAACAGTTTAGTGTATAAAACTGGTCATGCGTTGATAATGTACTTACAGGAAAAAGATCCTAGTTTATTAAGAGACTACCTAGATGCTTTACGTCAAGGTAACTCAGATGAATCAAAAAGTTTCTTGAAAGACATAAAAGGACATGATGCTGACTTCAAAAGTTGGCTTGCTGAGAATGATACAGAAACTGCAATGGAACATCTCAACGCTTTGCAAGTTACAAAAGGAGATTTTATAGCAACTGGTCAAGAAATAGTGGGTGGAGAAATTAAAGATGTATCGTATTATAAAGCAAATATAGAAAAAATAGATGGAGAAAACGTTGGAAGTTTCTCTGCTGTAGAGCATGTGTCATTTTACGATTATGCTCGTGCTGTTAATAGGGCAACAAATGATACCCTCGATATATCAAAGGAATATCATTTCTTAAAGGCAGTAAAAACTACTGATGGACAGGTTAAGCTGACTTACTCTGATCAACAAGGTAATGAATATCAAAACAGTCAAGAGTATAAAATGCAAGCTTTGAGGATATTATCAAAATATGGTGAAGATCTTAGAAAATCTTACTATGATGGGAAAGAAGACTTAGATAAGCAGAAGGATATAAAATATAATGATGTGTTGAAAAGCCTTCGTGAACAGGAAGAAACACAGCGTCATGATGCATACGAGCAATACAAAAGAGAAGAGATCTCTTATGAGAAATTTGTAGAAAAATGCAATTCAGCCAGCACTAATTATCATAATGAAGATAAGAGATTATATAATGCTACACAGGACAAATATACACAACTGAAAGATGATTTGCTTGATAAAACCATAAACGCTGGCTTGAAACAAGTAAAAGAAACTCAGAACATTGACGTAGAAAAGATGTTAGAAGAGATGGTTAATATCGATCCAAACCTAATCAGAGGTGCTCATATTAATCTACAAGAAGGTAAAGTTTTCTCTATCAAAGCTCTTGGTCACGGAGATATGGGTGCACTATCTATATATGATGGGAATACAAAGCTTGGAGAGTTGTCGAGCGAATCGGGCTTTTTTAAGCAAGTTGAAGGTCAAACTAAAGAAACTTTTGTTTTTGAGGACATATTGCACAACTTGAATACTCAATATGACGGTGGTGCTTATATGGCTATTACAAAAGAAAATGGTCATTATAAAGCTTCTCTGATAGATGGCAGAACAGTTGAACGTGATGAATACTTTGATGAAGCACATTTACATGAAAATGAATTGTTGCATCCTAGCACTGGACACATTCAAAAAGATTTAGATTCTCTGCTTCTTAGAGGGACCAAAATTCTAAATCATCAGGATTCAAAGCATGCTCAATATTCTGATGAGCAAAAGGCAAAAGGAGTAATCGTGGAAAAAGGAACATTACTGGATAATAAGGGAACAGATAGGACAGACGACGATGTATACGAAGCGATTGTAAAGCAAGAAGGCGAAAATCTACATGCATTCAAAAATATGGGCTTCTATATCACTGAAGAGATGAAAAATGAAAGAGGTGAAGTTATAAATGAAAGTAACTTGTTCATTCATGATCATGGAAAAAACGTAAGGTTTCAATTGCCAGGCAATGTTACTCACCTAAAATTGGTGGAAAAAGATGGACAATATAAATTAGCACCATCTGATTCTGAAGGAAGAGAATACAGTAGCATACCAGACGAATACAAATATATTGACCCAGTATTTGCACATGAATATGAAAAGAGAGATTATTCTCATAAACATATAAATGTGGGCCTTATAAACTTAGAAAAATATGCCCCTGGTAAACTTTTTACCATTAAACATGATCCAAATGATTATCAGATACAAAGAAACTCGAGTGGTGAAATAGTGAGAATCAACAATCAAAGATATTTCACTAAAGTAAAACTATTTGATGGTGATACTGATGAAGAAATTGGAATGTTATCTAATAATTTCCATGACTTCAAAGGAAAAATATTCTTTTCTGCTGATTATAACTACAGCTATAATGATTTCCTCGCATCTGTTTCTCCTCAAGTTGAAATTGAGAATATGGGAAATGGAAGCAAAAAAATAACTTTCGATCAAGGCAGTGGCGATATCGGTGACACTAATAGAGGCTACACTGACTATCAAAGGATATACACAAGGGAAACCGAAAGTCCAAAAGGGCAAGTAAGTGAAACTAAGACAGAACATAGTACTACTAATGTTGTTGCTGAAGAGAGAAACGACAATAGTGAAATACAGTCTGATCAACCACAAATTCCAACAAGGGCAAAAAGGTCAGCTTCAGTGGAGGAGAAAGAGCAGGTAGTGTTGAAAGACACAATCTTGAAAATAGAAAAGAGCTATGATAGAGATGTAGAAGGAAAGCATAAGGCAAATGTAATCATAGATTATAATGATGTGAAAGCCTTGTATAATAGAGCAGAAGGAGCAGATAAGCAATCTGTGTTAGATTTTTGGAACAAACTGCATACATCGGATTATAAGATTGGTGCTTTGCCGGAAGACAAGTATTACTTTAAAGATGGCAAATTTCTAATTCACGATAGTGACACGAAAAAGCTTATAGTGTTACCTGAAGATAAGGTATCCATCAAAATAATGAAGGATGGTGATAGTTATAGTTTGGCTATATCAAATGGTAATGGCAAAGTAATAAGCAGCATTAGTAAAATAGATAATCCAAATTACGAATTGCTATCAGATTCAAGTCACTTCAGCTTAGAAACACAAGATAACTTTGAGTTATTAGATCAACATCATGAATATAATCTCTATCTAGAGAATGGTTTTGTGAAAATGTTCGACTGCGCAAGCGATCACGTTTATCACGATCATAACTCAGCCTATATCTAATATACAAGGAGTGCCCTGCCCTCTTTTTGTTATTCCAATGCCCAGACACTGGCATCCAGTTAAATTTGCTAGTATAAAAGTAATCAACGTTTCTTATGATGGAAAAATGGATTCCAGTGTCAAGCACTGGAATAACACCAAAGGGGCTACTAGGATGACATCGTCTGCTACATACTTAGATCACAAGAGAAGAATTCTGAAGCGAAAAGCTTCAAGGAAATCTTATGCAAAATCTAGTATTTACGGAATTTATATTATTTTCATGCACATTATGGTTTTTATAATTAACGGAAAGTGATATGGCTAGTTTAACTTTTAAAGACAGTGCTGGAGCAAATGTAGTATCCCCTACCATTAAAAGCATAATTTATGAATATGCTGCACAGAATAAGTATACCTTTGGTGTAGGTAATACTAGTGTTTTCAACACTTTTAGGTATGAACCTAATGGTGCTGCTGAAATAGATTACAGTGCTACAGCAACAAACTTCATGACTGGAGGTGCAATTGCTACATTATTAGGTATTGGAACTAACGTAGGTGCAATAAAAACTAAGACTGATTCTATTCCAGCTGACTTAAGCGCTGACTTAGTTACCATAAAAACTCAAGTCGGAACAGATCTGATATCAGGAATAAAGGCTAAGACTGATAAGATTACAGATACCTTAGGAGCTGATGTCATTGCTATAAAGGCTAAAACTGATACTATTCCAGCTGACTTAACAGCTAAAGTAACTGCTATAGAAACTGCTACAAATGCTGCTAATTTAGGAGACAAGGTTACTGCAATACAAACTAAGACTGATAAGATCACAGATACCTTAGGAGCTGATGTCATTGCTATAAAGGCTAAAACTGATACTATTCCAGCTGACTTAACAGCTAAAGTAACTGCTATAGAAACTGCTACAAATGCTGCTAATTTAGGAGACAAGGTTACTGCAATACAAACTAAGACTGAGCAGGTAGTGTTGAAAGACACAATCTTGAAAATAGAAAAGAGCTATGATAGAGATGTAGAAGGAAAGCATAAGGCAAATGTAATCATAGATTATAATGATGTGCAAGCCTTGTATAATAGAGCAGAAAGAGCAGATAAGCAATCTGTGTTAGATTTTTGGAACAAACTGCATACATCGGATTATAAGATTGGTGCTTTGCCGGAAGACAAGTATTACTTTAAAGATGGCAAATTTCTAATTCACGATAGTGACACGAAAAAGCTTATAGTGTTACCTGAAGATAAGGTATCCATCAAAATAATGAAGGATGGTGATAGTTATAGTTTGGCTATATCAAATGGTAATGGCAAAGTAATAAGCAGCATTAGTAAAATAGATAATCCAAATTACGAATTGCTATCAGATTCAAGTCACTTCAGCTTAGAAACACAAGATAACTTTGAGTTATTAGATCAACATCATGAATATAATCTCTATCTAGAGAATGGTTTTGTGAAAATGTTCGACTGCGCAAGCGATCACGTTTATCACGATCATAACTCAGCCTATATCTAATATACAAGGAGTGCCCTGCCCTCTTTTTGTTATTCCAATGCCCAGACACTGGCATCCAGTTAAATTTGCTAGTATAAAAGTAATCAACGTTTCTTATGATGGAAAAATGGATTCCAGTGTCAAGCACTGGAATAACACCAAAGGGGCTACTAGGATGACATCGTCTGCTACATACTTAGATCACAAGAGAAGAATTCTGAAGCGAAAAGCTTCAAGGAAATCTTATGCAAAATCTAGTATTTACGGAATTTATATTATTTTCATGCACATTATGGTTTTTATAATTAACGGAAAGTGATATGGCTAGTTTAACTTTTAAAGACAGTGCTGGAGCAAATGTAGTATCCCCTACCATTAAAAGCATAATTTATGAATATGCTGCACAGAATAAGTATACCTTTGGTGTAGGTAATACTAGTGTTTTCAACACTTTTAGGTATGAACCTAATGGTGCTGCTGAAATAGATTACAGTGCTACAGCAACAAACTTCATGACTGGAGGTGCAATTGCTACATTATTAGGTATTGGAACTAACGTAGGTGCAATAAAAACTAAGACTGATTCTATTCCAGCTGACTTAAGCGCTGACTTAGTTACCATAAAAACTCAAGTCGGAACAGATCTGATATCAGGAATAAAGGCTAAGACTGATAAGATTACAGATACCTTAGGAGCTGATGTCATTGCTATAAAGGCTAAAACTGATACTATTCCAGCTGACTTAACAGCTAAAGTAACTGCTATAGAAACTGCTACAAATGCTGCTAATTTAGGAGACAAGGTTACTGCAATACAAACTAAGACTGATAAGATCACAGATACCTTAGGAGCTGATGTCATTGCTATAAAGGCTAAAACTGATACTATTCCAGCTGACTTAACAGCTAAAGTAACTGCTATAGAAACTGCTACAAATGCTGCTAATTTAGGAGACAAGGTTACTGCAATACAAACTAAGACTGATAAGATTACAGATACCTTAGGAGCTGATGTCATTGCTATAAAGGCTAAAACTGATAAGATGCCTGACGATCTAGGAACTGAGTTAGGTAAGTTAGCAAAATCTGCTGAACTAGCTCCTTTAGTTAAAACTGCTGAATTAGATCCTTTGGCTAAAACCGCTGAACTAGCTCCTCTAGCTAAAACTGCTGAACTAGCTCCTTTAGCTAAAACTGCTGATGTTACTGCAATAAGGGCTAAGACTGATAAGATGCCTGACGATTTACAAGAAGAATTAGATGCATTGCCTGGATTTGAATATATAGATACACTAGTGGTTCCACTGGCTAAAACTGCTGATGTTGCTGCTATAAAGGCTAAGACTGATAAGATGCCCGACGATTTAGGAACTGAGTTAGGTAAGTTAGCAAAATCTGCTGAACTAGCTCCTTTAGTTAAAACTGCTGAATTAGATCCTTTGGCTAAAACCGCTGAACTAGCTCCTTTAGCTAAAACTGCTGATGTTACTGCAATAAGGGCTAAGACTGATAAGATCACAGATACCTTAGGAGCTGATGTCACTGCTATAAAGGCTAAAACTGATACTATTCCAGCTGACTTAACAGCTAAAGTAACTTCTATAGAAACTGCTACAAATGCTGCTAATTTAGGAGACAAGGTTACTGCAATACAAACTAAGACTGATAAGATCACAGATACCTTAGGAGCTGATGTCATTGCTATAAAGGCTAAAACTGATACTATTCCAGCTGACTTAACAGCTAAAGTAACTGCTATAGAAACTGCTACAAATGCTGCTAATTTAGGAGACAAGGTTACTGCAATACAAACTAAGACTGATAAGATTACAGATACCTTAGGAGCTGATGTCATTGCTATAAAGGCTAAAACTGATAAGATGCTTGACGATCTAAGAACTGAGTTAGGTAAGTTAGCAAAATCTGCTGAACTAGCTCCTTTAGTTAAAACTGCTGAATTAGATCCTTTGGCTAAAACCGCTGAACTAGCTCCTCTAGCTAAAACTGCTGAACTAGCTCCTTTAGCTAAAACTGCTGATGTTACTGCAATAAGGGCTAAGACTGATAAGATGCCTGACGATTTACAAGAAGAATTAGATGCATTGCCTGGATTTGAATATATAGATACACTAGTGGTTCCACTGGCTAAAACTGCTGATGTTGCTGCTATAAAGGCTAAGACTGATAAGATGCCCGACGATTTAGGAACTGAGTTAGGTAAGTTAGCAAAATCTGCTGAACTAGCTCCTTTAGTTAAAACTGCTGAATTAGATCCTTTGGCTAAAACCGCTGAACTAGCTCCTTTAGCTAAAACTGCTGATGTTACTGCAATAAGGGCTAAGACTGATAAGATCACAGATACCTTAGGAGCTGATGTCACTGCTATAAAGGCTAAAACTGATACTATTCCAGCTGACTTAACAGCTAAAGTAACTTCTATAGAAACTGCTACAAATGCTGCTAATTTAGGAGACAAGGTTACTGCAATACAAACTAAGACTGATAAGATCACAGATACCTTTACTGCTGATGTTGCTGCTATAAAAGATGCTACAAGTGCTGCTAATTTAGGAAATAAGGTTACTGCAATACAAACTAAGACTGATAAGATGCCTGCTGACTTAAACGCTGAGTTAATTAAGTTAACTACAATAGGAAATGCTATAAATGGTAATGGTCACGTCACTGAAGCTGCTAAAGCTGTACTAGAGAGCAGTTTCAAGCAAGCTATCACGGATGCTGGGCAAGAAGGTAGTGAATGGCTTAGAAATGAGATAAAAGAGATAGTGTCACAGCCATCCTTCGAGATTCCAACAGATTCAAGTTCACCTCTTTCTTGGGATTGGTAATGTAAGTGCTAGTAAATGACATCGCAAGATGTCATTCACTGTTGTCATTCCAGTATCACATACTGGAATGACATCCTTGTTTTATTGCAACTAATTTGCAGTGATTTTTGTTTTAATGTAAATGGAATATAGTCCTATTGCTGCTGCGTTTGAAACATTTAGACTGTTAATTACGTTTGACATTGGGATTTTTAAAAGATAATCACAATTTTCTTTAACTAGTCTCCGCATTCCTTTCTCTTCAGAACCAAAAACAATTACTCTTTTTTGCCCAAAATTCTTTATTTCATCTATATTTTCCTTTGCATTGCAATCAAACCCATAACACCAGTAGCCTATCTTTTTTAAAGACTCCATCGTCTTTACTATGTTTGTAACGTATATTAGAGGAACAATGTCTAATGCGCCACTTGCTGTTTTTGCGATAGATGCATTTTCGCTTGGTGAATGGTGATACGGTAAAACCAATGCATCAATGTTGAAACAAGCTGAGGTTCTTAAAATCGAACCTATATTGTGTGTATCAGTAATTTGATCTAAAATGACTATAGTAGAGTTTTCACCTGAACCTTCAGCTATTTCTTCAATATTTAAGCTGTGAAAAATAGGAGTAACTTTTAAAGCAATTCCTTGGTGATTTACACCTTTGGGTAAAACATCATTGAACATTTTGTTCTCTACCAGTCGAGCTTTAATGCCCTTACTATCTGCACATTGTTTAATTTCTTTCTCAAATTCTCTGTAGAAATTTTCTGTTACTAACAGTTCTATACACCGCCTATTTTTGTTTCTTAATGCTGAAATACAAGTGTGCTTTCCATATATCCAACAGTTTTCATTAGCTTTTGATGATTTCATTGTATTATTGAAAGCCTGGTTCTTATAGAATAAGCAATATTTTACTGTGTTTATATATTGTTGTAAAATTATGCAGTTCAATTAATGAATTTATGTCAGACGATGAGTTAGATTGGCAAAAAAATGTTAAGCCAATAGAATGTGGAAAAGTTACTTTGAAAGTTGATCACAAAGTAAATATAAAATCTATGATTGATAAAGGTATCTCTGGCTTACAAGAAAATTTTCTTAATACTGATAATGGTGATTCATCATTTTGTCTTGACTACAATACAAAATTAAAGATCGATAGGGGCAAATATTTTATAAGCGATAAACTCGATTTGCATGGCTATAGTATAGATGATGCTTATTGTAAATTGATAGATTTTATTATCAAAAATTATCAAGCAAGGAATAGGTGCTTATTGGTAATTACGGGGCATGGTAATAGTACAGATAAAATAGACACTATAAAGAATAGCTTAAATAAGTGGTTGAATGATACAAAAGTTCGAAATATGATCTTATACTATCAGCAAGCCATAAAAAAACATGGTGGCAAAGGAGCTTTTTATGTCTTATTAAGAAGAAATAAAGGTTAATTTTAGAGTACCTATTTAGGAGTACCTTTCTTAGAATTCACGTGTTGAAGAATGATTTCTGCTAAACCTTTACTAATTCCAGGTACGTTTTGAATTTCAGCTAGAGAAGCTTTGCTTATGTTTTCTACCGAACCAAAATGAGACATGAGTGCCTTCTTTCTTTTACTGCCAACACCAGATATTTTGCTTAATTGTGAAGCAAAAAACTGTTTATCGCGTTTTTTTCTGTGCGAAGTTATTGCAAAACGGTGAGCTTCATTACGCAGCAATTGTAAATAAAGCATGACCTTGCTGTCACTTGCTAGAGTAAATTCTTCTCTGCTCGGCACATAAAATCTTTCATTTCCTGCGTTACGATCATGACCTTTTGCCATACAAGCAAAAGGAACGTTTATATTCAATATCTCCAACACATTCTGCACTATGGAAACATGTCCTGGCCCACCATCTATCAGTAAAAAATCAGGAATGATGTCTTTTATATTGCCAGAGAAACGTCTAGTCAGCACTTCTCTCATCATTTTATAGTCATCACCTGAAATTTCTTCTTTTATAGTAAATTTTTTGTATTCACTTTTTAAAAAACCTTCCTGCCCTGCAACAACCATCACACCAATCTGTTGATTTCCAGATATATGGCTATTGTCATAAACTTCGATACGCTTTGGAATATTTGGTAACAAAAAGATTTTGCTAAGCTCTTCGAGCTTTTCTAGGTTATTTCTATAATCAGTAAGCTTCTGCTCTAGGCTATGCTTAGAATTATTGTAAATAAAATTCAACAAATCACGCTCTTTACTATTTTTCGCATACAAAACTTTTATTGATTTTTGAGTAAGAGCATAAAGTGCTTGTTCTATAATTTCCTTATCCTTAATAAAATCGGGAACGTAAATTTGCGCTGGTAGTGTGCTAACTGGATTATACAAATTGACCAAAAAGGTGGATAAAATTTCATCATTTGGATGATCACTACAATTCTCAATGAAGTAAGGAATGCTTCCATAGTTACCTTTATCTCTGAAAGATAGTACACCAATGCATGCTAAGTCTGCCTCACGTACAATGCTGAAGAAATCTGCATCTTCTTCAAAAGAAAAATCCATTGGCTGCATTTGAATTTGCTGAAGAAATTTCAATCGATCTCTATAGACAGCAGCAAGCTCGTAGTTCATCTCCCTACTGCACTTTTCCATTGTAGAAAATAGCTGTCTTTGCACTTCTTTATTCCTTCCTAGCAGAGTATCTTGTGCTTGTTTTACTGATTTGCAGTAATCATCTTTTGTAATTTTATCTACGCATGGTGCTGAACAGCGCTTAACTTGATACTCAAGACATGGTCTTTTTGTTGAAGAGAAATATTGATCTGAACATACTCTTAAGAGAAAAGCTTTTTGCAATGATAATATAGTGTTCTTAACAGCAGCGGCAGATGGAAAAGGGCCGTAGTAATGAAACTCATTCTTCTTAAACTTACCTCTATATTTCGCTATTCTTGGATAATCATGCTTAGAAATTGTTATATAAGGATAAGATTTTCCATCCCTAAGTAAAATATTATAAGATGGTTTTAACGATTTTATTAACTGTGCTTCAAGAAGCAATGCTTCGATTTCATTCTCAGTGATGAATATTTCAACCTTAATAACCTGTGAGATCATTACTCTGATTCGTTCAGAAAGGTTTTCGAATTGAAGGTAGTCGGATAATCTCGACTTCAAGTTTTTTGCTTTACCAATGTATAAAACCTTACTCTTATCTCCAATCATCTTATAAACGCCACAGGATTGTGGAGATGATTTGATTTGTTCCTTATATTGCCTGAGCATTTATCAATTGTTTAACCTGTATAAGGTTAAACTCTGCTACTAAATGAAAGGTAGAAACAACATTTGCAAGCAAAGATAACCTGTTTATTCTAAGCTCATTAGAATCACAGTTAATCTTTACACTGTCCATAAATTGATTGATAAATGGAGCAAAACGAGCAAGTTCATCAAGCGCTGTATTAAAGTCGTTATTTTCTATCGCTTGTTTGATGTTTTTACAAGCAGCTATAGCACAATTTGATAGCGCAATCTCCTCATCTTCAATCAAAAACTTCTTACTGTAAGATGCATTATAAGTAGTGCCATCACTTTTTCTCACTTTGCTCATCATGTTACTGGCTCTTTTATAAGTGCTTAGAACCTGTTCACCTTCTTTTGTACTAAGATAACGATCCAATATCACAGTTTGCTTTTCCGCTTTCAGCAGATCATTAATATCGACTTTATATAGTATTGAATCTACAACATCTTGCCTTATATTTCTATTTTTTAAAATAACCTTGAACCTTTCTAAGCAGAATTTAAATACTAGTTCTGAAATTTGTTTTTCACTTGGCTTATCAACTGGAGTTATATTTTTATTCAATAGAAGCCTTGAACATAAAGATACTGACTTATCTATCAGCAATCTAATTGGAATATGCAAATTATTTTCAAGTATTGTTCTAATTATACCAATTGTCATTCTCCGCAAACCAAACTGATCATACGAACCAGAGATTTTCTCACCTGCTGCAATTAAGCCAACCAAACTATCCATTTTGTCTGCAATAGCTACAGCAATCGCAGTAGGAGATTTAGGGCATTCTTGGTCCGATCCAATTGGCTTATAGTGCTCAGTTATAGCTTCCACTACTTCTTTATCCTCTTGAAAATAAGAAGCGTAGTATCCACTCATTACTCCTTGCAATCCCGGAAATTCTTTCACTATCAACGTTGCAAGATCTGCCTTTGCTAAATATGCAGCACGTTCAACTTTAATTAATGAAGCATGTGGAATAAATATCGCTATATACTTTGAAAGAGCGATAATACGCTTCACTTTTTCTTCTACGCTACCGAGCGAAGCATGAAATGAAATAGAGCTCAATTTTTTGACATAGTAATCTAGGTTTTCCTTCTTGTCTTGAGATATCAAAAACTGGGCATCAGCAAGACGTGCTTCTAATATTCTTTCATGACCTTTGACAACTTCATTGTTGTTAACATTTACAACAGTAACAAAATGTGATATTTTCTGTCCATTACTTAAAGCAAGATACTTTTGCTGCGTATTAATTATACTAAGTATTACTTCCTTCGGTAACTCTGATGATTTTACTTTACCAAATAATACTATTGGCCACTCTATAAGCCCTGCCAATTCATTAAGTAAATAATCATTTTTTTCAAGTTGTAAGTTCTCCTCTTTTGTAAACTTATTAATCTGATCTAGTATAAATTGCTTTCTTTTGTCCAACTGGAGAATGACATTATTTTTTTCTAACAATTCAAAATAGTCTTTGGGTGTTTTAACAGTAAGTGCTGCATCACCTGAGAGAAACCTATGACCATACGTCACGTTGCATGCTGTAACCCCTGCAAAAGATATAGGTATTATTTCGTCATTTAAAATACATAGAATATTTTTAATTGGCCTAACCCATCTCTCTTTTCTTTCACTCCATCTCATACTCTTTGGCCAAGAAAAGTTTTTTAGCATTTCCTCCAGTTGATTTTTGAGAAACCCGTTGATGTTAAATAAGCAGCTTTCTCTCTTAATGAAGTAAAAATCTTCATCATTTACTTTGCGAATGAGTAAATCTTCTTCACCTTTCCGATTTTTTCTCAAAAAACCTTCGATAGCACTTTTCGGTGCATTAACTCTTGGTCCTTTAATCTCATTGTTAGAATCTTTTAGCTCCAAAGCACTTATACCATCAATAAAAAGAGCAATGCGACGTGCAGTCACATAAACTTCTATAGATGCAAATTTCACATTATTTTTACTAAAAGCATTAGTGATATAGCTCTTAACCTGAGCTGCAGATGAATTCTGCATTCTTGATGGAATTTCTTCTGAAAGACATTCAAACAATAATTGTGACAACATATTCTACTTTGCTCTATATAATTCACAGCATTTTTTTGTTAACTCTCTCACTCTACTAATATAGGCTGTACGTTCATTCACACCAAGCACACCTCTTGCATCAAGTAGATTAAGTAGATGGCTCGTTTTAATACATTGGTCATAAGCTGCTATCGGCAATTCTTTTTCAACAAGGAATTTACACAGTTTTTCTGTATCCTCAAACTGCTGTTGTACTACTTTAGTATCATAATAATCAAGTGCCAGGTAAGAAAACTCTCGCTCTCTTTGTTTAAAAATATCTCCATAAGTTGCACCGCTACCGTTCCACATTATGTCGTAAACATTATCTACACCCTGTATGCACATTGCTAAACGCTCTAACCCATATGCTACTTCACCAGGAATTATTCTGCAGTCAATACCTCCCACTTGCTGTATATAAGTAAGTTGTGTTACTTCCATTCCGTTGCATGTAACCTCCCAACCAAGACCGGATGCACCAACACTTGGATTTTCCCAATCATCTTCAATAAACTTAATATCATATTCTTTTGTCGATACACCAAGAGCTTTTAAGCTATTTAAGTAAATATCTTGCAAATTGCTGCCAGATGGTTTTATTATAACTTGGTATTGATGATGCTGATATAAACGATTAGGGTTGTCGCCATAGCGTCCGTCTGCAGGTCTGATTACTGGTTGTAGATACGCAATTTTTGTTGATTTTTCGTCAATCGCTGACATGATTGTTGCGGGATGTAGTGTTCCAGCTCCAACTTCAGACGTATATGGATGAAGTATAGTACACCCTTCATCTGCCCAAAAATCTTGTAATCCCTTTATTATATCCTGTAGATTCACGCAAACTGTATATCTTTTAAACTGAATACATAAGCAAATAAGTACTATTCTATACTTATTTTTTTAATAGTGCCATGAAAATAGTCACTCAAGGCTATTGAACTTTCTTTTACATACTCAAATATGCTTTTATTTAAAACAATCGCATCATGCATAGTCAGATCGCAGAATATAAATGCAGTCAAGTACAATAAAATCACTGCATAAAACACATGAAAAATCCCTTCAAATGTGATTGATATTGCATTGTTATAACTAAGCTGTATCGTACTTATCGGCCATGGTTTTATTACTTCTACAATATTAAAAAATAAATAAGGTATTATAAAGAAAAAGAACAAATGCATAAGATCATTAAACCAAAATGGACATTGAAGTATTGCTTTACATATACTTAGATAGAATTTACTTACAATATAATAAATTGACATTATTGCCGGCATCGAAAGCGCAACAGTCAGCACCTGTCCTGATGCTATTTGTATTACTATATTCTCATCACTGCTAGCTGAAGGATCTTGAGTGTGAAAAATAGATATGCCAACTAATTGCAGCACTAACATAACTATTGCTAGCTTGGTAAAAATAGCAGCTACAACTATGCCTGAATTCGGCATTTTATATAGTATAAAATCACCTCCGTATGTAAGCATTAATATAATGTCGGTAATAAATAATATTAGAAAAGCAGACCAATAATGCTGCCAACCCGGTAAATACCCTACTCCTAAAAAAGAGCTTACTATTTTGGCAGGAAAAACCTTGCCTAGCACCTTACCCAAAAATTGAAAAAAAATCCCCATGTCCTAACTAACACTTGACTTATATTTTTCACAATACTGAATTGTAATGGACTTATCAATACACTTCTTGCATAGAAAAAAGGCAAATAGTTAAAAACGATCTAAATTTACCAATAACCGTTATCCCTTCTTTCTTCATATTAGTGCCTCTATCCCAGTGCTCCTTTTCCTGTCATTCAAGTAGCCCTTTGCGTCATTAGATCTCTTGCATAACTGGAATTCAAAAGTTGATGTCATTCCAGCGCATGACGCTGGAATCCAGCTTTTTCGTAATCATCGGAAACAATGTATTCTAACATAAAGCAGCTACTTTTGTGCTTACCAACTTAATAAAACTCCTGGATTCCAGACTGGAATGACACCGTCATAAAGGAACTAGTGTCAGCTACTTTAATGACACTTATACCCTGTCATCCAAGTAGCCCTTTCCTTGTCATTCCAGTGCTTGACACTGGAATCTAGTCTTTATTATGATTCAATTTGCGGTTAGTTTTTCTGGATCACAGTGTCACGCACTGTGATATGATGTCAGTATGTATAGCTAATTCAAAATATTAAAAAATTTACTAAGTAAAAAAAAGGCAAAAGAACCCCCTTATAGCGAGTTTTATAATTTAAATTGGCGTTGTAATAATGTGCTAACAAGCGCAATTTGGCTGAACGTAGAAAAAATAAAAAAGACATGCAGCCGCTATAATTTTATGTAATCTGCCAATATATACCTGAGTTTTTTACTGAATTTTTGTTGTTAAATCTGCAGAGATTAAAAACAAGGATAAATACTCTTATTGATATGATAAGGAAAGTGGGAAGGTTTGTCAAGTCACTTCGGCCAGCTACCTACTTAGATGTTCCACACCGCTAAGTAGATACCAAATTTTTTGCAACATCAAGTGCAGCATAGGTAAATATTGCACTTGCACCTGCACGTTTAAAACCAATTAAGGACTCATAAATCACTCTGTTATAATCCAGCCAGCCATTATTTGCTGCAGCTTTTATCATTGCGTATTCACCGCTTACTTGGTAAGCAAAAATCGGAAAATTAAACTTTTCACTTGCTGTTTTTATTACATCTAAGTATGGCATACCCGGCTTTATCATAATAAAATCTGCACCTTCATCTATATCCATTTCGATTTCGCAGATTGCTTCACGTGCATTTCTATAATCCATTTGATAACCACTTTTGTCGATGAAATTTGATGATGCGCACGAACCGACAACTTGCCTGAACGGCGCATAGAAGCTAGAACAGTACTTTACTGCATAGGACAATATCGACACATTCTGAAAGTTATTATCATCCAATGTTTTTCTTATTTTTCCTATCCTGCCATCCATCATATCAGAAGGAGCAACTATATCGCATCCTGCTTTTGCTAAAACAAGTGCTTGCTTACATAATGCTGACACAGTCTCGTCATTTTCTACATCTATCCTACTGCTTTTTAAAATGCCATCATGACCGTGAGTAGTGTATGGGTCTAGTGCAATGTCTGCAATAATGCCAATATCCGGTACATTTGATTTTACAGCACAAATTGCTTTACAGATTAAATTGTCAGGATTGTAAGCTTCCTCGGCGTTTTCAGATTTTAGTTTACTATCAACTACAGGAAAAATTGCAACAGCATTAATCCCCGAGTCCTTAGCTTTCTGAATTATAGAAATTAATCCATCTATTGAATAACATTTGATATCAGGTAAGCCAGAAATTGGCTCAATTGTTTCTTCTCCGTCATGAACAAATAAGGGAAAAATCAAATCATTTACTGATAAAGTGCTTTCACTTGTTAAATTGCGAATCCACTTGCCTGAGCGCCTACGCCTTAACCTTGTATTTGGGAAATTAAACATTGGATCCAGGCAAATTCCCAGTAAAAAGCAACACTCCTGAAATGAGTATTACCCAAAGTACCGATATTGGCAAAAATACTTTCCAACCAAGACGCATTAATTGATCATAACGATAACGAGGTATTGTAGCTCTAATCCAAACAAATATAAACAAAAGTACAACTATCTTCAAAACAAACCAGATTAAACTAGGAATTTTATACAGCAAACTAAGCTCTAATGGAGGATACCACCCTCCTAGAAAGAATATTGTCATCATAGCGCTTGCTAAAATCATATTTGCATATTCTCCCAAGAAAAAGAGAGCAAAAGGCATTGATGAATACTCGACGTTATACCCAGAGACGAGCTCTGCTTCAGCTTCTGGTAAGTCAAATGGGTGACGATTAGTTTCGGCAAGCAAAGAAATAAAAAATATTATTCCTATAGGCATTAGTAATAAATCAATCCAAAATGGCATATTATGTTTCGCTACCACCATCTCTCCAAGATTTAATGTGCCAGTTGTAATAACAACTGTAGCAACTATTAGACCTATTGAAACTTCATATGAAATCATCTGAGCAGCCGACCGTATAGCGCCAAGGAATGCATAATTGGAGTTGCTTGACCAGCCTGCAATAATCACGCCGTATACTCCCAGCGACGATATAGCTAGCACGTAAAGCACTCCAACATTAATATTTGCTATAACCTTAGGAATAACTACTTGCTGGCCATTTTCTACAATTACTTCAGCACCAAACGGTATAACTGCCCAGGCAATTAATGCCAAGATAAAGGTAAGCATTGGAGCCATAATGAACAGTATGGTGCTCGCTCTAAATGGTATTATCGGCTCTTTAATCAGTAGCTTAATAGCATCTGCAAATGGCTGCAATAGCCCAAAAGGTCCAACTACACTTGGACCATGCCTTAGTTGAATTGCACCAATAACTTTACGCTCAAAGTACACTAAATATGCTACTGAAAGCAAAAGTGGAATAAGAAGAAAAAGAATATCAAATATCAAGTACATGCAACCCTAAATCAAAAAAATAGTTCATAATTGTGGCAATAAAAAATACAGCAAATGCTCTAGACACAAAAGACAATGTCCCTATTGAAATCAATAGGACAACACTTTTCTGTACAGCATTTAGCTTAATAGAATAGTAAAATGATATGCATATGAATGACACTAGTGACATCATAATTAAGATCATTGTAAGAGGCAAATAATTCCCTCTTCCCTCGGTAACTATAATAAATGTTATTGCCATCCATACATATCCTTCCGTAAATAGTGCAATAATATCATTGATAAAATCAACTAGCTTATAAACGAACTGTTTTTCTAATGTATTTTGTTCTTTACACAAAAATATAGAGTTTAATTTTCGTTGAAAATATACCAGAGTTATTAGTAATAATGGTGTTAGAATAAATAAAATATTAAGTAGAGTGTTCATAAAAATCCTTAGTACAATCTGCCATTATTTTTGAAGCGCGACTTATTGAGTCTGTCATATAAAAATTACACTTTTTTAGAGTGAAAGAGATATTACTTAATTTTATTTCATCACAGGTAATTGGTACCCATTTGTTTTTCACCACTTGGTCAGCATCTCTAAACTGTGGACCAATAGTGTATAATTTCTTCCTCACATCAAATAAATTATCGTATAGTAAGGAAAGGCCCAAATATTGGGATAAATTTTTTATAATCAACCAATCTTCCTTTGCTTCACCAGGAGGAAAAACAGCTAAATTTGTTCTCTGTACTCGCCCTTCAGTATTTACATAAGTTGCATATTTCTCTGTGTAAGCAGCTCCAGGTAGAATAACATCTGCTATGTGTGCTCCACTATCACCATGATGACCTTGATAAATTACAAATGTACTTTCTAACTTTGATATATCAATTTCATCTGCGCCAAGAAGATAGACTACTTCTATCTCACCACTTTCTGCCTGTTTTAGCATCTGATTAATGTCTTTTCCACCTTTGCTAGGAACGAATCCAATATCGAGTCCACCAACCCTTGCTGCAGCCTTATGCAGTACGTTAAAGCCATTCCAGTCATCTCTGATCATGTTAAATTTTTCTGCAATTTTGCCAGCTAGAGCTAAAACTGATTCAGAATCATCTCTTATTAATGCATCTTGACCGATAATTAGCATAGGGTTCTGAGCCGCACTCAGTAACTCGCAGAATTTGTGATTTCCCTCTTCTATTTCTTTTAGAACGTTTGGACCATCACCTAATCTTTCAACATTATATAGATATTCAAGATTAGGACCAATATTTGCAATAGTGAAATTACCTTGTAAATATCTCTTTCTCAATCTTGCGTTAATTATTGGTGCTTCTATCCTTGGATTCGTATTGATTAGCAAGCATAAATCTGCACTTTCTATACCTTGAATAGTGGTATTGAACACATAAGATCCACGATTACTTGATATAAGATTTGCACCATCTTGCCTGCAGTCTATATTCCCCGAACCAAGCTTCTGCATCACTTCTTTGAGTAGAAGCATAGACTCACAATCTGCTAAATCACCTGCAATTGCAGCTATTTTATTTGATTTTGTATTCTTTAATTTCTTTGCAGCAAAAGCCAATGCTTCATTCCAATCAACTGGAATTAATTTGCCCTCTTTTTTTATATAAGGTCGATCGAGGCGTTGTACTTTGAGTCCATCGTAAGCAAAACGAGTTTTGTCTGATATCCATTCTTCGTTCACTTCTTCATTGAGTCTTGGCAATATTCGCATAACTTCAGGACCACGACAATCAACTCTAATGCTACTTCCCACAGCATCTAGCACATCTATAGTCTCACAATGTGATAGCTCCCATGGACGCGCTGTAAAGGAGTAAGGCTTTGAAGTTAAAGCCCCTACCGGGCAGAGATCTATAATATTCCCAGATAATTCAGAGCTAATATGCCTTTTTATGTAAGTACTAATCTCTATATTTTCTCCCCTGCCAATTCCTCCAAGTTCATTTGTACCTGCAACATCGGACAAAAATCTAACACATCGAGTACAATGAATGCATCTATTCATTGCAGTTCCAATCAGTGGACCAAAATGTTTTTTTGGCACAGCTCTTTTATGCTCATCAAGTCTGCTGGTTCCTTTCCCATAAGCCATCGTGATATCTTGCAAATCGCATTCACCACCTTGATCGCAAATTGGGCAATCAAGCGGGTGGTTAATTAGCAAAAACTCAAGCACACCTTCACGTGCTTTTTTAACCTTAGGGGTATCAGTGTGAATAACCATCCCTTCTGCAACTGGCATTGCACAAGAGGCTACTGGTTTTGGAGGTCCACCCTCCACTTCAACCAAACACATTCTACAGTTACCAGCAATTGCTAAACGCTCATGATAACAAAAACGTGGAATTTCAACGCCCACAACTTCACAAGCTTGAATTATAGTGAGCCCATGCTCTACTTCACATTCCTTAGAATTAATAGTAACTTTAACCACAACTATTATACAGCTTCCCACTTTATAGGATTGCCGCTCACCTCATCTTCAACCAGATTGCCGTTGTCATATTGAGCAGACATATAATTCATGCGCGAATCACGATCTATATATCTAACAGGTTTTACCGGTTTATCTTTATACATTTTTTGCTCGGCTTTCTTACGCTGAGTAGGGTTATTTTTACTAGCTGTCTTTGCTTTCCCACCTGCTGCCATATAAACTCCTAAAAACTTCTTATTTTATTTTAACACTTAAGTATACACCGTCAATGCTAAATAGCTTTAAAGTTTTAATAGTCCATCATTACAATCATCATTTGAACAAAATACTTTCTCTTGATGCTGCTCAAGTGTGTAACTTTAGAATCCCCAAAAAAGAAAATGTAAGTTACTTTGATGATATCATTTTCTACGTCTTATAAATAGACATTCATGTAGCCGTAAATTAAGCTATAAACTCAATACAAAGATCCTTAATTATTAATCTCATAGTACTTCTCAACCAACTTATTTAGCAACCTTACACCGAAACCTACTGCCCCTCTTGGAGAAATATCAGTGCCTTTTTCGTGCCAAGCAGTGCCTGCAATGTCTAAATGTGCCCAACAAGTGTCGTTTACAAAACGCTGTAGAAACTGTGCAGCCATTATACTATCTCCACCAGAACCTGCAGGAGCTATATTTTGCACATCAGCAATCGGCGAATCAATAATTTTGTTATAAGTTTCATTCATAGGAAAGCGCCATAATTTTTCATTTACTTCATTTCCTGCATCAATCAGATGATTTGCTAATTCATCGTTATTTGAAAAAAGACCAGCATATTCATTATTTCCAAGCGCAACCACTATAGCACCAGTTAAAGTTGCAAGATCAACCATAAATTTAGGTGAGAATCTGTCTTGCGTATACCACAAAGCATCTGCAAGTATGAGCCTTCCTTCTGCATCAGTGTTCAACACTTCTATCGTCTGTCCAGACATCGAAGTTACTACATCACTTGGTCTTTGAGCATTACCGTCCACTGCATTTTCTGCAAGTGCAACTACACCAACTGCATTTACCTTTGCTTTTCGTCCAGCTAGAGTACGCATCACCCCAACCACAGTAGCAGAACCCGCCATGTCATATTTCATTGACTCCATGCCACGCGAAGGCTTGAGTGACACTCCACCAGTATCAAACGTTATGCCTTTACCCACAAAAGCTACAGGCTTTTGTTCCTTGGAAGCTCCATTCCATTTGATCACTACTAATTTTGGCTCTTTACTACTTCCCTGTGCTACCCCAAGCAATGCTCCCATTTTTTTCTCTTCCATCTGTTTCTTACCAAGCACTTCGATTTCAAGGCCAAGCTTAGTAAGCTCGGTTTTTATATAATCAGCATAGGATTCTGGATATAAAACATTAGGTGGTTCAATGGTAAGAGTACGTGCAAGAAATATGCCTTCACCTTCTTGTCTTAAACGCTCAAATGATTTTTCAGCACTACTGAATTGCTCATCTTTCGTTAGCACTGTGATCTCCTCTACTTCTGTAACTTTTTCATCCTTTTTGGTTTTATACTTATCAAATTTAAAACTGCGCAAAAATGCACCGTATGCAACATTTGCTGCATTGCCTTCGATTGAGATTGCCGCTCGCTTGATTCTTAATCTGCTTAGCTCACAATATATTTTACCACCAATATTTAATCCTTTGCTTTCATCCCATTCATCTCTCATTCCAAGACCAGCAACTATAATATTTTTTCCCTCTGATGAAGTAATGGAGAAAAATTCACCAAAACCTCCATTAAAACCACTAAATTTCTTGATGTTATCTATAGCTTGCTTATCTTGTAGAACATTAGTTATAAACTTATCACCCTCAAACAAACCTACCACTAGCGTCTCAAAATCGGGTAAAGCTTTAGAAATTGTTATCTTCATCGTTGACATCTCCGTTGCAAATAATTGTAAGCTGCACATAAAATATAGTAAAAACATTAGTAAGATATTTTTCATATACATTTTAAGTACAATAGCGCTTAAGACTACTATGAACTCCCCTGATATGCAAGGGCTTTATCTTTTATCAGAAAATTTGTTATGCCCACCTAGGGTTATATTAAATGTGTAGGTCTTCATGGCCTGATTGTTATAAGTAAATGGTGCTATCAGAAGGCTTGCAAGTCCACTCTCAATAAGATTACCAAGAAGAAGATCATCACAGTTATCGCAATTATGATCAGCAAAAAACATTTGTGTTGTGAATTCTGGAAAATCTGGATGTTGGACCAAAAAGTTGATGTGTGGAGCCCTATCACCAATTTTACCTGGTACTATTGTAATAAAATTATAATAGCCAAGGTTATTTACTACAAATCTTCCTGATCCAGCAAAATTTGGATCAAGCTCCACATTTTCATCATAATAGCTCATGCCAAGTGAGTCTGCGTGCCATATAGAAACCACAGCATTTTGTATCGGTAAGCAATTTACATCAGTAACTCTACCCACTACATTTATTAATTCTCCTGCTGCATTATTTGGAGAGCCAGGTTTTCTTCTTAAATTATTTGAAGAGTTAAAGCTTTTTGGCCTTGTTTCAAGATCATAAATCCCTGGAGTTTCAATACAATTAAGCAAAATAGGATCAGCTGCAAATAATGACAAATCGAATATAAACTGTACTAAAAACGCTAATAAGATATTTTTTACATTCATTTTGTTTATAGTGCTTTTATCAGAATTATAGCAACCTTTTTCTTTTATTAAAGACAAGACTTTCTTTGAAGCCTCCTTAGAATCACAACTATCCTTTCAGTGTATGAGTTTTAGGTTTTAGTACTGCATACACAACTGCACGGACTTCCAATTTAGAAATTGCAAATCAATCCAAACACGCAAGTGTAATGTTACCGCCACATGCTGTAGTGTTGACACTTACAACCTTTTCTATAGAAAAACGTTGCAGATAATTAGGACCACCAGCTTTTGGTCCGGTACCTGACAGTCCTCTACCGCCAAATGGTTGTATTCCAACTGCTGCACCTATTTGATTGCGATTGATGTATACATTTCCAACTGATATTTTCTTGCTTATTAAATCGATCTGACTTTGTACACGGCTTTGCAAAGAAAACGTAAGTCCATATCTTGTATTGTTTATATCACTTATAACTTCATTTAACTGCGACTTATTAAAACGTATGATATGTAAAATAGGCCCAAACACTTCTTGCTTTAATTGCGAAATTTTTTGTATCTCATAAATGTACGGAGGAAAGAAATAACCATTATAAGAATTTGTATCCATGGGTACCTTGGACAAAAGGTTTGAATCTTCATCCCTTGATATCTTTTCCGTATGTTTAGTGAGCATATCAATAGATGCTTTGTCAATTATTGGACCAATATCTGTGCTCAGTTGTATTGGGTCACCTATCTTTAGTTCTTGAGCTGCATTGCATATCATTTTTATTTGTTTTTCTGCTATATCTTCTTGAATAAATAGCACTCTGAGAGCAGAACAACGTTGACCGCCACTGCGAAATGCAGAAATTAAAACATCCTTAGTTACCTGCTCTAAAAGAGCAGAACTATCAACAATCATAGCATTTAATCCACCAGTCTCAGCGATAAGTGGCACAATAGGACCATCTCTACTAGCAAGCATTCGATTAATTATTTGAGCAGTTTGTGTTGAACCAGTAAAAGCTACACCGGAAATTCTATTATCTGGCACTAATGTTTTACCTAAATACCAACCATCCCCTGGAATAAGGTGTAGCACATTTTTTGGTATTCCAGCTTCGTGTAGTATCTTAACGGCTTCACAGGCAATAATCGGCGTTTGCTCTGCCGGTTTTGCCAGCACTGCATTACCTGCTGCAAGTGCAGCTGAAACCTGTCCAATGAAGATAGCGAGTGGAAAATTCCACGGTGATATGCATAAGAAAACTCCTCTGCCTTCAAAAAAGATGAAGTTATCTTCACCTGTTGGACCTGGCAATTTTTTCCAGTCATTCAGTTCATTTTTTGCTATCATTGCATAATAGCGCAAAAAGTCGATTGCCTCTCTTACTTCTGCTATTGCATCGGATAAAATTTTTCCTGCTTCTACAATCAGAATATAAATTAACTCTTTCATCCTTTCCTCAAGCAAATCTGCAGCTTTTTCAAGGCATTTAGCGCGCTCTTCTGCTGAAACATTCTGCCACTTAGTAAAAGCACTATGTGCTATTTCAAGAGCATTTAAAGCCTGAGCACTTGTTGCACTTGACACTTCTCCAATTACATTTTCCAAATGTGCAGGATTCACTACTTCGGTAAATTCCGCACTGTCAAGAAACGACTCTCCATCAATTATTGGGCCAACTTGCCATTTCTTTTCACTAAATTCCCTTATATCATTTGCAAATTGTGAAACTGCAATTGAATCGCTAATATCCATCCCCAAGGAGTTTTTTCTTTCCTCTCCAAAAATATCTCGTGGCAACGGGATGCTTGGATGAGGCTCATATTCTAAGCTTTTAGCTTTTTCTAATGGATCCGAGACTAATTCTTCAATTTTAACGTTAGGATCATTTATTTGATTGACGAACGAACTATTAGCTCCATTTTCAAGAAGACGCTTAACAAGATATGGTAATAAATCACTACGTTTACCAACTGGTGCATATATACGACAGCTGATGCTTGTTGCAAGTTCTGACATTGCATAATCATATAAATCCTCACCCATTCCGTGTAAACGCTGAAACTCAAATCCAGGATGATCTTTGTCAGCAAGCTCTATTATAGTAGCAAAAGTATAGGCATTATGAGTTCCAAAGCATGGGTAAAAGTGATTTACTTTGCTTAAAAGCTTCTGTGCACACGCAAGGTAGCATACATCAGTATAGCTTTTTCTTGTAAATATTGAATAACCACTTAACCCTAGCTCTTGTGCACACTTGATTTCTGAGTCCCAATATGCACCTTTCACAAGCCTCACCATAATTTTATGCTTTGATCGGATAGCAACATCCTCAACAAAATCAAGCACAGATAAAGCACGTTTTTGATATGCTTGTACAGCCAAGCCAAGCCCTCCCCACTGAGAAAGTGACTCATCAAGACGCAGTTGCTCGAATAAAACTAATGACATCTCAAGTCTTTCTGATTCTTCTGCATCTATGCATAGTGAAATGTTGTATTTTTTTGCTTCACGACAGAGCTCTAAAACCCTAGTAAATATCTCACCAGCAATTCGGTCAAATTGACCAAATTCATAACGTGGGTGCAAAGCAGAAAGTTTTATTGAAATTCCATGGGATTTAAAACAATCATTCACTTCAGTAGTTGCACCTATAGCTTTTATTGAGTGCATGTATGAATCAAAACACTCTTCTGCATCTTCAGCTGTGTGAGCAGCTTCGCCAAGCATATCAAAAGAGTATAAAAACTTACTATTGTCATCTAGTTTTGCATATCTTAAAGCTTCTTCTATGGTTTCTCCAACAACAAAATGATTACCAAGCATAGACATTGCTTGTTTTACTGCTTTGCGAATGATCGATTCTCCTAAATTCTTAAGTAACTTAGAAATTGCGTAATAGAACTTCGAATCGCCTTCATTATCTCTCAATATACTGCTACCTATCATCAAGCTCCATGTGGAAGCATTAACAAACAATGAAGAGGAACGCCCCAAGTGTTTATTCCATTCTTGGTTGGTAATTTTATCTTTGATCAATTCGTCTATTGTGTAATCATCTGGTATTCTAAGTAGCGATTCAGCAAGGCACATCAATGCTATTCCTTCATCATTGGAAAGCGAATATTGCTGCATAAAGGAATCTACAATACTTAATTTATTGTGTTTGATTTTTTCAATAACTTGTTTTGCAATATTGTAAATTCTGTTTTTCGAATCAACCGAAAGTTCTACTTTTTCTACAAGATAACGTACACAGCTTTTTTCATCAGTACGATAAAATCCTTGTAAACGTTTTCTGAGTTCATTAGGTTCTTGTATAGAGCTAATCATAATTATCTATAAAACACCCTTTACCATATGTAAGGTAAGATTATATCATAACTTTGCATCGAATAAATTATTATTTAAATAAAGAGCCAGAATCGATTCAAAAAACCTAGTTAATGACTGTGATAGCTCAAAAGGACTGCGCAAGTATATAGCTCAACACTCCACCACTCATCAAGTACTTAACCTCAGTTGCAGTTTGTACACAGCACTTGAGTTGAATGGATTGCTCTGAATCATCCTTTCTTTTAATGATACATTCTAGATTTCCATTTGGTACTACTTCACCTTTTATGCTCACTATCTCACTACCATCAAATACCTTTCTCGTTACTCCATCCTGAAATGCAAGTGGAAGAACACCCATACCGACCAAATTGGACCTATGTATGCGTTCAAAACTTTCTGCAATCACAGCTTTAATTCCCAGTAATGCAGTACCCTTTGCTGCCCAATCCCTACTTGAACCTGTACCATATTCTTGTCCTGCAATAACAACTAATGGAACAGCTTCTCTTTTATATTGCATTGCTGCATCAAAAATTGACATAGTTTCTTGAGAAGGAATATGTTTTGTATAGCCACCCTCAGCGCTCACCATTTTATTTCTTATTCTGATATTAGCAAAGGTTCCACGCATCATTACGTTGTGGTTACCGCGGCGAGATCCATATGAATTGAAATCTTGCGGTTCAACTCCAAGACCTTTTAAATATATGCCTGCAGGACTATTTGAGGCAATATTTCCAGCAGGGGAAATGTGGTCGGTAGTGACGCTATCGCCAAACATCGCTAGTATTTGCGCATTCTTTATATCAACTATGTTGCTTCCATTGTTCTTAGTCGATAAATTATCAAAATAGGGAGGGTTTTGTATATAAGTACTTTTCGCGTCCCAATCATAGATTTCACCTTTCTCACACTTTATCTTTTGCCAATGCTCATCACCAGAAAAAACATCCTTATACTTTTGTATGAACATTTCACGCGTCACAACACTTTTAACACAGCTCTCAACTTCATTATTTGTTGGCCATATATCTTTGAGATAGACATCATTTCCATTCTTATCTTTGCATATTGAATCTTTTGTCAAATCAATTTGCACAGTGCCTGCAAGTGCATATGCAACAATAAGTGGCGGAGATGCCAAGTAATTAGCTTTGACTAACGGATGAATTCTTCCTTCAAAGTTACGATTGCCAGACAAAACTGCAGCAACAGTTAAGTTTTTGTTTTTTATATCATCCTCTATATCCTTATTAAGTGGACCAGAATTTCCAATGCAAGTTGTGCAGCCATATCCAACTAGATTAAAACCCAAAGCATTTAGATCTACCTGCAATCCAGACTTTTCTAAATATTCTGTCACAACTTGTGACCCTGGAGCAAGAGAAGTTTTAACCCAAGGCTTTGATTTTAATCCAAGTTTAATTGCATTACGAGCTACAAGACCTGCAGCAATCATCACACTTGGATTTGAGGTGTTAGTGCAGCTTGTTATTGCTGCAATCACTACGCTGCCACTCTGGAGCTGATCGCCATAGATAGGTTCCAACGGAGGTCTGTTTGTCTCATTAATAGGAAAAGATGTAGAAAAAGATTCCGCTACTTCTGAAAGGAAAATCTTATCCTGTGGTCTTTTAGGACCAGCCATCACTGGCTTTACGCTTGATAAATCAAGCTCTAGTGTGTCAAAAAATGCTAACTCATTACTGCTACGCCACAATCCCTGCTCTTTTGAATAGACTTCAACTAATTTGATCAGCTCTTCTGGTCGCCCTGTTAAATGTAAATAATCGAGTGTTTTCTGATCAATTGGAAAAAACCCACAAGTTGCACCATACTCTGGGGCCATGTTAGCTATAGTGGCCCTGTCTGCTAGAGATAAATAATCTAAACCATCACCATAAAATTCTACAAATTTACCAACAACACCTTTTGTTCTTAGGATACTGGTAACCGTCAGCACTAAATCAGTCGCAGTTACTCCTTCCGGTAGTCTGCCAATTAATTTAAATCCAACTACTTCTGGAATCACCATACTAATTGGTTGACCAAGCATCACAGACTCAGCTTCTATGCCTCCAACACCCCAACCAAGGACTGATAACCCGTTAATCATTGTAGTGTGACTGTCAGTACCAACTAAAGTGTCAGGATATATGACCCCATCATTATTACACACAACTTGCGCTAAATACTCAAGGTTTACTTGATGGCAAATTCCAGTACCTGGTGGTACTACTCTAAAATTTGTGAAGGACGACTCTCCCCACTTTAAAAATTGATATCTCTCCAAATTTCTTTTTACTTCTAGCTCAACATTTTTACTGAATGCGGAAGTGCTTCCATAACTATCTACTTGAACAGAATGGTCAATCACAAGATCAACCGGTACAGATGGGTTTATGTTACTCGGGCTTCCTCCATTTTGCTTTACATAGCTCCGCATCGAAGCTAGATCAACAACAGCAGGAACCCCTGTAAAATCTTGCATCAACACCCTTGCTGGTTTATAGCTAATTTCGTGATTAGTGTGTTTATTGACGCAGTCTGCTAGTACTCTTATGTCATCCAGCTTTACGTTTACTCCATCTTCATTGCGCAATAAATTTTCAAGCAGAACCTTAAGCGAGCAGGGCAACTTAGTCACATCTATTCCTAAAAATTCACTAGCACTACTTAGGCTGAAATAGTTGTACGACTTCCCGTCAATGTTTAAAGTCGTTTTTGCGTTTAAAGAATTATTCATCAGGTTACATCATATTAGTTAAAATTGGAATTACTACCGTTACTTTTTTGTTGTTGACCTTGCTGCTCATATATAGTTTCAAAATCTATAGGATCTAGCATCAGTGGGGGAAATCCACCACCACTTGTAACTCTTGCAATTATTTCTCTTGCAAAAGGGAAAAGAAAAGTAGGTCCACCAATAAATAAAGCTTGTCTCACCTCTTCTTCACTTAGCTCTGTAAAGTTTTCTATTGAAAAAATACCGCAATACTTTACCTCGCAAATGAAAGCTATATCATCTTTTACATCTTCATCTTTTACCGTTGCTTTGGCTTCTATATGCAAAGTAATTTCATGAAAAGGCTTTTCTTCACTTATTCCTTTTTTATTTTCTGTTCCTTCTAATTTTGCTGAATTAATATTAACCATTACATTAATATCAGGAGCTTTACTAGAAGGAAGGAATGGCGAATTTGGATTCTCAAACGAAAAATCTTTGACATACTGACCATGAATTTTCATTTTGTGTTGTAACATTTCTTACTTCTCCTTTAATTAAGTTGAGATATTTAATACTTTCTTATATAATATATTCATTTATAAACGAATAGCAAACCTAACTATAGGCTAATATGCAAAACATATTTTTATCAAAAATTAATAATATTTAGATACTTTATATACCAAGGGGTTAAGTTACCATGATAGAGCTTGTAATATATGCTTTACTAGCGGCGTTTATTTTTTCACGCTTATATAATTCTTTAGGAAAATCAGCCAGTCTCAACCTAAAAAAGCTAACAGGTGTATTGGATGTAAGTCAAAGTAAAGAGGATGTAGTAGAAAATATCGAAGATTATATTTATAGCAATGACAAAAGTTCAATAGAAGCTACTTATGAACAAATATTACAAAAAAACAGAGATTTCTCTATTTCCAATTTTATCGAAGGTTCAAGCATAGCTTTTGAATTAATAATTAAATATTTTAACCAAGGAAATTTACCTCAATTAAAATCCCTTCTGGACAAAGATTTGTATAACAGCTTTGTGGACAAAATTAAACATCGTAAAGAGGTACACGAGTCTATAATTGTTTCTATCGTTTCACAAAAGATCTTAGAAATAAAACTAGTAAAAAACGTAATATTTGTTGCAGTATATTTCCTTTCAGAGCAAATTAACTTTGTTAAGAATAATGAAGGAGACATCATATCAGGTAGTATGTCTACCATTAACAAAGTTGAGGATGTATGGCAATTCAAAAAAAATATTAATTCATCAGACCCAACTTGGTTACTTGTTTCTATTAACTATAAGAAGGCAAGTAATGATAAAAATTTAACAACAAATGACAACTGATGGAAAGTAGGCTACGAGAAATAGTACTTGATACTGAAACTACAGGTCTTGACACTGAGTCTGGTCATCGAATTATTGAGATAGGATGTGTGGAATTAATTAATCGTATTCCAACAGGCAAAACATTTCATCGATATCTTAATCCAGAAAGAGATATACCTTACCACTCATTTAAGATTCATGGTATTAGTGAGGAGTTTTTGGAAGATAAACCACTATTTTCAGATGTTACACTTGAATTTCTTGACTTCATATCTAATGACATTTTGGTAATTCATAATGCTGAGTTCGATGTTAAGTTCCTTAATATGGAATTAGGCAAGTTAAATGCTAGGTTAATTTCCTCAGATAGAGTGCTAGATACATTGCCACTTGCAAGAAAAAAATTCATAGGGTCACCTGCTTCTTTAAATGCATTATGTAAACGTTTTGATATATCTCTGGAAGGTAGAGAGTTACACGGAGCATTAGTTGATGCTCAATTGCTTGCAAAGGTCTATGTTGAGCTTACAGGAGGATTGCAAACCTTTCTGTTTAATAATGAATGTGATCAGGACAATAACTCCACGTTTATCCAGCACAAAGTGCGAAATTTAGCTCGCAGAGAACACTCACCAAGTAGTGAAGAATTTGATGAGCATAAGAAACTGTTAGACAAAATTAACAATCCACTTTGGAAGGAATATGTTGAATCAGTCAACTAGTTAATATATGATTTAATTTTATTAGGAACGCTTTAATGGTAAAGTCTATAAGGTTATTGTCTAGTCTACTAATAGCATTAGCAGCTGTCTTCTTAGGTTATTGTTATTTTACTAAGAAAGGCATCTTTGTCCCATACAATACAGAAATTAAAATAGGTGGGGATTTTTCTTTGATTAACCAAAACGGGCAAATAGTACGCAGTAGTGATTTCAAAGATAAGTATATGATGATTTTTTTTGGATTTTCCTCATGTAAAAGAATTTGCCCTATGAATCTCGGCATAATTTCAGAAACACTTGCAAAGTTAGACGAGAAAACTGACAACAAGCTACAAACATTTTTTATCACAGTTGATCCTGAGCGCGATAATACAGAAAGGCTTAAAGAATTTCAGCAGCAATTTGACCATAGAATACAAATGCTAACTGGTGAAAGACAAAAAATAGACGAAGTAGTTGCAAAGTATAAAGTATATGCAAGTAAAACAGATGGGGAAGAGGAAATTAACCATTCTTCAATAATATACCTTATTGGCCCTGAAGGGAAATATGTCACACACTTTGTCGCTGATTTAAATTCAGATGAAAGTCAATCTGATAAGATTTTGGCTGAGATAAAAAAATATGTAAACTGAACTAAAGAGTATTCGCTATTCACTTACTTAAAATTTATGTTAGTGTCTATTTTGCTTAAAATGAGTCGTTTTTTCTAATTTTTTCTAGCATCAACTCAGCAGCTTTTTGTTCAGCAATTTTTTTACTAGAAGCGCATGCAGAAACTTTGCCATAATTCTCTATGAAAATTGATATAGTAAACTCAGGATTGTGTGCTGGTCCAGTTTGTTTTACAAGTTCATACTCTGGTAAAGGTAATTTGTTTTTCTGAGTCCACTCTTGCAGTGAAGTTTTAGGATCTTGAGGAGGATCGAGGATGTCTTTAGCTAGCTTTTCCCAATGTCGGATAATAAATTTTTCAACACTCTCAAGTCCACCGTCAATATAAATTGCACCTATTAGTGCCTCAAGCGAATTTTCTAAATTTTTTAAGTTACATTTCCCTCCGTTGCAACGTTCACTATTATTCATGATGATAAAGTTACCTAACTCTATTTCTTTAGCAACATTAGCAATGGTACTACCACAAACTAAATCCGTTTTTCTTTTTGCCAATGCTCCTTCTTTTTCTTCAGGAAACATTTTAAACAGCATAGCAGATACAACCATGTTCAAAATACTATCGCCCAAAAACTCTAGCCTTTCGTAGCTTACGATCTGGTCTTCGCTATTCCTTTTATTTACGCTTGGATGGGTTAATGCCTCTTCTAATATTGCATGATCTGTAAATTTATAATTAATAACTTTAGATATTATATCGTTCAAAACTTTCATGTTCATCATTCAAAAGAAAAACGCTTTCTACCACCTTTATACCAGAGAATTAGTTTTATTTTATTAAAATAATACCACCACTTCCAAAATTAATGTATACAACCCACCGCTTCAGTAACGTTACTAAATCCATCCCTTCTTACTAGTTCCGCAAGCTCCAGGTTAATTTTGTTCACAACTTGATGCCCCTGGTATACAAGAGCAGTGTATAGCTGGACTAAAGAAGCTCCTGCCTTTATTTTTTCATATGCGTCAACACCACTTGAAACTCCCCCACATCCTATCAATAAAATTCTGCTCTTAGTAAGCTTGTACATATCACTCAATAACTCAGTTGAAAGTTGAAACAATGGTCTGCCACTCAACCCACCGCTCTCATTATAGTAAGAATCTCGACTTATCGTAGTGTTGCTTACTATTAAGCCGTCAATTTTATATTCTAGTGTAAGCTCAGCGATATTTTCTTTTGTTTGCTGATCTATATCTGGAGAAATTTTTAATATTATCGGTATGGATTCAGAGCTATCGATTGATTTTCGGGTTAGAGTGATAGATTTCAACAATTTGGATAATTCTTGTTTATTGTGCAAATTGCGCAAGTTAGGTGTGTTTGGAGATGAGATGTTCAGTACTATATAATTGCTCTTTCCATATACTATCTTTAGCAACTCAACATAATCGCTTATTTGATCCTTTGATGTACTGTTTTTTCCTATATTGATGCCAAAAATGCAATCATCAAGCTTAGCTTCGCTGATCTGTTTAAGAAGATAGTCTATTCCTTTATTATTAAATCCCAATCTATTAATTATTCCTTCATCTTTAATTAATCGAAAAATTCTCGGTTTTTTGTTTCCATATTGGGGATGTTTAGTTACAGTACCAGCCTCAATAAATCCAAAACCAAATGAGAGCATCGGCTTTACAACTTCCGCATTTTTATCAAAACCTGCAGCAAGACCTACAGGACTCCTAATTTTATTACCAAAAAAGTTTACATTTAAAGACTTAGGTAGTTCTATAGGTTTCCTACAGGGCATCTTTTTTAACGCCGTTATTACCAAGGAGTGAGCAATTTCAGGCGGCAGTAAAAACAATAAATTACGTAATATCATTTTGTAAAACACTTTGCTTATTTTTAGTTTATTTTTTACCATGCAACAAGAATAACTTAGAAAGCTTGAGGTTTATCAAGATAGTAAGTATATAGTTTCTATGAGTAGTAAAAACTAATTTTTCTGAAGGGAAACCAGAACTTGATCAGTATTTTTATCTACTAATTCGAGGTAGCCAAATTTGTTAATTTGAGATTTTATTAGTATAGGAATCTTATTTCGATTTAAATAAAATCCCTGTTTTGATTGTTTATTAATCCGCAACCTTACATCCCCATTTTTCCAAGCAAGCATCTTATTTATTCCAGATTTTTCTTTACAATTATCTTCATTTACAAATCCTAAGTATTCATCTTCTGAAGAAGATATTGCAATCTTGCATATTCTATACCCTACCCAATTCCCTAGATATGGATCAGTATCGTCTTTTTCGTGAAGCTTGAACTCTCCTTTGACATATTCCCATGGAGCTTTTGCATCACCTACCTTTTTTAGAAAGAGTACGTCCTGATCAAAGTTTATAATGGTCCTTGTATGAAATGTTGTTAAGCTTGTGTCCCATAATAGTTTTTCTGTGATGCTAAAATGCTCTTTATCCTTTTGCATATTTTGAAATGATACGATTATCACATCTGCTCCAACTTCTCTTCCATAGTTAACATATTGACTAGCACGCCCATGTTTGGCTGTGAATGATGACTTACCTATTAACAGAAAGTCATTAAATAACGCATTATATATAGTCTGTGCACTGTAAGCTGTACCGACGTAAACCGGCTGTTTGTTGGATGAAGGGTACTTTTCTGGTGCAAGATGAGTATACGAGCTCTTTAATAAATAGTGAAAAGTGCAACTGGTAAGCAAGAAGGGCAAACCAATCAATAATAAAACTTCTGTTAATCTCTTTGGCATTTTACTGCTTATATTTTGAATATAGTATCTTATTTTTTTAAATATTTCATTAAAAGCCACACTTCTTGTTAAAATTTCAGAAGAAAAAACGATCTAATTGGAGTAAGAGGCCGGGACCGGAATTGAACCGGTATAAAAGGATTTGCAGTCCTCCGCATAAGCCATTCTGCCACCCAGCCGTTTTTTATGCATAGATATCCATTATATCTTTTAGCATAGATAAAGCATCCTCTCTTTTTCTTTGAAAAGTGTTACGCCCGATAATTGAACCATTACCACCGCCTTGCTTAATTTCTTTCGCTTCATTGCATATGTCATTCACTGATTTCGACTCGCCACCAGAAAAAACTACTATTCTTTTCCCTGCAAAACAAGATCTTTTAACATATTCAATTCTTTTAGATAATGACTCAATATTTTCTGTTTCTATTTTCTCCCTTTCCAAATAGTTAATTGGAAGTTTTACTTTGATTATATTAGCGCCAAGTAAAGCTGCTATGTGCGCAGCATAGGCAATAACATCAACTGCTGTTTCGCCTTCTTTGGAAATTCCTTCACCGCGTGGATAAGACCATAGCACTACGGCAAGGCCGCAAGACTTAGCCTCAGCTATAATTTCGCGAGCTTCTTCCATCATATCGAAGCACTTAGCAGAACCAGGATATATAGTAAACCCAACAGCTACGCAACCCAAACGCAGCGCATCTTTTACAGAAGCAGTTATTGCTTGATCAGAAGTTAAGTTTTTTGAGTGCAAGGAGTTAGCACTATTAAGCTTCAAAATAAGTGGTAGCATTCCAGCATAAGTTGAAGCACCAGCTTCGATCATACCAAGCGGAGCAGCATATGCGCTTACTCCCGAATCAACTGCAAGCTGAAAATGATAATGCGGATCGTAAGCATCAGGATTAACTTCAAAACTTTTTATTGGCCCATGCTCAAATCCTTGATCTACAGGAAGAATTACTAACTTGCCAATTCCACTAAGTTTTCCATGCATAAGAATACGAGCAAGATTTGCTTTTACTCCAGGATTTTCACTTTCGTAATAACTTAGGATTTGTTTTACTTCTTCACTCATTAACATCTTCAAATTTACTTAAAGTGTAGCAAAAACTATAGTTGAAGCAAAGACCTTTTTATACTCTTGCTCCTACACCTATATTTAAAGGTGTAACTTTAGGATCGGTGGTGTGCTGTTGTGGTTTTTCTTGAATTAAATCTTCAAAATACATTTTAACAATAGGAAGAATGAGCGGCATAAGCACTAATTTATAGTCATACCATGCAAACTTTTCCTTGTAGCTAAATTCTGCATCTTCTTCGTATAAACGCTGGATGCAGTGCTCACTATATAATTCAGAAGCTTTCGTAAAAGTTCTAAGTAAAGCAATCAGTAATAAATCCAATACCAAATTAACTATCAGCATTGTTCCATATTGAACAGGCCAGCCATTTTGTGCAATTTCCGATGCTAAACTGCACACAGCAAACGCTACTGCAATACATATCACATAATTATCAGCAGCAATAAGTAAATTAAACCTTCGGTTGAATCTATCCATATTTCCTTCTTGTGAACCACTTTGTTTACTTGCTGCATAAATAATGCCAAAGGATATCATGAACAACAATGGCCAAATCCCTATGCTGAATGCATAAAATTGAGAAGCGATGTTTTGCACTTTGCCACTGTTAGCAAGTTGCGATAAGCAATATTTGACTTTAGGCGACGGACCAAGTATCACATTTGCTAATATAAAAAATAAAAATGCTCTATTTATAGCTTTACTTCTACGTGATAAAATCTCATAGGTTTTTCTTTGCTCTTCTTGCTGTAATGGTATAGATATGCCAGCTGCTTTTAAAGCATTAAGATATTGCTCTAGCTTATCTTTATCTGCACTAAGTTTTTTAAACTTTTCTTCAGCTACTTTTTTTTCTTTCTCTCCTATTACTTTATCAGGGTGACATTTTAATGAAGCTTTTCTAAAGCGCCGCTCAACTAACTTAATTACATCATCAAACTCCTGGCTTATTACTTCTTCCGCTTTTATTCCCAGTCTTGAAAATAAATTCCGTAAATCTTGATTACTGTAATATTGATTTCTAGTTAAACTTGCCACTTTAGCCTCATTAAAAAATGAGGCTTATACTACAAATTTAATACTCAAGCAAGAATTTAAACTATATTAAAAGCAATTTCTTGTTTATCCATATAAATCCTTAATTTCTTTCCTTTGATTAATTGACGATTCAGCATTTCTTCAGCCAAATGACTTTTTATCTCTTTTTCAATCAACCTCTCTATCGGACGTGCTCCCATTTCTTTGCTGTAGCCAGTTTGTGCAAGATAAAACTTTACTTCCTCTTCGACTGAGCAACTTATGCCCTTTTGCATAAGTTGCTTTTTCAATTCTTGAACAAATTTATCCACAATATACAAAATGACATCTAAATTGAGGTCAGAAAAAGAAATGACTGCATCCAAGCGATTACGAAATTCAGGGCTAAAAATCCGTTCTACTGCTTTTTCGCTATCACCAATATTAAAGTCCTTATACCCAAAGCCAATAGAACTTTTGCTACGCTCAAATGCACCTGCATTGGTTGTCATAATTAAAATTGTATTGGAAAAATTAACTTTACGCCCGTAAGTATCTGTAACATAACCATAATCCATGACTTGTAGTAATATATTGTAAATATCACTATGAGCTTTCTCAATTTCATCAAGAAGTACCACACTATATTGATTGTTAGATACAGATTCTGTAAGCAATCCACCTTGGTCGTAACCCACATATCCAGGAGGGGAACCAATCATTCTAGATATTGTGTGAGGTTCCATATACTCGGACATATCAAATCGTATAAGGTTCATACCCATATTCTGTGCTAATTTCTTTGCAAGCTCAGTCTTACCTACGCCAGTTGGTCCTGCAAAAAGATAATTTGCCAAGGGTTTACTGTAACTTCTCAGACCAGATTTAGCAATTTTAATAGAATTAACAAGAGACTCTATCGCTTGCTCTTGACCAAAAATGGCTTTCTTGAGATTTTCTTTCAAAGATTTTACTCTTTGCACATCATCAAGCTCGCAAGGTACGTTTGTAATCCTAGTGATAGTATTCTTAATATCTCTACTGTTTATAATTTTTCGCCTGTTTTTTTGTAACTTACAATATGCCCCTGCTTCATCTATAACATCAACTGCTTTATCAGGTAATATTCGCCCAGTAATATACTTGTGTGAAAGTTCAGCTGCAGATTTAATGGCATGTTTCGTGTAATATACTCCATGATACCTTTCATAGTAATGCTTTATACCATCTAGTATCTTTACTGTATCATTAATAGAAGACTCTTTTACATTAATTTTTTGAAACCTCCTTGCTAATGCTTTATCCTTTTCAAAGCTATTGCTATATTCTCTATATGTAGTTGCACCTATACAACGCAACGCACCTCTTGCAAGTGCAGGTTTGAGCAGATTGCCAGCATCAAGAAAGCTGCCACTTGTTGAACCCGCTCCAATAATAGTGTGTATTTCATCAATGAAAAGAATAGCGCCAGGTTTTGCCTCAATTACTTTTATTATAGATTTTATTCTCTCTTCGAAGTCACCTCTATAGCGTGTTCCTGCAAGAAGTGATCCTAAATCCAAAGCATAAATTATGCTGGATCTCAGTGCACTCGGAACACTACCTTCAATAATTTTCAATACCAAGCCTTCAACTATTGTTGTTTTACCAACACCTGGTTCTCCGACATATAAAGGGTTATTTTTTCTCCGTCTTAGCAAGATTTCTATAGTGCGATTTAATTCATAATCACGACCAATGACATAATCTATTTTTTTGCTTCTTGCATAATCATTTAAATTTCTACAATAATTTTGTAGAACTTCTTCATCTTTTAATAATTCACCTTTATTTGCTACAGTAGAGATATCGTTATTCTTATCAAGTTTTATCTTGCGATTAGTTACATATTCTTCTATATCACCTGAATATTTTATATTGGATATGTTATAAATCAAATTAGAATCCTTTGCATTCTGTTTGCGTAATAGCTCTTCAATGTATAAATCTCGCTCAGACAGAATCTCTAATAGAATACTTGCTCCATTTATTTCTTTTCTTCCCAGACGATGAGCTTGTATCATGGCTTTATGTATTATGCGTTGAAATAGCACATCAGGCTCAACTTTATTGACAGTTAATTCGGAGTTGTCTTGTAAAAAACCTTTTGTATTATTACCACGATCATTCCTTAATATAATATTATCTATATTTATGATTTCACCAGCTCTGATGTTACATCTTGATAAAACATAATTTACATCCACATCTTTGGTTAATGCTAGCAACAAATGTTCCACTTTTGCATATTTAAGCTTACAATCAGAAGCAATCTGTAACGCTCTATTTAAACTTGCCTCTAAATTTTTAGAAATCATCTATTCTCTTTAAAAGTGTAAATTTATATATAATTAGTAGCACACAATTATTAAAAAAACTGAAATCTAGCAGCTCGTTGTAGCCAAATTGAATTAAGCTACAGATTATAGTCCACACAGCCTAACATTATACCGTTGTGATAATCTCAAAACGTTATAAGCAGCAGAATTAAGATTATCAAATTGTAGGTAAATCTAATTTGGGCTAGCTATATATTCTTTCTACCATCCTCCAATCACTTCACTTTGCAGCAAGTTTACTGGAGCTTTTAAAGAATAGAAGAATAGTTAAGTACATTAATACGCTTTTTCTAGTACTCTGCTTTTCTTCTTAAATACATTGATCTTTTTTCTACCGTATTTAGCCTTTAACGTACTTGGCCTTTTAAAGATCTTTTTGCTGTTACGTTTTTGAGATTGCATACTACAATCAAAATTTGGCTCTCCTTCTTTATCTGCTAGTGCAGGCAGTCTTCTCTTATCTTGAGGTGTAACAAAAGATAATGCAAATCCTTCAGCTCCCGCACGTGCAGTTCTACCTATACGATGAACATAATCAGCTTGCGATTGTGGTACATCATAATTGATAACATGTTGAATGTGCGGAATATCAAGGCCGCGAGAAGCAACATCTGTTGCAACCATGATTTGATTGCGGCCACGACGAAAAGAATCAATGACTCTTTCACGCTTGTGCTGCCTTAAATCACCATGAATTGCCAAAGCGCTATAGTCATCTTTGTGCAATTTGTCAGCTAGCTGATCCGCTCCTCGCTTTGTTTTGACAAAAATAATGATCGATCCTTTGCGCTGACATAATTGTGTAACAAGCTTGCCATATTTTTCTGATTCTGATGCATAAACAACTTCTTGTTTAATTTTTACAGAAGTTGTAGCCTGGCAATCAACAGAAACACGCTCTGGTTGATTAAGATATTTTTCAGTAAGTTTTACTATTTCTCCAGGAAGAGTTGCAGAAAACATAAGAGTTTGCCTTATTTTAGGCAAATGCTTCATAATTTCTTCAATCTGAATTCCAAAGCCCATATCAAACATACGATCCGTCTCATCAAGCACAAGAATACCAACATTCCGAGTAACTAAAGTTTTACGCTCAATATGGTCTATAATACGACCAGGAGTACCTATTATAATTTGTGGTTTTTTCTGAAGCTGATTTAGCTGCCTAAAAATAGGCTCGCCTCCGATCAACAAAGCAACTCTTAGTAAAGAACTTTGAGATAAGAGTTTTCTTATCTCACTTGTTACCTGATGAGCAAGCTCTCTGGTTGGCACGATGACTAAAGCTGAACCAATGCTTGGCTCATTCATCAATTTAGCAACCAGTGGAATAGCAAACGCTAAGGTTTTTCCAGTTCCCGTTTGAGCAGACCCAAGAATATCTTTGCCTTGAAGAGCTAGAGGAATCGCTTGCACCTGAATCGGGGTTGGAACACAAAGATTATTTTTACTTAGAGCTTGCCTAAGCAAAGTTGGAAGCCCCATTTCATGAAAATTACTCACAATACATTACCCTATTAAAAAGCTTTACGATAGACTAATCTTCCAATCTTAAATTTATTGCAGACTTTTTATCTTCTCCGTTCCTACCACGCTCTTCTTTAAGCTCATAACTTACTCTTTCCCCTTTCATTCCTCTCTTTTTATCCTCTCCTCGAAGTGCATCAGGTCTTATTCCTGAACGTTCTAATGTACTAACATGTAAAAAAACGTCCTCACCTTTACCTTCTGGCTTGATGAAACCATAGCCTTTTTCAACATTAAACCATTTTATATTACCAAATTCCATATGGATAACTCCTAAACTACTAACTAATATTATTAATGTGATGAAAAACTTTGAAATTACGATTTAGAATGCTTTAAGCTTAGTTACTGCAACTAAACTTCTATACTCCATAGTCTATTCTTAACATTACATAGTAATAGTACACAATTATTGTACTTAATGCAACTAAAATTTTTAATCACTAAGTGAACCTGCTACTGTCATTTCGCTAACTTTAATCGTTGGTGAATTAAACTGCCCACAGAAAGTTAGGTCATTTGCAACAACTAAATTGCTAAACATATTTTTCAAATTGTCGGCAACAGTAATCTCGTGTATTGGATACGTTATTTTACCATTTTCTATAAAAAATCCGCATGCACCTTGACTATAATCGCCATTGATTAAATTAACACCAAAACCAAATAAATCAGTTACATATATTCCTTCTTTTACTTCCTCAATTAATTCCTCAAATGATCTATTACCATTTTTGAAATAGAAATTACTAGCTGAAGGAATAATTGCAGCATTACTTGCACGAGTTGCATTTGCGGTCGTTTCCAAGTTTAATTTCCTAGCCGAATATAGATCTAAAATCCAGTTTTGCAGTACTCCATTTTTTACAAATTCATTTCTTCTGCTCATTATTCCTTCCCCGTCAAACGGTCTTGATGTTATACCCCTTGGTAACAATGGGTCATCAATAATGCTAATCTCAGTATTAAAAATTTGATTATTTAAACTATTTCTCAAAAAAGAGCTATTATTTACAATATTGCTACCATTTATGGCAGAAGCAAAGCTCTTTACTAGCTCTTTTGCTGCTCTTTTTTCAAAAACAACCGGAAATTTGCCTGTCCTGATTGTAAATGAACCCAATTGATCTATTGCTCTTTTTGCTGCTTCTTTCCCTATTGACTCCGGTGTTTTTAAATCACTGAAGTTGCATGCTACATCGTAATCGTAGCCTATTTTCATTTCACTCTTTTCTCCAGCAACAACAGAAACCTGATTAACAAAAGTTGACTTACTAAATGAACCAACAAAACCAGAAACGGTTGATAATACTGTATTTACTGAAGTATGTGAAGATGAAGCTCCTTCGGAATTAATAATATTTTTATGTGCAAGAGCTGAATTTTCTGTAGCTTCAGTAATTTCTTTTAATTTATCAATTGTTACAACATTATTATCTGAGATATTTAAATCTGCAGAAGAGATATAATTACTGCCATCTACAGCAAAACTAATATAAGGATCTTCCTGGGCATTCTTTGCCATTTCCACCACTTGGCTCACTGCACTACTAAGATTATTCAAATCGTTTGTGGAAATATACGCAGCTTTGTTATTACCTGCTATAGCTCTAATTCCGACAGTACAGTTTCTAGATTGTGATATTTGTTCAATTTTTGATAGACGCTGAGAAACCGAGGTCTTATTAGTTTCATATATTGTAACTTCTGCGTCTTGATTCTGCTTTTTTATTAGTTTAGTGATATCTGCTGCAATATTTAATATATTCATTTTTCATTCCTTGAGTTTCTATAAAGATTCTGCACCACCTATAACTTCAATCAAATCAGTTGTAATTGCTGCTTGACGAGAACGATTATAAAGTAATGCTAGTTTATTTAGCATTTCTTTTGTATTTCTGTTTGCTGATTCCATAGCAACCATCCTAGCACTATTTTCACTTGCTGCACTTTCAAGTAAAGCAGAATAAAGAGCAGCTGTAACATAATCTTGAGTCAAAGATTTTAAAATAAACTCAATATTTTGTGGTTCATACTCATAGCCGTAATCTGTTAGAGGACTAACTACAGAATTATCAATTAATAATGAGTCTTTACTCCATGGTTTTATTGTTTCTAATATTGGCTTTTGCATGAAGGTATTATAGAATTTACTGTAAAAAACCTTAACTTTATTGTATTTACTTAGATCTATATCACTAACCAAGGCTTCCACACGCTTTAGTTTGATTCCCTTACTATTTTCAACCTTCAAGATATTTTTAGAATTAAATCTATTTTTGCCTGTCTCAAAAGCTTTCTTACCAAAAAAAACAATGTCTACTTTCTTATCATTTGCAATTAATTTGTTTATATGCTCCTGACTGAATTTAACAACAGAGGAGTTAAAGCTGCCACATAAACCACGATCAGATGCAATAATAAATACTAGGAAAGAATCTTCATTATTGATATTTAGAATTCTTGCTAGTAACTCTTGATCCGCTGATAGCGCTAGTGAAGAAATAATGCTATGCAGCTTAGATATATGCAATTTTGAATTTGATAATTTCTTTTGGCTTTGTAATAATTTTGCTGCAGAAACCATTTGCATTATTTTCGTGGTTTTCTGCACAGACTTAATATTTTTAATTCTTAAGGATAATTCCTTTAAGCTCTTCATTTTGTATATAATTCTAATTTATTAAAATATATAACTGGTAATGTCTAAAAACAAGTTTTTTTGACATTGGAGTCAAACCTAATTAAGAAACTCACAGATTTACTGTTTTGAGATAAAGATTATATTAAAGCAATCTCGATGTAAAAGTATCACACCTTATGGAGTCTTATAATATAAGGTAAATACAATTAAGACTATTGCAACTTGAGCACTTATAATCCCATTGCTTTAGCTCTTTATTACAATCAGCACATTTCCAACCTGGATCAGGCACAGCTTCTGAGTCCATCCTGTTTAACCAATAAATTGCTTGATCATACTCTTGCAACATAATCTTGAGCTGTACCATAACAAGGTAGATTGATATGTAATTAGCTTTTTTCATAGCAATATCTAAATGATGACTTGCAAGATCATATTTCCCTAAGCTAATTGAAGACAAAGCAAGCAAGCAATAACTAAAATAATAATCAGGGCGTAAGTTATATAGTCTTTCAGCGCCTTTATTATTTAACTTGATATACATTCTAGCTGATTGAGGAGTAGGATTTACTCTATACTCTTCCTCTAATACTGTGGAAGCTTTTCTGATTTTTTCAAGCTTGATATATAATTCTGCCTTTAAATAATTGATGGGCTGAAAAGTTGCATAATAACTTTGTGCTTTAGCTAAATAATCTATAGCTTTGTAAAAACTTCCTTTACTTTCGTATTGCTTTGCTAAAGCGCAATAAAAAACCGCTAACATCTTTTTACGATCAAAGGGAAGAAAAATATTGAATTTGATAGCTTCCTTTAACTTTGAAATTGCATTTATCCAATCTTCTTGCAATATACAATGCTCTATTTGAAAGGGAATAGACAAAATTTTATCATTAATTGAACTAGAGCAATATTCTATAAATTTTTGAAAGACTAACCTTTCTTGCTTTAGGTGAATAATCAGTTTATTTATCAGAAGTAGAGCTAAGTTGCGATTTTTACTTGCAATACTCGTTAAATTATGGCTGAAAAAGCTGTAATTTCCCGTTTTACCTGAATTAAAGAGCTTTACTAAAGATAATTTATCACTTTCTTCATTTAGATTTTTAATTAGCTTATTGGTGTTCTCTATATTACCTAAGTCTAAGCTAAAGAAAGCTTCAAAGAGAAGCAATTCTTCCCTACTTCTTCTTCTATTTTTTATGTTAGCAAATGTTGATGAAATAGAAGAACAAAAACGTGCAACTGCAATCAATAAAAATAATAAGACTACGCAAGCAAGAATAACGAAATATAGATCAATACTTATAGTGTAATTGCCTAATTCCAATTTTATTACTTCACCACTTACCTTGATCCATATGCCAAATAAAAACGAAAAAGCAAAAATTATAAAATAAATCATGAGATGTATTGTAATAAGTGACGATATATTATTGAAGTATTCTTGAAAGCTACAATAAAATCATTCAATTTATTAAGCCATGATTTGAATTCTGGGTATGTTAAGTCACTTATTGCGGTGGCTATGCTCTGCCAATCATTATCGCTTATTAATTCTTCAATTTCCGCAAGCTTTAACCTGAGTGGATCACTACGATCATCTATCTTTATCCAATTTGAAATGATTTTTTTAAACAAGTTACTTTTATTGTAGTTAATAACAGTCATGTTCTTCTCAAAAGACAATTTCAACCCGCGTAAAGTATCTACCTCTTTCAAATTTTCCAATTCATTTACTGCATTTTCTATCTCTGGATCGTCAAGCTCTGATATCAAAGGCTTTATTGAATTTATATGATTATCAAACTTGGCTTCTCGCAATAACGAATTCTTCATCTTAATCACAAGTAGCAGCAACTTTGCGAGGTTCTTATGCCTTAAACTACCATCACCTTGCTCACATTGAGTGTGCAGATTTCTCTTTAAGTCAAATATCCTTTTCTCTACCCTAGATTGATTCACTTCAAGCAATACTCTAAGTTCATCCATCTTCTCCGTTAAACCATTTATACTATTTTCACTTTCTTGCTGATTTATTTTGAAAAATATTATGTTATTTATTGCAATATGGCTAACAAATAACAATATAATTAAGAACCAACCTATGCATTTTTTTCGAGTATCATTCATAACGTAATATCTCCGCTGGGTCTTGTGCAGCTGCCTGCAATGCAGGAGGAATTGTTGCTAAAAATGACAAGAACAATGCAAGTGCAGAAATGTTCACTACATCTTGAGAAACTAATATCACTGGCAAACTTGAAAAAAAGTATATCATAGGATCAAATAGCTTGATGTTGGTAATGTTTTCTAAAAACACTCTAATATTTTCAATGTTGAGAGAAAAAATAACTCCTATAACAGAGCCAAGACAAGTTCCTGTAAAACCAATTAACAGCCCACAAGCACAAAATATCCGCATAATGCTTCCACTTGTTGCACCAAACGTACGCATAATTGCAATTGCGGATTTCTTTTCTTGCACTATCATCATCAAACTTGAAACAATATTGAATGCTGCCACAACTATAATCAAAGTAAGAATTAAAAACATCACATTTCTTTCAGTTTTTAAAGCATTAACATAATGGCTTTGCTGAGATTGCCAACTTTCAGCTTTCATTCCTGTTTCTTTTGCTATAGCGTTTGCTAGCTTATTAGCCATAGCAATATCATCTACAAACACTTCTATATTTCTCACACTATCTTTATAATTAAAAAAAGCCTGAGCTGATTTCATGGGCATATACATCAAGGTATTATCGTACTCAAACATACCCATATCAAATATTGCTACAACTTTATATTCTTTCATTCTTGGCATTTCATCAAGCAATACATCAAATCCTTCAGGAGATACAAGTATAATATTATCACCATAATCAATATTCAAGGCTTCTGCCAATCGTGCCCCTATTATTACTCCTTCATCGAATTTTTCCACATTACCCACAATCACATTATTTGTAACGGTAGTGTTATTAAATAAGTCTTTAGCTGATACACCACGAACTACACTACCTGCAATTCCACCATTTGCTGCAACGATTACTTGATCATTGGTCATAGAAGTAGCTTTTAATACACCTGGGATTTTCTCAATAGATTTTAACACTGCGTGGTAATCTGAATTTATGCTTCTATCAAAGTAAACATTAATATGGCCATTAATGCCAAGTACAGAGTCGAGCAGCTTTGCTCTGAACCCATTCATTACAGACATTACTACTATTAGCGTTGCAACTCCAAGAGCAATACCAATAATAGAAAACAAGGCCATTATAGAGCAAAATCTAGAATTCTTTGCTCGCAAATAGCGAATAGCCATAGTAAATTCAAAGGCAATAGACATTATACTAAGATTTAAATATCATACTTTTTATGCTTCATATAACTGTAATTTTTCCTTTACCTCAAATTAGGTTGTCTAAATTTAGCAAGCTTATAGAATATATTCAATATTCTATATTAAGACCTTCCATATATATCGTCCAATCTTACTATATCATTATCAGATAAAAACTTTCCTACCTGAAACTCAACTATCTCAAGAGGAAATCTTGTACTTTTATTCTCAATTTTATGAAACACCTTCCTTGGAATCTCTACTACATGATTTTTTGTTATAGCATATGTTTTGTCATCTAAACTCACGCATCCAACCCCTGATAGTATTATATGGTACTCATCTCTATAGTGGTGAAATTGCTTAGAAGTGCAGCTCAGTGGATTTATAAAAAGGTATTTTATAAGAAAATCCTTACCCATTAAAATCACACTATAAAATCCCCATGGCTTAATCTCTTTCCTTGTTGTCTTTGCTTCTTTAACTTTATTAATGAACAACATTAGGCTCTTATTTTGCCGTTTATAAACTCTACCTAATAAAATCTTTTCACCATTTTCTGTCATCAAAACTGGCTCTCTTCCTTTTGTTACATGCTGAAATGAAACTAAATTCTCACTAAATCTCTTACTCAGTTCTAAAACTGAACTCCAAGTACCAATATCCATCCAATCAAAATTAGCTTCTACCATTGCAATATTTTCTGCTTTTTCTATCACTAGGTGATCAATAGATGTATCACCCATTCCTGCACAATTTTGCTGTTCTAAATACAGAAATCTCTCTCGTGGTACAAAATGCTTCATACTTTCACAACATAAATTATAGAAAGTCGGAGCAATTTTTTTTATCTCATCTATATAGCGTTTTGCTTTAAACACAAATATTCCAGAGTTCCAATAATGATTATTGTCCAGCTCATATTCAGGCTTTTCTATAAAGCTCTTTACTATGTGATATTTCCCTTTCTGACCATATACTGCATTTATATAGCCGTATTCCGAATTGAATTCATGAGGCTTTATCCCAAAAGTGACTATAGAGTTAGTTTTAGAGGCTAGCTCAGACGCTTTCTCAATAGAAACATAAAAACTATTCAAATCACCTATAAAATGGTCTGAAGGCAGAACTAAGATTGTCTCGTTCCTATCGCAGAGAAGCACAGCAATTAGTATTGCTGCCGCTGTCCCAATTTTAACTGGTTCAAAAACTACTTTACATTCCTGTAATGCATGTAATTCCTGCATCAATAATGACTCATATTGTATATTTGTGGTAATGATGGGTGGCATATAATCGCCTTTTAACCTCAACAAAGTGTTGTGAAACATAGTATTCTGACTAAATATTTTCTGAAATTGCTTTGGCTTAGATAGAGGCCAAAGTCTGCTGCCACTACCACCACACAGTATTACAGGGCGCATTTAATTAAGATATTAATTATTTGATTAATATCTTATACTAACGGCAAAATGCATGCAAGTTTTTATTGTGAGATGATTAAAGTAAAAAGTAATTTAAAGTGATGGTTGACTACGAGCGTGATGGAGTCCCTAAATTTTTTGATGAATCTTGTCTTCTTTCTCTCTCTCTATCAATATAAGGAGTGTTGCTTTTTTGATTAACGGCTGCAGCTACTTTTTCATCAGTTTTGTTTTGCAACTTTTCCTTTAAGCTTTCTCCAACACCTAGTTCTCTAGATTTATCTATACTTTCACTATTTTTGCTCAACCCCTTCTCTAAGTTTTTTTCAATATCTGATTTTCTAGCGTTAAGCTCTTTCCATGTACCCGCTATGCTAAGTGGCTTATGATCCTTCTGCTTCGGCTTTGGCCTTTCCCCATTTGTAACAACATTAAAGTCGCTTTTTACTTCTTTCCAACATTCTTTCAATTGGTGTTTCCACATAGTAAGATAAGCATCACCATACTTTTTCTCATTTGCTACAAACAATAAAATTGGAGCCTTAAGTATGGTAGCTCCCATATTCACTAAATTTTTTACTGCCATTGCAGGGGTGAACAAAAGATAGCCAAAAGACTTTGCAATTGGGTTTTGTTCGCTTATTAAATACTCCCCTAACTTTATAGGAAGAGAGGTCAACAATTTAGTACAAACTTTAGCCAAGCTTGTAGCAAAAACGATAGAAACAGATATAAGACTTTTATCTAGCTCTAGATTACCATCCTGATCTCTAATTTCTGAAAAATGGGTGCTTAGCTTCTTGTAATCACTAGCGTATAGTAATTTTCCATTTCTTCCTTTTTCATCTCTATCTTTCTCATCAACTTCTCCCGTTTCATCATTGATGAAACAACCTTTTTTAGCAAGAAAAGAAGAATTAGTTAATCTAAGTAACTTAGTATCAACCTCAAAGACCGGCAAGTGTTTTTCAAGATCTATTTTTGAAAACTTAAATGGATTATAAAATTTACTATAATCATTAACCTCACGCCCAATTTTACTAACTAAAAAGTCAGTAGTAAAGTAAGATTTTTTATCAATTTCCTTAACCAAGGCTAGATCAAATTTGTATTCATTATATATAAGCTGGTACTCTGGATTTCCGTCTTTATCTTTTACAAGCTTGTCATTTTTTTTTACAACTCTCCCAGAATCTACAATCTGATCATAATTTTTTGGATATTGACACTTTCTTCCATCCTCATATATCATTACCTTTCTAAGGTCTTTGACATAAACTTGAGACTCAGATGAACTAAATAGATCCTTCACCTTTAGCGTAAGGTCTATCCCCAACTTTTTCAATGTCTCTAACATATTGCTAAACCAAAATCGCTATAGTTCAATAATAAAACTAGTACACTAATAATATATTAACATAGAACTGGCAACTTTACAAGAAAATATGCCTATAAAAGAAAAAAGTCGTAAAAGCAAGGACTATATAAGTAATGCTTGATAAGTATTTCATGCATGTAATTGTAAAAATCCTTAGAGGTACGCTGTCTATATAATCTTCACACACTACCTGCATTCCAAGAACTGCATGCCAAAAAATGCAAAACACCAGTATAACAAAAAACAAAAGCTCTAGTGGATGATTAATAGCCTGAAATAATTTTTCATTAAAAGATAAAGGGCTATCAACATAAAATGTGCAAGAAAATGAGTAAATAAACCAAGGAAATAAAAATAACAAAATCACCGCAGAAACACGCTGGATCCACCAATGATGTACTGAATTTACAGATTGACTCATATAAATATAAATAAAAAAGCCATAGTAGAAAGAAATAGCATTATTGTTAGTAACATAGCACTTTTTAAAACACTAGCAATTTCTAAATTAAGCCCAGCATCCCACAATAAATGACGAATACCATTAAGAAAATGATACATAAAGCTTACAAAGCATAAGATATAAGCTAATTTAGCAACAGGAGTGAACAATAATGCATTTAAGCACCTTACTATAATTAACTTAGGGGAGTAAACATATAATATAAAATACCAAGAAAGTATGATTAATAAAAAAAATAGCAAGATACCAGTCAATCTATGCATAATAGAAAAAAAACTAGTAACTTGTACTTTATATATTTGTAAATGTGGGGAAAGAGGCCTGTTACTCATAAAATTTCGTTATCGAGAAATTAAAAAATAAAGTAGAAGTAAAGACAGCAGTATAGTACATAATGACACTATTATTTGAAATGGTGAATTACGTACAAAGCCTAAGGAGGTAATCCAGCTGCAGATTCCCCTACTGCTACCTTGTTACGACTTCACCCCAGTCACTGATCCCACTTTAAATAACTCCTTCCTTGCGGTTAGGCCATTAGCTTCGAGTGAAACCAATTCCCATGGCGTGACGGGCAGTGTGTACAAGACCCGAGAACGTATTCACCGTGGCATGCTGATCCACAATTACTAGCGATTCCAACTTCATGTACTCGAGTTGCAGAGTACAATCCGAACTGAGATGTCTTTTAGGGATTGGCTTAGGCTTGCGCACCTTGCAGCCCATTGTAGACACCATTGTAGCACGTGTGTAGCCCACTCCATAAAGGCCATGATGACTTGACATCATCCCCACCTTCCTCCAGCTTATCACTGGCAGTTTCCTTAAAGTACTCAGCATTACCTGATAGCAACTAAGGATGAGGGTTGCGCTCGTTGCGGGACTTAACCCAACATCTCACGACACGAGCTGACGACAGCCATGCAACACTTGTGTAAAATCCGGCCGAACCGACCCTATCCCTTCGAATAGGTATGATTTCCATGTCAAGAAGTGGTAAGGTTTTTCGCGTTGCATCGAATTAAACCACATGCTCCACCGCTTGTGCGGGTCCCCGTCAATTCCTTTGAGTTTTAATCTTGCGACCGTAGTCCCCAGGCGGAATGTTTAACGCGTTAGCTGTAATACAGAAAGTAAACTTCCCATATTTAACATTCATCGTTTACAGCGTGGACTACCAGGGTATCTAATCCTGTTTGCTCCCCACGCCTTCGCGCTTCAGCGTCAGATTTGAACCAGATAGACGCCTTCGCCACTGGTGTTCCTCCTAATATTTACGAATTTTACCTCTACATCAGGAATTCCTCTATCCTCTTTCAATCTCTAGATTAATAGTTTTAAAAGCAATTCCAAGGTTAAGCCTCGGGATTTCACTTTTAACTTATTAACCAGCCTACGCGCCCTTTACGCCCAATAATTCCGAATAACGCTAGCCCTCTCCGTATTACCGCGGCTGCTGGCACGGAGTTAGCCAGGACTTCTTCTGTGAGTACCGTCATTATCTTCCTCACTAAAAGAGCTTTACAACCCAAAGGCCTTCTTCACTCATGCGGCATGGCTGGATCAGGCTTTCGCCCATTGTCCAATATTCCCCACTGCTGCCTCCCGTAGGAGTCTGGACCGTATCTCAGTTCCAGTGTGGCTGATCATCCTCTCAGATCAGCTATAGATCATTGCCTTGGTAGGCTATTACTCCACCAACTAGCTAATCTAATATAGGCTCATCTAATAGCAATAAATTTTTCCCCCGTAGGGCGTATACGGTATTAGTTGCCGTTTCCAACAATTATTCCGTACTACTAGGTAGATTCCTATACATTACTCACCCGTCTGCCACTAAGTTATACCATAGCAAGCTACAATATAACTCCGTTCGACTTGCATGTGTTAGGCCTGCCGCCAGCGTTCATTCTGAGCCAGGATCAAACTCTCAAATTTAGACTTCAACCTATAAAAGGTTGAGGGTACATCGGATAAATCCGACAAAAAATAATTTAGCTTGATACTGCTGTCTTTATTTCTACTTTAGAAATATTTTAATCTCCAACTATTCAAACAACTCTAAGAATATTATTATGTGATATAATCACTATGTCAATATGTTTTTGCAAATCAAAAGCATTAATGTATAAATATATAACTATTTGGAATATTACCATGAAAAAATACATCTTTCTGCTTGCACTCGCGCCAATGTTAGTTGGCATCACATTATACTTATTGCGCAACATTGATAACACAAAACAATCTATAACTGCAGGTGACAAATTTTACGAAGTATTATTCTTAAAAAAAGATAATAAGTCACTGCTAGAAGAAATAGATTCAAATTGGGAGTATTTAGCAAATTTTGAACGCGCATTCAATCATATCTCAGATTCAATGCCAACAGACACAGCATCTATTATTTATAATGATTTGGCAGACGATAAAGATGCTCCTGATATTTTGCGTGAGTTAGCACAATACTTAGAAGTAATGAGCTTACTTCACTCCAGCGGTGAAAAAACAAATAGAGATAAAATTAGTAATTTAGAATCAAATGCGGTGTACCCTTATTCAAGCCAAGAAGCTATCGCTATAGTAAAGATACACAGTAACGACATTAAAGGTGCAATTGAAATATTGCATTCATTATTAAATGATAGAGAATGTCCGACTCTAATCAAGGCCAATGCGCAAGAATTACTTCGGATATACGAAAACTAAAAAACTTGCTTGCATAACAATTTGGCAGCGCATCTGATGAAATAAAGAACTTTACTTGACAAACCTCCCTATTTTATTATGGCACTAAAAGTATTTATGACTCAAAATTTGTTTTTGACTGTAGGATCAATCACAAAATCCAGTAAAAACTTAGGTGTTTATTGGTAGATTACGTAAAATTATAGCGGTTTTTTAAATTTTTTCTATACTCAGCCAAGTCGCGCTTGTTAGAACATTATTACAGCACCACTTACAGTAATATAGAGTCAAAATTTCACTACTCAGAGGTTCCTTTTACCTTTTTATTTAGTAAGACTTCTCTATATTTATAGTTAATATATCAAAGAATAAACTTCACTAGCAGAATATCATTCTAGCACTAAAATGACAAAAAGAGGATAAAATCGCAATAGCTATGTATCAAGCACCGTTGTATTTTCTCTATATTTTAGATTACTTTGTTTACACTGCCATTAAGTTAAGGGAAAGAGAAGTTAAGATTGGACAAAAAATTTGAAGTGATTGATAATTATGGTAAATACTAGGGTGAATTTTTAAGAAAAGGGAGTCTGAAAAGTGCAAGTTATTTAAAAAAGTAATAATTGCAGGTTATTTTGCAAAGAATGTACTAATACAATGATACTGAAAAGATATCTTGAATTTAAAACACATGTTTTCTAGCTCTTTTCTGGTAGTTGAGTGAACGAATATCAGATATCTTATGACGATCAACTCTTCTCCCTTTTCTTACCACTAAAGTGTTCATCAAAAATAACTGTGATAGTCGATCCATAATGCAGTCTATGTCTGACTCTGTAGAAAAAATATCAAAGGCTAAGTTTTTAATCGCATTAAATGAGACAGATTTATTGATGCTTTTTTTTAGTTTACTATTCTGTGCGCTCAATGTCTCTTCATCATCTTCTATCATGATACTTTCTAGATTACTGATGAAGATAGTTGACCAAAAATCCTGCTTGATAGTTTCAATACTTTTTCCTGTGAAATTCTCTAAATTTAATCTTCCCTTCAGCCTAGAAAAAAATGTTTCTACTCCCCAGCGCAAGTAATATAATCTCTCAAACTCTTCGACTGTAAAACTTTGCTCATCTAACAGATGATGTTACTAACACTTCAACTTCTCCAGAAGAAAGTATTATTTTGACTAACCTGAATTTCATCTCATCAGGTAATCCTAGCTTTCGTAGCTGTCTTGCTACTTTAATAGGTGCGGTAGACACTACCACCGTACTAGATGGGCTTTCCGGCTTAAACATAGCGTTTATTTCATTGAAAGACGAACTTGGACAGCGAATTATATAATTGATTTTCCTTCCTGTAAGCTCAGCAAGAAATCGATAAGATACGTATCCTCTATCACAGATTAACAAATCGTCTGATTTTATGGATTCAAGCATACCGATCGCTAAATCAACCTCATAGCTGTCACCTCTACTTAGCACAGATTTTATTGCAATATTATTTAGCACATCGTAGCAAACTTCAAAGGTTGCACTTGTATAGTCTTCAAATCTCTGGATTCCATTCCATACTGCTCTTGAGCTAAACTCGCCTATTATTTTGTCGCTCTTTGGCAGAATCAGTATTGAAGCATCAAATGCAAGTACTCTGAAGCCATGGTGGGTTTTAAATTCCTGATCTTGGTAGTATAGGGAAACTATATCATCATTTAACTCTGAAAACGCAGTATGCTTTAGCTTCTTTCTTGCTTGAGTAAATGCACTTGCCGTAATTGTGTAATCTTTTCTTGTATGCAGAACAAACTCATTAAGCATTACTTGTAATGACTTTACACTCTTTCTAAAAATCAGGAGAAATACATTAATGAAGGGCAGCTTTCTTTTTCGTGAGAAGTCTTTTGAGGATGCTCTGTGTGCGTTTATAAAGTTTAAACTCATCAATTTATTTTTTATAAACATGATTATTCTTTTTTTTACTCATGTCATTACTTCTTTTAATTTGTGGATCTTACCTGATTTTACAATACAGTCCATCACTTCCCCTTAACTTAATGGCAGTGATCCCAGTGTCAGCTACTCTGATGACACCAAAGGGGCACTTGGATAGAGGCTACTTGAATAACACCATCATAAGGTGAAACTAGATTCCAGTGTCAAGCACTGGAATGACAAGGAAAGGGCTACTTAGATGACAAGAAAAAGGACGCTGAGATGACACCAAAGAGGCTGACACCACCATAAAGTAAATTCCACTAACACTATAGGAGACTAACATGAACTTTTTAAAATTTAAAGAAACAGGTCAATCATCAGCAAAAATAGCAAGAGATCTGGGTATTAACGGCGATTCATTAAGCAGGTGGGTAAAAAAATACAATGATAAAATGTCTGGGACAGACGCGTTTCCAGGAAAAGGAAAGTTGGCTCCTTATGACAAAGAACGGTTTGATTTAAAGAAAGAACTGGCAAGAGTAACTAGAGAAAGAGATATTTTAAAAAAAGCCCTGGGATATTTTGCAAACCAAAAAGAGTGAAATATTCTTTTATAAAAGAGCATGAAAACTGCTGTAAAATAAGAGAGCTATGCAGGTTTTTGAACGTATCTGCTTGTGGTTATTATAAATGGATTTCTAAGGAAAAAAGTAATAAAAAATCAACAAGAGAAGAGCTCATAAAAGATATTCAAAAGATATATCAAGCGTCACAATGCAGATACGGAGCTCCACGCTGAATTAAAGGTTTTAGGTAAAAATTATAACATCAAAACAGTGCAAAATGTTATGCAGGAAAATGGCATTCAAGCCCAACTTAGACGAAGGTTTAAGACTAAGAAACTTCAAACAGACAATAGAGTTATAACTCCTAACATATTGGATCAGAATTTCACCACTGATCAGCCAAACAAGATATGGGATTACATACATAAACACCAACGAAGGATGGCTATATTTGGCAGCAATAATAGATTTATATTCACGCATGGTAGTTGGTTGGTCAATGAGTAATTCAATAAATAAGCAATTAGTTATAGATGCTTTATTGATGGCTGTTGATAGGCGCAAACCCGTTAAAAATCTACTATTTCATAGCGATCAAGGATGGCTTTGTTGCATGGCTCAAGTAAAAAAAACTGGAAGTTACTGACCTTCATTTTGACTGGCATATTGGTGGTTAAATACCTGTTTTATAATGATTTCTGTCAGTAACTTCCAGTTTTTTTTACTTGAGCCATGCAACAAAGCCATTTCGGAGAGCTTTTTTAGTTCACTAAAGAGGGAATTACTCATTGATACCTCACAACACTCCGCACAAGAAGCTAGAACCGCAATATTTGAATACATAGAAATTTTTTATAACAAACAACGTAGACATTCTACTATTAACTATTGCATTCCTGAAAAATTTGATTCATCATTTTCATGAAAAAAACGTCTTAACTACCTGTCTACTTTTTCTGGGTAAGATCAATATCTTGAAAAAATTAAGCTTTAGTGCTACTAAATATTGTAACTTCTATGCTGAAACCTGACTATGAATATGGAAAAAATACGCAATGCTAAAATAAAATTACCAATATTTCTCGATTATCAATCTACTACTAAAGTAGATCCTCGTGTTTTGGAGGTGATGATACCTTATTTTGGTGAGTTTAGTAATGCACACTCTCGTAGCCATTCATTTGGTTGGACAGCTGAGGAAGCAGTAGAAAAAGCAAGGAAGCACATTGCTGATTTAGTGAATGCAGACAGCAAAGAAATCGTCTTTACATCGGGTGCAACCGAATCAAATAACATGGCTATCAAAGGTGTTGCTCATTTTTATAAGAATAAGGGAAATCATATAATAACTGTCTGCACAGAGCATAAGTGCGTTTTAGATTCTTGTCGACATCTGGAAAATGAAGGCTTTAAAGTTACATATTTGTCCGTTAAGCAAAACGGAATTATAGATTTGTTGAAACTTGAGGAGGCAATCACTGATAAAACAATTCTGATTTCAGTGATGATGGCAAATAATGAAATCGGAGTAATGCAACCTGTCAAAGAAATTGGTGCAATGTGTAGAAAGCATAATATATTTTTTCATACAGACGCTGCCCAAAGCTTTGGAAAAGTTCCAATAGACGTAAATGAAATGAACATTGATCTTATGAGCCTTTCTAGCCATAAAATTTATGGACCTATGGGAATAGGTTCATTATATGTCCGTAGAAAAAATCCTCGTGTTAGGTTGACGCCACTAATTAGTGGTGGTGGACAGGAGAGAGGCATGCGCTCTGGAACAGTTCCTACTCCCCTTGCAGTTGGTTTTGGTGAAGCGGCACGTATCGCTAAAGAAGAAATGGAAATAGAAGCAAGCAAATTAGAAGAGTTGAGAGATATTTTGTACAACAAAATAAAAGAGGCATTTCCTGATGTTGTTTTAAATGGTGACTACGAAAATAGGATTCCAGGTAACCTTAACTTAAGTTTTCCTTATGTTGAGGGTGAGTCTCTTATCATGGCAATCAAGGATTTAGCAGTAAGCTCTGGTTCTGCATGCACATCTGCATCCCTTGAGCCTTCTTATGTCATAAGATCACTAAACAATGGCCACGATCTTGAGCATTCATCAATTAGATTTGGCCTTGGCCGATTTACAACTAAAGATGAAGTTCTATATGCAGCAGATCTTGTTACTAAAAATGTTGGACGGCTAAGAGAGATGAGCCCACTTTTGGAAATGGTACAAGAGGGAATAGATTTAAGCACCGTAAAATGGGATTCTCATTGAAGAATAAGACGTTAACCATTAGCAGAGTGATGGTTGTCTAAGCTCTTTCTATGGGTGAAATCGGAAACTTAGCTTTAAGTCCTTTGTAGATGCCACGGAACTAAGTAGCAATCCTATACATATTAAGCTCGCAGCAGTTGTGCTTCCGCCATAGGATAGAAATGGAAGTGGGTCACCTATTATAGGTAAGAAGCCTATTGTCATTCCAATGTTTATAAAGAAATGAGCACTAAAAAAGGCAAAAACCCCGATAGATATTAACTTAGAAAAGTAATTTTTTGACCTGTAAGCAATGGAGAATATTATAGCAAGCAATGTGGTATAGAGTAAAACCAAAGTCATGCTGCCTAAAAAACCCCATTCCTCACTCAGTACCGCAAAAGCAAAATCTGTTCGTTTCTCTGGCAAAAATCCAAGTTGAGTTTGACTTCCATTAATAAATCCCTTACCAAACAAACCTCCTGAACCAATAGCTATTTGAGATTGCTGTGCATTATAACCTATTCCAAGTGGATCTACTGATGAATCCAAAAATGATAATATCCTTTGCTTGTGATAAGGGCGCAAAAAAGGCCAAATAGCTGGTATTGCGAAAATGCCAAGAGTTCCAAAAATTATTAAATGAGGTCTCTCCATTATTGCTGTGAATATGATTGATGCTCCTATAAACAATATTATTACAGCTGTTCCTAAATTAGGTTGCTTCAATACAAGGAATACAGGTAAGAAAATAATTATAAGTGGCTTAAATAAGCTTTGAAATTTCATCATTTTATACACACTTTGTTTATTAAAATAACAAGCAAGTGCAAGTATTAAGCCCACTTTTACAAATTCTGATGGTTGTAAACTAATTGACCCAATTCTTATCCATCTCGTTGCACCCATTATATGCGAGCCAAAAAAATTTACTGCTAACAGCGCAATTACTGCTGCTATGTAAAAAAAATAAGCGTGCTTCAAATAAAAATCTAGCTCTATAAATGACATAGCTATAGCAAGCAAAAGGAAGAAAGAGAATATGACCAATTGGTGAATTGCAAATGGAGCCCACTTTCCTCCAGCAGAAGAATATTGAACAACAATGCCAACGCAAAACAGAGCTATTACGTTCATGACTAATAATAAGTGAATCTTCTTCAGCTTATCCACAGCGAAAACTTTACAGACTTTTAGATACAATAAAACATAAGAAAATCAAAAAGCAAATTTATTAATTACCAACCGAATTGGATTACTATATATCCCAGTTATTACCGTTAAAATTGCCATAAATAATAGACAAAAGAGCATAAGCAATGGTACCTCATTAAGTGTCATTCCAGCGTTTGATGCTGTACTGTTTTCAAAATACATTTTCTCAACCATTTTCCAAATGTATACTAATGCAAAAAAAGAGCTAACAGCAAAAACCATCAGAGAGACCCATGCATGAGATTCAAGAATTGCTTGCATCATATACCACTTACTTACAAAGCCATTTGTCAAGGGTACACCGATTAATGCTAAACTAAGTAGAGTAAATGCGAGTGTTGTATAGGGCATTGACTTTTTTAGTCCTGATAAATTTTCTATTTTTGTCATACCAACCTTATAAGAAATACACCCTGCAACCATGAATAAAGACGTTTTTATCATGCTATGATTTACTATGTGAAGAACTGCTGAAAACAAACCTGATTTTGAATTTAAACCCAGCATTAAAAGTATATAGCCAATCTGACTGATACTGGAGTGAGCAAACAGTCTTTTTATATCTTTTTCGATTATTGCAGATATTGATCCAAATACAATAGCGCAAAGTGCGAGGATAATTATCACATTATGCAGTGGTAAGAAAAAATTTTGCTGAAAAACAGTGTAAAAGATTCTGATAAAAACATATATCATCACTTTGGTTACTGTACCTGAAAAGAATACGCTAACGAAGCTAGGTGCTTCACTATATGCGTTAACCAGCCATCTGCTGAGTGGAAATAGTGCCATTTTGATTGAGAGACCAACAAAAATGAATAATGTACCAAGTCTTATGATGTTATTATCGTATAATGGTACTATTCTTTCAGCCATGTCAGACATGTTGAGCGTTCCGGTCATAGAGTATAAAAGGCCGATGCCAAACAAGTAAAATGTTGCTCCTACAGTACCACTAATTAGGTATTCAAATGCTGCAATCAGGGCTTTTTTGTCCCTTCCCATTGAAACTAATACATAAGAAGAAAGAGATGAAATTTCCAAAAAAACATAAAGATTGAATATGTCGTTTGTTACTAGAATCCCAAGTAGTCCGCTTAAGCACAGTAGAAATAGAGAGTAAAAACCAGTGATCTTGTTTTTGCTAATTTCTTTCTCGTTAATATAAAAGCTATAAAGCACGCTAATCAGCGCTATAAAATTCACCAAAGTTAGAATCAAGGAGTTCAATATGTCGATTCTCAATTCTATTCCGTATGGAGGAGCCCAATCTCCAAGATAATAAGTTATAATTTCACCATTGTATGTTTTCACTAGCAACGTTAATGAAATAAAGAAAATAGCTGCCGTTGTAAAAAAAGAGATAAACCAGGACACCCTATGTTTCCTGGTAAGAAAGCAGAACATCGACGCAATTATTGGTATAATAACTTGTAGAATTGGTAATTGCATTAAACTGTTGTTAATACATCGTTAAAGTATTAGTATATATAATACTTTTTGTTTTAACACCTTTATGTTGTCTAAAATTTATAATACAGTAACGAGCCTATTGCGGAGAGAAGGTGAACTTATAGGAAGGGACGAAAACGGAAATTCTTACTATGAATCAAGTAAAGGAAAAAGATGGGTAATATATGACAATGTTTCTGAGCCTACAACAATTCCTCCAGCATGGCATATATGGCTGCATTATACTGATAATGCAGTACCAGTGAATAATAACAAAAGAAAAATTCCTAATTTAACAGGTACAAAAGATGCATACTACCCAAACCAAAAGGTGAAAAATTACTATGAAAGCTGGAATCCTAATAACTAAAGATGCGAAGGTCAAATATACTTGAAATAACTGCTGGTTCATTTGTATTAATTTTTACTGTTTTTCTTATCTTCTTCGCTATTGATAAATTATCTTACATAAAGAAAAACTATAAGGATTGTTATAAAATACATGGCCTTTTTACTGATGCTAACGGTGTAGGAGTTGGTGATAGTGTCAAGATCTCTGGTGTGGAAGTCGGAAGCATAACTGGTGTATCACTCGACAAAGCTACCTACATAGCACGAATCGACATGTGTATAAGTAGGGATATAAAACTCCCATTTGATAGCTCAGCCCTAATCACTAGCAGTGGAGTTGTTGGTAGTAAATTTGTTAATATATCACCTGGCGCAGATCCCAAATTAATTTCACACGGTGGTAAGATAGCACACACTCAAGCTGAAGCAAATATGGGCGGAATAATGGATAAAATTATTGGCATGTTTACAAAGTGAGAATAAGAACACATAAGCCGACTTGGCCTATGTACAATTAAGGGATTTTTCTATCAATAGCTTGAAGTTGTTCAGCGTTTGAATTATCAAGATTTCTGCTAGGTTTTACATTCCTAATAATCTCAACAAATGCTTGTACTTTCAGTATAGGAGTGTTTTTTCTTACGTACTTAGGGAAGTGTTAAATAAACTGTGTCAAACCGAGAAGTAAAGTAATAAATTGATAAAAAAATGGAGGTTTGACAATGAGTCAAGCAAACAGAACTACCGTTTTGGTAGACTATAAAGAATTAGAAACAAATATCTTATCATCTATACGAGAAGGAAGACCATTGACAGGAAGAGATGGTGCATTAACACCGTTTGTAAAAAGGCTACTGGAAGCGATTCTGGAAGGTGAAATAAAAAATCACTTGTCGGCTAAAAGCGAAGAAAACAACCGAAGAAATTCAAAGACTTTACGGACAAGTATTTGAACTATTGATACCAAGAGATAGAGAAGGAAGTTTCGAGCCACAAGTAGTCAGAAAAAGGCAAACAAACCGAACTTGAAGCAAAGGTTTTAAGTACATATGCCAGTGGCATGGGATATAGCATCGCATGTAGAAGAAATATAAAATATCTGCAGCAGAGATATCAAGTATTACTGACAAATTGTTACCGGTAATCAACGAATGGCGCAGTCGTCCGCTGCAATCAGTGTATCCAATAGTGTTTATGGTTTTTTAAGGTCAAGGAGGACGGGCATTGTGTAAGCAAATGTATGTATAACATATTAGCAAAATGGCAGAAAAGAAGTTTTGGGTTTTTATTTGGCTGAAAGTGAAGTTCTGGTTGGGAGTACTAAATGACCTAAAAGAGAGAGGAGTAGATGATATTCTGATAGCTTGTGTTAAAAAGCTTTCCTAAAGCTATAAACAGTGTATTTCCTAAAGCAGAAATGTATAGTACATCAGATAAGAAATTCACTGAAATATGCATCGAGCAAAAGTTTTCATGAATGATTTGAAAAAAACATATCAAGTAGAGAAATTGCCGAGAATTATTTACTTGAACTGGAGGAAAAATGGGGAGAAAAATATCCGTTGGTTTTGGGAGAATAATTGGGAAAATCTGTCTAGTTATTTAAAATATTCTGGCCCTGTAAGAAAATTAATTTATACCACAAATCCTATTGAGGGACTACATAGACAGATCAGAAAATTTACTAAAACCAAGGGTTCATTTACTAGCACAAATGCCTTGTATAAACAGGTATATTGTGCTATAAAAAAGGTAAGAGAAAAATGGACTATGCCTATACATGATTGGGCTTTAACTATCTCTCAACTTGATATCTTTTTTCCTAGTAGGTTAAAAATCGAGTTGAACTAAAAATGCGATTTGACACAGTTTATTTAACACTCCCCATCACACTTTATGAGATGGTGATTTATGGTAAATTCATGTAACTATCTCAAATTTAGCCATACCAATATCAGTGAATTTATTAAGCAAATAGCATTTAGTTCTTTTTCTCGATTTATCTCAGATTTATTCCTAAAACTAAATCCGAATATTTGCTTTAATCTTGAGAAAAACCCTTCAATATAAGATCTTTTCCCATAATTTACTTCTTTTTCCATTCTTTCATGCCATCTTCACCGTATAATTTTATTAACCTAATAGCAGCATTCCTGTCAGACATATAATCTATTTCTGGATGTTCTGCCGCATTGTTTATTGGTGGAATTTTTGTCTTTATATCATATTCGTTACACAACTTATAAAACTTGTGCCTATCACATGCTCTATCTGCATATAGTGCTTTTATGGCATGCTGAAAATCAACTTCTTTTAGCAAATCACAAGTGATCAGAGTAGACACCGTTACTGTATTTTACAGCTATGGCTTTTTTGTTGTTTATATTCAACATTACGTGCAATTTTCTCGTTTGCTCATAGCCACTCTGTCAGTGCTATTTTCCTTGCTGTGTGTTGTTGTATATACTAATTCCTGTACTGTCTATAGCAATTTCGATATCTTCTATATTATTTTCTGCAATCATTTATCTTAATATTAAGTTTTTTTTGATGCTTGTGAATAGCTGCAAATCTCTTCCTATTTGTTGCAAATACCCTTTTATAAACCCGACTGTTTGTCTTAAACCAATTCTAAAGAAACTGACGATTATATGCACCAAAATCACAACTTTATCACTATAAATATAGTTGCCGCCCTGCATTTTTGGACTATTTTCATACCAATTTTCGATAGCTTCATCGATGTAACGAAAAATATTCCCCCTTTTTTCAAGGAATTTGTTATATTCGTTTTGGTTACTGACTTTCATTTTCTGTGGCATATTTTTTCTTCAACAGTTAAATGGCTATTTATAATGAATTTTGTCAGTAACTGCCAGTTCTTTTCACTTGAGCGATGCAACAAAGCCATCCCGATTCCACTGAAATCACTCTTTCCCTTAATTCATATTGATATGGTGACTCCATTTATTCCCTCACTTTCAGCTTTTTCTTGCTTTACCATATCTCTTCCCCTCTTGTCTCTATCTTTATGTATTAAGCTATATAACTCAAAATCTTGATAAAATGCAGAAAAGTTTTTTTAATTTCAGCTCCATCCTCGAAGAGTTAGAAAATAACTTTAAGCAAGTTAGTCAGAATTTTTCTGACGCAAAGGAACAAGTTTTAAATTTAGCTGTCAACTCTGAAGATTTGGCAGGCAAGTTTCTTAATTATCACCCGAATATGTGCATAGTATAAAATTAGCTTGATAGACTTCAAGAGCTTTGCCTATGAAGTCAGTGTGCTTCTTGAAATGCAATATACTTTTATTACTTTAATTATGAAAATCCGTTAAGCCTTCTTGCCAATTACTACAATATTTTCACTTGGAAAAAAGTAGTCAGGTATAGCCATATTTTTTGGTGCAGGACCGCCAATTACTCGGCCTGATGTGTCATAATATGAACCGTGACAAGGGCAGAACCAACCGTTGCCGTCTTTTGTAGCGTGATCAACTGGTACACATCCAAGATGGGTGCATATTCCAATCATAATTAACCATTCATCTTTTCCTTTGTATACTCTTTTTTCATCTGATTCAGGATCTCTCAAATTTTCTGCATTTATGGCTCTTGCAGCCTCAATCTCTTGTTTTGTGCGCTTGCGGATAAATACTGGCTTACCTTGCCATTTTACCTTTTTTCCTTGTCCTTCTTGAATATCAGATAGATTAACCTCAACCGTAGACATCGCTAAAACCTCAGCAGAAGGATTCATAGACTTAACCAATGGCCAAAGACCGCTTGCAGCTCCTATACCTGCCATGGCACACGTAGTTAATGTGATAAAATCTCTTCTACTCTTATTTTTGGCAAAATCTTTAACAAGAGATGTTTTTTTATTCTTCTCATTCGTCAATGATTTTTTATTTTTAGTTAACTTCTTATCCATCAATCTCTACTTGAACATAGACATATATTTTAATTTAAATATTATAGATTAATCAATAGAAATTTGCACTATTTGCTTAACCTTTGCTATACAGTTAAGAATAAACAGAGTTTTCAATTTCGGAAATACTATCTTCAGTGGAATCGGGATCCTCAATTTTCGCTACTGACACCACCTTTTCTCTACTCTCTGTTTTAAACAGAGTGACTCCTTGAGTGCTACGTCCTGCAATTCTGATATCATTTACTGAAATACGAATTAACTTTCCTTTATCTGTAATAAGCATGATATTATCACCCTGTTCAACTGGAAAGCTAGCAACAACATTACCGTTTCTGTCGGTAGTAAGGATATTTGTAATACCAACACCACCTCTATTTGTTACCCTATACTCGTACGCAGAAGTTCTTTTACCAAAGCCATTTTCAGTAATAGTTAATATGAACTCCTCATTCATTGCAAGTGTTAAGAACAGTTTGTTATCTATTCCTAAATCATTCAAAGTCTTTTCCAATTTAGAATCAATGGAGTTATTAATTGCAGTCCCCAGTCTTTTTGCAAGTGGAACTTTTAAGTAAAGTTCTTTTGTTTCTGTTGCTACACCTATCCCATTTAATATGGTCATAGATATCACGCTGTCATTCTTTGCAAGTTTGATACCTCTTACGCCATCTGAATTGCGACTTTTAAATTGACGCACATCACTTACAACAAATCTGATACTTTTGCCGAATCTTGTTGAAAGAAAAACATGATCAATTTCATTGCATACTTTAACTGATATTAACTTATCTCCTTCATCGAGCTTGATTGCTATTTTTCCATTGCTTGGAATATAGTGAAAATCCGCTAAAGAGTTGCGCCTTATGTTCCCATGAGCAGTAGCAAAAACTATGTTTTGATTTTCGTCATTTTCACTTGGTAATGGCATTATATTAGTTATAGTTTCACCATCGCTAAGCGGAAATATATTAACAAGTGCTCTTCCACGTGCAGTTGGCTCTGCAAGAGGTAACTTATAAACTTTTAATCTATAAACTCGGCCAATATTAGAAAAGAATAAAAGGCTAGTGTGGGTATTCCCAACAAATAATTTTGTGGTTACATCCTCTTCTTTTAATCCTTGTCCTAGCTTTCCTTTTCCACCACGACGCTGAGTTCTATAATGAGAAAGCTTCACACGCTTGATATAACCATTCATAGTTACGGTTATCACCATATCCTCTTGTGGAATTAGATCTTCAGCTTCAATGTCCGTATCTGATTCCTCTATTGAAGTTTTTCGCGGCACAGCAAATCTGTTCTTTATTTCTTGTAGATTGTTTTTTATTTCTTTCATCAACTTCTCTCCTGAGCCAAGAAAAGCGATATATTCTTTTATCAGGTTGATCATTGAACTTAGCTCAGCTTCTAATTTGTCTTTTTCAAGGCCTGTTAAACGTTGCAATTTCATGTCAAGAATAGCTTTCGTTTGCAGCTCAGTTAATCTATACACTCCGTCTTTCAAAAAGCTTGTGCTGTCTGAGATTAATCCAATAATTGTGTTTATCTCAGCTGAAGTTTTCCATTCTTTATTTAAAAGTTCTCTACTTGCTTCCGCAGGATCTTTTGCACCACGGATGATTTTTATCACTTCATCTATGCTCAAGACCGCAATGTAGAGCCCTATATATATATGAGCTTTTTCCCTCGTTTTTCTTAGACGAAACTCTGTTCTCCTGATTAATACTTCTTTTCTAAAATCAATAAAAGCAGCTATAATTTCTTTCAACGACATCAAAGCAGGCCTGTTGTTGTTGAGGACTAAAGTGTTAACACTAAAACTACTTCTTAGTGGAGTTAGTCCCAATATTTGATTAAGTATAAAACTTGCTTCAGCATTTCTTCTGAGGTCAATTACTACCCTAATACCAGACTTATCAGATTCATCCCTAATTTCTGTTATGCCATCAATTCTTTTTTCTTTTACAAGCTCACCTATCTTCTCAATTAATTTTACTTTATTTACCTGGTAAGGTATTTCATCAATCACTATTGCTTGCCTATCTTGTGACAGGTCTTCCATGTGAGTCTTGCCTTGCACAACAATTGATCCACGACCCGTTGCAAATGCTGATCTTATTCCAGACCTTCCAAGAATCGTTCCCCCAGTTGGGAAATCCGGTCCTGGCATCACTTCAAGTAACTCATCCAAAGTAACTTCAGGATTATCTATATATAACATACAAGCATCTATTATTTCTCCAAGGTTGTGAGAAGGAATATTGGTTGCCATACCAACTGCAACACCGCTTGCACCATTTACCAATAGATTCGGAAATTCTGCAGGCAGTACAACAGGCTCTGTTTCATTTCCATCATAGTTTGGCCTAAAATCAACTGTATCTTCGTCAATATCATTTAGTAAAAAATGCGACACTCTGTGGAGTCTTGCTTCTGTATATCGCATTGAAGCTGGCGGATCTCCATCTATCGAACCAAAGTTACCTTGCCCATCAATAAGTGGTAAAAGAAGAGAAAAATCTTGAGCCATCCTGACCAAGGAGTCATAGATAGCCATGTCACCATGTGGGTGATATTTTCCCATTACATCCCCGACTATACGAGCTGCTTTTTTATACGGTTTACCGGCATCGAACCCAGCCCTCGACATTGCGTATAATATGCGCCTATGAACAGGTTTAAATCCATCTCGCACATCAGGTATAGCTCGACTTATGATCACACTCATTGCGTAGGAGAGATAAGAATCCTCTAGCTCTTTCACTATTGAAACTGGTACTATGTTGTCTTGCATTTTCTATACTTTGATTGAAATAATTGTAATATTAATATTCAACTAGGCTAATGGGCAATGACAGACTTGAACTGCCGACCTCCTCGGTGTAAACGAGATGCTCTACCAGCTGAGCTAATTGCCCCTCTAGATATAATTCTATAGTTCAATGTTGTTGTTGTAAACAAAAATAGCGATACAAGCAACTCTTATGGAATCGCTGGGTGCGCACTATGGAGTTGTATAAATTTTAGCCTTGCTACTACCTTGTATAAAGGTATTCTTTCACTTGCATTTTTTGACATGTTCAACAACTTTGAATAACATGCTGTGGCATTTTTAAAATCTGAGAGCTTATCTAGAATAACAGCTAAATTATAGGTATAAAAAATATTGTTTTGATCTAAAGAAATTGCTGCTTTCATATATTCTTTAGCTTTTACGTAATCCCCTTTTTTCATATAGATCAAACCTAAATTTGCTGATAAAGGGGCGCTATTTCTGAGTGTATCATACAATTTCAACATTTCACTCAATGCTAAATTAGGATCATATTGTGAGATTATCGTCAGAAAATTCTTTAATACATAAGGGTTGCTAGGATATTCTTTTAACAGTCTTGTGTAAATCTCTACAGCTTTTTTAAATTCTTTGTTAGCGTAATAGATATTCCCTAGTCCAATTAAAGCACTTTCATGATAAGGAAATTTTGCGATAATCTGATTGAGGAGAGAAGTAGCTGTTTCACTATCTCCTAACTCAAAGGAATCTTTTGCTTTTTTTAAAATAGAGTATATGTCAAAATTCTTGCCAGAATTCTGCGAAATTTTGATATTAAATTTGTCACTTTTTCTCTCGATAACATCAAGATCTTTATATTTTTTATCAGCTTTTATATGCTTGACAACACTATCAAAGACCTTCTGTATCTCCAAATTTTCACTAGCATAGGTAACAGAAGACCTCCATAAAATCACAACGCAAATTAACATGCAGACAAACATAGATCCTAGTGTTGTGGCATTGGCTGCAGCGCGTAACCAGTAAATCTTATTTATTTGAACTATACGCAACACATTACAAATTCATAAATGCTAAATTACTTATCTAATATAATAATAAAGATATTATTAATTGGCAGATACTATTTAGAATGAGTTAAAAGAGCACTTCTACAGATTCCATATGGTTGCCAATTACACTCCTCACATGCGTAGTCAAATTTCTCTAAAGACATTTTCTTTCTAATTCTTTTTACTGCTTTACTCCAGGTCAAAATCTCGCCAATTTTTATTCCTAAAATTTCCATATGCCTTCTATCTAGCTCTAAAACTTTAGCTTGTGTGGTACATTTACCTTGTTTAGTCTGGTTTGGGCAAACACTACAAATAGTGTCAAGATTATCAACTACTTCGATTTTAGTATTAGGATCACTAATTACTTTACTTGCTATCTTTTTGTAATTTTCTACAAAGCTCTGAGAATATCCATACCCTTGAAATGCAAGAGTGCACATAAAATGATGAGGACGAAACCTTATCACTTTTTCAAATACTGCAAAGCTGCTACAAGTAGAAAAATTTTTACCAAACCAGGAAGGATGAATGGTAAAACACCTACCATTATTGCTTGTTTCAGACCCACGTAAATAGTAAGCCAACTAATACCACAAATAAAGATTACGACTGTACCCGCCAGACAACTTAAAGAATTACACATAAATGATTTATATTTAGAGTTCAGTAATTCATTTACTCTGCTCATTACTACAACAGCAACTAAACAGCCAATCAAATATCCACCTGTTGGCCCGAGAAAAATGTGATAACCACCAGAAAAATTCGCAAAAACAGGCAATCCTGCTGCACCAAGTGATAGATATGTAAGCACAGAATAGAATGCTGTTCTGCGGTTAAATTTAAGCCCAATAAGCATTACTCCTAAAGTTTGCAATGTGATAGGCACAGGCTGCAATGGTATGCTTATTTGAGCCATCAAGAATAAAAGTAAAACGCAAGACAATATTTCAGCCAGTGTTGATCTGCTGCTAGATTGTGTTATAAACATACTTTCCCAATAAAAATAACTTATTAAATGTCATATATGTGTATGAGAGGTTTTGCAATTTAAATTTTGCTCATATTGTGCTACAATGAATTATTTATGCACTATTAAATTAAAAATGATGAGTAAACAAGATCTATTATCGTTGATGAAAGCAAGACACAGCGGACGTTCATACGATCCTACAAGAGCAATATCTCAGGAAGACATGGATATTTTAATGGAAGCTGTAAGGCTGACTCCCTCATGTTTTGGTGATGAACCCTGGAGATACGTAATATGCAACAAACAGAACAATCAAAGCGCATGGGAAAAGCTGCTAAATTGCCTTGATGAATCTAATCAAAAGTGGGCAAAAGATGCACAAATACTAATTATATCTCTAAGCGCTAAGAATTTCCGTAAATCTGACAAAGGTGAAAATTTTTGGGCTAATCACGATACTGGTGCAGCAAATTATGCACTTATGCTACAGGCTGCAGCTATGAACTTAATGGCTCATCAAATGGGTGGATTTGATAGAGATAAAATAGTAGAAAAATTCAACATATCCGATGATTTTAATGTAATGTCAGTGATAGCGGTTGGTTACGAAGAAGATGGCGCTGAAACAAGTAAGAAGAAAAGAAGACCAATAGAAGAAATATTTTTTTATGATGAGTGGCCAAAAACTAGTTAACTTACTTTGACCACCCCTCTCTCAATACCTTAAAAATAGGATTATCTGGTAAGTAATTTTTTTTCATTGTACCTTTTTCAATTGCTTGCCAGTCTTTCCATGAAAGCTTCTCGTTTCCAAGTTCATAGTCCATACCGTCCCACACGTCTTCACGAAAACCATAAACAGCAAAGTGCCAATTATATTCATTAAAAATAGAAGTAAGATCTCGAAAATAGTTCTCTAATCCTTTTGAACAGCGATGCCCGCCAAACTCTCCAACAAAGATCTTATAATTTGGTATATTATATCTCTCTTGGAAAACTTTGACTGGTTCTATATATGATCTGAGTGTATTTCTATTCCAGTACTCTGTTTTATTTGTGTCAGCAGAACAAATATATCCTGGATAGAAAAATTTCCCCTGGTTTAGTTTTAAATTTGTATAAACAAAAGGCTCGTATATGTGAAATGAATAAAGAACATTGTGATCATTAAGTGGTTTTAATTTATCGAAAGCCTGAGGATCGCCATAACTACTGCTGTCCAGTATGATAGGGATTTTTAGGTCAATTCGGCGGACACTGTTTACCACGCTGCTATAAAAGCCAAATAGATTTTTCTGAACTTTGCTTTGTTCTACGTTATAAATAGCCGAATCTGCAGTATTATAAAGCCTTTCTGGATGTGGTTCATTTAAGATATTATATCCAACAATAGCAGGATGATCTTTAAGCTCTTTCGCAAGATCTTGCCAAAATTTTGCTGCTTGTTTTTGAAAAGCTTGATCTGACCATAAACGTAAATCATCTTTATCGTTATTATTTTGCTTCCATCTAGATCCAGGTAAGCTAAGCATCGTTAATACTACTGGTATTTTTTGTTGATGAAAAGCATCTAAAACATCTTTCAGAACTTTCAGATCTTTGGAAATCAGGCCCGGATAATTGTCTACATTGCCTAAGAGGAAGTCACGTTGCGTAGTTTCAAATTTGTCAGGAGCAAGACGAATAAAACCAATTTTGTATTCCTTTGCTGCTTTGATTAAGTCACTATCAACTTTTCTATTGAAAACATTTGCTCCCTTTCTAACTCCAGTTTGCCAAAAGAGCATTTTGCTGTTCTCCGGTATTGACTTAGCACTTACATTACAGAAAACTATAGAATACAAAACAGCTGTAATTAGAAGAAAAATTTTCACTTATGTAATTTTGCTATAATGGTAAGTAACCTAACAGACAAGATCCCGTTTGTAAAGATGCACGGTACTGGCAATAGTTTTGTTATCATAGATTCACGTTCAGCAAATAATTTAGACTGGAATTATAGACAAATTGCTGATCAAGGCAGTTGTGATCAAGTGATAATTATAACAATGTCTAATGCTGCAAACTGCTTTATGCATATCTACAATGCTGACGGTAGTCGAGCTGAAATGTGTGGAAACGCAGCACGCTGTGTTGGATATTTGATAATGTTAGAAAAAGGTACTGAATATATCACTATTGAGCTGATAAATAATCGTATCTTAGAATGTTTTAAAGTAGGTGATAAATCAATAAAGGTCAATATGGGTAAACCACTGCTTAAATGGAATGAAATTCCTCTTTCTTGTGAATGCGATCCCCTTTATCTACCTATAGAGCTTGAAATGCTGAAAGAGCCAGTTGCAGTAAATATTGGTAACCCTCATATAGTTTTTTTTGTTGATAACATAAGCGAAATACCATTGCAGAATTTAGGACCAAAGCTAGAAAATCACGAATTATTTCCTCAGAAAACAAATGTTAGTATTGCACAAATAGAAAAATCTGGAGAAATAAACTTAAGAGTTTGGGAAAGAGGAACAGGTATTACTGCTTCATGTGGTAGTGCGGCTTGTGCAGCATTTGTTGCATCTATACTTCGTAAGTGTTTGGCTACTAAACAAACTTCAGTACATTTACCAGGAGGTCATTTACTGATTGAGTGGTCAAAAAATATACTGATGACTGGGGATATAGGGTTTTTATGACCTAGGCTAGGCACTGACACTCATTACTTCTAACACCTTTCTACCAATCACAGCAGGGGTTTCTGCAATCGCAATCCCAGCACTGCGCATAACCTCTAACTTTGCACCAGCACTTCCACCGCTGGAAGAGATGATTGCTCCAGCGTGTCCCATACGTCTTCCTGGAGGTGCCGTTTGGCCTGCTACAAAACCAACGATTGGCTTTTTAGTTTTTTCTGTTTTCACAAAATGTGATACATCTTCTTCTTCGTTTCCACCTATTTCACCAATAACTACAATACCATGAGTATCGTCATCTTTTAAAAAGAGCTCCATACAGTCAACAAATGTCATACCATGAACTGGATCCCCCCCAATTCCGATACATGTGGATTGACCAAGACCAACAGCGGTTGTTTGTGCTACTGCCTCGTAAGTTAAAGTTCCGGAGCGAGACATAATTCCTATGTGTCCACGCTTATGGATATGGCCAGGCATAATTCCTATTTTGCATTCTTCAGGTGTAATAATTCCCGGGCAGTTGGGACCAATCAATCGACTTTTTGAGCCGATAAGCGCACGCTTAACTTTCACCATATCAAGTATAGGAATGCCCTCTGTAATACAAATTATCAATTCTATTTTTGCATCTATTGCTTCAAGTATCGCAGCAGTAGCAAATTTAGCAGGTACATATATAACTGTAGCATTTGCACCGGTTTTTTCTTTGGCTTCTGCTACAGTATTAAAAACCGGTAAATTAAGGTGAGTGCTACCACCCTTTCCAGGAGTTACACCTCCCACCATTTTCGTTCCGTAATCAATTGCTTGCTCTGAATGAAATGTGCCTTGTGCACCAGTAAAACCCTGGCATATTAATCTTGTATCTTTGTTTACTAGAACGGACATGCTTTATTTTACCTCTTTTACTATCTTTTGCGCAGCATCACCCAGTTCATCTGCAGCAATAATATTTAATCCTGACTCTTCTAAGATTTTTTTTCCTTCTTCAAAATTAGTACCTGATAATCTAACCACTAGAGGAACTTTAATGCTCATTTCTTTTGCAGCCGCAACAATTCCACTTGCGATAATATCGCAACGCATTATACCACCAAATATGTTAACCAGAATTCCTTTTACGTTGCTATCAGACAATATGATTTTAAATGCTTCAGTTACAGTTTCTTTACTCGCTCCACCACCAACATCCAAAAAGTTAGCAGGCTCTGCTCCGTAGTATTTTATTATATCCATTGTTGCCATAGCAAGACCTGCACCGTTTACCATGCAACCAATACTGCCATCCATTTTGATGTAACTGAGCCCATACTTTGAAGCCTCTATCTCTTCTTTCACTTCTTCATCATAATCACGAAGTTCCATAATTTCTGGGTGACGATATAAAGCATTGTCATCGAAATTAATTTTCGCATCGAGCGCAATAAAATCTCCAGAATTTGTTTCAACCAGTGGATTAATTTCAATTTGGCTCGCGTCAGTTGCAATAAACGCATCATATATTTTTTTTGCAATGTTCGATATCTTTTCTATTTGTTCTGGACTCAAATGAAAACTGCTGCTTAACTTGCTGCTATCAAAACTTGTAGCAGAATCAATATCAAATTTCACAATTTTTGCAGGAGAATTTTTTGCCACTTCTTCGATGTCCATTCCACCTTCTGAGGAAAATATGAATATTGGCCTACTGAGCTTCGGGTCGATTACAAGGCTTAAATAATACTCTTTCTTAATGCTTGAGCCTTCTTCAACGTACACTTTTCTTACTTGCTGCCCGCTTGGCCCTGTTTGATGAGTAACTAAAGTCATAGCAATCATGTTCTTTACAAACTGTTGAGCTTCTTCAACTGACTTTGCTAGCTTTACGCCACCAGCCTTACCCCTACCACCTGCATGAATCTGAGCTTTAACCACAAACACGTCAGATTTTAGTTGATTTATTTGAGTTTCTACTCCTTCTGCAGATGTAGCAACAAAACCCTTTGGTACCGGGACATTAAACTTGTGTAAAATTTCCTTTGCTTGATATTCATGAATATTCATAAGATAACTAATTATTAACCTTAGTAAAAACTACCAACCATAACGCTGTCTTCTGCATTCTTGCTGATACCTCTTTTTCCTTGCTTCAGCTTTTTTTTTAGCTGTTTTCTCTGATTTCTTTTCGTGATATTTTTTTTTCATTTTGAGCCCTCTTCCTTCCTTTTGAATTATTTTTCTCAACACTGGAAGAGCTCTATCTACATCACCATAATGGACTGATACTTCAATCAAACTCTATACCTCCTTCGGTAATCACTTCAAAATCCATTTATAAATTAGAAAATTAACATTGTCAATTATTTTATAAACTTGAGCGATAGAATATGATATGCAGTGATTTATATGAAAAAAGCTTCATTCTGCTGTCAATCATTTACTTGCTGATAAAAATTGCTCTTAGGTTACAGTGCTCTTGTAATTTTTCTAATCTCGGGGGGCTTTGTTGCATAGCTCCTGATAAGGCAGGTAGGTACAGTAAATTCATGCAGCTAATTCGAACTTAGCCATACCTATATCAGTAAATTTATTAAGCAAATAGCACTTAATTAGTAGTTCTTTTTCACGATTTATTTCAGATTTATTCTTGAGACTAAACCCAAACGTTTTTTTCAACCTATAGAAAAAACATTCAACAAAGGATCTTAGTCCATATTTTGTTTCTTGTGTCCATTTCTTTATACCGTTCTCATAGTTTTCACATAATTTAATCACATTAATGTTGCTATTTCTTTCTAATTGATAATCAATTTTCTCATAGATTTTCGCACCTTTTATTGGTCGAATGATTGGTTTTATATTATGTCCTTTACACACTTTATACATACTAGCTTTATCATAAGCTGCATCTGCGCGAACAGATGAAATATTATATTTATCTACTGTTCCCTTTAACATATCGCATGATAATCAAGTGTAGTACCATTAGTGTACTTCATATCTATAACTTTTTTATTATTTATACTTAAAATAATATGTAACTTTCTTACTTGATCATATCCATTATATTTTCTTACTTTTGCATTTTCTTTATTACGTTGATGGGTGTTGTTATAGATACAAATACTGGTGCTATCTATAGCTATTTCAATGTTTTCCATACCATTTTTATCAATTCTACAATCATCAATTTTCAAGTTAAGCTTTTTGAATCTTCTAGAAGCTTGAGTATAGCTAATGACTTTGAGGTCTTTTCCCATTTGCTCTATACAACCTTTTACGAAACCAACTGCTTGTCTTAAGCCAATCCTAAAAAAATGGACTACTATATGTATCAAAATTACAACTTTATCACTATAAATGTTATTGCCACCTGCAACTTTTGGACTATTTTCATACCAATTTTCTATGGCTTGATTAACAAAATGAAAAACATTTCCTCTTTTTTGAAGAAATTTGTTATATTCGTAGCAGTTACTGACCTTCATTTTGACTGGCATATTGGTGGTTAAATACCTGTTTTATAATGATTTCTGTCAGTAACTTCCAGTTTTTTTTACTTGAGCCATGCAACAAAGCCGGTATGTATAGCGCTTTAGGTGTTGCTGTTGTCGGTTTTATAGCAATTGGAGTGATGTTATGTGCTACAGGTAATCCAGTTCTTGGAGGAGTCTTTATAGCAGTCCCTGTAATTAGTGCATTAATACTTGGTATTGCAAAAATTTATGAAGAAGTCAGTAAAAAGAAGGAAAAAAAGCCAGAAATAGATACATTGACCGCCTTGAGAGAAGTGCTTACCCCTCAATGGTTAAGTAAGGGTAGAGTTTCAAATATTTAATATGATATTGACTTTATTGTAATAGTGCTTTAATTAGGTAAGTAGCGTTGAAAGTAGTACGTTAATGCCTTTTTTCTTTTATTTTTTTGCGATTCTTAGCATTTTATCTGCTGTTTGTGTGATTAGTGTAAAAAATCCTGTGCATGCAGTATTATTTTTAATTTTTACCTTCGTTAATTCTGCAGTTCTTTTTATTCTCCTTGGAGCTGAATTTATTGCTATGATGGTATTGATAGTATACATCGGTGCAGTTGCAGTGTTGTTCCTCTTTGTAGTTATGATGCTCGATATTGACTACATAAGATTGCACCAGGGTTTTGCAAAGCATTTCACTCTTGGTGCTATATTATGTGTTGTGTTTTTTCTAATCATCAGCTTTGTAATTCGCAGCTCAGCACCGAATATAAGCAATGTTATAAACTATAATACCAATAACGTGAAAGCTATCGGTAATTTGCTCTACACCGACTACATGTACGCTTTTCATCTTTCTGGCATTTTGCTACTTGTTGCAATTGTTGGTGCAATTGCTCTTACTTTGCAGAACAAGAAAAAAGGAGTTAGAAAACAGAACGTGTTAAAGCAATTGACGCAATCTTCATCTGTAAGATTGATTAAGGCTAAATTTGGAAAAGGAGTAGAATGGAAATAGGATTAAATCATTTTTTGATAGTTGCTGCTGTTTTGTTCACTATTGGAGTGTGCGGTATTTTCATCAACCGTAAGAGCATAATCAATATATTGTTATCAATAGAAATATTACTCTTGGCAATTAATATCAACTTAGTTGCTTTTTCTGCCTTTATGAATGATATAGTTGGGCAAATTTTTGTGATGTTTGTGTTGACTGTTGCGGCAGCAGAATCAGGAGTTGGGCTTGCAATATTGGTTATATATTATAGGAGCCGTGGCAATATAGATGTTGAACAAGCAAACTTAATGAAAGAATGATGAATATACTGAAATTAATAGTATTTTTGCCACTTTTTGGTTCGCTATTTGCAGCACTTTTTAGAAAAAGTCAGTTAGTTACAACGGCAGGGATTGGAATATCTGCAGTTTTATCTTGGTATGTTTTTCTCACCTTCTCTGAAAATTATTACTTGAGTTTATTTCCTTTGTTTTCATTGAGCATCTTAAAAGTAAATTGGGCAATTAGTGTGGATGCTCTCTCATCCTTAATGCTTATTGTTATTACCACCGTTTCACTAGTAGTCCACCTCTATTCTATCGGTTATATGGAGCATGATAAAGGGAAGTCGAGGTTTTTTTCTTACCTATCGCTGTTTACGTTTTGCATGATTGTGCTGGTTGTAAGCGATAATTTCGTGCAGCTTTTTTTTGGCTGGGAAGGGGTTGGCCTATGTTCTTATTTACTCATAGGATTTTGGTTCCAAAAATATTCTGCAAATAATGCAGCAATTAAAGCATTTGTTGTGAATAGGGTAGGAGATTTTGCCCTATTGATTGGGATCTTTCTCATTTATTATACATTTCACTCTTTGAATTTTACTGAAGTTTTTGACACAACTGATCTTCTTGGCACGCAGAACATTAGGGCATTCTGCTGTGAATTTAAAATAATTCATATAATATGCATATTACTTTTTATTGGCTGTATGGGTAAATCTGCACAGCTTGGTTTACATGTTTGGTTGCCAGATGCAATGGAAGGGCCAACCCCTGTTTCTGCACTCATTCACGCAGCAACGATGGTAACAGCAGGTATATTTTTAGTAGCAAAATGTTCTCCATTATTTGAGCTATCAAATGTGGCACGAGAATTAATAGTTATTGTTGGGGCACTTACTGCTTTCTTTGCAGCTACGGTTGCGATTACTCAGAACGATATAAAAAAAATAATTGCTTATTCAACCTGCAGTCAACTTGGTTATATGTTCATGGCATGTGGGCTTTCTGCTTACAATGTTGCTATTTTTCATTTAATGACACACGCTTTTTTTAAAGCTCTACTATTTCTCGGTGCTGGCAATGTAATTCATGCAATGCATCATGAGCAAAACATTCAGAAAATGGGAAATTGCTGGAAGAAAATCCCTTGCACTTACGCTCTCATGTGGATTGGATCTCTTGCGCTTTCTGGAATATTTCCATTTGCAGGTTTTTACTCAAAGGATTTGATAATTGAACATGCTTATAGCACGGATAGCTTTGCTTTTGTAATAAGCTTAGTTGTTGCATTCTTCACAGCGTTTTACTCTTGGAGGTTATTGCTTCTTGTGTTCCATAGCCAAAAACAAAGTAAAATTAATATACATGAGGCACCAAAGATTATGCTTATACCATTACTGATACTTGCTTTTGGATCGGTATTTTCTGGAGTGTGGGGAGCAAATATTTTGAACATAACTAGTAATGCGTTTTGGAAATCAAGTTTAATGGTGATTGATGAGCATGGAACTCATAATTTCTTTATAAAACTGCTGCCAACCTTAGCGAGCCTAAGTGGAATAGCTCTTGCGTACCTAATTTACCAATATCAAGTAATTAGGCAAATTAAGAGTAAATTTTTACTTAAGTTTTTGCAGAATAAATGGTACTTTGATGAGGTGTATGAGTTTGTTATAATTGCACCGATAAGGTTTATATCTAGGCTTCTATGGAAGTTTGATGTTAAGGCTATTGATTCATTTGGACCAAATGGTGTTGTAAGGTTGGTTAATGAATGTTCAAAAAGTTCTGTAAAGTTGCAAACTGGTTATATATTTGATTATGCATTTATTATGTTTGTTACTCTAATAATCGGTGCTTTATATATTATTGGAATTAAATAGAAGGTGTTGTTACTTAGTATATTCTTGCTTCCACTGATAGGAGCGTTGATTTTACCCTTAATCAGGATTAATCATCAATCTATACACTTAAGATTTCTTGCCCTATTTTTTGCTGTACTTCCATTTTTGCTTAGCATTGTAGCTTGTATAGAATTTGATTATAACGATGCGGACTTTCAGTTTGTCAGCTACCCAATTAGAAATGTTGGAATAGGGATAGATGGTATATCATTGCTTTTCCTTCTGCTTACAACTTTCTTGTTTGTAATTTGTATACTCTACAACTGCAAAATGAATTATACGACCCTAAAAGCCTATATGGCATTGTTTCTACTGCTTGAGAGTTTTGTAGTCGGTTTTTTCGTTTCACTGAATGCTATAAGCTTTTATGTGTTTTTTGAAGCTGTTTTAATACCAATGTTCTTTATTATTGGCATCTGGGGAGGAAAACATAGGGTATATGCAACGTTTAAGTTGTTTCTTTATACATTAACTGGCTCATTATTATTCCTACTTGGATTGGTGTACATCTATAGCATTTTTGGAACGTTTAATATACAAAAATTAGCTACATTAGTGCCAAGCCTTGATCTTGAAGTGCAGTCATTGCTGTGGATTGCATTTTTTATTTCTTTTGCAATAAAAGTACCGATGTTTCCATTTCACACTTGGCTTCCTGATGCGCATGTGCAATCACCAACTTCTGGATCTGTGATTTTAGCTGGCTTGCTTATTAAAATGGGGGAATATGGATTTTTAAGGTTTTCTATTCCAATGCTTCCTCAGGCAAGTTTGTATTTTTCAAATTTTGTTGTTGTACTGAGCATTATTGCGGTGATATATGCTTCGCTAGTTGCGTTTGCTCAAGATGATATAAAGAAGTTAATAGCTTATTCTTCAATAGCACATATGGGGATCGTTACCGCTGGCCTCTTTTCATTTTGTGAGGAAGGAGTACTGGGTAGTATATTTCAAATGATTAGTCATGGCCTTATTTCTGCTGCTTTATTTTTATGTGTTGGAATGCTATATACTCGAACTGGGACTTTGGAGATTGCAAAATATTTTGGCATAGTAAACACAATGCCAAAATTTGGTTTTATGTTCATTTTATTTTCAATGGCTTCAATAGGGCTGCCTGGAACATCTGGGTTCGCAGGTGAGTTTTTGGCTATGGTTGGGATGTTTAAGAGCATAGGGTTTTTTACAGGATTTATCGCACTTGGCACTATTTTAAGCGCAGTTTATATGCTGAATTTATGTAAGCAAATAATATGGGGGGTTAGCTATTCTAAATTATTAAATAACCGTTTGGATAGCATAGAATTTTCTGTCTTAATTCTGCTTGCAGTGTTTGTTATTTTGCTTGGATTTTACCCAACCCTTGCACTGAATTATTTGAAGCCATGTATGGCAAATTTGTTAGTCAAATATAATGCGCTATGAATTATATACAGATATTGCCGGAAATGTTCTCTATTATCTCCTCGTTAGTGTTGCTACTGCTTGGGATTATATTTAACCGCAGAACTATCAACTTATTAGCACTTGGCTGCACAGTGGTAACTTTGATTATTTTAATTCTTTCGGCAGAAAACAATGAAATTTTTCTCTTTAATTCGTTGTTAAAACTCAATTTATACATCAGGTCAGCCCAAGGGTTAATTCTCAGCACAGGAATTTTAATACTTTTGATGCTGAATTTATCAAAATATGACTATAAATATGAATTTTCAATACTGATTCTTTTTGCACTGTTTGGCATGATAACTTTAGTTTCAGCAAATAGTCTGATTTCTTTTTACTTAGCTTTTGAGTTGATGAGTATATCTTTGTATGTTCTTGCGAGCTTTAATAAAGATTCGATTTATTCATGTGAAGCAGGAGTGAAATATTTTACACTTAGTGCACTATCTTCCTGCATTATGCTGTATGGAATGTCGCTGCTTTATGGATATACAGGACAAGTCAATTTCTCTGAGCTCGGTTCATTCTTGCAAAACCATCAGATAACTTATGGAATAGTTTTTGGGTTAGTTTTTATCCTTATTGGTTTGTGTTTCAAGCTTGCTATTGCTCCTTTTCATATGTGGGCTCCAGATGTCTATCAAGGTGCACCTACCATAGTAACTGCGTTTTTTTCTACGGCCCCAAAAGCTACACTTGTAACATTTTTAATTCGATTGATGAATGAAGAGTTAGTAAATGTAAAAAGTTATGTTCAGCCTATTTTCTTATACGTTTCAGCATTGTCTGTGCTTATCTCAGCTTTTGGGGCCTTGCGTCAGCAAAACTTAAAAAGGCTGCTTGCTTACAGTTCAATTGGTCACATTGGTTTTATATTTGCTTCACTTTCTATTTTTACACAAGCAGGAACAGATAGTGCCTTAATGTATTTGGTGATATATATCATCACAAGCATAGGGCTATTCTCATATCTCGTACAAATTGACGATGATGATTGTGATATTGCAAATTTATCTGGTATAGGAAAAAAGCAACCAATTTTAGCATTCCATCTTTCTATACTATTACTCTCGATGTCGGGAATACCTCCACTTGCAGGTTTTATCGCTAAATTTTTTATATTCAAAAGTTTAATAAATTCTGGCTTTATCAGCCTGTCTTTGATCCTTGTAATAGCGAGTGTGATATCATGCTACTATTATTTAAATATCATGAAAGTTATGTATTTTGATAAAGCTAGTGGTAATAAGGTTGCTTATTCTAGGGGTCTATTCATTATCACTTCAGTAGTTTCACTGATCAATCTCGTTCTTTTCTTGTATGTAGAAGATCTTGACTCACTCATTAAACTAAAGGGCTGACAAGGTGATCCTTGAAGGTTTTCGTATTTATCATTACAAAGAAGTTCCAAGTACTAATAAAGAAGCATTGGGTTTAATTGAGAAAGGGATATCTAATGAAACTATTATTATTGCCGATAAACAAGAAGAAGGCAGGGGACGCACTGGAAAAAGCTGGATTTCTCCAGAGGGTAATCTCTATGCGAGTTTGATAATTAACCAAGAAACGGATGTCAGCAAATTGACAGAATTGACTTTTGTGACTGCTCTTGCTGTTGGAAATACTTTATTATCGTTAAATTTCTTGAATAATCAAACCCACTGCGGTGTCATTCCAGTGCGTGACACTGGAATCCATACTTTTTCTTCTGGATCCCAGTGTCAAAGCACTGGGATGACAAGAGATCAATTCATAAACGATCTCAATCTTCAACATAAATGGCCAAATGACATTCTAATCGATGGCAAGAAAATAAGCGGAATATTGCTTGAAAAAAAATCCAATTCAAATTGGCTCATTATAGGAATTGGAATTAATGTCAATCATGCGCCACTTCCAGGCACAACGTGCATTAGCAATTACGGTGAATCTGTGTCTAACATGGATCTGTTAAAGGAATTAATAATAAATTTTAATAAGCTAAGAAAGCAATGGCTATTTGATGGGTTTTATGCTATAAGAGAAATGTGGTTAAAAAAAGCATTCAAAATGAATGAGCAAATCAGTGTAAAGTTAGCTGACAAATTGTATGAAGGAATTTTTGCTGATATAGATAAAAGTGGTAAATTGGTGTTGCAGCAAAAGGATGGAAGCTTAATTTATTTTGATGCAGGTGAGTTATTTATTGGCAGTGCATTATGAATACATATGTAATTTTTGCTTACCTTATTAGTTTCATACTGATTGGTGGAAATTTGATTTTTACCGTTTCTTGCTATACTAAAAGTAAAAAAATTCTAGAAAGCCTGAAAGATAATAATGAAGAAGAAACATAAGCGATTACTTATAACTTCAGGAATTTTCTGCTTTTTAAGTTGTGCAGTTTTTTTTATTTTAACAACGCTCAAAGAAAATATCTCATTTTTCTATACAGTAAGTGAAGCCATAGTCTTGCCAAATAATCAAAAGCCAATCCGTGTTGGTGGAATGGTTGTTGAAAAGAGCGTGATACGGAGCGAAAGCGAAGTGATTTTTCAAATGACAGATTTTAACAAAAGCGTTGTGGTGAAATATCAGGGAATACTTCCACCAATGTTTTCAGAAAAAAGTGGTGTTGTTGTGCAAGGTAAAATGTTTGATAATAGTACTTTTCTTGCAGATACGGTGTTTGCAAAACATGATGAGAACTATAAGCCGAAAGTCCTAAAATAGATTTCCTAATTCAGTTGTATTGAAATGGTATGTGAAAGAAAGCAACAGCTTGCTAGCAGGCTGTTACTTTCCTAACTACCACAATATATCAGAGTGAGCTGGTGCTTCCCATTCTACGTTATTATGGTCAATTATTGCTGCTTTTAATCCTTCAACTTCGCCCCTTAGGTGATCAAGTTCTTCTGCCCATGTTCTATAGTTTTGATTATTATCAATAAATCCATCCTGCTGAATTAACTTATTCAAATGAGATAAACCTTCGACCAAGTGTTGGTTCATATCAATAAACTCTCCTCTAAGTTGTGCTATGTTCTCCATAATTGAGACACGCAAGCCCGAAACAAACTTCTCGTTTAAATCGCAGACTAACTTATCCATAACTTGATAGACGTAATGAATTGTTGCAATTTTATCTTCAATGTCCTCAAAGTTTGTGGGCTTAACTTCAACTTCTATATTGTCTATTTCTTTAAACTTGAAAGCGCTCATTTGGTTTATTGCTTCAAAGTTATTTTCGCTTTCTTGTTTACTGTTGTTACTCATGTTAGCTCCATAAAATTTTAAAATCAACTCAGTTACACTGAAATAGCATGTAAAAAGAGTAACAGCCTGCTAGCAAGCTGTTACTTTCCTAACTACTAGAGTATATCAGGATGGGTTGGTGCTTCCTCAGGTAATATACTATCTAATTTAGCTGTTAAATCTGCTAGATCTTTTTGTAATCCTTTACTTGTGTCGCCTATAATATCTTGCAAACTTACGACTTTATCTTGCTCTTGTTTTAACATAATATTTAACTTATTAATAAATTTTTCATTAATATTATTAGCTAATTCATCAAATGCTTTTTTAACAGTATCACCACTAACCGCTTTTTTTAAGTCCTGTATATTCTTACCAGTACCTGTCTTAAGTGTAACAAGACCAAGAGCGCTTATAAGTTGTTCTTCATTATTAGCACTTTGTAAAAGGTTTTGTGAGTTCTTACTCATATAAATTACCTCCATAAATTATTAAAGTTTAAATTATTTTTTAGTTTCACATGCACACTGTTAATTTATCAATATCCAAGTTCACAATAAATTATCTATTATTGCAAACTCAGTATTCATATCTTGAAAAACGTAAGTTGATGGATGTGCATCATTCCAATTTGCTTCACTCTCCTCAGGAATCATTCGGTCAACCTTATCCAGAAGCTCTTTCATTTTTTCATTTTGCTCGTCAAGTTTCCCTTTTAATGCATCAATGATAGCATTGGACTGATCTTTACTGCCAAGATTACCAATCACAGACATGACTTTCTCATGAGGCAGTTTGTGAATAATATCTTTCAGCTCTTCTGCACCTAAGTTATCCAAAAGTTCTTTAAACTGCTCATTAGACATACTATGAGCAAAAGCTTGAAGTTTTTCTGGTTTGTCAACTAAAGACTTAATAACCATCTGAATCTTATTAGGATCAGTTAAATCTCGAGCTACTATTGCAAGTTTCTCGTGGTCTAGCTTATTAATTAAATTATGTAATGTATCTTCTTCTAAAGTTTTTACTAAGATTGGAAGTTTATTTTTCAACGCGTCGTCCAAAATAGTGTTTATCATTTTCTCATTTGCATTTTTTATTAGTTCTACAAACTGGTCATTACTCATTGTCTTGATCATCATCTCGAACTGATCCATTTTAAGGTGAGGGAAAATTTGTTTTACTTGATCTAGGTTAAAGTCTTTTACTAAGTTCGTAACCTGATCCTTATTTAATAAGGGGACTATTATTCCTAACTTTTTTGAATCCAATGTGTGAGTAAGGGCTTGTAATTGATGATTGGTTAAATGATCCACTAAAGCTAGAAATTGTCCATCTGTTAAGTTCTCTGCTAAAACCTGTAGTTGTTTATTTGTTAAGCTCTTTGCTAAAATCTGTAATTTCTCATTATTAAGAATATCGGCAAGAGTCTCTAACTGATTTCCTGTTAAGTTCTTAAAAAAAGTTTTGGCGAACTCATTTGATATTAGTACACTCTTTGGTATCTTAGACGATGTTATATCTTCTATCACCTTTGCTGTATCATGGTGTGGCATACTGTATTGTAATATCTTGTTGTCAGGCGAATCGATTATGTTTCCTTCCTTATCTGAAAAATAATATTTATCGTCACCAAGACCTGATTCCTCCCATGTTAAATATTTGTACCTCAATTCTTCACCTATAAAATCATGATAACCAGTGTTATCTCTTAGGCCCCAATTTAATGATAGTTTAACTAATCTATCATTGTCATATGCAAATGAATTACTGTTCTTATAATAACCAGGTTGATCATCTCGAATATATCTGTTTTGTTTTTCTTCTACGCAATACATTCCGAATCTATCAAGAAAATCGCTACAGAATTTTATAGATAATTCTAGCGTATCGTCTTCTTCGCTTAGCGGTATAAGCTTGACTTCTTTCATAGATTGAGGATCTTCAATGTTAGAATACGTTTCATATCCACTAGATCCGCATGAAAATTGCTGTCCAGGTACCATCTTAAAGACATGTTTTTTTCCACTCATAAGTATTATCTAATAAATTTAATTATAGCTATTCTAGCATTTACTGATTAATTTATAATTAAATTAGCATGTATTGGAGTCATAATAACAAATATCACTAGAAAATTAGTATAAAACCCCGATAGAATAAATAGGCTGGCTTTATGGTATGTTGCAACCTATATTGGTGGACCCTACAATACTTTTGAACTTGTTCTCTGTTGCTTTATGTAAGATGGTTAAAAATACTTAAAATAGACACATTTTTGGTAACTTTACTTAACATAAAAAGCCCTATACGTTTGAGAATTTGAGAGAAATTCAAGATAAAAAAGAGCTGGTAGTGAGTAAAGTAAACAAAAAATTCTCTACTAATACTGCAGTAGATAAAAATTCTAGAAAACGTATAAAAATATCTTGCATTCCTAATTTCCCTGATTACGATATGCTAACCCTATAATGGTAGGTTTAACACAAATTAATAATACGGAACCTTATGTCAATAATACTACATACCAAAGGAGAAGTTCATTCACAAAATAATCAGCTGTCAGCACAAAAACAGTTAAAGCAAGAATTTAGCTTAAGGCGCTTCAAACATTTATTGAACTGAGTGAGTTTTTATCACTTTCTAAAGACTCATTTGAACATAAATACAGTGCTCTTTATACACAAATCAAAAAGAGAGAGCTCTACCTTAAAACTTTGGTAGTGCCCCACAGTTCATGAAATAAACATTTGATTGTAATAAGTTCCAAATAGCACTATGTGGTTGGCTAGTTTTTTAGAAAATGACAAGGTTTTTCTGACTAAAGGACTGATTCTCTGCCTCATTGTACAGTTAAATCGCTCAATGTGGTTTGTGAGTCCATAATCTTTTGGAACTTACAACCCGAAAGGGCTTTGTTGCATGGCTCAAGTAAAAAAAACTGGAAGTTACTGACAGAAATCATTATAAAACAGGTATTTAACCACCAATATGCCAGTCAAAATGAAGGTCAGTAACTGCTACGAATATAACAAATTTCTTCAAAAAAGAGGAAATGTTTTTCATTTTGTTAATCAAGCCATAGAAAATTGGTATGAAAATAGTCCAAAAGTTGCAGGTGGCAATAACATTTATAGTGATAAAGTTGTAATTTTGATACATATAGTAGTCCATTTTTTTAGGATTGGCTTAAGACAAGCAGTTGGTTTCGTAAAAGGTTGTATAGAGCAAATGGGAAAAGACCTCAAAGTCATTAGCTATACTCAAGCTTCTAGAAGATTCAAAAAGCTTAACTTGAAAATTGATGATTGTAGAATTGATAAAAATGGTATGGAAAACATTGAAATAGCTATAGATAGCACCAGTATTTGTATCTATAACAACACCCATCAACGTAATAAAGAAAATGCAAAAGTAAGAAAATATAATGGATATGATCAAGTAAGAAAGTTACATATTATTTTAAGTATAAATAATAAAAAAGTTATAGATATGAAGTACACTAATGGTACTACACTTGATTATCATGCGATATGTTAAAGGGAACAGTAGATAAATATAATATTTCATCTGTTCGCGCAGATGCAGCTTATGATAAAGCTAGTATGTATAAAGTGTGTAAAGGACATAATATAAAACCAATCATTCGACCAATAAAAGGTGCGAAAATCTATGAGAAAATTGATTATCAATTAGAAAGAAATAGCAACATTAATGTGATTAAATTATGTGAAAACTATGAGAACGGTATAAAGAAATGGACACAAGAAACAAAATATGGACTAAGATCCTTTGTTGAATGTTTTTTCTATAGGTTGAAAAAAACGTTTGGGTTTAGTCTCAAGAATAAATCTGAAATAAATCGTGAAAAAGAACTACTAATTAAGTGCTATTTGCTTAATAAATTTACTGATATAGGTATGGCTAAGTTCGAATTAGCTGCATGAATTTACTGTACCTACCTGCCTTATCAGGAGCTATGCAACAAAGCCATACATACCTGCATTATCATAAGGGTTTTGCAGTTCGTGAGAGGTTGTTTGTAATTGGCCACTATTCATATCTATTTTAGTGCCAGCTGAAGGAACAGCTAATCCTTCTGTTCCTTCACGCTTTAGTGGTTTACAGCCTCCTGGTGTAGGTTGGGTGCCTTGTAAATCATTCTCAGTATCGCCTGAAAAAGATTCCTTAGATTGCAAACTTACTTCTGCAAGTGCTGTTGTTTTAAGATTTTGATCTTGTGTTATAATGCCTTTTATAAATTCGTTGGTTTCTTCAGTCATTTTTATTTGCACCTTTTCAGCAAAATATCTGACCAATACAATATGACTTTTCATCCTATTTGACGCTCTAGATTTATCCTCATCAACATACGATTTTAACTCCTTTATAATCTCTTCAGGATTATTAAAATGCTTAGTTAGGTATTTGATAAATTTGAGGTCTGTTTCCGTATCACTTTTTAACCTCTTTTTATTTTTATCCTCTAATTCTTCGAGTTCTTTTTCTAACTCACTGATCTCTTTTTTTAACTCCTCTATAGCCTTGTGAAACTCCAGAGATATCAAGTGATCGATCCAGCTATACCAGTCATATTCAGATTTATCCTCTGATAGCTCATTGTGGTCTGCAAAACGCACTTTTCTTTGTTGCAATTGTTCTTGATCATTTGAATTAGCAAACATATTTATTGCCTATTTAATATTATTAGTATGTATTTCAATATTACCTAAAATTTTAACATTTGTCAATCCAGGCACCTACTGTTTGAAATAAACTGGAAGCAAGCAACAAAAACTTTACAGAGCGCAAGTAGTAAGATTAACTTACTGCAGCTATAATTTATAGGGCTACAATGAACGATTATCTCTCACTGTTAAATCCAGAGCAACAATTAGCTGTAACTAACTTAAATGGGCCAATTTTGATACTGGCAGGGGCGGGAACGGGAAAAACAAGAACGATTACTTCAAGAATAGCGCACATAATTAGAAACGGTCACGCTTATTCTGATGAAATATTAGCAGTTACATTCACGAACAAAGCAGCAAATGAAATGATATCAAGAGTGCTTGAACTCACGGGCACAAACATACCATGGCTTGGCACTTTCCATGCAATTGCAGCAAAAATTCTACGTCATCATGCTGAAGTCGTGGGGCTAAATTCCAATTTTACAATTATTGGTGTGGATGACCAATTACAGGTAATAAAAAACATCATGAATGAAATCAGCCCTGATTACCTATCAGAAAAATGTAAGACCATTATGAATATCATCCAGCAGTGGAAAGAGAAGTGTTTATTGCCGTCTGAAGTGGAAGATGTTCAATCATTTAGGCCAGTTTACGTAACTGCACTTAAAGTCTATTACCAGTATCAGGAAAGGTTAAAATTCCTTAACTCTGTTGATTTTGGTGACTTATTGTTATATAACATACAACTTTTTAATCAAAAGACCGAGGTTCTGTTCTACTACCAAAACAAGTTTAAATATATTATGGTAGATGAATATCAAGATACAAATGCAATACAATATCTTTGGCTAAAATACCTTGCAAAAGAGCACTCAAATATTTGTTGTGTAGGAGATGACGATCAATCGATATACAGTTGGCGTGGTGCAGAAGTTGAAAATATTTTGAAATTTTCCGATGATTTTAAAAATGCAAAAACCGTTAAACTGGAGTGTAACTACAGGTCAACATCCCACATACTTGCAACTGCATCATATGTTATCAATCACAATAAGACTCGCTTAGAAAAAAAGTTGTGGACAACAAACATTGAAGGGGAAAAGGTAAATCTAATAAAATTATGGGACGGGAAAGCTGAAGCAAGGTTCATAAGCGAACAGATATTAAAGCTCAATAAATACAGATTTAGTGACATTGCAGTGCTCGTAAGAGCGACTTTTCAAACTAGAGTGCTCGAAGAGTATTTTATAAAATATTCAATTCCCTATAAGATTATAAGTGGCGTAAAATTCTACGAACGTCAAGAAGTAAGGGATATAATTGCATATTTGAGGCTTGTTACAAATAATAATGATGATCTCGCTTTTGAAAGGATCGTAAATCGTCCAAAAAGAAGCATAGGAACTACAACTCTAAAGAAGATATACACAACTGCTCAGGACAACAGCACTTCTTTTTTTAAAGCAGCAAAAATATTAGTTGATGGTAATCAAGTGACTGAGAGAATTAAACTCTCACTAAATGATTTTTTAAATAAAATTAAAGCTTGGGAAGAAATAGTAAGCGTAAAACCACTGCATGAATTCGTTAAAATCGTAGCAAATCAATCAGGATATATGGAAATGCTTGAGAATGAAGGAGTGACGGGTTTAGCGCGAATAGAAAATGTTAAAGAGCTCATTTCATCTTTGAAGAATTTTGACAACGCTATAACCTTCTTAGAGCACATTAGCCTGGTGATGGAAGTGGATAATATGAATAGCGATGACACTGTATATGTTATGACTCTTCATGCAGCTAAAGGACTTGAATTTCCGTGTGTGTTTTTACCTGGTTGGGAAGAAGGATTATTTCCTCATCAAAGATCTTTTGAAGATAAAAGTGGTAAAGCTTTAGAAGAAGAGAGAAGACTTGCATATGTTGGCATAACTAGAGCAAAAGAAAGGTTGATCATTTCATGTGCAGATAGGAGGGAAATTAATAATCAGTGGCAACCAATGCGCACTTCTCGATTTATTAAAGAATTGCCAAGAGAAAATGTTGAGGTGATCAAGAATAGTGCCTACTGTTGAAGCTATAACTGCAGCTCTTACGACAAACACATCTGAATTACTTCAATTATATATTTCTCCTGGCAAAAATTCTCTGATGGTCTTAAATAAAATTTTCAGTGAATGATTATCAGACATGTTGTGTTCTGCTGATTTTATTAAGTGTACTTCAACGTCTGTTGACTTAATTTTTTCAGCTAAATTCAATGAAGTTTGATAAGGAACATCTTTATCATTAATGCTATGCAATAAGCGCACAGGACAGTTTATATCTATTGCTTCTCTGTTTAAAAGAAGGTTCTTTCTACCGTCTTCGATCAGATTTTTAGTTATTTTGTATGCACAATGCTCCGAAGTAAAATCTATTACACCTTTAGAACCTAGTTCTTCTTTTTGCTTGCCTGACAATTGCTTGAATATCAAATCTTCAGTAAAATCAGGAGCAGACGATATGCCGATTAATGCTGCAATTTTTTCTGGAAATTGAAGAGCAGTGAGCAGCATCAGCCATCCTCCCATACTTGAACCTATAATTATTTGTTTATTGCTAGTTAATTCACTTATCACTTTAGCACAATTTTTTTGCCAATCACTTATTGTATAATCAGCAAAATCACCGCTTGAATTACCATGGCCAAAATAATCAAAGAGCACAAGTGCTATATCATTTTCTTGGCAAAATTTGTAAACGGCAGTTGCTTTAGTTCCATCCATATTGGATGCAAACCCACCAAAGAAAACTATAGAAGCTTTTTTTCCTTGTAGCTTTCGATATGCTATATTTCCATCGAGTAATTTACAATAATTCATACTACTTTGGCAAGGCAACCGGACTATCGCTCATCGAACGCAAATAGCTGACTAGATCTGCAATCTCTTGTGGATTGGAAATGCCTGCAAATGCCATACGTGTACCTTTTATGTAGGCTTTTGGATTTTTTAAAAAAGCAAATAATTCCTCATACTCCCATTTCCCACCTTTTTCAAGTAGTGCTTTTGAGTAATTGAATGAGCTGCTAAGATGGGCCTTTTTATTTCCAACCACGTTCCATAAGTTTGGCCCTACTTTATTCATTCCACCTTTCTCAAAACTATGACAAGCTATACATTTTTTTGCTGCTGACTTCCCCTTTTCAAAGCTAGCATTTTGCATGAGCTCCCCAATATCAAGTGCCACTTGTTCAATCTTTTGCTGAGGCTCATTGCTGGCTGCTACTATTGTTTGGTGTTCAATTTTATAATCCTCTGGGTTATAGAACATATCAACTACATTACTAACTATCATAATTATTAATCCAGAAAGTAAAATCGATGCTGCAATCTTATTAAGCTCCATAGTTAATTCTTATCAAGTAATGTTACTTAAATTATGCAAATATTTTCGCAAACAGCAAACAATTACCTTTATTCTACCAAAGATAGAAATTTCTATTACTTAGTTAATAGACCGCAATTCTGCTGCTGAAGTAACTCCGTGGTCCAGTCACATACTGGTCCGGAATAATATATTCAAATAGATTTCCTGCAAACCTGTCTAAAATGATTGAAACTGGAACCACTTCTATAATGTTCGTTTGCTTGACCTAAGATTCAGTAGCATTTAAACTGAATTTTATAAAGTACTAGAAATGATAGGAAATCTAAGAGGAATAGTTGATGAGGTGTGTAGCGATCACATAATCCTGAATGTGAATGATGTTGGCTACATAGTATATCTTTCAGCCAAAACTTTAAGTGCTTGTTCGATTGGAAGTAGAGTAAAATTACTTATCGACACTTATGCAAATAGCAGAGAAAACGTTACTCAGCTATATGGCTTTATAAGTAAAGAAGAACAGCAGTGTCTGCGTTTATTAGTTAAAGTGAGCGGTGTCAGCTATAAAACCGCAATGTCAATTTTGAGCAAATTAACTCCAGAGCAACTGTTTTTGGCAATTATAAATGAGAATAAACTAGCACTTAAGGTGAGTGGACTTGGCCTGAAACTCATAAATCGAATTATTACTGAGCTGAATGGCAAAGTAAGTAAATTAGAGATAAATAACAATCATTTTCACTCAATTAGTGAAGATGCTCTTTCAGCTTTGATCAATCTTGGATATGAAAGAACAAAAGCTTATGATACAATAAAAAAAATAGAAGATGAATCACCAAACTTGGACACTAAAGATATTATTCGTATGGCGCTTAAAACAATATGAAGTCAATATCATGTAGTAAGGAATACTCTGAAGATGTACGTAATTTAAATATCAGGCCTGAGCAACTTGATGATTTTGTCGGGCAAAAAGACTTAATACAAAATTTAAAAGTGTTTATAAATGCTGCACAGACGAGAGCTGAAGCTTTGGATCACGTATTGCTCTATGGTCCTCCAGGGCTTGGTAAAACAACTTTAGCACAAATTGTCTCTAAGGAATTAAGGGTTAGCTTTCGTGCAACTTCTGGTCCATTGCTTAGTAAAGCTGGGGACTTAGCTGCAGTGCTCACTACTTTAAATGCAAAAGATGTTCTATTTATCGATGAGATCCATAGATTAAATCGTAGCATTGAGGAAGTTTTATATACTGCTATGGAAGATTTTTGCCTAGATATACTAGTAGGTGAGGGCCCATCTACCAGAACTTTAAGAATAGATTTACCACCATTTACACTGATTGGGGCAACAACACGGCTTGGACTGCTTTCTGCACCGCTGAGGGATCGTTTTGGTATTCCCCTGCATCTTGAGTTTTATTCTTTTGAGGAACTGGTTGATATTATAAAAAGAGGTGCAAGAGTTCTTTGTGCTGAAATCGAAAAGGATGCTGTGCAGGAAATTGCCTGCCGCGCCCGTGGTACTCCAAGAATTGCTTTGAGATTACTCAGAAGAATAAGAGATTTTGTTGAAGTAAAAGATGATAAAAAAATTACCTGTGAAATTGCCGGTTCTGCACTATCAAAATTGGGTATAGATAAAATGGGACTAAATAAATTAGATATGGATTATCTGAGATTTTTGTTTAACACCTCAGGACCTGTTGGAATTGACACCATATCTATTGCACTATCTGAAGATGTTGGCAATATTGAAGAAACAGTAGAACCTTATTTAATCAAGGTCAGTTTCGTAAAGCGCACACCAAGAGGACGTGTTTTAACTGATCAAGCAAGGGAATATCTCAGCATTAATTCAGTGGTATGCTAGTATTATACTATATTTTATAACATTGTATAGTATTACACTAAACATTATAATATTCTCTTATTATATGATTTGCAGGTGTTTTAGAGGCAAATAAGAAAGTCTTCTGCTATAGTGAATATGTTCTTGAAAAATTACGTAATATATGCTAGCCTATATATAGGATAAATGTAAAAATATCAATAAGTTACTGATATTTTTTAAGATTAATACTTATTAAATACTTCATATTGTAAGATTGAGTTATTGTGTTTTATAGACTTAAGATAAAATGGTAAAAAGCTTTCTAAACAATTATAGAAACAGTAATTCAATTAATGGAGAAAAAGCAATGAAAAATTTTTTAATCAATAACAACGAAGAGGACGGTAGCTCAATCTTCATTAGTCGAATCAGGGAGCAAGATCTCTCTGCAGAGCAGAAGGTCAATGAATTAAAAGGATTCATGGAGGAGCTTGCTAGGAAAGCTGAGCTCAAGAGAATAGAGCTTGAGCGTCAGGCTGCGAGTTGTATTGATGAAACATTATCTCAAGTAGAGCTACAGATACAAGATAATGAGGATTACTTTACTGATAATAATCAAGGGGTATTCGCAAATTTCTTTGAATCCCTCTTTAATCTTTTTGAAGTAAATGTAGATCCGAAAGTCTATAAAATGCTCAAGGAGAAGAAAGAGAAAAATCTGCTTCTTTCGATAATTAATTTTTTGCGTGATAAGCTTAAGGAATTAGTTAAAAAGATCTTCAAAAAAGATTTAGACTTAAGTTGGGATAAAAGGCTAGACAAAGAGATAAAAGAATTGCAGGAGAAATTACTCAGTGGTGGGTTATCTCCGGAAGAGGAAATAGCAATACTCGAACGTTTGCAAGCGTTGCAAAATTTAAAATTGAAGCTTCAAACTTTTCTCGTGGGCTCAGTCATTGCAATGTTTGCAGAAATTTTTGCAGTTGATTTAGCAGCAGTAGTAGAGCAAGATGTAACTGAGGAAAAAAGAGACAAAAAAGCAGAAAAAACAGAATCAAAAGAAGTTCGTCAAGAAATAGAAACAAAAGTGAATGAAGTCGCGCCAGTTCACCTTTTTAATTTTTCATCCAAAGTTCCAATGCCAATTGTTCTAGGCAAGCAAGAACGTGCTCTTTTACCAAAGCCTGTAGAAAAATTAGTAGACACTCTACCTAAACCTGTTATAAGTGACAAAAATAGTGAAGTACAAAAACTGGAAAAAATGAATAAAGAAAAGAAAGAAGCAAAAGAAGAGAAAAATGAAAAACCAAAATTAGCTGTCTGTCCACCTGCTCCACAGCAAAAGGAACACAGGAGAGTTACAAGACAACGAGATCGTGATACAATGAGAACAAAGAAAAAGCTAAATAAATCTTCCTGCGAGAGAAAGCTTGGTGATCAGCAAAAGTCTAATGCTGCTGTGGAATTGCCAGGAGGATTAACTGATGGTGTAAGAGTTGAAAACCATGCTTCTTCAGTCAAAGAGAGAGGTGTGTAAAGGTTCTCTCTCTTTTTGTCATTCCAGACTGGTTTTTTATCTGGATTCCAGTTTCAAGTGCTGGAATGACATGGCGGACAAGTAGCCTCTTTTGTCATTCAAGTAGCCCTCTGATGTCATCCCAGTCTGGAATCCAGGAGTATAAAAATGGTGAATAAAATTTATGTAAAAAAACTGCTTGTGCTAATAATTGATTCTTAATATACTGATTACATAATAATTTAATTCGGAGGCTAATATGCATGGTAATAATGATCCAAATAAAAAAGTACCTGATTCAGGGAGAACAAGGATTTATAAAAAAGATTTAGATCTAAATAGGATAGATAACTTCAGCGATATGATTAAGCGTGAACAAGAACGAATGAAGCAAAATCAATCCAGTAGTAGTAAAAGTGGTCAGGGTAGCAGTAAATAATTATATTAGTTTAAGGGGGTGGCGTTATGCCTAATAAAAGTGAAATAAATCGAGAATTAGTAAAAGCATTTAATAGTATTCTTCATTTTAATGATAAAGCTTTTACTAATTGTACTGTAGACGGTACTTTTTCTTACAAAGAAGATCATATTGTTATCTTGTTTGATAAAAATATGACTATTAATCAGCGCAAGGAGTACTTGAAAAGTGTGAAAGAAAAAGTAATAGAAAGATTTTGTCCGGATCCAACTATTCTTGATGATATTTTTTATACAAAATTTTTTCCTTTTAGCTCTGATCAAGGGAACTGGCCTGAAGATAATAAATTTTTGGTGCCAATTAGGAAAGAGGTGGTTTCTAATCTAAAGTTTTTACTAGCTAATGAAATTGCGCGATTTGCAACCTCTAATATTATAGATCAAAAAAAAGAAGACAAAAAATCGGAACTAGGTTGTGAGGATCTATCAGATGATATAGAGAAGGAGATAGAAGAACATGTAGATGATAATATAATTGATGCAGTCTTTGATAAGGGATCTTATCTATATGGTGCGAAGTGTGTTGATAGAAATTTGCAACGTTCTTTTGTAAATGTGCTTTCATCGAGGATAACAGATTATGAAAATGGTCCTAAAAAAGCTAAGGATTTTTTAGAAGAGAAAGGGGATTATGTATATCTAAAGAAAAGCATTTTTGATAATCCTAAGCTTGTTAAAGACATAGTAAAGGATATAGTATCTCTGACATGCCGTTGTTTTGATACTCCAAATACCGAGGATGAAATGAATAAAACTCTGAAGTTCGCAGTTGTTGATTTAATTTGTAAGGCACTACCGCACCTACCAATTGATTCTATGTGGCATACTTCCCATAAAGAAAGTGAAGATGAGTATTCAATTTTGGCTCCTGTTATTGATTATGATAATTACATAGAGTTTTTAAATGAAAAAGAAGTTGATCATATTAATAATAAGGTGTTTGGTGGTACAAAAGTATTGCGTGATGTAAAAGATGATATTGCAGAAAGAGGTCTTCCAACATATGGTGACGGACGAATATATGCAATAGACTTTTTTAACCCAGAGATTGCTTACTGTGTGATGGATAAGATCATGAAAACCTCTGTAATCAATGAGGATTATAAACTGTCCATTGATCCTGCGCGTGTACCAGCTATGAAACCACAAACTCTTGCCCCTTCTGAAGAAAAAGTAGGGACAGATGGACCAAGTGCAGATAGTGGTTTTGGTGGTTCACCTAAGAATTCAGTTATAGGTAAATCACATAATGGAAACTCAAGCAAATTCCTTGGCCTCAATTACTATGATGAAGATGCACAAAGAATTAAAGATGATAATTCGGCTAAGGATAGTGGCATTTGCGCTTCTTCAGCACGATCTTCTTTTAATAAGCCCAAAACAACATTTAACCAACCGTCTGTATCACAACCTGACCAGCATTCTGCAAAAAAGCAGACATCAACTAGTAAAAAATCAGATTGCTGTATTTTATAGCTAAAGGAAATTAGGCTATTCAAAGATGAATTGTGAATGAAAGGTTATGTATCCGTTTAGATGCATGTGAGACCAGTGCTTTCTTTCTTGTTATACAAGTAGCTGACACTGGGATCACACTTGATTATGCAAGAAATCTAATGTTAAAAAACTCACAGTTATCCTAGTACTGCTTTATTATCTGCAGTCTTTTCATGCTCGACAGAAGAGAGTTGAGGATTAACAGCTTCTTCTATTGATTTAGCCTGTTTATAGTCTTGACTTAGGAAATATATAGCCACTCCAACTGCTATTCCAGCAACAAGAGCAGATACTGCGAGTGCGCATAATATAATAGTCATTGAAGGTACTAAAGCACTACCAACACCAAGTCCAACACCCAGAAAAACGCCAGGTATAATGCCAATCAAACTATTACATCTAGCACTTTCTTTTTTCGATTGAGCTTGGTCTTTCATACATTCGATGAGTACTTTTTTTGTATCTCCATGAGCTAAATCTAATGGAATTTTGTCTTCTTCATTCTTTATCAAAGGATTTGCACCATATTTTAAAAGGGCTTCTATTGCTTCAGTGTTATTACTTATAACAGCTTGGTGTAATAATGTATTTTTACTACTTTGATCTTGAAAATTTATCAATTTGTAGAAATACTGAGGAGTAGTAAACCTATTCACAGTTTCATCTAAAATCTTCATCACGTCTTGAAATGATAATTTCTCTTTTTTCTCAGATATTGCACTACGGTGTTTAATACAATGGTGCAAGATAGGGTATACTATCTTTCCTCCTTCTTTATTGGTAAGATTTCCATTTATAGGGGTTCTATTTGAAATAGCTTCTGTGAATAACATCTTGTTAATCACAATTTTTCTATCATCAGTAAGATAGTCTTTCAACTTTTGAATTTTTTTTTCAAGATTATCGTGTCGATCACAAATAATCGTAATTAAATCATTCATACCATCTCCTTATTCTAATTATATTAATTATATAATAAATTCTAATAAAACTCAAATTTTTAATTAAAAAGTTAATATAGTTTATTAGCAATTCCTACAAATGTCAAATAAATTCCGACCGCATCAAAAGAAACTCACAGGGTCAACATCTATTGTTATTGCAATGTTTGAACTCAAGTTACAGCAATGTTTCAGCTTTTTCTTTATAGACAGACTGTATTTATTGTGTATTTTGAGTAACACTCTATACCGATATTTATTATTTAAGAAATTTATTGCTGCTGGTGATGGGCCAAAAATTTCAAATTCTTTCAATGTCAAGTGCTGAGAGGTAGTTGAAAATTGATTATGCAAAAAGTTTGTTATCTCATTTGCTGCTTTCTGCGTTGCAAATTGATCCTTACCACAAACTATAAGCGCTATTAGTCTACTAAATGGGGGCATTTTAGCTTTGCGTCTTGACTCAAGTTCAATTTCATAAAACAAATCCCTTTTTTGCTGCTGCAATGCTTTTATTATCAAACTTTCAGGATTATTAGTTTGCACTATTACCGTTCCTTTTTCGTTGAACCTCCCAGATCTACCCGCAACTTGATGTAATAATTGATACGTCTTTTCTGCTGCCCTGAGGTCAGAGTTTTCAAGGCCTAAATCTGCATTTATCACTCCAACCAAAGTTAATTTAGGGAAATTATGCCCTTTAGCAATTACTTGTGTACCAATTATAATATTCACTTCTTCCTTGAGCACTGAGTCAATGACGCTACCAAGCGACTTCTGGTCGCTGCTAATAATCGCAGTCTTTGCGTTTGGTATTAATTTTACTATTTCTTCAAGTAACCTCTCAATTCCTATACCACAAAGGGATAATGACTGCTCACTTTGACAATTCGAGCATTTTTCTGGAAGTTTTGATTGGTAAGAACAATGGTGACACAAAAGGACGTTCTTTTTCTTGTGGTACGTAAGCCATACAGTGCAATTTGAGCAGGAAATTTTATATCCACATTTTTTACAAACTGCAAGTTGCGCATACCCCCTGCGGTTTAGAAAGAGCATAACTTGCTGTTTTTTCTCTATGGTTTGTTTTATCCCTTCGAAAAGCTCATTTGAAATCCATTGTTTATTATTCACTACTTTTATGTGCGGCAACTCTGCACCACCGAATCGTTCGGTTAGCTTTACATGGTTGTAATTCCCTTTTTTAACATGATAAATTGTTTCAAGCAGCGGAGTAGCGGATGATAAAATAATCGAAATATTTTCGAATTTGGCTAAGATAATTGCCATATCTCGAGCATTATATATAATTCCCTGTTCTTGTTTAAAGGATGAGTCATGCTCTTCATCGACGATGATTAATTTTAGGTTTTTATAAGGTAAAAAAAGTGCTGACCGTGCCCCAATAATTATCTGCGCACTTCCATTTGCGATACTGAGCCAATTATTTCGGCGAGCTTTGGGAGTAAGTCCTGAATGCCACTCAGCTATATTTCCAGATATCTGACTGTGAACACGATTTACTAATTGTGAAGTTAGGACAATTTCTGGCAGAAGGATCAGGACTTGTGCATCGTTTACGATTTCAATTAACCTTGCAATCACAGAGAGATAAACTTCCGTTTTTCCAGACCCGGTTTCACCGTCAAGCAAAGTCACTGAATACTCATTCAAATTACTTATTATCTTATCGCGAGCTGCTTGCTGCTCAGGGCTTAATTGGTAATCTATTTCACTTATTTCTTGCTTTTGCTTAGTGCAAACTAACTTATCTATTTGATTTACCTTTAATACTCCTCCCATTATCACTTTGGCAAGCATACCGATAGGTATTACATTATACTGTGCAACCCACTCTGCAAATTCGATCAGTTTTGGTCTGATACTCGGTAACTCGATCTTTTGCTCAATAAATTTTAATTCTCGATCGCTTTTGCTACTTTCTCTCCAAACTATTCCAATCAAACGCTTTCTGCCAAACGGCACCACTACGTAATCTCCAATTGAAACTTCAGTATCTTCCTCAACTGCATATGAAAATAGCTGATCAATTGGAAGTGGCAGTAATACGTCAACTGTTTTTGTCATAAGTTAGCGCTGTTTTTAGATACATAGAGAAGCCTTAATGCTTTTTTCATAGTACACAATTTATAATCATAAATATTAGAAATGTGAGGAAATTCTGTATGTTTAGCGATAAAATAGTCCTAGACTTTGAAATAGAAAAAGGTGACCGAATAGATCGGTGTTACTTCTCTACACGCATCAAACTTACAGATAAGAGCAAGAGTTTTCTACGTGAAAAGCTCGGTAAACCTAACAATTTAGATGATTACTTTAATCTTAATCCTGAGAATTTTTATATTTATTACAACAAATATAGTGGTCACTATGGTATAAATGAGCTATATGTCAGAGATGATAATGGTAGATATTTAGCTACTAAACTTCCACTTGATCAGAGCGGATTTTCGATAGAGTTATCATTCGACGAGGTGAATTATGGTTTTTATCCTCTGTATGCAATCTATAATCCCACTCAATATGACAAAAAGCAGGAAAAGAGCTTTGAAGATAATGGTGAATTGCAGCCGTTTGTGTCAAGTGTATTGGATTACTTTCTAAATGGCTTAACCATTCAAGATATGTTTTTGCAAATACAAAATGAGCTTGTTGAAAAAGAAACAAAATTAGAAGAAGACAGAAGAAAAGCAGAGGAAGAATTAAATCAAAAGAATGAAAAGTTAAGAGAACTCATAGAAAATGATGAGATTAAAGTACTTAAAGTAATAAAAGGCCATAGTATTGGGAATGGACGTTCAGCAGCAATTTTACAGCTTAATGGTGATCTTGATGCAAGTAAGTACTACATAGCAGAGTATGAAGGCAATGAATACTTACATTGCACGAGCTCTGGTTATGACATACTGCTTGACCAGAGCGATTTATTTTTTGTTCTGAATAGCAGCTCTTATCTTGAACTTGAAAGCGGTTTTTACTCAATACCTGCTGGCAGCTATGCTAAATATCTCAATACTAAGAATCTGCTTTTCAGCGATGATCAACTATCTCAGCAGTTGTGCAAAAACAAGGTAAAGGCTGAATCTACAGTTAACGCATTTTTCTCAAGACTTATTTATAGTGAAAATTTTTAAGAGGTGAATATGAAATTTAAAACAAATTCTGAATATGATAAATCACAAACTTTGATTAAAAAATTATTTCCAAATAAAGAAAGTATAGTAATAAACGATCAGCTTACAATAGAAGTAAAATATGGGGGATTAGCTAGTTATACCCCTGAGTATATAAAACAAACTGTAAAAGATGCTTACGGAGCCTGGTCTGATAATTTCTATTCACAAAAAAGCGTTCATTCTGGTCCAGTAAAATTGCAGCTTTATGTGCTGAAAAATTACGATGATTACAAAGCTCACATCAAGGAACTTTCAGGTGGTAAGGACCATAGAGAATTATGGGGTGGTGGAACGGTCAGAGCACACGAAGCTGACGGCACGATAGCAAAGACTTTTATTGTTGGAGATGTAAATGGTTTACTTTGCGCAAAATCTAAAATTTTAATGGAGAAAATGAGCGATGCATTTCTTGAGTACTCTACCGGTAATATGGATACAGTACCTGAAGTTTTACGTACCGGTATGAAGCTTTTCATGTGGAGCTATGATGCAGCTAAAAAAGAAAGCACTCGCGATATGCATTATACAAAAGAAGCATACAATAAAATGCATGAATCTGGGCATGATACACCATATAAAATAGCAAGTATGTCTAACGACTATAGAATGTCAGATTGCTTAGTGACATTCCTACAAGAAAAACATCCTCAATTCATAAAGCAATTACTTACTGAGATGTCCTTCAATAGAGTGGAAGCGATATCAAAATTCAAGCATCTTTTGAATAACTCAGAAGTTGAAAAAGAATTTAAGCAGTGGATGGATATAAAAAGTGGCAATAAAATTGTGGCAGATCTTGTGCCCGATAGTGAAGTTATGACTTTCGGCGAACACAAGCTTCAAATAAATATAAAATATGATGATGAGGAATTAACTCAGAGCAAATTGAGTAGTGTAAAAAATGCCATCGAGAGTACTATAAAAGATTTTGATTCAGCATTTGGCATTAATAATTCTCAGCCTTGGCACAACATACCAAATAAAGTTAATGTTTTCGTATTTAATACAAAGAGTGCCTACGAAAATTATCTTAAGGAGTTGAACGTTAACTATAAAGACGCTTCTGGCTTAACAGTTCAAGGGCGTGGCTCAGAAATTCATGTTTATTTTTATTTGCAGGACCAATTCAATGACTCATGTAAAACTTTAAAACACGAAATGGGGCACGCTTTAACTATTATTAACTCCTATTATGGTACAGGTGATGTCTTATCTAAGGCCATGCATGAAGGGGTTGCTAACTATATGGCAAGTTTGGAAGATGGTCGGCATGTCAATGATCACGGAGATAAAGAGGCCTTGATTGCAATAAAGAATAAAGATCTCAAACTAGATGAAATATTGCGCAATAATATTAGCAATAACAAAGGAGAACATTATCATTCAGATGCTGAACAAGTGATCAAATTTCTTGAAGATAAACACCCAGATATTATTGATAATTTGCTCAAGAGCCTTTCTAAATCTGGTGCAAATAGGTCTCAAGGTAATAAATTATTTGAGGATTTTTTGGCTGAGCTGAAAGGTTATGATCAAGAATTTAAAAAATGGGTTAAGGCTGAGCTGAGTGGTGAACAACATATGGAATATAATGTTGTTGAATCTAACAGTGTTGAAAGTTCAACAAGCCAACAAAGTGCAGGCAAGGGTCTATATGGTTATAGCCCAGTACATAATGTAAGTGGTGATAAAACCAAGATAGAACCTAAATCAAGTATTAGTAGAGAAGATAACATGCAACCTACTAAGAAAGGAGGTGGAAACGAACAAGAAAAAGCTGTTATAGCGAAAGTTATGAAGTATAATAAACAGCCTTTCTTAAAGGTGAATATTGATGACAATAATCTAGAAAACACTATAGAAAAAGTAAACGAGATAAATAAGGTAACAGGTGCGACTAGCTTACATTCTGCTGCTTCATTGGGAGATTTAAGCAAAGTAGCAACGCTTCTAAAACACAATGCATATATTGATGCAAGAGACCATAATGGACAAACACCACTACATTATGCCATTCAGTCAGGAAATACGGAAGTAGCAAAATATCTTATTGATTATGGAGCAAATCTCAACTCTCAAGATACTTACTACGAGGGAACTAATTACTCTTGCTTCAAGACACCTTTGCACTATGCCATAAAATTGGGAAATATGGGAATAGTTAAGTACCTAGTGGAGCATGGTGCAAATTCTAATATTCCGGATGCTCACAATCTCAGGCCGCTTGACTATGCTATAAAGAATACAGCTTTAGTAAAATATCTTATAGATAACGGTGCAGATATTAATGTATGTAATCCGATATTTCATTTTGTTAAGGTAGGTGATCTAGATATGGTAAAATATTTAGTTGAGCATGGTGCAGATCTCAGTATCAAGAACACGTCAGCTCAAACACTGCTGCACTATGCAATTGAGCTAAAACATACGGAAATTGCTAAATACTTAATAGATCGTGGTATAGATGTTGATACCCGTGATATTAGCTCTGGTAAATCTCCACTACATTTTGCCATGCACATGAAAAATATGGAAGTAGTTAAATATCTCATAGAGCATAATGCGGATATTGATATTCAGGATAGCTACGGCTTAACACCTTTGCATCTTGCTGTTGATCTTGGGAATAAGAAGATGATAGAGCAGTTAGTTGAAAAAGGTGCGAATATTAATGCTCAGGATAATGATGGTTGGACACCTTTAGTTCATGCAGTGAGGCATGGAAAGTTAGATACAATAGAATATCTAATAAAAAACAAAGCTGACGTTGACGTTGTAGGCAAAGATGGCAGGACACTTGTTGAACATGCTGAGTTATGGGCAGAAGAGAAAGGACTAGCAAGAGATGTAATAGATAGCAAAGGCGATAATGATTCTTATTATCGTGAGCTTGCAAAAGAAGCTGCAACTTGGGAAAAAGCTGGAAAGGATATGCTTAGCTATCTCAAAAAAATTACTATGCAAGAAGAAGAATCTAACGATATAGACCAAATGCCAGCAGATCAACCTGTAATTGAAGAAAGGAGTAAAAGATCGATAAGAGGAGACGAAGAGAAGCAAGAGGAAACAATTGTTATAGATAATGTGAAAGAAGAATCACAACATCCTTTAAAAATCAAAGTGGGTGAGGCTGTTGAAATAGGGAAATATAAGGTAGAACTGCAAGTTACGTATGATGATGTAAGAAATTTTTATGACACTATACGTGGTAAATATCATGATGGTAGTGGATACAATTATGAGCAAGTAATGGTTTTGTACAATGAAATTGTTAGGCCAGCATCACAGCATCATGATGAACCATTTACTCTTGCTGAGTCCTATATTGCAGATGGGCATCTATTTATTAAAAATCAAGATTTTGGAATTTTGAATGATTTTAATGAGATGTTCTATAAAAGTGATGAGTTTATGTAATGTAAAAGGTGGATGAGAATTAATTGATATAAGGAATTAGATCTTTCACTGTCATCCCAGTGTTTCTTTCCCCTGCCATTCCGGCGTTTCCTTCTCCTGTCATCCCAGTCTGGGATCACTGCCATTAAGTTAAGGGGAAGTGATGGACTGTATTGTAAAATCAGGTAAGATCCACAAATTAAAAGAAGTAATGACATGAGTAAAAAAAAGAATAATCATGTTTATAAAAAATAAATTGATGAGTTTAAACTTTATAAACGCACACAGAGCATCCTCAAAAGACTTCTCACGAAAAAGAAAGCTGCCCTTCATTAATGTATTTCTCCTGATTTTTAGAAAGAGTGTAAAGTCATTACAAGTAATGCTTAATGAGTTTGTTCTGCATACAAGAAAAGATTACACAATTACGGCAAGTGCATTTACTCAAGCAAGAAAGAAGCTAAAGCATACTGCGTTTTCAGAGTTAAATGATGATATAGTTTCCCTATACTACCAAGATCAGGAATTTAAAACCCACCATGGCTTCAGAGTACTTGCATTTGATGCTTCAATACTGATTCTGCCAAAGAGCGACAAAATAATAGGCGAGTTTAGCTCAAGAGCAGTATGGAATGGAATCCAGAGATTTGAAGACTATACAAGTGCAACCTTTGAAGTTTGCTACGATGTGCTAAATAATATTGCAATAAAATCTGTGCTAAGTAGAGGTGACAGCTATGAGGTTGATTTAGCGATCGGTATGCTTGAATCCATAAAATCAGACGATTTGTTAATCTGTGATAGAGGATACGTATCTTATCGATTTCTTGCTGAGCTTACAGGAAGGAAAATCAATTATATAATTCGCTGTCCAAGTTCGTCTTTCAATGAAATAAACGCTATGTTTAAGCCGGAAAGCCCATCTAGTACGGTGGTAGTGTCTACCGCACCTATTAAAGTAGCAAGACAGCTACGAAAGCTAGGATTACCTGATGAGATGAAATTCAGGTTAGTCAAAATAATACTTTCTTCTGGAGAAGTTGAAGTGTTAGTAACATCATCTGTTAGATGAGCAAAGTTTTACAGTCGAAGAGTTTGAGAGATTATATTACTTGCGCTGGGGAGTAGAAACATTTTTTTCTAGGCTGAAGGGAAGATTAAATTTAGAGAATTTCACAGGAAAAAGTATTGAAACTATCAAGCAGGATTTTTGGTCAACTATCTTCATCAGTAATCTAGAAAGTATCATGATAGAAGATGATGAAGAGACATTGAGCGCACAGAATAGTAAACTAAAAAAAAGCATCAATAAATCTGTCTCATTTAATGCGATTAAAAACTTAGCCTTTGATATTTTTTCTACAGAGTCAGACATAGACTGCATTATGGATCGACTATCACAGTTATTTTTGATGAACACTTTAGTGGTAAGAAAAGGGAGAAGAGTTGATCGTCATAAGATATCTGATATTCGTTCACTCAACTACCAGAAAAGAGCTAGAAAACATGTGTTTTAAATTCAAGATATCTTTTCAGTATCATTGTATTAGTACATTCTTTGCAAAATAACCTGCAATTATTACTTTTTTAAATAACTTGCACTTTTCAGACTCCCTTTTCTTAAAAATTCACCCTAGTATTTACCATAATTATCAATCACTTCAAATTTTTTGTCCAATCTTAACTTCTCTTTCCCTTAACTTAATGGCAGTGATGACAGTGCCGACCCCCTCGGTGTAAACGAGATGCTCTACCAACTGAGCTAACCGCCCTTTTCTCGTGTATTGTTTGGTGGAGGCAAGCGGGATCGAACCGCTGACCTTCTGCGTGCAAAACAGATGCTCTACCAGCTGAGCTATGCCCCCAACTTTTGCTTAAAGCATAAATCACTCAGGCTGAAATGCAAGAAATATTTATTTGTGAGGCTATTGCTAAATAGTGCACAAATTCTGCATTTATGTATAATTCTCTATCTTTTTAGAGTTGTACGTCAGCTTTACCAAATGAATCTTTGAATTAACAAGAAGTTTTCCTTCAAAAATTTTTAATTAAATTATCACTAATACAGTACATTATATAATTTATTTAACCACACATGAAAATTTTAGTTTGATTAAAATGGATAAAAACTATATTACTGTTTAGTATAGCTGAAAAATAAAATGATCCCGTAGCTCAGCCGGTAGAGCAACTGACTTTTAATCAGTGGGTCACGCGTTCGAATCGCGTCGGGATCACTTAGAATCTTAAAAGCATGCTAAAAGAACAGGACAAAATATTCACAAACTTAAATGGTAAAGAAACACCACTACTTGAGGGTGCAAAAAAACGTGGTAGTTGGCAAAAAACAAAGGAATTACTGGATTTAGGATCAGAAAAAATCATTGATGAAGTAAAGAAATCTGGCTTGAGAGGTCGAGGGGGTGCAGGATTTTCTACTGGCCTTAAGTGGAGCTTTATGCCTAAAAATCCTCCAAAAGCATATTTAGTAGTCAATGCAGATGAGTCAGAACCTGGTACATGTAAAGACAGGAACATATTACGATATGAGCCACACAAGCTACTTGAGGGAATTCTTCTGGCTGGCAGAGCGATCAGCGCATCAGCTGCGTATATTTATATCAGGGGTGAATTTTATAATGAACATTTAGTTCTAAAAAAAGCACTTGAGGAAGCCTATAAAGAAAACTTAATTGGAAAAAATGCCTGCAAGTCAGGTTATGATCTTGATGTGTTTATCCATAGGGGTGCAGGAGCTTACATATGTGGGGAAGAAACAGCTCAACTCGAATCCATTGAAGGAAAAAAGGGCTTTCCTCGCATGAAACCTCCATTTCCCGCAGGTGTTGGACTTTTTGGCTGCCCCACTACAATAAACAACGTTGAAACTATATCTATGGTTCCAGATATCCTAAATCGCGGAGGAGAGTGGTTTGCATCTCTTGGTAAACCAAATAATACTGGCACTAAGGTCTTTTGTATTTCAGGGCATGTAAATAATCCATGTAATGTTGAAGAAGAGCTAGGAATTTCACTACGTAAATTAATTGAAAAATATGCAGGTGGAGTGCGAGGAGGTTGGGATAACTTACTTGCTGTAATACCTGGTGGGTCTTCAGTACCATTAATTCCAAAATCTATATGCGATACTATTGAAATGGATTTTGATTCATTGAGAGCTGTACAATCAGGGCTTGGTACTGCTGCTGTGATAGTGATGGATAAATCAACTGACATAATAGCTGCAATAGAAAGATTATCACATTTCTATATGCATGAGTCCTGTGGGCAATGTACACCATGTCGTGAAGGTACTGGATGGATGTGGAGAATTATGAGAAGAATGGTAGCAGGAAATATTAAACCTGGTGAAGTAGATAAGCTACTTGACCTTACAACTCAAATAGAAGGACATACAATTTGTGCGCTTGGCGATGCTGCAGCTTGGCCAGTGCAAGGGCTAATCAGACATTTTCGTCATGTAATTGAAGATAGGGCAGTAACTTAACTTACACTTTTAAGTCGTTTTACTACTTAGCAACCAGAGTTAGAAAATATTGATTTCCTTCCCTTTTAGGCGCTAGCTCTACCTTTGCAATATCTTCAGTGTCTCGAATTAGCCGTTCTAATTTTTCCACTCCAACCTCAGTATTTATAAGCTCTCTACCTCTAAATTTCATTGTGCACTTGATTTTATGCCCAGATATAAGAAAATCTCTTGTTTGACGCAATTTTGTTTCATAGTCATGATTATCAATATTGGGGCCCAGCTTAATTTCCTTTATAGTTAATGCTCTTTGTTTCTTTTTTGCCTCGCTTGCCTTCTTTTTTGCATCATATTTTTGTTTACTGTAGTCGAGTATTTTACATACTGGAGGAGTTGAATCAGGTGCAATTTCTACCAAGTCTAAATTGACACCTTGTGCAACTTCCAAAGCTTGTCTTAATGGCACAATTCCAACCATTTCACCATTATGATCAACTAAGCGTACTTCCTTAGCTGTGATGAATTCATTAATTTTGTTTTTATTATTCTTTTGAACTTGCAAGTTTTTCTCCCTTAACTCAAATTAATACTTTTTAAAAGCAACTCAGTAGCCTTTTCCAAAGGAAAAGACTCTTGTTCTTCTGACCCTAAATTTCTCACTGACACAGTTCTATTGATGATCTCATTTTTACCTATAACCCATAATATAGGTACCTTATTTGAACTATGCAAGCGTATCTTATAACTAATTTTTTCATTGGTCAAATCGGTCTTAATTCTAACACCTTGTTCTTTTAAAATATTGCTGATTTCAGTAGCATAACCATCAGCTTCATTTATAATGGTCAGAATAGCAAGTTGCGTTGGAGCAAGCCAAATTGGAAATTTTCCTGCATAATTTTCTATCAAAATCCCAATAAAACGTTCAAAAGTTCCAAGAATTGCTCTATGTAGCATAACAGGATGGTGCTTTTGTCCGTCTGCTCCTATATAAAAAGCTCCAAGCCGCTCCGGTAAAATAAAATCAACTTGCAACGTTCCACATTGCCAATTTCTACCTATTGCATCTTTCAAAACAAACTCTAACTTTGGACCATAAAATGCACCTTCACCAGGATTAAGTTCATAACTAAGCCCTGCTTCTTTAACTGCTTCAAGCAGTGCTCTTTCAGCTCTATCCCACACTTCATCATTACCTGATCTAGTATCTGGACGGTCTGAAAATTTCACAGAAATTTCATTGAACCCAAGTTCTGAATATACTTCTTTTAAAAGGTCACAAAACTTTACAGTTTCAGAATTCACTTGTTTTTCCATACAAAAAATATGTGCATCGTCTTGCGTAAAACCACGCACTCGCATCATTCCATGCAATGAGCCTGAGCTTTCATTTCTATGGCATGTGCCAAACTCTGCCATACGTATCGGTAAATCACGATAGCTTCTGGTGTGAGAATTAAAAATCTGCACATGACAAGGGCAATTCATGGGTTTTATTGCTAGCTTTTTACTTTCAGATTCATCAATAATGAACATATTTTCACGAAACTTATCCCAATGTCCCGATTTTTCCCACAGCTCTTTGCTTACTAAAATAGGTGTTTTTACCTCAAAGTAGCCATTGTTCATTAACTTTTTTCTGATGTAAGACTCAAGAACATTATATAAAGTATATCCCTGTTCATGCCAAAAAATCTGCCCAACAGCTTCCTCTTGAATGTGAAATAAGTCCATATCCTTAGCAATTTTGCGGTGGTCGCGTTTTTCTGCTTCCTCCAGACGTTTAAGATAAGTATTTAATTCATCCTTATTTCTCCACGCGGTGCCATATATTCTTTGCAACATTGGGCCCTTAGAATCGCCACGCCAGTATGCACCTGCTACTTTCATAAGTTTAAACGCTTTAACTCTGCCAGTTGATGGTGAGTGCGGACCACGACATAGGTCTACAAAGTTGCCTTGTTTATAAACAGTTAGGTTTTCGTTTTCTGGTATTGATGAGACAATATCAACCTTGTATCTTTCACCTATATCACTAAAGAAATCAATTGCCTGCTTACGAGTCCAAACTTCTCGGACGAATCTGTGGTTACTTTTTATAATTTCCTTCATTTTTTTTTCTATTGCAGTAAGATCGTCCGTGGTAAAGGCACGATCTGTAGCAAAATCATAGTAGAAACCATCTTGAATTGTTGGCCCGATAGTAATCTGAGTATTAGGAAAGAGCTCTTTTACTGCCTGCGCCATTATATGAGCAGCATCATGCCTTATTATATCTAAACCCGCTTCGTCACTCAGTTGTATTACCTCTATCTCTGTATCAGATTCAATTTCATGTGAGAGGTCATATAGCTCACCATTGATCTTTAAAGCAACTGCTTCCTTTAAAACCTCTGGTTGTAGTATATTAAAATCGGTAACCTTACAGCTATATTTCTCTACTTTTTGTTCAGTTGAAAAAGTGACTTTTATCATTTGTCATACCTCCTGTATAATCAGTAAAAGCCAATATCTGGTGTTCATTCCAGTGCCCCCTATGATGTCATCCGAGTAGCTGACACTGGGATCTAAGTATAAAAATATTCGCAAGTTATGCAATGGACAACAGATTCTAGGAACATATGTTAAAATAATGTCCATGATGAAAATAAGATAGATCCCAGTGTCAAGCACTGGGATGACACCACCCCTGGTGGGCACTGCCCCTAAATCATAATGGATAACAGGGTTATAAGCTCTGAACATTAATAATAAGGTCTATTTTTTTTTAACCTGAGTGCAATTGCGTCTTCCCAAACTTCACCATTACGCAATAATTTTTCCTTATTGTACATTAGCTCTTCTCTTGTTTCAGTAGCAAATTCAAAGTTAGGACCCTCCACAATTGCATCAACAGGACATGCTTCCTGGCAAAGCCCACAATATATACATTTTGTCATATCAATATCATAACGTGTAGTGCGACGACTTCCGTCTTCTTTTTCCTCTGCTTCGATAACTATTGCTTGGGCAGGGCAGATAACTTCACATAATTTACAAGCTATGCAGCGCTCTTCACCGTTTGGATACCTACGCAACGCATGCTCACCACGAAACCTTGGACTTAACGGGCCCTTCTCCATAGGATATCTCAAAGTAACCTTTGGCTTAAACATATATTTTAATGTAATAACAAACCCTTTAATCAACTCTATAAATGACCAATACCAAGCTAATTTCTTGAGCATAAAATGTTTAAAACCCGTATTCATGATTATAAATCATATTATCAGTTTTCAAAATAAATATTTTTACCTGACGGTTTTTCTATACAATATATTTACTAATACTGCATTAACATAAATTAGCAAAATAAGTAAAAATTTTTTAGATTAAGTATTTTAAATTGCTAAGTAGTGTATATAAATTAATGACAAACAAAAATGAAACTATCTTTGCCTTATCAACTGTATTTGGTAAGTCAGGAGTTGCAGTAATTAGAATTTCAGGTAACGATGCACTTAAAGCTTTAAATCATTTTAACATTAAGAAAGAAGTTAAACCAAGGCTTGCTACTTTAGTTGACTTATATGATGGTTCCAATCAATTGATAGACAATGGAATAATTATTTATTTTCCTGCCCCAAACAGCTTCACTGGCGAGGATGTTATAGAGTTACAAATGCATGGAAGCAAGGCAATTATAAAAATAATCTTGGAGGAATTATCAAAAATTTTCGTTATGGCCAGGCCTGGGGAATTCTCACTTAGGGCTTTTCTAAATGGTAAATTTGACTTAACGCAAATAGAAGGGATTGCAGACTTAATTGATGCTGAGACAAAAATGCAAGCTAAACAAGCGATTAAGCAGATATCAGGAGAATTGGAGAGGCTATATAGCAGTTGGAAGCAGAAATTAATAACGATACAATCCAAAATCGAAGCATATATAGACTTTCCAGAAGATATTTTGGCAGAAAAAAATGAGTTGGAAAAAATTAATAATGAAGTGAAAACTCTTGTGCAATCAATACAAGAGCACCTAAATGATAATAGACGAGGCGAAAGGTTGCGTGAGGGTTTACACGTTGTAATAACTGGTAAACCAAATGTTGGTAAATCAACGCTGTTTAATTTTTTGGCCAAGCGTGATATTGCTATTATTTCTGAATATGCAGGTACAACAAGGGATATACTCGAGGCCCATATTGACGTTGCCGGATATCCAGTTATCCTTTCTGATACTGCTGGCATTCATGAAAGTTCAGATCCGGTAGAATCAGAAGGTATAAGTCGGGCAAGAAAAAGATCCCTTGAAGCTAATTTGAGAATAGAGCTATTTCCCTTCAAACAGCGTCATGCAATCGATTGCAGTGTTGAAAATAGTAACACCATTTACGTGCTGAGCAAAGCCGATGATATTATCAATGACCACAGCATAAAAATTAACAGTATAGATTTTTTACCTGTTTCTATTTTAAAAGGAATAGGTACAGAAAGACTAATCTCTGTAATTAAAGAGAAAGTAGAGGAAAAATTTGGGCATGATAGAGACACTCCTGTAATTACTCGGCAAAGACATAGGATTCACATGCAGAAAACACTGGAGCATTTACAACGTTTTAATATCGATAATCCAATTGAGTTAATATCTGAAGATTTGAGGCTTGCTGCATTTGAACTTGGTGCAGTAATTGGAATTATTAATGTTGAGGAAATATTGGATAGTGTGTTTAGTAGCTTTTGTGTAGGCAAGTAAGATTTTTATAGATTGCTTGAAATTAAATATTGTGGTAAAAAAGAGGTGGACGGATGGCCGAGCGGTTTAAGGCACCAGTCTTGAAAACTGACGTACGGAAACGTACCATGGGTTCGAATCCCATTCCGTCCGCACTTACTTCTCAGATTTAAAATGTTAGTTAATTTTTAGAGCTTATTTAGATGGTTCGTAACGCTGTAAATCTTATCTAATCTAGCTACATCTTTTAAAAATACATCCCTTTGTAAATTGACCTTGTTAGCAAAGAAAGCTAATATCTATAAATAGATCACCATCTTAATATGGAAACCGATATCGTAATAATAGGTGCAGGGCCTGTTGGAATATTCACTGCTTTTCAAGCGGGAATGCTTGATATGAGATGTCATGTAATAGATGTTTTGGATCAAGCAGGAGGACAATGCACATCTCTTTACTCAGAAAAGCCAATATATGATATACCTGGTTATCCTGTAATTACTGCCCAAAAATTAATTGAGCGACTAATGGAGCAAGCTTCACCGTTTGAGCCTGTTTACCATTTAAGTCAAAAAGTGGAAAAGATTTCAAATAACGAAGGTGAAAACTTTACTATCATAACGAACATAGGTACAGAGGTAAAATGCAAAGCCGTTATCATTGCTGCAGGTAACGGAATGTTTGAACCTAACCGTCCACCCTTAAGTGGTATATTAGAATATGAAAATAAATCTGTATTTTATAATGTAAATAAAATTTCTGATTTTCAGGACAAAACTATAGTCATTGCAGGGGGGGGGGATTCTGCGGCTGATTGGACTGTAGAACTTTCTAAAGTTGCAAAGAAAATTTATGTGATACATAGGAGAAAGGAATTTCGCTGCACTCCTGAAACTAGAAATAAATTAGAATCACTTGAAAATAATGGAAAGATAGAACTGGTAGTGCCATATCAATTACACGAACTAGCAGTAGGTAATGGGCAGTTGAGCGCAGTGATAGTAAAAAACATTGCCTCTAAGGAAGAAAAAGAAATATCCGCTGATTTTTTGCTGCCATTTTTTGGATTGTCAATGAATCTTGGGCCAATAAACAGTTGGGGTATAGAGTTAGAACATGGCCGCATAACTGTCGACCCAGCTACACTTAGAACCAGTAGAGATAGAATATATGCAATCGGAGATATAGCTACTTATCCAGGCAAACTAAAATTGATACTAAATGGCTTTGCTGAGAGCGCCATGGCTTGTTATCACATATACAAAGTAATTCACAATGCTCCAGTTAATTTTCAATATTCAACTTCAAAGGGAATTCATCGAAATTAAAGAGTAAAGAGATCCATGAACCTGCATGCAGTTATCTCAAGCATAAGGGAATACAAACGAAAAAGATTACTTTACAAATTCCCCCAACTCCCTTGCCATGATACTAAGAGTATTTATCCTTATTTTTGACCTGCAGGCTCAATCACAAAATCAGTAAAAAACTCAAATATTTATTGGTAAATTACACAAAAATTATAGCGGCTTTTTTTATTTTTTCTACATTCAGCCAAAACGCGCTTGTTAGCACATTATTATAGCGCCAATTTACATTATAAAACTCGTCACACGGGGATTCTTCTGCCTTTTTTTCTTCGTTTGGTAAATTTCTTAATATTTGTAACTAAAGTAATTTTAGAGAGGCGTTATGTAAGTAGCTGACACACAGCTGTACGAGCATTCATTTTTGAAGATAGCAAATGGTGTCATCCGAGTAGCTGACACTGGGATCCATCTCTTAATACAGCCTCATCAAAAATGTTGTGTTTTAACATAAAATTAACTGCTTCTATGCTCATAAACTTAATATCCAATCAAATTTCCTGGATCACAGTGTCAAGCACTGGGATGACACCATCATAAAGGAATCAGTGTCAGCTACTTGAATAACAAAGAAAGAGGGCACTTGGATAACATCGAAGGAGCTACTCGAATAACACCTTCATGGTGGCTTAAATCACAAGTTCGTGCAATGATGGTGCTCCTTAAAGAAGCACCATTTGCTAATGTTTTGAAGCTTTAATGCTTATTATGCGCATGTATTTGTTGTTGCATTCCATGTTTTACCATCAGGGCAAGCAGTTGCACCATTTTTACAAATCACACCACCTGGTACTATTTTTGAAACAACTACAGGTGCACCAAAAAACACAGCAGTAAATGCACCAAGTGCAAAAAGCGCTGGCCATGGCATTCTGCCAAATATCGCAAGCAAAGCTGCACCTATTATCACTATTGTAATCATAGGCCCGCCTATACCGTGAGTATAGCCTACTATTTTGCATATTGTATTGGTTGTTGCATCATCAGTAACAGCAGCAGCAAAAACATTATCAAATGCAAAGGAAAGAATTAAAGCTACAAGTAGAAGAAAATTTTTCATTATGCCTCCGTATTTAACGCTGGATTATCTATCATTTTGATTAAATTTAAGTAAACGGTGAGGATTTTTTGCTTAAAAGTATGCTTTATTTCATTTAGAATACTTTTCTTAGTTTATTTATATTACAAGTGCTACAGAAATTTTATAGTATCGTTTATTGCCTTTATCGTGCTTTAATTGACACAATTTATAATGATGGAGTGGAGCACGCAGGGTATCTATCATTTTTAATCCTGTTATCAATATTTCCTTTTCTTATTGTTTTAATAGCCATGGCATCAACGTTCGCAAATTTCTTAGATCAATACAATGTCGGCTGGGCATTTATTATTGATAACATGCCACAGGATATTTTATCATCTTTGATGCCACGTATTAGGGAGATAATATCAGGCCCTCCGCAAAGCTTATTAACCTTGGCAATTGTAGGTGCTGTTTGGACTGCCTCATCGACAATTGAAGGATTTAGAACGATATTGAATAAGGCCTATAAAGTTCCGGTTTCATCGCCTTATATATGGAGAAGGGTGCTCAGTATATTACAATTTTTAGTAATTACGCTTGTTACAACTCTGACTATAGTATTTTTTACATTAGTGCCAATGTTAATTGATTTTTCTTACCAAGGGCTAAGTTATACTAGATATTTACTTATTGAGTTTTTGCTTTTTACTATAGTATCTTGGCTATATTTTACATTGCCAAACATAAAGCAAAACTTATCAGACGTATTTCCCGGATCTTGTGTGGCTGTTATTCTTTGGACGATCTCTGCTTCAGCTTTCAAGCAATATTTAAAAGCTTCCTTTGACCAACTGAATTTGATATATGGAAGTTTAGGCGGTGTGGTGATGTCGTTGCTATTTTTTTATGTGCTAAGTTTGATTTTTATATATGGAGCAAAATTTAATTTTCAGCTAAAATATTTCAATGAATCTTGCTAAAGAGAAAGAAATGGGTAAGTTAGAAGGTAAAATAGCTTTAATTACCGGGGCTTCAGGTGGAATAGGCTCTTCTGTTGCAAAAAGATTTGTAAAAGAAGGTGCATGTGTGATTCTGATTTCCAGATCTCTTGATAATCTCAAGCCATTGTATAACGAAATTGAAGAGCTTAAAGAAGGCTCTGTGAAACTAATTCAGCTTGATCTTTTAGACTTTGAAAACGTAGAAAAACTGGCAAATATGATAGAAAGCCCAAAATTATCAGAATCTGGAACGCTTGATATACTGATTACATGCACTGAAATTTTAGGTAAGTTGAGCTCTGTTCATGATTGTGAGCTTGAAGATCTACAGAACGTAATGAATACAAATTTTACTGCCAGTTGGTACTTGCTAAAAAATTTGGGTCCAATACTAAAAAAGTCTAATGCTGGAAGAGCGATATTCATGACCTCAGAGATAACACTTTCTCCTTCCTCTTATCCATATTTGGTACCATATGCTGCAAGTAAGGCTGCACTAGAAGCAATGGTGAAGATATATGCATCTGAGACAAAACATACGAACTTATGCATAAATGCCGTGTATTCGGAAGGGCCTATCGATAGTGAAATGTATAAGCAAGCATTTTCGGGAAAAGATATATCTGAATTGGTGCCACCTGATAAACTGACAGACAAATTTGTGGAACTTGCTTCTGAAGATTGTAGCATATCAGGACAAATCTTGCCACTTAGTAAATCTTCCGAGTAAATTACCATAGTATCTGCAAAGATACCGTTAAGCCCACAACTGTATGAACATTGTGATTTGAGTCCACTAGGAAGGATGTCATCCCAGTGCCTCTATGGTGTCATTCCAGTCTGGAATCTAGTCTTTATTGTGCGGCCACTTATTTAAAGTTAAGTTTTCTGGATCCCAGACTGGGATGACACCTCTGGGCACTGCCGTCATAAAGGAACCAGTGTCAGCTACTTGAATGACATCATTTGCTGTGCAATTTACCTTCAAAAATGAATGTTTGTACAGCTGTGTGTCAAGCACTGGAATCTGCCACGCAAATTGCAATGTTCGTACAGTTATGCGTCAAGCCTAAAAACAGTTAGCTAATAGGTTTAATAAAAATTCACATACACAGGAAAGATTGGTAACATTACTTGAATAGAGACCGTTATTGTAATTATGCCAAAACGCACAGATATAGAATCTATATTAGTAATAGGAGCAGGCCCAATAGTTATAGGTCAGGCATGCGAGTTTGATTATTCCGGAACGCAAAGCTGTAAAGTATTAAAAAGTGAAGGTTATAAAGTCATTTTGGTTAACTCCAATCCTGCAACTATAATGACAGATCCTGAATTCTCTGATGCAACTTATATTGAGCCGGTACTGCCTGAAATCATAGAGAAAATTATAATCAAGGAGATGCCAGATGCAATATTGCCAACAATGGGCGGGCAAACAGCACTCAATTGTGCAATAAAACTTGCAGATGATGGAGTGTTAGACAAATACAACGTAGAATTAATAGGGGTAAATAGAGAAGCAATAAAAAAAGCAGAGGATAGAGAGTTATTCCGTAAGTCCATGGATAGAATAGGACTGAAATACCCCAAAAGTATCATTATAAAAAATCAAGAACAAATAAAAGAGGCTTTGGACTACATTGGATTACCAGCAATCATCCGCTCATCATTCACCCTTGGTGGTGCAGGTAGCGGCATAGCATACAATAAAGAGGAGTTTTTCAATATTGCAGAAAGTGCTCTCAAAATTTCGCCAATAAATGAAGTTCAGATAGATGAATCAATTATCGGCTGGAAAGAATATGAAATGGAAGTTATCCGTGATTGTAAAGATAACTGCATAATAGTCTGTTCGATAGAAAATATTGATCCAATGGGAGTGCACACCGGAGATAGTATCACGGTTGCTCCTGCTTTGACTCTGCGTGACGTAGAATACCAACAGATGAGAAATGCATCTATAGCAGTGCTAAGAGAAATTGATGTTAGTGCCGGTGGTGCAAATGTTCAGTTTGCAGTGAATCCTAAAGAAGATGGAAGCCTCGTTGTGATTGAAATGAATCCAAGGGTTTCTCGCTCTTCTGCACTTGCTTCAAAAGCAACAGGTTATCCTATTGCAAAAGTTGTAACTAAACTTGCTATCGGCTATTCACTCGATGAGATACGTAATGATTGCGCTCCAGTTATACCTGCTGCATTTGAACCAGTGATTGATTATATCGTCACTAAAATTCCTCGTTTTGAATTTGAGAAATTTAAGGGGACGAATTGTGAACTATCAACTTCCATGAAATCAGTGGGGGAAGTGATGTCTATAGGCCGCACTTTTAATGAGTCACTACAGAAAGCTTTTCGTTCACTTGAAACTGATCTTACAGGACTTGATGAAGTATTTCCTGAGAACATTGATATTGATCACGTAAAATCTCAGTTAGCAAAATTGCTACCAAACAGATTACTGATTGCTGCTGACGCAATGCGTCATGGAATAAGCATAGAAGAAATAAATTCGATTACAGGATATGACTTATGGTTTTTGCAGAATATACAGCAAATTATATTAGCTGAACAAAAAATCAAGGAAAACGGCCTTCCTGAGACTGCATATGAAATGTTAGAGCTGAAAAAAATGGGGTTTTCAGATGCAAGATTGGCAAAATTAAGCAATAAGAAAGTAGAACAAATTGAAGAAATAAGAAAAAAATTTGGCATTAAACAAGTTTATAAGCGTGTAGACACCTGTGCAGCTGAATTTGAATCGAGCACTGCTTATATGTATGGCTGCTATGAGGGTGATGTTGAAAATAAAACGGAATGTGAGGCGAATATTTCGGATCGAAAAAAAGTTGTCATTTTAGGAAGTGGTCCAAATCGCATTGGTCAAGGTATTGAGTTTGATTATGCGTGTGTACATGCAGCTTCTGCCGCCAAAGAAATGGGGTATGAAACAATAATGATTAACTGTAATCCAGAAACCGTTTCAACTGATTATGATACCGCTGATCGTTTATATTTTGCCCCACTGATTGCAGAGGATGTGCTTGAAATACTAAGCAAAGAGCAAGAAAATGGTACACTGGTTGGTGTAATAGTTCAAATAGGTGGTCAAACACCTTTAAAGTTAGCCAAAGTGCTTAACGAGAGAGGTTTCAAAATTCTGGGAACTTCGTTTGATTCTATTGACCTTGCAGAAGATCGCATGAGATTTAAAAACCTTGCTTTGCAACTTAATTTAAAACAACCTGAAAGTTCTATCTGCCATTCAGTAAAAGAAGCGTTAACCAACGCAGAAAAGGTGGGGTTTCCACTAGTAGTTAGGCCATCATATGTCCTCGGCGGTCAGTCTATGTCGATTAGACACGATACTCAGAGCTTTAAAGAGTATGTCTTGAATCAAACCAAAATTTTTGAACACGGGTCACTGCTTCTTGATAAATTTTTAGTCAATGCAGTTGAGGTTGACGTTGATGCTGTATGTGATGGGAAAAAAGTTTTCATTGCAGCGGTCATGGAGCACATTGAAGAAGCTGGTATCCACTCTGGCGATTCAACATGCTCAATACCGACAAATACATTGAGTGACGAAGTAATAAAAGAGATCGAGCTCCAAACTGAAAGAATAGCTCTTGCACTAGAAGTGAAAGGTCTGATAAACATTCAGTTTGCTGTTCAAGAGAGTGATGTATACATACTTGAAGTGAATTTAAGGGCTAGCCGTACAGTTCCTTTTATTTCCAAGGTAATCAATATTCCTATTGCAAAGCTTGCCACTCAGGTTATTTTGGGTAAAAAATTGAATCAGGAAAACAAGCCTTTCAATCATTTTGCAGTTAAAGCTGCTGTTTTTCCATTTACGCGTTTTTCGGGAATTGACACTTTACTTGGTCCTGAAATGAAATCAACAGGAGAAGTGATGGGAATTGACTTATCTTTCGGAGCTGCACTTGCAAAAGTGCACATGGCTGCAGGATACAAGTTACCAACAGAAGGAACGGCTCTGGTTTCAGTAAAAGATGATGATAAAGAGTATATATTGCCTGTTGTACGAATGTTGAAAGAACTGAGTTTTGAAATATATGCCACCAAAGGCACAGCTTTGCATCTGAACAATAACGGCATTGCTGCAAAAGCTGTAAATAAAGTGAGAGAAGGCAGACCCCACATAGTTGATATGCTCAAAGATGGAAAAATAAATCTAGTAATCAATACTTCAAAAGGTGTGAAATCAGTTTCAGATAGCAAGGATATCAGGAGAACTGCTATTTTGCAAAATATAGCTTACAGTACCACAGCTTCTGGGAGTAAAGCGTTAGCGCTTGCAATTCAATATGTAAAGAATAGCAAATTGGAAGTGAAATCATTACAGCAGATACAAAATGTTTAAATATCAAGACTATAATAAATTATTACTTATTTCAAAATGAGGATCGTGTAAGCTAAGGCGAGAGAAATTTAATTAAAGGATTTTTGTGTCAGTATCAATATATAACTGCCTTGAGCGTTTGTTGAAAGGCTTTGTACTAATTTTCTTGATTCAAACAATATGCTAGACTTTAACTTAAAAATCTTTGTAAGTGATCACGACTGAAAGGTGTTTTCATGCATTTTTTACCTGAGTGCAATAAGTGTAGTTCATTGAGTTTCCAAAATTGATAATGAAGAAAAGCATTACTCGTCTAATAAAAGCAATTCAATACTCCTGTGAAGGAATAAAATCAGCTTTTGTATCAGAAGTTGCGTTTAGACAGGAGTTACTGCTTTTTATAATATGTGTTTCAACTTTGTTTGTTTTAGATGTAAGTAATTTAGAACGTGCAGTAATGGTAAGTAGCCTATTTTTGGTGTTAATTGTAGAAATTATTAACACTGCTTTTGAAACAACAATTGAGCGTATTTCCAGTGAACAACATATACTTTCAAAAAAAGTGAAAGATCTAGGTAGTGCAGCAGTTTTTCTCTCATTAATTAATTTCTTGATAACATGGATGATAATATTGATATGAATGTTGTTAAGATATATTTTCAAATTCACCGATTAAGACTTGCATGTCTTGTGGTAAATCAGAAACAAATTCTATATATTCTTTACTTTTTGGATGATATAAGCCTAGCGTGTGAGCATGTAGTGCCTGTCTATTGAAATTACGGATAAAGTCAGAGTTTTTAGCATGTTTTTCACTTTTACTACTATTTTTTCCGTAAACTTGATCACCAACTACAGAATGTCCTATGTGGCTCATGTGTACTCGAATTTGGTGTGTTCTGCCTGTCTCTAAAGTACATTTAACCAGGCTTGCTTGCCCTATAATTTTCTTCACTGAATAATGAGTGATTGCTAATTTACCTGCTGTTTTTGTGACACACATCATTTCTTTATTACTGCGTTTTGGAGCAATATGGGTTTTTACTGTTCCTTGCAGATTAGGTAATGCTCCCCAAATTACTGCTAAGTATTCCCGTTTTATTTTACGATTTGATAGCAGTTCAGACAAGAAGCTGTGGGATTGTTCATTTTTTGCAATTACCATGAGTCCACTAGTATCTTTATCAAGCCTGTGAACAATTCCTGGTCTTGTATTTATATATGGAATTTTGCCAAGGTGAGCGATCACTGCATTCAGGAGTGTATCATTGTTTGTTCCAGCACCTGGGTGTACTGTTAATCTACTTTGTTTACTCAGAACTATAATGTCATCATCTTCATAGACGATATCAAGTTTTATGTCATAATTAGGCTCAATTGATGTGGATATGTCAGGTTGAATGAGATGCACCACATACTCTTCACCTGGTTTTACTATGTGATCATTATTAATTATCGGTATACCAAGTAATTTCACCTGCTCATTCTGTATCAATCTTTGCGCTTTACTGCGAGATATGTTGCATTTTTTAGCTACATAAGTATCTAATCTTAATTTTTTCTCTTCACTACTAATATTTAAAGTCCTGAACATGCTACTTCAAATGCTGCATGAACATCTGGATTCACAAAATCAACTTTTGTACTAGGTTGAATTTGAAGGCCGTCTTGTTTTTTAATGTGGCAAATTGTTTGAGAGCCATCTTTCCAGTAAATTATTATTTTATTATCAAAATCCCGTAGCGTTAACTCCCTCTTTTCTTCTTTTTTATCTTTTTCTTCTAGCTTAATAGACTCTAATAAATAATATAGAAAGCCACTTGCTTTACCGTTAACTTTTTTTCTCCATTCATCCATTTTTTCTTGTTCAGATAATTCTTTTTCCAATTTTGCATTTTCTTGCTCCAGCTCTTTCATCCTTTTTTTTGATTTTAATAGTCTATTTTTTTCTTTTGCTTTTTTCTCTTCATCCCGTTGTTTGTCAAAAGAAGTAGCAGTAATACTACCTTCACTGCTATTAGGTTCATTTGATTGAGTCTGTTTATTCTTTAATTCTGCTAGCTCATCTTTTACTTTTTTTAGTTCTTCTTCTAATTCGTTCTTTATCTTTTCCGCTTCTTCTTTTTGTTTTTCCAATGTATCTATGAACTTACGATCATCGCTAATTGTTCTTTCTCCAGATTGAAAAAAGCCAACTAATCTGCTTGGTTCAAATCGCTCAACCTTATCTTCAGCGATTTTAATAGTATTCTCTAAACTAGAAAAAATGCTTTCAATGTTTAGTGAATTTGTTCTTTTTGCCAGCTCTTTAGCTTCGCTTAAAATGACCATCATCTCCTTACGCAACTTATCTAAATCTTTTTTGATGTCTCCTCTAATTCCTTGTAGATGAACAAGTGTTTCTTGAATTTCATCATTTGCAGGTTTTAGAAGTTTGCTATCAAGTAGATCTTTAGCTTCATCTAAGCGCTTATCAAATGAGTCAACAATTTTATCTGTAAAATTAGTCAAGTGCTTATCTAGTAATTTTATTAATCGAGATATTGGATCATTTTCTTCCTCATCTTTTGTCTTTTTTTCCATTACCGATACAACACCACCTCTTCTGCATGGAAAGAGAATATCTAAATTATTAAATTTTTTAACAATATTATGATTATTGTTTATCTCATTGTTTTTTAGCTTGCTGAATGTTATACATATCCCAACAATAGCAATGATACTAGCCAGTGCAACTATGGCCCATTCCAAATCCTGAACATTGGCAAAGCTCAGTCTATTTTGTATTAACGCACCAACTATAATTACAGCACTAATTACATATGGTATGGTAAGAAAAATTGCCTTATTTTTATTCTCTTGTCTTTGATCATCTAATATTTTTTTTTGATTTTCAGAAATTGGCAAAATTATTGAAAAGTTTGCTTTTTTGCGACCTATAAGACTTAAATTTGGTTTTATCTCTATTTTCAAAGCATTTTCAGCAATTTCACTTATCTCGTTGTCTTTGCCACCTCTAATTTTATCATTTATTAATTCCTCTATCGACTTCTCTCCTTCTTTTATCTCCTGCTTATACATATATCTCATAGCAGAAGAGGCTACAAAAGTTATTAAAAGAACAACAGAAACCAAAGTGTAAATTGGCATGAATGTTGGGTTAAAAATATCTGTAATAAACCTTAGATCATTATGGGTTATTATTATTGCAGCTACATAAGCCAAAGAAAATTGAAGCCAAATATTTACAATCGCTATGGGTAGAGTGTTACTTACAGAATATTTCTTTGTTGCACGCCATAACCTAGGAAAAAAACCAATAGCATCATCTATTTTGGCAAAATTATGATCTACTTTAACATTGAAAGGATTTGTTGTATCTAAAGGCATAAATTTCCTTACATCCTAATTAAGTAATTATATATAAATGATACTTTAAAAACAAGTTTTTGGCTTATGCCAAGGACGATTAGAACGCACTTTACTAACGTTTACGCCACTATTTGTTAGCCAAATAGAATGTGTACCATATACTTCTAAATCAGAATACTTGATGATTTTAGTATTGCAAGCTGGGTGATTGAATTTGCTTAGCTGAATTACTAGATCGACATTGTTACAATTTTCTAAAATATCTTCTCTTTTGTGAGCTAGCAACACTGACTTATTATTTCCTTTATTATATATACAGCCATAATCATTACATTTTAGCCTTTTGTTTGAATTACTGAATTTAGTATGATTCACAATTTGATTCTGCCCGTTTTGCTTTGCCCACGTTTTGACAACAAAATTTCTGTTTTTTCTAGTAAGAGAATATAGTAAATTGTCACCTTCTTTTACAGCAAGATTATCAGCACTGACTAGAATATCAGGAGTTCTATACATAGCGCTAGAGAAAATACCTAGCAGAATAAAGAAAATTCCAAAAAAACGCCAATTCCTTTCCCACAGGCACAGCCACAATAACCCAAGCGTTATTATAATGATCGATGATGCAGGAAAAGTGCGAATAGGAATAACCAGATACTGAAGATTAGCTATTGCATTTGTTATATATAAAACGCTGTCAATTGGGCGTTCCATGAGAGGCGTTATAATCCACTGAGTACCTAAAGGAATCAATAAAACATAGATTATTCCAAGTGGAATAATAATGAGTGTAACTATTGGTATAGCAATCAAATTTGTGATAATGCCGCTGATTGAAAAATAATTAAAGTTGTATATTGTGTACGGAACCGTTGCTAAACTTGCTATTATTGAGCTGATCATTATCGACACAAAATATTTTATTATTTTTAAAAATTTGTTGGCATTGATCTGATAGCTGGCAACCAGTGCTAAGACAGCAGAAAATGACATTTGAAAACCTGGCTTTAAGATTGCTTCTGGCTCCACTATGAGTATCACCGAAGCAGCAAACGCAATTGCTATTAATCCTCGATATTTTCTCTCTATCATTATTGCAACAAGTACTAAAATTACCATAATATACGCGCGCTGAGCGGAAATTTGCATACCAGTGATCAATAGATAAAACGTGGTTGGCAAGATAGTAAAGAATGCAGATATTTTTTTAGTGTTATATTTAAGAGTCAAAGTTTCAGATATTGCAAATAAATTACGGAATACTATAAAAAATAGACCAGCAACAAACGATAAATGTAAACCAGATATAGCGAATAAATGTGCTATACCTGAATCTCGTATCGCATTCATAGTTTTTTGATCTATCCCATCTTTTTTGCCAATTAATAATGCAGAGATTATGTCCGCGTGTGGCTTTTTGGTATTTTGCTGTAGGTTTTCATAGATATATTGACGGAAAGATTCTATATACTCTTGAAATTTTCTTGCTTCAGCCTTTTTGTACAGGACTATTTTGCTTGTTGCAAAGCCTGTGGCATTTATTTTCTGATAATATGCTATTCTTGCAAAATCATATGCATATTCCGAAGGCGCAATTTTTGGAGGAAAGAGTTTTGCTGATAATTTTACTTGATCCCCTATTTTAATGCCTTCTTCCGCTTTGGTTCTAACTGATATTCTGATGCTATCTAACTTAAACTTCGTGTTTTTTATTTCATAAAGCAAAAATTGCTCATACGAGCCCTTGTTATTAATATCCTTCACTGTAGCAACAATATCTTTCACATACCTTTCCTTATCAAGAATGTGAGTATTAACTGAATCTGTTCTGAATTTGCTGGCTGTAAATCCTATGAGCACTGCAATTAAAGAAATGCATAATATTGCGTATTTCCTGTATAATATTGCAATCAGAATTAGTATAGGTGAAAGCAAGAGAAAAATAGATATAGTGAAAGCACAGCTTGGTTCAAAATTTAATGAGAAATAGGTTAAAATTCCTGCACACTGAAAAACAGGGAACCACAATATCAAGTTATATTTTTCATTGCACAGATTGTTATGTATATAATTTACTATCATGTTAAGAAAGGTTAATAGATATATAAATATATGTAATAGTGTGATTTTATTCTTTTATTTATTATTATTACGCATATAATAATAAATAAGCAACGACGCGGGATGGAGCAGCTCGGTAGCTCGTCAGGCTCATAACCTGAAGGTCGTAGGTTCAAATCCTACTCCCGCAACCATCTTTCAACTGTACAAATATTGTGATTTCGGATAGAAGAATCACTTGACAAACTTCACCAGCCTCTTATCATACCAATAAGAGTATTTATCCTTGTTTTTGACCTGCAGGCTCAATCACAAAATTCAGTAAAAAAACTCAGATATTTATTGGCAAATTACACAAAAATTATAGCGGCTGCATGTCTTTTAAATTTTTTCTACATTCAGCCAAATCGCGCTTGTTAGCACATTATCAATTTAAATTATTAAAACTCGCTATTCGGGACTTCTTTTGCCTTTTTTCTATTTGGTTGGATGATTTTATAAATTAATTAAAATATTCATAATATTGATTTCTTATCACAACAATGCTATTATTAAGCTAATATTACTTTTAGTGAGGTATGAGCAATGGTTGATGTGGCTTTTATTGGCGTAAATACGGTTATTGATAACGGATACGGAAGAAAAATAAAACTCGTTATGTCAGGGTTATTTTTAGCTGTATCAGCAGCAACTGCTATCTGGTTTATCTTTCCTGGATCGCAAAATGTACTTGCTCCATTCTTGCTTCCAGCTATATTCCTTCTCTTGACTCTGTCTATGGGATATTATACGTTTCTTTTTGGTTGTGAGAAAAAATCTGTAGTAGAAAATGTTCTAGGTATCTGCTGAGTCAGTTAAGAGAGTGCGTTGCCAAGACGAGATCGAATCTTTGCTAGCAAAAACAAGAGATATCACAAAAAATAAGTTTTGTAACATACTTTTGTTTTGAGGATCGTATCAAAGCGCACAAACTTGCTTTATACGTAAAAGACATTGATGATATTGCATCTTTAATAAAGAATGAGGATCTTTTAAGTCACTTTGATCAATTTTTTACCATAACTGAAGTAAGCAATAAGAATAGTAGAAATGAGCTAATTAATCGCGCAAGAATATATAGAACAATAAGTGAAAAACCTAAAAATGAAATACAAAGTTTTTTAGCTAATCAAAAAGAGAGTCTTTCGTATGAAATAACGTCACCTAAAATTGATAATTTTTTACCACAGGTTAATGCAGTAACTGTTTAGGTTAGCAAAAGTTCAATACGTATAGCTAAGTCTTTGCAATATCAATAATTTCATTGTGTACATGATTATCACTTTTTTTTTCAATTCCAGTAATAACATTACATCTATTAGATTCTTTTATAGCTATTTCTTGAAATCCTTCTCGAATTTTATGATAGAAATCAATGCTCATTTCTTCATACTTATTTTTATCCTTTGCTCTGCTGAGTCCAACTTGAACATCAATATCTAAAATAAATGTGATATCTGGATATTTAATTTCCACTAATTTGTGTAAGTCTCTTATTAGACTCAAGTCAACACCTAGTCCATACCCTTGATACGCAATAGTTGAATCGATAAATCGATCACAAATAACTGTCTTTCCCTCTTTAATAGCTGGCAATATTAATTTTTTCATATGTTCGTGCCTCATCGAGATAAGCAGCAAGAGTTCAGAAATAGGATCAATATTATCCTTAAGTAGTAATCCTCTTATTTTTTCTGCAAAATCAGTACCACCTGGTTCTCTAGTCAATACGACATTATTTTCACCGTGAATTTGCTTGAAATAATTTGCAAGTAACTCAGACTGTGTTGTTTTACCAGAACCATCTATTCCTTCGAAGGTTATGAACATAAATTTTATAATTACAATGCTAAATGCAAACAGTGTACATAGAAACCATTTGACATTTAAGCAATAAGATCATAAATTATACACGGTATACAATTCTCTATGAGCTATGGTTGCGCTAGACACTCCTAAGATAGATTTAGACTTTACTGCAAAGAATTTCAATCTCTTGGGAGTGGATAACAAATATTATACATTAAGTGACTGCTATGGGGAAAATGGTCTTATTGTAATGTTTATATGCAATCACTGTCCTTACGTTCAATCAATTATTAGCAATCTAGTAAGCGATGTTAATTTGTTGAAAAAAGATTATCAGGTAAACACCGTTGCAATCATGCCAAATGATGTGAATAAGTACCCAGAAGACTCCTTTGAAAACATGATTAATTTTGCCGAGAAAAATAAGTTTACATTTCCATATTTAATTGACAGTAACCAAGAAGTAGCTAAAGAGTATGGTGCTGTTTGTACCCCTGATCTCTTTGGGTTTAACGCTGATTTAAAACTTCGTTATCGTGGACGTTTTAACAATGCAAAAAAAGAGAAAGTTCAAAATTATGAAATAGGAAGTAGTGATTTATTTCAAGCGATGAAATTTATTGCAAAAACTAGCAATCCTCCAATTGACCAAAAATCAAGTATTGGTTGCTCAATCAAGTGGTCTAATTCTACAGGGTAAATATCATGCACAGTGGCTCTCAGCATTTGTTTGATATTATAATCTTACTTTCCGCTGCTGTGTTTATAGTAATAGCGTTTTGGAAAATGAATATTAGTCCAGTGCTTGGTTACTTTGTTGCAGGTGCATTGATTGGTTCTCATGGATTTAATCTGATACATTCAGCTGAAGTAATGGATAACTTCGCAGAATTTGGAGTAGTTTTCCTGTTGTTTATTATAGGTCTTGAATTGACATTTGAACGCCTCATCGCCATGCGTAGGCATGTGTTTGGGTTTGGTTCTCTCCAAGTTATAGTTACTATGATAGCAATATGGTGCATTGCTCTCGCCTTTGGAGTGAGCATAAACATGGCAGCAGTTATTGGTGGTGGGCTTGCACTATCTTCAACAGCAATAGTGTTGCAGGTTCTGCAAGAAAAGGGTTCTCAAGCAAGCCAAGTTGGTAGATTGTCGATAGCAGTGCTACTAATGCAAGACTTTGCAGTGGTACCTCTGATAGTACTAGTGCCTCTGCTTACTGGCAATTCTGAACACAGCTTAATAAGCTCGTTGGCAGGCTCATTAGTACAAGCAGCTATTGCATTGGTGTTGATATTTGTAACTGGTAGGTTATTACTGAGGCCATTGTTTTCGGTTATTGCCAAAATGGAGAGTAATGAAATCTTTATATCAACAACACTTCTGATAATATTAGGATCAGCATTTATTACTGAACAATTTCATTTATCAATGGCATTAGGTGCATTTGTTGCTGGGTTACTAGTTGCAGAAACAGAACACAGGAATTCGGTAGAACATGCAGTATTGCCATTTAAAGACTTATTTCTTGGTTTATTCTTTATGACTGTTGGCATGTCTATTGATATTGACCTTTTACTCAATAAGTTACCACTCGTTACTTTATTATCAATTATCCTTATCGTTTTAAAGACGTCCATTATATATACATTGTGTAGATTTTTTGGATTTAGAAGTGCACCTGCAATACAAGCTGGATTACTGCTTGCACAAGGTGGTGAATTTGCATTTATTTTATTCCGTTTAGCAGATGAATTAGATGTACTATCAAGTGAAATCGCTCAAGTGCTTATGATGGTAACTACAGTAACTATGGCTTTTACTCCTCTTTTATCGGGAATTGGAGACTGGATAGCAAATTCATTTAGCACTGAAAAAATAATACTAGACGATGAAGCAATCGAAACAGACACACAAGATCTTTATAACCACGTAATAGTTGCCGGGTTTGGTAGAGTGGGATATATGGTAACGAAAATGCTTACTGCAGAGCATTTAAGTTATGTTGTTGTAGATATTCAATCAAAAATAGTGAAAGAAGGAAAAAATGACAGTTTCCCTATATATCTTGGAGATGCTACAAGATATGAAATTTTAAAATCAGTAGGAATAGAAAGAGCTCAAGCTCTTGTGGTTTCAATAAAGAACGAAGTCACTATAAAGAAAATAGTTTCTCTAGTTGCAACAAACTTCCCGCATGTAAATATTATAATACGTTTACCAGATTTGAATAATGTGGAGGTTTATAAAGATCTAGGGGCTAGTAAAATTATTCCCGAGACGTCTGAGATTGGATTGCAGCTAGGTGGAGCAGCATTAAGCTTAAGTGGAATTAGCGAAAGCGGAGTTACATCTTTAAAAGGTAAATTTAGAAAAGGCAACTACAGTATGTTAAAAGACCTTGGTAGTGATAAAGATGAATAATCCTCTATCACTTTAATTAGTGACCAGAAAAACACATTTAATTAAGCAACTATACTCTCTAGAAAGGTGAAATTGACCTTATTGTAACTATGAACAAAATAATAATAAAAAAATTTGGTGGTACTTCGCTAACTGACTTAAATCGAGTTGCAAATCTAATAAAAAACGATATTGAAAAAGGTTATAATGTAATTGCTGTTGTATCTGCTGCTGCAGGATTCACTGACCAAATGGCTTTTCAAGCCAGGCAAATTTCAAATTTAAATTGTAGACAAGAGTTATCAGAGTATGATGTCCTGCTTTCAGCAGGAGAACAAATCTCTTGCGGGTTATTAGCTATCACTCTTCTGTCTGTTGGAGTTAATGCTAAATCATGGCTCGCCTGGCAGTTACCAATTGTAACGGATAATTTTTATTCTGAGTCTAAAATAAAAAAGATAAAAATTGACCATGTAAAAAGATCTTTTGCTGAGGGTTATACTGCTGCAATCATTGCTGGTTTTCAGGGTATACACGATGATAGAATCACTACTTTTGGTAGAGGAGGATCTGATATCTCAGCAATTGCCTTTGCTGTAGTCTTTGGTATTAGGACTTGTGAAATTTTTACTGATATTGACGGAATATATACAGCAGACCCAAAAATTGTTCCAAGGGCACGCAAGCTTAAATCTATCTCTTACAATGAAATATTGGAGATGTCGTCATCTGGTGCTAAAATATTGCATAATCGTTCAGTACAACTTGCAATGAAGCATAATATTAAGGTGCAGGTGTTATCCACTTTTGAGGAAGTAGAAGGCACTACAGTACTACACGAAAAAGATGTACTGGAAAGATACTTAATTACTGGAATAACTTATAGCACTCACGAAGCTCTTGTAACTTTTACTAACTTTGCAAATACTTTGGATACTTTAAGAGATATAGCAGGAGCAAACGTTAAAATTGACATGATACATGGGTCAAGCTTTTTGATTTCTAAATTTGATGTTGATTTAATGACAAAGTTATTGAACAAAAATGAAAATTATGTCGTAAACAATAATATAGCTAAAATTTCAATAATTGGTATTGGTGTTATGTCTAACACTGAAGTGATGTACCGCACACTCAAGGTTTTAAGCGAAAAAAAGATAGAAATACTTGCTGTCACAATGTCCGAAATCAAGATCAGTATAGTTGTTCAAAAAAAACACGCTGAGGCTTTAATTAGAGATTTACATACCGAATATGAGCTTGATGTATGACAGCACGCTTGAAATTTATTTACTTGATAATTCAAAAAACTTGAAAGAGCAAAGATAGTTATTGAAATTATCTTGATTTACATCGGTTATCCAAGTTTGACATTGAATACTTAACACCTCCTCCATTAACACCTTTCTGTAATCTTTATCCAGATGCGACATTATATCGTCAAGCAGAAGAAGAGGTGCTTTATTGTAATGAATACACCTTGCTTTTACACTAGATAAGATGATAGAAAGCAGTAATAGCTTTTGCTCTCCAGTAGAACAAAGATTTATTGGCATGTCCCCTTTTTGGCAAAAAACCCAAAAATTATCATTATGTACAGAAAAGGTTACTCTACCAGTTAATGAGTCTTTTTCTCTGTTTTCCTTTAGACGATTCTGAAAATATTCTGCAGTATCGTTCAAAGTTAGCTGACTGCTAAATTTCAAACTTGCCTTTGGAAAAAACTCACAAGAATGGTTATCAATTGTGTCTTGTAATATCTTTAAAACAGATGATCGCATACGTAAAATATCAATTGCATTGGTAGCCATGACGTTTTCAAGACTAGAGAGCCAACTTTCGTCCAAAATATTCTCTCTAAGCAATTTACTTCGCTCATGCTTAGCTTTTCTATATTTCATGTAGCAATAGGTGTAATTTTCTTCAAATAGTGAAACTATACGGTCTAAAAATTTTAACCTGTCACTTGGAGAATTAAGAAGAATATAGTCCATTTGTGGAATTAGCCATATTACATTAGATATTCTATACAAAGATGAGTAGCTTGACTGCGTTTTCCCATCAATTTGTATTAATTTCTTATTAAGATTCTTTCCTATACCAATTGAGTTAAGCTCTGCTCCATTGAAAAAATCATAATACACTACCCAACTTTCATTACTGCGCCTATTTTGCATCTCATTGATTTTTGCTTTTTTCATTCCGTTGCTTTTAGCAAGCAATGAGATTGCTTCAAGTATATTAGTTTTTCCAATACCATTTTTGCCAGTTACTACAACTGGTCTATCATCTAAATCCAGTTCAAAGTTTGAATGACTACGAAAGTTATATAATTTCAGTTTTTTTATATAGCAATGGGTAGTCATTCTTTAATTTATATTCTCCTTACTTCTTCTAGAACCTCATCAACATGTCCACTAACTTTTACGTTTTTCCAGATCTTCACTACTTTACCTTTTTTATCTATTAAAAAAGTAGTGCGCTCTATTCCCATATACTTTTTGCCAAACATGCTTTTTTCTACCCAAACACCATATTTTTCCAACATTTCAGCATTTTCATCAGAAACTAAAGAAAATGGCAAAGAATATTTTGCTTTGAAGTTAGCGTGGCACTTAACGCTATCTTTTGATACACCAATTATCACTGTGTCAAGAGAAGAGAAATTTTCTATTTTGTCTCTAAAGCCTTTTGCCTCCATTGTACAGCCCGGAGTATCGTCTTTAGGATAAAAATAAAGGACTACATTTTTTTTATCAAAAAATTCACTCAGCGATAAAATTTCGCCAGAATCTGTTGGCAAACTAAAATCAGGTGCATTATTTCCTACTGTTAATTCCATACTTTGCTCCATTATTAACACTTTTATGGTACTATAGTATATTGTAATAGGAAGGGAGGATAAATGAAAGTAGCTTTTCAAATGGATGAAAATATAAATTTTGAAACTGATACTACATTTGCATTAATAAAAGAAGCGCAGAGGAGAAAGCACGAAATTTTTGTCTATCTTCCTAATAATCTAGCACTCAAGTTAAATCAGTCAATTGCTCTTGCTCAGAAAGTCAGCGTTGATGATTTTGGTTTTACTTCTAAAGAAGATGTAACTATAGATTTGAATGAAATGGATATCATATTTATCAGACAGAATCCACCATTTGATATGCGGTACATTACAACAACCTATGTCTTAGAAAAGACTACTGCGTTAGTAATAAATAATCCAACAGAAATAAGAAACTGTCCTGAAAAATTAATTACTTCACTATTTCCAGAGCTAATTCCTCCAACTTTGATCACTGAAAATATATCGATGATTAGAAATTTTTGTCACGACTATCAGGATATCATCTTGAAACCACTATATAGCTATGGAGGAAATGACGTAATAAGAATACAAGACCAAAATAGCATTCAAGTGGTAGTCGATCTCATGATTGCAAAATATGAATGTCCTGTAATTGCACAAGCATTTTGTAAAAAGATAAATACAGATAAAAGAATACTGCTACTGGATGGAAAGCCAATAGGAGTAATGAAGCGAGTTCCAAAGTCTAGCGGAGAAATCAGAACAAATATGCGGCTTGGAGCAAGTTTTGAATCTATTGAAATGAATGATAGAGACACTGAAATATGTAATAAAATTGGTCCTGAGCTAAAGAAAAGAGGGCTAATATTTGTTGGTATTGATATTATAGATGACTTCCTGCTCGAAATTAATACTACCTCACCTACGGGAGTAGTTTATATCAATAAGTTGTATAGTAAATCACTAGAAAAAGAACTATGGAATGCATTTGAAGAAAAAGCAATTCGTCAACTAAGTTCTTGAGCTATTGCCTTAATAAATTCAGTAACTCCATTCCTTATTCTTGTTTTCTTAGTATTATTAGCCATATCAAGCAATTTTTGACAATTTTGCAATAAATCAACTAGCAACTCTCCTAGATTCTTTTTCGCGTTACTATTTTGCTCAACTATTACAGCTGCTCCCGAATCTTCAATATGTTTTGCATTATAAAATTGATGGTTATCTTTTGAGTGAGGATAAGGAATATATACAGCAGGACGCTCAGCAAGAGTAATCTCTGCTATTGAAGTTGCCCCCGCTCTGCTAATTACCAAATGAGCATTGGCCAGTTTATTTTCCATATCATCGAAAAACTCACTTAACTCACAATCAATTCCTTCACTTTTGTATAGACTCTTGACCTTGTTTATATTTTTCTTCGTACATTGCTGCGTTACTCTAATCCTCTCTTTTACTTCAACAGGTAGATCACAAATTACGCTGCTCACTACATCATCAAAAAAATTTGCACCCTGACTGCCTGCTATTATTAACACGTTTAAAACTGTTTCAGCTCTAGAATAGCCTTGTGCTTCTATATCGACAAAATTTCCTGTAAAAACGTATTTACTACCTTCTGCATACTTAGTCTCTGGAAAGCTAGTTGCAATTAATTTTGCACTCTTGAAAAAGAATCTATTTACTCTCCCTAAAACTATATTTTGTTCATGTAAAATTATAGGTATAGAAAAAATCTTTGCTGCAAAAAGAGTTGGAAAAGAAGCGTAGCTACCAAAACCAATGATTAGCCTTGGTTTTAATTTCCTGATTCTATATATTGCTAGTGCACAACTATACATTAACAAAAAGAGAAATTTCAATTTGTTGCCGCTTGGCTTGCACAATGGTAAAATATAACTTTCTACATTGATGGTTTTTTGATCCGTAAATAATATACAATTGTATCCTTGTACCTTTAGTGCCCTTGCTAAGGTTATAGCTGGAAAAATGTGTCCACCTGTACCGCCTGTTGCTAGAATAATAGTCATCTGTAAGTAGTAATTTGATAATATATTGTTAATTATTTTTTAATACTTTGCATGTAAAATTTTATCAAGCTTTATGATAGTTGAGTTAAAAATGCCTAAAAGTAGTGACAGTAAAAAAGAATCTAACGTAAAAAATAAGCCTCAAGAGCAAAGCAGAAGCGGAGGTTTACTAAAAAACATAATAAAAGCTCTTTTTAACTCAGTTGTTGATCTACCTCAGCAAGAACAACTCAATAAAAATATTGATAGACAACAAGGTTTAGACAGTAAAAGAAAAAGCCCAGAGGATCTTAATCAGGAAAAAAAGCTTGAAGTGAAAGAAGCAGCTGAAGGGTTAAAAGAAAAGTTAGAAAAATCTGATATTGGTAATCAATCTATTAGAATTGAATCGCCTAATCAGGATACTTGTAGCTCCAAAACGATAGAACGTTAGTTCAACTATTCAGCGATTCACCATCTGCAGCAAGTACTGACTCATGTATCATCTCTGAAATGGTTGGATGAGGAAAAATCGTAGATTTTATGTCGAAGTCTGTTCCTTCTAGTTGCTTTGCAAGAGCAAAATTGCTAATTAACTCTGTTACTTCCGCACCTATCATGTGGCTACCCAGAAGTTCGCCTGTTTTTTTGTCTATAATTGTTTTCACTAAACCTTCAGTTTCACTTAGTGCAATAGATTTACCATTAAAGTTGGAGTGAAATTTTCCTACTTTTATATCGTATCCACTTTTTATTGCCTGTTCCTCAGTAAGGCCAACGCTTGCTACTTGCGGATGAGAGTAAGTGCAATTTGGTATGCACTCTTTTTTTAACTTATGAGCATTTTTACCGGCAATTTTCTCAACACAGATTACAGCTTCATGACTTGCTTTATGCGCTAAACATGGGGGACCAGCTACATCACCTATTGCATACACACTTGATTCACTTGTTTCATACCACTCATTCGTTTCAATGAAACCAGAAGGACTCAACTTAATTTTTGTATTTTCTAAACCTATATTTTCAGTGTTTGCTTGCACGCCAACTGCAACAATCACCCTATCAAATTCTTTGCTCTCACCACTACTTAGTAACACTTGAGCAAAGTCTTTATTTTTAGTCAAAGCTTTTACGCTACTGTTTGTATATATTTTTATCCTTTGTTTTGTGAATATTTCTTGTGCTAAATTTGAAATATCTTTATCTTCCAGCGGCAAAATAGTGTCTTTTACTTCTATAATTGTTACATCAACTCCCAAAGTACTATAAAAACTTGCAAACTCTATTCCTATCGCACCAGAACCTATGATTAGTAGAGATTTTGGTAACTTCTTTGGAGTCATAGCGTGCTGCGCATTCCATATTAAATCTCCATCTACTTCGATTCCAGGAAGATTTCTTGCCCTTACACCTGTTGCTAAAATGATATGCTTAGAAGAAATTTCCTCCTCCTTCTTATCATTAAGAATTTTTACAACATAGTTACCTGCAAGTTTACCAAAGCCTTGATGAACTTTGATGTTATTTTTTTTCATCAAATACTCAACACCACTTGATAGCTTATCAACAACGTTCCTTGAATATTTCACTATTGATTGTATATCAAAACTTGTATCCTTTACTTTTATGCCAAATTCTTCTGATCTTCTTATTAATCTATAAACTTCAGACGCTCTAAGTAGCGATTTTGTTGGTATACATCCCCAATTTAAGCATATACCACCCAAATTTTCCTCCTTTTCAACAATTGCAGTTTTAAGTCCAAGCTGCGCCGCTCTAATTGCTGCTATATAACCACCAGGACCGCTGCCTATAACTGTAATATCATACTCATTCATCAGTTTTCTTCGTATGCAAAAGACTATATATAACAGATGGAACCCGTATGATCAATGCTCAGGTGCATAGAAGCGGCTTGACAAACCTTCCCACTTTTCTTCTTATATCAATAAGAGTATTTATCCTTATTTTTAATCTCCGCGGGTTTAACAACAAAACTCAGATATTTATTGGCAGATTACATAAAAATTATAGCGGCTACATGTTTTTTAAATTTTTTCTACTTCAGCCAAAACACGCTTGTTAGCACATTATCAATTTACATTATTAAAACTCGCTATATAGGGATTCTTTTGCCTTTTTTTACTTAGTAAATTTATTAATATTTATAGCTAAAGCTTCAGGCCAGCACTTGATGCTGAAATCTTTACTACAAATAAGCATATTGAGCACAAAATTATGCTAAAATACAACGTTTTTGGTGAGACTATGGACAAACTGAATTCCAGTATCTGGGCACTGGGATGACAAGAAATAGGCTGCTTTCATAACAATGAAAGGTTATTTGGATGATAGCTGCACTTCCAGTTTCAGCTACTCGGATGACAAGAAAGAGGGCACTGGCATGCTGAACCATAATGTTCGTACAGCTGTGCAAGAATCAGTGGGTATGACTTGCTAAATTTTTAAATTACGGACAGCACCAAGTAACGCACAAGTACAGCGTCTATACCAGTTACTGTTGTACCTTATTTCTTTCTTCACAATACATTTTACCTGATAAGAATAGAGCTACTATAAGATAAATAAGATTCCATGTTGCTAACGAAACACCAAAAATATAATGAGGTCTGTCACAAGACGGAGAGTAGTTAGGGTTTAATAGATTATTTCTTAGCTCTTCTATGCTAACGTTACCACTTGCTTGCTCTGTACAGCCTAAAACATCATGAAATAAGTGGAGTTCAAGACCTACATGATAAAAAGATATTATTGCACCAATGAGATAGCTGCAAAACATCGCATAGATTAGGATTTTGTTGTCTTTGAACATGTACGCAACTGCAAGTAGCCCTGTAACATAGTAAACTACTCGCTCGTATATACATAACTTACACGGTATCATATTGAAAAAATACTCTAGCACATATGCAAAAATTAAAGCGACAGCGCTTGATAAGAGAAAAATTATAGAACTGTTATTTACATCTGACATAGTTAATGAATTACTACAATATCTGTGAAGAGTCAACTCTTGTTTGACAACGTTTCATGTAACGATAGAACACTAAGTACTATGTTACTACTTTTACACCTCTATACATATGCTCGCCGTTGTATATTGGTTCAGTAATCAGCCCTTTCATATCAGTTGCAACTCTAGTATCACTATCTATTTTTGCAATTTCTTCTTTGGTATACAATTCATCCTTGTTTTTCGTCCAGCTATTGTCATATTGAATATCAACTTCTCCTCCATTGGTTTTAAACCCAAATGTTTCTTGCATAAGCAATCTTGCTTCTTCCAAACGTCTATTGTAACGTTTGTTAGAATCTTGATAGCTAGATATAAGAAGAAGAACGTCATTAGAAAGAGTGAAATATACTATCTCTTCCATAATTTTGTAAATCTCATGTTCTGATAACTTAAACAAAGGATAATCTTTTTGAAACTTATTCTTTACTTCATTGTAAATTTCCATAATTTTTACTCTACCAGCATCGCTTAGAGCAATGATAGCATTTTCAATACTTGCTATACCATCATAGTCATAACCTTTTCTGTCATTTTCAGCAACCAAAAAGCCCTGGCTAGCCTGAATCTCACCAAGTTTTTTGTCTTCCTTAGGTAAAATATCAAAATCAAAATAGATCATAGGAGACTTCAGTGCTAACAACATAAATATACGCATACTGTCTATCTCAACACCAAAAGATAATCTTTTACTTTCTGGAATAGAGTATAGATCTTTGAAATATTGAGATACAGTGTATAAAGGACATTTAGATAGTTCTGTTTTCTTATCTGTTTGTAAGTGAAAGCTAAATTCATACTCTCCTAAATCCAGCTCATTAAAATCTATAAGTTCTATATTTTTGTTTGGGTTAAATTTTCTGTTTGATATTTTATTCTCCAACTCTTTACGTTGCGTAGGAGTAAAACCAGATCCATTTATTACTAACTTCACTACACGCGTATCTTCTCTTTTTGCCCATTCGCTCAATCTCTCCAAATATTTTTCTGGAATCAGGTATCCATATTGCCTTGGAAGCCACTGAAATACTAAAGGTGTATCAACCGTGAAAGTATGTGGAGATCCAGGCCTTAAATCTTGTCCTTTATAATTCATAGCAAAAGTACTAAACAAGTTAATACTTTACTATATAATATTAATTTATCAACTACTTATTTAAGTAATATTATTTACTTATTAAGAATATTAATAAGATAAAAAACTATATTATTAATAAAACAAGATTACCTACTTTACATAGGGATTCTTATTCTTTTTCAAAAGCAATCTGACTGGTACGCCTTCAACAAAGAAGTTTTTTCTAAGACCATTAGTCAAATAACGTTTATAACTCTCATCAACACTTTCCGGGACGTTGCATACCAAAGAAAAAGCTGGAGGTTTGGTGCCAATTTGAGCAATATACTTCATTTTAATCTCTCTACCTTTTATAAGTGGGTGAGAATGTTTTTCCACAGCATCTATTAGCCAATTATTCAGTTTTGCAGTGCTGATCTTCTTGTTTAAGGATTCACTCACTTCAAGACACTTATCTATCACATCACCACAGCGCATACCTTTCAATGCAGAAATTGTTACAGTTGGCACTTCCAAAAATAACCGAGTCACTTCCTGTTGTTTGACAAATTTTATTAACTTACTTCTGTCATCCTTACCTATTAAATCCCACTTATTTAAAACAATGATAATTCCCTTCCCCCCTTTAATTGCAGCTTCAGCAATTGATAAATCCTGCTGCTCAACGCCAAGCAAGGAATCTAGCATTAAAATCACTACATGAGAGCGCTTTATTGACTCTATACTTTTTTCAACAAATCTTGATTCTAAGTTATCAACAACATTTGCCTTTCTGCGGATTCCCGCAGTATCGATGAGAGTGATTAATTTCCCATTATGGTCGTATGAAATATCCACAGAGTCACGCGTGGTACCAGGTTTTGAGCTTACTATTAGTCTATTTTCTGCAAGTAAACTGTTTAAAAAAGTTGATTTTCCAACGTTTGGGCGACCGATGATTGCAATCCTCAGTCTAATGGACTCACTTTCAGGCAGCTCAGTTTTTTTGTTAAAATCTTCAATAACACCAGCTAATACATCATAAAGATCAATCATACCAAGATTATGTTCGGCTGAGATATACACCGGACCTATGAAGTTGAAGAACTGCAAATAATCAACATTTTCCGATTTATGACTTTCGCATTTGTTTGCTATTAGTATTACAGGTTTGTTCGTTTTTCTCTTCAGCCACTTTGCAAACTCTTTGTTCTGCTCGTTTTGCACTTTTGCATCAACAAGAAAAAAAATTACATCTGCGCTTAATAAAGAAAACTCTATTTGTTCAATAACTTGTAGTGAAAAACTGGTTTGGTCATTCCATCCTCCTGTATCTATAACTTTAAACTCTAAATCACTAATTCTTCCAATTCCTTCACGCCTATCTCTCGTTACTCCTGGAATGTCACTAACTACCGCTGCTTTTCTTCTTACTAGCCTATTAAATAGAGTTGACTTGCCTGCATTTGGAAGGCCTATTATGACTATTTTCAGCATAGTTTAAGAGCATGTTTTGTACATAATAGATTATAATCAAAATTTTTCATTTTAACTATTGACTTGATAGATTATATACCTATACTAAAATTAGGATATTTTATCTTAAGTTTATTATGTAGAATTGGAGGCGCTATGCATAATGCAAATGAAACTTTAATAATGAATTTCGATCAAGTTGCTCAATTAACTCCTCAAATTTATAAATTAGGGACACCTTATAACAACAGGACACGTATATATAACTATATAACTTTAGCTAAAGCATTGGAGAACCTCAATGATCCATCCCGGTCACATGCAAATAAGGAGCTTTTTTTGAGTGACAATGATGAAGAAACTAAGAAATTTCTGAGTGTAATTCGAAAAGGAATTGCTGAATATACAGGTAATGATTCTGTAGATGTGAGGTTGAGAGGAAAAGAAGATAAATCATTTACTGCATGGGTATCGTTAAAAGAAGGCAGAGGTGAGTTAAAATTTGATAACTCATTTCCTGGTAAAGCCTTAAAGGATAGTAATCCAAAAATTGGAGCTTTTACATTGGTATCTCCAGAAGATAAAAGGTTGGTGCGTGTTTCACAAAGTGATGATGGTGTAAGGCTTTATCAAATACTAAATGAGTCTTGTATAATTAAATTTAACTGGAAAGTGGGTGATAGAGATTGCAGTATTGCTTTAAATATTAGTGGAAATGGTAACGTATTTTGTACTGATTTAAGTGATAATATAAGTCCTGAGGACTTCGAGGAAAACAAAGCTGTAAAAATAAAAATTGGCTATTATGAGAATAAGAAGATGGATAAATATAATGACATGACTCTAGCAAAATTGGTCTCATTGGCTTCAAACTTACAAGGAATTGAAAGAGAAGTTATAACAATTAATCCATCAACAGGTGTAACAAGTGCAAGTGCACAGAATGTTAGTGAGTCTCAGCATTCTCAAAATATTAAATAGAAATTGCTAGCGCATTAATTATCGTACACATACACCGTTGCATGCAGCAACGGTGTATGTGTATAATCAATAGGATTTGTAAGCTCAATAAAGTTTACAACCAATTTGAAAGTTATTTTACTACATGCAAGACTCTGAAATACTAGAAACTCTAAAGATCAAAACATTAGAAGCCGAAAAAGGAGGAGGTCCTGATAGAGTTAAGAAGCAACATGAAAAAGGAAAGCTAACCGCTAGAGAAAGGCTGAGTATATTGCTCGATGAAAATTCATTTCAAGAGTATGATAAGTTTGTGAAGCATCACGCAACTGATTTTGGCATGCAAAATGCTGATTTTTTAGGTGATGGAGTTGTAATTGGCCATGGTACTATTTATGGCAGAAAAGTTTTTGTTTATTCTCAGGATTTTACTGTCTTTGGTGGATCACTTGGTGCATCACATGCAAAAAAAATATGCAAAATTATGGATATGGCAATTAATGCCAGGATTCCAATTATCGGACTAAACGATTCTGGTGGAGCCAGAATCCAAGAAGGAGTAAATTCCCTTGCTGGTTACGGAGAAATTTTTCAAAGGAATGTAAATGCATCAGGCGTTATACCACAAATCTCTCTAATCATGGGCCCATGTGCTGGCGGTGCAGTTTACTCTCCAGCACTAACTGACTTTACTTTCATGGTAAAAAATAGCTCATACATGTTTATAACTGGACCAGATGTAGTGAAAAAGGTTACCTATGAAGATGTAAGCTTAGAAGACCTCGGTGGAGCAAAAATTCATACAAGCAAAACAGGAGTAGCAGATTTTGCATTCAATAACGACGTTGAAATGTTGCTAGAAATGCGTGAATTCTTTACCTTTTTGCCAGCAAACAATCAAGAGTTGCCAAAACCTGTAACAATCTGTGACTTAATTGATGATGTTGATGAATCTTTGAACACTCTAGTTCCTAGTAATCCTAATACTCCTTATGATATGTATGAACTCATTGAAAAGGTGTGTGATGAAAGGAAATTTTTTGAACTAAAACCCGATTTTGCCCGTAACATCATAATTGGCTTTGGCAGAATTGGAGGAAATACTATTGGTGTTGTTGCAAATCAACCTATGCACCTTGCAGGATGCTTGGATATTGACTCTTCAAGAAAAGCTGCGAGGTTTGTAAGATTTTGTGACGCATTTAACATTCCCATCATCACACTTATTGATGTTCCAGGTTTCCTGCCAGGTACAAATCAAGAATACAATAATATAATACAACACGGAGCGAAACTGCTTTACGCTTATGCTGAAGCGACCGTGCCGAAAATTAGCCTTATCACTAGAAAAGCGTATGGTGGTGCATATATTGTTATGAACTCAAAGCATTTAAAAGGTGATATAAATTATGCTTGGCCAACCGCTGAAATAGCTGTAATGGGCCCTGAAAGTGCAGTTGAAATTATATTTAGGCATGAAAAAGACCAGCAAACGTTAATCAAAGAATATAAAGAGAAATTTGCTAATCCATTTTTTGCTGCATCACATGGATACATTGATGACATTATAGTGCCAAGTAAAACAAGGCATCACTTTCACAAAGCATTAGAGCTACTTAAAAACAAGAAAGTAGAAAGAATATGGAAGAAGCATGATAATCTTCCTTTGTAACTTTCCTCTCAGTCTTTATTGTAAGGTCTACAGTGCCGTTACACCAAGTTGGATTACCAATAACGCTAACTTTTGGGTTCTTTTTTCTACAATATATTCTTACCTTAGCTAAAAATTACTTCCGCACATTTTAAATCTGATTATAACTACAATTAGAGATACTTTTAGAGCTCAAAAATTTATCTTTGTCTGCAGACTTTTTTTATTAAACTCATAAAAAAATGTAGCGTATCCTCTTCAGCGTATGTGGGTGCATACACACATACTTAATTTCTGTCGTATGTGCATTGCATTTTTTTCTAATCTTTTTTTCAAAGGAGGATTTTATGTCCAGAATTCCAGATATTTGACGTTTACTTTAGCTAATAAAAACCAACTGGTACCTGCGGTTTTTATAGCCTCAAAATTTCAATCAAGCTTCAACTATCATTCAAAGAAACTTATAGTTATTCTTAGTGTTATTACTGTAGTAACAGCGCTATGATGATAAGAATATGGAATCCTTTATAACTTTCTTCTCAGTCTTTATTATAAGGTGTTCAATAATATGGGAAGAGTAAAGTTTTAAAGAGATAATTAAAATTATCCTTATCACCTACTTAGCAATAAATTATATTTGCTTAATCGTAATTACTTACACTTCTTCAATGTCCTGTTTTATTTATGGCAAACATTAAGCTTAAAAATGTACACAGTCTATTAAATTATATTATTTGTTTTTTCCTTATATACATTCAGTATATGCATTCTGCTATTGCTTTAGATAACTCTTCATCACATTTAAAAAACTTACCTGATTTTTTACCTTTTAGAAAACCTTTTGATAATATAGAAAAAATTATTAGAACTGACAATTTTAGAAGTTTTGATCTTGATAAAAGAAATAAGCTTTATACCAATGCTCATAATAGTATCAGTCTTGTAAATATTATTAATAAAATTATCTTAGCTCAAGATAACTTATTCATACTAGAAAGTAAGCCGTATAATATAGTACTTGTTGATAATCCCAATCTTAGTAGAACTACAGGTGCTGCAGGAAAGGACTATGTAATTATTGAGGGAAGCTTAAAAAAAAATATCAAAGATTATACTAGAGTGATATCACATGAATTAATTCACAGATATATAGGACATATAATAGAGCAAGACAACGATAAGAAAAATGAAATAAAATATAAGTGGTTTTTTGAAGGATTTACGGAATTTTATGGAGTGAAAACCTTACTTGACACGAAACTTATTGATAAAGATGAGTACTTAAAAATAATTAATATTACTTTAAAAGAGTATTTTAATTCTTTAATACCTAATATTGATTTCGAAAAAATAAATCAAAAGCATTTACTTGATCAAAACATAAGCATGTTGAGCTATAACAAAGGTTTTATTCTTGCAATGATAATTGATGAGAAATTAAATGAGATTAGTAATGGAGAATATAACTTATTAAATGTTATAAATAGAATAATAAATGAAGCGACTTCAAAGCAAGTTAATTTTAATGTTGACTTATTTGCAAGTCATTTAAAACATTACTTATCAGAGTCCTTTATAAAAGATATCATAGCCTCTATAGGAGATTCTAGCATACTTCTCAGTTTATTACCCAGTAGATTACTGAATAAAAATTTAACTTTCCAAGATACTGATAAGTATAGTGATATATGCTTTAACTTAACCAGAAGTCTAGAGCTACAAAAGATACGTGGGGTTAAATTAGGTAGTGATTGCAATAATATGGGACTCAAGAATGGTCAAGAACTAAAGTGTTATAGTATTGACTTTAATAGTGGTAATATTAAGTTAAAAGTCCTTGAAAACAAGATACCGAAAGTTATACATTTGAAAGCAAATAAAATGACGAGTAGCATTCCAATATATAAATAGCTCAGATAAATGCTTGACAAAAGCTATAGTAAACCTAAACTTTGCTATTTTAAAGCAAAGTAATTATGGTAAATGACAAAGAAAAACAAGTGGATTTATTATTAGAGCGTCTTAGCGTTAATATTGGTCAAGTTAGTAGTAGTATTATACTTAAAAGAATAGAGAAACTTTCAGGTAATTTTCATGGTAGAAATAATCACAGTAGCCATTGTCAGTTTGATAGAGATGGTGGAGGGCATGGTAATATATGCTGGGCAGATAAGATAAAAGAAGACCTGACTGAGAACTATCATAAAAAGGATAGAGAAATTTCTATATAACTTTTCATTAGAGCTATTTTACGGTAATTATTCAAGAGTTGAAGGATTTGGCAAAAGAAGTCCTTTTGTATTACCGTTAATATGTGTTTCCAATAATGGTAATCTCGGCCCACTAGATGATTTGAGAACATGTGTCCCTCATAAGTTTGTTGAATATAACATAAGCAATACTAGTTGGGCTAAGTTCTTATCAGATAAATTTTTTAATAACTTTTTGAGTGATATGGAAAACAGGCCTGACGATTGTAAGCAGTGTTGTTATGAAAATATTTGTGGTGGGGGAAGTTATGGTAACAGGTTTAACCCTGCCAACGTAAGTTTTAATAATCCTTCAGTATATTGTGAGGGATTTTTGGCAAAGGATTATACAATTTCTTTTAATGCATGGATTTTCTAAAGAAAAATTACGGCAGGTATTATTGAATAGTAATACTGAAAAAGCAGCTTAATGGTAGTGTATAAAAGGTATTTACTAGACGTTTTTCTATAATCTAATTAGCATCTAGAGGATTGACTTTATGAATATCGTCCTCTAAACTGCCGTTACCAAGATTCGAACTTGGGACCTCGTCATTACCAATGACGTACTCTACCACCTGAGCTACAACGGCAAGTTCACGTATTATGATAATGAATAACATGAAAAAAAATAAGGAAAAAGAAGAAGAGAGAAAAAGATTGGCAAAAGCTTTAAAGCAAAATATTCTAAAAAGAAAAAAACAGCAACAGAGTAGACAAAGCAGACCCCTTCCAAAATTTGTTTGTGGTGAGGAATTTTTAGGAGAAAGCGCCGCAGAATACCCAAACGTATTTGAGGAAGCTTTAACAACAAAATTACCATCAGAAACTTAAGTTTTGAAGGAGGTATCATGCCAGAACTCCCAGAAGTGGAAGTCATCTCTAACTTCTTATTTGATAAAATCAAAAATAAGAAAATAAGCAATGTTACAGTCAATAATTGGAATTTGCGTGTACCAATAACAAAAAATATTGATGATTTGCTAAAGGGCAAAGTTATAAATGATATCAAGCGTAGAGGTAAATATATAATCTCGAATATAGATGCTAGTATGGCTGTAATCATACATCTTGGCATGAGCGGAAAGCTTATATATGCTGAAGACAATCAAGCACAGAACAAACATGATCATGTGATATTCTTATTTTCTGACAACACTTCACTAATCTTTAATGACCCAAGAAGGTTTGGATTAGTGATTGTTTTAAACAGAGAGCAAGAACTAAATTTTTTTAATAACCTAGGAATAGAACCCCTCACAGATGAATTTGACGGAAATTATTTACAGAAGTTGCTAAAGAACAGAAAAGCGAATATCAAATCAGTATTAATGAATAATAAGCTAATAGTTGGCGTAGGTAACATATATGCTTCTGAGAGCTTATTTAGAGCTCGAATATCCCCACTTAGGCTAGCACAAGATTTAACATATATAGAGTGCGAAAAACTTGCTATCGAAATAAAAAATACTCTGAGTGATGCAATTGCTGCTGGTGGTTCAACACTGAAAGATTATGCACAACCATCTGGATCTGCTGGATACTTTCAAAATAACTTTTACGTATATGGTAAAGTGCAAAAACCTTGCAGAATCTGCAACAATATCATAACACTTATACGACAAAATGGTCGTAGCACTTATTTTTGCAATGCATGTCAGAATTAAATTTTATTTTTGCATATGACACTCTTACCTGAAAAAGATCCTTTTGATTTGTTCTCAAAGTGGTATCAAGAAGTACTTAATTTTCCGTGTAAAGAGTCAACTGCAATGACGCTAGCAACGTGTAGCAAAGACTGCATTCCATCTGCAAGAGTGGTATTACTAAAGGAATATAGTAAAGAAGGTTTTGTGTTCTTTACTAACGTAAACAGTAGAAAAGGAAAAGAATTGACTGAGAACCCCAAAGCTGCACTCGTATTTCATTGGACAGAATTTTCTAGACAAGTACGAATTGAAGGAGAAGTTAGGCTTCTAAGCGGCAAAAAGGCTGACGAATATTTCTCTTCTCGAGCACGTGATAGTCAAATTAGCGCGTGGTGCTCAAAACAATCAAGAGTTCTGAAAAATTGGCAAGATTTTGAGCAGGCTATAGAATTGAAAGAGAAAGAATTTCACAATACACAAGTTTCTCGTCCTGACTTTTGGGTGGGATTTTGCGTAATCCCAAAGGTAATTGAATTTTGGCAAGAAGGTGAATATAGGAGACACACTAGATTTAGATATACTCTTGTTGAGAAAAGCAATTGGAAAGTGGAACAATTATATCCCTAACGTTAGAGAAAGCTACTCTGCAGATCAAAGATAAGGATTTATTGTCATAACAAGGAAAGTAACTTTTTATGGCTTAAAAACTTGTTGTATGTAACGTATTGTAATACTTACGCAAAATATTTTAGTGCATTCTCAAATATGAGCATTCCATCACCATATTTTGGCATAGCCACTCCTGAACGTTTACATTTTTCTTTTTCAAGAGGCCAGTTGTCCTGCTGAGTAAAAAATATTCCTCTCTCTGGGTGAGGCATTAAAGCTAAAACTCTACCACTTTTGTCTGACAAAGCTGCCAGGTCGTATATAGATCCGTTTGGATTGTAAGGAAATTGTAAATTTGCATAGTCACCATTTTCATCAACGTAACGCAGTGCAACGGAATTATTTTCAATCAATTGATTTAAAATATCTTGATCCATAAAAAACCTGCCTTCTCCATGAGCAACAGGAAGATATAGCTCACTCAGGCCCCGTAGCCAAACAGAACTACTCTGCGGATTAACTCTCACTCTAATCCAACGACATTGGTAATTACCTATATCATTAGAGGTTAAAGCTAGATTAGAGAATTCTGGAACTAATTTTACTAATATCTGGCAACCATTACATATCCCTATAATAAGCTTATCCTGAGATAAGAAATTTTGAAATTCGTCTAACAAGTTGTTTTTTATACGCAAAGCAAATGCATTACCAGCACCAGTATCATCACCATAGGAAAAACCTCCTGGAATTGCAAGTATATTGCTTAATTTCAGTTCACTTGGATTATCTATAATATCATTAATGTGAACGATTTTTACTTCAATATTATTAATACCAAGCTTTCTGCTGCATTCCATAAATGCAAATGCAGTTTCTTTTTCGCAATTTAAGCCATAACCAGATAGGATTGTAATTTTCATGAATCAAAAAACTCGAACTTTCTTTTTACAAAATTTGCTATTAAATTCAAAGCAAATAGCATTAACAATAAAGCTATAATTGCAATGGCAGCAAGCTCAATAAATGCAATTTCAGGACTACTTGACCATATGTATATTTGTACAGGTAAAACAGTTGCCGGATCGAAGAAGGATGTAGGTGTATCAGCAATAAATGCTACCATGCCTATCATAAGTAAAGGGGAAGATTCGCCTAAAATCCTTGCAATTGCAAGCACTGCACCATGTATTATCCGTGGCAACGCAATCGGTAAAGAGTGATCCAATATCACCTTGATGTGAGGTGCACCTAGCGCAAACGCTGCATCTTTTATTGCAATAGGAACGTTTGTAAAGGCATTTTTTGTTGCAATAATAATATTAGGCAGCATCATAAATGAAAGAGTCATCCCGCCAACAAGCGGTGAAGAACGGGGTAAACCAAATATGCCCAAGTAGAGAGTCAGTCCTACCACACCAAATATTATCGAAGGCACTGCAGCAAGGTTATTCATGCTAATTTCTACAATACTGGTTATTAGCCTATTTCTAGGCATAAATTCATAAAGACAGATACCTGACATAATCCCTATTGGCAATGCCAACGCTAAGCATACTATAATTGTCATTAATGAACCGATAAATGCCCCTAAAATCCCTGCATTCTCAGGCTCACAAGAATCAGACTTAAGAAACAGAGACTTATTAAAAAATTTTCTTACTCTTCCCTTCTCTTTTAACCAATCAAGTAATTTAGCATAATGATCATTCAAACATTTATTTTTATATAGTGAATTGATCACACTCGATGCGGTAAACCAAATCTCATATTCACCACTATTTTTTACTCTCTTAAGAAAAAACCTCTCTAGCTCCTTGTAAGAGTTACGACTTAAAATTTCGTCACTGTCTTTAAAGTCAATTCCTTCAAACACTTTATGTAAAGAGTTATTGAGTAGTCTAATGGACTTATATCGTAAATCACCAGGATTATTAGTTAAAATAAGATCAGCATTTATTTCAACTGGCAATAAAATTTTCGTTACTGTTAAAGCACTGTAAGAGTTAACTAATATACTTAGTAATATACATATAGGACACCCAATTGAGACAATCAGTGCTGTAAAAGAGCAAAAGCATAAAATGTTGTTCTTTTTATTTTTTCTTTTTACACGAGCATGTACGCGCCTTGACTGAAGTAACTTAAGGAAGTTTTTCTTTATACTCATTTACTTTTCTTTATATGAGGATTTGAAAAAACTTTCCCCTTTTTCCAGTGATTGACACTGGGATGACACCACAGCGGGAGGCAAACGTACAGTTGTGCGCCACACACTGGGATAATAAGAGAGAGTTTTGAGATGATACAATTGACATCACTCCCTATTGTATCTACTTAGATTTTTTTTTAACATAAGTAGTACGTTCTTTGATCCTTGCAGCTTTCCCAAATAGCTTGCACAGATAATATAATTTTGCTCTACGGACCTTTCCCTTTCTTATCACTTGTACTGAAATTAATGCAGGAGAGTAAACAAAAAATTGTGATACTATACTTTCTCCATGATTTACCTTTCTAACTGAAAAAGAAGAGTGTAATCCACGATTTCTTTTTGATATACATACGCCCTCAAATATCTGTATACGCTCACCCATACTATCAACTACCTTAAAAGTGACCTTCAAATCATCGCCAGGACAAAAAGCTGGCATCTCTTTGGCTAATCTTTGTATTTGTTGTTCGTTAAATTTTTCAAGCAAGTTTGTCATTTATCATCTCCATTCAACAATTCAGGTCGACGTTCCTTTGTTCTAACATATGACTGTTCCCTTCTCCAATCACTTATTTTTCTGTGATTGCCAGACAACAGAACCTTAGGAACTTTGTACCTACTCCACTGCTCAGGCCTAGTATATTGAGGATATTCAAGCATACCACCACTATAACTAAAACTTTCTTCAGCAACGCTATCGAAATTATTTACTACACCTGGAAGAAGCCTAATACATGCATCAAGAACCACCATTGCAGCTGGCTCACCTCCCGAAAGTATATAATCTCCAATACTTAACTCATAAGGAGTATACACATCAATTACTCTTTGGTCAACACCTTCAAATCGACCACACAATATTGTTACATGAGGAATTTCTGTTAGCTCCTTTGCAATGCTCTGATTAAATTTTGTACCAGATGGAGTCATATAAATAAATCTAGTATTTTTATGAGCAGAAAGCACATTATCAACTGCATTACCAATCACATCTGGGCGCATAACCATCCCTGCTCCACCTCCGTATGGAACATCATCCACAGTTGAATGTTTATCTTTTGCAAAAGAACGAATATTTATTACTTCAAGGTTCCATATTTTTTTTTCTAACGCTTTTCCGGCAAGAGAATAGTTCAAAAACCCGGGGAACATTTCTGGAAATATGGTTAACACTGTAACACTAAACGTCATTAGCAAATTTGTAGTAAACTAAGCAGCAATTTGATATTATCTTATAGTATACAGCTAAATTAATCATGTCACTGAATAAAACGATATACGAAGGTAAAGCCAAAGTCATTATTGAAACTGAAGACTCATCAACTGTTATACAGTACTTTAAAGATGATGTTACAGCGTTCAACAAGAAAAAATATGAAATTATTGAGGGCAAAGGAATAATTAATAATCATGTTAGTGCTTTTATCATGGAAAAGCTTGAAGAAGCAGGAATTAGCACGCACTTTATAAACACTCTAAACGAAAGAGAACAGCTAGTCAAAAAACTCAAGATAATACCTCTTGAGATAGTGGTTAGAAACATTGCAGCTGGCAGCTTTTGCAAACGTTTTAATATCAAAGAAGGTGAGACACTTACATCTCCTATAATCGAGTTTTTTTACAAAAATGATGACCTAGCCGACCCAATGGTGAATGAAAATCACATACTATATTTTGGTTGGTTATCCAATAAAGAAATGGAAGAAGTTAAAACTACAACTTTAAAGATCAACAAAATCTTAGTCGACCTATTTTCAAATGCAAATATATATTTAGTTGATCTCAAGTTAGAATTTGGCAAATTGATAAACAACAGCACTAAAATCATTTTAGCCGATGAAATCAGCCCTGATAATTGTAGGCTATGGGATAAAAATACGCATAAAAAGCTAGACAAAGATGTTTTCCGTTTAAATCTAGGAAACTTAAAGGAAGCATACTCAGAAGTTGCAAAAAGACTGTCAGTAAAGTTAGACTAACTAAATACTACTCTATCAAGTGGAGGGTTACATGCCTCATCAAGTTTTCCAATAATCTCAATTTTTTCTCCACGCTTTTGGAAATGGCTTTCCACATCCTTCATATTATCGGGATCTACAATCAGTACTATACCTATGCCGCAATTAAATGTTTTTAACATTTCTCTCTTTTCTATTTTGCCTTCTTCTTTCAGCCATAAAAATATATCTGGCCATTTCCAAGAATTAATATTTATGTCTACAAATAAATTTCCTGAGAGAATTCTTGGGATATTGTCTATTAACCCGCCACCTGTTATATGCGCAATGCCTTTTACCTTTGGCATAATAGGCAACAAAGAATCAACATATATCTTTGTTGGCTTAAGTAATATTTCACCCCAAGATTTATTATTCCATGGAGATATATCATTATAATTTATACCTAAGCTTTTAAAAATATGGCGCACCAAAGAAAATCCATTTGAGTGAATTCCATTTGATTCTAAACCAACTACACAGTCACCTGCTTTCATTATACTACAATTTGGAAGAATTTGCTTTCGATCAACAACACCAACCACAAACCCTGCAAGGTCATAGTGATTGTTACCATACATTCCAGGCATTTCTGCAGTTTCTCCACCAACTAATGCTATTTTAGATTCCTTGCACCCTTCTGCAATGCCCTGGATTACAGACAATAAAACGTTTTTGTTTAAAACGCCTGTTGCAAAGTAATCAAGGAAAAATAAAGGTGTTGCTCCTTGTGCAAGTAAATCATTTACACACATTGCAACTAAGTCTATACCTATAGTATCATGCTTATTCACCTCTTGAGCTATTAATAGTTTTGTGCCCACTCCATCAGTTGAGGAAACAAGTACTGGATGGTCGTATTTCTTACTCAGCGAAGAAAAGTCAAACAATGCAGAAAATGATCCTACTTCACTAATTACTTCTTCTCCTTTAGTCTTTTCAATAATAGGTTTAACTTTTTTTATTAGTTCATTATATAGTTTAAGGTCTATTCCAGATTTAGCATAAGTATTCATAACGCCTTCATAAATCTTATAATTATTAATACTACATTAATGCTTTGACACAAAAAGCGCAACGAAACTTTCTCTTAAATTGACTACTACATGCCTACCAATATAGGGTTAACTTAAATCATTTATACTTTTATCCAATGAATAAAAACATAATGTTAATAACAGAATGCCTATCAGGACGAATTCTTCATGATTTTGCTAGTTCTATGCAAGGAATAGTGGGTGGATTGGAAGAGCTTGAAGAAAACAATCCTAATATGCAAAACGAAGCATTGTCATTGCTTAAAGAAAGCTCTGATGATTTAATATATAAATATAAAGTTATGAAGCAAGCGTATTCTCATTCATCAGATAATTGCAGCTTTGTTAAGACTAAATCCAATATAGAAAATTATTTATTAAAAAAAAAGTAAAGCTTCAGTGGGGAGTAAGTGAATGCCCTACAGAAAACTTAATTGAAAAAATAAATAAGATAATTTCCAATATGGTGATAACTATAATCAGTGCAGTGGCACAAATTGAATTAGTGTCTATTTTACTGACTAAAACGGAAGATAAAACACTACTAACTATAAAAGTAGTAAATGAACATAAATCAATAAGCACATCATTAGTAAGCAAGTTAACAAAAAAAAATGATATTAGTTTGGATACAAAAGACATTATTATCTATATGACTTCTTTACTGTTAGAACAGTATAACACTAAAATCAATTGCACTTGTGAAAGTAATTCACTGAATATAGGCTTAACTATAACTTGAGATGGCTTCATATTTCATGAAAAGGACTCGATACTATAAATTTGAATCTTGGATAAGGAAAGAAAAAATTTTGTGGAGTAACCTAGACATAAAATCTGTAGTTAATTTCTTTTTCCTGCAGTAATGAATTATTATGAAGCTTGCATTTTCTGTCGCTTACTACTGGGATAGTTTGATAGTTGCAGTACATGTCTATCAATGATAAAATGAAGATCAGTTTATTTTGATACTATGATTAGGGTACTCTTTGTTGCACTATTATTTTTTTGTGGTGGTGATGCACTTGCAAAACAGGAACCACGACCAATAGCTGGTGATAACCACATAAAGGTAATGAATTATAATCCACAGGCTATACATAAGTACACGGGCTTTTATGGTTATCAATCCAGCATATTGTTTGAGCCAGGGGAGGTAATAGAGAGTCTTTCAATGGGTGATGCAACCGGTTGGCAACTCCTTCCTCAAGGTAATAGATTATTTATTAAGCCTATAGATGATATTGCCGATACTAATGCAACTATAATTACCAATAAAAGAGTTTATTATTTCGAGTTTCATGCTGAAGAAGCAAACGGGCTAGATGATCCAAGGTTAGCATATGAAGTAAGGTTTCTTTATCCACTGTTCAACAGTGATGAAATTTATTCAACGAGTAACGGTGATATTCTAGAGCAAGCTAGTCATACCACTATCCCTGATATAAGTGATATTGAGGTTATAAAGAAAGGCTTGAATTTTAACTATTCCATCTCGCACGTTAAAGGCAGTCAATCAATAATACCAATTAAGGTTTTTGATGACGGAAAATTTACATATCTACAATTTAATAAAATAAACTCTGATTTCCCGGCAGTTTTTATGGTTGATTCTGCAGGATATGAATCCTTGATAAATTTTCGTACAGTTGATGACTACCTGATAATTGAAAGAGTAAGCTCGGTATTTACCTTAAGAAACGGATCAAGCACAGTCTGCCTGTTTAATGAAAACATACCTTTCAAAAAAGGTAAGTGATTAAAGGCTATAGTATTCTTATAGGTGCAAAATTCTTTCTATGGTGCTTCGTAATTCCATGAAGGCCAATAGCGCTGAGGTGTTCTTTTGTTCCATATCCCTTATTTTTATACCAATTATATTGAGGATGTTTATTATGCAATTCTTCCATAAGCCGATCTCTTGTAACTTTTGCAACGATTGAAGCAGCTGCGATTGATATACTTAAGCTATCACCATTCACTATAGATTTTACTTGCCATTTTACTTCAGGTGGTTGATTACCATCAACTAGCACATAATCTAGTTCTAGATTCAAGTTTGCCAACGCACGTTTCATTGAAAGCTTTGTTGCTTGCAAAATATTGTATGAGTTTATTTCTTCTACGCTTGCCATTCCTATACCAAATTTTGCAACAGACGTTATTTTTTCGTATAGAACTTGCCTACACTTAGGGGTTAGCTTTTTTGAGTCGTTTATTCCATCAATAACCGTATCTCTATCAGTAAATATTACAGCTGCAGATATCACTGGACCGGCAAGCGGACCTCTTCCTACTTCATCTACTCCTGCTATAATTCCTGATAATGTATTTTCTAATGAAAAGTCTGGATATTTCATAATTCCTATAATAAGAAAGTTAAAGCAAAAATCGAACAAGCAATAGAAATTATCCAAAATTTTATAACTATTGTATTTTCTGACCACCCTTTCTTTTCAAAGTGATGATGTATTGGTGTCATAAGGAAAATTCTTCTTCCTGCTCCATATCTAAATTTTGTATATTTAAAATATGATACCTGAATAATCACAGATAAAGTCTCTATTACAAAGATTATTCCAATAACGGCAAAAAGCATTTCTTTTTTAATTAGAACACTAGTGAGTCCTAAAGCTGCACCGATTGATAGGCTTCCAACATCACCCATAAATATTTTTGCTGGATGTGTGTTAAACCACAAGAAACTTAAAATAGCTCCTATAAATGCAATGCAGAATAAAGTAATGTTTACATCTGTCTGAGTGATGTATGCAATTAGCCCCAAAAAAGAAAAGGAAGTAATGGCTTGAGTTGCAGCAAGGCCATCTAGGCCATCTGTAAGATTCACAGCATTAGAAGAGCCGACAATTACAAATGCAGCAAACGGAAGATATAGATAGCCAAGGTCGATTTCTACTTCTCTAAATAGAGAAATTTTTGTAAAACCTTCAGCAGATTGTAGCTTAAGTATAAACATACAGACCAGAGTAACGACAAACTGAATAAGTATTTTGGTTTTTGCACTTAAACCTCGGTGGTGATTTGTCTTCAATTTTAAATAGTCATCAATAAATCCAAGTAGAGCAAAAAATAGAGTTATAAATACCAGCAATGAAATTTCTGGTGTTAATTGAGTCCAAAGCAGGATTGGTAATAAAGCAGAAGTTAGTATTATTATTCCACCCATAGGTGGTATATTCTTTTTTGTTATTAAATGACTTTCTGGTCCATATGATCTGATTGGTTGTCCATCTTTACTTATCTTTTTTAGAAGTTTTATAAAATAGGGAAAGAGAATAAACCCAAAAATAAATGAGATAAAAAACGTCTTTGTAGATGAGATCACCTGCCTATTCAAAATTAACTAGATATTATACCAAAAGCTTTACCTAATCTCAATTTATACCTTTTTATCAGCTCATTTTATTTGGAGTAAATTTAGTTATTGATTAGTTATAGCAAAGTTTGCATACTGATATTTAGTTAATGGTAAGAGGTGGCATATGTTAGATTATATTAAAAAGCTTTTGTGGGCTACTACAGTACCTGATAATGAGAGTAGAGTTAAAAGTTCTTACACGCATATAGTAGAGAAACCTTCTTTTGGCAGCTTCAAAGTTGAGTAAGGAAGAAAGGTCAGAAGAGCATCTTGTTCTTCTAAAAGGTAAAGGCAATAGCTCTGGTACAACTGTAACAGAAGGATCGTCTAGTATTCAGAATGCAGTATCAGGCAAGAACAAGCGTGAATATATTAAATTAGACAGTGATGAAGAATGGGATAAATTCTTTAAGTTACAGAATGATCCAGACACTAATACTACAAACAAAGAACCTTTTTCTCCGAAGAAAGGAGAATCTCACTATCATGGTAAAGAGATTGTAGGCAAGATTGCTGACCAAATTAAGGCAGAGATATCGAAGGTATATACCATAGAGTCCATAATGATAAAAGAAGGCAAAAGGGAAGAGAATATTGTTTATCCTACCGTGAGAGTTGTGCTACATGCCAATAAAGAAGGAGTAGATATAGCTAAACTTCTAGGCGGTAGTATATGTAAAGAGTATGGTGTAAGAACAATTACATTTTGTCATCCTAATCAAGAAAAAAAGAGGGGGGCATCTTGCTATAGTGATAATGAGGAAAGAGTTTATGAAATAATGAGTGGGTTATATGAAATGACTTTAAAGTGGTATGTTGATGGAAGAGAATGCAAAGTTAAAGTTAACATTGATGGTAAGAATGGTGTAACTCTCCTTGAAGGCAACGGTGTTACTGCAGAGCAGTTGCGTGCAAATAAAGAAGTCAAAATAGGTAAGAGACGTGAGCCAAAATCTTTATATGAAGCGTTAGTACCGCAATTGCAACAAAAGAGCTCTGAATCAGTCAAGGTTTTACAGCAGCCTTCAACAGATGTAACAAATGTGACAACAACACCAACTTCTACTTCTCAGAAATGCTCTTGACTAAATAAATAAGAAAAAGCAAAAATAGTATAACTTGCTTACAAATGTAAGTAACTTGTACTTCTATGATGAATAACACAATATTACCAAGAAATTTCTATGAACGGCCAACTTTAACCGTAGCTGGGGAGCTGCTAGGGAAGATGCTGAAATTTTCTAATTTTAGTGGAATAATAACTGAAGTTGAAGCGTATATAGGAATGGATGACCCAGCTTGTCATGCAGCAAGAGGCTATACTAATCGAACCTCAGTAATGTTTGGTACGCCAGGGTTTTCGTACGTATATTTTATATATGGAATGTACTATTGTCTAAATATTGTAACAGAAGCAGAAGGATTCCCAGCAGCAGTGTTAATACGAGGATTAAAGCTCACTGAACCGCTTGAAGCAAATTTAGGCGGGCCAGGCATACTGTGCAAAAAATTAAACATTACAAAAGAACATAATAAACAAGACCTTACTATAAGTCATGAATTTTGTCTCTATGAATATCACCTCAAACCAGATTATGTGTGCACTCCAAGAATCGGAATTAGTAAAGGCAAGGAGAAATTTTGGCGATTTAAAAGTTGCGTTTTAGCAGAAATGCCTAAAATCACACTCAACAATAAATATAGACCTCCTGCATAAACTAGATAAAAAGGCAAATAGCCTTTTATGTTTACCAACAATAGACTTCTTGGATAACCTAAGGATATTTTTTGATCTTCTATGGGGGAGTTGAACATCACTGCCATTAAGTTAAGGGAAAGAGAAGTTAAGATTGGACAAAAAATTTGAAGTGATTGATAATTATGGTAAATACTAGGGTGAATTTTTAAGAAAAGGGAGTCTGAAAAGTGCAAGTTATTTAAAAAAGTAATAATTGCAGGTTATTTTGCAAAGAATGTACTAATACAATGATACTGAAAAGATATCTTGAATTTAAAACACATGTTTTCTAGCTCTTTTCTGGTAGTTGAGTGAACGAATATCAGATATCTTATGACGATCAACTCTTCTCCCTTTTCTTACCACTAAAGTGTTCATCAAAAATAACTGTGATAGTCGATCCATAATGCAGTCTATGTCTGACTCTGTAGAAAAAATATCAAAGGCTAAGTTTTTAATCGCATTAAATGAGACAGATTTATTGATGCTTTTTTTTAGTTTACTATTCTGTGCGCTCAATGTCTCTTCATCATCTTCTATCATGATACTTTCTAGATTACTGATGAAGATAGTTGACCAAAAATCCTGCTTGATAGTTTCAATACTTTTTCCTGTGAAATTCTCTAAATTTAATCTTCCCTTCAGCCTAGAAAAAAATGTTTCTACTCCCCAGCGCAAGTAATATAATCTCTCAAACTCTTCGACTGTAAAACTTTGCTCATCTAACAGATGATGTTACTAACACTTCAACTTCTCCAGAAGAAAGTATTATTTTGACTAACCTGAATTTCATCTCATCAGGTAATCCTAGCTTTCGTAGCTGTCTTGCTACTTTAATAGGTGCGGTAGACACTACCACCGTACTAGATGGGCTTTCCGGCTTAAACATAGCGTTTATTTCATTGAAAGACGAACTTGGACAGCGAATTATATAATTGATTTTCCTTCCTGTAAGCTCAGCAAGAAATCGATAAGATACGTATCCTCTATCACAGATTAACAAATCGTCTGATTTTATGGATTCAAGCATACCGATCGCTAAATCAACCTCATAGCTGTCACCTCTACTTAGCACAGATTTTATTGCAATATTATTTAGCACATCGTAGCAAACTTCAAAGGTTGCACTTGTATAGTCTTCAAATCTCTGGATTCCATTCCATACTGCTCTTGAGCTAAACTCGCCTATTATTTTGTCGCTCTTTGGCAGAATCAGTATTGAAGCATCAAATGCAAGTACTCTGAAGCCATGGTGGGTTTTAAATTCCTGATCTTGGTAGTATAGGGAAACTATATCATCATTTAACTCTGAAAACGCAGTATGCTTTAGCTTCTTTCTTGCTTGAGTAAATGCACTTGCCGTAATTGTGTAATCTTTTCTTGTATGCAGAACAAACTCATTAAGCATTACTTGTAATGACTTTACACTCTTTCTAAAAATCAGGAGAAATACATTAATGAAGGGCAGCTTTCTTTTTCGTGAGAAGTCTTTTGAGGATGCTCTGTGTGCGTTTATAAAGTTTAAACTCATCAATTTATTTTTTATAAACATGATTATTCTTTTTTTTACTCATGTCATTACTTCTTTTAATTTGTGGATCTTACCTGATTTTACAATACAGTCCATCACTTCCCCTTAACTTAATGGCAGTGAGTTGAACATTCCCTTTTTATAAAACTTTTGCATACTCCTATTTAACTTTAATAGCTCTTTATCTTCCTGAAATCTGGATGTTTTATCAATGCATCTTCTATTCAGCCGTTAGCAAGAACTTTCACTTATTCCATAGCTTTGCGCTATATGGAAATATGTACGGTATTTACACAAATATTCGAGTGCTATTAATAAATATATTTGGTTTTCCTCCTCTTGCCTTTTTCTTGGCCTCTTCCTCTATTAAAATTTCTATTATTTTTCCAATGTTTTTCTTTTTACTCCTCTTAGTCTTCGAAGCTTCTCTTCATCAAGTTTACTTACCTGCTCAAAATTTATACCTTCCCTAATATTGCTTCTACTACTTTTTTCTTAAGTTATCCAAGAAGTCTATTGTCTGTTCAGATACGAGGTCGCTGCTGCCATTTGAAATATTTTATTCACCTAAAATTACATTCTACCTATTTTAAAAGTAGTTTAAAAAAACTTTATAGACTGCATACAAAAGACCTAACATCTTTAGCAATGCCTTCATAAATCCTTACTAAATCCTCACTTAGTATTGAAGGATTTCCACAATCAGAAGCACTACATATTTGCGGATCTAGAGGAATTCTGCTCAAGAGTTTGACTCCCAGCTCTTCAGACATTTTTTTTGCACCACCTTTTCCAAATATGTGTATTTTTGAATTATCTTGAACAAAATAGCTCATATTTTCCACAATGCCGATAATTGGCACGCTGAGCTTTGTGAACATATCATAAATTTTTTGTGCATCGACTAAAGCAAGCTCCTGTGGAGTTGAAACTATTATTGCTCCAGTTAAACTAAAATTCTCCATCAGACTTAAATGTACATCGCCAGTGCCAGGCGGTGTATCAATGATTAAATATTCTATATCAGACCACCTTGTTCCCATTAGCAAATTGTAAAGTGCTTTTGTGATCATAGGTCCACGCCATATTACTGCGCGGTCCTTATCAATAAAATAGCCAATTGAAATAGTATAGAGACCATGTTTCTCTATAGGCATTGCTTTACCACTCTGTATTTCTGGTTTTAATTTCTCAGTGCCCAACATTTTAGGAATCGAAGGACCATATATATCTGCATCAACTAGCGCAACTTTATGTTTTAATTCTGCTAACGAAAGAGCTAGATTTAGTGCAACTGTCGACTTACCCACACCTCCTTTACCAGAAGCAACGACAATTATATTTTTCACTCCTTCGATATGAAGTTTAGCTTTTTGTTGCCTAGCTTGTTTTTGACCAGTAGCAACTACAGTAACCTTTCCTACTCCCGGTATCGCCTTAACAGCTTGCTCACAATTTTTTCTTAATTCTTCATTTGGCTCAGTAACTTCAAGAGCAAAAGCAACATCTTTACCCTTAATAACAATTGAGGATACTACACCAACATTCTTACCACTTTTCTTCTCTATAACCTTTTTTAGGCTCTCTCTTACGATTTCCTCATTAACCTGTGTAAATTTTTTCCAGAACATATGATGAAATTTTTTCTATTGGTGTATACTAACATAGAATAATTAAACTGCACTGACTTTAAAGCGAGGTTACAAGAATATGCTAAATGATAACAACTTAACACAAGCACAACGAAATTTGCATTTTAAGTTGAAAAAGGTAATATCAAATGGTGAGGGAATTAGTAATATCTTGAAAGTAGCCTCAGAGAATGATTTACTAAAAGTTCTTACAATAGGATATACTACACAATTTCCAAGAGGTGGGGAACGCACTTTAACACTACTTAGCCTCGCCATATTCAAATGTAATGACGAATGCGTTAATTCTATTTTAATACATTCTCAAAATAACGGTACACTGCAAGAGATTATTAATACTGAAAATATTATAAACTATCAAGATAGTCTGATATACACCTTAACATCGCTTGGCTTTGCTATACATTACAATAAGCCAAGATATATTAATGATATTTTAACAAAAGCCCAGGACAGTGGAATACTACAAGATATTCTTGCTGCTAGAAATATTGTACAGTATTTCAATACTAAGGAGTATGCTTTAACACCACTCAGTTTCTCTATATATAAAGGTAATAAAGAATGTATCAGTTCTATTTTAGAAAAAGCTCAAAATAATGATATGCTGCAAGGCGTTTTTATTGCTGAAAATATTTTACAGTTTTCAGATGGTCTGACGCATATTTTAACACCAATTAGCTTTGCCATATATGAAAATAATAAGGAATGTTGTAACTACATTTCAACAATGATTCAAAATAATGTTGTATCGCAAGATATTCTGAATAATTGGACATACATTTTAACATTGCTTGGCCTTGCTATATATAGAAATAACAATGAGTATATTAATTCTATTTTAAGACAAGCTCAAAATAATGGTACGCTGCAAGAAGTTCTTACTGCTAATAAAAATACTATGTGTTCTCCAGATGGTTGGACGTACAACTTAACATCACTTGGCTTTGCTATACATGAAGGTAATCATGCACATATTAATTCGATTTTAACTCAGGCCCAAAATAGTGGTATATTGCAAAATGTTCTTGCTGCTAAAAATACTGTATATTCTCCAGATGGTTGGACGTACAACTTAACATCACTTGGCTTTGCTATACATGAAGGTAATCATGCACATATTAATTCGATTTTAACTCAGGCTCAAAATAGCGGTATATTGCAAGAGATTCTGACTACTGAAAATACTATAAACTATAAAGACGGTCGGACGTACAGCTTAATACCACTTGGCATTGCTATATATAAAGGTAATATTGAATGTATTAATTTTATTCTAGCACAAATTAATGATATGCCGCAATACATCATCTATGCTGCCTTTCAACCAACTGCAGCGATTAATGAAAGGAATACTAGGATTAGTAGTGCATTAGATAATGTATCTATTTCTTCTAGGTATGTTAGAGAAAATAGCAAAGTTAATTAATTTCTTAAGTAACTCTTTCTTGCAAGTACTACTTTTTTATGTATCTGTTCAGGCAATGGCGTTAACTTAAGAGAATAAATTAGCAAGCTCTCCTAAAGACATTATGGCGTTTAGGCTTATCTACTTTATTGCGGCTATACAATCTTCACGTTAACTTTAGTGCGTATTTTAAAAAGGGCTTGAAAATTTTTTGGTTCCAACAAGCACCTGATAAAGTTTTTGTTTCATTATAGCAAATCGACAGCAAGAAACTGCTAGCGATAGTAGGGTTGCCTAGCGATTCTGCCACAGTATCAGCTGCTTCAATGATATCCATTTGTCCCTATAATTGTCTTTTCCCGCCTACCTTATTTTACCACTCTGCTGAACAGAGACAAATTTACTTTCTTACTTCACTCACTAAAATTTTAATATGACGTTTCTTTCCTGCAGACAATTTTATGAATGACTGATCTTTGAAGCTCTCAGAATTTATTATATAGTTAACATCATTTATAGTATTATCATTAACTTTACATCCATTTCCCTGTATTAAACGCTTTGCCGCACCTTTTGAAGGTTCAAAACCGGTGTCATGAAGCAAGTCTATCAGGAGTATGCCATTTGCAACTTGTTCTCTTGTGATGGTGTAACCAGAAAGCAATGAACTGTCTTCATTTTCAAAAGCAGAGATTGCAGTAAGTCGTGCAGTTTCTGCTTCTTTATCACCATGACATATTCTTGTTACCTCTGTTGCCAAGACCTTTTTTGCTTCGTTTGTTTCTTGATCCTTCAAGGACTCTAGTTTTTTAATTTCATCAATTGATAAATCAGTGAAAAGTCTCAAAAAACGACCAACATCTTGATCATCAACATTGCGAAAATATTGCCAGTAGTCATAGGGCTTTAGCATGCTACCATCAAGCCATACTGATCCACTTTCAGTTTTGCCCATCTTTTTTCCTTGTTCGTTTAATAAAAGAGGTGTGGTAAGACCAAACAGCTCAGGTAAATTTAACTTTTTGCCAAGTTCAATTCCGTTTACTATATTTCCCCATTGGTCTGACCCTCCAATCTGGAGACGACAGCCATACTTTTTATTCAACTCGACAAAATCATAGGCTTGTAACAACATGTAATTAAACTCGAGAAAGCTTAGATTTTGCTCCCTATCTAGCCTAATTTTCACACTATCAAAGCCTAACATGCGATTTACAGAAAAATGTGTCCCTATATCACGCAAAAAGTCTATATATTTTATGTTATCTAACCAATCTGCGTTGTTTACTATGATTGCACCAGTTTTTCCATAATCGAAAGATATCATCTTCTCGAGGGTTTTCTTTATACCAAGTATATTTTGATTGATATCTTCTATCGGCAAGACGCTTCTTGCTTTGTCTTTACCAGATGGGTCACCAATTTTTGTTGTGCCACCTCCAAGTAGAATTATTGGCTTATAACCGAATTTTTGTAGGTGACGGAGCATCATGATTTGAATGAGATTGCCAATATGCAAACTTGGTGCCGTACAATCAAACCCAATGTATGCAATTATATAATTATCTTGTGATAATAGCTGTTCTAACCTATCAATGTTTGTACATTGATATAGGTATCCTCTTTCTTGAATGAAGTTTAAAAACTCGGATTTATGTTTCATAATATGTTATTTTGTGTGTAAACGGTGTTGTTAACGATGGCGTCATTCCAGTGCTTGACGCTGGAATCCAGTTTATTATGAAATTTCATCAAAAATGTTGTATAGTGTGCTCGTTTATGATTAAGTTTTCTAGATTCCAGCGTCAAGCACTGGAATGACACCACCAACTTCATAAGGGTTGCCTTCAAAATTACAACATTTGAAAGTGTATACCAGCTACCTGGATAATCAATTCCATAACTCTTCTATCTTATAATATTCTCTTACTTCTGGCCTGAATAGGTGAACCATTATACCTTGAAAATTCACAATCACCCAGTTACCTTCATCCATACCTTCTACATCTATTTTATCATATTGCTTGAGATTTTTCATCACGTGCTCAGCTAATGCTTTTACATGGCGGCTCGAATCACCGGATGCAATGATCATATATTTTGCAATGACAGTTTTATTCTGTACATCAAAAGTAACTATATCTTGACCTTTGTTTTGATCTATTACATCTACAATTGTATTTTTTATTGATTCTGTATCACCATTCATTATTCTAAATTATATAATTTATCTGTAATGATACACTCAAAATTTCTGAATATGAACTATTTTTGATATGTTTCTAGTGTAATGTTTATAATACATATATTTGTAATATATGATAGTTTTCTGATGGTATGATCATTTACTTAATCGGATTTCCGGGTAGTGGCAAACTTACGATTGCAAAAGAGCTGTGTAATATTATTGATGGGGTGATAGTAGACAATAACCTGTTTAATAATATCATATTTGATATGATCGATTTCAGAAACGCTGAGGTTACAAGTGAAATATGGGAAGAAATTTTTGTGATTAGAGAGAATATGTTAGCAATATTGGAAAAATACCATATAGAATCAAAGCATTATATATTTACAAACGAATTGATAAAAGGTGATTCCTATGATCAAAAAGTATATAACTCAGTGGTGAATTTAAGTAAAAAAATGAACGTGGAGATTCTCCCTGTGGTGTTATATTGTAATAGTGGAGAACTAGTAAAGCGCGTTCAATTAAAGGAAAGAGAGCAGGAGAGAAAAATTACTGATTCAGATTTTGCTATGAGAAGAATTAAAGGAAAGAAACTATTTGTGCCTCAAGGTTCACTTGAAATTGATAACTCAAACTTAAGCGCAAAAGAAGTTGCAAAAAAAATTGTTGAAAAAATGAATAGTAAAAAAGTAGTTGGAACTTCTATGATAGATAATTTAGCAACAGAGAGTATTTGTGATTAGTGAGGAGAAAGAGTATCGCCCTTGTGTTGGCATAATGTTATTTAACAAACAGGGAAATATTTTTATTGGAAAACGTTTTGATAGTGACTCTTATTGGCAGATGCCACAAGGAGGAGTTGATGAAGGTGAAGAGCTAGAGCAGGCAGCGCTACGTGAGCTATTGGAAGAAGTTGGTACTGATAAAGCAGAAATTGTGGCTAAAAATAAAGAGTGGATACACTATAACTTACCTGAGGAAGTTATACCAACATGCTGGAATGGGAGGTATTCTGGCCAAAAGCAAAGGTGGTTCTTAATGAAATTTTGTGGGAAGGATAAGGATATTAATATTAACTATACTGATCATCCAGAGTTCAAAGAGTGGCGTTGGCAAAATGTGGATGATTTGGTAGCCAGTGCCATACCGTTCAAAAAAGAAGTTTATAAAAAAGTGATAGAAGAGTTTTCTTCTATCATAAAAGGATCTATTTATGATAGTTGATTCTCATTGTCATCTAATTTATTTTTCTGATGATGAAATACCAAAGGTAATTTCAAGAGCAGAGCAAAATGGTGTGAGAATTTTGCATAACATATGTATAAGCATTAATGATATCCCTAAATTATTAAAAATCTCTTCATCCTATGATCAAGTCTACTGCTCCGTTGGTATACATCCGCTTGATACTACTATAGAAAATGGTGAGTGTATACATGTTGATGAATTAATTGAGTTTACTAAGGGTCAAAAGGTAATTAGTATCGGTGAAACCGGATTAGATTTTTATAAATCTGATAACAAAAGCAATCAAAAAAAAAGTTTTGCATCACATATAGAAGCGGCAAAAGTAACAGGATTACCTTTAGTTATTCACACTAGAAATGCTGATAGTGAGATGATTGATATGTTAAATTCAGAAATGAAGAAGGACGCTTTTAGTGGAGTAATGCATTGCTTTGCTTCTTCTAAAGAGCTTGCTTATAAGGCTATGGACTTGGGATTATACATTTCATTTTCTGGAATTATTACTTTTAAAAATGCGAACTTACTAAGAGAAATTGCACAAAATGTGCCACGTGAGCGTGTTTTAGTTGAAACTGATGCACCTTATCTATCTCCTGAGCCTTACAGAGGAAGAAAAAATGAACCGGCAATGGTGAAATATGTTGTGAATTGTTTAGCAGAATTATGGAATGAATCGCCGGAACAAGTAGCAAAAATAACTACAAATAATTTTTTTAGACTGTTTTCGAAGCTTGAGCTCAAAGAAATTCTATAGGGCAATTAATTTAGCTGACAGAGCTCTTTTACTGCACTTACAGATTTATAAAACATCTCTTGTTCACTATCGTTCATTTTAACTTCTAGAACTTTCTCAACTCCATTTTTGCCAATAATAGTAGGAACACCAATGAATAAGTCTTTCACACCATATTCACCATTAAGATAAGCAGCGCATGGTAATATACGCCTTTTATCTTTTAAGTATGATTCTAGCATACTTATGGCTGAAGATGCAGGAGCATAGTATGCAGATCCAGATTTAAGTAGATCAACTATTTCTTTTCCACCATTACGAGTGCGCTCAACTATTTCATCAACTTTTCCTCGCGTAATCAAACCCATCTCAATGATTTGGGTAAGTGGAATGCCAGCAATTGAAGCATAATTGATTAGTGGTACCATAGTGTCACCATGTCCTCCAAGCACAAAAGCAGATACATCTTCGACAGAAATATTTAACTCACTTGCAAGAAAATAACGAAAACGAGCAGAGTCAAGCACTCCTGCCATACCAACAATCATATTAGTTGGCAGACTTGAAGATTTGTATACTACTGAAACCATAGCATCTAAAGGATTGGTAACCACTATTACAAATGCGTTTGGAGAATGTTTTTTAATATTTTCCCCAACCTCTTTCATTACTGCAGCATTAGTTTGCAGAAGGTCATCTCTGCTCATTCCAGGTTTTCTGGCAATGCCAGCAGTTATTATAATTGCGTCAGAGTTTTTTATATCTTCATACCTATTTGTACCAGTAATATTGACATTAGATCGATCAATAGGAGATGATTCTGTAATGTCAAGCGCTTTACCTTGTGGTATTCCATCGCTTACATCAAGCAAAATAACATCTCCTAGCTCTCTTAGTGCAATCATATGGGCAAGCGTTCCACCGATATTTCCTGCACCAATCAAAGATATTTTTTTTCTTTGTGCTGTCATTTTCTACTCCTTTATATTTACTTTTGTGGCTTTACTACCTTCCCAAGGGGATAAGCTGTCAAACATACGAAAATCTTGCGGTAAGTCTATAGGATTATATACAACCTTTTTTGCCTCTATATCGTATCTTACTTCCTCGTAGCCAGTGAGAGGAAAATCTTTTAACATTGGATGACCTTTGAATCCATAATCCGTTAAAATCCTACGTAAATCTGGGTGATCAGAAAACTCTATTCCATACATATCAAATACTTCACGCTCAAACCACGAAGCTGCGTTAAATATCTTTGCTACACTTAGAGGTATATCACCTTCACATAACTGAAGCTTTATGTGCACTCTGATATTGTGTACAACGCTGAGCAAATTGTATATTAGCTCGAAACGTTTTTCTCTATCTGGGTAATCAACTCCAAAAACGTCAACTAATAATTCAAGCCTACACTTTTCATCATCACGTAGAAAGAGTAAGTGATTTTCAATGTCATTCAAAGCTGAATATATTACAATAGTGCCATCATTTTTCTGAATACATTCACATTTAGTCTTTTTTTGTATGTATTTTGCAGTTTTATCCATGCTATATATTTTTAGTTCGTTTTATTTTATTTTGTAGACATAGCATTCCATATAGCAACGCCTCAGCAGTTGGAGGGCATCCAGGAACATACACATCAACTGGCACAATTCTATCGCAACCACGGACTACTGAGTAAGAATAATGATAATAGCCACCGCCATTTGCACAACTTCCCATAGAGACGACGTATTTGGGATCTGCCATTTGATCATAAACTTTACGCAATGCTGCTGCCATTTTATTAGTTAACGTGCCAGCAACAATCATAACATCTGCTTGCCTTGGGCTTGCACGAAAGATTATGCCATATCTATCAAGATCATAACGACTGGATGCAGTGTGCATCATCTCTACTGCGCAACATGCAAGACCAAATGTCATTGGCCACAATGAACCAGACCTTGCCCAGTTCATTATATAATCTATTAAATCGCCAAATTTAGTGATAAGAAAACCTTCTTTTTTGTAACGATTCCAGTCGCCATTAGATAAATTTATTCCCATTCCAACGCACCTTTACACCACTCATAAATAAAGCCTATAGTAAGTATTGCAAGGAATATCATCATAGACCAAAATCCGCAATAGCTTATTTTAGATAAAGAAACGGCCCAAGGGAAAAGAAAAGCAATTTCTAAATCGAATATTATGAACAATATTGCAACTAAGTAAAATTTTATGTCGAAACTTTTTCTGGCTCTTGATAAAGGATTAAAGCCACACTCATATGTAGAAAGCTTTTCACCATCTGGGTTACTGACTGCAAGAAACATAGGTAATACACCTAAAGTAAAGGATACTACAATTGATACACAGATAAAAATTAATATGGTTAAATATTCACTCATTTAAAAAACATATAACACTATGAATTTACATGCTTTCCTAATCTTTTACCACCTAAAATATGTATGTGAAAGTGCGGTATAACTTGCTCTCCATCTTTACCGTGATTAGTAACTAATCTATATCCTGTTTTTTCTAAGTTATATTTATGTGCTATTTCTCTAACAGTTTTAAAAAAACTTACTATTTCCTCTTCGGAAGCTTTCAGAACAAAATCATCATATGAAACGTATTGAGCTTTTGGTATAACTAGAATATGAACTGGTGCATCAGGATACTTATCACGAAAAGCTAGCACATTTTCATTTTTATGTATTTCCTCATAAGACAACTCACCTCTTAATATCTTAGCAAAAATATTAGTGTCATCATAAGCTGTACTACCCATACTTTATTAAATTCCTGGTCCTCTTCTATTTTGCTTATGATTTGGTGTAGAAGGTGGGCTTATTGCTGCTTCGCTAGAAGCATCTTCAAGACTTGAAACGTCTTTTAGCTGTATATCTTGTCCACGCAAAACTGACCCATAGTCCATTTGGTGTCTTTTTGAAAACGTTTCTATTCTTTTTGCCCTTCTTGCAGCAATAACTTCTGGTTGTAAATGATACATATCTCCAGGAACAGTTAGGCTATGATACCTTTCCTCTATTTGAACTTCTTTCATAACACTCTCCATAATTTATTTCCCCCTACCTCTTATGCTTTCGCAACTTTCAAAATCTTGTTTAATAGCTTTTTGCCAATTATTTAAAATTTTCTCTGATGACTTTTCTTTACCTATAGACCTTATAACTTCTTGTGACTGTTGCTTTTTACTATCGTATCCACTATACAACTTTTCTGCAATATCATACAGCAACTTTCGGTCTGTGTGAACTTTAAACTCTCCACCAGTAATTTTTGCCAAATTTTTGAGATCATAATCAATTTTATTATAAATTCCTTCAAGAGCGTACTTTTTCATTACTTTTTCGTCTATACCTGGATTTTTATCTTTTATTTCTTGGATAATCTTCTCAACATCAACTTCAATTACAATTTTGTTTTCTTCTCTAAAAATAGTTATATTTGGCAGATCTTTCCTTATTTTATCTAATTTCTCTGGACTCAAGTAAGGTATATCCCCCGTTAAAGTTCTTGACGCTAAAAAACTTACCTTACCTTTTTCTTGTTTTGTTATTTGTATGCCAAGGTACTTACTAGCTTCTGTGGTTTTTATAGGTGGGTCATATTTCTCTTCTTCTTTAGTTACATCACTCACAGCCTTTTTTAATGAAACTTTAGCATCATGCTTCATTTCATCAATTGAAGCAAACGGTTTCTTTATAGGATAAATAAGTGCTTTAGGCACAAGAAAAAACACGCCTTTTATCTTAGCCAAAATAGACTTTTTATTTGACTCATCTTTTGCCATACATACCTCCAAGTCACTTTCTACAATCAGATAGTAAAATACACCCAATTATAGACGAAAATATTTAAGCTTGTATATCTATTATAAGATGAAATTATAGAGATAGCAATCATTATTTGTACATTACCAAAGTATGTAGTATTTTTGCTGCTTTTCTTGTTCAAATTACCTTTAAAGATAAATTATGTTAAAATGGAACGCAAATAATATTATCGATGCTACTGGCGGAAGAGGGGAGGGTGTTTGTAATTCGGTATATAGCTCAAATATTTCAACGGATACAAGAAGCATAAAAAAAGGTGATTTATTTATTGCTCTCAAGGGAAAGAAATTTGATGGGCATGATTTTCTACATGAAGCATTTTTAAAAGGAGCTGTTGCTGCGGTAGTAAGCGAAGATAAATATAGAAATTTTCCTCTAATTATTGTGCAAGATACTCTAAAAGCTTTGCATAATATGGCATCATATTACATTAGAAATGTTCTTGTTAATGCTAAAGTTATTACAATTACAGGTAGTGTCGGGAAAACGACTACAAAGGACATGCTGCACACTGTTCTATCGCAATATGGAGCGTCTTATGCAAACAAAGATAACTTGAATAATAATATAGGATTACCTTTTACTATTCTAAAAGTCCCAAAAAACTGCCAGTACTTAATCCTTGAAATGGGAATGAATAGAGCTGGTGAGATAAAAGAGCTATCGAAGATTAGCAATCCGGATATTGCAGTTATTACCAACATCGAACCTGCGCATGTTGAAAATTTTTCATCTCTACTTGATATTGCGCAAGCGAAGTTAGAAGTCCTATGTGGTATGAAAAATAATGGTACTTTGGTTTTGAACAAGGATAATAAACATTATGATTATCTTTTATCAAATGCTGACAGAAATGTAGTGAGCTTTGGTAAGAATGAAAGTGCTACTGTTCGTTTGTTAGACCTAATAAGAAACGATAGCGGTATAAATTTAAAAATTAAACCGCACAACGGTCAAATTATAAACTGTAATTTACGTTTGCGGGGTGAGCATTTTACATACTCTGCATTAGTTGTGACAGCAGTTGTGCAAATTCTAGGACTTGATTTATCGAAATTACCACTAGCACTTGAGAATTTTACTGTAACAGAAGGTAGAGGTAATGTTCATCAAGCTAAATACAATGGAAAATTAGTACATTTGATTAACGACTCCTATAATGCTAACCCTACTTCAATGAAGGCTGCAATAAGAACTTTAGGTACATATTCTAATTTAAGAAAAGTGGCACTACTCGGCGATATGTTAGAACTTGGTAATGAAAGCATAGTATTTCATACAGAATTGCTTGACTCTATAGTAGAACAAAATGTGAATAAAGTTCATACAGTTGGTAAATTTATGTTAGAATTGAATAAACTTTTACCGGAGAATATAAAAGGCATGCATTTCGATGATTCTAACCAATTGAAAAGTAATTTAGCTAATATTGTTCAAGGTAATGATGTAATTTTAGTTAAAGGTTCTCATGGAATGAGAATGGACCTTATAGTGCAGGAATTCACAATAGAATATTAAATAAAACTATTGTATTAATTTAAAGTTAAGTTATTGGAAGTTTTAACTGTGATAAAACGTATAGTTATTTTTGGTGGAACGGGATTTATAGGAAAACACATCGTAAGACGCTTGGCAGCGGCGGGGTATTTAATAAGAATATTTACTCGTGATCAGGAAAAAGCTGCTTGTCTAAAGTTATGTGGCAACTTAGGGCAAATATCAATACTTGAAGGAGATTTTTTTAATGAAAAATCAATTTTAGAAAGTATGGAGGGGTGTGATGTTGTTATAAACTTAGTAGGAATATTATATGAAAAAAGAAAATACGATTTCTATACAGTTCATGTTGGAATAGCTGAAAGAATAGCAAAAGCTGCGCAAATAAAAAATGTATCCATGATGATACATTTTTCTGCCATGGGAATAGAAAATGATAAGTTATCAAAATATGCCCAAAGTAAATTGAAAGGTGAGAAAGCTGTAGCTTCGGCGTTTCAAGGAGCAATGATAATTAAGCCCAGTCTTGTATTTGGTAAAGAAGATAATTTCTTTAATAAATTTGCAAGATTAGCAACAATTCTTCCTTTTTTGCCGTTGATCGGTAGTGGAATAACGAAGTTTCAGCCGATATGTGTAACAAACTTAGCTGAAGTGGTATACCGTATTATCAGCTTTAATAAGCAAGATAAAAAAATTTATAATATAGGTGGATCAAAAGTTTACTCTTTTAAAAGCTTATTAAAGTTTATTCTGAATGTGACTAACAGAAAGTGTCTACTGATCAATGTACCTTTTCCAATGGCAAGATTGATAGCCTTTTTCTTAGAAAGTAAAGTTGTTTCTGTGCTGTTAAAACCTATAACTGGAGATGCAAGCCCTATACTTACTCGAGATCAGGTGAAAGTTATGATGAGTAGTTCAATCGAAAAGTCAGATGATCTCGAAACAATGAAAATTAGACCACTAGCAATTGAAAATGTGGTACCAGAATACTTGAAAATTTATAGAAAGCATTGATAGAAGAATGTGCCCGGTAGGATTCGAACCTACGACCCACAGCTTAGAAGGCTGTTGCTCTATCCAACTGAGCTACGGGCACACATCATATATAAAATGCTTCTTAGTACACGTGAAGTCAAGTATTTCTTGTGAATATAATGTTTGTGATAATATCTCAAAACTTTGTCAGTACAGCATGTAACGATAAAACTGAGAAAAAAGAAGCGTGGGTAATAGGAAGTCTAATAGCGCAGTAACACAGAACCCCAGGCTAAACCTGCACCTATTGAAATCAGCAATATCAGATTTCCTGACTTTATTTTTGATTCTTGTACTGCATAGTCTAAGGCTAGTGGAATTGACGCTGCTGAGGTGTTTGCATGCTTATCAACTGTATTAATTACTTTTTCTATAGGAAAATCTAATTTCTTTACTACTGCTTCAATAATGCGAATGTTTGCTTGATGGGGAATTAACCAGTCAATATCAGTAATCTTCAAACTATTGCATTTTAGAGTTTCCTCTACTGAGGCTGTTAATTTCTCTACTGCATGTTTAAACACTTCTCTTCCATTCATAAGTATCTTTCCAGAATCACGAGTAGAGGATATTCCTCCGTTTGTACATAATAAGTCCACATTGCCATCAGAGTGTAAGTTTGTTGATATAATGCTACTACTACTCATTTCTGATTTCATTATCACTGCACCAGCACCATCACCAAAGAGTACACAAGTTGACCTATCTTCCCAATCAACAATCCTAGACATTATTTCAGCACCAATAACAAGCGCGTATTTAATTCTATCGTTAGACTTTATAAGTGAATCAGCAACTGTAACTGCATATATAAAACCAGAGCATGCTGCCTGTACATCAAAAGCAAATGCGTTTTTACACTTTAATTTACTTTGTATAATCGTTGCACAGCTAGGAAAAGTTTTGTCAGGTGTTGTTGTTGCAACTATGATCAAACCAATTTCATCTATTGAAATTTTCGCTTTTTCTATAGCATTTTTCGCTGCATTAACAGCTAAATCTGACGTTAGTTCTCCTTCATCTGCTATATGTCTTTGAACTATTCCTGTTCTTTGCCTTATCCATTCATCGTTTGTTTCAACTATCGATGCAATTTCGTTATTACTCAAAATTTTTTTTGGTAGGTAAGAACCAGTGCTCAATATGAAACTTTTATTCAATATGACTTACCCCGTTAATTATCTTCTGGTTTAAATTTTCACTGATTGCATTTACTGCAAATTTTATAGCGTGAGCAAAAGAAATAGCATCAGAATTTCCGTGGCTCTTTATAATGATACCATTTAGCCCTAAAAACATAGCTCCACTTCTAATTTTAGGATTAAAACGCTCTAATGCTTTATTTAGCTTGGGTTTCAACAATATGCCGACAAGCATTTTTGTCATCCATGAGTTAAATACTTCCTGTTTTATTAGACTGATAAAAGTACCAGCAGTTGCCTCAGCTGTCTTGAGCATTACATTACCAACAAAACCATCAGCAACAATTACGTCTATATTACCATCTAAAAATTCACTTGCCTCTATATATCCTTTGAAGTTAATACTTGGAGCATTTTTGAGTAACTCAAAAGCTCCTCTTACTGAGTCAGTACCTTTCACTTCTTCTGTACCAATGTTTAGCAAAGCGACTTCAGGATTTTCAACTTTTAATGCTATTTTTGCAAATATACTCCCCATTAATGCAAATTGAAATAATGAGTCAGTATTACAGTCAACATTTGCACCAAGATCAAGCAATGCAAAGCTTTTTGTCTTAGTTGGACAGACAGATACAATAGCAGGACGATAGATATTGGGTAATGTTCCTAAAATAAATCTGGAGATAGCCATCAATGCTCCAGTGTTGCCTGAAGACACCATTCCAAAAGCTTTACCTTTTTTCACTGCTTCAACAGCTGCCTTCATACTTGAATCTTTGCGATGTTTCAGTGCAAAAGAGGGTTTATCATTTGGAAGAACATTATCAGAGCAATGGGTAAATTCGGAGTTATCGATTACTTTTTTGTATTTTGAAAGCAAAGGAGATATTTCTTTCTGATCTCCATAAATATGAAAAAAAACTTCAACACCTGGATCAACAAGATTATCCAAGAAAAAACTAGCACCCTGAATTACGGAAAGAGGTGCAAAATCCCCTCCCATAGCATCAAGTGCGATAACTATGTTGTTGTTGACCGTGGGTAACATATCATGAGTTACTCCACCTTTTGTTTAATGAAAACACGTTTTCCTTTGTAACTATTGTCAACTGCTATGTTATGAGGCAACATGAATTCTCCAGTTGTTGCACATACCACAATATTCTTAGGCTTAATAGCATGATGAGAACGATGCATATTACGCCTTGACTTTGACTTTTTTCTCTTCGGAACTGCCAAAACTTACTCCAATTCAATTATATAACACAATTTATTAGTAGCATGTTTTTTACAAGAAGTAAATAGCGAAATAAGTAAGGTTTTCTTATACAATTCAGTCTTATAAACTTAAACTCAAGCATTTTGATCAAAGTATATTGAACTTAAGATATATCTTGACTATACTCTGCGATAGAGTTAATAAAAATTTTAATAAAATCAGTAAAACTAATTTTTAGCTAAGATAAATGCAAAGTGAGTTCCTTTGATGTAAACAGTGTTAGAATAATCGGTAGGTGCTTTATCAACTTTCTGTTGAGGCTTGGTAACGCATTTGTGTTTTTTATTCAATCTCTATACCACTGCTTTGTGCCACCGTATTATTTTAGCAATGTAGCAAAACAAATTATAGAGATAGGCTTTTTCTCTTTACCAATTGTTGGGCTCACTGGAGTTTTTATAGGAGCGGTGATAGTTTTACAAAGTAGCTTAAGTGGTCTATTGATTAATCAAGAACAAGTAGTACCTAAGCTTGTTACGATCACTATCATTAAAGAGTTAGGGCCAGTTTTGATTAGCTTAATAATGGTAGGAAAGGTTGGGTCCTCAATTGCAGCAGAAATTGGCACGATGCGCATCACTGAACAAATAGATGCACTTACAACTTTGGACATCAATCCTTTCAAATATTTAATTGCACCAAGAATTCTAGCGTCAGTTATAGTATTTCCAATACTTACAGTATGTGCAGATCTAATAGGAATATTTGGAGGGTATGTCACCGCAGTCTTTGAATTTAACCACAATTTAAATATATACATAAAATATACAGCTCAATTCTTTAATATAAACGATTTTGTTGTTGGGCTAATGAAAGCGACTGCTTTTGGCGCTATAATTTCTGTTTCAAGTTGTTATTACGGTTACCATTGTAGAGAAGGTGCACGAGGAGTAGGTGTTGCTACAACATCAACTGTTGTTTTTTCGTCCATATTGATCATTTTAGCAAACTACTTGATTACTTTGATACATGTATAGCCCCATAATATCAATATTGAACCTAAGCTTGTCTTTTGATGATAGAACGATATTAAACAACATAAGTTTTAATATATCGAAGGGGGAATCATTAGTCATACTTGGCGGCTCAGGAAGTGGTAAATCTGTATTAACAAAAATAATCATTGGATTGCTAAAACCAGACTCAGGGTCTATTAAAATAAATAGTGAAAGCAAAAATAAATTTGGAGTCTTATTTCAAAATTCTGCTTTATTTGACTACGTTACAGTGTGGGAAAATATATCTTTTAATTATAAAAAGCGCTTTAATATCAGCGAAAAGGAGGCAAAACAGCTAGCAATCGAGAAGTTAAATGATGTTGGACTGGAGGAAAGCATAGCAGATATGTTTCCAATCGAGCTATCAGGCGGAATGAAAAAAAGAGTAGCACTTGCAAGGGCGATTGCGCACAATCCAGAAATTATTGTATTGGATGAGCCAACTTCAGGATTGGACCCAATTATGTCAGATATGGTAAACGAGATAATAATAAAATTATCTAAAGACTTTAACCCTACAATTATCACGATTACACATGATATTCATAGTGCATTTAAAATAGCTGATAAAATAGCAGTATTATACGAAGGGAATATTATCTACCACGGAACTGTCCAAGAAATACAAAATACTAATAACGAATATATAAAAAAATTCATTCATTATATATAGCTATAGGTTTACAAACGATATTGTGAATGCCATATCTAGCCTAACTTGAGCTACTGACAATTGTCGTTCTGTTACTAGTGTAGTGCCACGGTGGTATGGTGTGTTAGCTATAAAACAACGCATTAAATATAGCTAAAGTAACTTATATCAATTTTTATTATTATGCCAATTCCAACTGCGGAAATTTATTGAATTTGTTACTTCACTACTCAACAGCAGTTACAACTGATGATTTTATTTCATTCTACTACCTGCTGATTTATTTTCTGCTCAGCATATCCATTAAATCAGATTCTTTGAGTTTATTATGATCAACTTTACTGAATTTATTCACCATAGAGCTCATTTGATTATACTGCTTAATTAGAAGATTAACGTCAGTTACACTTGTTCCGGACCCCTTAGAAATTCTAAGTCTTCTTTTGCCATTTAAAATATCTGGATTTTGCCTTTCTTTTTCGGTCATTGAGTTTATGATGGCTATATATTTTTTCACTTTATTGTCGTCTGGCACACTGCTACTTAGCTTTTTTGTGAATGAACTAGGGATGAATTTCATTATGTTGCTAATGCCATCCATTTTACTCAGAGTTTTTAACATTCCCACTAGGTCGTTTAGGTCGAATTTACCCTTTTTTACTTTCTTTTGTAACTTATCAATTTCTTCCTGACCAACAATCTCAGCAGCTTTTTCAACCAATGATACAACATCACCCATGCTAAGTATCCTTTTTGCAATTCTATCGGGATAAAAATCATCGAGGTCACTTAATTTTTCACCACAAGCAATAAATTTAATTGGACAATCGGTGATCATTTTCATAGAAAGAGCAGCACCACCACGTGCATCACCATCAACACGGGTGAGAATAATGCCGGTTACACCTATTACCTCATTGAATGATTTGGCAATGTTGACCGCATCCTGGCCTATCATTGCGTCGGCTACTAAAATAACTTCTGCAGGTGAAGCTATTTCCTTTACGGCTTTCAACTCATTCATCATATTATTGTCAATATGAAGCCTGCCTGCGGTGTCTAGTATTAATACATCATAATTATCGTTCTTTGCTGCTGCCAGTGCCCTTTTTGTAATTGCAATAGGCTCCTCATTTATTACTATAGATAAAGTTTGTACGTCTATCTGTTTACCTAGCACCTCAAGTTGTTTCTGGGCAGCCGGCCTATAAATGTCTAAAGAGGCAAGCATCACTTTTTTCTTTTGCTTTTTTAGCTTGAAAGCAAGCTTTCCTGAGGTAGTTGTTTTACCTGCACCTTGTAAGCCCACCATCATAATCACAGCAGGGGGTTTAACTGCTAGATTTAAGTCACTTTTCTCTGATCCGAGAACTGCAACTAAATTATCCTGCACAATTTTAATTATCATTTGTGCTGGAGAAACACTTTTTATGACTTTTTCCCCAATCACTTTATCTTTAATGTCGTTGATGAATTTTTTTGCAACTTCAAGTGAAACGTCAGCTTCAATTAAAGCTATACGTATTTCACGCATGGCAAGATTAAAATCATCTTCAGAAATGATCGACTTTCCTCTCAGTTTACTAAATACAGAATTTAAACTTTCAGTTAACGATTTAAACATAATAGCATTAGTAGAATACTCATTAAAAAGAGAGAAGAAGCTGAAACAAAACTCACTGAGTTATAACTTAGCACTTCTTTAAGTTTAGTAATATTATTAAAGTATAAATTAGTAAGTGAATTAGTCAAGTTTTGCAGTACGTTGGCAGACATTTCTCTCACTTTAAAGACCAATTGATTGAACAGCAAGACAATATAGGGTACGAAAGCTCTAAAAATCCAATCAATATCCATTTTAAAATTTATTCTTGGGTAAAATAACTTGCGTAAAGGAATAAACAATAAAGTGGTACATAATAACAAATTAAATTGCGACAAAATATTTTTTGTGTTGTACACAAAATCGAAAATCGAAGGGTTATTGTAAATAGGCAAGTAAGGGTTGCCAGCAATTATACATATGAATGCTAAAATAATCATTGTTATTCTACCTTCTTTCCCTTCTGAAGGTTTGGACTTGCTTTTAGCGATAAATATGTAATAGAAAAACTTGAGTCCCACGCTTAAATAAAGCAGTAAATTTAGAATCTTGTATAAATTTTTATACACTTCTAAATTAGCACCACTTGCTTCAATCTTGCCTGTAATGTATGATTTGCTAATAAATCCAACGGTTCCAGGAAATGCAGCCACTGTGAATATCGCAATTATAGCACACATGCCTTCGACTGACATCAATTTACCCACTCCATTAAAACTAATTGTTTTTGTCCGCGAAATAATCGCATTGCTAACCACAAACAATAATGATTGATAAACAAGAGAGAAAATTATGTGTAGCATCAAAATTGGTATTGCCTTTTCCGAAGGGCTGAGTAAACCTCCTGCAATAATCAGCAAGCCCATTTGTCCTACAACATTATAGCATAGAAATCTACGAATATTTTGCTCAAGAGAAGCAAATATAATGCTGTAAATTACAGTGATGGCGCCTACAAGTGCTAATATTTCAGTACAATCTTGCCATAGGGTGTAAGTGTGTAAAAGCATCACTAAAAAAGAGACTTTAGTGGTAAATAAAGAGAGATATGTAGTGCCATGTAGTGATGCAGCAGGATATGCATCAACAACCCAAAACGAAAAAGGAAAACAAGCGCAGTTTATCAATAAACCCAAAATTATCAGGTTAGTGCTTTGAAGTGCCAATCCTGCTGTCAATATAACTCCAACCAAAAAGTGTACACAAGCGTACCTTATTGCAGATCCACTATCTCTACAGCTAGCTGCGATAATAAAAAATGCACTGATGGTCATTAATTCAAAGAATATTATAACCAACATTATCTGCTTGGATAAAATTGCACAGAGTGAGCAGGTAGTATAAGCAAAAAAAGATAGCATCTCTGAAAAAGTCAAATTTTGTGCTGGTAGAACAGCTAAAAATGCAACTGATAAAAAAGATATTAGTATGGTACGAAAAGATAAATCAAAATCTAGAATTGGGAGAGACCAATTTACTGCAATGCTCAAATTTTCAGGTAATTTTAGGACTATAACTATTAATGTAGTCAATAGAAATAGCAATAAAAATTTATAAAGTTGCACAATGATGTAAAACAGTATGGTTTATGCTACCTCAACATACAAATAAAATCAATTTGCATATTAACCACTAGTTAAGCTAATTACCATATAATTATATCAGGGTTTAGAAGGTTATAGAGAAACCGGTCAGATTAGGTTTTTAATCTAATCTGACCGATAGCTTTAATAGTGAGGTAAGCTTTAATATAGCACTCCTAATTCACAGTGCTACACTCGTGCATAATTTATTTTTAATTTGTGCACGAGCGTTAGTAAATTATTTACTTTTTGAAATAAAATTTAGCATCACTTTAATATTGAGACTTAGTAAACCTCAGTAGGGCTGCCAGTTGGACCCATAAGAATTACTTGTTCACCTTCTTTAAAACATTTACATAAATTAGTGGAACCGCCAGTTTCAAGCACAATAGTGGAAATAAATCCTTTTTTTTTGTCTACTTCAGTGCCGGTTACGGCTATACCTTCCATAGCAAGGTTTGTATTATTGGCTTTTCTGCTATTGGTTGCAAAATTTTGCAACCTAAAGAATTGTCCGGGTTTAAAATTTTTTGCCGCAAGTGGTGCTTTGATCACTATTTCCACAACTTTGTCAGTTAAATATTGAATTTTTATAATCTTTGCAGTGAATTGCTCTTTGATTCTATTAAAAAATTTTTCATTAGTCTGATGTTCTGCAGCGTATTGGTCAGCTACTCTACTCAAAAGCTGAGAAATAATAGGATAACCGTTCTTAGCACTTGCCATAGCTTTCACGACGCTGCCACTATACGAAGGATGAAGATCACCAAAAAAGCTAATTGTTTTATTGCCTTGTTTATATACTAATATTCTGTCTTTATTCTGCATCTTAGGAGAAAATATTGGATCTATTTCTTTTTCTGATGAATTCAAATGAGTAAAATACCCATTACTTAATTTAAAATGCCTTTTATCTTCTGTTGCAATAACTGTATTTGGCTCAGTACCTGCTGCTATAAAAATAGAACGTGCTTTCATGCATTTAATTTCGCCGGATTTTTTGTCTATTAGTTTTATTGATTCAGCATGGTTATATTTATCCGTCACAACTTCAACTGGCTCTAAGTTTTCAATAAAGTAAATCCCTTCTGACAGTGCATTTTGCACCTCTTCACTATTTAATCGATAACTTGGTGAGTCTTTTAGCTCTTTTCTATATACAACTTTCACTCCCCCAAGGCTCTGCATTAACTCCAGTATTTTTGCTCCTCTATTCTCTTTTTTTGCTAATTCTTGCTCTTTTTGGATCAATTGTGCATGCGATATCAGCTCATTTGCAATTTTGTGTTCTTCCTCTGTCCAATCTTTTTCAACACAGTCTTTTCCGTACTTATCAACCAATATTTCATAACGAAGAAGAAATTTTTCTACTTGAATTGGATAATACGCTAAAGCTTCAGTGGCAGTGTCAATCGCAGTAAGCCCCGCACCTATAACAACTATCGGCATACGAACTTGCAGATTTGCTATAGAATCAAATTTAAGAGCGCCAGTCAGTTGTAATGACATAAGAAAGTCAGATGCCATGCGCACTCCACGAGCTAGCATGTTTTTTATTTTGATCATTCGTGGCTTACCAGAGCCAAGTGCCAGGGCAGTGTGATCAAAACCCAAGTTGAATGTGTCATCAACGGTTATCGTACCTCCAAAACGAATGCCTCCATAAAGTGCGAAATTCTCACGTCTTTCCAGCAAAAGTCTAATGATTTTTAGATAATTTTTGTTCCATCTAGAGGTTATGCCATACTCTGCTACTCCACCAAATCCACCAGCTGTGCGTTCACTTAGTTTTTCATGCTCGAAATCTTTAATTAGCTGAAAATTATCGATCAAAGGTTCAATCTTTAGTCCATCAATGGCGATAACGTTATGCCCATCGTTTAATAAATGATGAGCTAAATTAAAACCCGCAGGACCAAGCCCTACAACTAGGACGTTTTTTCCTGTGTTTCCTTTTGGCAATGGACGCTGAAAATTTAAAGGATTCCAACGGCTAAGCAGAGAATATATTTCAAATCCATACGGTAAACTGAGCACATCATCTAGAATCCTTGTTTCAATCATTGGCACATTTACAGGCTCTTGTTTCTGATATATGCATGAGTTCATGCAATCATTGCATATTCTGTTCCCAGTAGCTGCACATAATGGGTTATCTATTACCACAATTGCAAGGCTTGCTATGCTGTACCCTTCGCTTTTCACCAGATTCATTTCTGATATTTTCTGTTCTAGTGGACAGCCGTGCAATTCAACTTTGAGTGGGGACTGTTTAAAGGTATTGTCGTTATTACTTAGCCCCTTTGAACAACTGTCCTTATTTTGCTTATGACAAAATATGCAGTAATGAGCATTATCCAATGCTTTATTCAAACTCACCTTTTCACTTGTCAGATCAAAACCATGTCGTCTTTTTGTTTTGCTTGAATACAATACCTCAACTTCGTCTACTTCTTTTTTGAAGAACGATACGAGATTTTCGTGATCAATTTTTCTGTGAATACTAAAAAGTATACTCTGTTTATTTTTCACTCTCCACGCTGCATATTGCGCTGCAAGTTCTATTTCTTCTTTGTGATCCTCTTTATTTTCCAACCAACGCATCACCTGCTCAGCAAAATTTTTTTCTGTTGTTGGTAGGGCAAGAAAGCGATTTAATTTGCTGGTAACATAATCAATATCTATATCTGCTATATCAGTGTACTTCTTTAATGCATAGCGTTGAACAAATAACCTTTTACACTTATATATTGCAGCAAAGTCGTTGTGCTTTTTCTTTAGCTCCTCTGCTTCTTTTCCAATATTAAAAAGTTTTGCAATAAATTCATCAAGTAAATATGAGAGGTCTATTATTAACTGACTATCTGTCATTTGAGTGGCCAACATTGGTTGTTCTATGGATCCCAGTGTCAAGCACTGGGATGACATCAAAGAAGAAGCTGCTTTTTCTCTTGCTTCAATTAATGAACAAAACAAGCTTTCATCGCACGATTTTATATAATCTAAAAACGTCTCATCTAATTTTATTAATCCACTACAAGTGTATAAGTTTGAAAATGAGATTTTGAAATTCAGTTGCATTGTTATACTATACAGTGTACATACTGTTTCTTGCAGATGAAGATTTTATTTGTCTTGCAGTCTTGCTAAGATTGTTGCTTCTGCAGCTTTTTCTTCCCCAACATATGCAACACACTCAAATTTGCATGCACCCAAACGCGCATTTTTTATATTGGATTGAAGAACCAACGTGTCCCCTGGAATAACTGGTCTTCTGAATTTTGCGTTTTCAATAGACATAAAGTAAACAACTTTATTTTCTATTGTTTCTTTACCGAGGACACATATAGCAGATGCCTGAGCTAAAGACTCAACTATCAAAACTCCTGGCATTATCGGATGGCCAGGAAAATGGCCAATAAAAAATGGCTCATTGAAAGTCACATTTTTGATTGCTTTTATGCTTTTACCATGGTCACATTCTATTACTCTATCTACTAAGAGAAACGGATAAGAATGTGGTAGTATTTTTATAATATCACTGATATTAAATTGCATAAGCCTACTCAATGCTTTGCAAAGCAAATTCAGGTATTTCCTTATTTACATTTTTTAATACCACATCTGATAAATCAACCTCATCCATAGAGTATAGAACTTGGTTCTTTTTTGAAATAAATAGTACTAAATCTACATTGTTTTTTTCTGCCGTTCTTTTAGCCACTTCTTTTATTTTGTTAAAGACACTTTCTACTGCTTCTCTATAGTTTTCTTCTAAATGTGACATTTTCTTAGCGTAATTATCCCTAACGCTTACAGTGTACTTACTAAATTGTTCCGTCTTTTCTTTTTTTGCTTCTTCTGACAAAAGGTCAAATTCTTCTTTCGATGGCTTAAATTTTTCTAACTCATTTTCAAATTCTTGCTGTAATCTAGAATTCTGCTCCTTTATTTGTTGTTGTATATTTTGCAGAGCCAGAGATTCGTTGATAACTTTGTCACTATCAATAATGGCAGCCTTTGTATTAATCGCGCTCTGAGGTTGATACCCTACAAACTTATACCCTACAAATAAGGAAACAATTAAGGCAATGACTGATGTAAATAACTGTATATATTTCATTCAAATCCCCGCTTCAATAGAAATTTTAACGTTTGGTGATGGTATTATATCATAAGTTTCCTTTACTAAAGGAAACCCAAAATCTAATCTAAGTCTACCAAAAGGAGAGGGCATTGAAAAGCCAAAACCTGGTGATACTCTTATAAGCTTACTATCGTAATATTTTCCACTATATATCTCCTTTTCATCTAAACCAAAAAGTGTTGCGTAGTCAACAAATAGTGAGCCTTTGATACCAGCATAGTCGTATAATTTAGATAGTGGAAAATCTACTTGCTGTGTTAAATTAAAATAAGTTTTGCCTCCCAATGAGCTTTTATTTTTGTCTTCTGCTCTTGGTCCAATGCCGGAAAGGTCAAATCCTCTAATTTCATTACCCCCTTTAAAAAAGTGCTGGCCAATATTTAGCTCTTTATCGGTATAAGAGAAAATATGACCTGCTGCTATTTTAAAGCGCAATGTTATATCATCATCAATTTTGCTTAGTATAGGGCGTGTATAAAAAGACAAAAACTCAGATTTTAGGAAATTTACATTTCCTCCCAATCCTGAAATATCCTGATTTAAGCGCAACAAGTACCCCTCCTTTGGAGTATATAGATTATCCAATTTATTGTACGCTAACGTGTATCCAACTGATGAGATCTGATACTCACCTTTTTGATCTCTTATTATCTCAGAGATATCCTCATCTTTTCCACTCTTATTGTCCATATGTATATGGTTATATTTATAAGAATAGCGAATAGAGTTGGTTAGATTTTCTAAAATTTTATAAGATAATTTTACTGTTCCTCCCCAGTCACAAGTATCAAAAGTGGTGTTTGGCTTATCTTGTTTTTCATAAAATATACCTACGCCTAATGACGTATCAGAATCGTTAAAATTATTTTCAACAGCGTCTATACTAGTAGAAAGAACATATTGACTTTTTTCAAGAGCAAAAGATACCTCTTTACCACTACCAAATAAATTACGATCTGTGAAATCGGTTTTAACAAATACTCCACCAGGAAGAGACATGCCACCTGTTAAAGATAACGAGGCAGTTCTTTTTTCTTTGACATTTAAATCAAGATTTACTGCATTTTCATCCACTATATAACTATTTATTTTTACTGTTTCAAAAAAATCGCTATATATAAGTTTTCTACGTGATTTTTGAATCTCAGATGTGTTATATGCGTCGCCTTCTGCCATGCTAAGTTTTCTTCTAATTACTTTATCTAAAGTGCGGTCATTGCCATCAATAGTAATTTGGTTTATATAAATCTTTTTACCTGGTAGCACTTTGTAAGTTACATCCACAATATTGTTATGTTGTGTATATTCTGGATTAACTTTTGCAAATATATATCCTTTTTCGTTTAAATGTTTACTTATTTTTTCTGCTGTATTGTTAATTTTAACTCTATTAAATATTTGATTATTTTCCTCTTTGATAAATTCTAATATTTCTTCCCTTAAACTTAAATCCTGAATCTCAGTTTCAATATCAACTTCATTATTTCCAAATAAGTATTGCTGCTTTTCATCAATCAAAAAAGTTAACTCTATTTGGTTGTTATTATCAACCTCAACAATTGGTTGGATATTATTTTGAATATATCCCTTAGATGAATAGAAGCGATCAAGCAGTTCTGTGTTAATCAGTAGATATTGAGGTGAATAATGAGTTCCGCTTTTAAAAATGGCTCTAAATAACTTACTAAATATATCATTGCTATGCCTTTTGATAACTTGCTCTAGCTCATTTGCTGAAAAGCTTTTATTACCTATGAATCGTAAACCCTTAATTTTAGACGTTCTTCCTTCTTTTATCTTAAAAATTAGGTTTATCCTATTGCTACCGAGCTTATCTAGCTCATATGCAATTTTAACACCAATTTTACCACTGTTCCTATAAAGAGTAGCTAGATTTATTAAATCGTTTTGTAATTTTGTTTCAGTGAAAATAGTTAGTGATTTTGACTGGATAACGTTATTTAGCAACTCTTTACTGTTAAATAACTTATTGCCTTTCAATATTACTTTGTTAATCAATGGATTCTCATGAATTTTTACTACTAAGTTTTTTTCATCATCGATATAGGCGTTAATACTAGCAAATAACTTTGTTTTATATAAATCTTTTATAATTGAATCTACATCATCATCATTTATATGACTACCTGGTTCTAATTTTGTATAAAACCTTATTGTTTGATCACTTACTCGCTCATTGCCAATATACTTAATATTTTTTATCTGTACTTTTTCTTTATTTTCTAGAGCAACAAGTAGAGTGGGAAAAGAAATAAATATTATTATTAGTATGTGAAATAACTTTTTCATATGTATCTTAAAAAAGATGCCTAATATCATTTGTGATTGCAACTGCCATCAACAAAAACAGTATGGTAGCACCAAAAGTGACTGCATATTTTTGATATTTCAAACTCAAATCTCTACGTATAACTGCTTCTATAATATAATGAAATAAATGCCCACCATCTAGTAGTGGTATTGGCAGCAAGTTAATTGCAGCTAAGTTAGCTGAAATGATTGCCATAAAATATAGAACCATAATAAATCCCTTTTTGGCTGATTGCCCTGAATATTTTGCGATTTTTATTGGCCCACCTATTTCGTTTATACTCCTTTTACCAACAACAATTTGAAAGAGTGCTTTGATTGTTAAACACATAGTGTGGTAGGTTTCATTCACTGATAGGCTAGCAGCTCCAAGAAAAGATGACTGTTTCAACCCTATCATATTAATTGAGGTAATTCCTATAGTTTTTCTTTCTATTATGTTACCAAAGACATCTCTATCCTCAACTGTAAACGGAGTTAGAATAGTTCTGTACTCTTCGTTATTTCTGCTATACTTAATTTCTATTCTTGTTTCAGGGTTGGACATTATCACGCGTGAAATATCTTCAAAGTATTTTATTTTGTACTCATTGATCTGTGTAATAGTGTCACCTGGTAATAGGCCAGCTTGCTTTGCTGCACTTTCTTCAATTACATTACCAATTACTGGTGGAGTACGATAATAACCTGCCACGCTGAAAAATATTGTGAAAGCTATAACGGTAAATATCATGTTTGCAAAAGGCCCTGCAAAAACTATTGCTGCTTTTTGATATCGAGGTTTTGTATGGAATGAGTATAATTTTTCTTCTTCAGTTAATTTTTGTTGATCAACAGGAACGCTTGCTGCATTAGTATCCCCTAACATTTTAACGTAGCCACCCAATGGAAAGGCACTTAATTTCCATCTAGTTCCAGACTTGTCGTTAAAACCAAAAATTTCAGGACCAAAGCCTATAGAAAAAGATTCAACTTTAACCTTGCATGCTTTAGCGACAATATAATGCCCACATTCATGCACGAATACTATGATAGAAATTATTAAAGAAAACGATAAAAAATAATATATTCCAGCGCTAAGTTGATGAGAAATTAATTCCACCTATGTTTTAAATCTTAATCAAACGTTGAGTATATTAAAATGCGCCTTGCTTGACAAGTATTTAGTTTAGTCTTTAAATTAAAAAAAAAGTTTAATGACAATGATAGATATCTCCTTATTAAGAAGAAAACTGATGTATAGGAGTTGGCATAGGGGTTGTAAAGAAACTGATATACTTCTAGGGCATTTTGCATTGAAATATCTTGATAAATTTTCCTTAAGTGAACTAATTGAATACGAAAAAATAGTTGATCTTGATGATTGCGAATTATATTGTTACATCACTCGTAAGAAACTTCTCCCCCCTGATTTGAGTAGTGAGGTAGTCGATTTGATTGCTTGCTTTAATCACTTATGCACCCAATAATCTTGTTTACCCTATCTAATACTTCAGAATATTCTACTCTTTTTTCCTCCCTATACTTTTTGCATTCTTGATTCATTTCGTCTAATCGCTTTGTTAATTCTAAAATTTTGTCTTCGAGAGTCAATGCTGCAAGTAAGAAATTTAATGCATCTGAGCCCTTACCTCCAGTTCTTTGAGATATGGAGCTAACTAGCTTGTTGAAGCTATTAGCAAGTTGTAATAAATGGTCCTTCTTTTTACTTTCGCAAGATATTTTATATGTGTTATTATGTATAACTATTTCTACTACTTGCATATGATGCTATATTGTACAACTTTCAAATTTACAATATAGATTTTTATTCATTTATCAAGAGGGATAACTTTTTACTGCTACGAAAATAAGTTTTAAAGTATTGATGTTTTGCAACCTTCTGTGACGTCAAATTACTTGCTTCTTTCAAGTTATAGCTTCTAATTGAAAAAGAACCAAACCCCCTGATTTCAACTCTATTATGATATTTCAACGTGTTTGAAAACACTCGAAAGAAACTATCAACTATGTCTGCTATAATGACCTTATCTAACAAAAGGTGTTTTTTTGCCACTTTTGCTATTATATCAGATTTCGTTGCCATTTATATGAAGCACAAGAAGTTATTTGGCAGATAATATTATATTATATTTTTCAACACCTACTACTTCAACTTGTATTTTTTCTGATATAGAAAACTTTTTATTTTCTGGTAAATGCTCTTGATCTACTAAAAGGGTTACATTGTTCTCAACCTCAACGATTAGACCATTTTCCTCTCTCTTACTTACAGTAACCTGAATTTTATCCCCTACTTTAACTTTCTCTATCAGTTCTTCAAGAGGATCATACTCTATTTGCTTTACTCCAAGATAAATTCTTGTCCGATCTACGTTAGCCCTTATCACTTTTGCTTCTATTTCATCACCTACATTATACTTTTTTATCTCATCTGAATTGTTTTTCGACCAACTTAGATTTTGCATATAAATTGTTCCTTCTACGTCCTCAGATATCTCAGAATTATCAAAAGTCACAGATATTTGTGAACCATTGTTGCTTTTAACTTTACCAGAAACAATAGAACCAAGAGGATATTTATCAATAAATACTTGCCAAGGATTCTCTACGCACCTTTTTGTGCTTAAACTCATCTTATTTTTAATAATGTCAATACCGAGAATTTTTACATCCACTTCTTGTCCTATTGTTACAAAACTACTGATTGGTAAATTACTCTTGTTCCAAGTTATTTCTGATGAGTGTACCAAACCCGCAATCCCAGGTTTAATCTCAACAATGAATCCACAATCTTTTATACCCGTTACACATCCTTTGTGTACGCTGTTAATTGGACATTTTGACTCTAGATCTTGCCAAGGATTGTCTCCTAATTGTTTTACACCCAGGGAGATTTTTCCATTTTCTCTATCTATTTTTATAATTTTAGTTTTTATATGCTGACCATAAGAAAAAATTGCAGATGGATGACTTACATTACTCCAAGAGATATCTGTAATATGTAGCAGCCCATCTATAACTCCCACTGTATCTGATTCATGAATGCCAACAAATGCACCGTAGTGAGTGATGCTTTTTATTTTGCCTTCTACTACATCACCTTCATTTAAAGATTCTAAAAACTTAATTTTTTCACCAGCATGCAATTTCTCTAATACCAGCTTTCTTGATACTACAATATTCCCCTGCTTCTTATCCATTTTAAGCACGATGAATTTTTGTTCAGTTTCAATAAGGTGATTAGCATCTTTTATTTGCTTCAAATCCACATGACTCAGCGGTAAAAACGCACTTATTCCATCACCAAGATCAACAATAAAACCGCATTTAATTGAGCGTTTAATGATTCCTGTTACTTCATCTTTTGTAACTGCGCTTTCTTCCAATTTATTCCATTTTTCGTCTCTGATTGCTTTCTCACGACTAAGAACAACATTACCATGGTAATCTTCAATTCTTTCAACATAAACTCTAATTTTCGAGCCAACAGTGATATCATCATTACAACTGAGCTCCTTAATCAGAATTCTTCCGTCTGACTTTAAACCAACATCAACCACAATATCATTAGAATTTCTTCTTGTGATTATACCTTCTACCACATCTCCTTCTTTGATTTTGTTGGCAAAAGAATCTTCACAAAAGTTATTATCTTGATTATCAAATTGATCTTGAAATATCTCTTCTATGAACCTATTTGATGATAGCCTCTTGATAGCAACTGTACTTTCCATACCTTTTAATTTTAACTTCATTAGAACTCATATATTATATAATATTAATAATTAGTGACAAGTAAATTCTCATTAATTCATTTCGAGAATTGTTTAAGCTATAAAAGATTAAGTTATGTAAGTTATGTTATCTAGGAATAATAATTGGATTAGGTCATTTTCCAGAAGATCTAGGTTGAAGTTGAATGTTTTGGAGAAGTATTCTATTAAAAACAGCAAGGAATCTATAAAAAAGATCGTAGACTTACAAAAAAGAATACGAGTAGAAATAGGTTTCGGTAATGGTGAAAATATGCTCTATCAGGCATTCAATGAATCTGATCTATTATTTATAGGATGTGAGCCTTATTTAAAGGGGGTCTCTTCCTTGCTAAAAAGTATAGAAGCACACAGCATAAAAAATATTTTAATATGGACAGAAGATGCAAGAGAATTAATTGTCAATTTTCCTGACCATAGTGTTGAAAAATTCTTTATTCTCTTTCCAGATCCATGGCCAAAAAGAAGTCACAACAAAAGACGGTTAATTAATACGGAATTTTTAAATTTATTAGCAAAAAAAATACTTGTCACAGGTGAAATATTTATTGCAACTGATCATCAGGATTATGCAGAGTGGATAGAGTTACATATAAAGCAGTGTAATTTTTTAACCTATAAGGAAGATAGTTTTGCAAATTATACCCCAACAAAATACCATAGAAAAGCGCTAGAATATCAGCGTAAAATAAAGTTTTTTAAAGTAAATGTTATATCTAAACTGACTTAGATTTACCTCTGCTTGTTAGTACAGATGTGTACATGACACTCTATAGTGCAAGTAGCCTACCATATACTGGGAATAACAGTTTACTGAATTCTTTAATCTCACAAATAGAAAGATCAATAAACTTGATAAACATCAACATTATCAGCCAGCATTGCTTTTGCAACTTCAATTCTACCTTTTTTATGATCGGTTTGGATAATTTTATAACCTATAGCATTTTGTCTAGCAACCAATCTGGTGCTTCTCTACCTTTTTCCCACTTAGCAAATCTCATCTTTTCTTTTAGGTAATATTCTCTATATGCTTCTATTGGGTTACTACATTTATATCGATCAGGTAACGCTTGTGTAAAAGCTTGTATATCAGCTGATCGAAATATTAGCAAATCCTTGTTATTATCGCACCAATCTATAACTTCTTCGGATTTATGCGTTCTTTTGTATCGCAAGCTATATTCTATACACAATTCTTTTCCATGTTTTATTAACCAATCAAAGTTTCCTTTTGATTGTCTAGCCCATAAAGAACAAGGATGGTTTTTGTGAGTAAGTTTATATGGAACTTCTATATTCTGGTTTGTAATGCTGACTAAAGGATTTGGCTCTTTCAATGCTATTGAAAAAACACTGCTAAGCAATTGAGCAGTTTCTAGCGGCATTTTTACTATGTGCTTATCGCATAACATTTGTGCTGCAGTTACAGGATTTTCGTCTAATATAAAGATATTCATCTAAGCACCCAGAGATAGAATTTTTGCGTAGTATTTATTTCAATAAACCCTAAAATATCATTCAGAAAATGGATAAATTAAATAAGCTCAGTTAAAAAAATTATACACAATTCCGAGGAACCTTTTCAAGCTACAATGAACGTATCGCTACCACTCTAGCAATATTATTTCTCACCCACTGAAGATATTGCACGGTACTGTCTACTTGATCGTCGTGACGGATTTCTGGAAACATTAAAATCTCATACTCAAAGTCGCTAAGCCATACTGCTTGGTTAGGGAGAAAAACCCGCTCAGATTCTATAATTGGGACAATTCGGTGAAATCGAGTTAATTTGTCATCATGTGGTACTATTTGAATAATAGGTAAATCACTGTTTTTCCTGAGCTCCTGAACCAATTGCTGACCGCTTGCTTTTGCTTCGATTAAAATTGCGTGTGGCTTCCACCTTGCAGCCAGAGATAGAACTTTCTCTTTAAGTTTTGGATATTCAAGTTTTGCGCGATATACATCGAGTAAATAGAATGTATTATCTACTTTTGTCCAGGTAGTGCAGACACTAAAGTCACTTGTATTGTTTGTTGAAATTGCAGTATCCCAACTTTGTGTTACATGCAAGAGGCTATCAGGAAAATTTTTATAGCGCTTCAACCACTCTCGTTTAATTATAGCACTTGAAAGTGGTAGAGGGTTTTGTTGGTATTGAGCAGCAAAACCATAACTCCCAAGTTCAGCTTTTATCATCTCAATTTCTTCTTTTCCTTCAGTTAGGGAATACAACAATTGACCTTCTTTTCTTGAGTATATTTCCTGTTCATGCTCTGGAATATGATTATTAACTGAATAAATAATCTCCTTATCTTCAGCTATTATTGGTAAACAGACATGATGCCATATGTTTCTTGGTTTACAGAGGAGGTGACCAGTTAAATCTTCTAAATGGAGTCTGTGCATCACAAGAACGATAACTCCTTTTTTTCTGTCGTTGAGCCTGGTTACTAAAGCCTGATCAAACCAGTTTGCAGCACGCTTTCTAAATGTTTCGCTCAAAGCTTGTGCGGGACTTAGTGGATCATCCACGATAATGAAATCTCCACCTTCACCGGTTAATGTTCCTCCAACTGATGTTGCAATTCGACATCCTCTCTGCACTGTTTGAAATTTATATTTAGTGTTTTGATCTTTGCATAATTCTACTTTCGGAAATAGCTCTCTATACCAATCAGATTGCATTATGCACCTTGTATCGAGTGAGTGCTTTTCGCTGAGGAGCCGAGAATAACTTGCAACTATTATTCTTGCAGTTGGCTGATTTCCAAGTATCCATGCGGGCCATGCAACACTTACACAAATGGACTTCATTGAACGTGGCGGCATATTGAATATTATTCTTTTCACTTCACCTGAACTTGCCGCTTCAAGCCTGTCTGCTATGACTTTTATATATTGATAATCATTATACTCACACCCCGGCACTACCGTTTGAAAGCATAATTCAATGAATTTGAGAAGGTTTATATTGTTCATAAATTAAGGTTTGTTGATTTTTTTAAGATTTTGTTGTGTAATTAAACCAGCATAGTGAGAGTTAAAATATGAAAGAAACAAGAGAGCAAACTGAGAGAGAATTTATAAAAACTCAAAACGGGATAAAAATAGAGACAATTACGCTTCTTGGTAAAAATCAAAACAATAATCGAGGTGAAAAACATCTGATATACTTTATTGGTGGAAATAGAGCGTTAAGCCCTGGTAAAGATTATTCCCAAAATTGTAATTGGGCCACAGAGCAATGTACATCTTTTTAATTATCCTGGACTTGGTTTAAGTAAAAACAGTTCATTGATACGTAGCAATAGAGTTAAATCTGGTATAGCAGTTGTAACTAACTTATTGGAAAAAGGTATAAAGCCAGATGATATCATATTGTTTGGAGACTGCCTAGGTGGACATGTGGCTGCAGAGGTTCATAAAAATTTTAAGTATAAGGATATACATTTAAGATGCATCGTTAGCAATGCTGCAAGTTCACTTAAACAAGCTTCTCTTTATTATTTTGGATTCATAGCAAAATTAAAAATTTTTCTTGCTCCGATAATCAAATTGGTACTAAAGATTTTTGGCTGCTACTGGAAGACATATAAAATCGTAAATTCAATTACTCCTTATACAATGTACTTTAATCGAGAGGGAGATAAAACGATAAAACAGCCAGCGCAACTTGCAACAGAAATAGAAAAAATAGATCAAAGAGGTAGAAGGAAAGATTATCAAAAAAAAGAAATATTTGAAGATTTTGAGGAATATGAAGAATTTTTCAAGCAGTATACAATATTAAGAAAAAATGATGAATATATTGATCCTAAAAAAGCTGAGAAAGATATACATAAATTGCCAATTACGTGCTTAAAATCTTCCAACAAAACTGATTACACTTTTCCTGAGCTGATTAATTTATATATTCAAGCGACAGATGAATATTTTTCTAAACATGGCTCACTAAATAATGAAGAGAAAGTTAAAGCATTTAAAGAAAGTAAATTTTATAAAGATTTTTCAAGCTGTAAAAATTCAAAGGACTTTTTGCATAATTACATGAAGAAGCAAGAGATGTCATTTCAGCATGTGATAATAGAATCTAGGGAAAAAAAGACCTTTCTTAACAAGTCAAAGAAGGCTAGTTGCTCTTAACTTGACGCGTATACTTTCTTCAATATTTTAGCCATCTGTATCTGTTCAGATGCATGCAAATATTGAAACCAGTGTTTCTTTTCTTATCATACGAGTACTGGGACCCAGAAGACTCAGGTAATAAGAACTAGATTCCAGAGCCACGCGCTGGAATGACACCGTCATAAACTGCTAGGTCTTCATAATATCATCCCAGTACTGGGATCCAACTAAATTGGTGAACACTTTACAGCATTTTTGATAGAAAGAACTAGATGCCAGTGTCAAGCACTGACCATTTTTTCCTTAAGTTTTTGCAGCTTGCGTTCTATTACAAAACCACTGTGGTGCTAACGAGTGGCAAAATGATAGCAAGTTTTAAATTTTATTTTCAATAACGAAATTTGGCACATCTTGCTATACTTCCAGTTTTTATTGTACAAAAGGGGCTTCTGTCGTCTGTGTCTGACATGAAGCTAATGTTATTCTCCCTCTTCCTTGTCCTGGATTTGGCTTTTGAAACGCGTGGTTGAAATCTTCCTCACTCACTACCTTGGACTTTCTTTCAAGAGCAGCGTATATTTTTGCTTCATTAACTAGTTGTTCTAACTCAGCTCCAGAATAGCCTTCTGTTTTTTCTGCAATATCTTGAATCTTTAGCCTTCCATCAGTTTTTGTATTTTTGGTATAAAGCTCCAATATCTTTTGTCTCGTTTCCATATTTGGATTAGGTATATGAACCCTTTGACCTAAGCGTCCAGGCCTAATAAGTGCTGGATCTATCTCATTGACCAGGTTAGTTGCACCAATTACTATTATATCTTTTCTGCTCTTAAATCCATCTATTTCAGTTAGTAACTGTGTTAAGCTCTCTCGACAGTGGTAAGCTGAGTTATTAGCGGTACTTCTTTTTTGGGCAACTGCATCTATTTCATCTATGAATACTATACAAGGAGAATATTTTCTCGCTACTTTAAAAAGCTCGCGTACAGCATGTGCACCATGACCAATATATACTCCAATAAGTTCTGGACCTGAGATACTTATAAAATTCATATTTGATTCACCTGCAATTGCGCGGGCGATAAGTGTTTTACCATTTCCAGGAGGGCCGTGCAGTATATAACCTTTTAGTGAGTTAATACTTTCACTTCCAAACATCTCACGCATTTCTTCTGTCATTTGGTTACAGCAAATAATCTGCAATCGTTGTTTTAAGGAATCGTCAATTATAACATTAGCAAATGTTGTTTTATTATCTGAATTAGCTAATTCTATTTCTATAGGCAGCTCTACTTCCTTCATTTTACTAAATATTTGATCATATATAAACCAAGCGATAAAAAAGAAAACAGTGAGTAACACAGAAGGCATAGCTTCGCTAATATAATGTGCAGCCAGCTCATATCCTTTACTGAGAAACATTGTATGCATATAGGCAAACAAAAGAGCAATAGAGACCATAATTGCTATGCATAGTAAACAGATAGCAATTCTTTTGAGTAATTCTGAGATTTCAATTTTTTTCATCTTACTGTCTTATATCGATTTTAAACTGAGAACAATTTTATTTAGATTAAATACTAAAAAAATATACCCTTACACTTCTTTGAATTCTACTAAATTCACTTTTAAAAAGCAATTATAATATACTTTGTGCGTGGTTAAGATAGCTCTGGAATAGTATAAAGAACTATGTCATCATTGAAGAGAAATTCATCTGTTGTTTTGTACTCTTTATTAATTTTATAAGAATCATAAACATCGTAATCTGCTTTTGTATGGTAATCACAATATTGAAACTTACCCTCTTTATTGAAAGAGCCAAATTGATCAATTAATGTAGCCATTTTCTTACCTTTTCCACTTTTTGTTAATTCAAATACATCAGCTGGGCAGTGGCCTGAAGAATCTTGATTAGTAGTTCCTTTTGCAATAAAAAAAGATGGTTTATCGTTAAGCAACTTGCAGAAATTTGGCTTATATCCCTTTTTCATATAGTTTAAACTTGTATACTGGTATTCATCTGGAACATTTGAGTATTGAGAATCATACTTTTTATGTTCAAAAAACTCATTACCTAAGAAATTACAAAATGTTAATTTATAATCATCATTATTACTAGACTTAACGACTTTAAGATAATGAAAGTTTCTAGGAATTTTTATCTCTTCTTCTGTAACGTGATTATGTATGACCAATTGGTCATCAAGCATGCAGTAACCTATTTTTGGTAAAGTAGCTACAAGCTTACCGTTTAACATGATATCTGCTTGATAGATATTATCCGATAATTCTTTTCCCTTTTGCAAAGTAAAATCCTGCCCTGCTTTAGCTGGTGCACTGCATTGCTCAGTTTTAGTTAAGTTTTTTATTATTGTTGATATCTCACTAATTTCTAATATATCATGTTCATTTTTTGTGTATTGATACTTATAGCAACTACCATCTTTACATACTGGAAGACATTTTCCTTCTTCATCTGATATATAGATATAATCACCTTCTATTGTAAAATAAAGTCCACCTTTTTCTTCTTGAATTTTTTGTAGTACTGGGTCATTTTCATCGTTAAAATTGATAAAATTGAGCATTCCAATAAAATTATTTCCATCATCATTACTCATTATGAGTTCAATAACAAAATTATTACTGTCTTTTATGTACTTACGTGAAATTAACGCTTCTTCTCCTAATTTAAGCTGTTTTATAATATTCTCTTGATTCTCGCCTATGATAGCTTTTTGTTCTATAATAAAGTCCGTGCCATTTAATTTTAGAGGTGAGTTGTTTGTAAATAAAACTATCTCATCACCCTGCTCCTTTAACTTTAAATCATTAATATTCCCTACTTCAACTGTACCAATATGTGAAGAAACAGTATTAACATTACCATTTTCCTTTACTATGTAATATGCAGTGGGAAGTTTAATCAATTTTTTATAAAGCGGATTTTTATCGTCTATTTTAAATATATGTTTTTCCATGATATTACCTTAAATAACCAACAACTTGCTGATTAATGGCACTGAGGCTACTAGGGGGAGCAACATAACTCATAAAACTCCTTGGCTGCTCATTATCTGCCACTATTTTTTCAGTATTAACGAAAGCTCTTTGCTGCTCATTTAATCTTTTTTCCATATGATCTTTAAAAATAGCCAAACATTTACCGGTTTGTTTGTAATTAGGGAGTGATTTTTTTGCAGTTACACACAAGAACTTCAACAACTCATTATGATTTTCATCATTAAGTAATGACTTATTGATAATGGTTGACTGCAGTTCCACTGGATCAAAATTTAGACTTCTTTTTGAAATGCCACATTTCACAGCTGTTGCTCCTAATACTTCTTCAAATTGTATTACAATATCTGCTGCATTTATTATTTTTGCTACTTCCTGTATTTCATTTTTTACTTTATATTCATCCTGTCCTACCGCAGGGTAAAAGAAATTTATTACTTGAGATATAAATGAAGTTGGTCTGCTTGCTCCGCTTGTCACTGATGATTTTTTAATTTCCCTCCTTCTTCTACGTGCACCACAAATTTGATCTGCTGGACTTGTTCTACAAAATATATCTTTTGTTTTACTATAGAGCGCCTCTGTGTCTCTTTGCGATCGCAAAGCTTGAGTGTTAAAACTTTTAGCATTTTTTGTAAAAATAGCTGTTTTATTGTGCAGTTTTTCGACTTTGTTTGCAAAATCTTCTGAAGCATTTTTAGCTACCTCTGCTGCTTTTTTAGCATCCAGAGTTTCATTTTTTGCTTTTCTTATCTCACGTAAAAACTGATCAGCTAATGTAGCACCTATTCCATCTATACCTGGCTCACCTTTTATGCCTTGAGGACCAATATCTCCTTTTAATCCGTCTATACCGGGCTCACCCTTGTTACCTGTAAGACCTTGTGTACCATTGAAGCCCCTCATACCTGGCTCTCCCTTAGGACCTTCTGGACCTTGCAATCCATTTGCACCTGGTTCTCCTTTCTCACCCATATCACCTTTTATTCCCATGGCTCCGTCTAATCCTTTAGGACCTATATCTCCCTTTGTTCCATTTATACCTGGCTCACCTTTTATACCTTGAGGTCCTATATCTCCTTTTAATCCGTCTATACCGTGCTCACCCTTGTTGCCTGTAAGACCTTGTGTACCATTGAAGCCCCTCATACCTGGCTCTCCCTTAGGACCTTCTGGACCTTGCAATCCATTTGCACCTGGTTCTCCTTTCTCACCCATATCACCTTTTATTCCCATGGCTCCGTCTAATCCTTTAGGACCTATATCTCCCTTTGTTCCATTTATACCTGGCTCACCTTTTATACCTTGAGGTCCTATATCTCCTTTTAATCCGTCTATACCGTGCTCACCCTTGTTGCCTGTAAGACCTTGTGTACCATTGAAGCCCCTCATACCTGGCTCTCCCTTAGGACCTTCTGGACCTTGCAATCCATTTGCACCTGGTTCTCCTTTCTCACCCATATCACCTTTTATCCCTATGGCTCCGTCTAATCCTTTAGGACCTATATCTCCCTTTGTTCCATTTATACCTGGCTCACCTTTTATACCTTGAGGTCCTATATCTCCTTTTAATCCGTCTATACCGTGCTCACCCTTGTTGCCTGTAAGACCTTGTGTACCATTGAAGCCCCTCATACCTGGCTCTCCCTTAGGACCTTCTGGACCTTGCAATCCATTTGCACCTGGTTCTCCTTTCTCACCCATATCACCTTTTATCCCTATGGCTCCGTCTAATCCTTTAGGACCAATATCTCCTTTTTCTCCCTTTGGACCTTGGACTTCTCCTGGATTTTTCCTTAGTTCTTCTGCAATGCTTTGTGTTAGCTCGGTATTATTTGCAAGGTTTTCTACTAATGTATGATTAGAATCACTTAGTAACACATCTGCTAGCTCTTCCATTCTGTTATCAGCTAATGCAATGGCTATTCCTGTTTGAATATCTTGATTACTAATAATTCTTCCTGCAACTTGCTTCTCTAATACTAAATCTCCGCCTTGGTCACGATATTCAAGCACCTGATTAGCAATAGTGCCATTATTAATTAATTTTTGTGCAACTTCTTCAGGACTTGCATCTCTACCTTTATCACCTTTAGACCCAGTATCTCCTTTGTCACCTTTAGAACCTATCTTTCCTTTCTCACCCATATCACCTTTTATTCCCATGGCTCCGTCTAATCCTTTAGGACCAATATCTCCCTTTGTTCCATTTATACCTGGCTCACCTTTTATGCCTGGCTCTCCCTTAGGACCTTGTGCACCTGGCAATCCATCTGTTCCGGTATCTCCTTTATCACCTTTAGAACCAGTATCTCCTCTCTCACCTTTTAGACCTTGAGAACCAGGCTCACCTTTCCAACCCCTTGGCCCACTCGTTCCACTTTCACCTCGCACACCTCTATCACCCTTTATACCTTTTGTTCCATCTATACCTGGCTTACCCTGAGAACCAGATTCTCCCTTGTTGCCTTTTGGACCCAAATGGCCTGGTTCACCTTTAGGACCACGTGCTCCAGTGCTACCTACAGAACCTTCTGGACCAGGAAAACCTCGGTCACCCTTATCACCTCTGGAACCTTGTTTACCGTGGAACCCCGGTTCACCGGGTGCACCGGTATAACCTAGTTCGCCCTTTTGTCCTGGAGGACCTTGTATACCTTGAGGAGCAGGCTCTCCATCGAAGCCTCTATCACCTTTTTGTCCCCTTTCACCTGGCTCACCTTTAGGACCTTGTACACCTGTACGTTCTAATCTGTCTATTCTGCGTTTTAAAACTTCAATTTCTGTTTCTAAATTTATATGTTCTTGAATATTCACATCAACCTCCAAAAAGTTATCAAAATTTTCTAAGTTATAATAATAAGGATATGGACCTGGTCTATTGTCGTGCTCATACCCAAAAGAATTAGGGTTAAAATTATAAAAATTTTTGCATGTGCTATTTTCATACGATATGCAACCAACATAACTATTGCCTAACTTTTTTACTGCGAAATAGGTATCTTGTGCTTTCAAGCTCTCCATTTCATGAAAAGGGAATAACTGGAATGTATTGCTTATACGAGTAAATACTGAAAGGATATTATTCAATATGCCAACTTTTCCACCAGTTAAATTATATACCTGAGCGCTCCTATATCCTTTGTACATATTTCTTGATTCTTTAAACAAATAGTCTCCTATTTTTATTTTGAGTCTTTTATCAGGTGAACTTTTAAGATCTTCCAAAATAAGACTGACATTTTCGCTACTAATTATGTCTTTTGGATCTATTAAAACCTTCCTGTTTTCTAGCAGTTCATAATAAATACTACAGCTTTCACGATTATATGCGTTAACATAGAAACCATTTGTGTAACCATGAGGTATACGATCAATAGTATCTATCATAGTATCGTTGCCATCATAGTAATAATAATAAGGTTGATCAGAGGTAGTAACTAAAGCGAATTTGTAATCATTTCTTACGCTTTCTAGCTTTAGTTGTAGCTCTTGAGATAAGTCGTTTAGTATACTTGCCACGTCATGCTTCAAATCCAAAATTTCAAAACGCTGACCAGTAGCGTCATCCTGAATAATGTAAGATACACTAGGCAGGCTAAATGTTGTTTTGTTATTTAATCTTATTTGTGCAGGTACCCTACGACCAATTCTATTATTACAATCTTTTTGTAGGATACCTTCCTTTTCTAGTTTAAAACGCATCTCCACCTCCCTTTGCGATTAGATATAATTAATTTATGGGTATTAATTATTGATTAATAATGATGATAAGTAAATATGATTATGCTTTATACTAATTTAATTATAAATTAATTTGTGAAAGAAAGTTATCCTTTTTAAACTGATTATCAAAAGGCTTTATATCATCCAGTTTCTTACCACTACAGCTCTTTCATCTTATGGATGATATCGTTCCAGTGCTTGATACTGAAGTCTAGTTCTTTCATAACCTCGTTGGAAAGGTTTTCAGTATAGGGATAAATTTTATTGATCTACAGAAAAACCCTTACCCTTAGGATAAAGAAGCTAGTTAAATTTGTCAAGCAATTTTTTCATGACCAGCTAGATAAATAGCTACTTCTTCAATTTGATTGAGGTGAAAAATTGATTGCCGTTGCGGTAAATAAGCAGCATTACTGAATCTTTGCCGTCTTTTTTTACTGCTGAATCAATTTGTTTTTGAAAATCATTAGTATTTTTAATATCGATTCCATCTAGTTGGATAATTATATCACCTTTCTTAATAACACGTAGTGTAGAATTACTACTACTATCTACACTAGTAACTACTACACCCTTTGTGGGTGCATTGTTTTTTAGTTCTTTTGGCAAATTTGAAACGGTTAAACCACTTATATAACTAGATGTTGATTTATTTTCTTCTTGATTATTACCTGAATCATCATTTGTAGATTCCTCGATTGCAACCTTGATATTGACTTCTTTATCTTTTCTAAGTAACTTAACCTGTACTTTCTTTCCGGGCTCAGTTAGTGAAACCATATGAGGTAATTGCGTCATTCTATCAATTTTTTTGCCGTCAAACTCTAATATTACATCACCTACTTTGATTCCTCCTTTCTCTGCAGGACTGCCCTTTACTACGCTTGCAACTAATGCACCTTTGATATCTTTTAAACTTAAGGATTTAGCAAATTCTTTTGTTATAGGCTGAACTTGCACGCCAAGCCAACCATGTTTTATTTTTTTACCACTTTTTAATGTGTCAATAATTGAAATAGCTAGATTAGATGGTATAGCAAAGCCTATACCCACGTTACCGCCAGACTCAGATGGGGAATAAATAGCAGTATTAATACCTATAACTTTTCCATTTAGATGAAATAGTGGTCCCCCTGAGTTACCTCTATTAATTGCAGCATCAGTTTGAATAAATTCATTCATAGTACCAATACTAATGTCTCTAGATCTTGCAGACACAATTCCTGTACTTACAGAGCCACCCAAACCAAAAGGGTTGCCTATTGCAATAACTGTATCACCAACTCTTGCTTTATCAGAATTACCAAATTCAACAAAAGGAAGATCTTTATCAGAATTAATCTTAAGCACAGCAAGATCAGTTTTTGCATCATAGCCTAAAACTTCTGCTTTGAAATAAGTATTATCGTTCATAGTAACTGTAATATCTTGGGCATTTTTAATAACGTGATAGTTGGTTACTATGGTTCCACTTTTATCTATAATAAATCCAGACCCAAGTAACGTCACTTCTCTATTAATGCTAGGAGCTCTATCGAAAAATTGATCAAAATGCTCGAAAAATTCTCTAAAGTCATCAAAGAAATTATTTCTTGGCGTAAAGGGAATTTTAGTTCTACTGTTATTTTCTTGCTTAACTATTTGCTCACTTGAAATATTTACAACTGCGGGAATAAGTTCTTCTACCAAATCAGCAATCTGATTATTACTGCATCTATCTTCTACTGTGGGTTCACTAAATTTCTTAGCAGCATATAGATAAAAAGGTGAAATTAAAAAACATGTAAATATCAATAAAATCTTACTTTTCATTATTTCCACCCTTTGTTCAAAATATCTAAGAAATTATTATTTGGTGAAAGCACAAATTTAGTATTATCCTTAGCAAATGATTTACTATAAGCTTTCATAGAGCGATAAAAGTTAAAAAACTCTTCATCAACCTTGAATGCCTCATTATAGATTCTAGTTGCTTCAGCATAACCACGGCCTCTTATTTCATGTGATTCTTTTACTGCACTAGAGACAATTCCCCTTTTTAATTTATCAGCTTTTGATCTAATTTCTTGTCCAGCTTGTTCTCCTTCTGCTCTAATTTCTTTTGCTTCCTTTTCCCTTTCAGTTTGCATGCGGCGGAATATTGCAGAACTATTTTCTTCTGGTAGATCTGCTCTCTTAATTCTTACATCTATTATTTCTATGCCAAATTTTCCAGCTTCAGAATAAACTCCACGTTGAATTAATTGCATAACTTCTGATCTCTTTTCATTCAACAAACTAATTAATGAAAATCTTCCTATATTCTCCCTTATGTGAGCTTCTATGACAGGATATAATCTTCTAACTAGCCCTGATTCATTTTTCACAGTTTGATAAAAAGTGATAGGATCTATTATTTTATATTTTGCATAAGCATCTACTATAATACGCTTTTGATCTGCAGTTATCACTTCCCTTGGAGTTTTATCAGGACTTAAATCTAAAATTCTCTTATCAAGAAATTCTACGTTATTTATAAATGGCAATTTAAAATATAAACCACTGTCCCTAACATCTTTTACGACTTTACCGAGTTGTATAACTATTGCTTGTTTTGTTTCTTGAACAACGAAGATTGAATTAGATAAGGCAATCAATAATACAACAAATATAAAAGCAAAAACAATTTTTATATTACTACTCATGGCTATTTTCCTAAATTTGTAAGAGGTAAATAAGAGAACATACCTTTCAGATCGTCTGTTATAACAAACTTATCTACCTTGCTGAAAATATTTTCCATAGTTTCAAGATAAATACGATTCTTAACAAGAGAAGGATTTTGTCTATATTCTTCGTAAAGAGATAAAAAGCGATTTGCATTACCTTTTGCTTCATTTATTATTTCATTCTCGTATGCTTCTGCATCTAATTTTATCTTTATTGCTTCACCTTTTGCACGAGGTATAATATCATTACTGTAAGCGTATGCTTCGTTTATGGTACGCTCCTTATCTGCGCGAGCACTTTGTACATCCCTAAATGAGCTAATCACCTTTTCTGGTGGATCAATTTTTTTCATTTGAACGGATAAAATCTCTATACCCATTTGATATCCATCAAGAATCTGTTGCAATAAAATTATAGTATCTCTGGAAATTTCAGCCCTGCCTTGACCTTCGAGTGCAAAAGAGATCGTATTCTTACCTATTATTTCTCTCATAGCACTTTCAGCAGCATTTTTAACGCTAAAACCAGGTTTATAATCCCGCACTTTGAATAAATAATCTTTAGCATCCCTGACTCTCCATTGGACCTCAAAGTTAACGTTGACTATGTTCTCATCTCCGGTAAGCATCACTCCTTCACCACGATCTGTATCTCGCCCATAAGAGCTGCTTATCCCAATTTCTTCACGATTTACTTCTTTAACATTTACTTTAAAAACCTTACCAATAGGGTAGGGAAAGTGATAACGCAAACCAGATGTTTCTGTATTGGAATATTTGCCAAAAGTAAGTTCTATACCTTCCTCACTCGGATGGACAATATAGAAACCAGTACAAAGATAAAACAACAAAACAATAAAAATGATGAAATAAGGTTTTTTCCCTCTATTTCTGGTTAAGCCATTAAAAAAGCATCTTATATCAGACACAGCTTTACTTAAAATATCTTCATTACTTGAACCTGACGGTTTCTTTCCAAGATTCCAAGGATTACGCTCATCCATAAAAATTATTAATTGTATAACTAATACGCTGATATTACTTAATCTTATCAAAAAATGCAAAACTATTTTGTTTGCAGATTAATGATCGGAGTGAAGGATGTGATCATACACTTCCTTTTTCTCTATATGATATGGTCAATTCTACAGAATTTCTGGCTTTTTTTGAATTCTTTATTGTCGTTTTTGATAAGTATCTTTAGTTGTATATTAATTATTAACATAAAAGACAATGCCTGGGATTTAGGAAACTTAATTTTAATCAAGTAGCTGCATAATAAATCATCGTCAAGTAATAGAATGACATTATCTGCTATACAAATTACCTGCAAATTGCAATGTTCGAACAATTGTGTATCTGAGTTTTGAGATGACGAAACTAGGGTTGTATAATCTATACACATTTGTGACAATTTCTTACCTTCGCTCAAATAACTTTTCAATATCGCTTAATTTCATTTCTATATAGGTTGGTCTTCCGTGATTGCATTGTCCAGAATATGGTGTTTTTTCTATTTGCCTCAACAACTCATTCATCTCCTCTAATTTCATCTTTCTACCTGCTCTAATTGATCCATGACAAGCAATTGTAGCTAGTATTTTATTTATTTTATCCTCTATAGGTAGAGTATCTTCTATTTCTATTAATCTATCCACTATATCAATTAGCATTTCCTTCACATCTATTGCCCCTAAGATTGCAGGTATTTCTTTTACTATGATCGCATTTTCTGATTTAATTTCGATATCAAAGCCCATTTCGAAAAGCTTATCCTTATAAACTTCTATCATTTCCATACCGGCTTGACTTTTGATTTCAACCATTTCAGGCAAAAGAAGTTTTTGTCTTTTTATACTTGATTTCTCCTTTAAGCACTCGTATACTAGTCTTTCATGGGCTGCATGCTGATCTACTATAATTAGTTTGTCTCTTACCTCGGCAATAATATAAGTATTGTAGATTTGACAGTGTGCAAACCCAAGTGGATAGTCCCTTATTAGATCGGTTTGTTTCCTTTCCAAAATTGTAGTTTCTGCTCGTGGAGGAGATTTTTGCATACCAGTATAATCAAACGATTTTGAATGTTCTGATAAGCTTTTTGTCTCTATATTTGGAGAAGTAAATTCTCTCATTAACTGGTTTTCAAAAGGATCCGACCTTCTTCCATAAAATTCATTTTTAAGACTAGACCTACTAAAAGGATCTGATGATAGATGATTCGTTGTTGTTCCATTCTGGGCCAATACAGTTTCTGCAAGATCTATTCTCTTTGATAGCACTTTTATTAGCCCTCTTCTCACTATTTCATATATTAGCCTCTTGTTCTGAAACCTTACCTCTGATTTATTTGGATGCACATTTACATCAACTTGATCATACGGTATCTCTAAGTGCAGCGCTGCAAAAGGATATCTATTGCTTGGAATAAGGTCGTGATACGCATAACGAATTGCACCAATAAGTAGATTATCTTTAATTGGTCTACCATTAACAAATGTATAGATCTGAGTTGAATTGCTACGATTGACAGTAGGTTTACAGATGTATCCTGTAAGTCTAATGCCATCTTCTTCTTCACTAATTTGCAAAGAGTTTTCATGAAATTCTTCTTCTACTTCGCATAGCCTGCTAAATAATGAGGTCTGCTTAGCATACTTAAGAAGCTTCTTATTATCGGAGATAAGAGTAAACTCAATTCCATAATTGATCATTGCTAAGTTGTTTACAATATCAACAATGCTTTGTGTTTCTGCCCTTTCGGTTTTGAGAAATTTTAGTCTATTTGGTGTGGCAAAAAATAAATCTCGTACTTCAATATATGTTCCTATCGATAAAGGATAAGGAACAAGCTCTCCTATTTTTTCTCCCCCCTCATACCTTATAGACCATGCTTGATCTGCTTTGCTTGCCTTAGATGATAATTTTATTCTGCTTACTGCTGCAATTGAAGGCAAAGCTTCTCCTCTAAAGCCAAGATGCTTGATCTCTATTAATTCACTGTCACTCAATTTTGAAGTAGCATGGCGCATAAACGCAAGTTCTAAATCATCCTTTTTTACTCCGCTACCATCATCGATTACAGTAATGAGGTTACGCCCACCACTTTCTATCTTAATTTCTATCTCTGAGCTTCTGGCATCTATTGCATTTTCCACTAATTCCTTTACCACACTTGCAGGCCTTTCTATTACCTCTCCTGCTGCTATACGATTTATGGTTTTTGTATCTAAAAGAACTATTGCCATTATAATGTTGGTTTTTCTTTTACTGCTTTAGTTTGCCCCTCTCTCCATTTTTTTAATCTATCTGCAATTTCACTATTAGAAATCGACAATATAGATGCAGCAGTAATAGCGGCATTGCATGCTCCACTCTCTCCTATAGACATTGTTGCAACTGGAACACCTTTTGGCATCTGCACTATAGATAATAGACTATCGAGCCCATTTAATTGCTTGCTATGCACAGGAATACCGATAACAGGTAAATAAGTAAGCGATGCAGTCATACCAGGTAAATGAGCCGCTCCTCCTGCACCAGCTATAATAACCTTAAAGCCTTTTTCTTGAGCAGACTTAGTAAAATTAAAGAGTCTCTCTGGTGTTCTGTGTGCGGATATTATAAATACATCATGTGAAATTTCCAATTCTTTTAATAGGTTAATAGCATGCACCATAGTGCCATAATCCGACTCGCTTCCCATAATTACAGCAACATCCTTTTTCATTTTTTCTGTATTAGACATGATTTTATTTACTAACCAAATAGTATTTAAGAAGCAACAGATATTTAAATTAAATTACGAATATGATATAGCATTCTTATTAAATAGAAACTTTAAAAATTGAAATGAATCACTATATTAAAATATAGAGGTATAAATTTCGGATATAAGGGTCTATTCATAATCTTTTTAGAAGCAAAGCGGTGGAAGCAAGAAGACGATTTGTAAGCTAGTATTGAATTTTGCTTATCACAATTGTCTACACTTTTCTATAAGAGTATTAGAGACTTACCTTTTGACAATACGGCAAAGATTTCTACAGTTACATCCTTTTATTTGTTTCTTTGCAATTACTTTTTTATATATGTTTCAAAACACTTTCTTTACTTCCGCTATGTTTTTTACTTCATTTATTAAAATAATCTTGCCATTTTGAAAACATTGTTGATTCACTGAAGCCACTTTTTAGGACCTGTAACACTATGTAAAATATATCCTAAATCTTCTTGATTTTGTTTCTTTCTACAGAACTCTACTCAGTTTTTCTCCTACTCATCTTGCTCTGTTTTCATAATTTACATACTCTATCTCCTGCTTTATTCCTTTCTTGAGATCATGTACAGTCTCTAAAACGAGTTTGTAAAATGATTATTTCTGTATTTTAAACTTTGCAATTTCAACTTATTCTCTTTAATAGTAAGTTTTTTACAAAATAATAGTTTGAAATTACTAGTATTTTGATAAAAATTATAGTCAATTTAAAATTTTGAGTATCAGTATATCATTATAGTTATTGACAAATTATATAGTATTAATATATTGGTATATTAAATATTATGATATAATATTTAATAAAGCTAGTTGGTATGTGAGAGTAAAAATTATGGAAACAATATCATTAAACAATCTGGATAGTGAAGCAATAAAAAAAAAATTGCTGAGCATAATAAGTAAAATTATAGGAAAAAATACTTGGACTCAAGCTTGTGCGGCTGAGAAACTTGGTATTGATCAACCAAAGGTGTCACAAATTAAAAGTGGTAAGACAAGTGGTTTTTCTTTAGAGAGACTGTTAGGTTTTTTGAAAAAGCTTGATCATGAAATAACAATTACAATAACAGAAAATCAATCAGTAAAAGCTAAAGAAGAAAAAGTAGAATGTAGAATTGGATCTCAATAGATCCGAAGTTGACATCTTATTTTTTGTGATATAGTATAAAGTTTATCAAGGTAGTATTTTATGATTGAGTCTATTGTAGAAAAGTGTGTAGAACAGGTACACAACCGTTTTAAATTGGTTCTGCTAGCAAGTCAAAGAACGCATGATTTGAGTACAGGGGCAAGCGATCCCGTTGAAATGGTTAAGTTTAAAGATCATAAGGATACGATAGTTTCTTTATATGAAATAGCAGAAAAGAAGGTGAATACTCATGAGTTGTTTAACCTTTTGGTGAAAAGGTGCAAGGAGCACATGAAAGGAAACACAGATAATACTTATATTAATAGTCCAAGTAAGCTAGCAAATTTGTTAAATTTTTCTGATCATCAACTTAACACAAGTCTGGATGTAAGTCAAGAAAGCCACGATGATGAAATAGATGATCAAGATAGTGATGAAGAAGTACCGATTTAGAAATCTGCAGAGGTTATAATAGCTTATAAATGATTAGTATTGCTATCTATGCGCTTTTGTTCTGTATGAGTGTAATGTTATGTTGTATAGTATTTAGGTCAAGTGATGTGTACAATAAGATTTTAGCATTCAATAGTTTATCAACACAAGTAGTTTTACTCATAACAGCAATATCGATTACTCTGAATGATTTTTTTTAATTGATATAGCATTACTATATGCTAGCATCAGCTTTATATCAACTATAGCGCTAATGAGATTAATGTTGTTTTGATAATTTATGGTAGCATCCATTCTCATATTTTTAGGTGTTTGTTTAATAGTCATTTCAAGCGTAGGAGTAGTAGTATTTCCTGATTTCTATACTAGACTACATGCTGCAGGTATTGCAGATTCTAGTGGCGCAATGTTGTTGTTGATTGGTTTTGCTTGGCAAAATGAATTTTCAATCAATACTATTAAAGTTATATTATTGATTTTTATAATATGGATAGCCAATTCAACTAACAGTTATATTTTAGCGCGTACTTATTATAAAAGTAAAGACTATTAAAGAAGGTTAAGATGCTAGAAATACTGAATCTAATATTACTTTTGCTGTTACTCACGGTTACAGTTTTTATAGTTCTTTCGAAACATTTGGTTGTAAGTGCTGTTCTAATGTGTGTATTTAGTTCACTTATTGCACTTATGTACTTGATTATGAATGCGCCAGATGTTGCAATTACTGAAGCTTCTGTTGGTGCAGGATTGAGCACAGTCTTTACGTTTGCAGCACTCTCTTTGGTAAAGAATTACAAAGCAAATTTATCTCATAGCCCCACAACACTTTTTTTTATGTTATTTTTGACTGCATGTTTATCATACTTTATGATTCAATTACCAGATTTTGGCAGTCATAATGCTCCAGTTCACTTGCACGTTGCTCCTTATTATGTAGAAAATACTGAAAAAGCTATTGGTATTCCTAATATAGTGACAGCTGTTTTAGCAAGCTTTCGTGGCTATGACACATTTGGAGAAACTATAGTAGTTTTTACTGCTGCACTTTGTATAATGTTAATATTAGAAGAGAAAGAAAGTGATTAAAGATCCGGTATTAAGTGCAGTAACATTTTTGATGATACCTTTTATCATTTTTTTTGGTTTATACATACAGTTTCATGGTGACTATACTCCAGGTGGAGGTTTTCAGGCGGGAATAATTATTGCTTCTGGGATAATATTATATTCTATGTTATTTGATATACCTACAACTTTAAAAGCAATACCTTACTCTATTATCAAATTTACTAACGTACTAGGTATTTTAACCTATGGAGGAGCTGGTATTATAACAGTTTTATTTGGCCAAAATTTTTTATCCTATAGTATATTGTCAGCTGATAGTAGAACAGGTCAAAAATTGGGTATTTTCTTAGTGGAGCTGGGTGTATTGCTTACCGTCTCTTCTTCCATGTTAATCATATATATAAATTTTGCTCGCAAGAAAAAACAATGACTCTATATAATTATGTAGGCATTACTATATTAATGGTGCTAGGTTTCTATATCATTGTAAATGATAAAAACTTAATAAAAAAAATGATGGGATTAAGTGTCTTACAAGCATCTGTTTTGTTGTTTTACATATCTTTAGGGTATGTAAAAAGTTCTTTACCTCCTATATTGACTTCAAATTTTCACTTATATACCAATCCTATACCTCACGTCTTAATGCTTACTGCTATAGTGGTTGGAATTGCAACATTTTCAGTTGGATTGTCCATAGTAGTAAGAATGGAGAGATTAGTTGATTAAGAAGAGTGTGAATAAATTGACAGTATCTTAAACTATATGAAGTAGCAAGTAACTATAAATTAAGAATAAAACTATAAGCTTGCTAATTGTAAGTTTATTTGATAAATAAGAAATAAAATTATAAACTGTAAAGGTAATGATGTCAACTATTAATGGTACGGAAGATAGGAAAAAGATCATCAAAGATCTTGTAACCAAAAGTATAAGAAAGGGCGGTTTTATCACTTTTGATGATATAAATGATAAGTTGTCAGATGAAAGTTTTCCACCTGATTTTATAGATGATACTATAGCTTTATTGCAAGACTCTGGAATTAACATACTCGAAAGTAGTGAAGATGAGGAAGAAGCTCCTTCTAATGATGATGGTAATAAGCTTGATGATGATGAGACATCGTTGAATACTACTACAACTTTAGTGCAAAATGATGATCCAGTAAGGATTTATTTACAAGATATGAGCTCTGTAAAGCTTTTGTCACGAGCAGATGAAATTAAGATAGCAAAAAAAATTGAATCTGAAAAGCATAACATGTTACGTGCAATAATTGAAACATCAGTGGCATTCAACATGATCAAAACATGGCGTGATGATTTAAGTGGGGGAACTTTTTTGCTGAGAGAAATGATAAATCTAGATGCAATTTATAACTCTGATTTCAATATGGTAGCCAAAGAAGAAAGTGAAGCTGAAGATGTTAAAGATTATGTTGATGATGAGGAAAAAGGCAACGATGAAAAGGGAAATGAGAGTGAAGATATAAGTTCAGCGAATTTAAACATTTCTGTTCTTGAAATGGAAAGTGATTTATTGCCAAAGGTTATCACAGCATTGGATGAGATCATTACTTTAACAAATGAAGCATTGGTATTGAAAAAAAATTCTAAAGATTTCTCTAATGAGCTAGAAAATTTATATAATCAAATATGGTCTGTAGCATTACAAATTCAGTTTAGTGATGCTGCTATTGCCAGAATTACACAAAAACTTTACGAAATAAATAGACTAATCACGTTTGAAGAAGCTAATCTTATTACTGAGGCTAGAAAGTACGATATTGATAGAGAAAGTTTCTATAATATTTATTGTGCTGTGCTTTTAGAGCACGAATTGAGCGAAATCAGTCTTTTAAAGAAGAATGAAAATCAGTCCCTTTTTACAGGTGAATTAAAAAATAAATTCTTAAGGTTTATAAACGATAACTATGAATATATAGCTAGTGCCTTAAGAAATATTAAGAGTTATGTACAAGGAGATAAAGTACAAGAGTTTAAGGAGCTAATCAAGAGAATACAAAAACACGAACGAGAAGTCTCTGAAGCAAAGCAAGAGATGATAAAGGCTAATTTAAGGCTAGTGGTTTCAATTGCTAAAAAGTATTCAAAAAGAGGACTTGATCTACTTGACTTGATACAAGAAGGCAATATTGGTCTTATGAAGGCTGTAGATAAGTTTGATTACAAACGTGGATATAAATTTTCGACTTATGGTACTTGGTGGGTAAAACAATCAATAACTAGGGCAATACCTGAACAGTCTAAAGTAGTTAGAATACCAGTTCATATGGTGGAAATTATCAGTAAAATCAATAAAGCATTAAGAAAGATGACTCATGGAATGGGTAGAGAGCCAACATTAGAGGAATTAAGTATAGAATTGGCAATGCCGATAGAAAGAATACGCAAAGTTATGAAAATAGCAAGAGATCCAGTAAGTCTTGAAGCTCCAACAGGAAAGGATGATAGTAGTACCTTCGGTGATTGTATAGAAGATAAGCGAGTTTCTAAACCAGAAGATGCTGCAATACTTGCCGACTTGCGTGGCATTACGACCAATGTTCTTGCAACTTTAACACCAAAAGAAGAAAGAATTCTAAGGATGCGCTTTGGCCTTGGTAAAGATGGAAAAGAGCATACCTTAGAAGAAGTAGGAAAAATTTTTAATGTTACACGTGAAAGAATTAGGCAAATAGAGGCAAAAGCACTACGTAAGTTGAAACATCCAAGCCGTGCTAAAAAACTTAGAGGTTTCTTTTAAGGCAGAAGGGCTGCTCGAAAAATAGGTAAAATTCAGCCAAAGTTCTATAATTTTACCCTATTTTTCTTTTTTTATAGGCTTCATAGAGCAGTATGATTAGATATTGAATGTTATGGCAAATGAAAAGAATAACTCTAATTCAAAGTGTAAAAATTTTTGTGTTCTGGGTGATAGTTTATCTGATAATGGTGTAATTATTGAAATTTTAATAACTTATCCTTTGTAAGAAACGTGAAACTTAATGCCCCTTTTTATTAAGGAGGATTTTTAGCAATGGCCTTACTGTTGTTGAATATGTAGCAAGGTATTTAGGTTTAGAAGAATTTAAGTCATCATGGAGATGCTCATTTTTTGATCGATACTATGAACAGTAAGGTCATAACTATGCGATTTTATATGCAACAGCATCTGAAATTCTTAACCCTATTTTTTCTTATTTCCTCAATAAATTTCGTTTAGTTAATCAGCTAAACGCAGTAATTAAACATCATCCAGACGTAGGTAAAGGAGATTTTATTTTTCATTATAATCGAGGAAATAATATTATGGGTGCCACTGCTTATAACAATGTTAAAGCAGAAAAAGTATTGAAATAAAGCGGTTAGTGAAATATGTAATGCATTTGGTTCTAAATGAATATGGTGTAAAGCATGTGATTGTTGCAAATGTGACTGAGGTTGGTTTGATACTAGCTTTAATAAAGACGAAAAGCAAGAGAGCTGGCTGCAAAGCTTACACAGAGTTTCAATACAAAATTAGCTGATGATTTAGATTATATGAAGAAAGGTGCAGATCTTGAAATAAAAGCATTAGATCTTAATTCTAAAATGAAAAGTATGCTTGGTAAATATAAGAGCAAAGGGTTAAATGATCGAGATGCATACCTATCAAACATCGTAGACCAGTTTGGGGGAGGGTGATTTGGAAAAAGTATAAAGATACTCTTGTTGATATTTAAAGGAAGGCTTGATACTTACTATAATTCTGGATGCAGCACAGAAATACTAAAGGATTATTTCTTTTTTGATTATTTTTATCCAACTGCAGAACCTTATTGTGAAGTTGGTAATGAAATGTATGAGTTGATAAAAAATTAGATTTCTTTTAAACATCTTTACGGTTTGTAGTAACTATCTGCGTAGCTGAATGGTAAAGGGAGGGGGGTAAACAAAGTCACTGCCATTAAGTTAAGGGGAAGTGATGGACTGTATTGTAAAATCAGGTAAGATCCACAAATTAAAAGAAGTAATGACATGAGTAAAAAAAAGAATAATCATGTTTATAAAAAATAAATTGATGAGTTTAAACTTTATAAACGCACACAGAGCATCCTCAAAAGACTTCTCACGAAAAAGAAAGCTGCCCTTCATTAATGTATTTCTCCTGATTTTTAGAAAGAGTGTAAAGTCATTACAAGTAATGCTTAATGAGTTTGTTCTGCATACAAGAAAAGATTACACAATTACGGCAAGTGCATTTACTCAAGCAAGAAAGAAGCTAAAGCATACTGCGTTTTCAGAGTTAAATGATGATATAGTTTCCCTATACTACCAAGATCAGGAATTTAAAACCCACCATGGCTTCAGAGTACTTGCATTTGATGCTTCAATACTGATTCTGCCAAAGAGCGACAAAATAATAGGCGAGTTTAGCTCAAGAGCAGTATGGAATGGAATCCAGAGATTTGAAGACTATACAAGTGCAACCTTTGAAGTTTGCTACGATGTGCTAAATAATATTGCAATAAAATCTGTGCTAAGTAGAGGTGACAGCTATGAGGTTGATTTAGCGATCGGTATGCTTGAATCCATAAAATCAGACGATTTGTTAATCTGTGATAGAGGATACGTATCTTATCGATTTCTTGCTGAGCTTACAGGAAGGAAAATCAATTATATAATTCGCTGTCCAAGTTCGTCTTTCAATGAAATAAACGCTATGTTTAAGCCGGAAAGCCCATCTAGTACGGTGGTAGTGTCTACCGCACCTATTAAAGTAGCAAGACAGCTACGAAAGCTAGGATTACCTGATGAGATGAAATTCAGGTTAGTCAAAATAATACTTTCTTCTGGAGAAGTTGAAGTGTTAGTAACATCATCTGTTAGATGAGCAAAGTTTTACAGTCGAAGAGTTTGAGAGATTATATTACTTGCGCTGGGGAGTAGAAACATTTTTTTCTAGGCTGAAGGGAAGATTAAATTTAGAGAATTTCACAGGAAAAAGTATTGAAACTATCAAGCAGGATTTTTGGTCAACTATCTTCATCAGTAATCTAGAAAGTATCATGATAGAAGATGATGAAGAGACATTGAGCGCACAGAATAGTAAACTAAAAAAAAGCATCAATAAATCTGTCTCATTTAATGCGATTAAAAACTTAGCCTTTGATATTTTTTCTACAGAGTCAGACATAGACTGCATTATGGATCGACTATCACAGTTATTTTTGATGAACACTTTAGTGGTAAGAAAAGGGAGAAGAGTTGATCGTCATAAGATATCTGATATTCGTTCACTCAACTACCAGAAAAGAGCTAGAAAACATGTGTTTTAAATTCAAGATATCTTTTCAGTATCATTGTATTAGTACATTCTTTGCAAAATAACCTGCAATTATTACTTTTTTAAATAACTTGCACTTTTCAGACTCCCTTTTCTTAAAAATTCACCCTAGTATTTACCATAATTATCAATCACTTCAAATTTTTTGTCCAATCTTAACTTCTCTTTCCCTTAACTTAATGGCAGTGGCTACTATGTCCCCTACTTCCAAGATAAAGTACCTTTCACTAAAAAATATTGAATCTAATTTTTGTAATCACTTAAGTCTAGTATTATTTTGTTAATGTATCGTTCATTTGCATCCTTGATGATAAATTTTATACCATTTTTATATCTTATAACTTCATCTACAGAAGGTACCTTACCAGCAATTGAAAGAACCAAACCACTAAGTGTGGCATAATGCTCTTCAGAGTCACACAACTCTATTTTTAGATTTTCCTCTATATCCTTTATAAGGGCCCTTGCCGATATTTCAAACTTATTTTGAGATAATTCAGTAATGGTGTGTTCTGAATTTACCTCATTCTCGTTATCAATATTTGGTATCAATTCTTCTATAAGATCATTTATCGAAATTAAACCATCAGTTCCGCCATATTCATCCAGTACAATAGCTAAATATGACTTGGAAGATTTCATTTTAACAAAAAGATTTGTTGCTTTCATTGAGGCTGGGACAAATATTACATTTTTTATAATATTCCTCAGATTAAAATCTTTATTCTTATTGAAAATGATATCTTTTACGTAAAAAAAGCCTATTATGTTGTCAAAGTTATTCATATAAGTTGGTATCTTAGCATGGTAAGTGTTTTTCACCTTCTTTATTACCTCATCCTTGCTCGATTCAATGTCTACTGCACATATCTCCTTACGTGGAGTCATTATATCCATGATACTACAATCACGGAATTTTAATAGACTATTAAGTATGTCAAGACCTGACAGATCACCCATTAATGACTCAGTCGCACATTTTTTTAACACAGAAGTTTTGTTGAAGAGAAAGAGAAAAATTCTGTATGCTATTTTTTCTACTAAAGTTCTTTTCTTATTCAATTTATTCCCTTTAATGGTGAAAATATCTTTAGATAAGGTCTATCAAGAAAACTGTTATTAAATGTTTAATAAGCATGTGAATAATGTCAAATTAATTTGTGAATTATTTGTTGACATAAAATACTAACAATTGATCAACAATTTTTTCAATGACATATACATAATTATATAACAATCCATGATAGTAAAGCTTTTTTCCATAAAAGAAAATTACTAACATTCTAGGCATCTTACTTATACACATAAATCATAAAGGAAAATCAATAGCATAGAGAAGTTATTAACATATTTATCCACAAGCTAAGTAATACTAATTTTTACTGAATTTTAAGTTAATAACAATTTATTGATAGAACTACTACTACTGTTATACTTTAGTTTAAATAAAAAGTAGATAAAGTAGA